>JADJLX010000005.1:0-1200000 GCA_016709865.1 Bacteroidales bacterium
TAGCAGGATTTGTCACTATAAACAGTTTCTGTTAAAGTATGGAGTATTATAATAATCAAGTAAGGGATGTCTAAATCTATTATTTTGACTTTGAATTATATAGAAATTCTTCCTGATAGTTGAGATTAAACTGTCCAGAGGTAAAGTTCATTATTTCTCCAGCATTAGATAATCTTTTGTCTTTGAGAAGTTTTACCTCGAATATCCCAGAAATTTGTCTATTTATTGTATCAAGTGATGTTATTTGAATAAAATTGGCTGAAATTGAATCTATTACATAACTATCAGTAAGTAAATCTCCACCAATAGTTTTATTCCAGGAAGACGAAAATTTAGTGATGGTATTCAATTCTGAAATGTCAGAAATGTAGAATGAAAGATATAAACCCTCCTCTTCGTAATTTTTAGAATTTTTCTTTCTTCCATAAATTGAAATAGAATTGTCAGTTTTATGTAAGTAAGAATAATTAGATGTGCGATCCATTCAGCTCCATCTTTCAGCGCCTTAAAAGATGATAGAGAATCATTCTCAGATTTTTTGCAAGAGAATATGAAGAAGAAAATTGATAGACCAATTATTAGACTTAATCTTTTCATATATCTGGATTTAGTTTGTTAATAAATTAACATCAAAAATCGTTCCAATGGAGCATTTTAATCCGAGATTTTGCCTTGTCCTGATAGGGGAGTAGGATTTGTCTTGATTAACAAATTTGTCACGATTTATAGTCCGTCAGCGATTAAGAAATTGTCCATATTATGACGAAAATTTACTTCGAAACCGTTATGCTTAGGCCTTTTCGGCCTAGTCGAATTTGTCACGGAACAGTCTGAGGCTTAAGCATAACGGCTCGGTGGTTGCGGTAGTAAACGTTGGTGGCGCCGTCCGCCGTTAAGGGTCCTGGTACTTTAGGCAGGATTAGTCCCGGCGTACAAGCCACCATGGCGCATTTTTTGCCAGTCCCGGCGAACGATAAAGTTGTCACGGTAGACGGATTTGTCAAGAGCCGGAAAAAACGGATTTGGAAGATAAGTGATAAGTTTTGTGTCACGATAAAATTGTCACGGTGGCGAGCAAAAAATGTGACAAGTTTATTACCCCAACCATCCGGGTTATGGGCAGTAGTTATTTTTTGATAGATATAATTTTAAGATCCTGATTGAAAGCAGTATTTGTCACGATATGAAATATTTAATGGAAGGCAGAATACTGAAGAGATGCTATAGAAATTAGATAAATTGTCACGATTGACTGTTATTTTGTAAACAATAAAATAGTTATTGTGTGCTATTACCCAAACCCGGCAGATGGCGATAATTCAAATGTTATTATAAAATGGTCATGATGAGAGAATCCTGATAGAAAAACGAAATTGTCACGTCAATGATAATTGATCCAGATGGGCTGTTATAGGCTGTTGCGCTGATAGATAATTTGTCAAGGTAAAACGAATCTGTCACGCTGACGAATTTGTCTAGGTAACCGCAACTGAATCAGCGCTATTGCCCATATTGTCCGTGTTATAAGCCGTTTTTTATTTTGTTATATAGTGAGTTGAAATCTCCGTAAGTGTAAGGTCTTTTTTATTGATTTTTTCAAGTCGAAACGAAATCCCATAGGTGTACAAATTATATGTTAAGCTATCGCTAGATATAAAATCATTGTTCATATACAGCAAATACTTTTGAGCAATTTTGGGATTTATGTCACCAATTTGTAGTCCAGAATCTGTATACACCTTTAATGTCTTGTCTTCTTTAATTTGTATCCAATTTAATTTAAGGGTTTTATTACTGGATGAATCTGAAAACTGAAAATTCATAGATTTATAGTTTATCTCTTTATTGACATCTGACCCGGATACTGCTTCTCCTGTCTTAGGATCGTAACCATCCCACATTCTTATAGTAAATTCATTAGGGTCTTGAGTGAGTTTGATATTTAATATTTTACACAAATCGTTTATTGTTGTTTTGAAAAGTATGATCGAATCATTATTATAGATTATTCCTTGACCTGCTATAACCTTCACAAAATCAATTTTTTGTCCAAAGGTTGAGGTAGATGCAAAATTGAATACAATTATCGTAATAAACAGAATATGTTTTATAAAGAGTTTCTTATTCATTAAGATAGAAGTGTTTCTTATCATTGGCAGTATCAATTATTGTGCCGCGTTATAATCGGAATTAAAATTGGCATGCCGTAAACCAATGGCTTATAACGGCTCGGCGGCTGCGGTAGTAAACGTTGGTGGCACCGTCCGCCGTTACGTTTCCTGGTACTTTGATGAGATGCTATTGAAATTAGATAAATAGTCAAGGTTTACTGTTCTTATGTTAACAATTAAATAGTGATTAAAATATTGTGTGACATTATAAAATCCTGGCAAATTGCGATAATTCATATGTCATTATAAAATGGTCACGATGAGAGAATCCTGATAGAAAAACGAAACTATCACGTCAATGATAAATAGTCAAGATAGTCCGTTATAGGCTAGTGGCGCTGAGAGATAATTTGTCAAGGTAAAATGAATCTGTCACGCTGACGAATTTGTCTAGGTAACTGTAACTGAATCAGCGCTATTGCCCATAACGGCTCGGCGGTTGCGGTAGTAAACGTTGGTGGCGCTGTCCGCCGATACGTGTCCTGGTACTTTAGGTCGGATTAGTCCCGGCGGACACGCCACCATGGCGCAATTTTTGCCATCCCGGCAGAGAGTGAAAACTGACATGTCAAGATAAAGCAAGCCAGCCGACTGAGCGTAGGGTGAGAAATTTGTAAAAGGGCAGAAAATTGTCATTAAGCTAAAATGATCAAAAGAGAAAAGAGCGTTCGGGCCCCTAAATTACTTGCAGTTTTTGCTCGGCTGGCGTTCACGTCACCATGCAAAAATTGTGACAAGTTTATTACCCCAACCGTCCGTGTTATAGTGCGTTTATTTATAAAACTGTCAACCAGCGATGAAATTGTCACGGTAGTAGGATTGGTCACGGTACAAAAAGTTATTAAGCGGGTGTAATTTAACATTGGTTTTTTGAGGATTTGTCCGGACTGTCGAAGGAAATTAATTAAATCATCCTTGTCATAGTGCGTTTATTTATTCTTTTTCCCAGAGAGTACCTATAAATTTGGAGTCCTTAAGAACATTTAAACAAGTATCAATCGGTTGGTTACCTCTACAGGAATATAGCTGAATTCCACTACAGTTATATAACACACCTGTTGGAGCATCTTGAATGCCTATTAAGTTCCACTGAATCTCAATTATGTTTTCAGAACCATGTAAGTAATAATTGATCCTGGTATAATCATGAGTCGTATTACTACTCATGTTTTTAACATATTCATTAAGCCATGGAAGATTTGTAAAGGGATTTTCTACACCGCATGCAGAATTCGTAAGTGAGTCATGCTCACAGCTATTGAAAGTAATAATTAAGCCGATAACGAAGATAAATACAATTCTATTTTTCAAAGAATTCATGGTCCTTAGGTTTGTGAAATAATTAACAAATATTGAGCCAAAATATTTTTGTTTTTGCAGAGTCCCGGTAAATGGGTTACAATTTGATGTCACAATAAAATTGTCAAGACGACGATGCAAAAACCATTACTCAATAGTCTTGATTGTCTGTCTTGAGGAACTGTCTTTGATGCAGGATTTGTCACGGTATACAAATTTAAATATAAAAAAGGATTTGGAGTTATAGTGCGTTTGGAGTGTCAATTTGGGGTCAGGCAGGAATCGCAAATGCACTATAACGGCTCGGTGGTTAGGATTAGTTGCCGTCTGTGTCGGGGTTGGCATGAGTTTTTGCACAGTCCCGATAAGTGGGCAGGATTTGGATGTCACGATAAAGTTGTCCAGATGAAGGTGTCCCGATAAGTGAGCAGGATTTGTCATGGTATGGTAAAATTATCACGACGGAGATGCAAAAACCATGACAACAGGAGCGAGGGCCGGCAGCCCATAGACTTTGTCACGGTAGCAGTATTAGTCACGGTACCAAAAACTTATAAGTGGGTGAAATTTATGGTGATAGACATTGGGTTGATTAAAAATTTGTCCGGGCTGCCGAAGGCAATTAAGCCCTACCATCCGGGTTAGCATTTCGGGCCAATTTTTAAACTGTCATTTTATATGAATTAAATTGTATACAGATACGCGTGTCCGGGGTATCAACCATAAAATATCTGTCTTGAGTAGAAGAGAAAAAGCTAAAACTGTAACGAACAACTTACCCATATTGTCAGGGTTATGGGGCGTAACTATATTAGTGTTATAAATGGCAATATCAATGATGTCATCCAAAGTATAATGGTGTATATAAAATCTGCCATCGATGGAGCAGGTTTATCGACAACAGGTTCTCTCTTGAGTATTTTTATGAATAATCTTCTTAAAGGAAATTGGATTGTTAAAAGGAAAATTGGCAAATATGATGCTGATTTGATAAATCTATAGTCAAACGTAAGAAGTTTCTGAAATAATATGTAGCTGTATATTATCGGAAAAATTGAAATTGCAACTGCTATGAGAAAAATGATAGATGTTGAAGCATTTTATAATCTAAAACGAACCAACCCCAAATTCCCCAAAAAGATAAATCCTGTCATCAAACTAAAATTCTTTGAATTCCCGATAAATGCATAACTTATTAAAATCAAGAGTACAACAACGAGTGAGATAATACTTGTTCGCCTTTTAATCTTTTCTTTTTCTTTAAGCGCGACCTTCTTTGGATCAACCTTCTTTTTTTTAAAAATTTGAGGTGATGAGAGAACTGAGAAATCTAATGGTGGTTTTTCAAAACTTTTGATTAATGAAGATTTAATCGTTTTACCTCCAAAATCAATTTTAAACACTTCATTATATTGAGTCACGGCATATACATTATCGTACTCTGTATCATTTTGGGGAACAAAATTTCTATTTCATAGTTTAATTTCTCTTTTGGGAAAATCGTTGTGTCTTTCACAAAAGTGTAACCACTAATTATTGGTTTATACTTTATGTTTTCAGGGTAGTATAAATAATTAACCAAAAAATTGAATGACTGATTATCAATATCTTCTTTGGGTATAATGACATACTTATTTGTGTCATACTGATATAACTCAATACAAAAATTCTCTGACAATGATTTATCATACATATAGATCCATTGTCTGATTGCTTTTTTGATCTGGAATAGTGTGCAATCTTGGACTATTATGAAATTAGTTTGGGTCATTGATCAAAGATATTTATTGGTTGGAATTATGCCCAATAGCTTGTTTATAGGATTTATCGACAGTCAAAGTTAAAAAACATTTTGAGTCCCGAAACCGAGTGTAATCTGATTTTTCGGTTAGCATTCGGGTCCCCTGATTACGTTACGGAATTGTCACGATATGAGTAAATTGTCACGGCGACTTTGGGCCTGAATGCTAACGGCTCGGTGGTTGCGGTAGTAAGCGTTGGTGGCGCCGTCCGCCGTTACGTGTCCTGGTACTTTAGGCAGGATTAGTCCCGGCGGACAAGCCACCATGGCGCAATTTTTGCCAGTCCCGGCGAGAGATAAAGTTGTCATGACAAACGGATTTGTCCAGAGCCGGAAAGCACTGATTTGGAAGATGAGTGAGAAGTTAATCGTCATGAAAAAATTGTCAAGGTGGCGAGCAAAAATTGTGACAAGCTTATTACCCCAACCATCCGGGTTATGGGCAGTAGTTATTTTGTCATATATTATCCCCAAGTCCTTGAATGATAGCAGTATTTGTCACGGTATGATATACTTAATGGATGGCAGAATCCCTGAAGAGATGCTATAGAGGTTGATTAATGGTCACGACGAGAGAATCATGATAGAGAAAACGAAATTGTCACGTAAATGATAATTGGTCCAGATAGTCCGTTATAGGCTAGTAATTTAAATATTGAAAGATGTTTTTTTAATTATGATAGATGACCAGTATTTGTCAGGTAAGGATAAAATTATTTAGATGAAGATTCAAAAACCATGGCAACAGAAATCATGATATGCTGCTTTTATTTAAAAGAATACTTCATGCCTAATTGAACTTCTAAGTATCCAAAACCTGATATCGTATAGGTTAGATTAGATTCTAATTTAACGGAAAATGAATTTGATATGTTAATATATGTACCAGTCCCAATTTCATAAAACAGAAATAATTTTCCGTCATGATTGTTAATCTCTCCATTGATTGGCTCCGTCATCATTTCACTTGAAGTATATTCTCCAACATAATACCTTTTAAAGTAGGTTGTCCTTAATCCGGTCTTTAAGTATGGGTCGAAAATCTTTGAGGGAGTAAGTAAATTATAATAAACACTAAAGGGAATTTCAAAAATGTATCTGTTATCAGTAGATTCCTCACTGTAGTAGAATAATCCAAGAGCAAAAGTTGAAATATCTGTCAAGCGAGCTTTGTAGTTTAATCCAGAACTTAAAGATAGTCTGTCATTTAAATCATGGTGTATTGCGAAGTTAACTCCGAAAGGATATATAACCTCCCTTATACCTTTTGTGTAATAATCATAAGACTTTTCGCCGGTGCTACCATAATAATAGAATGTGCTAATCGGAGAATATGAAATAGATGCAGACCATTTTCTTAGGCCTTGAGTATTGTCTTGTCCTGTAATTTTTGAGGAAGAGAAAATTGTGAGTAAAACTAAAAACAAAAAAGATTTTTTCATTTTAGTAGGCTGTTAGTTAAGTTGTTGTTAAATAAGAAGCCACAAATATTATGCCGATTTGCTTAATTCCGGTCTTTAATCGCGGGTCCGCCCAATTGAGTATTATTTGCTTCGGAGCTGTTATAGGTTTTTACGCGGATAGATAATTAGTCAAGGTATATCGAATTTGTCTCGGTTTACTGTTAATTTGTTAACAACAAAGTGGTGATTCAAATACCGTGTGTGATTACACAATCCCGGCAGATGTCGATAATTCAAATGTCATTATGAAATGGTCACGATGAGAGAATCCTGATAGAGAAAACGAAATTGTCACGTCAATGATAATTAGTCAAGATAGTCCGTTATAGGCCAGTGGCGCTGAGAGATAATCTGTCAAGGTAAAACGAATCTTTCACACTGACGAATTTGTCTAGGTAACTGTAACTGAATCAGCGCTATTGCCCATAACGGCTCGGTGGTTAGGATTAGTTGCCGTCTGTGTCGGGGTTGGCATGAGTTTTTGCACAGTCCCGATAAATGAGCAGGATTTGGCTGTCACGATAAAGTTGTCAAGATGAGTGAGTCCTGATAAGTGAGCAGGATTTGTCACGGTATGAAAAAATTGTCACGACGGTGATGCAAAAACCATGACAACAGGAGCGAAGGCCGGCAGCCCCATTGGCTTTGTCACGGTAGCAGGATTAGTCATGGTATATAAAACTAGATAAGTGGGTGAAATTTACGGTGATAGACGTGGTGGCTATTACGGATTTGTCCGGGCTGCCGAAGGCAATTAAGCCTACCATCCGGGTTATGCTTAGGCCTGGAATTAAAACTCAATTTTCAGGTAGATTTGTCACGGTCACGATATACAATCTGTCAGCGATTAAGATATTGTCCCTTTTTGATGAAATTTTGCTTTGAAGACCATGGCCTTTATGTCCAGTCGGAATACTGAGAAAGTAAATTTATAATTGATGCGAAAAACTTTAGTCTATTTTTTTCATCCTGTAAAGAGTAGATCCCCAAAATGCAAAACCAAGCTCTCTTTGCGGAAAATTTGTCAAATTCATTGACAATGAAGGTATCAACTCTGATTTAGTCCATGTTATTCCGCCATCTTTAGTCCTATAGTAAATACTCCCCTTAAAAACAGGCCAATCACCGCCTTCATATGCAGACACATATTCTAAATGAAAACCTTCATTTTCATTACTGAAATGTAGCGTCCCAAGACCATCAAATGGGAAATTGGTCTTTGTCCAACTTAAGCCTCCGTCAGTTGTTTTGAATATTTCTGAAATGCCATCAATATAGCCAATGGTTTCATTGTAAAAGTATAATTCTCTAATATCATAGGTTGTTTTTACAGGTGTGTTCAATGTAGTCCATGTCTGACCATAATCTGAACTTTTATAAATTCGTTGATTCTTTCCAGCAACAAAGATTAAATTACCAGCAAAGACTAGCTCATCATAAGGTGCAATAATTTCTAAATTATTTATAGACCAATTTATACCACCATCTGAAGTAGTTGCGAGTTTTTTGTTTTGCATGCCGTTATTTCCAGTTGTATAAATAATTGCAACCCCTTTTAATTCGTCAAAGAATTTTAGTGAATGTATACTTAAATAATTAGGGAAAAATGTTTTTGTCCAGGTCTCTCCTCCATTCGTAGTTTTTAACAGCAAACAGCCTTTATTGCAGTCTGCGCCTAAACAGTTCATCGATTGGCTTGATACAAATCCAACATTCTCATTAATGAAAAAAACAGAATGCAGGTGGAGAGTAGTGCCGGAATTTTGCTTAGTCCACATTTCTCCTGAATCAGTTGTTTTATAGATGTCGCCATTATATCCAACCACAAATCCAATTTCAGAATTTAGGAAATAAAGACCTCTTGAATTAATAGAAAAATCGTAAGTTGATTTTGAGAACTCCCAACCATCCAAACTTAACACGGTATTGTCAATAGGGTTAAATTTGGTTTCTGCTTCATTTATTGGTTTACTACAACCAATTAGAAATATTGCTACCAATAATATTCCAGTACTTATTTTTGACATGATAATTGGATAAAGGTTAGACAATCAAGGTATTTCTAGATGATCAATTATATAATTCTGAATTAACTTTACTGTTAATCTATTAACAGCAAAAATCGTTCCAATGCAGATTTGAATTTGCGGTGTTACCTAGTCCCGATAGGGGAGCAGGATTTGTCTTGATATACAAATTTGTCATGGTAAACGGTCTCACAGCGAATAAGAAATTGTCCAATTTATGATAAAATTCTACTTCGAAACCGTTATGCTTAGGCCTTTTCGGTCATGACGGATCTGTCCCGTAACGGCCTGAGGCTTAAGCATAACGGCTCGGTGGTATGGGGAGTTGCCGTCTATGTCGGGTTGGCATGTGTTTTTGCACAGTCCCGATAGATGAGCAGGATTTGGATGTCACGATAAAGTGGTCCAGATGAGTGTGTCCCGATAAGTGAGCAGGATTTGTCACGATATGATAAAATTATCACGATGGTGATGCAAAAACCATGACAACGGCGCGTCGGCCAGCAGCCCCATTGGCTTTGTCACGGTAGCAGGATTGGTCACGGTATATAAAACTTGATAAGTGGGTGTAAATTATGGTGATAGACATTGGGGTGATTATGAATTGGTCCGGGCTGCTGAAGGCAATTACCTATACCATCCGTGTTATGGTTAGTTCTAATATTAAAACTGTCAAACGACAACGAATTTGTCCCTCAAATGAAGTTTGTCAGTGTTTCTAATCCATGCAGGTAGTCAAGATTAGTCATGGAATTGAATATTTGATATATATATATATGAATATGAGTGTATTGAAGACAGTTTAGCCTACAATTTCTCATTTATGGATAGTTTAATCCTTGATACATCTGACACTAAATCCAAATCCCTTTTTAATACTTGAACGTCCAACCTGAGTATTATTATTTGATATAGATCTGGCCCAAGAAGAAATAGCGTCATACTCTGTACTTGACCAATAGTATGCTTTTAGTCCAGCCTCTGAAAATATTCCGTTATCATATCTATAACCGCCTCCCAATGCTGAAAAGCCAGACGAGTTTGTTGCTCCAATATTTTGACATGTCCAAAAATCCGGGCATCCAATCTGCTTTAACTTTCCACCCTGATCTATCCCTCTCAATCCTGTAGCATCAGCCTGAATTTGACTCATCCCAAGGCATACTTCTAAAATTTTCCAATCCTCGTCAGTTGGTACATGCCAACCTGTTGGACAAAGTTTACGGGTATCAGCTATAGCATAATAATTGTACAATTTACCATAAATTGGATTATATGTACTATAAGCACTTGTAAATGTTGAGTTCCATGATAAATTATCCTCCACAAAACTAATTGGAGTCCCGTCTTTGAAATTTGATACTTTCAGGTTTTCAATAGTCCAGACTTGATTGCCGATAGTTTTGATTTGATAAATATTTCCATCTATATCAGAAATTTCTCCTTCAGTAGTTGAAATACTTTGCTGGCCTGTATAAGATATACCAGATTCATTTTTTATGTATCCACAAATATAATACTTAGTATTTGGTAATAAGTTATTTATGATGATGCTAGTTGATGTGTAAGGGCCAGCAGCAACAATATGCGCTCCTTCAATAGAAGGAGACCCAGTGGTATTATAACATATACCATTTTCTTCCCAAGGCCGTACTGGGGGTATTGATAAACTGTAAGCAACAATAATTGAATTAGTTGTCGCAGTTATCTTTCTTAACTCTATTGAATTAGAATCTGGTGGTTTTAATTTTGGATAAAAAGAAAGTTCTTCGCCATAAGATGTCCCATTTCTATTTGTAGCGTAAGCTCTTAAATAATGCGTATCTCTAATTGACATTGATGCTCCATGCCATATTATGTTAATTTTACTCTCAAAACTGCCGGTACCTGAACCATCAACTGTTAGCCAGGGCTGATCCCATTTGGTGCGAGCACTAACGCCTCTTGAAATAACTTGAGAACCTCCATCATCAATGACTTCTCCGCCAGCTATAGCATAGTCCCATGTAAATTCCGTTATTGGAGTAGTAATCACATTGGGAAGGTTCTCCTTTATACAAGAATTGGTAAAGATAAAAAGACAAAATAAAATACTAATTTGTTTCATACTTTATAGATTGAAATTAAACATTGATGGTTGCTTGATATGGTATTTTAACTTTTCTAATTTACTTAAAACTTGAATAATTCCCATTACTCTGAGGACTTAGCTATTTCTTATGTGAAAAGATATACTCTCTAATCAGCAGGAGTAGTCCAGATTTACGAATTTGTCCCGGTTACCAATCCCGGCAGAAGGGCAGGAGTTGTCTAGTTTTACGAATTTGTCCCAGTTTACCAATCCCGGTGGCGAAGCAGGATTTGTCACGATTTATAAACCTCGCTTGAGTTATGGTTAGTTTTGAGAATCTGTAACTATCACGAAACTTGCGAATTAACCATAACGGCCCGCTGGTAGGTTTAGTTGCCGTCCGTGTCCGGGTTGGCATGTGTTTTTGCAAAGTCCCGATAAGTGGCGATAAGTTGGCTGTCATGATAAAATGGTCAAGATGACTGAGTCCCGGCAAACGGCGAGAATTGCTCCGGGTGCAGAAGCTGGCAGATGGCGATGCAAAAACCATGACAACGGTGCGTCGGCCGACAGCCCAGTAGACTTTTTCACGGATGCAGGATTGCTCCCGGTGTAAAGGTTTAATAAGTGGGTTGCAATTTGAAACATAGACTTTGGGGTGATGTAGGATTTGTCCGGGCTGGCGAAGGCAATTAAACCTACCAGCGTTGTTAGCACAAGTAGTGGATTAAAATGTCACGATAGTTTTAAATCCTGAAATAATTCGTGAATTTGTCACACACGAAAAGCTTTGTTGAGTATTGTCATAAATGGAAGTCCAGCTATCAAAACGAAACGAATTTGGGAGGTTACATTCAACTTACCAATATTGTCCGTGTTATGGGGGGTTAATAATTTACTATTTATTAATTTTTTTACTCCTAATTTCCCCTTTTTGCCCATAGCCAATCCAAGGATCTAAATAAATAAGTTCTAATTTGTTATTTTTAAAATGAAGAAGTGCTTGCAATGTTGATTTGTCAGTTGAGAAATCTAAGTTCGCTTTGCCAAAAGAGTCTAATTGATTTTTTGAGAATTTGATTTGTTTATACCATATTTTATAAGGTCTTGCTGCTTGACATAGTATCATTGAAAAATCTGACTTATTAAAGTTTATTTTTGGAAGTTTAAGACGTGAAAAAACTTCCTCTTTTTCCATTCCAACTTTAATATTATAAAAGAAATTAACTACTGTGTCTTGGATCGTGGCACTTTCCCAATAATAAATGTTTCTTTTTTTATCCTTAATTAAAGTGATTAAATCATTTTCGTTCTCCAAATAAACAAAATATGGGATATCATCGTCAACAGTTATTCTATAGTGTTCTGGATAAATTAATGTGAACATTGAGTCATTTACCAAAGGAAAGTATTTGTTTTCTCTATCGTAAAGTAATTCATTATTTAAAAAAGCAAAAATTGTATCACCTACTTCAGAAACGCAGATGACTTCAGTACTAACAAGTTGATTAGCAATCAAACTATCGGGTACTCTTGGATTTGGGTAAAGTCTTTCACCTAAGTAAATAAATTCTTCACCTGATGTTTTGAAAATAATACTATCAATTCTTGCAAGGGAGCTATTTTCCTGTTTATCCTTTAAAGTTTCATTTGAAGAATTCCTTGGCTGGCAGGAAATTATCATTAAGCCTAGAAGGACTGTAATAAATCCATTGATAAAGCTTCTATTATTCATAATTCCATTTGTTTGTTATATTCAAATTGCAATTGAAAAACTCTCAAAAGAAGTAATATATTAATATAATATTTCATTCGTTTCTGATCTCAATTTTCATGCATTCTTGCAGATTGACAAATAGTCAAATCGGTTGTTCTAATTATCTATAACTCGTTTTTCAAAATCCACCGAAAACAAATCTACAAGTTTTTTTAATACTGAAACTTGATGAATTTCAGACTTTTTGGTTAGCACAAGTAGTTTGAGCAGGAATTGTCCAAGATTGGCCTGCGGATAAATTTCTCCAGGTATATGTAATATGCTTTTTAGACAAAATTGTCAAGGTAGTAATCGCGGGGAGCTTTTCATTACAGATGACAAAAAATCTGAATGTTATGATAAGCCCAATAGATGACGGCGCGAGGCCAATCAAGTCACGAACTATTTGTGCTAACGGCTCGGTGGTTAGGATTAGTTGCCGTCTGTGTCGGGGCTGGCGAGTTTTTTGCAGGTCCCGATAGATGGAACGGAGTTGTCACGTCAAGATAGATTTAAACAGTGTAGCTGCAAAAAACTTGACAGCTTGTGCGTCAGCCGGCAGGCCCATAGACCTTGTCACGGTAGCAGGAGTGGTCAAGGTACAGAAAGTATAATAAGTGGCTTTAAACATGCTCTTTATGACTTTGGGGCTGATTACGAAATTGTCCGGCCTGCCGAAGGCAATTAAGCCTACCATCCGGGTTATGCTTAGGCCTTGAATTAAAACTCAATTTTCAGGTAGATTTGTCACGGTATACAATCTGTCAGCGATTAAGATATTGTCCCTTTTTGATGAAATTATGCTTTGAAGACCATGGCCTTTTTGTCCAGTCGGAATACTGAGAAAGTAAATATATAATTGATGAGAAAAACTTTAGTCTATTTTTTTCATCCTGTATAGAGTAGATCCCCAAAATGCAAAACCAAGCTCTCTTTGCGGAAAATTTGTCAAATTCATTGACAATGAAGGTATCAACTCTGATTTAGTCCATGTTATTCCGCCATCTTTAGTCCTATAGTAAATACTCCCCTTAAAAACAGGCCAATCACCGCCTTCATATGCAGACACATATTCTAAATGAAAACCTTCATTTTCATTACTGAAATGTAGCGTCCCAAGACCATCAAATGGGAAATTGGTCTTAGTCCAACTTAAGCCTCCGTCAGTTGTTTTGAATATTTCTGTAACGCCATCAATGTAGCCGATGTATTCGTTGTAAAAGTATAACTCACGAATATCAGATGTTGTTTTTACAGGTGTGTTCAATGTAGTCCATGTCTGACCATAATCTGAACTTTTATAAATTCGTTGATTCTTTCCAGCAACAAAGATTAAATTACCAGCAAAGACTAGCTCATCATAAGGTGCAATAATTTCTAAATTATTTATAGACCAATTTAAACCACCATCTGAAGTAGTTGCGAGTTTTTTATTTTGCATGCCGTTATTTCCAGTTGTATAAATAATTGCAACCCCTTTTAATTCGTCAAAGAATTTTAGTGAATGTATACTTAAGTAATTAGGGAAAAATGTTTTTGTCCAGGTCTCTCCTCCATTTGTAGTTTTTAACAGCAAACAGCCTTTATTGCAGTCTGCGTCTAAACAGTTCATCGATTGGCTTGATACAAATCCAACATTCTCATTAAGGAAAAAAACAGAATGCAGGTGGAGTGTAGTGCCGGAATTTTGCTTAGTCCACATTTCTCCTGAATCAGTTGTTTTATAGATGTCGCCATTATATCCAACCACAAATCCAATTTCAGAATTTAGGAAATAAAGACCTCTTGAATTAATAGAAAAATCGTAAGTTGATTTTGAGAACTCCCAACCATCCAAACTCAACACGGTATTGTCAATAGGGTTAAATTTGGTTTCTGCTTCATTTATTGGTTTACTACAACCAATTAGAAATATTGCTACCAATAATATTCCAGTGCTTATTTTTGACATGATAATTGGATAAAGGTTAGACAATCAAGGTATTTCTAGATGATTACTTATATAATTCTGAACTAGCTTTACTGTTAATCTATTAACAGCAAAAATCGTTCCAATGCAAATTTGAATTTGCGGTGTTACCTTGTCCCAGTAGGGGAGCAGGAATTGTCTTGATAACAAATTTGTCAAGGTACACGGTCTCTCAGCGATTAAAAATTTGTCCGCTTTATGATAAAAATCCACCTCGAAGCCGTTATGCTTAGGCCTTAATCGTCCAGACGAATCTGTCCCGCAATGCGTTGGGGCTTAAGCATAACGGCTCGGTGGTATGGGGAGTTGCCGTCTGTGTCGGGGTTGGCATGTGTTTTTGCACAGTCCCGATAGATGAGCAGGATTTGGATGTCACGATAAAGTGGTCCAGATAAGTGTGTCCCGATAAGTGAGCAGGGTTTGTCACGGTATGATAAAATTGTCACGATGGTGATGCAAAAACCATGACAACGGCGGGTCGGCCGACAGCCCCATTGGCTTTGTCACGGTAGCAGGAATAGTCACGGTATACTAAACTGGATAAGTGGGTGTAAGTTACGGTGATAGACATTGGAGTGATTGCGAATTGGTCCGGGCTGGCGAAGGCAATTACCTATACCATCCGGGTTATGCTTAGGCCTGGAATTAAAACTTGATTCTTAGCAGGATTTGTCACTATAAACAGTTTCTGTTAAAGTATGGAGTATTATAATAATCAAGTAAGGGATGTCTAAATCTATTATTTTGACTTTGAATTATATAGAAATTCTTCCTGATAGTTGAGATTAAACTGTCCAGAGGTAAAGTTCATTATTTCTCCAGCATTAGATAATCTTTTGTCTTTGAGAAGTTTTACCTCGAATATCCCAGAAATTTGTCTATTTATTGTATCAAGTGATGTTATTTGAATAAAATTGGCTGAAATTGAATCTATTACATAACTATCAGTAAGTAAATCTCCACCAATAGTTTTATTCCAGGAAGACGAAAATTTAGTGATGGTATTCAATTCTGAAATGTCAGAAATGTAGAATGAAAGATATAAACCCTCCTCTTCGTAATTTTTAGAATTTTTCTTTCTTCCATAAATTGAAATAGAATTGTCAGTTTTATGTAAGTAAGAATAATTAGATGTGGCGATCCATTCAGCTCCATCTTTCAGCGCCTTAAAAGATGATAGAGAATCATTCTCAGATTTTTTGCAAGAGAATATGAAGAAGAAAATTGATAGACCAATTATTAGACTTAATCTTTTCATATATCTGGATTTAGTTTGTTAATAAATTAACATCAAAAATCGTTCCAATGGAGCATTTTAATCCGAGATTTTGCCTTGTCCTGATAGGGGAGTAGGATTTGTCTTGATTAACAAATTTGTCACGATTTATGGTCCGTCAGCGATTAAGAAATTGTCCATATTATGACGAAAATTTACTTCGAAACCGTTATGCTTAGGCCTTTTCGGCCTAGTCGAATTTGTCACGGAACAGTCTGAGGCTTAAGCATAACGGCCCGGTGGTATAGGGAGTTGCCGTCTATGTCGGGGTTGGCATGAGTTTTTGCACAGTCCCGGTAAGTGGGCAGGATTTCCGTGTCACGATAAAGTTGTCCAGATGACCGAGTCCCGATAAATGAGCAGGATTTGTCACGGTATGATAAAATTGTCAAGATGGCGATGCAAAAACCATGACAACAGCGCGTCGGACGACAGCCCCATAGACTTTGTCACGGTAGCAGGATTACTCACGATACAAAAAGTTTATTAAGTGGGTGTAAATTACGGTGATAGACATTGGGGTGATGAAGGATTGGTCCGGGCTGGCGAAGGCAATTACCTATACCATCCGTGTTAGGCGCCGGAGTAGAATTAAAACTGTCCAGTGAGCAGGATGTTGTCTTTACATTAATTGTCTTTAGAAATAGTGATATTTTGAGCGTTGCAACAGATCACTTTTGATTAAAAATATTGTAAATCAACATTATTTATTTTTCTTCCAGTCCTAGCAACTTCATAATCTCATTAAATAGGTAGGTATTGTCCTGAATTCCACCAAAACTTTCAGATCCTGGACCATATGCAAAAAATGGCACCATTGTTCCTGTATGAATCATCCCGGATACTGCCCATTTTGCTTCAAACATCCCATTTTGAAAATTGCCAGTTGTCAGAGCCATGCCAGATGCTTCCGGTCCACCGGTAACTATTACTACTGTATTCCTATTTCTTTCAGCAAATTCCAGTGCCTTACCAATCGCATTGTCCAAATCGACCGTTTCAAGGGCAACAAGTTCAGCATTTTCTGAGTGAGATGCCCTATCAACAAAAACATCTGCAACAAACAGGAAAAAACCTTTTTTGTTGTTATCCAATACGTTTAAGGCTGTCTGCAATGCATCAGGAAACATGCTTCCACGTCCATCTTTGATACCTGAATTGTTTTGATCTGCAGTGAATCCTGCCAGTTTACCACTTTTAATATTTCTAATACTATCCATTGAAAACACTACCTGGTAGCCTTTGTTACGAAGCTCTGTAACCAGATTTCTTCCATCCTTGCGGTTGATAAAGGACCGAAGACCGGCTCCAATAAAAACGTCAAGATTGTGGGTAAGATAAGAAGCTGCAATATTTTCCATTTGCATCCTGTTTGCTTCATGTGCTACAAAAGGTGCGACACCTCCTTCAAGCAGAGTATTGGCTGAAACAATTCCAGTTGATATCCCTTTCTCCTCAGAATATTCAATGATCGATTTAATTGGTAGAGTATCTATATCAACAGAAACTGCGCCATTAAAACTTTTTATTCCAGTTGCTAATGCAGTCCCATGGTCAGGAGCTCCACCATTTAGACTGTTTGTGGTGTGTGTTAAGAGAAATCCAACATTCTTGAATTTATTGAGATTTAATTGACCTTTGTTTGCAATAAGACCTGCGTGCCACTGTGCCACACCCATTCCGTCTCCTACTATTAAAATTACATTTCTGTTTTTTTGGCTGTAGACTTCATTACTCGCTGTAAAATAGATTACAGAAAAAATCCCTATTAAAATCACACTTTTTGCAGTTTTCATGTTGGCAATACTTTTTCGTGTCGAAATTATTCTCAAAAAATTTCACCAAATGTAACATACTAGTTACTTTTGTACAAGTACCTACAAAAAGGTAAGTACCTGATTTAATGTTTATATTATTATAAATCAATGAAAAAAAATCAAGAAGAGATTAGGATATCCGACGAAAATTGTCCTGTTAGAAGAACATTAAGCTTATTAGGGGGCAAGTGGACCTTGCTAATACTGTTCCAGATAAACAATCGAGTCATTAGATACGGTGAACTGAAGAGAGCTATTCCTGGGATAAGTGAAAAAGTTTTAATACAAGAATTGAACTCACTAGTAAAGAATAATCTGGTAGTTAAGAAGTCTTTTCCAGAAATCCCTCCAAAAGTTGAATATAGTTTAACAAAGAAGGGACTTAGTACATTACCTATAGCAGAAAAACTGACAACTTTTGGTTTAGAAAATTTAATGTCATAATGAGCTATATTATTATTAAATGGGACTATTTGAATAATAAATATAATGTCACAGATACGAATTTATCAGGCTTTGACGGATTTCTGATTTTCTGTTAGGCGCCGGAGTTTCTAAATCCCGGCAGATGAGCAGGATTTGTCACGGTACCAATAAACTGTCCCAATGTCCAAGTCCCGATAAGTGAGCGAAAGTTGCCCGTCAAGATATAATTGGATAAGAAGTGCAGGAACCAAATAGAACACACGAAATATTATTGTCAAGATAAATTCTCAAACGAAGACGGCATGGGGCGGAACGCAAACTCTGACGCCTAACGGCTCGGTGGTTAGGATTAGTTGCCGGCTGTGTCGGGGCTGGCGAGTTTTTTGCAGGTCCCGATAGATGGAACAGAGCTGTCACGTCAAGGTAGATTTAAATAGTGTAGTTGCAAAAAACTTGACAGCTCGTGCGTCAGCCGGCAGGCCCATAGACCTTGTCACGGTAGCAGGAATGGTCAAGGTACAGAAAGTATAATAAGTAGCTTTAAACATGCTCTTAAAGACTTTGGGGCTATTACGGAATTGTCCGGCCTGCCGAAGGCAATTAAGCCTACCATCCGTGTTAGGCGCCGGAGTAGAATTAAAACTGTCACGATGAAACGAATTTGTCACGGTTGAAAAGCCCAAAAAATGAAGGTGATCCACTACATTTTAATTTCAATTCTTTGTTATGTTCATTTTGATTGTGAGATCTTTTGAAGTTGTAGTCCCCATACTAATAGGTGCTACATCTAAAAGACTGAAAGCATATTCTCCAAAGTGAATGGGATGACTTGAGTTTGGATCTTGATATAACACTGTATCCACAAGATTATTTGACTGATTGAAAGTGATAAAAATGTGAACTCCACCGGCTATTGCACAGCGTGCTCCTGGAGGACATCTTGAATCATTTAGGCTATTAATAGTAAATGATAAGTCACTGGTTACAACATATTTAATTCCCATATGTAAATTATCTGATATGCCCATTTTTATTTTTTCACAGCCTGATAAGAAAAGAGTCATGGTAAGAAGAACACACAATTTTGTTTTCATAGCTTAATATCGCATTATAATAGTTTTATGACACACCAATTTACGAATTTATCAAGCAAAAACGAAATTGTTTTTCTGTTAGGCGACGGAGTTTCTAAATCCCGGCAGATGAGCAGGATTTGTCACGATACCGATAAACTGTCCCAATGTCCAAGTCCCGATAAGTGGGTGAGAGTTGTCCGTTAAGGTAAAATTAGATAAGAAGTGCAGGAATTATATAGAACACACGAAATATAATTTTCAAGATAAAATTCTCAAACGAAGACGGCATGGGGCGGAACGCAAACTCTGACGCCTAACGGCCAGCGGGTTAGGATTAGTTGACGTCTGCGTCGGGGTTGGCATGTGTTTTTGCACAGTCCCGATAAATGAGCAGGATTTGGCTGTCATGATAAAATGGTCACGATGGCTGAGTCCCGATAAACGGCGCAGATTGCTCCGGGTGCAAAAGTTGGCAGATGGCGATGCAAAAACCATGACAACAGCGCGTCGGCCGACAGCCCCGTAGACTTTGTCACGGATGCAGGATTGCTCCCGGAGCAAAAGCTTAATAAGTGTGTGAAATTTATGGTGATAGACGTTGGGGTTATGAAGGATTTGTCCGGGCTGGCGAAGGCAATTAAGCCTACCCGCTTGTTAGCTGGCAGGGCAAATGTCCGGGTGGAAGATATTCTCAAGTTGTGGCGTTTTAAAAGTCCCGGTGTAAGAAGTGGATTTGGCATTGATGTCAGAAGTAATCAAGCGGCGAGATGTCCAAATGCAAATGTTTTGGAATTCAAATAATCTCTAACAAAAATTAGAGTCTTTGGATAGTTGTGTGCTAGTATATGTAATAAGCGTTTTGGGAGTGTTTTTTGTAATTGTAATGTTTGGAAACGCTTATTACATGTACTAGGCCGGTTAGCTGCAGGGCAAATTTTGTGTTTGTCATTTTGTAATAAATGCCTATACTTTAGCCGCCTGTTCGGCTTAGTGGCAGGGACGGGCCGGAAGGCTCTTTACGCAAAAACAATTTCAACTGCTTAAGAGATTTTTATTTTGCGTAATGTGCCTGACGGCAGAAGGGACGGTTTGGCTATTTTTTCTGAGAAAGCCTTGAGCATAAAATAACAGGTCCTTTGAATTTTATTGTTCACTGGTTTAGATTAGTTGTTAAAATCAAATTTCAACAGATCATCTGGCTCAATCGCCTGCCTTGCTTTAGATGCTTTACTAACCGCTCCGAAAAACCCGGCTTTGTTACTCATATTGCTGTATACAACGATTGGTTGAGCATAAATATCATCTTCAATAATTTCGTTTGTGAAAGATGATGTTATAAACGCAAACAGATCTTTTGAAATTGAGTATAGTTCTACCTCATATTCAGAAAAGTATTTCTTATTTGGGACTAATGCGTTGGCATCCTTTCTGACAGGAACTTCGATCTTTAAGCTATAATCTGACCCGTTGAAAACCTTATCTGAGAATACCCGCGGCTTCAGATCAGAACTACTGAATGGCTCCTTTATTGAGGTTCTGTAATCGGGCATAAAGTTAAATACCGGATCACTCAGAGGGACCTGCTTTCTTTCCTCAGAATATAATGTATCGTATATGTTCCCATAACCGGGCATTGGAAAAGAGTATTGAGTAAGGTAATATATTGCCGATACAAGATAGAAATCGTTCGAAACTGGATGGTCGCTAAATGATATTGTGAAGCGATAAAAGTCTTCAGAAGAAGTAATTTTGGTAGAATTTATCGAAGATATTGAAGCCGGAAGAGGTATAATTGTTGAGCCGCTTACTTCATCAAAACCGGAGGCGTCTACTTTAATTATAATTGAATCGCCTGCTTCAGGTACTGCACTAAAAGAGTTTATCTTAAAAAATTGTCTGCCTGCTTCAAAGTTTACAGTAGTATCGAGACACAATACAGATCCTGTTTTATAAAGAGTTAGACGGGTTACACCAATTTTTTTTGATAACGGCCGAATGAGGTCCATTGGTTGAGATAGGGATATCTCTAGACCTTCACCCGAGAAGTATGTGGCAAATGTTATTACTTTCTGAGCCGGAATTTCAGGTACGATATCAGATTTTCTCATTGAATAATCGGAGATAAGAAATTCACAGGAGTTAAGAAAAATGGAAAAAACTAGTATGATTCTTATCACCCTCTTCATCTTAGTAGTTTAGTTTATATGATATTGAAGGAAGAATGCCAAAAAGGCTGGCATTATATACCGTACCTGATATTATTCCTCTGTAGTAGGTGTTTTTTCGGTTATAAGCATTAAAAACTGTAGCAGAAAACGTCTGTTCCATTTGAGGATGTTTACGAAGTTGTTTAGTGTATGTGATTCCTAAGTCCAATCGATGATACGGAGGCATTCGTGAGCCATTTTTTGTTTCAAAGATCTGTGATTGCGGTATGAAAAGCAATCTGCCGGAAGGACCCTGATGCGACATTATTGAAATCGGTTCTCTGTAATAAAGCGGGAAACTATATGGAGCACCTGTATTGAAAATCCAGTTAACTCCCAGCTTAAAATTCTGGTTGAGCTGATAGTTGGAAGTTAATGAAAACTCATGCCGTTTATCAAAAGAAGAATAGAATTCAATTCCATTATTAATGTTTTCAAATTTCCTTTTAGACCACGATAAGGTATATGATAACCATCCATTTAACTTACCGATTTTTTTGTGCAGGAAAAATTCTGAACCATAAGCATTACCTGATCCCAAATCTACTTTCTCTTCCCAACCATTAACAGGTGAATTAATACTGGACCCTTCTTTGTACAATACCAGGTTATTCATTTCCTTATAGTATGTATTATATGAGAAGCTGTAAGCCTCATTCAATTTATACTCGGCTTCAAACCCATATTGGTAAGCTCTTTCAGGTGGTAAATTTCGGTTTGACGGAATCCATAAGTCAGTAGGTAATTCCAGAATTGAGGATCTAAGAAGGTGAAAATACTGATTTGACTTTAAGTAAAAGAATGTTAAAGAAGTATTAGGTATTGCTATTATTGTGCCGGATAAACGGGGTTCAGGGAAAAGAAAATTACCATTGTCTGAATTTAAAGATGTTAGCCTTATGCCAATATTATATGAAAAAAACCTTGATACTTTGGAGTCAAACTCAAAATACCCGACCGATTCAACTAAGTCAATTGGTTTGTTTCCAAATGATTCACTTATTGTCTCTCCCGTCTCAATATTTTTATCGTAGAAAACAGATTGTCCTGGTTTAAACCTGTGAAGTGTAGAACTTAAACCGAAGTAGAGGCGATTTGAACTTTTTGGAATAAACTGCCAGTCAGTTCTTGTGCCGAAATCATTTATAAGTGATGTGAAGGAAAGTTCGGAGCGATATGTATTTTCACCTTCTTTGAATTTGTCATAGCTATGCCTATCGAGATAAAATTTCGAAACATACAGAGAACTGCTGAAAGTAAGAGAAGGCCTCAGAATCTTATTCCATTTTGCCGAGATTATGTTATTACCCCATTTATAGCCTTCATCGCGACTCATCGTACCAGAAATACCATTATTTGTGTATTCAAGAGACTTAGCGACATTGTAATACTTGTCTTTTGATGTAAAGAAGCTTATTGTAAGCTTATCACGTGGTGAGATATTATGTGTCACTTTCCCTGACAAGTCACCAAAGTAGTAACCTGTGCGCGGCTTTTTTGCGATCAGATTATATGGCAACATAAACAAATCAATCATTGACCGGCGGGCAGCAAGGCTATATGTTGTCTTATTTTTAATTGGCCCTTCCATAATAATACTGCTGCTCATCAGACCAATTCCAATTTCCCTCTGGTGTTTATACTTATTTCCCTCTTTTAACGTAATATCAACAATTGATGACAATCTACCTCCATATCTTGCAGGCATGGCTCCTTTCATAAATCTGACGGACTGAATTGCTGATTCATTAATAACTGAAAAGAGGCCATAAAAATGTGAGTAGCTGTAAAGAGGAATATCATCAATGAGAATAAGATTCTGATCCTGATTCCCGCCTCTGACTATTAACCCTGAGAATCCTGCCCATGTACTGTTTACACCGGGAAGCATTTGTATAGTCTTTAAAATATCGACTTCCCCGAGCATGGCAGGAGATAGTTTTATTTGTTTGATTGGAATGTCGGTTACTCCGAAATTTCTAAACCTTGTGCTTTCTGATTTGCTGGAAACAATTTTTACCTCATCAAGTTGATGACCCTGGATTAGTGTAACAAAAATGGAGGTATCCTTTTTTGAGGTAAAACTGATTTGTTTACTTGAATAACCTATATAAGATACAGTTAGATCGATGCTGCCTGGCAATAATGAAACACTAAAATAGCCTTCATTATCTGATACTGTGCCATTTTTATTGTCACTTGACAAAATATAGGCTCCTACTATTTTTTCTCCGTTAATTGAATCTCGGACAAAACCAGAAATCCTCACGGATTGAGAACTACTTACAAGAAAAACAGACAGTAAAACTGAAATTAAAGTAAAAAGTTTGAAATTCATAAATCAAAAATACAAAGCGTTTAGGGTTTATGCAACCCTAAACGCTTATGATATTATTTAAATATTAGTATGGTGGTTGTGTAGAAAATGTTACAATTATATTGTCCAATACCTGGGCTGAATAATCCTCAGGAAACCAATAAGCAACATAGGTTGAACCTAGGTTTTCAGTCCTATTTCTGATACTGAAATTCAAATCTATTGATGATGCAGCTTGAATGTCAACTGTACCAATCTTTATAGGAATTTTGGTACTAAAGCTTAGCCCTTTCCAGCCCTCAAGCCAATTTGGTGCATGATATTCTATGAAAGTAAAACTAAGCACCTGATGATAGAAATAATTATCCCAGTTTCCACCACTTAATGCATCCAGATTAAAACCGTATTGAGCCTGAGGATAATCATAGCTTCTAGGAATAATTTCTTCAAATACCGTTATAAATTCTTCACGATAAATTATAATTGGTTGGGTAGAACTTGGAGTAGGTAAGTGTGCAAGGCTTACTTTTACTTCTGGAGTTCCAAGATACCAATACTCAAACTCAGTTATATTATAGAAGTAAATATTTGTAAGGTACAAGTGTTCTGTATATGTACGATATGGATTATAAACAATATCTTCCAACGGTCCTGAATTTGTACTCCCATTATAAGCTCTGATACTATATTGATATTTTGCTCCTAATTCTTTTGTGGCAAAATCTGTATAGCTTCGGCTCCCAGCTGCCAAAGTTGCTATATCGAAAGGAAGATCCCCATTTCCCATTTTTCTTGCCTGAATCTTGAAACCAGAAATATTAATATTTGTAGGATATACCCAGGTTAGGTGGATTTCATTTGGGCCATAAGCATTAATTGTCGAGTTTGTAGGTGCAGCAAGGCCAACATTTACTACATCAACAATTATTGTAGGCGAGTAATATGAATACATTTCTGAAAAGTCGGGATTAATCCTTTTTGTCCTTAAGCGATAAATGTACTGATAACCAGGCACGATGCTGTCATTATCAAAATATGTATCAGAACCATTAATAGCAAAAGTCTCATATACCAATTCCCAATAACCTGACACTTCTTTTTCTACCTGGATATAGTCATTATACCCATACTCAGCTGGATAACTCCATGATATCATATTATAGCTATTCAAGTATTGACCTGCGACGTCATCAGGAGGATAGACTTCGTACGGGTCTAAACTCTTTGAAGTTTTCTTAGGTTTTGTAATAGTTTGACTTAATGAATTATCAAGGTTCGTATTCTTGTCATAACGTGGATCAATATCCCCATTTATGTCGGACCTTTCATTCAAATTGATTACTATCACCGGTACTTTAGGAAAGGTTTTTCCATCAATTATCCCCACTTCTCCTTTATCGTTGATTGTGGTAAGGATATTACTATCATCATTATTAGTTTGTTCAAGAAAGCTACAATTGGGATGTCAGTATTAGCATCCCACTTATCTATATTGACAGGCATGGATAATTGTAGTTGTTTAAAGAGCAAGCCAAAAGATTCAAGTTTTTCTTGCTTCTCTTCAGCCGGCATTTGTAATTTAATGCCTTTAGCAATTTTCTTAGAGATTTTTTCACCTTTAATCTCTTTTTCTTTCAGGTTTTTAAAAATGACATCATAATCTCCATCAATTTTATTCAATAACTCTTGTTTCAGCATTATGCGAAAATCTAAATCCTGAAGCGCGTTTGCAGTACCAAAAGCCAATTGTTTTAATCCCTCATTGTATAATTTTGTAAGATTTTCAGGGGTATAGTCACCCCAGGAGTGAGATTTTATTTCTGTTTCACCAGAAAAAAGTTGTTGATCAGTCCCTTTAGTTTCAATCTCTTTCTCACATGATATTGAGAAAGAAATCAGAAGAAGCATAATTAGTTTAATCTTTTTCATTTTTGTAAGTTAAATTAGACATTGAAACAATTTTATAGCTATCTGTAACAATGTTAATTAGTTTCAACTCACTTACCAATACTGCAGTAGACGGATAGCACATGGAACCGATGAATTGTATAACAACATGCTCCATTTGCAAAAAAATAGGATATTTGGAATATACATAGTTCTAGAAAATAAAGAAATTTAGCTGGATGGCACATATCCTATATGTCAAGAAGCATTAGATTATCTTTAAAAGTCTTTTTCTTTAATCTAGATAATGGTATAATCTGATTTAAATCTTTAAGAATTATTCCTTTATTACAGAAACATTCAACAGATTTGCAATTAATGATGTAAGAATTGTGACATCTATAAAAAACTGGTTCTGGCAAGAATTTAAGATACCATTTTAAATAGTGTGAAGTCTTTATGAGCTCCTTTGTATTTAGAAGAATAAAAGTTGATTTATTTTCTGCTTTTATATAAACAACTGTTTTCAGGTAAATAAATCTTGAACCTCTTAAAGTTGTGACTTCAAAACAATTCTGGTTTTGCAAGGAGTTTTGGTTCATAAAATCGGATTAATAATTAATACTTCTACTTAAACATTTATAAAAAGTGCTTCAAGAGCAGGATTAGACTAAATATAAAATCAAGGAAAACTGTCTTATAGGGAGCTGATTTGAAATATATTATTGAATTTATTTATAAAGCTTCTGTAAATGTTTTGTTTGTGCCCAGTTGGTATGCTAAAAGAAGGATTTTGTTGATTTTTGTAATTGTAATTCAGTAACTTCGATTACTGCTTTAGCCTGTTGACCTGATGAGTAGGATTTAATGCAAGAAAGATTCTTTACTGGCCGAACATCGCTAAAATGTAACATTTATGCAAGCTTTCGCCCCGTCAGTCCCATCGGAAAAATGGCACTAACAAGACGAAACAGTAGCGATATAAACTTAATCATCAGCAATATATAAGATCAATATTTTTGCTGATATGCTTTTTTATTGTGTTTTAAATGTTTTAAAACTGTCTAGTATTAATGTTCTAGGATTGCAACTCCAAGAAGTAACTAACATCGAATGTTGTATTTGCTGTTATGCATAAAATATGTGATGTAAAATGTCTGTTTTGTCGTTATAGATTTCATCTCTGTTGCTACGTGTCAAAAACAGTCATTTTGTGACATGAAAATTCGAGTTATTTTTGAGCATAAGAATAATATATATTCATTCTAAATAATTTAAGCATTTTGTAATGCTAAAACTCTATATTGCTACGTCTCAAAAAATGCCTTTTTGTGACATGGGAAAATGAATTATTTTCAATTTTTCATGAAATACATATTCATTCTAAATAATATAGTGGAGAGAATCATGGTATTCCTTGAGGATATTAAGCCTCTCAATCGTCCAATGCATGGGTTGTTTAGTGTTGTAAGCTAAGAAGATAGGATGTATGCTGGCTATGTTGAATCATCGTCAAGTTGTACAGACATGAAGGTCTCGATAAACCGGGAAGGGATTAGCACGGTATAAAATAGTTGTCAAGGGTTGCCAAATTTCGGGAAAGAGGGCTGGTTTTGTCAAGATAGGATAAAGCTGTCAAGAGATGCCAAATCCTGGCAAGTGGGTAGTAGGATCTGCCATGATATGCTTAAATTGTCACGAGATGCCAAAGTCCCGGCAAGTGGGCAGGGTTTCTCATGGTATGAAAGGTTGTCACGATGGCGGAGTGCGGGAGGGCTAAAAGCATGTGTTTTGAAGCGAAGGGACGGTTACAGGGAAGGGCTTCAAAACTCTTGCGCGCGCGTCGGAGGTCCAGGTGTAATGCGGGATTGGAGCAAATTTGCCTTGCAGCTAACGGCTCGGTGGTTAGGATTAGTTGCCGTCTGTGTCGGGGTTGGCATGAGTTTTTGCATAGTCCCGATAGATGGGCAGGATTTGGATGTCACGATAAAGTTGTCAAGATGAGTGAGTCCCGATAAGTGAGCAGGATTTGTCACGGTATTACGAATTTGTCACGATGGTGATGCAAAAACCATGACAACAGAAGCGAGGGCCGGCAGCCCCATATACTTTGTCACGGAAGCAAGATTTGTCACGGTATGCAAAACTTGATAAGTGGGTGAAAATTATGGTGATAGACATTGGGGCAATTACGGATTGGTCCGGGCTGCCAAAGGCAATTAAGCCTACCATCCGGGTTATGTTTAGGCGGGGAATTAAAACTGTCCCGATAGCAGAAATAATCGTATTAGGCAATAACAATACTATTATCCTCAAGTTCAACCTGCATTTTAATCTTTGCTTTAAGTGCTGAAAAGACTTTTAGTATTGTCGAAAGTGTCACGTTACCAGTATGATTCTCAAGTCTTGAGATTTGAGCTTTTTGAACACCAATGAGATCTCCAAGTTGCTCCTGGGTTAATTTTCGATCAATCCTGGTTTGTTTGATAAGCTCTCCCAAAATATCCATCTGTAAATCATATTCATACTGGTCTCTCTTGGTTGTACCTTTTTTACCAAGGAATTCATCTTTTATTTCATCGAAGGAATATTTTTTCATTTTCGTTTCCATAATCTTTGTTTTAAAAAGTTTCAAAATACTTTCTCATCAGATTTCTCGCTTTCTCAATCTCCTGTTTTGGAACCTTATCAGTTTTCTTAATAAAACCGTGAGTGCAAACCACAAGAGTATTTCTATTGTTTCTTTTATCCCAAAAGGCTAAAAGTCTGTGTTGTAAGTTTTTATATTTAGTTCTAAATTCCCAAATATCGTTGTCTATTTTTTTAAAAGTTGCTGGGTCATTGAATTTTTTTGATTTGTCAATAATGAAAAAAAGTTTGATACGAGCTTTTTCATCAATGCTCCAGAGAAATTCTAGGGCTTCGTCAAGTAACTCAATTTCAAATCTGTCTTTAATCATGGCACAAATATACGAAATGTTTCATTGCAACGAAACTTAATTTTAAAATTTAAATCCTCTTCGGTTATGTTTAGGCGGAATCTGTCACGACGAGTAAAAGCCTGATCTTAAGGCGAATTAGTCCCGGTTCGCGCAGCGCCGCTTAAATATAACGGCTCGGTGGTTGCGGTAGTAAACGTTGGTGGCGCCGTCCGCCGTTACGTGTCTTGGTACTTTAGGTCGGATTAGTCCCGGCGGGCAAGCCACCATGGCGCAATTTTTGCCCGTCCCGGCAGAAGAGTGAAAATTGTCACGTCAAGATAAAACAAGCCAGCCGACCGAGCGTAGGGATGAGAAATTTGTAAAAGGGCAGAAATTTGTCATGATGATAAAATGATCAAAAGAAAAAAAAGCGTTCGGGTCCCTAAATTACTTGCAGTTTTTGCTCGGCTGGCGTTCACGTCACCAGGCAAAAATTGTGACAAGTTTATTACCTCAACCATCCGGGTTATAGTGCGTTTATTAATTAAAACTGTCCACCTGCGATGAAATTGTCATGGTAGCAGGATTGGTCTCGATTTCAGGATTGGTCACGGTAGCAGGATTAGTCACGGTATACAAAACTTGATAAGTGGGTGTAAATTATAGTGATAGGTATCTGGCTGTAGCTAATAATGATTAGATTTTCAATATTTTAATTTGCTGCTTGTCAGAGCAACTGTTATCATGTTTGTTTTTTTATAAATCTTTAATTCTGTGTTTGAAACAAACTCTTCGGAAGGAACAGCGGATACACTAAAAGAAATCACTACATCGTCACTAAAATGATTTTCTGAATCCAGTTCAATATTTCTTTCCGAAGGTACTCCATCTCCATAGGTTTTGATCGTAACTTTGTCTCCGGTTGTTGAACCTTCGATAATTAAATGGACAGCTCCACCATTGTTTGTCCTTTCTAAATACCAGTCTGAGCGAGTAACTTCTAGAGTAGGGTCCTCATCTTTGCTGCAGGATGCTAAGGCAATGAGCAAAAAGGTTAAATAGATATAGGTTTTCATAGTTTTATTGTTTCTGTGTTAATAATTTAACAACAAAAATCACGCCATAGTTGATGTATTGTCCAGATAGATACTCTCTTGTCCAAGTGAATTTGTCAAGATACTGAATCCTGATAGGTGGCCAGAAATTTATTACATTGGAATAAAATTCTCCAGATGACCCAATCCCGGCAAATGATAAGAAGTGGTCACGGTACGATAAAACTGTCACGACGGCGATGCAAAAACCATTACTCAATAGTCTTGATTGTCTGTCTTGAGTAACTGTCTTTGATGCAGGATTTGTCACGGTATACAAATTTAATTATAAATAGGATTTGGAGTTATAGTGCGTTTGGAGTGTAAATTTGGGGTCAGGCATGATTCGCAAATGCACTATAACGGCCCGCTGGTATGGGCAGTAAGCGTTGGTGGCGCAGCCTGCCGTTGTGTCATGCTATACTTTAGCTGATAAACTGTCCCGGCGGCAAGCCACCATGGCGCAATTTTTGCAAGTCCCGGCGAAAGATAATTTGTGCCTGCATTATGGATTTGTCCAGAGCCGGAAAAGAGTTGGCAGATGAGTGAGAAGTTAATCGTCATGGCGAAATTGTCACGGTGAGGAGCAAAAATTGTGACAAGTTTATTACCCCAACCGTCCGGGTTAGCATTCGGGCCTATATTAAAACTGTCCCGATATGAAAAATTTGTCACGATAAATGAAATTTGTCAAGATTTTAAGTCCCGATAAGTGGCGATGAGTTGGCTGTCATGATAAAATGGTCACGATGGCTGTGTCCCGATAAACGGCGAGAATTGCTCCTGGTGCAGAAGTTGGCAGATGGCGATGCAAAAACCATGACAACAGCGCGTCGGCCGACAGCCCCATAGACTTTGTCACGGATGCAGGATTGCTCCCGGTGTAAAGGTTTAATTAGTGGGTGTAAATAATGTTGATAGACGTTGGGGTTATGAAGGATTTGTCCGTGCTGGCGAAGGTAATTAAGCCTACCCGCTTGTTAGCACATGTATTAAATTTGAAACTGTCTACTGCCTAAAAATTATCTAGTTATTTGAAATCATATTTTATGGCGCTGATTACGTAGGTGTCTCGGCTGCCTCAGACAATTAAGCCTACCATACTTGTTAGCCTGCGTATTAATTTAAATTTTCAAATATCTGGGATAGAAACTTGTCAAGAGTCGCTTCACTTTCTTTTGAGTGTCCTACGTGTCGATAAATAATCTTTCCAGTTTTATCAATGATCAGCGTAAAAGGAATTGCTGGCACTGAAAAATTGTCTGATATATCCTTATTATATATCTCCCCATTTCGAAACATAGTTGTTGCATTATACCAGTTATCAATTTTTTCTTGATTTATCGCTTCTATCCAGGTTTCTTTATTTTTATCTAACCAAGCAATAGCAATAATCTCAAGTCCCTGTGGATGATATTGGCTATAAATTTCTCTCGAATGAGGAAAACTTTCACGACATGGCACACACCAGCTAGCCCAAAAATCAATCAATACAACATTTTTGTCACGAAATTGGGAAAAAGTAATTGTCTGATTATTTATGTCTTTTATATTTATGTCAGGAACTTTTGCACCAATTTGAACATTTTCTTTTTTTCTGATTTCGTCAAGAATATTTTTGCCATTACTACTTTCCTTGAGTGTAATGTCTAATCCATTAAAGATTGATTTTGTAGAGTCAAGTGACACAACCTCGTTACTTCCTAACATCTCTAATTGAGCTACAGAAAGAAACGATTTTGGATTATCAATTACGAATTTAATCTTTATGGAATCTAATTTCTTTTTGTTTTGTGTCCATTGCATATTTATTTCTTCTGCCTTCTTCTCAAACAGCATTTTTGAGGAATCTTCCAATGTTTTTTTAATGCTCTCACTGATTTTATTCTTCTGATCCCTAAGCATCGCAAACCTCTCATGAATTGGTTTTTCCATTTTGGATAATAAAACAGCATCATCTTGTGTCTTTGAACCAGTCATTATACATTCTTCAAAATTGCCTTTTGATACAGAAATCTTCATTTTATTCGGTTCAATATATATAAAGACTCTATCAGAATCGTTTCTCCCACTCATCACAGCAGAAATTGGCTCAACAATCTTTCCGGTAAAAATAAATCTACCATTTTTAATTCTGGTGGTATCATAAATTCTGGCATTATCTGACCAATATGTTAAAACTAATGAGCCTGTATCCTGACCGCTAATTTGCCCCTGAAGGGTAAATTTTTGGAATTCTTTGTCTGAGTGAGAAGTGCAGGAACTGATCAAGATGAGAATACCCAAGATAGTGGAATGAGACAATTTCATAGACATTTTAATTAAGTGGTGATACAATAATGATGTAAGCTATATAAATTTTTTGATTTTTCGATGTTTTAATACTATTAGCTGATATTGTTTCGGACTCTGAATCTGTCAAGGTTTTTGCAGTCCCGTTAATATGGCGGGAAATGTCACATTATGCTGAAATTTTTAAAAAGATGTTAGTACATGTATTTTTAGTCGCGCGATGGGAGAGTCCCGGTAGAATGCAGTATTGTTAATTAAATAACAGAGCTCTCTTGTGACGGAGCGAGGGCCTGCTGTCCGTCGTGCGAGGGCAGGTCCCGATAAAGTGCTGAATTTCTATTGTCATGATAAAACTTTATAAATACGGCGCGAGGGGTAAGTCACACGTTACCAAATATATGTGCTAACGGCTCGGCGGTTGCGGTAGTAAACGTTGGTGGCGCCGTCCGCCGTTACGTTCCCGATAGCTATCGGGACTGGTACTTTAGGCAGTATTAGTCCCGGCGGACAAGCCACCATGGCGCAATTTTTGCCATCCCGATAGCTATCGGGACCGGCGAAGGATGAAGTTGTCATAGTATACGGATTTGTCCAGAGCCGGAAAGCACGGATTTGGAAGATGAGTGAGAAATTAATCGTCATGAAAAAATTGTCAAGGTATGGCGCAAAAAATGTGACAAGTTTATTACCCCAACCATCCGGGTTAGCATACGGGCCAGAATTAAAACTGTCCCGATGAAAAGAATTTGTCACGATAACTGATTTGTCATGATTTTAAGTCCTGGCTACAAGCAGGATTTGTCTTGGTAGTGATACTTTATAAAAAGCAGTCATGACGAAACGAATTTGTCACGGTAGTCCCAGTCGTGGCTGAAAGGCAGGAATTGTCTTGATATTGTTATCTTGTTAACAGGCCATGTTAGGGTCATTTGTCAAGTATTATTGAATCCTAAGTCGCCTTTGTTTTTTTTATCAAGATTTAAGTTCAAGACATCCTTTCTGGAGTTAATACCAAGCTTTGAATAAATGCTATTAATATGCGATTTAACTGTACTTAAACCAATTGAGATGATTTCGGAGATTTCCTTATTGGATTTACCCTCAATCATCAAAGCAAAAATTTTTCTTTCTTGTATACTTAAATCACGAAGTAAATTTTGATTCTTTTGAGTAAGTTTAAAATATATCATGGACAAAAGAACTCCCATAACTAAACATATCCCGCCAATAAGAAATGGTATCCAGTGTCTGTTATTTTGAGATTGAGGGATTCTCTTACGAAATTCAATGAAATAGGTAGAACGTTCTTTACTCCACTTTGATAAGAAGTTTCTGTAGAACTGTTGATTTATTGGATAATTTTTTTCGAAGTTACTTTTATATAATGCATACAAAGAAACAATTGGGTTAGAACAAGAATCTGCTAAACTTCTAAGTTTTTCAGAAACAGCATTTTTAATTAACTCTTTTTTTATCACATAGCCGTTTATATTTACTGTGTCCAGAAAACTAGCAATCTCGTTTACTTGCAGCATCATTTTGTTTGGAAGATATCCATAAACTGAAGCATCCGCTAGAAATTTCGAATTGCACGAGTCCTTTATAATTATATGTGATTGGTTATTAGCTATTACTAATATGTAATTCTCATCTCTGCCACCTATAATTAAAGATGTGGGGGGGTCATTTTTTTTGGCAATATGAATTCGGAAGAGATTATCCTCTATTGGCAAGTATTGTGTTTTGAAACTGAACCGTCCTGAATTGTCAATTAAGGATTGATCAATTATCATGTCATATGCCATGGTATTGATATTATCTATATCAGGGATAATTGAAAGGTAAGCAATAGGTTTCCAAATGGTTGTATCAATTACAATTTGTCCATCTATTGATGATTGTGCTTTTATTTCTTGAAGAATAGAGGAGACTAATAATAGAATAAGCGCAAGTTTATACATAAATCTCATAATTTAATTTTTACATAGACTTTTCTTGCACTATTTGCACTATCGATTTTGTCTGTCAAGAAAATATATATTACTCCAGAAGTATTATCTGAGTAAATCTTCGCTTTCCAATCTCCTTTTATTGGATTTATAATTGTCCTGATAAGATCACCAGAGGCAGCTTTATTCTCATCAAGACCCTTTAAATTGTTATCAATATTTTTATATTTATTTACTCTTGCATTATTTTTTGAGGGACATTTTATTGAGTATTTAACTTGTCTTTCTCCAGAAGGATCAAAAATTTCTAAGGTTAGACTTCCAGTTTGAATTAAAGAGTATGACATAATGGTAATGGAATTTAAGCTATCCTTCAGAGGAATAATCTTTTCTTGCACACCTGTCTCATTATTAAGAATAATTTCTGTTTGAAATTTCATTTGTTTTGTCAATTCTTGTGCAGTCTGTCCAGATAGTTTATTTGTCTGGCCCATAATGAAATTTGCATTAAGCAGAAAAAAAATGAACGCTACAAAAAATCCTTTAATTGTTGTCATCATGACGATTGAATTAGGTTTGTAATAATAACGATTACAAAGCTATTTGAAGAATTTATCATATTAGTGCAGATGAGGATTGAATAAAGGATAAGAAAAGGTTGAAAAATTGCTATTTGTAAGATTTTTTTGGCACATTAGGTATAATTCTGGGAAAAATGACCGGTAACTTGCTTACAGATTCTTTTATTAATCAAAGTTACAAAGTTTTTTGAATCCCGGTTGTCGTGTAAAAGCCCGCCTTTTCAGTTAGCATTTGGGCCATCTGTCCAGGTTACGTAATTGTCACGGTATGAGTAATTGTCCCGATAGGCGCGCAGCGGGCCTGAATGCTAACGGCCCGCTGGTAGATTTAGTTGCCGACCGTGTCAGGGTTGGCATGTGTTTTTGCACAGTCCCGGTAAGTGGCGATAAGTTGGCTGTCATGATAAAATTGTCACGATGGCTGAGTCCCGATAAACGGCGCGGATTGCTCCCGGTGCAGAATTTGGCAGATGGCGATGCAAAAACCATGACAACAGCGCGTCGGCCGACAGCCCCATAGACTTTGTCACGGATGCAGGATTGCTCCCGGTGCAAAAAGTATAATAAGTGGGTGTAACCTGCGGTGATAGACTTTGGGGTTATGAAGGATTTGTCCGGGCTGGCGAAGGCAATTAAACCTACCAGCGATGTTATAGTTAGTTGCAATTTTAAAACTGTCACGGAACAACGGAACTGTCAAGGATTAACGGCTCCTTTAAAAGTCAGGTAATCATCTACAGAGACTCTGTATTTAAAATTTTCTCCAGTCCCGATAAATTTTAAATTATAAGTATAGTAACAAATGCAATCACAGTTTCCAATTTTTGTATTGAGTATTTTAATTATAATACTATCGCCTTTTATATCGGAGGATGTTGAATACTCTCCACAACATGTGGCATTAAAACCTGTAAGTATCTCAAGGTTTTCGTTTACTATTGAACATGTTACACCATTAGTTCCCAAAATCTGAGCTCCTTTAGAAGAGTCTCCTTTATCTAGAGCACAGCCTCCTGGAATCGTTTCTGAAAACTTAAGATCACCTATCCGTTCGCAGGAGATAAAGGCTGCGATCAACACAATAAGAAGAAATAGTTTTTTCATGATGGAGACTTTAGTGTTAATTTATTCACAGCAAAAATCAAGCCAGTCAGTAATAAATTTGAGTATTATTCTTCAGTCCCGGCAGATATGCAGTATTTAAATCGTCAAGATAGAGTTGTCCAAGGTGCCAGTCCCGGCGAACGATATAGTTGTCACGATAAACGGATTTGTCCAGAGCCGGAAAACACGAATTTGGCAGATGAGCGAAAAGCTAAGGGTCAAGATAAAATTGTCAAGGTTAGGAGCAAAAATTGTGACAAGTTTATTACCCCAACCGTCCGGGTTAGCACAAGTAATTTTTTCTTTAAATCTCTTATTAGTTTTTTAATGTTTTTAAATATTCTTCTGATAAATTTGTGATCATATCTACCAAGTCCGAATCAAGTATTTTTATTAAATCTACTTGGACCCTGAGAAGTTCTCTGTTTGAGTATTCTTCCATAAATGGAGGATATTGGTCATTATACATAATCCTTGAGAGAATTGCCAAAGACGATTCCATTCCTGCAACTCCATAGTACTCAACTCGTAATTCAAATTTTTGTTTCTGATTATCAATGGCAAGTTGGAAAAGCTCTAATTTTTGAGCTTTCGTCAAGCTCTTAAGAATTTCATTTTGCGCAAGGAATAATTCATGATTGATTATATTAATTATATAATGGCCAATTTCCAAATCTGTCCATGAACCCCAGTTCCCTTCAATATTTAACTCTTTATAAGCGCTGACAATTACAGGATAGGCATCACTTCGTCTTAATAGTTCTCCAAAACCATTACAGATCCCTTCGACATAATCAAATCCTTGTTGTAAACTATTCCGTGTCCAGATCATCCTTATTTCAGGATATGTTAAGCAGGTTTGAAATAACTCATCCGTATAAATACATCCGACAATATCTTTCGGTATTTTATAGAATTCCAGGGCTTCAAGGAATGTTATGCCATCTGGTTTCTCAGGATAAATATAAACGCCCCTGTCTATATCCTTACAAGTATCTTTTGAGCAACTAAAAACAAACAATCCTATTAGAAAAATCGAATAAAATTTATTCATCATAATTTTAAATCCTCCTATTTTCATGGTTCAAAGATACTCTATTTCAACATTTAGCATCTCAATTCTTCGCTCTTATCAGTTAGCACAAGTTTTTAGTCGCGCGAGGGACTAGTCCTGGTAAAAGGCAGAATTGTTATTTTGTTAACAGAATTATATAACTGACGGCGGGCAGGCAAATTGTCTTTTGTGCGACTGGCATGTCCTATTAAAGAGCAGAAATTATCTTGTCAAGATAAAACATTTTAAACATGGTGCGCGGGCATAATCGTCACATACTGAAATATTTGTGCTAACGACCCGCTGGTATAGGCAGTAAGCGTTGGTGGCGCCGTCCACCGATACGAGTCCCGGTACTTTAGCCGAAAAACTGTCCCGGCGGGCAAGTCACCATGGCGCAATTTTTGCAAGTCCCGGCGAAAGATAATTTGTCCCTGCATTACGGATTTGTCCAGAGCCGGAAAGCACGGATTTGGCAGATGAGTGAGAATTAATCGTCATGAAAAAATTGTCAAGGTATGGCGCAAAAAATGTGACAAGTTTATTACCCCAACCGACCGTGTTATAGTTAGTTGTATCATTAAAACTGGCAAGATATCAGATATTTAATGAGGAGTGTATTATAAATTAAAGGCCGAATTCTTATTAGGTTTTTAATTTGAAACTAAAACAATACTAATAGTTGCATATTGAGTCCAGTCACCGTAAATCCATCGGGTAATAATTGTCGCATTGGAGAAAACGTAATGTCGAGGTTTTTACTAACATCAAAATTTGTGAGACTTGCATCTACATTAGCGTCCAGGATTGTTAATAGATACCACCCTGCGATACCTATATATGATAAGTCGCGGTAACGTTTATAACCATCAACGCCACGTAACATACCTTCTTCATAGTATGCTTTCTGAGAGGGACTATAAGTATCAGGGTATAAAACTGGGTCATATGTTTTCGGATCAATAGTTTTTAGCTTACCTAGCTTAAGGTAACTTGTTGTTTGAGGGTTTTTATCTGAAAAATCCTGAAGAGCTTTTAAATATTGATTGTATTGTGCAGAATTGAATCCCACACTATAGATTAAGCTTGCGAATCCTGCATAAACTATTGGGACTTTCCAATATTTCTTGTTATAAATTTGTCCAAGTCCGGGGAAAACGACAGCCATCATGGTTGCTTTAAGCGGGTCTGCTTTAAATTTTTGTTTTACTTGAGTCTGAATACGAATAGAATCCTGTGCAAGGGTGATGTTTTGTCCCACAACGAATTGCAGAGTTACTAAAAATAATATTGTGTGAATTGTTTTCAATTTAATTAAAACGAAACAATTAGTTGTTTATTGAGAAAACTGATAAAAATTTATTTGTCAAGTTTCAGAATCCCGGCAGATGGGTGTAGGTTATCCCTCCAGGCAAAGTTGTCCAAGTTACCAATCCCGGCAGATGGGTGTAGGTTATCCCTCCAGACAAAGTTGTCCAAGTTACCAATCCCGGCAGATGAGTGAAGATTTACTCGTCATGATATAATTGTCCAGATGTTAAATCCAGTCAAAAGAGCAGGATTTGTCTCGATAAACGAACATCGTTTTCGGTTATAGTTAGTTGCTTAAAGCTCTCTAACGTGCAGAAACCCAACAATTAACTATAACGGCTCGGTGGTTGCGGTAGTAAGCGTTGGTGGCGCCGTCCGCCGATACGTGTCCCGGTACTTTAGGTCGGATTAGTCCCGGCGGACAAGCCACCATGGCGCAATTTTTGCCAGTCCCGGCGAACGGTAAAGTTGTCACGGTATACGGATTTGTCCAGAGCCGGAAAAAACGGATTTGGCAGATGATTGATAAGTTAAGTGTCAAGATAAAATTGTCACGGTAGCGAGCAAAAATTGTGACAAGCTTATTACCCCAACCATCCGGGTTATAGTTAGTTGTAATATTAAAACTGTCACGCGGAAACGAATCTGTCACGATAAAGAGAGTTGCAGATTATAAGTACAGATTTAAAATTTAGTCTAAGGGTACTATTCGATTCTCTCTATTATTTGATTTTTTGCGATTAGGAAATAGTCCTTCGGAATTGAATTGTCAACGATTTTGAGAATAACATCAACTGTAATGTCAGTATCCCAAATGGGGCCATTGTTGCTTAGTCCATATAATTTGTAGTCAGGGAATTTTGTTTGACGATTATCCTGTGGGTCTGAAACCCAAATTGTCTGGTTTGAGATAACGTACATTTTTTTTATTTGAATATGATCAGGAATTGAAATACTGTCACATTTAACCAAATATACCGAAGCAATCAATGGACTTTTTCTAGGAATTGGTCCACCAGGGAAGAAGTCCCGGTATAGTTCTGCTTCTGTTATGTATTTGTCAATCCCGATAGTCAGTGTATCAACTGAGTCTGAGTAAAGACTTGAATATAGTTTTGGATCTTCGATTAAGTCACCGTAAATCTTATCTTTTTCGCATGAAACTAATAAAAGGGAATAGACTAGGAGCAAGGTTATCTTATTCATAAATCTAGTGCTAGTGTTAATTCTTTCACAACAAAAACCAAGTCAGCCACTTAAAAGTCAAGAAACCTTGTGCGATGAAATTGTTTGTTTTATACAGGGCTCTATTGATTTAGTTTATTTTTTAACTCAATAAAGTTCTTAATTTTATTTTCTTTCTGCCATGTAACATTTTCAAAACCGAAGGTCAATATATTTCGCAAATACTCTCTGTCTTTGCCACTATAATTATTAATCTGTTTTATCACCAAATCAGGATAACATAAATAACAGTCACCCACACTCCATGCAGGCATTTCGTTTGCTGACCCTTGATTAACAATTAAAACTTTGAGGTGCTTTTCAAGTAAATCAATATCTCTATTTTTGCAGAATATTTTTGAAAGATATGGTAAAAGCGGAGTATAAATAGTCTCTTCAAAATTTTCAAACTCACTTAATAACTTCATCCTCTCATCATTTGGTAAACTCAGTCGTAGTGAATCGTATTTTAATCTGTAATCTTTGAGTCTATTTATTGAATTTATTATCAGGTCTCGTTGTTGTTGTTCCGTAAAATCAGATATTAATTGAATTCTGGATTTATGTACAAATCCAGACTTTGTGTAAAAATTATCAATTTTCCACCAGTTCTCACTTGTCGGCACACAAAGGAAAAATTCTCCTTTTTTAATTTTAAACAAAATTTCCGAATTAGAATTTTTGTCATCTCGAACATTGACGAAACCATCTAAGTCATTAATCATTGCTAATTCGGATTGTCCGAAAATTAACATAGGTATAAGTAATCCGATTGTTAGTGTTATTAATCCTCTCATTGTCAGGTTTTATTTATGCAGAATGTTACCTAGGATTGCTTACTATTACTTTTAATGTTATTATATTCACAACAAAAATCAGGCCAGTCAATTATAAATCAGAGTATTATTGTTTAGTCCTGGCAGATGTGCAGAATTTTAATTGTCACTATTAGCTTGTCCAAGTTACCAATCCCGGCAGATGGGTGCAAATTTACTCGTCATGATGTAATTGTCCAGATGTTAAATTTAGTCAAAAGAGCAGGATTTGTCAAGATATCTGAACCTCGCTTTCGGTTATAGTTAGTTGCTTAAAACTCTCTAACGTGCAGGAACCCAACAATTAACTATAACGGCTCGGTGGTTAGGATTAGTTGCCGTCTGTGTCGGGGTTGGCATGAGTTTTTGCACGGTCCCGATAGATGAGCAGGATTTGGATGTCACGATAAAGTGGTCCAGATGAGTGAGTCCCGATAAGTGAGCAGGATTTGTCACAGTATGATAAAATTGTCACGATGGCGATGCAAAAACCATGCAGGAGCGAAGGCCGGCAGCCTCTTAGACTTTGTCACGGTAGCAGGATTAGTCACGGTACCAAAAACTTATAAGTGGGTGAAATTTATGGTGATAGACATTGGGGTGATTACGGATTTGTCCGGGCTGCCGAAGGCAATTAAGCCTACCATCCGTGTTATGCTTAGGCCTGGATTAAAACTTGATTCATAGCAGGAATTGTCATGATAACAGAGATCATTTCTGCCGTATAAAGAAGCCAAGATCAAGAGCGAGGGTCTTATCCTGCTCATAAATGGTAATGTTAATAGTTCTCCCTGTCGTACAAAAGCACGAGAAACAACCACTGGCTGGTCCGTCATCTGTAATAGAGATTTTTTTAATCTTAATGCCTTGTAGCTCTAGGTAACTAATGACTTTGTCTTTATAGTCAGTATCATTATGGTTTGCACTCCATGGATTAGCGCAACCAGTTTCGTAGAAATGCAATTCTATCAAATCACCTTTTTTTTCACACGACCAATTGGAGATTAAGAATAATATCGAAATTATTATGAGGCCTTTTAATTTCATAGTAAATTTTTGTTTTAGATGTGGTGTTAAATTATTAACAGCAAAAATTGATCCAATCCAACAGGACAACTGGATCTAGTCCAAGTCCTGGTAGGGGAGCAGGATTTGTCATGGTAAACAAATTTGTCAATGAATTCGGTCTCTCAGCGTTAAAGAAATTGTCCATTTTATGATGAAATTTTGCTTCGAAACCGTTATGTTTAGGCCTAGATTAAAACTCACTTCTTCAGCAGGATTTGTCAAGGTATATTTGTGAATCATTTTGTAATTGTGTGACGAATTGGATCTTTAATAATCAAATGATATTTTACATCTTCGGAGGTGTCTGGTTTAATAATTAATATTTTCCCTCTTGTATCAGGTTTTCTAACAAATGGATAACAATAGAATCTTGAAGCCCCAGAAAATTCTTCTACAACAACAATATCTGAGTATAATGGGACTTTCTTATCTTTAAATAATGAGCTGTTTGGATATAACCCAAACCTATCTAAATCTCTTAATATTGGATTATCAATTTTTTTGGGTGAATGGAGATCAGGTTTTCCCAATAGAGGACTTACTGGATCTGTAATAGGGAAAAATTGTTTTTTAATATCACTGTCGATATAATTATGTTTGTCTTTTTGTCCAAATAAGGATCCAGTGATAAAAATGAAAGAAAACATCAGAATAATAGTTGCTTTCATGTCTATTTGAGTTTAGGTAATCAAAGAGTTAAAAGAAGTTTTTTAGAATAATTCCATAAGTTCGTTGAATACTAAGATATTACCGCAAAAATTGTACCGGTTTTAATTTTTATCTACAAATGTCATTGGCATTCTTGTTTAAGAGGTGGAAGCTTTCATGTCGGGATAATGTTGTCAAGATGTGGTAGTCTAGGTAATGGAGCAGGATTTGTCTTGATAAACAAATTTGTCAAGGTATACGGTCTCTCAGCGATTAAAAAAATTGTCCATTTTATGATGAAATTTTACTTCGAAACCGTTATGCTTAGGCCTTTTTGGTCATGACGAAACTGTCCCGTAACGGTCTGAGGCTTAAGCATAACGGCTCGGTGGTATGGGTAGTTGCCGTCTGTGTCGGGGTTGGCATGTGTTTTTGCACAGTCCCGGTAGATGAGCAGGATTTGGATGTCACGATAAAGTGGTCCAGATGAGTGTGTCCCGATAAGTGAGCAGGGTTTGTCACGGTATGATAGATTATCACGATGGTGATGCAAAACCATGACAACGGCGCGAAGGCCAGCAGCCCCATTAGCTTTGTCACGGTAGCAGGATTTGTCACGGTCTACAAGACTTGATAAGTGGGTGAAAATTACGCTCATAGACTTTGAGGTGATTACGGATTAGTCCGGGTTGCTGAAGGCAATTACCTATACCATCCGGGTTATGTTTAGGCGGGGAATTAAAACTGTCCCGATATGAGGACTAATCGTATTAGTCATTGTCATGATGTAATTATTTTAATTAGCCCTTAATCAGTATACCCAGACAGCTGTCCGGGTATATTAAATGTCCTTAAAATTTAAGATTTAGCTTTTCTTAAGCTATTGTTTAGTAATTATTTAAGCATGAACTTAATTTCGAGAGCAAATTCCATATCCTTATCCTTCCACTCAGGTATTTTAGCGTCTGAAAGGGTATTAGCGACCCGAAGACATTCAGTTTTTAATATTGGGTGTTCATTCGTACTAGCTTTTGTAGTTTTTGCTGCACTTGTTCCACCAGATGGTTTATAACCGACAATTACGATTTCTGGCAACAGGGGAACATTGACAGCTTTTTTGTCAGTATAAGCTTTGCATTCTTTTATTACTCCACCCTTATTCATTTTTACAACAACAAATACTTTTCCTGTGTCGGAAGAGTTTCTCGCCTCCTGAGGGTAGCCGGTATTGATCCCGATAAATTTCAAAATCTCTGTTTCAGAAGTCTTAGAGAATAGTGGTTTTTGGTTACCAGTGTTTGTTATAGTGTTCTCGGGTTTGAACGAAAACATAACTAATAGGATTGCTACTACCGGAAAAATTATTAAACTTTTCAGAGTAGCATAATTGCGTGTTGGCTTTTTGTTGATCATGACAATTCGGTTTTTAATTAAACTTGAGAAATTATGCGCTAATGGGACATTCATTAGGCTCGTTGGGATGTTTAGAAGTTTATACTGATATTCTTTTATATTACAAGAACTTTTTAATGAAAAATTGTCTGCTAAGTACTCATGGTTTAGTACGATCGACCTTTTTATAAGCCACATGAATGGATTGAACCATAAAAAGGCAATTAGTAATTCAGAAAATACCAAATCAAAAGTATGTCCTTGCTTGATATGTGCAGTTTCATGTTCAAGAATCTCCAAATAGTCACTGCTTTTGTAGGTTTTCTTTGGAATAACTACATAAGGAAAGAAAGAAAAGGTGGATGCTCCATTTCGGACAAAACAACTTTAGGGAACATAGTGTTTTGTATAGTTCCCTTTCGAATTATTCTAAGTGTTTGTGCAATGCTGGATATTATTCGAAATAGGAAAAGGCCTGTAACTAAAAAATAGATCCAAATCAATATGCTATTTAAATCGAATGAGGTAATTTTTTCTGAAACAATTGCTTCGAGACTAGTCCCAGTTAATATGATGCTTTTTATTGAGTTTGTGTTTTCAATTGGAGACTCAGTGGCAAATAGGTTAAAAACATTCAGTAAGGGTATAAAAATGGAAAGCAGCAGAAGTCCAATCAGGAAAATCCTGTTGCGAAGATAAAATGTATCCTTACTGAAAAAAAGTATATAACATAGGTATAACAGCATAGTCACAACTGATACCTTAAGCAGGTATAAGAGTAAATTATCCATTTTTCTTCCCTTTCTCAATAACCTCTATTAATTTTTTTAAGTCATCTGTACTTAGCTTATTTTCATCCACAAAAAATGAAACAACATTTTTGTAGGATGATCCAAAGTAATCGCTTACGACCTCTTTCATATAAGTTTTCCTATATTCTTCCTTCTTAACTAGTGGGAAGTACTCATGGTTTTTGCCATAAGCTTTATGACCAATGAAGCCTTTCTCCTCAAGTATTCGGATAACTGACGAAAGTGTCGTGTATAAGGGTTTCGGTTCTGGACAAAGATCAATCAGATCTTTAATGAATCCTTTTTTAGCTTTCCAAAGGATCTTCATAGCCTCTTCTTCTTTTGTTGTGAGTTTATTCATAGCAGTAACTGTTTTTACAAAGATATAACGGATATATCAGTAATGCAACTAAAATAACAAATAAATAACGGATAAATACGTTATTGATAAATATTGTTGTAAATTAGATGTGCTAATGTCATCTATTTCAGAGCAGTAGGTCAATAAATATTTTTAGCAATATTTCATAATAATTTTTAAGGCCATTTACTTTTGTTAGAGCGTCTAGGAAAATTTGTCCGATAAAATAGTCCCGATAGATGGGCAGGATTTCAGTATCATGATAAAGTTGTCCAGATAATTGAGTCCCGATTAGCGGGCAGGATTTGTCACGATTTAAGTAAATTCTAATCGGTTATGTTTAGGCGGATTTGTCACGACGGGTAAAGACCTGATCTGTAGACGAATTAGTCCCGGTTCGCGCAGCGCCGCTTAAACATAACGGCCCGCTGGTATGGGCAGTAAGCGTTGGTGGCGCAGCCCGCCGAGGTGTCATGCTATACTTTAGCCGATAATCTGTCCCGGCGGCAAGCCACCATGGCGCAATTTTTGCCAGTCCCGGCGAATGATAATTTGTCCCTGCTTTACGGATTTGTCCAGAGCCGGAAAAGAATTGGCAGATAAGTGAGAAGTTAATCGTCATGGCGAAATTGTCACGGTGGCGAGCAAAAATTGTGACAAGCTTATTGCCTATACCAGCGTTGTTAGCATTTGTGCATATTTTAAAACTGTCCCGATGCGAAGAATTTGTCACGATATCTGAAATTTGTCACGGTTTTCCAGTCCCGGCAAAGATGCAGGATTTTGTCACGGTGCTGTTATTTTGTTAACAGATGATCCAGTCTGGTTAGAAGTTATAATTCACTCTTTAGCATTTGTGCAAAATTTTAGAGTTTTTTTCTAAAGTCTTTTGGAACCCAACATCTCATATACATAGATTCAATTTTGCCAGAGGGAAATATGATTGTGTCAAGAGTATGGCCTCCATCAAAACATTCATCTGTGCCGAATTTTTCGGGATTTTGATTCCATTTTTCAACATGTCTAATTTGATTTCTAAGTTCAAGAATATCGTAATATAAATATCCATCATTATCCTCTAAATACTTTGATAAGACAGTATGATTTTCTTTATACTTTTTATCAGGGATTTTTAATTTATAAGTTATTAATGAGGAATCTATAAACATTGCAACATAATCAGCAGGACATCCAAAACAAATATAATCATAGTTTTCTTGAAGATAGATTGTATCTCTTTTGTTCGCTGTCAGTATAGAGTCTAAATCAAATAGATATAATGATCGATATTTGAATTGTTTATTTAATTCATCTGCCACACCTTTCGCTGTCCTAAAAGGAGACTCAATCAAGGCTGCTTTTTGGCTACTATCGATTGATAAATTTAGAGAGCGGTTAACTGCACATGATGTTAATAGAACAATTAGGAGAATTGATCCTACTGGTTTAATAGATTGAATATTTTGCATGGTACAGTTCATTTAAATATATTCTAAGTGAAAGTCGGTTTAAATCATGGTATTGAAGATAAATGTATGAATTTTCCGTTAGCATTTGTGCGATCTGTCATGGAAGAAAAAACTGTCATGCTATTAATAATTTGTCCCGAAGCATTGGCCCCCGCATAAATGCTAACGGCCGGCTGGTGTAGGTAGTAAGCGTTGGTGGCGCTGTCCGCCGACACGGGTCCCGGTACTTTAGGTCGGATTTGTCCCGGCGGGCAAGCCACCATGGCGCAATTTTTGCAAATCCCGGCGTAAGATAAAACTGTCACGGTAAACGGATTTGTCCAGAGCCGGAAGTCACGAATTTGGCAGATTAGTGATAAGTTTTGTGTCATGATTAAACAGTCAAGGTGGCGAGCAAAAATTGTGACAAGCTTATTACCCACACCAGCCTTGTTAGCACAAGTAGTAATTTTAAAGGTGTCAAAACTATCATTGTAGTCTTTAATCCTGAAATATGTGGCGAAGCAGTCACCCCAGCAGGGTTTCGATAGGAGAGTGTCATACTTTAATTCAGGTTTTCAAAACTGAACTGATTAGCCCGGATACATAAAAAGGTCATGATATATTCTGATCCCGGCAAAAGAGGAGAAATTGTCACACTAGCAGTGTTTTGGTAAATGGTTTTATAGCGAATGTTTTATTTTTTACTGCGAGAATAAATCATTTAATTGAACTCTTGAAAAGGTCATGATATCATCTCCAGTTTTCACGACCTTTACAAAATTTCCCGATGTAGTATAGAGCAACTTTAATAAACTTGTTTCTTTCGAATCAATTGTTTGTCCATTTCCATCAATTCGGATTAAAATTGATTTTTGTATCGGATCGTTCGGATATCCAACTGTTTCCTTTATAATAAAATCATTTTCTGCAGCATATAAAAACTTTTCCAACCACTCATTTGATTCAGTACCAAATTTTTTTGTCCAAATAGTATCTCCAGCCATGTTGGTACGAATTAAAAAACAATTCATGTCCCAAGGTTCTATAAGGTCCCGAGTTCTGCCAATAATCAGAAATCCTTTATCTGACAACTGACGGACGTCATAACCTAAATCATTAAATGGTTGTTTATTATAACTGTTTTTTGACCATTGCAGTACTCCATTGTCATTGAATTTTTGTAATAAAACCTGTTTACCGCTCCAAGTACCTGTAATTGCGAATCCATTTTTATTCATAGGTGAAACAGATGCCCCAGAAAAAACATAATTCTGATCACTGTTTTCCCATTCCTTCGAAAAATCTGAGTTTAGTTTAATTAATTTGCTACCAAAAAGTAAGTATCCATCATCATTAGTTCTGATAACGCTGAGAAGCGAAGTATGCTCTAATTCAGTCTTAGTTTTTTCATTGCCAAATTTATCAAGTGTGACTATTAACACGGAATGCCACATTACATCGCCACCTTCTGATACTGAGCAGAAGCATACAAGATTTCCATTCTCTTTTTTGAAATATATCTACAACCTCAACTGAATAGAAAGCTCCTCCCCAACCTCCCTCAGATAATAATTCGCCCCATTCATAATTATCTTTTTGCCATATCGGATCAAAATTCACGTCCAATTTTGATATTGTTATTCTTGAATCCTTTATTCCAGAAACTATGAATCCATTATTAATCTCTTTTATGTTAAGTAGAGTATTTAATTGAACTTCGGCAGTTGCTGTTAGATCAATTTTAGTACAACTTGACAAGAATAATGTGGCTAGGAATAAAAATTGAAAGGAATAGAGAAATTTCATTTTCATAGAATTATTAATTTTCACTAGCAAAAATCGTTCCAATTGGTTAATAATCAAAGTATCTGCTTTAATCACATTGGTTATTACCGGTTTTTAGTTAGCACAAGTAGTTTTAGCAGGAATTGTCCCGAATTGGCCGGCGGATAAAATTCTCCAGGTTGACGAAATATGCTTTTCAGACGTATTTGTCAAGGTAGCAGTAGCGGGGCGATATTCAGTCCAGATGACACGAAATATGAATGTCAAGATAAGCCCAATAGACGGCGGCGCGAGGCCAATAACACCGAAGACTATTTGTGCTAACGGCCAGCGGGTTAGGATTAGTTGCCGTCTGTGTCGGGGTTGGCATGTGTTTTTGCACAGTCCCGATAAGTGGCGATAAGTTGGCTGTCATGATAAAATTGTCACGATGGCTGTGTCCCGATAAACGGCGAGAATTGCTCCCGGTGCAGAAGTTGGCAGATGGCGATGCAAAAACCATGACAACAGCGCGTCGGCCGACAGCCCCATAGACTTTGTCACGGCAGCAGGATTGCTCCCGGTACAAAAGTTTAATAAGTGGGTGTAATTTATGGTGATAGACGTTGGGATTATGAAGGATTTGTCCGGGCTGGCGAAGGCAATTAAGCCTACCCGCTTGTTAGCACATGTATTAAATTTGAAACTGTCTACTGCCTAAAAATTATCTAGTTATTTGAAATCATATTTTATGGCGCTGATTACGTAGGTGTCTCGGCTGCCTCAGACAATTAAGCCTACCATACTTGTTAGCTTGCGTATTAATTTTAATTTTCAAATATCTGGGATAGAAATTTGTCAAGAGTCGCTTCACTTTCTTTTGAGTGTCCTACGTGTCGATAAATAATCTTTCCAGTTTTATCAATGATCAGCGTAAAAGGAATTGCTGGCACTGAAAAATTGTCTGATATATCCTTATTATATATCTCCCCATTTCGAAACATAGTTGTTGCATTATACCAGTTATCAATTTTTCTTGATTTATCGCTTCTATCCAGGTTTCTTTATTTTTATCTAACCAAGCAATAGCAATAATCTCAAGTCCCTGTGGATGATATTGGCTATAAATTTCTCTCAAATGAGGAAAACTTTCACGACATGGCACACACCAGCTAGCCCAAAAATCAATCAATACAACATTTTTGTCACGAAATTGGGAAAAAGTAATTGTCTGATTATTTATGTCTTTTATATTTATGTCAGGAACTTTTGCACCAATTTGAACATTTTCTTTTTTTCTGATTTCGTCAAGAATATTTTTGCCATTACTACTTTCCTTGAGTGTAATGTCTAATCCATTAAAGATTGATTTTGTAGAGTCAAGTGACACAACCTCGTTACTTCCTAACATCTCTAATTGAGCTACAGAAAGAAACGATTTTGGATTATCAATTACGAATTTAATCTTTATGGAATCTAATTTCTTTTTGTTTTGTGTCCATTGCATATTTATTTCTTCTGCCTTCTTCTCAAACAGCATTTTTGAGGAATCTTCCAATGTTTTTTTAATGCTCTCACTGATTTTATTCTTCTGATCTCTAAGCATCGCAAACCTCTCATGAATTGGTTTTTCCATTTTGGATAATAAAACAGCATCATCTTGTGTCTTTGAACCAGTCATTATACATTCTTCAAAATTGCCTTTTGATACAGAAATCTTCATTTTATTCGGTTCAATATATATAAAGACTCTATCAGAATCGTTTCTCCCACTCATCACAGCAGAAATTGGCTCAACAATCTTTCCGGTAAAAATAAATCTACCATTTTTAATTCTGGTGGTATCATAAATTCTGGCATTATCTGACCAATATGTTAAAACTATTGAGCCTGTATCCTGACCGCTAATTTGCCCCTGAAGGGTAAATTTTTGGAATTCTTTGTCTGAGTGAGAAGTACAGGAACTGATCAAGATGAGAATACCCAAGATAGTGGAATGAGACAATTTCATAGACATTTTAATTAAATGGTGATACAATAATGATGTAAGCTATATAAATTTTTTGATTTTTCGATGATTTAATACTGTAAGCTGATATTGTTTCGGACTCTGAATCTGTCAAGGTTTTTGCAGTCCCGTTAAGATGGCGGGAAATGTCACATTATACTGAAATTTTTAAAAAGATGTTAGCACATGTATTTTTAGTCGCGCGATGGGAGAGTCCCGGTAGAATGCAGTATTGTTAATTAAATAACAGAGCTCTCTTGTGACGGAGCGAGGGCCTGCTGTCCGTCGTGCGAGGGCAGGTCCCGATAAAGTGCTGAATTTCTATTGTCATGATAAAACTTTATAAATACGGCGCGAGGGGTAAGTCACACGTTACCAAATATATGTGCTAACGGCTCGGCGGTTGCGGTAGTAAACGTTGGTGGCGCCGTCCGCCGTTAAGGGTCCTGGTACTTTAGGCAGGATTAGTCCCGGCGTACAAGCCACCATGGCGCAATTTTTGCCAGTCCCGGCGAACGATAAAGTTGTCACGGTAGCAGGATTTGTCCAGAGCCGGAAAAACGGATTTGGCCGATGATTGAATAGTTAAGTGTCATGATAAAATTGTCAAGGTGGCGCGCAAAAATTGTGACAAGTTTATTACCCCAACCGTCCGGGTTAGGCGCCGGAGTAGAATTAAAACTGTCACGATGAAACGAATTTGTCACGGTGTGTAAAAGTTGATTTTTATTGCTAATCAAGCCTGTTGATCTTATTGAACTGTTAGATAAAAACTTGGGCTTTGCCTATCATGTCTAACCCATTTTGCTTCGGTTCCCCATTTTGTGTATATACTACCATGTTTTAATTTTTTTATTAAAAAGTATATTTGCTGAGTATACTTTTTGTCCGTTCATTTTTATAAGGTTATTTTTATTTACCCCGATAACTTTTATCCATTCCAGAGATAAAACAATATCCCCTTCAAATACTAAGTTGTATTTACTCAAATCAACCTCAACCCAACCAGACTCTTTAGTGAGAGTAATTAAGATATTTGCCTTAAGCAGTTCACTCCCTGGGAGGCTATCTATAATGTTACGTATGTGTAATCGGAATAGAGAGGAGTCGAATGATTGTTTAAAGAGATGCATGTTCAAACTCTTTAATCTTACCACTTTATCTCCTAATTCAAGCAAAGTGCCAATCTCATAGCCCTTACTAAAGTCAGTTCCTCCCCATCCACATAATCCACCTTTGAATGTATAATTCGTTGAACCAACTTTCTTTAACTTTCCTAAAGGGTTGACTATAACCTCCGGCAATTTGTAAATCTCATTTTCGAGCTGTACAGTATTGTCCTTATTTGAGAGTTCCTCAATTGTAAAAGTTTTGGATTGAAATCCGATCATTGAAAACCTGACGAGTGAATTAATCGGAAGCCCATGGACTTCTAACTTGAAATTACCTTCTTCATTTGTAATTGTACCGTAAGAGGTCTCAATAACTCCAATACTTGCATAAATCAACGGTTCATTTTTTGAAGCACTTAGGACTTTTCCGGTAATTGCCTGTCCATAAAATTGAAGATTAAGAAATAGGAGACCAACGATGGTAATGGTTTTTATATTATTTATCATGTATTTGAAGAATTTTGAATCAAGATACAATTTTTTGTTTTCAATGTCAGGCACCTGAGGAGATTAAAACTGTCACGATGAAATAAATTTGTCAAGGGTGAATCACACGAATCGATATAAAGTAGTGAAAACTAAAAAATTGTCAAGGTTACGAATTTGTCAAATGGAAACGGAACAAGGATTTTCTGTTAGGCGCCGGAGTTTTTAAATCCCGGCAGATGAGCAGGATTTGTCACGGTACCGATAAACTGTCCCAAGGTCAAAGTCCCGATAAGTGGGTGAGAGTTGTCCGTCAAGGTAAAATTGGATAAGAAGTGAAGAAACTATATAGAACATACGAAATATTATTATCAAGGTAAATTCTCAAACGAAGACTGCATGGGGCGGAACGCAAACTCTGACGCCTAACGGCTCGGTGGTTAGGATTAGTTGCCGTCTGTGTCGGGGCTGGCGAGTTTTTTGCAGGTCCCGATAGATGGAACGGAGTTGTCACGTCAAGGTAGATTTAAATAGTGTAGCTGCAAAAAACTTGACAGCTTGTGCGTCAGCCGGCAGGCCCATAGACCTTGTCACGGTAGCAGGAGTGGTCAAGGTATGGAAAGTATAATAAGTGGCTTTAAACATGCTATTAATGACTTTGGGGCTGATTACGGAGTTGTCCGGCCTGCCGAAGGCAATTAAGCCTACCATCCGTGTTAGGCGCCGGAGTAGAATTAAAACTGTCAAGATGTAAGAAATTGGTCTTGTTATGTAAACTTTGTTTGAATTAATGTAAATAAAAATTGTCTATATGTAAATTAAGTATTACATTTGTATAAACTAAATTCTTAAAACAATGAAACCAAAAAGTTATTTACTACCTCACAATTTTCAGAAAATAGGATGGGGAATATTCATTATTTCATTAATTCTTATGCTTGCTTTTTACGCGTTTGCCACTCTTAAGTTATTCAATAAGGATAATAACTACCTCCCAGGAATTAGCTTATATATTCTTATTATGTTCTCTATGTATTTTATAGCGTTTTCAAAAGATAGAATTGAAGACGAACTAATTCAAAGTGTCAGATACTCATCTATTGTGTTTACAGTTTTAACAGGATTTATATCTCATACTATAATTCTAATAATAGTCGCATTTAAGACGGCGATTAGTTTTCTTCCATATACTTCAACTATTTTTGCGATTATAAATCCAGTTACCTTGTTTATCCTTTATGTTCTCATTTTCAGAGCAAGATTATTTATGTTTAAGAGAGGGTTGAAAAATGCAGAATAATATAAGAGTAGAAAGGGCTATTGTGAAAATCTCACAACAGCTGTTAGCAGATGCAATTGGGGTAAGTAGGCAGACTATTAATGCCATTGAATCTCAGAAGTATGTACCTTCAACTGTCTTGTCTTTGAAAATTGCAAGATTCTTCAAGAAACCAGTTGAAGAAATATTTAAACTTGAAGAATCCGATTAAAACCCTCTTGTAAAGCATTTTGTGGAAAGGTTTTTAAGAATAATTGTCAAGGTTACGAATTTGTCAAATGAAAACGGAACACGGTTTTTCTGTTAGGCGCCGGAGTTTCTAAATCCCGGCAGATGAGCAGGATTTTTCACGATATGGTAAACTGTCCCAATGTCCTAGTCCCGATAAGTGAGTGAAAGTTGTCCGTCAAGATAAAAATGGATAAGAAATGCAGGAATTATATAGAACACACGAAATATTATTGTCAAGATAAAATTCTCAAACGAAGACGGCATGGGGTGGAACGCAACTCTGACGCCTAACGGCCGGCTGGTGTAGGTAGTAAGCGTTGGTGGCGCCGTCCGCCGATACGAGTCCCGGTACTTTAGGCAGGATTTGTCCCGGCGGGCAAGCCACCATGGCGCAATTTTTGCAAGTCCCGGCGAACGATAAAGTTGTCTCGGTTGCAGGATTTGTCCAGAGCCGGAAGTCAAAATTTGGCAGATGAGTGAAAAATTAAATGTCAAGATAAAATTGTCAAGGTGGCGAGCAAAAATTGTGACAAGCTTATTACCCACACCAGCCTTGTTAGCTGCTGGGCTATTTTAATTCTGTCACGGTTGTAGAAATTGTCATGGTAAATCAGCATTTTTAAGTCCCGGCAAATGGCACAAATTTGTCATGATGTACTAATGTCTACCTGGTGAAAAGTCCTTTAGTTATCTTGTTATAATACTCATTTTGTTTTTAATAGAACACTGAGTATTTGGATTTATGAGGGCTGGTATATGTAATAAGCGTATTAGGATTGTTTTAAAAATTGTCATGGTTTGGAAAGCTTATTACATGTACCAGTGAGTTAGCTGCTGGGCAAATTTTGTTTAAATCCTGATGGGACAACATTTTCTACTTTAGCCGCCTGTCTCGCCGAGTGGCAGGGAAGGGCTGGAAGGCTCTTTACGCAAAGGAATATTTAATTAAATGAAGCTGATTATTATGTTTGCGTAATGTGCCTGACAGCGAAGGGACGGTTATTGTAATGTATCGAGTTATGAAGATTGCAAAATTTATTTTTATTTTAGTTTAAAATCATATGGAAGGAGATCTCCGATTCGTTGTTGTGCCATTTGACCTGATAACATTATTCCCGAGCCATCGAAATAGCCATTAGAGTCAAAAAAGATATAGTCTTTTAATGGTTGTATGCAGCTTGAAGGAGATTTAGAGAGGTAATAGATATAAAGATCACTTTTGCTTGAAAGATATTTCTTAAAACCAGCTCTTACACTCACTATATCTTCATAATTAATAATTTCTTCCACTGAATTTTTAATATCGAAGCCATTAGAATGTAAAGAATTTGTCCATAATGAAGAGAAAAAATGACTCCTGGATCCAAGGTATGTTTTCTTCCTTCTTTTTTCAAAGAAGTTTTTGCTGGTTAACAATGTAGACATGTCTTCGCTGAAGAATGCATTACCTTCATATAGAAATGATTTGCATTTCCAGCAGTATTCAAAGTTATCCAGATAGTAGGTGATTTTATAACCGAGAGCATTATTGACAATCAGAATCGGATTTAAGGCATAAGCTTTTAAAGTATCACCGGAGTTTTTAAATGTAATATCGCCTTCGTTCGTAATAACACAGTTCTTCCCATTATAACCTGATCCAAGAAACTGGTTTCTGAATAGCATTAGATTTGCTTTTCTATCTTTCGATGTCGATTTAGCTGCTACTACGACTTCATTAAGTTCAAACGTCTTGGGTGATAAAAAAATCTCTATCGGTTTTTCTACTGAAAAATCAGTAAGTGTAAGAGTAAAATAACCTAATGCACTTACTGTAATTGGAAGCGAACTATATTTTGAGATATCCAGTTCAAAATATCCATTCTGGTCTGAATGGGTTCCTGCAGATGTTCCATTTATATAGATTGATGCAAAACTTATAATTTGATTATCAGACTTGTCGAGTAAAGTCCCTTTAATAATTTGAGATTGGCCCGCCTGAAAAAAAATGACTAATAAAAGGAATAAAATTATTTTTTTCATTGCGACAGATTCTGTCTGTTTGGTTTATCTGACTTCGTATTCAGCTTTTCCCGTTACAGGAATGCCACTATCTGTAATACCCTCTGCAATAATTCTGATTAATGATGAATTATCTCCGTTGTAATAATTCAGAATTACTTCACTTGTACCCTCCAGTTTTATATTAGGTTTCCAGTAAATAGTTGACCTCAGATCAGGATTAATGTCAGAGTTTGAATCCTGTAAATGTTGTGGCGAATAGAAAATCCGTGGTTCATTATACCCTGAAAACCTTATATTTGTTGAGTATTCCACTGGTGCTTTAATTTCTGAATCTTCACCTGTTCTGGTAATTAAATTTATAACTCCGGATGATGCCCTCATACCAAAAACAGAGGTTGCTCCAACGGATTTTAATACATCAATCCTTTCAATGTAATTGACCGGGATATAGTTTATTTCTTCATATGGTACCGGGTTACCATCAACAAGTATGAGAGGTAGAATACCAGATGTACCATCCGGATTAATTGTATCTTTTTGAAAACTAAATGCTCCCCTGATTCTGATTATGCCTCCTTTTAAAACTTCTACTCCTGGAAATCTACCGCTAATAAGCTCCGGCAGGCTGTTATAACTTTTCATTTGTTCGGTAATGATTAGTTCACCTTCGGGGGTACCATATTTTGAACGGCTCTTCTCTACTTTTTCAGTTTGTGGGTCTTTATGACGTTCAGAAATAATATTTACCTCTCCAATCCTTATCGTATCTGAAAGTTTGTATTTTTTCAATATTTCCTCATTAATTGTATAGTAGGATTTTAATTTAGAATTCTTGTTTTCAGTTAAAATAAAAACAGGAGTCAGACTATCTGATACTTTTGCCGGATTATATTTTAGCGAATCCAAAATCAACAAACCCTTCATTCGGTCTTTTTGATCAATCCCACTTACAATTAATCTTGCTTCGCCGGTTATGTCAACGCCTGATAAATTGAATCTGCCAGTTGAGTCGACTGGTATAGTTGTAAAAAATGAATTTGTATTACCGAAAATTCCCACACTTACTCTTGAACCCTCAATTGGTTTGTTTTTATAGAAATTTCTCAATCTCCCGGATATCATAAATCCATTCTCGGTAGGATAATTAACGGTATCATACTTCCAGGAAAAGTCACGCCAGCCCTGAGTAAGTAGCAAAAGATCCAAATTTTTTAATCTGTCTGCATTTGTCGGATCGAAGTAATTTGATGGATCTTCAACATTTCCTCGTATATCTGATTCCAGCAGAAACCATGAGGAAATATTCCTTGGGTACTGAGAAGTATTATTTGTGAAGGTTTCATCAATAGCAGCCAGAGAGACATTCCCCGTTCTTTCAACCGTTGAATCACCTGATAAAGATATTTTCAGATTAACTTTTTCTCTCTTTTTATAAAAGTTTTTGTCAGTTTCAATTAGCATTTTTAAAGGGGCCTCTTTTTCTATATAAATAAGTCTTTCTGAAAGAGGAAGATCTTCCCGGGTAGTAAGGGTCAACATTAAAATTCCTTCGGGAAGATAACCAGCCGGAACCACAAAATTGGTTATAGGAGATTTAATTCTAAAGGGAATTGTATTAATAACTTCCTTTCGTATTGAAATACTAAGTAATATGTCATGTTCTGAAATGAGTGCCAGAGTCTCAGAGTTTGTCTTAGTTGTAATCAATATTTCGTTATCTTGATTTATAGCGGCGCTAAAAGTTACACCTTTTGGAAAGCTTGTTGGTAATTCAGTCCTGATATCAATACTATCACCTCCCCTGATTATAGAATAGTATTTCAAACCTGAAGATGGCCTAAGGAAAAATTTGCCCATTCCAAGGTGAGTGGATTTAAATGTAGTGATCAAGTCCCCATTTGACGAATAAATTTTACCTGATACATCGCAACTCACGCCAAGATTATTAACAGCCTTAAAAGCTACTATTGATGACACATTGTTCACAAGGGAACCTCCCTCTGGAAAAAAGTTTATTATGATCTTATTTTCTACATATTTTACTTTATCTGAGATTTCATCTTGACCATTATCATTCGCGTTAACAATGGTGATTTCTTTGCAGAAGAATAACTGATCACTGAAATTCCTCATATAATTAGTGTAAGCCCGTAGCCTGTATCTTCCGGACATGATGTCTGCAGGAATCTTGAAGTCACCATTACCTAAACCTCCTTCGAGACGAATTATCCTGCTAGAGATAATTTTTGAGGATGGAGAAATAAGTTCGACATGCAGGTTGTTGCTGTGATCTGTGAGTAAGTGGTCCAGAGCATCAATTAGATAAGCTTTGAACCATATATCATCACCAGCAAGGTAATTCTCACGATCTATATGAAGATAGACTTTCTCAATTAGAATTACTGAGTCCTCATCAGAAGGATATTGAATGAATTTACCTCTCCCGAATGATAATTGATTGAATATTAGAATTAATACTCCAACAAGAATTTTGAATTTATTCATGTCTGAAGTTTATATTATCCTTAAAATTAATAAATATCATATAATAAAGAAAATATAAAATAGACTGGGCAATGATAAACTGTCTTAATTGGGTAAAGTCCCGATAGACAGGCAGGGTTTGTCATGGTATAATTAAGTTGGCCTGATGGCGGAGTCCGGGCGGGCAAAAAAGCATGTGTTTTGCAGCGAAGGGATGGTTGCAGGGACGGGCTGCAAAACTCTTGCGCGCGCGTCGGAAATCCCGGTGCAGTGAGGATTTGGGGCACTTTGCCTTGCAGCTAACGGCCCGGTGGTATGGGGAGTTGCCGTCTGTGTCGGGGTTGGCATGTGTTTTTGCACAATCCCGGTAGATGGGCAGGATTTGGCTGTCACGATAAAGTTGTCCAGATGACTGAGTCCTGATAAATGAGCAGGGTTTGTCACGGTATGATAAAATTGTCACGATGGCGATGCAAAAACCATGACAACGGCGCGAAGGCCAGCAGCCCTATTGACATTGTCACGGCAGCAGGATTAGTCACGGTACCGAAATTTTGATAATTGGGTGAAAACCATGAATATAGACTTTGGGGTGATTACGGATTGGTCCGGGCTGCTGAAGGCAATTACCTATACCATCCGTGTTAGCATTTGTGCTTATTTTAAAACTGTCCCGATGCGAATAATTTGTCAAGATATCTGAAATTTGTCAAGGTTTTCAGTCCTGGCTAACAGGCAGGATTTGTCATGGTGCTGATATTGTGTAAACAGCTGGTGTTGTGCGGTTAAAAGTTATAACCAATTATCGCAGCTGTTGAATTCTCAACATAAACATAAAGGAGTAATCTGAACATATTTCTACCTGTTTTAAATTGTAATTTTCTAATGCTTAATTATTAATTGCTTATTCATAATTAACTTACCGCTTTTAACTTGGACAATGTAAGTCCCATCTTTAAGATAATGAACAGGAATATTAAACTTGGTGCCGTAATATTTTCTTTTACTTTGCAAAACTCCATATATATTGAAAATACTTATCTCATTAAATGTTTCAAAAGACTTTAGATTCAATGGCCCCAATGCATTAAGTTCAACTGTTATTTCAGTACTACCTGGATTAGGATTTATTGAAAAGTATCCCCCACTGCCTATCTCTATCCACGTATATGCCGTATTACTTGAACCACAGGAATTGGATGCATATACCCAAACTTGATGTCCGACACTTTCATAAAAAGTGATATTGGCCCCACTATAGTCTGGATATATTTCTGCCCAAGGACTAGCATTCCAGTAATATGTGGCTTGAGCTGGAGCATCCCAAGAATGGGGATATGCAGTGAAATAGTACATATTATATGGTTCCCCGGAATAAGGACCAGTAACATAATTCACAATAGGGGTGCCAATCCATATATAGCACCTGACTGCAGAGAAATTTCCGCAACCATAGTTTATAGTAGCATCAATATAAGAAAATCCTTGGCCAGAAAATGAGAAAACACATGGGTTTGAATTATCAGAAGAGTTTTGTTGAATATTCGGACCAGGAGTCCAATCAATTGTACTTCCAACTGGTAAATATATCGAATAAGAAGCAGTATTTGGAGAACAAATTAATGTAGGCCCCAATATCTTATACTCTGAACTACCAATTCCAACTGCATTCCAAGCATTTTTTACTTGAGCAACCTGAAAAGAATTCTGACCAAATAGATTTTCAGCTACATATATAGTATAGTTCTTAACATCTGTAAATGTTGAACTTGTTGTTAACCAATATTTTTCCATTATATAAACTATCTTAGCAGCATCTGTGATACCTATTGGTAAAACCCTATAGCATAGACCTCGAGAATTTGAACCGTACCTGCCTTGTGAAAGTAGAAAAAACCAATGTGACATAACTGTACTATTAACATGTACATAAAGATCATTTACTGAACCCGTATACCAATTGCCCACATTATATACATCCGGATATGATGCGGTTTGATACGGAGTATTGTGATAGTGAAATGGTGCAGCATCAGGATCAGCCATATTTCTATTTTCATTATCGAATTCCCAGTTATCTCCCATAATCCATGGATTATGATTTGGAAGAGAAGCATAGGTTTCAACGCAAGCTGCCCATATATCGCTAAGACCCTCCTCAATTGCCCCAGGCTCTCCTACATGATTATACCCTACTTCATCATCATAAATAGCATGTCCAAACTCATGAGCTGTAACATCTACATCTGTTATTGGACCAAAATTAGTGCCATCCCCGTCTCCCATATAAATATAGTGATCGGTCTGCTTCCAATATGCATTATTGTGATTAGTGCCATAATGAATGTATAAAGTTAATAAAGAGTGACTTCCATCCCAACCATCTCTGCCAAGGAATGGTTGAAGAAAATAGTCGTATGTTTTCCCTGCTGCGAAGTGAGCATTTAATGCAGCGTCATCCATCTGTGCATTATGAAATTCGGCAGATGACCAATTGTTATTATCGTCAGTGAATTCTTCATAATATTGAAAGTATACAGAAGTATTCAAATCCAATGTCTGAATATTCCTTGTTTCATCTAGTAATCTGTAGGATTGAGTTTCAAAATCAGTTGTAATACTTTGAGAGGCACAATATCTTGTATCAGCTGTACCAACAGCATCTATCATCAAAGGTCTTTTATCAAAGATCTGACCCGTACGAGCATCAACATAAATATAATTCTGGTCATATGGAATAAAAGAATAGATCTTAAATTTATAAGCAAGAACAACACTATCTGAATCCCAATCTGTCCAGATTATAAGTTCTCCCTTAGGATAATAGGATACTGTGGTATCATTATTTTGTTTTTTTAAAAGTTCTTCCATGTCTTTATTTTCCCACATATATGTTTTGGCACCTATTTGTTTTAAAGTAGAATTTAAGGCATCCACTTCACTGAAGACTGGATTTACATCTAAGTTTCTTACTTTCCTTAGATTTCCACTTATACTTGTTATTTCTCCTTGATAGGAATGGACGTTATATTGGGAGAATTCAACCAAAAGTCCCTGATAATAATGTTGAAATCTTTCATGAGTGAATCCCATTTCATCGGTGGAGAGTTTTACTGTTTTGAAGTTATCATATGTTGAAAGATCTAAGCATTCTTTAATCAATTTTATTCCGTCAGAGTGCTTATATTTTGCTACTTCAGTATTCATTACTATTAAGCTAGGAATACTGTCTTTAGCATATTCAGTTCTAGAAATCTTTGATTGAGAATTGACATTTATGAGGATGATAAATGCCAAAAAACCAGATGAAATGATTTTCTTTTTCATTTTACAAGTTTTTATTGTTTAGCACTTGGAGATGATTGTGAAAAAACAAGTTTTCTATTAGCGTAATAGAACTCATAAGTAAATCCTTCAGGCATTTTACAATTTCCACCACCAGAGCTTATACCACCTAGTTCACAAGTTTTTTTGCCCTCACAATCATAAAAGACAGACTGTGCATCTGGACCTGGGCAATCACTTATTATTACGTACTCTTTGCGTTCATAAATCAATGAATATACCTCAACACATAGCATCCTTTCTAAAGTTTCCTTTAGCCAAATGAGATCAGTTCCGGGATTTTCGATGCCACATAAACAGTCTTTATCTTTTCGGCAGGTTGTCTGAATCATAATCAGAATTATAAAAACGCTAATGATTGACTTATGTACTTTCATAATTGTTGCTTTTTGAGAATTTTCTTATTGCATAAAGGAAATTTCGTAATTTAGTATTAAGGTATTAGATTTCATATTTCATATTTCATATTATGAGTATTACTGGTTAATAGGAATTAACCGTGTTTTGTTACCTAGTTTTTGTGCTTTTTTGTTAATTTTTCATAATTTATATTGATTCTAAATAAAATACAAGGTATAAAGGGGCATTTTCTTGTTCTATTTTAATCTTAGCGAGTAAAACGCTTATATGTCACTTAAATTCATTTAGAATTGTTTTACTGAAAACGGAAATAAAAGCACTTTAAAGCAGAAAAATATTGTTAGCTTTTTTAACCTTATCTAGAAAATATCTCATATTCAGTAGTTAACAGCTAACTCGTTTTTAGAATTTGTCTCTAATCAAATTTACATAATATTTTGAACTCTTGTTGTAAACGAGATCACGCCTTTTCGGTTAGCATTTGTGTGATCTGTCAATGGTTACGTAACTGTCACACTATAAGTAAATTGTCACGATAGGAGCGGAACGCGCATAAATGCTAACGGCTCGGTGGTTAGGATTAGTTGCCGTCTGTGTCGGGGCTGGCGAGTTTTTTGCAGGTCCCGATAGATGGAACCAAGCTGTCATGTCAAGATAGATTTAAATAGTGTAGCTGCAAAAAACTTGACAGCTCGTGCGTCAGCCGGCAGGCCCATAGACCTTGTCACGGTAGCAGGAGTGGTCAAGGTACAGAAAGTATGATAAGTGGCTTTAAACATGCTCTTAATGACTTTGGGATTGATTACGGAATTGTCCGGCCTGCCGAAGGCAATTAAGCCTACCATCCGGGTTAGGCGCCGGAGTAGAATTAAAACTGTCCAGCGAGCAGGATGTTGCCTTTACATTAATTGTATTTGTGAAATTTTTCACAATCTCCTCTACCATAGAAACCAGGAAATATAAGTACACTCTGAGCATACAAAACATGTCGCAGTGCGATTTGCCCAATCCAGATTAAAAAAGGTAGCTACTGAAGTATTTAATTGCGCCCTTCTAATCCAATAAAGATTATTGCCGCAAATGGGGCATATCAATTCTTTTCCCTTTACTGCAATTGTCTCTGGTTCTGATTTTTTAAATAGTCCCATAATTATCAAATCTGATTAAGAATTTATTTAGATATGAATTTACATTTTTTTATTCAAATAAATTGTCACGGTAACGAATTTGTCAAACGAAGACGGAACACTATTTTTCTGTTAGGCGCCGGAGTTTCTAAAATCCCGGCAGATGAGCAGGATTTGTCACGATACGATAAACTGTCCCAATGTCCAAGTCCCGATAAGTGGGTGAGAGTTGTCCGTCAAGGTAAAATTGGATAAGAAGTGCAGGAACCATATAGATCACACGAAATATTATTGTCAATGTAAATTCTCAAACGAAGACGGCATTGGGCGAAACGCAAACTCTGACGCCTAACGGCTCGGTGGTATGGGTAGTTGCCGTCTGTGTCGGGGTTGGCATGTGTTTTTGCACAGTCCCGGTAGATGAGCAGGATTTGGATGTCACGATAAAGTGGTCCAGATGAGTGTGTCCCGATAAGTGAGCAGGGTTTGTCACGGTATGATAGATTATCACGATGGTGATGCAAAAACCATGACAACGGCGCGAAGGCCAGCAGCCCCATTAGCTTTGTCACGGTAGCAGGATTTGTCACGGTCTACAAGACTTGATAAGTGGGTGAAAATTACGCTCATAGACTTTGAGGTGATTACGGATTAGTCCGGGTTGCTGAAGGCAATTACCTATACCATCCGGGTTATGTTTAGGCGGGGAATTAAAACTGTCCCGATATGAGGACTAATCGTATTAGTCATTGTCATGATGTAATTATTTTAATTAGCCCTTAATCAGTATACCCAGACAGCTGTCCGGGTATATTAAATGTCCTTAAAATTTAAGATTTAGCTTTTCTTAAGCTATTGTTTAGTAATTATTTAAGCATGAACTTAATTTCGAGAGCAAATTCCATATCCTTATCCTTCCACTCAGGTATTTTAGCGTCTGAAAGGGTATTAGCGACCCGAAGACATTCAGTTTTTAATATTGGGTGTTCATTCGTACTAGCTTTTGTAGTTTTTGCTGCACTTGTTCCACCAGATGGTTTATAACCGACAATTACGATTTCTGGCAACAGGGGAACATTGACAGCTTTTTGTCAGTATAAGCTTTGCATTCTTTTATTACTCCACCCTTATTCATTTTTACAACAACAAATACTTTTCCTGTGTCGGAAGAGTTTCTCGCCTCCTGAGGGTAGCCGGTATTGATCCCGATAAATTTCAAAATCTCTGTTTCAGAAGTCTTAGAGAATAGTGGTTTTTGGTTACCAGTGTTTGTTATAGTGTTCTCGGGTTTGAACGAAAACATAACTAATAGGATTGCTACTACCGGAAAAATTATTAAACTTTTCAGAGTAGCATAATTGCGTGTTGGCTTTTGTTGATCATGACAATTCGGTTTTTAATTAAACTTGAGAAATTATGCGCTAATGGGACATTCATTAGGCTCGTTGGGATGTTTAGAAGTTTATACTGATATTCTTTTATATTACAAGAACTTTTTAATGAAAAATTGTCTGCTAAGTACTCATGGTTTAGTACGATCGACCTTTTTATAAGCCACATGAATGGATTGAACCATAAAAGGCAATTAGTAATTCAGAAAATACCAAATCAAAAGTATGTCCTTGCTTGATATGTGCAGTTTCATGTTCAAGAATCTCCAAATAGTCACTGCTTTTGTAGGTTTTCTTTGGAATAACTACATAAGGAAAGAAAGAAAAAGGTGGATGCTCCATTTCGGACAAAACAACTTTAGGGAACATAGTGTTTTGTATAGTTCCCTTTCGAATTATTCTAAGTGTTTGTGCAATGCTGGATATTATTCGAAATAGGAAAAGGCCTGTAACTAAAAAATAGATCCAAATCAATATGCTATTTAAATCGAATGAGGTAATTTTTTCTGAAACAATTGCTTCGAGACTAGTCCCAGTTAATATGATGCTTTTATTGAGTTTGTGTTTTCAATTGGAGACTCAGTGGCAAATAGGTTAAAAACATTCAGTAAGGGTATAAAAATGGAAAGCAGCAGAAGTCCAATCAGGAAAATCCTGTTGCGAAGATAAAATGTATCCTTACTGAAAAAAAGTATATAACATAGGTATAACAGCATAGTCACAACTGATACCTTAAGCAGGTATAAGAGTAAATTATCCATTTTTCTTCCCTTTCTCAATAACCTCTATTAATTTTTTTAAGTCATCTGTACTTAGCTTATTTTCATCCACAAAAAATGAAACAACATTTTTGTAGGATGATCCAAAGTAATCGCTTACGACCTCTTTCATATAAGTTTTCCTATATTCTTCCTTCTTAACTAGTGGGAAGTACTCATGGTTTTTGCCATAAGCTTTATGACCAATGAAGCCTTTCTCCTCAAGTATTCGGATAACTGACGAAAGTGTCGTGTATAAGGGTTTCGGTTCTGGACAAAGATCAATCAGATCTTTAATGAATCCTTTTTTAGCTTTCCAAAGGATCTTCATAGCCTCTTCTTCTTTTGTTGTGAGTTTATTCATAGCAGTAACTGTTTTTACAAAGATATAACGGATATATCAGTAATGCAACTAAAATAACAAATAAATAACGGATAAATACGTTATTGATAAATATTGTTGTAAATTAGATGTGCTAATGTCATCTATTTCAGAGCAGTAGGTCAATAAATATTTTTAGCAATATTTCATAATAATTTTTAAGGCCATTTACTTTTGTTAGAGCGTCTAGGAAAATTTGTCCGATAAAATAGTCCCGATAGATGGGCAGGATTTCAGTATCATGATAAAGTTGTCCAGATAATTGAGTCCCGATTAGCGGGCAGGATTTGTCACGATTTAAGTAAATTCTAATCGGTTATGTTTAGGCGGATTTGTCACGACGGGTAAAGACCTGATCTGTAGACGAATTAGTCCCGGTTCGCGCAGCGCCGCTTAAACATAACGGCTCGGCGGTTGCGGTAGTAAACGTTGGTGGCGCTGTCCGCCGTTACGCGTCCTGCTACTTTAGGTCGGATTAGTCCCGGCGGGCAAGCCACCATGGCGCAATTTTTGCCAGTCCCGGCGAAAAATAAAATTGTCTCGGTTGCAGGATTTGTCCAGAGCCGGAAGAAACGAATTTGGCAGATGAGTGAAAAGCTAAGTGTCACGATAAAATTGTCATGGTAGAAAGCAAAAATTGTGACAAGTTTATTACCCCAACCGACCGGGTTATAGTGCGTTTATGAATTAAAACTGTCCACCAGTGATGAAATTGTCACGGTAGCAGGATTGGTCTCGATTTCAGGATTAGTCACGGTAGCAGGATCAGTCACGATAGTGAAAATTTAATAAGTGAGTTTAAATATGCTCTTAAAGACTTAGGGGTCAATTACGGAGTTGTCCTGCCTGCAGAAGTCATTTGTGCCAACCTTCTATGTAAGGAGATCGCAGCAGATTGATTATCTTTTTGTAGAATGGGAACCCTAATTTTTTTGTAGCATTGTCCAATTAATCCATTTGATTGCTAGTTCTTTTGCATCAACATCCTTAGCTATTTCATCAGGGATTATTTTCTTACCATAAAGTGTTTTATTTCGGTCAGCATAAACAACAGTCATAAGTGCTATCATGGAACTATCGGATAGTATAAATGTTGAATTTCCGGTGGTAAGGCCACAGGTTGCATTCCCAAAAAAGCGAGTTTTTGGTAATCCAATAAACGCCACGGCAATTGCTTCCGCTGAACTCGCGGTTTTATTATTTATCAGAATTGCAATCTTCTTATTTTTGTTTTTCAATTGATATAAGGAATCCGTTTGTATTACTATTGTAGTATCCATAAAAGCTTTTCCATTAGAATATCCCCACTTTTCATAGTTATTTTTACAATTAACAAAATATCCAGCCGTGCCATCTCCTAGAATTGGTCCAACCCCAAGTAGCATTGGCCACATGTCACCACCACCATTATCCCTAAGGTCGATTATCCATCCGTTAATTTTGTGCTTATCAAGGTCTTTAATAAAATCTTGGATTCGACTAGCAAAAGCCTTGGAAAGCACCTTGCTGCCAACAAATCCAGGAATCTTTATGTATCCAATTTCGTTGTCATAATGTGATTCTATGGATTGGATTTTTCTCATTGCTGTGTCAGAATATTCCTTTTTCATAATATTAGATGGAACGAGAAAGCTATGGCCATCGTGTAAAAGTGATAATGCATACTTAATTGTATTATGGTAATCATCCATTGTTTTGTCATTTTTTCCGTACGTAAGGACTTTTGATCTATAATCACTCCAGTTTATTTGTTCTTTCTTCATTGAGTGTGTTTGAATTATGTCTAAAGCATCCACTATATATTTCTGTTGTGGATTACACGCAATCAGGTAGATAATGCAAATCACTAAGACTATCTTAATTGAATTATTCATCTTTTTGCATTAATAGTTTGTCTTATCCAAGTTAAGAAATTGTCTGGATTTTAGTGCGTTTAACTTTAAAATTGTCAGGCAGGAGTCATTGTCATTTGGTAGAATTTCAAGTCCTGGCAAATGGTAGCATAACCTGGACTGAGTAGGATCCCTTTGATTCTATTTGTTAGTGCGAACTAGAGCACTTTCTTTATTAAATACTTTTATCAAAATGTAGATGCAAATTGATACTATGATTATTGAACCGATTATTGATAGAATTAGATTAGTTAATCCACCGTAAATTTTAACCAATGAGTCATTCACTAAAGCATTAACATCGACGAAGTATTTAAATAGAAATCCGCTTAAGTTAGCCGATGCATGAATTATTATAGATGGTAATACACTTCTGGTTTTGAAATATATCCAGCCCGAGAAAGTTCCAATAATCAGGCCATTTATAAATGACCAAGGATTCAAATGGGCTAATCCAAATAGCAAACTGGAAATCAGAATAGCAGTGAGCGGAGAGTATCTTTTTAATAATCCATCCAAAATGATACCTCTAAATAATAACTCCTCCAAAATCGGGGCAGCAATTACTAAAAGCAGAAATGCAAAAATCCCAGTCTGACTTCCGAAATCCATGATTGATTTTTTAAAACTTTCTGGCATAGGAATTATATTTCCTATCGGATCTGCAATTCCAAAAAGCAAGACCACTGATCCAATAATAATGAATGGCAGTATTCGTAGGTTATCAATTTTCAGATTAAATGAATTGCTGTTTGTTAATTTCTTTCTAATAAGATATGCAATGCTCAGAGGAATTCCGACAATTAAAACTTCACTTAAAAGCATTAAGGCTTCTTTCCCAATTAATCCGTCAAGACCTGAAGTTAGTTTAATTGTAAATACCAGCATTAACACATTAAAAGCTGTAATCCCGATACTTTGAGAAATGTTTGGGAAGTATTTGTTTTGACTTGTTTCAGAACCTCCAGTAATACTCCTAAGTATTTTAGGAATCAGAATTAGTCCTAATAATACAATTCCAAAAAGTATAAAATAAGTCCCGAATTTTATATGAGAGATAGTTAAAAAAACACCTATTGCAAATGTGATAACTCCTATTAGAAGAAACAGTTTTTCTGGTTTGTTTGAATTCATAACACTTCTCTAATTTTTAATAAACATAATCCCGGAATAATAGTAATTTCTCACTTTACCTTTACTTATTAAAAAGCTAATTGTAATAGGATATAAGATATTTATCAAATAAAACAATCCGGTTAAATATAAGAAAATCATACCGTTACTCCAATGCTGGACTCTAAAAATGGTGAACAACAAAAGGAGAATATTGCAAACTAAAGTCCAGAGGATTTGAAAGTTTAATAAATTAATCCCTTGTTCGTCTAAGGAAACAATCTTATCACGTTTCTTGCGCCAGAGAATCAATGGAAGAATAACATTCCCAACAGGAAGTATCATAAAAGTTAAAACAGACAAATGGAATAATTTAATGAATCTTAGATCTTCTATCTTATTATAGTCAATAATATCTTCGATTTTTACACCTAATGCTAGGCAAAGATTTTTCAGGGTATTTCCGTGTGGTACTGTAGCACCCTTTTCAATGCGTTGTAAAGTCCTTAAATTAATCTTGGATAAATCAGAAAGCTCTACTTGGGAAAGTCCTTTTCGTTTTCTGATCTCAAATATTTTATCCCCAATTGGATTCATTATTTTGAATCTTTATGAATTTTAAATCAAAGCTACATTTAAATTTTTCATTGATGTTAATGATTCTATATGACATTTTTACGGCATTTGTCTCTGGTTGTTGCTTTTTTAAATCTGGAGTCAAAACAGTAAATAAGGTATTAGGCTTGAATGTGAGCCTATTGCTGAGGTTTTTGCACAGTCCCGGTAAATGGGCATGATTTCAGTGTCACAATAAATTTGTCAAGATGTTAGAATCCCGGCAAATGATACGAAGTGGTCACGGTACGATAAAACTGTCACGACGGCGATGCAAAAACCATTACTCAATAGTCTTGATTGTCTGTCTTGAGGAACTGTCTTTGATATAGGATTTGTCACGGTATACAAATTTAAATGTAAAAAAGGATTTGGAGTTATAGTGCGTTTGGAGTGTCAATTTGGGGTCAGGCAGGAATCGCAAATGCACTATAACGGCCCGCTGGTATGGGCAGTAAGCGTTGGTGGCGCAGCCCGCCGATGTGTCATGCTATACTTTAGCCGATAAACTGTCCCGGCGGCAAGCCACCATGGCGCAATTTTTGCCAGTCCCGGCGAATGATAATTTGTCCCTGCATTACGGATTTGTCCAGAGCCGGAAAAGAGTTGGCAGATGAGTGAGAAGTTAATCGTCATGGCGAAATTGTCACGGTGGCGAGCAAAAATTGTGACAAGCTTATTGCCTATACCAGCGTTGTTAGCATTTGTGCTTATTTTAAAACTGTCTCGAAGAAGAGAATTTGTCACGATATATGAAATCTGTCAAGGTTCCCAATCCTGAATTACGTGCAGGATTTGTCATGGTGCTGTTATATTGTTAACAGCAAATGCAGTGCAGTTAAAAGTTAGAACCTTTATTTATGGTTAGTTGTAGATTAAAGTTTAATTTCAAGTCCTATTTTTATATGAGACTCGAGAAAATCATTAGTCCCGATATGGAGGTTAAATGGTATTATCTCATAGGAGATTCGCTTGTTTGGAGAACTAAACCTAAGTCCGCCACCAATATATCCGGCAAAATGAAAATTACTTATATACTGTGAAGATATGGTTCCTACATAATCCGGGTCAGTTTTGCCTCCAGTCCCAAGTAGACCTCTTGTATTGTTGATTAGTCCTCCCATACCAATGACTAAAGATGCTTTTTTACCTTTTAATAAGTCATAGGATAAAATTGTTTCAAGATTGGTAGAGTTAAAGTACTCATCTCTGGCATCCATAACAACCTTGGAACTATATTGTCCAAAACTAAAATTTGGATTTATTCTGAATCTACCATTCCAAATTTCTTTTTGAAATCCGGCAGAATAGGTGATCCCCAGTCCATCAGTTCTGTTTCCAATTGAAATACCGATTCCTGTCCTGAATTTGATGCTGATCTTGGAAGAGTCTTGACAGTATGCATTCAGAGTCAGTGTCAACAAGATGAGATAAGTTAGATAGAGGGTTTTAATAGTTGTTAAATGTCTTTGAATCATTTAGATCAGGCTATTTTTTGGAACAAATGGTTGAATTATCATAAACTATTGACATACTATTCAAAACTAAAAAAATTAATCATATATTTCAAGTCCACTCTATTCTGTTATTTGTTCTAATTGTTAGCAGTACAATAATTTTTGTAGTACCGGAATAATTGCAGAAAGTGTCTTGTCAGGGTTATAGATTTTATTTTTTCTGAAATATAGGAAATGCTAATCCAGCTGAAAATGAAAGAATGCTTGACTTCACATTAATGCTTGGCCAATCACCATTGAAATTTAGAGAGTTGATTGATTGTCCAACATCAGCTGAATACCAACTTAGCTTTGTAATCAAATCAAATTTGTCTGTCAGGTAAATTTGTAATCCCATCGAAGCATCGAATCCTAACTTGATTTTGGAATTGTCTTTATAACTTTTTGTCACAACCTCTCCGGATTGGTAATTTGTCGTGGTTAAGAATGCACTTGAAAATGAAGAATATCCATTTAATCCCGTTGTAATGAATAGGTTTAAATTGTCGTTTAGAGGAAATGAAACTTTTGGATAGAAACTTATTGAAGGAATCCCTGATGAAATTTCCATTTCTTTCTCCATTGTCACGGTAGTTCCGATTTTGTCAAATGTTGAAGCATGGTAATTAACAATATTAATGTAAGGAGATATTCCAAATGAAAAGTGTTTCGATACCAAGATCTCAAATTGATACTCAACAGTCACACCTGGATTAAATACTTCTGGTTCTTCAAATGCAAGATTAACACCTCCAAGTATTGAGTGTTGGAATTTTTGGGAATAAGTATTTTGGAAGTTTAAGAGTCCTAAGATAATAGGAAAACTAATTGCTAAGAATTTACGGTACATAAGAGTCATGAATATGGAATCTTGTTAAAGTGGTTTTATAAAACGGACTAAGTGATAAAATGTTTTGTCGGGATTTAAAATCCTGACTATCGGTAGAGAATATGCTCTTAGCTGTTAGCATTTGTGCGATCTGTCAAAGGTTACGTAACTGTCACACTATAAGTAAATTGTCCCGGTAGGAGCGGAACGCGGCATAAATGCTAACGGCTCGGTGGTATAGGTAGTTGCCGTCTGTGTCGGGGTTGGCATGTGTTTTTGCACAGTCCCGATAGATGAGCAGGATTTGGATGTCACGATAAAGTGGTCCAGATGAGTGTGTCCCGATAAGTGAGCAGGGTTTGTCACGGTATGATAAAATTGTCACGATGGCGATGCAAAAACCATGACAACAGCGCGAAGGCCAGCAGCCCCTTTGGCTTTGTCACGGTAGCAGGATTAGTCATGGTAGCAAAAACTTAATAAGTAGGTGTAAATTACGGTGATAGACATTGGGTTGATTACGGATTAGTCCGGGCTGCTGAAGGCAATTACCTATACCATCCGGGTTAGCATTTGTGCCTAAATTAAAACTGTCCAGATGCGAGGATTTGTCACGATAAGTGAAATTTGTCAAAGTTCTAAGTCCAGACAAATAGGCAGGATTTGTCAAGGTAGTGTTATTTTGTTAACAGTAGGTGTGTGGTTGGGTTTTGTAAAACTTAATTTGGTTGCTCTTTTGAATCGTCGTATTTTTTTGATTTGGAGTCTTAAATAATAACTATTAGAATTGCAAAAAGGAAACATAAAAATCCTATGATTAAAGTGAAAATAGCGCCATAATAATTGAGTTTCATTTGATTAATTATAGATTCATTTTGCTCTGCTTTTAATAGTTGTTTATACTTTTTAAGGTCAGTAATGAAGAATAAAAACAATGATGAATAAATACCTTCCTTTTTAAGCTTTTGAACAATATTGAATTGAAAAGGAACACTAATCATCCCTATTACAGCCATTATTATCATTAGGGTAATAAGTACTTTATCCATGATTCTGTTCGTATTTACTCAATGTTTTTTATTTATTTTTCTTGAATTGTCAAAACAAGGTGTTAGAATCCGCATAGGTTCAAATTTACTAAGAATTTTGAATATTGGTTGTCATGGAGAATTCGCCTTTTAGGTTAGCATTTGTGCGATCTGTCAAAGGTTACGTAACTGTCACACTATAAGTAAATTGTCCCGGTAATGGCGGCAGCCGCATAAATGCTAACGGCTCGGTGGTTGCGGTAGTAAACGTTGGTGGCGCCGTCCGCCGTTACGTGTCCTAGTACTTTAGGCAGGATTAGTCCCGGCGGACAAGCCACCATGGCGCATTTTTTGCCAGTCCCGGCGAACGATAAAGTTGTCACGGTAAACGGATTTGTCAAGAGCCGGAAAAAACGGATTTGGCAGATAAGTGATAAGTTCTGTGTCACGATAAAATTGTCACGGTGGCGCGCAAAAAATGTGACAAGTTTATTACCCCAACCATCCGGGTTATGGGCAGTAGTTATTTTTTCTCTCTATTAAAGGTCCTGATAGATAAGTAGTATTTGTCATGGTACGAAAATAATATAGATGGTAGAATACCTTATACGACTCTGATTTAAAGTTTCGCTAATTTGTTCTTAATTTGTTAGAAACTTATGTTGGATAATAGCAACACCACCACTTTGATCATTCAGAACTACAATATATTGAATATAGTCAACATCCAATTTATAGACTTTAGTGTATGAATCAAATTGTTTTATCAATGTTGATGATGGTGGATTGGTGACTTCTGGTCCGGAAGCAGCTGGTTCTGTTTTGCAAGAGACAATTAAGAAGATTGCAGAACAGATAATAACACCCAAAAACAAACCCAGGTAAAATCTTACATTTTTCATAGTTTTAAGTATTTGTTTGGAATATGATTAAAGATCGAATTCTTAAAGTTAAATACGATTTGTCATTATGCAATCAAGGTAGATGGCGAAAATTCAAATGTCATAATAAAATGGTCACGATTAGAGAATCCTGATAGAGAAAACGAAATTGTCACGTCAATGATAATTGGTCCAGATAGTCCGTTATAGGCTAGTGGCGCTGAGAGATAAATTTGTCAAGGTAAAACGAATCTGTCACGCTGACGAATTTGTCTAGGTAACCGCAACTGAATCAGCGCTATTGCCCATAACTCGTATATATGATTATAAAAATTGCTTGTTTTATGCTATTTAGAGGTGGATAGATGTATGTTTTATTTATATAATTGTGAGAGTAGGAAGGTACAATCCTTAGCATTTAAAAGTTATTGTATCCGGATTCTGTCTTGTATCAAAAATTCTTAAAATATCTATCTGGGTTTTGCTGTCAGTGTAGAACAAAGAATTATGTTTCGTCAAAACACACTTTCTTATTTTTTCCTTCTTAAAAATTACAGGAAATTGCCTTGGATTTTTTAAAATCTGCTTGATTGAGTCATCTGTCAAATCAATAAAATGATTTGAAACTCTTCTGTCCCAATTATTGTTAAGGTATTCAAGTATATTGTCAAAATCACTTACTGATAAAGGTGACCATACAATCTTTTTAGACATTATTGTATTTCTTACGGTACATTTCAAGTACTTCCTTATTGGAAATTCCTTTTCCTGCTTTTATTTCTGCGATTGCTTTAAATATTCCATCCTTCTGGTTCTCTGATAAATTATCCCATTCATCAGTATCTTTTTGCCCATTGATATAATTTGTAAGAATACCGTAGATTTCCTCAAGTTTTCTTTTTTCAAGAACATCAATCTGGCGGAAAAGCCGTATTTTTAAATCAGAAACAGTCATGTATTTATATTTTTTCAAAGATAATAAAAAGAGATCTGATTGCCTCAGGAATGGATTATAGACAAAGTTGATTTTTGATCACCATAGATTGTCTCTTCTAAAATTGTTTTTTTGAATCTGGGCTTAATAAATTTTTCACGACAGATATCTACCTCTATACCTAACTTATTATGAAAAAAGTCTTTAATCTGTAACTTCAAGTCATGAAGATCTTGTGTATTTTCTTCAAATTCCACCAGCAAATCAATATCGCTTTCTGGATTCTGTTCTCCACGGGCATAAGACCCAAAGATCCCAATCCGGATAATGTGGAATTGTTCCCGAAACAGTTGTTTGTTTTCGGTAATAAAATCTAATATCTGTTCTCTGCTTTTCATTTCATTACAAAAATACAAAATTCATTTGTATTATATTATTCAATATCAAGAACTACCCTGATGTTATCCTTTACAACCTTATGAAGCTCCTTCGGTAGCTCTCCAACCTTGCTCAACAGCCTCCTCTTATCTATCGCCCTTATCTGATCAATCATAATATCAGATTCTTCCTTAAGATTTGCAGTCCCTTTCTTAAGATGAACCCTTAATATCTCACCCTCTTTTTATGAAAATGCAAAGTGCAAAGTGTAAATAGCAAAGATCAATGGTATTTAACCCTTCATCAGATTTCATGTTATTTGATTTTTGCTTTAGCTGTTACAATGGACTTGGCAGTTATATTTGATAATTCCTTCGACTCATCATTTAGAATTTTCAAAATTTCATCTTCGGAGTGTATCAACTTTGCTGAAATTATAAGTTTTACCCAAAAGTGAGATTCCCGAAGTTCCTTTAACACAATCTGCATTTTGTAAACAAAATCCGCCTTGCTCTCTGCTGCCCTTGCTTCTTCAAAATTTGCCCCGGAAGATGTTCCTGAACGAAAAAGCTGACCATAAATATGCCTCCCGGAATAAGTTTTGTATAATTGCTTCTCAAGTTTCATTATCCCAACAATAAAACCCATAAACCTCTCCGACATCCTTTCTGGAAAACTATCCATAACTAATTAATTTTTAATTTCTTCCTTTTCATTTTTCATTTTGCACTTTGCACTTTGCACTTTGCATTTTGCATTTTTCACTTTTCACTTTTCACTTTTCACTTTCTCATATATCCATATCCTCAATCGGACTCCTAATCGCAAACAGATTCCTCCTGCTTACATGCGTATAGATCTCAGTTGTCCTGGTGCTCTTATGCCCGAGCAGTTCCTGTATGTACCTGATATCTAATCCGCTCTCGTGCAGATGGGTGGCGTAACTGTGCCTCAGACTGTGAACTCCTACTTCCTTCTGTATCCCGGCTCTTTTAAGCGACTGCTTAAACACCGAATATACACTCTCAACAGAATACTTTCCTCCTGTCTGCCCTTCAAAAAGATAGACTTTGGGATGATAGGTCTTTATATATCCTGCTATCTTCTCCCAGATCTTGGCCGCTATCGGAACCATTCGGTCTACATTTCCCTTACCTTCCCTGATATTCAAAATACCTCTTTCCATATCCAGATCACTTAGTTTTATATTTATTACTTCACTTCTCCGTAACCCGCAGGAGTATATTAGCCACAGCATCAGCTTGTGCTTGTTGTTCCTCGTGGCATCAAAGATCTTCACCACTTCTTCCTTCGAAAAGACTTTTGGCAATGCCCGGCTGCGGCGCGGACGGCTTAATGAATCGGGCGATACTCTTCGCCCTCCCGATACATAGTAATTAAGTTTTATTGCCGATATCATAATGTTCTGATATGAAGCAGAATAACCAAGTCTTAGAATGTAATCATCAATAAATTCACTGATATCTTCGCTGGTGATCTCATCAATGTCTCTGTTGTGAAAATACCTGAAGAACAGTTCCAGACTTGCTATGTACGACTCAACTGTCCGTTTGCTGTACCTGTTTTCATCAAGATATCTGCGAAGTAATTCAACTCTCTTTTCTGCCTCAGTACTTAACGGCCTGCTTCTTACATCAGTTCCCTTTTCTTCCCGTTTCTCCTTTAGCTCAGCAGGAATGATCCCCTTCTTTACAATCACTTCAACACCTCTCGATGAAAAATAGTCGGAGAGTGAGTCAACAGCAAGCTGCGACCATTTTAGTTTAAATTCTTTTCTCGTTCCGTCATAAAACACCCTTCCATATCCGTTCAGTTCCTTTATCCATTCCCTGTCATATCTTCCGGTAAATTTTATTATCAGCGCCCCGTTCGATTCTCCAATTGTGAAAAGTACAGCATCATACCCGTCCTTTCTTTTTTCCACTCCCTGGGTTTCATCAGGCAAAGGATATTCATCGGTTAACTGATCTTCATCTTCCTTTACAGGAATAGAAGCCTGTTTTTCAGACTTATTCTTACTATCTGATGACGCAATCTCTGAGATATCAATATCAGCAAAATCGCGGAAAGCAGAGAGTATTTGCTTCAGAGTAAGCTCATTGTCAGGTGCGTGCCAGCACATGTGTGTCTGACTCCATTTCACATTCTTTACAGACCTTACAAGTTCCGTAAGCTTCTGATCATATTTGAAAACAATGGCATACCTCCATTCATTACGATGGAAAATCCGTTTCAGGAAAATCTTTGGTTTCATAGCAGCGAAAAGTATTTAGCACGAAAAACTGAGAATTAAAGATACTAATTTCTATGGATTATTCAATTGACCGAAGACCGAAGACGGAAGACGGAAGACGGAAGACCGAAGACCGAAGAAATACTCAGGGCTCAGTTGGTCTGTCTCTCCGCTTTACGCTCTACGCTCTTTGCTTGGGAGTTTCAGAACCCCTTAAGCTTCATATAGACTGTTGGAATTAATAATAGGAAACCAATGACAACCAGAATAATAATAAGCGGAAGTACCCACCTGACCCATTTATCGTAAGGTATTTTAGCCACGCTTAGAACACCAAGCAGGACTCCGGAAGTAGGGGTGAGCATGTTTGTAAAACCATCACCAAACTGAAAAGCCATTACTGTGGCCTGCCTCGATACTCCTATGAGGTCTGAGAATTGCGACATCATCGGCATTGTGAGTGCGGCCTTCGCAGAACCCGATGGCATAACAAGATTGATTAGGTTCTGAACGACATACATCATACTAACCGATGCCATCTTTCCCATGCCCGAGATTGATTCGGAGAGTTTAAATAACAGTGTGTCAATGATATTGCCGTTGTTCAGAATAATAATGATGCCGCCTGCCAGTCCTACAATAATCGCAGCCGACTGTATATCTTTTACTCCGTCGAGAAAGAGTTTTGTTATCTTATTTGGATTGTAATTCATTGCAATACCTGTCACGAGTCCCATTGCAAAGAATAGTGTTGCAATTTCCATAATATACCAGCTGTAACCCATTACTCCGGCAATAAGCACAAGTATTGTAAAAAGAAGGATCTGAATTATGAAAAAATGGACTGATTTTCTTAGTGAAAAAATACCGGTGATTCCGAATAAAGCAGTTAAAACAGGGAAGACGGGGAGGGGAACTGTGCTTTCTCCAATCCCAAGGTTTGTCAATGGGAATTGCCATGAGAATATTCCCATTACAACCAATACGATTAAAAAGATTATCCATGCAGATAACGGAGTGTTGTAAGAGATCTCAAAGGAGCTGCCTTCTTGTTTGTCGCGCCAGTACTTATCATCCTCGGCTACAAGCGATTTTGAAGGATTTTTTTTCACAGATCGCGCATACCTGAGGATGAAAGCGAATCCGGCCAGGTTTATTATTACCCAGCAGAACATCCTGTATTCAATGCCCGAAAAAAGAGGAAGATTTGATAATCCCTGGGCAATGCCAATTGTAAATGGATTCAATATAGCGCCAGCAAATCCTAATGCCGCAGCAACAAAGCATAACGATACACCAACTATAGAGTCGTAACCCATCGATATGGCAAGCGGAACAAAAATCACAACGAATGCAATTGTCTCTTCACTCATGCCGAATACAGCCCCGAAAATGCTGAACATAAGCATTATAAGAATGAATATAATATTGTCAGCCCCCAGCTTAGCAATAATAACATTGTGTTCAATCCGCTTGCTGAACCTCAGAAACGACTGAATCGCCACATCTATCGCTTTGCTCTCGTTCATAATCCAGAATGCTCCGCCGATAATAAGAATGAAAACAATTATATCTGCTTTATCTACAAAGCCATCGAATAGCGCCGAAAACACCTGCCATGTCTGAGGATTATTTCCTGTATAATGAAACGATCCGGGTATCACTACATTACGATCAATGCCGTTTACTGTAATGATATGCCTGTCAAATAATCCCCCGGGAACTATCCAGGTGAGAATGGCACAGATCACAACTATTGAGAAAACAATAACGTAGGTGTGTGGGATCTTTTTTAGCATAACGATCATTTTATTGAAGTAAATATATGAAAAGATTGGCTACCGGCTTGCGGTGTGAGGCAGCCGGAAAAGAATATTTTAAAACGGTTTATTATACTTCGTAAATAATTTGCAACCTTTGTAGTCAGACAACATAATAACTCAATAACCAATAACTTAATTACAATGAATCTGAAATTCAGAACAACTCCTCAGGAGAGCGATATACAAAGTGTAAGAGAGATAATTGAATCAACAAAATTCTTCTACGATCATGAAGTTGAGATAGCAGTCGACCTTGTTAAGGAACGTCTTGAACTGGGAGAGTCAACAGGCTACTTTTTTGTTTTTGCCGAAGCCGATGGAGTTACTGTTGCATATTCATGCTTCGGACCAATATTAATGTCTGATACAAGTTTTGATCTTTACTGGATCTGTACAAATAATGCTTATCGCGGTAAGGGAATAGGTAAGAAGCTAATGGAGCAGACTGAAATCCATGCCAGGGAAATGGGATGCAAAATCCTTATTGCTGAAACATCTGGTTTGCCTCATTACGAACCAACCAGAGCCTTCTATATCAAAACAAATTTTGACCTCGAAGCCAAACTGAAAGACTTCTATAAAATGGGGGATGATAAGTTGTTTTATACTAAGAGGATAGGATGAAAATTGGGTGCGGGGTACTGGGTGCTGGGTGCTAGGTGCTGGGTGCTAGGTGATGTTCACAATAGCTGGTGCTATAAGCTTTGGGGATAAATGAGGAACTGAATATATAAGTTTCCCCTCCTTTTGAAGGAGGGGTGGTCGGGATGATTGATTATCATACATATACAGTATTCTGTTTCCCGACCGGGGTGGTTGATTATTTGATTTATTCTTACCTTTTTTGGGTATGAAAAACCAAAACATTTCTAACAGTAAAAGTCTTAATTTCTACAGATCAGCACTTAGCACCAGGTCTACTTCTGCAATCAACCACCCCGGCTGGTATCAGCATTTGTTTCATAATTAAAAAGTGGTCCAGCCACCCCTCCTTCAAAAGGAGGGGAAATGTATCAAGCATATATTCAATACCTTACATTTTGTTTTCAACTAAACTCTACACAATTTTACTCTACCTAACACCTTAAATTGACGACTGCTTCCTGCTCCCAGTTCTTTGCACCAATTAGTTAGCTAATTTGATTTCTACCGCTGCATTCTTCAGCCCTTTTGACATAGCCTTAACAGTGAACGCCCCGGTTGCTCCCTTATCGGCTTTCACAATAACAAGACACATGCCATTATAAGCTTTTCTGTAGTTGGCCTGGAAAGGATCGTGACTTGTGGCATCGCCGTTATCAACTGCAACTATCTTACCCGGACCCTCAATTGAGAAATTTACAAGGTTGCTGCTGCGTGGTACAAGAAGTTTATTTTTGTCTTCTATGCGTACAGTTATATAGATGAGATCAACGCCATCCGGACGAACCGCTGGCCTGTCAGCCGACATCGAAAGCATTGAAGCTTTTTCAGTTGTCCGCATAACATCCTCAGCCCATTTCACACCGTTTTTATAAGCAATAACTTTCAACTCACCGGGCTGATAGACAACATCATCCCATCTCAGTCTGTATTCATACTGACCTTTCTTTTTCTTTCCAAGAGATTTTCCGTTCAGGAATAGTTCAGCCTCATCGCCAGATGTATAAACATGTACCGGTGTAACCTGTCCTTTTCTTTCAGGCCAGTTCCAGTGAGGCAGAATATGTGCCATTGGCATTTCGGGTCTCCATTTCGACTGATACAGATAAAAACGGTCTTTCTTAAATCCTGCAAGATCAAGGATCCCGAAGTAGCTGCTGCGCGATGGTATTTCAGTCACACCATTATCATCGAGCATCTTCTTCGTTTCTTCAAACCTCCTTGAGGTTGGGCCCTGACCGGTAAGATCACCTGAGTAGGGAGTAGGCTCGCCAAGATAATCGAAGCCTGTCCAGACAAATTCCCCGAATACCCCCGGGTACTTATCCTGCATTTCCCATTGCTGGTCGGGTGTAGATGCCCATGCCGGATATGCCAGATCATATGATGAGACCTGGAATACACCTTTTCCGGGAAGATTATTGTTGAGGTTGCCCTGAACAACCGGGAAGAAGTATTCCCCTCTTGAACTGACAGTTGAAGCAGATTCTGAAGAGTGGAACGGTAGATTTGCATTATCCTTCAAAGCAAAAAATGCATCATATCTGTAAAGGCGGTAGTTGATCCCGAATACATCAAGTGTTTTCTGGAAACCGTTTGTGCCCGATTCATCCCAGTTGCAGCCTACAGTTACCGGACGGGTATTATCCTCCGATTTGATAATATTCTTAAGACTCTCCGACAGGGCAGGATTATTCTGGTCGCCCACCTCGTTTCCGGAGCTGTACATAAATACCGATGGATGATTTCTGTCGCGGCGTACCATTGCTCTCAGATCCTCATCGTGCCATGAATAGAACAGAAGATTATAATCTTTCCGTTTTTTTGGTGTCTTCCATGTATCGAAAGCCTCAACCTGTACAAGCATACCCATCTTATCGCAAAGGTCTAGGAGCTCAGGTGCCGGAGGATTATGACTCGTCCTGATGGCATTGCCGCCCATCTCTTTCAGAATCTCAATCTGCCTCTCTGCAGCCCGCACATTGAATGCAGCTCCCAGGGCACCCAGATCGTGGTGATTACAAACACCTTTTATTTCAACTTTCTTACCGTTAAGAAGAAATCCGTCACGGGCTGTGAAATTCAGCGTCCTGAAACCGAAATTGGTTTCATACCTGTCAAGAATCACCGAACCTTTTGAAACAGTAACTTCAACGCAGTACAGTTCAGGATTCTCAAGATCCCACAGAACAGGCTGTTTAACAGGAATATCGAGTCTGAAAATATGATCTTTCGATGAAGTTATAGTAGCATTTGCAGTTGTTGACACTGCAACAGGAGTTGCTATCCGATCAAATCTGTTATCTAGTTTATAAACAGTTGCTTTCAGAGTGACAGGTACTGCTTCAGTACTGTGACTCTCAACCTCTGCACTTACGCTGAGCACGGCTGACTCTTTCTTTATTTCCGGAGTAGTGGCGAATAGTCCGTTATGCGAAATATGTACCTGTGAAGTTTTTACAAGCCATACATTCCTGTAAATTCCGGCACCCGGATACCATCTCGAATCCCAGCTTTTTGTGTCGAGCCGTACAGCAATTATGTTTTCTTTTCCTGCTAAAATATATGGAGTAAGATCGAGTCTGAAAGAAGTATAGCCGTACGGCCATTCCCCGACATATTTTCCGTTCAGCCACACCTTAGCATAGGCCATGGCTCCGTCGAAATCGATATATATTCTCTTATCCTTATCATTTTCACTTATATTGAAATGTTTTCTGTACCAGCCAATCCCTTTCCATGGTAATAATCCTGTATTGTTCTCCAGCGAATCATTGAAGGGACCCTCAATAGCCCAGTCGTGGGGCAGATCGAGCGACCTCCAGCCGTTATCATTTACAGCAGGCATCTGCAGGTCGGCGGGTTCTTTATCAGTTGCAGCCGCTTCATTAAATGCATTAAAATATTTTGTGAATTTCCATCCGTCGTTAAACGATTCACGCGACCGAGGCGAATCCTGTGCAAGTAATGTCACACTAAAACAAAGTGTTACAAATGCTGTCATCATAACCAGTAAAAGTTGCTTTTTCATATGTTCGGGAGTTATAAATTTTGACTAAAATAAGCAAATGGAGGGGAATTAAAGCGGTGAATTATCATTATTCTAATCCTGCAAAATCTATCAGTGGCTGTTTCCCTGTGGAAGGTCGTGTAAAGATCTGATCCATATTGGTTTTATCGCTGAAGAAACCGCAGTTACGGAGGAAAAACATGCCATTTTCAGAACCGCCTGAATAGTCAATCCGCGATTCTTTCCTTGCAGTTGCATCTGCTGTGAATTTAACGCCGGTAAGTTCGAACCATTTACCTTCCCTGTCCTGTATCCACTGATTTGAATAATAACCCTTTCTTTCGAGCGGACCTGTATCAGGCATGAAGTTTTCGAGGAAGGAGTAAAGACTCTTCAGGTAGTTGTTTGTTTTTGGACGGCGGAAACTTGCTATCAGTTCCCATTTACCTGTTTCAGGTGCAAAAAAGTATGCAGTATAATCGGTTGAATTATTAACAGATGGCTCTCCCTTCAGCAGGAATCGATATGTATTACCTGCTTTCCAGAAATACTTTCGGTAACTCTGTCCTCCGGAGCCTTCGTTTCCAAACTCTTTGGTTATTACATCAGCGCCTTTTTTGAGCAGGATTATCTTGTATTCATCAGGGATCTCGCCCGGATTATCTGTTTTATAAGGACTCCACACAGAGAAAAGGATCCTTCTTTCTGTTTCAGAGTTGCATTGTATACCGAAGTAGCCGTCAGCAAATCCGTTGGCCATAAAGTATGAACCTATTACATCATTGCCTTCCGGAATGGTAATTTCATTATAAAACCAGACAATGTCGGAAGCTGTAGCAGGGATCTCATATCTTAGGTGTACAGATGGTCCGCGCCGGCCGAAATAGAAATCATCCTTTACAAAATATACTTTGCCTTCAGTTGCCTGGCCGCTTATGATGAAATCTGTGATCTCTGCAAATGCAGATCCCTGCTTGCTGATGCCCTGCAATTCAATCCAGTGGTATCCGGATTTGTCTATCCTGAAAGTGCCGACAGGAATTGTATCAAATGTTACATTCTTAATCTGAATTGATTTTATTTCACTGCCAAACCTTGCCTCAATCCCTGATGTTCCTGATGTCACCCTGGCACGTATCGAAATGCTTATCTCACCAGTCTGTTCAGTCCGGAAGTATGTCCTTATCCTTGCATTCCCGTCGTTCCAGCCGGTTATACCTTTGCCGGTTATAACATCTCCGCTTTTTGCCAGGTCATTTATTACCCAGCTGTTCCCGGCAGCAGGTATGGCAATTGCTTTGGTTTTATAAAGTGGTGATTCGCAGCCGTACGATGCAGTTGTTAAACACAGTAAAACACAGATATTAAAGTATATAGCGAATAGCCTCATTGTTAATTTTATTTAATTGGTCTATGGTAAAAATACAATAATATTCGAATTCATGGGATGAATTACATTTACGATTATAAGAGCTCGGAAATCAATGCATTTTAACAGAGAGGAAAATGATAATTCACGTGTATCCACTCCCAAACCAATCTCCGTCAACCTAAGTTTCGGGGATGAATGAGAAGCTTTGTAAAAAGGTTTCCCCTCCTTTTGAAGGAGGGGTGGCCGCAGTAAAATGCTTGTTTGTTTTTGCAAAGCTAATTTGCGGCTGGGGTGGTTGATTATTTATTCCTGTTTTCATCTTTTAGTATTCTGTGATATGCCCTTAGAATCAACCACCCCGGCCGGGATCAGCATTTGTGTGATTATTAAAAATTGGTCCGGCCACCCCTCCTTCAAAAGGAGGGGAAATTTATCCGGCATATTTTCAATACTTTATATTCTGTTGTGGCCTAGACTCTATCCCCTTTTCCATTCTTTCAGAGCCGGCTGGTCCGAAATTACAACCAAGCCCTTCGTGTCCTTTGTGTCCTTTGTGTCCTTTGTGAAATACCTTAGTGCCCTTTGTGGTAAATGGATTTATATTTCCTAATTTAGAAAAGTAAAATCCGTCATGAGATTTCAATATGCTTTACCCTTTCAATAATATGAAAAACTTCAACTTAGCCACAAAACCCATAAGGAATATCCTTTTGTTTGCAACCCAGATATTCATTGCCGCCAACCTGCTGCAATCCTGCACTGACGGAAAAACAAACTTTTCCGCCGGAAATCTGAAGTGCGAATATCTTATCAATCCGCTTGGAATCGATTCACCTAACCCAAGATTAACCTGGCAGATGACTGATGACCGGCAGGGGACTTTTCAGTACGCATATCAGATTCTTGTCTCTTCTGACGCCGCTGATATGAGCCGACTAAATGGAACCGTCTGGAATTCCGGGAAAATAAAATCCGCAAAGAATCTTGTATCATACCAGGGTAATCCCCTGAAGCCCTTTACAAGGTATTACTGGAGAGTGATTCTTTGGGACCAGAAAGGCAGGAAGTCTGTTGCTTCAAAAACCGCCTTCTTCGAAACAGGAATGATAGATAAAATGAACTGGAAAGGTTCCTGGATAAGCGATTCACGTGACGAGAAAATCAAACCTGCTCCCTACTTCCGTAAAAGTTTTAATGTAACAAAAAAGATAGTCTCTGCCAGGCAGTACATTGCTGTTGCCGGATTATATGAACTCTATATTAATGGTAATAAGATCGGTAACCATGTGCTCGATCCTGCATATACGCGTTTCGACCGGCGGACTCTCTACCTTACTCATGATGTCACTTCTTATCTGCAACAGGGTGAGAATGTTATAGGGGTGATCCTGGGTAATGGCTGGTACAATCACCAGTCTACGGCTGTCTGGTATTTCGATGAAGCCCCGTGGCGTTCACGTCCTAAGTTCTGCACCGATCTGAGAATTACTTATGATGATGGTTCCACAGAGACCATCACTAGCGGGACCGACTGGAAAACCTCCCTGGGTCCAATAATATTTAACAGCATTTACACTGCTGAACACTACGATGCGCGTCTAGAACAGCCGGGCTGGGACAAAACCGGTTTTAATGATTCCAAATGGGCCAGACCAATCCTGGTTGCGGCACCTTCTTCAAATATTGTCTCTCAGGTTATGCAGCCGATCCGTCAGGTTGAAGAAATACCTGCCGCCTCGGTAAACATGATCAATAAGCTTACAGCTGTTTACGACCTTGGACGCAATATTGCCGGGGTATCGAAATTAAAGGTAAGCGGTCCGGGAGGAACTGTTATCAGGCTGAAACATTCCGAGCGTCTTTATCCCGATGGACGTGCAGACCAGTCGAACATCGATGTGCACTACCGTCCAACCGACGATAAAGATCCTTTCCAGACAGATATATTTATTCTGAAAGGAGAGGGGGAGGAGACATTCATGGCACGCTTCGGGTATAAGGGATTTCAGTATGTCGAAGTTACTTCTGATAAGCCTTTAAACCTTACAAAAGAGAGTCTTACAGGATACTTTATGCATAGTGATGTGCCTGTTTCAGGTTCAATAGAGTCTTCAAATCCTGTTATTGATAAGATCTGGAGAGCTACTAATAATTCATACCTGTCGAACCTGTATGCTTATCCGACCGATTGTCCGCAGCGCGAAAAGAACGGATGGACCGGGGATGCGCATATCGCGAGTGAGACCGGATTGTATAACTTCGACGGGATAACGGTATATGAGAAATGGCTTGCCGACCATGACGATGAACAGCAACCTAACGGAGTACTTCCTGCCATAATCCCGACAAGCGGCTGGGGCTACCACTGGGCTAACGGTCCCGACTGGACCAGCACTATAGCAATAATACCCTGGAACATTTACCTCTTCTATGGCGATTCATATCTTCTGGAGAAGTATTATGATAATATCAAAAGGTATGTCGATCATATAACAGAGATTAGTCCGGAAGGCCTGACTGACTGGGGACTTGGAGACTGGATCCCGATAAAATCAAGAGCATCCAGAGAATTGACCTCCTCTGTTTATTATTATGCTGATGCAGTCATATTAGCTAAGGCAGCAAAACTTCTGGGAAAAAATGAAGATCTGGCCAAATATGATTCACTCTCATTTAAGATCAGAAATGCTATCAATAACAAATTTCTCGATACAGATAAGGGAGTTTATGCCAGCGGATTACAGACAGAGTTGAGCTCACCTCTTTTCTGGGGCGTCGTTCCTGACGATTTGAAGCAGAAGGTAGCCGACAGGCTTGCTGAGAAAGTTAAGGAGGATGGAAACAAGCTTGATGTTGGTCTGCTTGGTACCAAAACTATTCTGAATGCACTTAGCGAGAATGGTTATCCGGATCTTGCATATAAGCTTGCCTCGCAGGAAACATTCCCTTCATGGGGCTGGTGGATTGTAAACGGAGCAACAACACTTTACGAAAACTGGCCGCTCGATACCAAATCAGATATCTCTATGAATCACATTATGTTTGGTGAGATAGGAGCGTGGCTGTATAAGTCACCGGGCGGCATCTACCCTGATGAGATGAATCCCGGTTTCAAAAATGTGATCCTGAAGCCATGTTTCGTCGAAGGTCTTGACCATTTTTCCGCAACACATAATGGTCCTTTTGGTAATATCGTATCCTCGTGGAAAAGAGCTGATAAGGGAATTGAATACGATGTTGAAATACCTGCCAACAGCACTGCAACAATTATGCTAAAAGGAACTGATATAACACTTGATGGTAAGAAACTATCTGAACATAAAGACCTGAAAGTGACTCAAGATAATGATGTTCATACATTAAATCTTGGTTCAGGCAAATGGAATTTTGTGATTTTGTAGGCTAACTCCTTCCCCCCTGGGGGAAGGTTGGGAAGGGGGTAATTCGAATAATAATACAAAATATTAAAGATGAAGAATTTATATAGATGGAATATATACTTTACAGCAAGTATTGTTATTTTATTAACAGCATCCCTTAACGCCCAGACTGTCAAATTCACCCGCCAGGATACGCTAAGGGGTTCAGTTACACCCGAAAGAGCATGGTGGGATCTGATCTATTACCATCTCGATATAAAAGTAAATCCCTCAGACAGCACAATAAAAGGCACTAATACAGTTACTTATAAGGTTGTCAGTCCTCATGGCAAAATGCAGATCGATCTTCAGGAACCAATGAAACTGAATACAGCAACTTTAAACGACAGGCAGCTGAAATTCACAAGGGAGGGCAATGTTTACTGGATTGAAATTGACGGTAAGCAGCTTGCTGGAGAAATCTATTCTATTGTTCTGACCTATGGAGGGAAACCGCAGGTCTCAACAAGGCCTCCATGGACAGGAGGGATTACCTGGAAAAAAGACCGGAACGGGCTGCCTTTTATCGCTTCTGCCTGCCAGGGAGATGGCGCCAGCATGTGGTGGCCATGCAAAGATCATATGTACGATGAGCCCGACAGTATGCTGATCAGTGTAAATGTACCGGAAAACCTTATGGATGTGTCGAACGGAAGGCTTAGAAGTGTTGAGAATAAGACAGATAAAACAAAAACATTTAACTGGTTTGTTTCCAATCCGATAAACAACTACGGCGTGAATATTAACATCGGTGATTATGTACATTTTTCAGAGGTATATAAAGGTGAAAAGGGAGACCTTGATTGCGATTATTATGTGTTAAGAGATAACCTTGAAAAAGCGAAAGAACAATTCAAACAGGCTCCGATGATGCTGGCAGCTTTTGAACACTGGTTCGGCCCGTATCCGTTTTATGAGGATAGCTACAAGCTTGTTGAGGCACCTTACCTTGGCATGGAGCACCAGAGCTCGGTTACATATGGCAACGGATTCAAAAACGGTTATCTGGGTACTGATCTCAGCAAGACAGGCTGGGGACTGAAATTTGATTTTATAATAATTCATGAATCGGGTCATGAGTGGTTCGCCAACAGCATAACATACAGGGATATAGCCGATATGTGGGTGCATGAGAGTTTTACAAATTACTCTGAAAACCTGTATGTTGAATATCATTTCGGGAAGCAGGCAGGAAGTGAATACCTGATCGGCTCCAGAAAGAATATCCTGAACGACCGTCCCATAATTGGCATTTACGACGTTAATTATGAAGGCTCACATGATATGTATTATAAAGGAGGAAGCATGCTTCATACTATACGTCAGATCCTCAATGATGATGAAAAATGGAGGAGTATCCTGAGAGGGCTTAACAAAGACTTCTACCATCAGGTTGTCACAGGCGAGCAGATTGAAACGTACATGATTGAAAAGTCAGGGCTAAATCTGAAACCCATTTTTGATCAATACCTGCGCGATAAGAGGTTACCGGATTTTGAGTACTATATAAGAGGTAAAGATCTTATATACAGATACAATAACTGTATTGAAGGTTTTGAAATGCCTCTCAAGATCTTTGTCAACGGAACAGAAAAAAACATTACCCCGAAAACAACCTTCTCGGCAATCAGGCTAAAAGCCGGGATTGATGAGATCAAAGTTGATCCGGGGTATTATGTTAATCCTGTGAAGATTACAGCCCGCTGAAATCGGTCTTATCGAACAGCATTGATGGTGTCAGGTAAGTGCTGTAGGGGTATGGATCATTTCCAACCTCGGCAAGAGTATTCCAGAAATCATTCATATTTCCTGATATATTCATCTCATTAACAGGATGTACTATTTCACCTTTCTCAACCAGGAAACCCTCTATTCCATATGAAAAGTCGCCTGTTGATCCATTGCAGTTTCCTCCGTTAAAACCTGTAACAAGAACTCCCTTGCTGACTGATTTTACCAATCCGTTAAGATCTTTGTCTCCCGTTTTGAACACAATGTTTGAAGGATTCAAAGAGGTTGGCTTCAGATCGAGCTTACGCCCATAATAAGTCCCTATATAGTAGTTCTTCAGTATCCCGTTCTCAACAATTGTGCGCTTCTGGGCATTGAGACCTTCAGCATCGAAGTGCCTCGATCCCCATCCGGTGATCATTAAAGGATCATCCTCAATTGAAAGTATTTCGCTTGCAACTTTTGTATTTACTTTCCCTATGAGGAATGAGTTTTTCTGATACATTGATGATCCGAACATGGCAGAAATAAATGGTCCGATCAGATTCTGTACCACCAGTCTGTCGACAATCATCTGATATTTGCCCGAAGAGATCTTTTTTGGATCAAGCTTTCTTATCGTTCTTTCAAGAGCTGTCTTTCCTACACCAGTCTTGATCAATTTATCATAAAACACACTATACTCTCCCCAATAGTCTGAGGGTCTTCCCTTCTCTCCTTTTACAGAAACCGAAGCGGAAATACCTGCATAGCTTCCGGTATTCTCACCTTTGAACCCATTGCTTGTTACAAGAATATCACTGCCGACTGAATCATCATAACTTGTTGTTATAGAAATGATTCTCGGATCGGTACCATATATCTCGCTTTCAGCCTGACGGGCAAGATCAATTTTGGTTTTTGCATCGAGTGAGTTGATTGCAAGGTCTGAAGTCTTCAGATCTTCTCCTCCGCCTTTATAATATAGTTCAGCATCGGGCAGATACCGGAATTCATCTTCAGAGAGATAACGGGTTGCTGCAACAGCTCCCTCAACAAACTTCAGCAGTTCTTCTTTCTTAAGCAGGTTGGTTGAATGAGAGGAGTACTTTTTTTCTACATAAAGTGTAAGATTCAAGCCATTACTTATTGATTCCTGAAGCCTGTCGATCTTTTGTTCACGTATTTCGATGTGTCTGCTGGCACTGTCGTTTATTGCAACAGCAACCTGGTCGGCACCGCATTTTATTGCATGTTTTATAACCAGGTCAGCAATTTCATATTTTTCAGTTGTATTCATATCCTGATTTTTGTAATTATTTCTAGGCATTAATGCCTCCGACTGTAAGTTTTTTTATCTTGACTGTTGGCAGCCCCATAGTTACTGGCACACCCTGACCATCCTTTCCGCATGTATTTGGTGAATCAGAAATCTTAAGATCATCACCAACCATAGTAATATCAGCAAGAGCCTGTGGCCCGTTACCAATTATATTTATGTCCTTGATAGGTTTTGTAAGTTTTCCGTTTTCAATAATATAACCTAATTTGACAAAGAAAGTAAAGTCACCCGGACCAATATTTACCTGACCGTTACTGAAATCTTCAACATAAATGCCTTTTTTAACACTGGCTATGATCTCCTCTTTTTTATGAGGTCCGTTTTCCATATATGTTGATCTCATCCTCGGGATAGGCACATTTCTGAAATCCTGACGGCGTCCATTCCCTGTTGGTTTTACATTGTAAAATTTTGCACTTATTCTGTCGTGAATATAACTTGTAAGTTTTCCATTTGTGACAAGCAGCGTTTTCTCAGTTGGTACACCTTCATCATCGATATTGAGAGCACCACGGTCATTGGGAAGGGTTCCATCATCAATAATTGTGACGAAATCTTCAGCAATCTTCTGGTTCATCTTGTCAGAAAAAATCGATGTCTTTTTACGGTTAAAATCTGCTTCGAATGAATGTCCCATTGCTTCATGCAGAAGAATTCCGGAATCACCTGCAGCCATTACAACTTCCATTTCGCCTGCAATTGGTTTTACGGCATTAAATAAAACTGAAGTTTTTTGAATCGCCTTAGCTGCCAGACCATCTACAAGTTCATCAGTAAGAAACTCAAATCCTTTGCGATATGATTGATAAACAGCTGCATTTTCGATTCTGCCATTCTCTTCCATTATACAAACCGCATAAATCAGAGTCATTGGGCGGTAATCCCAGGAAAGTACTCCATCTGAATTGCAGAAGAGTATATAGGATGTTGAGTCCTGATGCGAAACATTCACTTTGGTTACCCGTTTATCACCGTCGAAAATCTTATCATTCAGTCGGGTTATAAAGGGTATTTTCTGGCTGATAACTGTTTCTTCCCATGGTGTATTTATCTTATAATATGAAGGAGGATTAAATTCACTGAACACTTCAGTTTTAAAAGATGAAGTGCTGTCAGCAATTGAAGCAGCAGTCTTCGCGGCTCTCAGCATAGAGTCGAGTGAAGTATTCTCAGAATATGCGAAACCCGTCTGGTCGCCCTTAAGAACGCGTATCCCTACTCCAAAGTTTACATTAGAATAGGCACTGTTTACTTTCTTGTCCTGCAATGATGTCGCATGACTTACTGTGTGTTCAAAAAAGAGGTCGGCATAATCAGCCCCCTTTTCCATAGCTGCCTGTAATACCTTCCGGAGTTGATCTGGTGTTACTTCAAAATGATCGAGATAACCTGCAGCGCTTTCCGAAACAGGAGATCCGCTGCAAGACTGAAGTAACGAAGGAACAATCATCGTGCCCGCAACAGTAATACCGCTCAGCTTGATAAATTCACGGCGTTTTAGATTCATGTGGATTACATTAATTGATTATCTAATAAAGTTATGACAAATTGTTTTATTTAGAAATTTTTTTTCAATGAATGGTTATGCAGAGCAAACGGATTGCTGTTTTTGGTTAACAACCTAGACCAATAAATCCATTAACCGCAAAGGTCGCCAAGGATTTTCGCAAAGTTCGCAAAGAAGAGAATTGCCGGATATTAGCTTTGCGTTCTTTGCGCATGCTTTGCGTACTCTGCGGTTAGAAAGATTTCTTGCTCAAAAAGTGTTAAAAAAACATAATAAATCACCTAATTAATTGGCAGTATATATTTTACGTTATATTTGAAAAGTTACAAAAAAATATGATTAATATGAGAAAGACTATCTTTATAATTCTGATATCAGTGCTTGGCCTGAACGCTGCAGGACAAGATGTTGCGCAATGGCGCGGAACAAACCGCGACGGCATCTATAATGAGAAAGGTCTGCTTAAAAAATGGCCCGATGGAGGTCCAAAACTTCTCTGGCATTTTGATGAACTTGGCGACGGTCATACTTCCGCTGCTGTAACTTCTAAAGCTATCTTCATAACAGGTATGGTGAACGGACAGGGGTGGATCTATTCATTTGATCTGAAGGGAAAACTCCTCTGGAAGAAGGAGTACGGAAAAGAATGGGCTGAGAGTCATAATGGTGTAAGATCAACACCTCTGGTTATTGGTGATAAACTATATCTCGAGAGCGGTTACGGCCTGCTTCTTTGCATGAAAACATCTGATGGCTCATCCGTATGGACTGTTGACCTCGTTGCAGAGTATGGAGCCAGAAACATTCAGTGGGGATTTACCGAGAACCTGTTTTACGACGGAAATGTATTGTATTGCACTCCGGGAGGCATCGATGCAAGTGTGGTCGCACTCGACAGAAATACTGGTAAAATGATCTGGAAGGCAAAAGGAATTGATGAGAAATCAGCATATTGCTCACCGATGATGGTGAACCTGAGGGACAGAAAAGTACTGGTTACATTCCTTCAGACATCTGTATGTGGTTTTGATGCAAAAAATGGTGATGTGCTTTGGAAATTTGCTCATACAATAAGACCTGATGTTCATCCGAACACTCCGATATACAAGGACGGACTTCTTTTCTGCACAACAGGATACGGCAAAGGCAGTGTAATGCTTAAACTCGCCGCTGACGGTAAAAGTGTTTCTGAGGTTTGGAAGCACGAGATGCTCGATCCAAAAATCGGTGGTGTCGTACTTCTGAACGGGAAAATTTATGGAACCGGCGACAGAAACAAATTCTTTTTCGGACTCGACTGGCTCACGGGAAAAGAACTTTTCCAGATAAGGGATCTTGCTCTGGCTCCTGCCAACATAATCGCAAACGACGGATTATTATATATTTATGCTGAATCAGGAAAGGTGTCGCTTGCTGAACCGAAAGCCGATGGCATCAATGTTATAAGTTCATTCGATGTTCCATATGGTACCATGACACATTGGGCCCACCTGGTCATAAAAGATAAGAAGCTTTATGTAAGGCATGGCAATTCGCTGATGGTGTATGATATAGGGGCTTAAGGGCATAGCTGTCAACCTAAGGATTCTGAAGATAGTCTAGAGTAGTTGAAACAGAAGGCATAACTATTTCAATATCAGGATATTGTTTGGTGAAAAGTCTCCCCTCCTTCAAAAGGAGGGGAGACTTTTTTATGCAGTTTCTTATCCATTCCCAAAGCTTAAGTTGACGACTCAGGGCACAGGGTATTGGCAACACGAGTGCGATTTGTGTGACCTGAATTTTTTTCACTATATTTCCTTCATCATTTAATATTTTGAAGAATGAAAAGGATTTATATTGCAGTGCTGCTTTCAACAATAGCCATAGCCATTCATGCTCAGGAGATAAAGTTCCCGGCGAACATCTATGATTTTCTTGAAAACACCAAGATTTTCGAGATTAACCAGGTAGAGGGTCATGTGCCGGTCGTTCCATATTTAACCTCAGATGAAGCACTGAAGAATAACCGTTCTTCTGCAGGCAGTATATTATCTCTTAATGGTACCTGGAAGTTCCATTTTGCCGATACTCCTGAAGGAACACCTTCCGGATTTTTTGCGGAGAACTATAATGATAAAAAATGGGATACAATTCATGTCCCATCCAACTGGGAAATGCAGGGTTTTGGCGACCCGCTGTTTCGCAATGTAAAGACTCCGTTTAAACCAAATCCGCCATTTATTCCAAGAGAATACAACCCTACAGGCTCTTACAGAAGGACCTTTAATATACCATCGGCATGGAAAGGAAAAGAGATCTTCCTGAGAATGGAAAAGGTGCAATCAGCTTCCTTCGTGTGGATAAACGGAAAAGAGTTAGGCTATAATGAAGGGGGACAGGAGCCGGCAGAATATAACATCACAAAATACCTGAAACCGGGGAAAAACACTATTGCAGTTAATGTGCATAAATACTCCGATGGATATTACCTGGAAGACCAGGATTACTGGCGTCTTGCAGGGATCTTTGATGATGTCTGGTTAATTGCCACACCGAAAACTCATATTTTCGACTGGTATGCCACAACCGACCTCGATGAAACTTATACCAATGCGAAGCTTGAACTTTCGATAGACCTGGCAAATTTTTCACCAGCAACTGTTAATGATTTCACAGTAAAAGCAACGCTATACGATTCAGATAAGAAAGTGGTGAAAACCCTGGTTTCTGATAAGGTTTCAGTAAGCACTGAGGTAAGGAAAACAGTTAAATTATCTTCCGAAATTTTAAATCCGGCAAAATGGTCTGCTGAATATCCCAATCTCTACACCCTCACATTTGAGTTAATAAATCCTGAAGGAAAGACTGTAGAAGCGATAAATGGCAGGATAGGCTTCAAGGAGACTGAAATCCGTAACCAGGTTTTTTACCTGAACGGGGTCCCTGTGAAACTAAACGGCATAAACAGTCATATGCAGCATCCCACTCTCGGACATACAATGGATGAGCAGACTATAAGAAAGGATATGAATCTCTTCAAACAGTTCAATATCAATTGTGTAAGAACTTCACATTATCCTCCTGTTACCAGATATCTCGAGCTTGCCGATGAATATGGTATCTATGTAATCGACGAAACAGGTGATGAATCGCATGCAACTGAGTATGTTTCAACACGAAAAGAATGGGAAGAAATGTATCGCGAAAGAGCAAGGAAGATGGTGCTTCGCGACAGGAACCATCCTTCAATACTTTTCTGGAGTGCAGGAAATGAGAGCGGTGAAGGTGATAATATCTGTGCTGTGATTGATGAAGGTAAAAAGTATGATAAAACACGATACTGGATGTATGGCGGCAATGCATTCGCACAGCGTTGCGAGGATATAATCGGTCCGCGTTATCCTAAAATATCAGATCTTATAACAAATGTGTTTCTTGTCCCTGAAAGCTCAGATCCGCGACCATCCTTCCTTGATGAATATCTTGCTGTTACGGGTAACGGAGGCGGTGCTCTCGATGATTACTGGGAAGCATTTTATAATCATCCGCGAAGCATGGGCGGGGCAATCTGGGACTTTGTAAGCACCGGGATAGCCGAAAAAATCCGATCACTTAAAGATGGCTCAGGAAATAATGTTCAGGTGAATATTATGGGAAGGGCAAAACTGGTTCAAGGATCGGAAGGCAAAGGAATTGACCTTAACGGTCACGACCAGTGGGTGGAGGTTTACAGGGATGAGGTGCTTGAGATAAGCGGTGACCAGCTGACTTTATCACTTAAGGTGTTCCCGAGAGCCCTCAGCAGTTCTGCAGGTACACTTATAACCAAAGGAAACTGGCAGTTTGGGATCCACCAGATCAGAAAGGACTCACTGGAATTTTATGTTACTACAAGGCAAAAAAGAAAAACCCGGATAGCGCTTCCGCCTGACTGGGAGAATAACTGGCACACTGTTGTGGCAGCATATAACGGAAAAGAGATCGTTCTCTCAATCGACAATAAGCAGAGTGATCCTGTTCCTGTTACGGGAAATATCCGCAACACACCTTTCCCTGTTAACATCGGACGAAATGTTGAAATACACGGACAGGAAACCACTGTTTATATATGTGATGCAATAATCGACCAGGTTGGTATTTTTTCAAAAGCTGTTTCCCCTGAAGCGCTTCAGAAGCCAACAGATGATCTGAAAAAGCAGGCCGCTCTCTGGCTCGATTTTGAGGAGATAACTGAAGGAGGTGAGTTTTATAGTTACGGAATAGGAGCCAGGACATACGGATCTATCTGGCCCGATCGCAGACCCCAGCCTGAGATGTGGCAGATCAAAAAATCGGCTCAGCCGGTTTCAGTGAAGCTTGTATCAGCTGAAAAAGGGGAGGTCGAAATTCAAAACAGGTATCTGTTTACAAATCTGAATGAGCTTGATGCTAAGTGGCTTATTCAGGAAAACGGCGAAACAGTGCAGAGCGGAAACATTACTGTTAATCTTGCCCCTCAGAAGAAGATGGTCTTAGCTATTCCATTTAAAAAGACTGAAATAAAGAAAGGCGCGGAATACTCACTGGTGGTCAGCTTCCTGCAAAAAGGAAAAACTGCCTGGGCTGAGCCGGGATTTGAAATTGCCTGGGATCAGTTAAAACTGCCATGGAGTGAGAATATAATCAGCAAAACTGAGGAATCATCCGGAGAAATGTCAACGACAGAAGATAAAGAGAAACTTACTGTCTCAGGAAAAGAATTTGTTTATGTTTTTGATAAACTGAAGGGTACACTTGTTTCGATGAAATTCAACGGAAAAGAACTTATAAAACAGGGTGCCGCACTCAATGTATGGCGGGCTCCTCTTGCCAACGAGACTGACGAATGGGCCTTCTGGGGATCAAATAACAAACACCGTACCGATGGTTACGGGCGTTTTGCAGCTACTGAATGGTACTCCTCGGGACTTGATAAACTTCAGCTTTTCAGCGAGTTATTCAGAGTCTTAAAGGATGATGACAATGAAGTGCAATTTGAAGTTAAAAATGTGATGCAGCTGGGAACAAAGCGGGGTTCCTTCATGAACCATTACCTGTATACCATAAAGAGCGATGGGGAGATTACAATCGAGCACTCAGTTTCTCCCGACGGAGATATGCCATCGTGGCTGCCGCGCATTGGCGTTGACTGGATTCTGGATAAGAGCCTTGGCAATGTTCAGTGGTTCGGACGTGGCCCCCAGGAGAATTACCCCGACAGAAAATCGGGCTATAAAACAGGTGTTTATAAATCAACTGTTATCGACATGTATGAGCCATACCTGATTCCTCAGGATTATGGATTAAGATGCGATAACAGATGGGTAAGGATGACCGATGAAAAAGGTACAGGACTGGAATTCAGCGGAGAAAAACTGTTTAACTTTAGTGCTCATCCATATTCAGAGGAGAACCTTACAAAAGCGTTATATACCTATCAGCTAAAGCCTTTTGATGGTATTACCTTCAACTTTGATTATGCAACAAGCGGAGTTGGCTGCACTGCCCTCTCTGTGTTTCCTGCATACCAGGTTATGCCGCAGAGAATCGATTTTGTTATTAATGTTAAACCTGTAAAAGAATAAACCCTAAATGTCTGAGAATTTTTATACCAATCCTGAAGAAGTAAGGGACTTTGTTACCAGGTTGTCGGAAAAGACAAGTTCCGAACTGTCAGCAATTATTACAAGGTACATAAGTTATCGTCCCGAAGCAGTGGAAGCAGCTCTTTATGTTTCAGTAGAAAAAGGGTTGATATCCTTTGATCTCAGGGAGTTGTTATGGCAGCAAATATCATCTTCATTTAAAGCACATGAGAGCAATATAAAGCATTACCGGTGGGAGAAGAGCAATGCATTTATCAAATATTTTGCAGGATACAATGATGAGGAGATCTATGAAATAATTGAAGACCCGAACAATATTGCAATTGACGTATATCATGCTTTGCTATCGGCAGCAAGGGAGCGGGAACTTATCTCAGATATTGATTTTAACAAGCATTATGGCGAGGCTAAAGAGGCAATAATGAGAGAGGAGGATATTAATCGTAATCTTCTGATTGATATTTTCGGGTATGAAGAGGGACCGGATGAGTCGCAGATCGAAATTGACCTTGAAGCTGAAAGGGAGAAGTACTGGAAGTGTCCGAATTGCCATGAGAATGTTGGAATGGAATATGCTATTTGCTGGAACTGTCAGTCCTCAGTTCCGGAAGAGATAGTCCATCCTGATCCTGTGGAAATAAGAAAAGAGCTTCCTCAAAAAATGCCTCCTTCCCTGGTCAGAATTGGTTTTACACTAATTGGAACGGGAATATTCGTATTTGCCATCGATCTGTTCCGGCACTACAGGTACAGCTCATACCTTCTGACTCATCTTGGTGGTTATATTGTAAGCGGCTTTTTCGTTTTGTTAGGTTTGGGATTTATTATTTACGGGGCATTCGTCGGGAAGAAGATTGATTAAACTCCTGCAAATTCCATGAGATCCCTCGCTGACGCTTCGGGATGACACATAATTCATGGTTCGTGGGGGAAAGAAGTGGCGATTCGATGAAAATTTATCTGTTATGAAAGATTCTTTACGAATCGCCACTTCTTTCCCTTCCTTGTCCCCAAAGAGTCCTGTCATCCCGAAGCGAAGCGAGGGATCTCCCAGTATAAGCAGGAATAAGTTTTAAGCAGCAATACCTGTGGTCTTCCTGAAGAATCCCCAAATAGTTACAGCACCAACCACCACAATAGCCGCTGCCGCAGCAATTACTATTGATTTATAGTCATCCTGTCGTTTTATGATGATCCCTGTAAATGCCCATATCACTGAAAGTCCGATAAACGGATTGCTTATCCTGTAAACAGTTAATGCAACAATTATAGCACCAATTGATATCATTATAATAGTCCAGGCTTCCTGGGATAATCCAAATCCAATCCAGTTATAACTTACAAGAAGCGCGGTAACGTTGGCTATAGTTGCTATACAGATCCAACCGAGGTAGATGCCGAAAGCAGATTTGATAATTCCGAAAGGCAAATCCTGAATAGCCATGTTAATATATATCAGCGACACGAGCATGCCGGCCATAACAAGAAGAGAAAGAGGAAGTTTGCCGTAATGCCATGTCACAATCCATAAAGCATTCAGGACACATGATATTCCAAAAGCAAGGCTGATCTTCGAAATTGTTATCTGGTTCGATCCTGTAAATTGCACAATTGTATAAATCAGAAGAAGTATATAGATTATTCCCCAGATTGAAAATGTAATTCCTGCCGGTACAAACAGATTCGGAAATGAGTCTGAAAGTTCGCCGGTGTTCTTATTATTCAGAGGAAGCGCATTAGCCAGATAGTTCATCACTATCATTCCTGTAAAAAAAACAAGGTTTATATATTTCATCATTTCCTGAATTAGTTAAATAGTTATTTTTTACTCTTCTTTACACTTTGCACAAGATGTCTTGCGGTCCTGCGGTCTTGCGGTCTTGCAGTCTTGCGGTCTTGCAGTCCCCCCCAGTCACGGTCGGTTGCTGAGCGAAGTCGAAGCAAGCCGTAACGCCCCCTAGTACGACCAATAAGCCGGCCCGCTCTCAACAAACACTACCGGAACATCTTTAATAAAAGTCTTCACCCACGATGCACAAAAATCCATTCCTGCCTCTTCTGATGAGATATGTCCCAGGAAGATTATTGCCTTGTTTCTTCCCTGTGAAACAGCGTCGCGGGTGTACTCATATGTTTCCCACTGAGGCGATTCCCCTGCGAGTACGACATCAACGTCTTCTTCCCTTAGTAATCTCATATGTGTAGAACTACCCGGAGCACCGGCAGCAAACCTTACCCTGGAAAGTTTCATATCCCTGTTGCCGATGACATAAAAGGCATTTGACGGAAAGATTTGCTTCAGGTATTTAAGCAATTCTTCAAGCGTAGTCTCTGGTAAAAGATACTGCGACAGATTACCATTTACCACATACTTTTCCCATTGCAGTTTTTTTACCATCCCCGACATGATTCCATCTGGTTTGATGCTGTGGATATAATCGTGAAACCTCCAGATAACCAGATTGTTTTCCTTAATATACCGGCTCTTTTCAAGGTAGACCGGATCATTCTGAAACTGGGTTGTCTGATCTGTATGATTATAGTATAAAGGCTCATGCACGATAATCAGGTTACACTTTTTTTCAACCGCCTTTTTCAGAACATCCATTGTAGCGAACATTGTTGTAACTATTCCTGTAACAGGTGTTTCGGGATTTCCTTCCTTTATAACATCAACAGTACCTGGTATCTTCTGGCTCCCGGTCTTACTGATAATCGTTTCAATAATCTGCCCTGCCGAATTCTGTCCGTAAACAGGAACAGTTATTGCGATTGAAATAATAATAACAAAAGCCTTTAATATCGTCTTCATAGCAATTCCTTTTAAATTCATATTCTCAAATTTAAAACAATTTACCCACTATCTGTTAAATTCCTGGTTTTTTACCTTTTAACAGTCTTGCCATAACCTCTGATGAGGAATGATAATCATCATAAGAAAGTTTCCCCTCCTTTTGAAGGAGGGGTGGTCGGGATGATTGATTATCTTATATATACAGTATTCTATTTCCCGACCGGGGTGGTTGATTCATTGATTTCTTCTCAGTGAGATGTATGAAAAAGGAAAACAATCTTAACCGCAAATGTCTTTATTTTTCTAGGTCATTACTCAGGAATATGGCCACATTAGTTGAGGTTGCTTTGTGACAATCAACCACCCCGGCCGGTATCCGCATCTGCATCATAATTTAAAAGTGGTCCGGCCACCCCTCCTTCAAAAGGAGGGGAAATTTATTATACATATCTTCAATACTTTACACTTTATTTTTGTACTAAAATCTCTCACTATTCTACTCTATTTAGTACCTCAGGATGACGGCTATACCCTTTACGCCGTTAAATAAACAACAACACCAACAGCTGCGCAACAAAAATTCTCAGGAACATTACCAGCGGATAAACAGTTGCATATGCTACCGCCGGTGCTTCAGACTGGGCGATACTATTGGCAAATGCGAGGGCAGGGGGATCAGTCATGCTGCCTGAAAGCAAACCGCAGATCTCGAGGTAATTTTTGCCAAGGTATATTCTTGTGAAAAACCCTACAATCAGAAGCGGCAGCAATGTTATCAGGGCACCATATCCCATCCAGATTAGTCCGTCACCAGAAAGAAGTGTTGGAATGAATTTCTCACCTGCAACAAGTCCAACGCTGGCAAGGAACAGGACAATCCCGATTTCGCGGAGCATTAGATTTGCACTTGGTGTGGTATATGAAACAAGTGAGAACTTATAACCGTATTTACTTAATAAGATCGCTACAATGAGCGGTCCGCCTGCAAGACCAAGCCGTATCGGATTAGCAATTCCGGGGATATGAAATGGAATGCTTCCCAGGATAACGCCCAGAAGTATTCCAATGAAAATTGGTACAATATTGGGTTCATTAAGTCTTTTTATTGAATTCCCCAGTTGTGCTATCACTTTTTCCATTGACTTCTCATCACCTACAACTGTAAGTCTGTCACCCATTTGCAATATTAGATTCGGAGTGGCTACAAGCTCTATTCCTGACCGATATACACGTGTAATGTTTATATTATATCTGGTTCTTAGTTTCAGCGACCCGAGATCTTTGCCAAAGACATCCTTGTTTGTTACCATTATACGGCGGGATATCAGTGAGCCCGATTTTGCTGAAATGTCCATATCGCTTTCCTTGCCGATTATACTTACTACTTCTGATATTGAACCCTTCTGGGTAACGACAAGGATAATATCGTTCTCCTGCACTTCAGTATCAGAGGCAGCAAGTATCAGCTCTCCGTTGCGAAGTATTCTCGAAACAACAACTTCCCGGTTTATTATCTTCGAGATCTCAAAGATCGTTTTATTGAATATCCCCGGATTTGTAACCAGTATGCTTCTTTTTTCAGGCAGAGTCTCTGTCGGATGCAGATCAAGGTTAAATTGTTCTATTTCTTTCTGAACGTTAATACCCAGGAACTTTCTGATTGCGAACATTGTAAGAATTATGCCAAGCACGCCAAAAGGGTAAGCGACTGCGTAACCGAGTCCGATTTCAGGGACAGGTGCACTACCGGAAATCTGTACAAGAGCCTGTTGTGCAGCACCGAGTCCGGGTGTATTTGTTACAGCTCCCGACATTACTCCGACAAGCATCGGAAGTGATTTGCCTGTTATGTAATGAAGAGCCAGTGTTGTTGCTCCGCCCAGCAGGACAATAATCATTGCCATGAGATTAAGTGATAGGCCTCCCTTTTTAAATGAAGAGAAAAATCCCGGCCCAACCTGCAGCCCGATTGAAAATACAAACAGGATCAGCCCAAAGTCCTTTACAAATTCAATGACAAGGTGGTTTGCAGACAATCCGAAATGGCCTGCAGCCAGACCAGCAAAAAGTACAAATGTGATGCCCAGCGAAATCCCGGATACTTTTAGTTTTCCCAGAAATACCCCGATTACAATTATTAAGCTGTAAACCAGTATTGTATGCGCAACAGTTTCTTTAAGAAACAGATCAATCAGCCAGGTCATATTTCAGAAATATTTATCCGCAAAAGTATGAGAATATCCGGACAAAATTATGGTGGTTTATCATGTTTCTAATAACCACGGAGACACGGAGAGCACGAAGTTTCACGGAGATAAGCCGTTACACCCAACGCTAAGCAAAGTCTCCAGACTTCGCCGAGCCCCGGGTCGTGCGCCGTGTGTCGTGTGTCGTTCGCCTTTGCGCCCTTGCGCCCTTGCGCCTTTGCGCCATAATCAATAATCTTTATCACAAAATCACCGTTTATTCGCTATACTTTCTATATTTACATCCAACCTCCCTTGTAAAACATATTAAATGACATACGATTATATTGTAATTGGTTCAGGATTCGGAGGAAGCGTTGCCAGTCTGCGTCTCGCTGAAAAGGGCTACTCAGTTCTTACCATTGAGCAGGGTAAACGATTCAATCCGGAAGATTTTCCAAAGTCAAACTGGAACCTGGCGAAATACCTCTGGGTACCTGCATTACGTTTTTTTGGCTTTCAGAAATTATCATTCTACTCAACAGCTAGCATTCTAAGCGGTACAGGTGTTGGCGGCGGAAGTCTTGTTTATGCCAATACACTCTATATTCCTCCTGATGAGTTTTTTAACAACTTATCGTGGCACCGTTTTGGTGACTGGAAGACTCTTCTTGAACCCTTTTACGACAAGGCCTCATTTATGCTCGGCAGGAAGAAATATTCAAAAATGAATATTGAAGACCAGATGCTTGAGGAGGTTTCAACGGATATGGATGCTCATGAGACCTTTGAGTCCGTGTTTGTCGGTGTAAATATTGACGGATCGGAAACTGAATCGGATCCGTATTTTAACGGACTTGGCCCTCTCCGCAAAGGCTGTATTGAATGTGGCGGATGCATGGTTGGCTGCAGGGAAAATGCAAAAAACACTCTTGACAGAAATTACCTCTGGTTTGCAGAAAAGATGGGAGTGGAGATCCTTCCTGAAACCAAAGTCGAAAAAATCTCTTTTGTTGACAATCAATATATTATTGAAACAAAGAATATTACATCTCTTTTTTTGAAAAAGAAGAAGACCTTCAAAGCTAAAGGGATTATTGTTGCCGGTGGTGCTTTAGGAACGCTCGACCTTCTTCTTAAACAGAAGTACAAGTATTCGACTCTCCCGCTTCTTTCTGACAAACTGGGACATGAACTCCGAACCAATGCTGAAACGCTGTGTGCGGTGTCTGGTGCTTCTCAAAAACTTAATAATGGTCTGGCCATTACTTCAGTTTTCAGTCCCGATGCATTTACCCATGTTGAAATTGTCAAATATCCCGACAAATCAAATGCTATGAAGTGGTTTTTTGGACTCTCTGTAGCCGGGGCTTCAACACCTCTTAAAAGAACATTATTGCTTTTTAAGAAGAGCATTACACATCCTTATCTATTCCTGAAGACACTCTTCAATTTCAGCTGGTCATCCAACATGGTAATATTCCTTGTCATGCAATCGGCAGATAATGCAATGAGAATGGTCTGGAAAAATAATCTCTTTGGCGGTAAGATGAAGATAAACAACCGGGGACAAAAAAGGGTCCCGGCCTATATTCCGATCGGACAGGAGGTAATGGAACGATATGCAAAAAAAGTAACGGGGATCTCTCAGAATATCCTGCTTGAAGTCTTCTTTGACAGACCTACTACTGCTCATATTCTTGGAGGCTGCCCAATGTCGGAATCAGGTGATACCGGAGTGGTTGATAAGAACCTGAAGGTACATGGCTACCCTGATTTCTATATAACAGATGGCTCTGTTATTCAGGGTAATATAGGTGTTAATCCAAGTTTTACAATTACAGCAATGGCAGAATACTGCATGAGCAAAATTCCTGTTAAACCAGGACATAACATTTCAGATATTTCAAAACAATTATTGATTCTTGAAGAAATATGGAAACAGAAGAAATCAGCATAATTCTCGAAAATCAGCGAAGATTCTTTGCTTCAGGAAAGACGCTTGATGTTTCTTACAGGATTGCGATCCTGAAAAAACTGCGTTCTTTAATACTTGAAAATGAACAGGATATTGCAGATGCTCTCTGGAAGGATTTTCATAAACCGGAATTCGAAGTTATAGCCACCGAATCGAGATTTGTATTAAAGGAACTGAATCACACTATTTCGCGTCTTAAAAGGTGGTCGCATAAAAGAAGGGTTAGGACTCCCTTAGTTCATTTCCTTTCGCATAGTTATATTTCTCCCCAGCCATATGGGCAGGTTCTTGTATTATCTCCATGGAACTTTCCGTTTCAGCTGGCTTTCATGCCACTTATAGGAGCCATTGCAGCAGGTAATTGTGTTGTTCTGAAAGTCTCACAGCAGGTACCAGCCATTGCAAAAGTAATGGAGAAGATTCTGAGTTTTCTTCCGGTTGAACATGTTGCATATGTTTATGGCGATCACACTGTTAGCGACCAGTTACTTGATTATAAGTTTGATTATATTTTCTTCACAGGCAGTCCGCGTATCGGTAAACATGTTATGCAGAAAGCATCACAGAATCTAACACCGTTATCGCTCGAACTTGGAGGCAAAAACCCATGTGTTGTTACTGCAGATGCACGACTCGATTACGCTGCAAAAAGAATTGCCTGGGGCAAGCTGATCAATTGCGGACAAACCTGTGTCAGTCCCGATTACCTGCTGATTGATAAAAAAGTACAGGATAGATTTCTTGAGCTTATTACACAGGAAATCAGGAATTTCTATGGAGAAGATCCTGAGAAAAGTAATGATTTTGCGAGAGTAATAAACTCTGCAGGCGTAAAACGGCTCGAGGCTTTAATGAAGGCTGGAAATATTGTCACCGGCGGAATATGCAAACCCGGTTCAGGGTATGTTTCTCCCACAATAATAAAAAATGTAAAACCCGATGATGCCATTATGCAGGAAGAGATCTTCGGGCCTGTTTTGCCAGTTATCGGTTTTGAGAATATTGAGGAGATCTATCCGATTATTGACATGAATCCTAAACCACTCGCTACCTACATATTTTCAACGAGTAAAAAGACAATCAGGGAATTCATGATGAGGACTCAGTCGGGTAGTGCCAGTATCAACGAAACAGTGATGCAGATAGCCTCACCATATCTTCCGTACGGAGGAATCGGAAGCAGCGGAATGGGAAGGTATCATGGAAAGAAATCATTTGAGACCTTCTCTAATATGCGGTCAGTACTCGTCAAGTCAAACCTTTTGGATATCTGGCTCCGCTATCCTCCATACTCAAAATTCAAGACTAAGATTGTCAGTTTCCTTATGAAGTAAAAAATTGTCTTGCAGTCATATTTCTTTTTGCTAAGCGAAGTCTCCAGACTTCGCTTTCCATAACCTGCAGTCTCCAGACTGCAAAATACTTAACGACGAAGTCAGGAGACTTCGCCGAGCCATAAGTCTTCGGTCTTCGGTCTTCCGTCTCCGGTCTTCCGTCTTTTCGAACATTTTCCGCTTCTCATATGTTATAATGATTCTAAATAAGATCATTATTAACAATGTATTTTTTAAGTTAAATTGAAATGAAGAAAACAATAATAATTACTGCACTGGTTGTTATACTGACTTCTGTGGGTCTGACTGTGTTTGTCAGGATGACCACAGACAGCGGGAAAGAAGCTTTGGCTTTTGCAGAGGCAAAAAGAGGAACTTTTGAGATATCAGTCTCAAATACAGGGGAACTTATTGCTGAAAATTCAATCGATATCAAGGGCCCTAATGTGGTAATGAATATGAATTTCAGGGCTGCACCAATAAAGATTACAGACCTGGTGCCAGAAGGTACCATTGTTAGGAAAGGTGATTATATAGCAACTCTTGACAGATCAAACTATAACAATACCCTTAAGGATGAGATGGATATCCTTAAAAAGAATCTATCTGACCTTGAAATGAAGATCCTTGATACAGCAGTTGTCTTAAGTTCTTTACGCGATGAGATCAGAAATCAGCAGTTTGTTGTTGAGGAAGCCTCTATCACAGTCGATCAGTCACGGTTTGAACCTCCTGCTGTACAGCGGCAGGCATCATTGAGACTTGACAGGGAACAGCGTCTGTATACTCAGAAAAAGAAGATTTATTCGCTCAGATCGGCTCAGAGCATTTCAGAGATAAGAGCTCAGAAACTAATAACGGATAATCAGAATTCAAAAGTTCAGGACCTGCAGGCTGTGTTAGCGGGATTTACAATCACAGCCCCTACTGATGGTATGGTTATTTACAAGAAAGACAGGATGGGAAACAAGATTAAAACAGGATCGATTCTTAATCCATGGGAACCTGTGGTAGCGACTTTGCCTGATTTATCATCAATGTTATCAAAAATATATGTCAGTGAGATTGAGGTAACAAAGGTGAAAAAGGGACAACCTGTTCACATAACTATTGATGCTTTTCAGGGTAAATCATATTCAGGAAAGGTTGCACAGATAGCCAATATAGGTGAACAGCTGACCAATTCAGATTCAAAAGTCTTTGAAGTTCTTGTGAAAATAGATGATTCTGATCCGGGATTACGACCAGCCATGACAACAAGTAACAAAGTGATAACAGGTAAATTTGAGAATGTGGTATATATTCCCGAGGAGAGCCTGCATGCCGGGGCTGACAGTGTTCCATATGTTTACACTAAGAATGGAACGAAACAGGTTGTTATTCCGGGAGTTTCGAATGAGAAAAATATTATCATTGAGCAGGGACTCGATGCAGGTGACATACTATGGATCTCAACACCTGAAGATGTGAAAGATTTTTTGCTTGCAGGATCTGATCTGATACCGGTTATTAAGGAACGTGAAAAGGCAAGGCGACTTGAAATGAAAACTAAAAGAGCGGATAAAGTACTTCTTACTCAAACTGATAACAAGACCTTACCAGTCGAGTCCGGTCGCGGCGGTACATCTGTATCAACTGTTTCTTCCGGTATTAACTAAGTAGGGAATCGGAGTTTTTGTGTAAATTTGATAATTATTTACACAAACTCAGCAGTAAATGGTATCAAGGTTATTATACTGGATTCCAAGGGTGTTTACAATCCTGGCGATAATTTTTATGATGATTTTCTCACTTGATGCTTTCGAAGGCAATGAACCCCTGGGAAAGAGATTAATTGGGTTCCTGATTCATAACATCCCTGTATTCATTCTCATTATAATCCTTGTAATAGCCTGGAAAAGAGAGCTCATCGGAGGAGTTCTTTTTATCCTTGCATTCATAGCCGGCGGCATATTTTTCAAATCCTTTTCCGGTAATGCTGCCTCACTGATTGTGATAGGACCTTTCTTTGTAACAGGGGTACTTTTTATTCTCCATCATTTATTTTACAGGAAATAGCTCACTCAATTACTCCCGTCTTCGGTCTCCTTTCTTCTGACTTCCCCGCACCCCGTACCCCGTACCCCGCACCTAATTCCCCGCCTCCCAAACATAAGTCCCTGCTGCCCCCGGACTCAATCTCACTGAAGCTAACATTCCATTGTACTGGATTCTGAATGACGAAACAGTATAAGTATCATTTACAACAATAAGTACAATTTTGCCATCAGGTGTTCTGAATGCGACATTTGGAAGTACAGGTGAGTTTTCAATTATTGCAGCCCGTCTGATTCCCTGGGATTCCTCGTCCTGGGTTATACTGACAGATTTATCCCCGGTATTTGTCGATCCGATGCGGACAGATCCCGGTCTCACAAATTTTGATGCATGTGCAATATTGTAGTATGCCAGGTTTCTTGATACATTATCACCATCAAGAGTAAGCGCACCCTGACACATTGAACAGCCTCCATTATCGGTATGAGGATCATTCTTCGGATCAGCAGCCAGGTTCCATAGTATGACATTCCTGCTCCAGCTTCGCGTTGTACCTATAATGAGCCTTTTAACCTGCGCAGCAATATTTATTGTTTTGTCACCCGGACGTTCAACTACCATCTGTTCAGTGAAATAGAGGTGTTTATCAGGACGCGCAATATGAAGATCAGCCATCGCGGCAATTTCTCCGCCATAGTGGTGAAAACCGCTTCCATCTACATACTTTGATACATCAGGGTCATTCAGAATCGCGAGAGGATAGTCGATGCGATCGAGATTATGATCGAAAAGGATGATTTTTGTTTTTAGTCCGGCCTTATTGAATGCCGGTCCGAGATTATATTTGATAAAATCTGCCTGTTCATTCCAGAACCACCTCATGCTAGGTGTGTTGTTTGTATTCAATGGCTCATTCTGAACGGTGACAGCATCAATTGTTATCCCCTGTTCTTTCATTGCCTGTATGTATTTTACAAAATACCTGGCATATACATCATAACACTCTTTCTTCAGAGCACCACCTCTAATATTATTGTTGGTTTTCATCCATACTGGTGCAGACCATGGCGATCCGAGTATTTTAATATCAGGATTAATGGAGAGTATCTCTTTCATAACAGGAACTACATCTTTCAGATCCTGCGAAAGAGAAAACTTCTTCAGTTCGAAGTCGGTTTCATTTTCTTTAAGATCATTGTATGAAAAGGTAAAGCTGTTCAGATCAGAAGAACCTATGCTGAGACGTAAATAACTGACGCCTATGTTGTTATCATTTAGAGCAAAAACTTCATTCAGAATTTTTCTTCTGGCTGCCGGACTCATTTTCATTAGAAGCTCAGCAGTGCCGCCTGTTATCGCATAGCCGAAACCGTCTATCTCCTGGAATTGCTGTGCTTCATCAATAATTATAGTAGCACCACCGCCTCTGCTGGTTCCGAAGAAGACACTATCAGTCTGTTTCTGGAATAAGGCAGACCTGTCAGCATTTGTAACCCACGATTCTACATATTGTTTTTTAGAATTCTGGGAATAACCTGTTACAATTGAAATTGTAACAATTGTTACAATCATGAGTAATCTATTCTTCATCACTTACTTTGATTAAATATTTCTTATCCAGGTATCATATTATCAAAAAATGATCAATCGCCGTTGGCTTTAGCCTGAAAATTGAATTTGATTTCAATTCTATTAAAAAACTTTTGCCTGGCTTGGGGCTTAGTCCTTCGGCTAGCCGTGTGAACCGTTGGCTAAGCAGGCAATTGTCCTGTACTTCTGTTATTAAAACTGGTCTTTATTTTCCGGATCAATTAATTGTTCATCTCCTTTTGGTTTTGGCCTCCAAAAGAATACTTTTTCCTTTATCTTGGCATAAAACGCTTTCCCAAGAATGAAAATGCTCACATAAAACAGAACCTCACCAATAATTATCAATACTGTTGTAATGCCTGCAATCTGTGCTTTTGTGTAATCAAACCATGGCATTATGAATATCAGTATGAATGAGATACAGGAGATAGTCAATAATATATAACCGGTTATTTTTAGCAAGGGGGTAAAGCGGCGTCGGCCAGGACCTCACACCATATCGCTAAATCAAATTCTTCCCGAAGGAGTTTTCTGCCGAAGTCTTTAGTTCTGCACAGCTTTTTGTGATCGGGCGGTGTCTCTTTTAGTCAGTTTTGATGTCGTCCTGTGCCGCAACCGACAAATTTTTTAAAAATTTTATCTCCTTTTCAATAAAGTCGCATTCCCCTGATGTACCAGCTACAAAGCATTCATTGTCATACTTTCTGGCATAGTTCTGGAACAATTTTTCATACCATTTTTTCATAACTAATTTATGGTTTGAGAATGGGAATTTTTTGCGGCCTGCAGCAAGTTGTAGAATTCTAAAAGTTCCTGCTTTCTTTCTCTGTCGAGATTGTGCCATCTTATACCCTGAATTGCTCCTTCAAGAGCATAGAGCATATTAATGCATACCCCGCTGTTTTCAATCGTGGCTAATCTTATAATTGCATTCTCGCTTCCGGTTTCAATCAGTTCTTTATCGTTATTTATTCCTGCAGCTATAAGTTTATCAGCAAGGGTTTTACCAATATTTGGAAGTTCTGTCAGGGATTTCATTTCTTCAGGAAGAATGTTTTCGGAAAATTATTTCATTATTGACTTTCGGTTATTGACATTTACCGCATCACCCTTACCGTTTATTATACTTTTTACAACACTCTCCTTATTGCCGTTTAACCAGAAAATTATCTTGTTATGGATACTGCTTTCCAGTTCAGGAGGTGTTTCAATAGCATTGTCGACAATAACGGGTGCGTCATAGAAAACATTGTAGATCCCAATACCCCAGGCTTCATGACTTTTCACATTATCAGATACCTTATATGAAGCGTATCCGTATGTATCACCATGCTTCCATGAATCAACTGTCGGAGGATCATAGGGCATCTCACTCTGATAAAAATATACTTTCCCGTTGTTCCCGTTCCAGAGTGTCTGGTATTCCTGAAAATGCTCATTAAACAGTCCGTATATTGTCACATCGTCGCCATTTACAATTAGTCCGTTTGCACCTCTGTTTTTATCCCACCCGACTCCGTTACCATGATCCGCCCTCCATAGCCATATATGATCAATATAAACATTCCTGCTGTTAATTATCATGCAGCTTGTTGCAGATCCCTGTGCAGGTCCTCCAACCCTGAAGAAAATATCATACAGAAAGGCTGGATTAACCGGGTGTGATTTTGCAGATCCTTTCTCTCCAACAATAAAAAGAGTCTCCGAATGTTTTGGACCGGCATCGATCGTTATACCGCAAACAGTAATGCCATCAACATCAGATAATTCAATCGCTGAAGTTCCGTTTACAGGCATAAGTGAAGGAAGTCCGAGTCCCATAATAATTGTTCCCGGACGTGTAACTTTTATTGTATTATTCAGATAATAGATTCCCGGAGTAAACAGCAGGTTTTTTCCCTCTTTAAGTGCATTGTTTATCGTTTCGGAATTATCTGTGCCGGCTTTTGCGATAAAGAAGTTCTTCAGGTTAACCGGTTTGTCAATCCTTTTACTGTCGGTCCATGTTGGTCCCGTAGTATTTGAACTTAACTGTGGCACCATAACCTCAAATCCCTTTTTACCTGATGTGATGTATGGTTTTTCGCGAATCACCGGGGTTCTGTCAATTCTTGTATATGGCTTCTCGGGCCATTCCCCTGCGGGAGCATTGGGTACTCCTATAAACATCATATTCCAGTTGCCTCCAATCCACTCTTTCCAGTCTGTGTTCCTTGAGAGCCACTGCTGCTGGGGACCGGATGTAACAGTTCCGTCAACTTTTGAATCAGCCAGAAAGCCGCCGCTGGCATACCCTTTGTCGAAAAGCTGAAGGTTACCCTTGATATGCACCCGGCGCATTGGTGCGGCCTGCGAAACACCCCAGATCATTGTATTTTCTGCCGTTGGGATAATTGTCATGTTCTCGACTGCTCTCCAGAAGTTTGTCAGAACACTGTTCCCATGAGTGGTATTTGATCTCACCGCACCGTTAATAACAACATCTTCAGGCGATTGCCCCAGACCTGCTACATGCATATAATAATCTACTTTTACATCAAGATTATACGTTCCGGGTTTGAAAAGCAGGGCATACCTGTTTTTGCTGAATTCACTTCTTCGTGCCGATTGTCGTTTAAATAAAGTGTCAATAACTGTCTGAATATCTTTCATATCCATCGACGGATCAAACACAAATACATTCTCCCCGAGAAGCTGGTGATTATATTTCTTCAGATCAATCTGACAATTACTGCTTAATGAGCCTGTTACCAATAGAAGTATCAGGAGCAGTATACGTTTAGTTCCACTCATCTTAATCAATCAATTTTAGTCATAAGTATGAAATGCATTATTCCTCACATCATCTATAATACATTATAAATAATACATCTCCTCGTCCTTGTGCCTTTACGCCTTTGCGCCTTTACGCCCTTACGCCCTTATCTATTCCAAAATGTTCCTCATATATTCAATACACTTCGTAACCTCCTTAACCGGGTCAGAATCAGCAGGTACCGTATATTCCAGTTCAAGGTCAACATTTATCGGCCATTTCTCCTTCTTAAGAAGAAGCAGGATATCCGCAATTGGTGTTTCTCCCTCACCAAATGGCTTATTTGTGTTTGGTGTGGCGTGTTTTGGTCCGGTCTTATCCTTAATATGAATACTTGGAATAAGATCGTGATATTTTATAATGATCTCATTTGGATGAAGTCCGGTTGAACCATAATAATGCCCTACGTCGAGGTTAAGTCTGTTGGCTTTAGAATATCCAAGATATTTGTCGATATCAAATCCTGGCATACCAAACTGTCCGTGAGTATGATAGATAGCCAGACTGTTATGTTTCTCAGCGAATTTACCGAGTCGCTGTGAGGCTTCATCTGTGAATTCATCTGTTATGCCATATGCTCCAAGAGCCTTTGCAGCTTTGTAAGCGTAATCAATCTCTTCATCCGACCATGAAGATGGTACAAATTTGGCTATGTGTATATCAACACCTGCTTTGTTGTACATCTTGCGTACTTCTTCATACTTCGCAATTGGCAGAGATAAACGCCATTTACGCTGTGCCTCTCTTAGCTCCTGAGCTGCTTTAGCCCTTTCAGCCTTTTCCTGTTCGGTAAGGTTACCAGTGCGTGCCTGTCTGGCAGCCTGAGGTATTCCAAGACCTTCTTCAAGTACGCTTCTCATTTCAAGAGAGTTTACTCCTGACTGTAACACATACTGAAGAGTCTCCTCAAGCGAATGAGGTATGCTTCGGTAGCAATAGGTTGTTAATCCGAGCTGGACACCGCCAACTTTTGAGTTTGGTTTCTTTGAACCTGATCCGATTGCAAACGGATAGTTAAATGGTACTGCAGCCAAAGCCGCCGCTGCAGCAGTTTTTCCGATAAAACTTCGTCTTGAAATTGTTGATTTTTTCATAAAAGCTGGTAATTGGAGGTTTATAGATTGCTACTTGTTCTTCATGATCATCAAAAGTAAAAAAAATATGATATAACTATCAACCGCCGGCATGATATTAATTCTGAACATTCTATAAATTTTGTTGTTCATTTATAAAATACTATATGAAAAGTCAGGAGTCTGATAAAGAATACTTCAGGCAAAACAACCTCAATAAATCGTCTTCCCCTTACCTGCTTCAACATACAGCTAATCCTATCTGGTGGCAGGAGTGGAGTTCTGATGCTATACATTATGCAGTTGCAGAAAATAAGCCAATATTTGTTTCAGTCGGGTATGCAACGTGTCACTGGTGCCATGTTATGGCTGCTGAAGCTTTTTCCGATGAAGCTACCGCAACCTGTCTTAACAATAATTTCGTATCCATAAAAGTTGACCGTGAGCAGCGTCCAGATATAGACCAGTTTATGATGGATTTTATTAATAAGCAGAATGGCAGAGGCGGCTGGCCATTGAATGTCTTTTTAACACCTGAACTGCGACCCATTTTTGCACTGACTTATGCCCCTGCAGCATCGGGAAATTCATTGTATTCTTTTCTTTCAGTAGTTGAACAGGTTGTTGCATATTTTAAGACAAAAGGAAATAAAATTCCTGAATTTGTCTGTATGGAAGAACTACCCGCCTTTGCCGATGAAAACTCCCTTACTGAGACAATCTCAAAATATTATGATTCAGATTTTGGTGGCTTTGGGAACGGTCAGAAGTTTCCGTCTCACTCAACGTTATTGTACCTTCTTTATCAGGCTGGTATTGATAACAGCCCTTCAATCAGGACCATGGTAATCAAAACTCTTGATGCTATGTATCTTGGTGGTTTAAATGATCATCTTCAGGGAGGGATTTACAGATATTGTACCGACAGGGAGTGGACAATACCTCATTTTGAAAAGATGCTTTATGATCAGGCAATGGCATTGTGGGTTTACTCACTCGCCTTCAAAGTCACCCAAAAAGCAGAATATAAAGAAATGGCTGAAAGGATAATACATTGTCTGGATGATAGTTTTGAGCAGGAAGGATTATACATCTCGGCACATGATGCAGATACTGATCATGAAGAAGGAGCAACTTATATCTGGAGTTACGATGAACTGACCACAATTCTGCTTCCCGATGAGCTTGAGAGATTTTCAGCTTCATATTATATTACCAGACAGGGCAACTTTGAAGGGCACAATCACCTGATAAGAAAAAACAAAGCATCTGTCCGTGATATTGAGGATAAGCTGTTATCCCTGCGCAGAAAGCGGATCCAGCCTTCACGCGATGAAAAGGTAGTTAGTGGAATTAATGCACTTGTTGCTATATCTCTGATCCATGCAGGAAGACTACTTTCTAAACCGGATTATGAGAAGAAGGCTGCTTTAATCGTCAATAATATTATGAACAGGTTCTGGGACGGAACATCTCTTGGTCATTCATTCTTCGATGGTAAATTACAGAACCAGTCTTTTCTTTCTGATGCCGGAGCATTGCTTCTGGCGATTGCGATGCTTTGTGAAGCAGACAATCAGTACACAAAGCTAATGAACCAATTTAAGGCTTATGTTGAGTCTTTCAGAGATGGAAGTAAATGGATCGAGTCGGAAAGTAATGATTTTCCTCGAGTTTATTCATCATGGTTTGATCACCCCGTTCCATCAGGTATAAGCCTGGCAGAAATGGGACTTACTTATGTTTCTATAATTTCCGGAGAAGAGATAACCGGAAGGGAATATTTGCAGCCTTTTCAATCAGATTTCTACAATATCAATGTAATGATGAATAACGGATTCTTTCATATCATCACTTCAAAAAAACCAATTCCATGGAATGAGCTGCCTGCTAATTCATTTCAGATAAGAGGGGAGCATGAGACCGACTGTTATATGGGAACATGCAGCCCATTGTAATTATCAGTTTCTGAACATATAGGTCAATATTTTGTTTAAATATATCGTAGAGACGCAATGCATTGCGTCTCTACAACAATAAAGGAAACAACATAATAAATCAATAGTTGTATGCAAACAATATTAGGTGCCAACGGAACAATAGGTTCACTGCTGGCAAAAGATTTAAGGAGTTACACTGACAGGATAAGGCTGGTGAGCCGTAATCCGAAAAAGGTAAATGATTCGGATGAATTGTTTTCTGCTGATCTTGGCAAGTCAGAAAATGTAGACAAGGCAGTTGAAGGATCAGATGTGGTATACCTGGTAGTTGGATTTGACTATAAAACAGAAGTCTGGCAGGAGAAGTGGCCAAAGCTCATGAGGGCAACAATTGACGCCTGCATAAAGCATAAAGCGCGGCTCGTGTTTTTTGACAATGTTTATATGTACGACATTAACGCTATTCCTCATATGACTGAAGAATCAGCAGTAAATCCTCCCAGCAGAAAAGGTGAGGTGCGCAGACAGATTGCACAAATGCTTATGGATGAGGTTAAAGCCGGACGCCTCATGGCTCTTATTGCACGATCGGCTGATTTCTACGGACCGAACAATGAGAAGAGCTTTATCAACGAAATGGTTATCAAGAGTCTCAGAAAAGGGAAGGCGGCCGACTGGCTTCTTGATACTGAAAAGAAACACTCATTTACTTTCACGCCGGATGCAGCCAGGGCAACTGCAATTCTCGGAAATACTGATGATGCCTATAACCAGGTCTGGCATCTGCCAACTGACAGTAATACACTTACAGGAAGGGAGTTTGTCGGGCTTTTTGCAAAAGAATTGAATACAAAACCACGGGTCAGGCCAATGCCGATGTGGTTGTTAAAGATCCTAGGACTGTTTATACCAATCATGAAGGAGATACAGGAAATGAGCTACCAGTACAACAGGGACTATTTCTTTGACTCTTCCAAATTTGACAGGAAATTCAACTTTAAAAAAACAACATACATTGAGGGAGTGAAGGAATGTCTGAAGTCATAGGCGCAGAGCACAGAGCACAGTGCACACAGCGTAGAGCGTAAAGCGTAAAGCATATAGATAGGCCAACTGTGCCCTGAGCCCTGTGCCCTGAGCAGTTCTCCGGTCTTCGGTCTCCAGTCTTCGGTCTCCCAGCCAGTTATTCATAAATTTTCACTACCTTTGCACTTTAATCCCGGAATAATCCCCCCATTACAAGGCCGCTTATTTCATATTTTTTTATTAATAAACTATTTATGCATTTTGAATCATTAGACATTATTGAACCAATACTCAGATCAATTAAAGAAGAGGGCTACACAATACCTACACCGATACAGGAACAGGCAATACCAATTATACTAAGGGGCACAGACCTTATAGGATGCGCCCAGACTGGAACAGGAAAAACATGTGCTTTTGCAGTTCCGATTCTGCAGCTGCTTAGTAAAAACAAGGCATTTGACAGAAAGAAAAAGATCAGGAGCCTGATCGTTACACCAACCAGAGAACTTGCAATTCAGATTGAAGAGAGCTTTAACGCATATGGCCGTTATACCGGACTGAACTGTACAGTTGTTTTTGGAGGGGTAAACCAGAATCCCCAGACGAACGCATTAAGAAACGGAGTTGATATCCTTGTGGCAACACCGGGAAGACTGCTTGACCTTATGAATCAGGGACATATCTCACTCAAAGATGTTGAAATATTTGTCCTCGATGAGGCAGATCGCATGCTCGACATGGGCTTTATTCACGATGTAAGGAAGATAATTTCACACCTTCCCCAGAAGAGACAATCTCTCTTCTTTTCCGCTACAATGCCCCCGGAAATTGTAAAGCTGGCAGGTTCAATAGTATATAAACCGGTTAAAGTTGAAGTAACTCCTTCGGCTTCTACAGTTGATATTGTTGACCAATATCTGTATTACATCGATAAAGGAAACAAAAATGCACTGCTGGTTGATCTTTTAAAAGACCAGAAGATAAAGACCGCATTGGTATTTACCCGTACAAAATTTGGTGCTGATAAGGTAGTTAAGGTTCTTAAAAAGAAAGATATAACCGCCGAGGCGATACATGGTAATAAAGCACAGAATGCACGCCAGCGTGCACTGTCAAATTTCAAGGCACAAACAACACGTGTACTTGTTGCTACCGATATTGCAGCCCGCGGAATAGATGTCGACGATCTTGAATATGTGATCAACTATGAGATTCCTAATATTCCTGAAACTTATGTCCACAGAATTGGGCGAACAGGAAGGGCCGGTGCAAACGGAACAGCAATTTCATTCTGTGATGCTGAGGAAAAAGCATATATCTGGGATATCGAAAAGCTCATTGCCAAACAGATAAGTGTTGTTGAAGATCATGCTTATCCTCTGATCGACAATAATCCTGTTAAAGCACCTAAAAATCAGCATGGTAATCATGCCCGTCCGAGGAGTCTCCCAAGGAACCTTATTCCCGACAGGAGAAATGTAAGAAGATAAAGTCGGAAGACGGAAGACCGAAGACCGAAGTTGAAATCCGAAATCCGAAATCCGCAATCCGATGGATCATTTACCTCCGATATTACTCTTCGATGGAGTTTGTAATCTCTGTAACAGGCTGGTAGTGTTTGTTATACGAAGGGATAAGAACGCCAGAATCAGATTTGCATCACTTCAGTCTGAAGCCGGAAAATCACTTCTGTCAGCAGCCGGATTAAATCCGGAAACTGTTGATACTGTTGTTTACCTTACTGGTGGTAAAACCTTTCTCAGATCTTCTGCAATACTCAATCTTCTGAACGATCTGGGCGGAGGCTTGAGACTGTTCTATTCCTTAATTATTATCCCGTCATTTATCCGCGATTTTATCTATAACCTGGTTGCCCGGAGCAGGTACCGTATTTTTGGGAAGAGAGAATCGTGCATGGTCCCGCCAAAAGATATTGAAAACAGGTTCATTTTGTGACAAAAAAGTTTGTATTTTGCATTGATTCATTTGATGTAAAACATAAACACCTCCGGAAATGAAAAACATTTTCACTTCAGTTTTCTTTATTTTTTTCTCGTTTGGCATTTTAACCGGTCAGACAATCGCATTACAAAAAGCTGATCAGACAAGGCTGAATAAACTGAAAACGGAAGTAACTGAAAATCTTACCGGGAACCTTTTGCCATACTGGTCAAAATACATGGTCGATAATGTCAATGGAGGATTCTACGGACGAATCAGCGGTTCCGACCAGGTATTCCCGAATGAAGATAAAGGTGGTATTCTGAATGCCCGTATCCTGTGGACATATTCAGCTGCCTACAGGGTGACAAAAGACACATCATACCTTCGTCTGGCTGCAAGAGCCAGAGATTATATTATGGCTAATTTCATCGACAGGGAATTTGGCGGAGCTTACAGAAGTGTTAAAGCCTCCGGGGAGCCTTCAGATACAAGGAAACAGACTTATACCCAGTCATTCTTTATTTATGGTTTGTCTGAATATTCAAGGGCAACAGGCGATAAGGCAGCTCTGAAAACAGCGAAAGAAATTTTTGAGTGTTTTGAAAAATACGTTTATGACAGGGAATCTAACGGGTACTTTGAGGTATTCACACGGGATTGGCAGCGTTCCAGAGACAGATTAATCGGCGAGAAAGACGACAGGGATGAAAAGACAATGAATACTTCACTTCATCTTATGGAAGCTTATGCAAATCTATATCGCGTTTGGCCCGATAAGAGACTGGAAAGCCGGTTGAAGAATATGGTCGAAATTTTTCTTGATAAAATTGTTGACGGTAAGACTTACCATCTGATCTGCTTCATGGACAGGAGCTGGAACCCGACATCAACAGTCGATTCATATGGTCACGATATAGAGGCTTCATGGCTGATTTATGAAGCAGCAACACTTCTGAAAGATCCCGTAATCCTGAAACGGGCCCGTGAAACCTGTATCAGGATAGCTGATGCCGCATCGGAAGGTATAATGCCCGACGGGAGTATGATTGATGAAAAAAACTTCGCTACAGGTGAATTGCGGACTACCCGGAGCTGGTGGCCTCAGGTTGAGACAGTTGTAGGGTATCTGAATGCTTATGAACTTACAGGTAATACCAGGTATCTCGATTATTGCGTCAATAACTGGAATTACACAAAAAAGCACTTTATCGATACAAAAAACGGCGGCTGGTATCCCTCCGTCAACGCTGAAGGTGTTGCAGGAAAAGGAGATAAGGGAGGATTCTGGACATGCCCTTATCACAACGGCAGGATGTGCCTCGAGGTTATTGAAAGAGTACAAATGCATTGATCATTTTCTGCAGAAAAGCCCTGTTATAAATCCGTTTGTTACAATTTTGTTAAATCTCTTATAAACCGGGGAAACATTTATTGTTTAATTTGTTTCCTGAGTTTATTGATGCTACTTTTGTGCCGTGATTGATAATCTGAACAACATTCTGTTAAAAGTACGGGAACTGTACATGAACTACGGTATAAAAAGTATTACCATGGATGATGTATCGCGTGAGCTTGGTGTGTCTAAAAAGACTCTTTATCAGTTTGTTACAGACAAAGATGATTTGGTTGGAAAATTTATTGATAACGAAATAGCGATCAGGCAGGAGGAGATCTGCAAATGTTTCAGAACAGGTTTGAATGCTATCGAAGAGCTCTTCGAGATTTCGATTTTCATGAACAAAATTATGCGTAATCAGAACCCTGCCACCGAATATGACCTTAAAAAGTATTACCCTGAGCACTATCAGAAAATTGTTAAGGCACGACGGGAGGGAATATACAGCTACATTCTTACTAACCTGAAAAATGGCAAGAAGGAAGGGTTGTATCGTGATGATCTTAATAATGAGATAATTGCCAGACTCTATTTGTCAAGGGCTGAGAGTATTCATACAAATGATCTGTTCACAATTGAAGAGTTTACTTCCCATGAACTGTTTATAGAGCTGATAAAATATCATGTCAGAGGAATAGCTACTCAAAAGGGAATTGATGTTCTGGAACAAAAAATTAATGAAGTGGAAACTAACAACGATAAATAATCTTTATATGAATTTAATACTGAAATTTTTTCTGCCATTTGTTATTCTGGGATTTGTCAGAGACGGATTTGGTCAGGATCAAAATGAAACTCTGAAACTATCTGTCTCTGAAGCACAGGCATATGCACTTCAGAACAATCGTTCAGTGCAGTCGGCGAAGATTGATATTAAGCTTGCTGATAAAAAGGTCTGGGAAACAATTGCCATCGGCCTGCCGCAGTTTGGTCTGTCAGCAAACTACCAGCATCAATTTGTTATTCCCCAACTGAGCTTTGGTCCTTATCTCGACATAAATTCGCTCCCCGGAGGCGGAGTTACCCTTACCAAAGATGATTTTGTAAACGCTTACAAGCCTTCTCCTGCTGTTTCTCTGGGAGTCCCCGACAATACAACATTTGATTTTACACTTTCACAGCTTATTTTCAGCGGTGAATATCTGGTCGGACTTCAGGCAATGAAGGTACTAAAAGAGGTATCTGTAAAAAATCTTGTTAAAACCGAGGGTCAGACAAAAGAATTAGTGGCAGGTACTTACTCACTTGTTCTGGTCTTAAGCGAAAGCATCAGGGTTTTGGATGAGAGTCTGAAAGTGATAGACAAGACGTATAATGATCTGATGAAGATGAATCAGCAGGGCTTCAACGAAGAGTCTGATGTTGACCAGATAAAGATCAGCAAATCTAATATACAAACTCTGATTAAGTCTCTCGAATCGCAGAAAGAAGTCTCAATGAAACTGCTGAAATTCCAGCTTGGCATTGAATTCACACAAAACCTCGTACTTACAGATACTCTTCCTGGAATAATAAATCAGGGTAATATCCAGTATCTGTCAGATCAGGTCTTTGATGTAGAGAACACTGTTGACTATAAAATGGTTGACAATCTTGAAAAGATCTCGGCACTGACTCTAAAACGCGAACAGTCGAAATATTTGCCAACAATATCAGCTTTCTATCGCCGGCATGAACAGACTCATCAGCCATCATTTAATTTCCAGGTAAAGGATCTGGTAGGTGTAGGATTAACTATGCCGATTTTTACCAGCGGTCAGAGGAGTGCAAAAATCAGTCAGGCAAGATTCGATCTTGAAAAATCGCGGCTGAATAAAGAAACGGCAGGTCAGGGTTTAATACTGGAGTTTGAAACTGCTATCAATAACTACCAGACCGCATTCAGTAACTTCTCAGTTAACAGGGAAAGTATGATACTCAGCAAAAAGGTATTTGATAAAACTGTTATCAAGTATCGCGAGGGCATCTCCTCAAGTTTTGATATTGCGCAAAGCCAGAACCAGATGCTTACCGCAGAGTCAAACTACTATACATCGGTGCTTTCGCTCCTGACAGCCAAGGCAAAACTCGATCGTATTTTAAGCATAAATTAACAGGTGAACAGAATATTTTGAATTTAATAATTATACAAATCAATCAAGAAATGAAAATCTTCAAATTAAGTATAGCAGCAATAATCTTTTTGGCTCTTATAATTTCATGCAGCAGCAACAAGAAAGCACAGCTTGAAAAATTAAAGCTTCAGCACACTGAGATCACAGAAGAGATTAAAAACCTGGAAAACGAACTGAAGTTATCCGGTACTGATTCTTTAGATACTGATAAATTCAAATTTGTTGGTATTACAAATGTCACTACAGGAATATTTGATCACTTCATTAAGGTTCAGGGTAAGCTCGACGGAGATCAGAATGCCGCTGTTTTTGCAGAGGCACCGGGTACAGTTTCAGCAAAGTATGCCGACGTAGGTCATCGTGTAACCAAAGGTCAGGTTCTGGCTCAGATTGACGATCAGCAGTACCGCAGTCAGCTCGAGAGTCTCGAAACACAGTATAATTTTGCTTCTGAAATGTTCGATAAGCAGAAGAGGCTTTGGGACCAGAAAATTGGAAGTGAAGTTCAGTACCTTCAGTCAAAAACATCCAAAGAGTCTTTGGAGCAGCAGATTGCTTCACTTAAGCAGCAGATTGAGAAATTTAAGATAAAATCTCCGATTACCGGAACTGTGGAAGAATGCAACATTAAAGTTGGGGGAGTGGTTACTCCCGATCCGCGTCTGGCCGCTTACAGGGTTGTGGAATTCAAAAATCTTAAAGTCACCGCTGAAGTTTCCGAGGCTTATGCTTCACGTGTTCAGAAAGGGGATAAGCTATTTGTGACTTTCCCTGATGCTAAAAAACAGGTTGAGACTGAAGTCTCATTTGTAAGTAAATATATTAATCCTGTTAACCGTACATTTCTTATTGAAACGAATATAAACAGCAGTTCTCCTGACCTTAAGGCAAATATGATTGCAATAATCCAGATCAACGATTATCATTCGGAAAATTCTGTAATTGTTCCAATGAATCTTATCCAGACCGATGATGAAGGCAGTTATGTTTATGTAATTCGACCGAAAGAAAAGTTCAATGCAGCTTTCAAACAGCCTGTTGTAATTGGAAACAGCTACAACGGTATTGCCGAGGTTGTTAAAGGATTAGGGGCAGGTGATAAAGTTGTCTCGACCGGATATCAGGAACTGATTGATGGAGAATTAGTAAGGTTTTAATTATCAGTTTGATACCAGGCCGACAATAGGCATTAAAGAATATTTTCATGGAAAAAAAATACAAGGAATTTTTTGCAACCAGCTGGGCTATTGACAATAAAATAAGTGTCTATGTGCTGGTGTTTATAATATCGGTTTTCGGGATAATGAACTATTACACAATCCCTAAAGAACAGATCCCTGAGATTGTGATCCCTAACATAATTGTTAACTCTGTTTACCCTGGAACTTCGCCTTCCGATATTGAGAATCTTGTTACCAGGCCGCTTGAGAAGAACCTGAAATCAATAAGTGGTGTCAAGAAGATTACCTCGCGATCAGTGCAGGATTTTTCCGCAATTATTGTCGAGTTTAATACCGGCATTGAAATTAAGGATGCCAAACAGAAAGTTATGGATGCTGTTGATAAAACCAAAAGGGTTTTGCCAAATGATCCCTCTTTCATGGAGCCATCTGTAATGGAGATTGACCTCTCTGAGCTTCCGATTCAGTATATAAACCTTTCCGGTGATATGCCGCTTGACAGACTGAAGCAATATGCTGACGACCTGCAGGATCGTATTGAAGGTCTGAAAGAGATTACCCGTGTTGAGATAGGAGGAGCCCTCGATCGTGAAATACAGATAGATATCGATATGTATAAGATGAAAGCTGCAAGTCTCACGTTCAGGGATGTGGAACAGGCAGTAAGTCTGAATAACATGACCGTTTCGGGAGGAAATGTTGATCTGCAGGGGATGAGCCGTTCAATACGTGTTGTTGGTGAAGTAAAAAATGTTGATGAATTGCGCAATATTGTTATTAACACATCAAGCGGTGCTCAAATAAAACTGATGGATATTGCTCATGTGGTTGACGGTTTTAAAAAAGCCGAGAATTACGCCCGCTATGATGGAAAAAACGTTGTTACCCTTAACGTAATTAAAAAGAGCGGTCAGAATCTTCTCGATGCTGCAGATCAGATACAGGTGATTATAGCAGATATGCAGAAGACTAAATTCCCTTCAAATCTGATTGTTGAGGTTACCGGCGATACTTCCCGTTATACCAGGAATACGGTTAATGAGCTTAACAATACAATCATAATCGGATTTATTCTTGTTACAATTGTTCTGATGTTCTTCATGGGACTTGTGAATGCCATCTTTGTCGGTTTTTCTATTCCGTTATCAATGGCAATAGCATATATATTCCTGCCCTGGATAGGATTCACTATGAACATGCTGGTTATGTTCGCCTTTATCTTTGCGCTGGGAATTGTAGTGGACGACGCAATTGTTGTCATTGAAAACACGCACAGGATCCATAAGAAGACAAAAATGGATATATCCCATTCGGCAAAGGCAGCTGCAGGGGAGGTATTTGTCCCTATTTTATCGGGGACACTCACTACGCTTGCTCCATTTTTCCCTCTGGCATTCTGGCCCGGGGTTGTAGGCAGTTTCATGGTATTCATACCTGTCACTCTTATCATAACACTGTTTGCCTCACTTATAGTCGCTTATATTTTTAATCCGGTTTTTGCTGTCGATTTTATGAAACACGATGAAGAAGACAGACCGGTAGCATTATCAAAATTGTATAAAATCACCGCCGTTATTGCAGCAGCAGCTATCCCGTTCTATTTTCTGAAATTGCCGGGTGTTGCGAACTTTCTCGTCTTTATCGCGATATCGTTCATGCTTCATAATCTGTTCGGCTATAAGGTTTTGCGCAAATTCCAGACTAAGGTTATTCCTTCAATGATGAGGCTTTACGAAAGAACACTTGTTTGGGTGTTAAAAGGAAGAAGACCTGTTTTTATCCTGTGGGGTATGATTGGCTTATTCGCTTTTACTTTGGTTCTGAACAATATCGTAAAAACAAAAGTTGTATTCTTTCCTGACAATGAGCCAAATACGATAAACACCTTCGTTAAAATGCCTGTCGGTACCGATATTACTGTTACCGACTCAGTCGCAAGGGTTGTTGAAAACAGAATAATGAGCGTTCTCGGAGAAAATAATCCGATAGTTGAATCAGTGGTTACAAATGTAGCATTTCTTGCCTCGGATAATAACTTTGATAACTCAAGCAAATCTTCAAACCTGGCCAAAATAGCAGTTAACTTTGTTGAATTCGCCAACAGAAAAGGTGAGAGCACCGGTGCCTATATGAACAGGATGCGGTCGGCCCTCAAAGATATCGCCGGAGCAGAAATTGTTGTCGACAAGACAAAAATGGGTCCGCCAACCGGGAAACCGATCAATATTGAGATCTCAGGAGAGGATCTGAAACAGCTGGCATCAACTTCTGACAGGTTCAGAAGATTTGTAGATTCATTACAGATAGGCGGAATTGAAGAACTCAAATCTGACTTTGCTACAACAAAACCTGAACTTATTATAAATCTCGACCGTGAAAGAGCCAACTTTGAAGGAATAAGTGCTGCAGTTGTTGGTGATGCAATCCGCACAGGTCAACTTGGTAAGGAAATATCAAAATACAGGGAAGGAGAAAATCAATATCCTATTATGCTTCGTTTTGAAGAGAATCAGCGCAAGGATATTGAGCAGCTTCTGAATCTTACAATAACATACCGTGATATGAACTCAGGCTTATTGAGGCAGATTCCTCTGTCGGTTGTTGCAAATATAGATTACGTTAACAGCTATGGCCAGATAAACAGGCTTAACCTGAAAAGGGTTATTACAGTCTCTTCCAATGTTATTGAAGGGTATAACGCAAATGAGATTAATGCCCGTTTGAGAAAGCTGATACCTCAGTTCCCGAAATCATCTGAAGTTGATATACGTATAACCGGCGAGCAGGAAGATCAGAAAGAATCAATGATATTCCTTTCAAAAGCTATGATTCTGTCACTCTTCCTTATCATGTTTATTCTTATCACCCAGTTTAATTCAATGTCGAAGACCCTCATAATAATTTCAGAGGTGATCTTCAGCCTTATTGGAGTACTCCTTGGATATATGATATTCGGCATGACAATCTCAATTATTATGACTGGTATGGGTATCATTGCACTGGCAGGAATAGTTGTGAGGAACGGAATACTGCTGGTGGAGTTTACAGATGTCCTGAAAGCAGATGGTATGAAAACACGAAAAGCAATCATTGAAGCCGGGAAAACACGTATTACTCCTGTGATACTCACAGCTACGGCTGCGATCCTCGGACTTATACCACTTGCAATCGGAATGAATATTAACTTCGGAACTCTCTTTTCAGAATTAAACCCTCACCTGCATTTTGGCGGTGATAATGTAATGTTCTTTGGACCATTATCATGGACGATAATCTTCGGATTAAGTTTCGCGACATTTTTAACACTGATTCTTATTCCGGTGATGTATTTTGTAATTTATTCAAGGAATATCAGACGGCAGCGTCGAAAATCCAATTATATTAGAGCCATTAATTAAATTATTAATCTTAACTGCTCTTACCATGGAAAACAGTTCCCGTCGCGATTTTGTGAAGAAATCCCTGTTAACAGGTGCAGGTCTTATCATCCTGCCTCAGATTATAAGGAACAATGCTTATGCTGCTTCACCAAATAAATTAATTCAGTTTGCACAGATCGGCTGCGGTCGTCAGGGTTCTGTCGATTATGCCGGAACAATGAGGCACACTGATCTTTGCCGTATTGTTGCTGTATGCGACCTTGACTCCAAAAGGGTTGACATAGCAAAAAATAAAATTGAAACTTTCTATAAGGAAAAGGGAGAAACCAATGTAAGTATCAAAACTTACCACGATTTCCAGGAGGTTCTGGCAAATCCCGATATAGATGCAGTTATTGTAAGTGTTCCTGATCACCAGCATGCACTCGTTGCTGTACAGGCTGTTCTGGCAGGTAAAGATGTTTATTGCCAGAAACCTCTCACATATGCAATATCTGAAGCAATTGCACTTCGTACCGCTGTCAGGGCAAAGAAAAGAATTTTGCAGACAGGAAGTCAGCAGCGTTCAGAGAAGCCATGGAACACTTTTCGCATCGCCAGTGAAGCAGTCCGTAATGGCCGCATAGGAAAAGTACATACAGTTAGTATTGGTATAGGAATAGACAGAATAAAGGGAGTTAAACCTGCTCCTCAGACTCCTCCGTCAACTTTTGATTATGAACGTTGGCTGGGCCCGGTATCTGATCAGCCTTATATGGAACTTAGATGTCACCCGCAGGATAGTATCGATGGCAGACCAGGATGGATAACAACCGAGGATTTTGGTCTTGGTATGATAACCAACTGGGGAGCTCACCATATGGATATTGCTCAATGGGCACTCGGAATGGAACTTAGCGGTCCTCAGACAGTTGAGGCAAAGGCGGAATTCATGAAGGATGATGTATGGACAGTTCATACAACTTATCATGCCGAGATGATGTATCCTGGAAACATTAAGGTTATCCTCGATAATAAATTCACTAACGGTATTTTATTTGAAGGAAGTGAAGGAACTGTATTCTGTGCAAGGGGTAGTGAAAGAGTTACTGCAAGCGATCCGGTTTCAACTGTTGACAAAAAAGGTCCGCTCTGGGCCAGCAATGATAAGATCCTTTATCCGAGAGTAGGACCTGAGGGTAAAGTATGGATGCCAAGTCCTGATCATTACCGCAACTGGCTCGAAAGTATAATCAGCAGACAGGATCCTATTGCTCCAGTAGATCAGTCATGCCGCAGTCTCGAAGCCTGCGCTGTTGCCTGGATAGGTATGAAGCTTGGCCGTAAGCTTACCTGGGATGCTAAGAAAGAGATGTTTAAAGGCGATAAGGAAGCAAATGCAATGCTTTCACGCAAAGCCCGCAAACCGGAATATGACCTGGCTTTAATTATGAAAAAAGCCAAACTATAATAACCTTTTCTCTTGCTCGGCGAAGTCTCCTGACTTCGTCGTAAAGTACACTGCAGTCTCCAAACTTCACTTTATCAAAAGCGAAGTCTGGAGACTTCGCTTAGCAAAAGTTTTTTCTTGACCGCACGACCGCAAGACTGCACGACCTTATCTTTGTATCTCCTTAATCGTAATCCCCAGCTCTTTTTCTATCTTCCTTAGCCCCTCATGCTCCCTTTGTGTGATCATAGTTAAAGAAAATCCCTTATTCCCTGCCCTTCCCGTTCTTCCGCTTCGGTGAGTATAATATTCTGTTTTTTCGGGCAGCTGGTAATGAACCACAAAAGCAAGTTCTTTTACATCAATACCTCTTGCTGCAAGGTCGGTGGCTATAAGGATCTGTAATTTGCCGTTTTTAAACGCTCTCATAACCTTATCGCGGTCTTTCTGGTACATGTCTCCCTCCAGGGCATCAACATTCACCTTCTTGGCCTGGAGCCTCTTTGTTACGGTCTGCGCTTCAACCTTTGTCCTGCAGAATACCAATCCTCTTCCAGCACCCTGCGATTTAAGGAACTGAAAAAGTACTTCAGGCTTGTCCAGACGGGAACAGATCAGAAATTTGTGCTCGATATCCCTGTTTACAATATTGTTCTTGTTTACTTCAACCCGCATAGCCTGCGGCGACATGTAGCTTGAAATGATTTTCTTGATTTCATCGGGCATTGTTGCTGAGAACAGCCATGTATGTCTCTTACCTGCAGTAGATTTCAGAATTGTATCAAGCTCTTTCTTGAATCCCATGCTAAGCATCTCATCAGCTTCGTCGAGAACGACTGTCCTGATAAATGAGAGATCAATCGCTTTTCGTTCAAGCAGATCAACAAGACGGCCTGGTGTGGCTACTACAATATGTGTCGGACGTCTGAGTGAGCGAACCTGTTCGTCAATGTTTGCTCCTCCGTAGACAGACTCTATAAAGATCTTCTTTGGAATATGTTTTGTGAACTTAAAAAGCTGTTTGGCAATCTGTTGTCCGAGTTCGCGTGTGGGTGACAGAATGAGAGCCTGCACATTTGGTTTGTCGGGATTAATTGCCTGCAGAATCGGAAGCCCGAAAGCTGCAGTTTTTCCTGTCCCGGTCTGTGCCTGACCAATAAAATCAGTTCCGTTTTCAATAAGAAATGGAATGGCTTTTTCCTGTATTTCAGTAGGTGTGATAATGTTGATTTCCTCTAATGCCTTGATGAAATTGCGGGAAATGCCTAAATCAGAGAACGTTTTCAAATTATAATTATTAATGCGGTGCAAAGATAGTCTAAAAAGCGGGGCAAAAAAATTGCCGTTTTTAATAGTCCGGTGAATATATTTTTCCGACATTTGATAATATTAAAACAACTTAACCATGAGTAATAAACCTTCGAAAGTAATTACCCGCAGAGGATTTATCGGAACTTCTGCAGCTGCTATGGCCGGACTGACAATTGTCCCGCGCCATGCCGTTTCCGGTTTAGGTCATAAAGCCCCCAGTGATAAGTTAAATGTTGCCGGTGTTGGTATCGGAGGGAGAGGAAGGGGCGTTATTGAGGTGGTTGCCAAAACTGAAAATATTGTTTCTCTGTGCGATGTCGACTGGAGCAATAATGTAAATAAGGTATTTCAGCTGTATCCTTCAGCTCGCAAGCATAAGGACTTCAGACTGATGCTCGATGCTGACAAGGATATTGATGCTGTAATCATAGCCACTCCTGATCATACTCATGCTGTTATCAGTCTTGAGGCGATGCGGCGTGGCAAGCATGTTTATACAGAAAAGCCTCTTACCCATACTGTTAAGGAAGCAAGGATGCTGACTGAAGCTGCAAAACAGTACAAAGTCGCAACCCAGATGGGTAACGGCGGTCAGGCTGCCGATGGTCCACGCCGTCTGCGCGAAATGATCTGGGATGGCGCAATCGGACCGGTGCGTGAAGTGCATGTCTGGACCGACAGGCCAAACAGGGGACTATCAGATACTTACTGGCCACAGGGCGTTAAAAGACCTGCAGATACTCCTCCGGTACCTGAAACCCTCGACTGGGATCTGTTTATCGGTCCTGCTCCAATGAGACCCTATCATCCTTCATATCACCCGTTTAACTGGCGTGGCTGGTGGGACTTTGGTACCGGGGCTCTTGGCGATATTGGCTGCCACTCACTTGATCCTGTTTTCAGAGCATTGAAACTTAAATATCCTGTAAGCTTCCAGGGAGTATCAACGCTGGTTAATGAGGAGACCTATCCACTTGGCTCAATGGTTCGGTATGAATTTGCTGCACGTGAAAATATGCCTGCTCTAACTCTTACATGGTATGATGGTGGTCTCAGGCCGCCTCTTATTGCTGAGCTTGAACCGGATATGAAGATGGGTCCGGGAGGAACACTGTTTGTCGGAGATAAAGGCAAAGTACTTGATGATAAGATCGTTCCGAAAGCTTTGCGGGAATCATATAAAAGACCTGATCCGTATATTCCTTCTTCACCCGGACATGAGATGGAATGGATCCTGGCATGCAAGGGCGGGGCACCGGCAGGTTCTAATTTCGAATGGGCGGGACCGCTGACAGAAACAGTCCTGCTTGGTAATATCCCTCTAAGGAAGGAGCTGAGAGAGAAACTGAGCGGACAGGTATTAACTTTCGATCCTGAGAAACTCACAATTCCTAATCTGCCGGAAGCAAATAAATTCCTGCATAAAGAGTACCGGAAAGGCTGGAGTCTTTGAAAGCTGTAACTGTAAAAGAAATCAAGGAAGAATTAAACCTCCGCACCCCGAAAGAGGTGCGGGAGTTGTGTTTTTTTATAAAACCCTCCATGAAGATCTTCAGATTGATTACGAAAAAGAACTTGTGGATCTGACAAAATGATTTTCTTTGTTACAACAATTTAGTAAAATAAAAAAGTTTTTATGAGAAGAATAATATTCTTGTTATCTGTATTGGTAATTACACAGTTGTTCAATCAATTGGACCTTATTGGTCAGGCCAAAACAATTGTTCCTGTAATTATCAATGGTGAAGCACAAAAAATACCCGAATTTGAAAATGCCGCAGATTGGATCAAACATGACCTTTGGGTGGAAACCGAATTTGACTCCGACGGCGATGGTAAACCGGACAGAATGCATGTGGATGTCACACGTCCTAAACAGACAGATAGTGAGGGAATTAAGCTTCCTGTTATATATGAATCAAGTCCTTACTTTGCCGGAACTGCAGGTAACGATAAGGAACTATTCTGGAATGTGCAGCAGGAATTGAATACTCAGCAATCGGGACATATTCACCCTCCTCAGATACAAATAAGGGGAAAACGTCCTGTAATTTCTACATCGCAGCTTAAATGGATCCCTTATGGATTTATAGTGGTTCATTCCTCTGCTCCCGGAACAGGATTATCGCAGGGGTGTCCGACAATCGGAACGGATATTGAACGTCTGGCGCCTAAGGCAGTTATCGACTGGCTGAATGGCCGCGCAAAAGGTTATTCCACTGCCGATAGCACTGAAGAGGTTAAGGCTTACTGGACAACCGGTAAAGTCGGGATGACAGGTACTTCTTATAACGGCACAATTCCGTTTGCAGCTGCAACTACCGGAGTTGAAGGTCTTGAGGCGATTATTCCGGTTTCTCCGAATAATTCATACTATCATTATTACAGATCCAATGGTCTGGTACGCAGTCCTGGAGGATACCTCGGGGAGGATGTTGATGTTCTCTATGATTTTGTCCACTCCAATCCGGATAATTGTGCTTACTGCGACAGTGTTGTAAGAGATGGTGAAATGGCAAATGGACAGGATCGTGTAAAAGGCGATTACAACGACTTTTGGGAAAAGCGCGATCTGATGAACGATATAGGGGCATTTAAAGCAGCCATACTTATGGCTCATGGATTCAACGACTGGAATGTTATGCCGAGCCACAGTACACGTTTTATTAAAGTTCTGGAGGAGAAGGGAGTACCTGTTCAGGTGTACCTGCACCAGGGAGGACATGGTGGCGAACCACCTTTTACAATGATGAACAGATGGTTTACCCGCTACCTGTTCGGCGTGGAAAACGGCGTGGAAAATGATCCCAAAGCATTCATTGTCAGGGAGAATGACAACAGGTTAAAACCAACACCTTATGCAGCTTATCCGAATCCTGATGCTTCTCCGGTTGAGTTTTATCTTTCATCCGGAGCCCCTGGTTATGGTAAACTCGGATTGAAAAAGACAAAGAAGCAGGGTAAGGAGACTCTTGTTGATGATTTCTCCAAAAGCGGAAGCGATCTGGCACAATCAAAGAATTCAGAGAACAGACTTCTGTTTCTTACTCCGGTATTGAAGGAGCCACTTCATATCTCAGGTACAACCACAATAAAAATCAGGGCTTCAAGCGATAAGCCGGCCGTCAACCTCTCAGTCTGGATGGTACAGCTTCCATGGAATGGTGAGAAGAATGCAAAGATCACTGATAATATTATTACCAGGGGATGGGCAGATCTTCAGAATCACAAATCATTGACTGAGAGTGAACCGCTGGTTCCGGGTAAGTTTTATGACATGACCTTCGAACTCGAGCCCGACGACCAGATAATACCGGCAGGGAAACAGATTGTTTTAATGATCTTCTCCAGTGACAAGGAATTTACACTTCATCCGCAACCGGGCACAAAACTTACTGTCGATATTGATAAAACTTCAATTACAATACCTGTAGTTGGTGGAGCCTCAAAGATATTATTTTGAGGGGGAGAGGGCAGAGCAGTCAACTTTAGCTTTGGTGTTGAATGAGAATCAGAATATAAAAGTTTCCCCTCCTTTTGAAGGAGGGGTGGTCGGGATGATTGATTATCTTATATATACAGTATTTTATTTCCCGACCGGGGTGGTTGATTCTCTGATTTCTTCTTACTTTTTTAGTACGAAAAACCAACACATCCTTAACATGAAAATTATAAAATCCTTTAGATCACTTAGGAACAAGTTCACTTCTGAAATCAACCACCCCGGCCGGTATCAGCATTTATATCGTAATTAAAAAGTGGTCCGGCCACCCCTCCTTCAAAAGGAGGGGAAACTTCTACGACACATATTCAATACTTCCCCTGGTTAGGCATAAGCAAAACTTTCCCCGCAGACATATTCTTCAGGTATGTGTCGACAGCCTCTTGCGCTCTTATGAGCGGAAATCTGCCCTGTATTTTGATTGTCAGATCGCCGCTCATCAGACTTCCTACTTTACGGAGGTTCTTCATATTCTTAATCATTCCATTTTCACCAGCCCGTCTTCCAAGAAAGAATCCGGATACTGTTATGTTATTGTCTATCAGGCTTCTTGGATTAACATTTATATGTTCTGCACCTGTAAGGTTCCCATAAATATATACTGCACTCTTTGGCGGAAGCACTTTTATCATTTCCGGCAGTTCTTTTCCGCAGACTGAATCAAACATAAGAGTGGCATGAAGCTCATTCGACAGATTTCCAAGGGTTTCAATGAATGATGGATCTGAAGTATTTAAGACATATTTTGAGCCCTTCTTTATAAGTGTCGCAACGTGTTCACTGTTTCTAACCAGATTAATAACAGGTATTCCTTTCTTAGCTGCAAGCAGCTCCACCATCCGTCCAAGCGCACTGGCCGCAGCATTGTTTATAATAGCCCTGTGCTTTCCGGCTTCAGCAATCTCCATAAAGGCAATTGCAGTAAGCGGATTGACAAGTGTCATCGATCCCTGTTCGAAGCTTACTTTATTTTTCAACGGAAAACACATTGCTGCAGAGGTTAACATATATTCAGCCCAGGTTCCTCTGATACCATGATGAGTACAGGCAACTCTTTTCCCAAACCATAACCGTGGCAACAGACCTTTACCTGCAGCTACAACCGTACCGCTTCCTTCGAGTCCCGGAATAAATATATCGAGATCAGTATCCATATTTCTGACCCTTGCAAGATCAGAAGGATTGATCGGGGCCGCAGCTATCTTTACAAGGACTTCACCCGGTCCGGGTTTTGGAATCTCAACTTCCCTGACAACCAAGGGACCTCCCTGTTTCTCAGTAAAAACAGCTATCATTTTCTCCGGATACTCTCTCTTATCTGACATCTTTTTCAGTTTCTTTAAAAATAGTTCATTTTGTAAAATATCCGTGCACCCTGAGGATAAAGATCTGATATTTTACTGTTTAAGTTTTTCAATTATGAGTTCCCCGAGCCTGTTACCCTGTGCTGCACTCGTGTCTGCAGTGAATCTGTAATGAATTCCACCGTATACCCTGCTTATCGAAGCTTCTGCAGCTGCTTCATTAAATGAATTGAAATGACGTTCCATTCCGATATACTTCAGATCGCTGGTATCCTGAAATTCAAAATTCTCACCAAAGAGTGAAGTAAGCACTGTTGCAGAACAGGCAGATATATTGCTGTGTCCGCTGGTATATTCCGGAAAGGGAGGAGTTTGCAGAAATGGCAGCCATAATGGATCGAAAGATTCATTTATTGCTGTCACTGGTCTGATATAGCTGCTACGGTATTTCTCATCCCAGCACGATATAAAGGATTCATATAATGCCAGGGAAGTGTAGGCATATGCCTTTGCCGTCATTACCTCATCGGCATCTGCTTTCTTTGAGGCGATTGCACAGATTCCCATCCAGTGACCTCCCGGTGTTATTTTTTTATTGCCGAACATCATGTGACCGGAATGTTCAATTACAAAAGGGTTATCATCCCAGAAACGTGCAATATCCATCTGTTCCTGTGTAATATTTTTATTAATGTCATATACTTCTTTAAGAGCTTTGTAAAAAAATGCTGTAGTATCCATATCAAATGTGGGAGGAGGTGATGGCTTAAGCATTGAAGCTGAATCCATTACTAGTGGTTTCATAGTGTTCCAGCACCACTCGATCCCATCGAGATAATCAGGTGGGGTTGGCCGCCATTTTCCCTTTTCGTTGCTGCCAAGATATTTGGCTTTTCCTCTTGAAGCCAGGTACCCGTCCATATTGGCTCTTTCCAGGATCACATTTGCCACACTGTCGCCGAACGCTGTGGATCGGTTGTATACTTCCTCATCCAGTGTTTCTTTAAAACCATTGTATATTGATTCTTCATAACTTATTAATGAATCAACAGAGAAGACTTTCACATTTCTTACAACATTAAAGAATGCTGTCGTAGCCGCCAGAGTGAAGTTATAGCTCTTTCCCTCCTCAGGAACTGGCATTGCCCCGAACCCGTTGAGTTTTGCTGTAATTGAAGGCGCTCCGGGCTTGTTAAACCTGATGGCTTCATACGATGCAAGCGATGTATAAACATATAGCCTGCTTGCAACAGGCGGAGTAAAAACATCATAAATTATTATCTGCGTGAGCTTATCCTGATTCTGATGGAGTATTTCAGTATCAGATAACAGAACAGTTTTCTTCTGACTGCAGCCACTTATCACAAAAAGTGATACTACAATAATTGTAAAGAGTTTAATTTTTTCCATCGAATATATTGTACTTAATATTTTTCTCCTTTCTCCTTTCTCTACGCTTTACGCTCTACGCTTTTTAACCTCAGAGTCCCAATTCCGTGTCCCTCATTGCGAGGAGGAACGACGAAGCAACCCCTTTGAATTAGTTATCGTCACCTCCTTAACCCCTCTCCCTACCTTTAAGAACCTGGCTGATTGTGATAAAAACGAATTTCCATAATAGAATTCCTGTCTCTGAACCTTCCCGTCTTTATATCTTATTTCAGCACTTATATCATCATCTCTAAGCGGAAAAATGTCAGTTTCAGCATTTAGTTCAAATATTTTAACCGGACCGCGGTTCTGTGAGGCAGCCACAAGGTAATTTCCTTTGGCACCTCTGAGTTTAACCAGTGCTTTCCCGTTACCGGGAACGTAGACTCCGCTTTCAGAAATTGAGAGAGGAGTAAATTCTCCGTTACCGTTACCTTTTAGAAATAATCCGCTTAACGCATCATATCTGCCTGTGAGTACATCGGTGCTGTAATCATTTGTGTTAATGAGGAGATCAATATTACCGTCTTCATCAAAATCATCTGCAACCATACCATTGACAGCTGATAACTGTGCTTCAGCAGGCAGGTTAATTACACTGAACTTCCCATTCCCATCATTTCTGAATAACGATGATCTGAACTCAGTAGCCTTGAGTTTCAAAGCTTCATTAAACTGGTTTTCAGTAAAAAGCTTATCAATTGTTGCTATGGCATATGACTTATAGTTCTGAAAACCTGATCGCATTTTGATCATCTGTTTCACAGCATCATCCCTGCCAAATGCCGGATATGCTTTTTTCGAAGTGTCTGTCTGACTGCTTGTTATATACAGAGCAGGGAATGCATCGTAATTACCATTATTATCAAAGTCGCCGGAAATTATTGAAACCGGGTGTTTCTCAGATGCTCTGTAAAAAGAATTCAAACCAAGGTTCCCAACTACGTAGTCAATATCACTATCGTTGTCAAAGTCACCGGAGGTAATTGAATTCCACCATCCGGAAAGACTTACGGTGCCAGTCTCATTTGTAGCATTTATAAACTTTCCGTCCACATTTTTCAGAAATGTAACAGGCATCCACTCCCCGGCCAGAACAAGATCACTCCATCCGTCATTATTATAATCAGTAAACAGGGCATCACATACCATCCCTAAATCTGACATCATGGGGGCGACTTCTTTTGTAATATCAGTGAACTTAACGGTTCCATTATCAGAGTCATTTCTGAATAAATAGCTCGACACAGGCTTTGGATAGTTCCAGGGATCAACCCTTCCTGAAATAAACAAATCAAGGTCGTTATCCCTGTCAAAATCTGCCGCCCTTACACATGCTTTGCTTGTAAAGTTCTCCGGGAAAACATCATCTCTTTCAGTAAAAATCCCCTTCCCGTTGTTGATATAAAAGTGGTCCTGATAAGCTTTTGAACCAGATTCATTTTCATATCCTCCCGATGAAACATATAGATCCTTATCTCCATCACCATCTGCATCAAATAACAGGATTCCCATATCATCCCACTTCTTTGAAGAAATAATTCCATCATTAAGAAGTTGCCTCTGCGTGAATGTCCCTTCGCTTTTCTGAAGAAACAGCATTGCACTGTTCTTTGCTGATCCACCGGTAACTATATCATCCAGACCATTCCCGTCAATATCTCCCGATGCAAGCGATGGTCCGTATTCCGATAACTTATGCGGCAGCAGTTTCTGGATATTGAAATCGACAAAATCTTCTTCTTTATCATTATGGCTGATCTTAACAGATCCTGTAACATCACTGAACAATGCATTTTCTGACTTCTCCCTGACTGGAACAGAATCATAAATATCTGCATTTTTAATATTGACTTCAATAAGCTGATTTGCAGTAACATTGATTAGTTTCTGGACTTTACCGCTTTGCCATTTAATTATAAGTGAATCAGCAGTTGCCTGATCTCTCAGTCCAAAGTGAGATATTACTGTGGAAGTTGAAATGTAGCCTCTGTAAGGATTGTTTTCCCGGACCTGCATTTTACCATTACCAAAATAAAGATAAATCAGAGCTCCCAGACCATTTCTGTTCAGGGAATCCCCAATGAGTTTAACATGCAGATAATTGCTTTTCAGAGGATCGATATCTGTTGAATTATTCCTGTATAAAGAAGCTTCGTCATTTATATTGTTTATCACAAGGTCAAGATCTCCGTCGTTGTCAAAATCAGCATATGCCGCACCATTTGAGAATGTGGGATCTGATAATCCCCATTCTGCTGACTTATCTGAGAAAGTAAGGTCAGCATTATTTTTATATAGGTAATTGTGGATTTTTACCTCAGGTACCTGTTTCAGGATATCTGCCTTGGGAGTGGTAAGCCAGGCCTTGCTCCGGAACATCCCGAAATCGTGGTCAGTTATATCTTTTGGAAACCCGTTAGCAATGAAAAGATCGTTATATCCGTCGTTATCAGAGTCAAACAGCAATGGAGTCCAGCTCCAGTCTGTAGCTTCCACTCCGGCAAAATATGCTATTTCGCTGAAAACTGGAATATCTGATGAGTCCTGGGCTGATGGGATTGATCCCTGATTAAGCTGCAGTGTGTTCCTGGTATACTGGTAGCTATAACCGTACCTGTCGGAATTCTGGAAGAACTGATAGCTTGAAGGAGGGAGCATCATCTTTTTGCGGTAATTGTCTTCCGGATTCATGTCAAGTGTTATAAAATCAATGAGACCGTCATTATTTATATCACTTGCATCATTACCCATTGCGCTGTTTGATGTATGTCTGAATGCTGAAGCTATACGTTCCGAGAAAGTGCCGTTTCTGTTGTTGATCCAGAGAAGATCATTCATAAGGTAGTCGTTTGAGACATAGATATCTTTCCATCCATCCTGATTGATGTCAGTTATACTAGCCTGATTACCATATCCTTCTGTTTGAATTCCCGCATGCTTTGAGACATTTGTGAATACCGGATGTTTCAGTTTAGCATCCAGGTCATTCCGGTATAATCTGCCTGTACTTGAATTAGATCCGTCCCTGATTACAGGTCTGAAAACAAAGGGTGAATTACGGTCATTTATTTCGTTTACAGTGAGGTAAACATCAAGGTCACCGTCATTGTCATAATCGAAGAAGGCAGCCTGTGTTGTGTGAGAATCATCATCAAGTCCGTACGCAGCCGCCATATCTTTAAAATGCGGTATATTCCTGCTATCTGTACCCTGATTCACATAAAGTATATTTTTTCTCTTCTCCGAATCGTTCCAAATTGTGGATGACACATAAAGATCCTGAAATCCGTCATTGTTGATATCAACTACTGCAACACCCCTGCACCATTTTCCTTCACCGGTTACTCCTGCAGTTTCAGTTACATCCTTAAAAGAAAAGTCACCGTCATTTAAATATAGTTTGCACGACACCAGGTTACCTGTAAAGAAAATATCAGGAAAGCCATCGTTGTTGAAATCACCAATTCCGACACCGCCTCCGTTAAATACATTCCCGTTATCCAGCTGGTTTACTGAGTCATTCTCTATAATCAGGTTATTGAAATGTATTCCGGAATGAGATGAATTGATCTCCTGAAACCTCAAGGGCTTTCTGATACATGAACTAATTGATAGGAATATTGCAAGTACACTAAAGAATTTTAATAAGGGTTTTGTGAAGTTCATCAGGTCTGATGGTTTTATAAAATCAAACAAAAAAAAGTGATTTTGGTTCAGTATTTATAAGATTGATTTTTCTTTTTTTGAGTAACACTAAACGTGCTATCTTTGGGAAGGTTAATAAATGTATCTGTTACACTTAATAATTTTGGAGACAAAAATCATAATATCTCAGATCATTATCCTTGCAATTGTTGTAATTATCGGTGCAATAGCTGCAAAGTTCAGAGTAATTACGCCGGAGTCGAAAGATATGTTGTCGAAGGTGATCTTTAATATTTCTCTTCCTCTTATGCTTTTCACTAATTTTCTTAAATTGGATGTAACTCCTAAATTGCTGACTAATAGTCTTTTAGTGTTGACAATAAGTGGAACAGTAATCCTCTTTATGTTGTTGGCTGGCTGGTTAACTGCAAGAATGTTCAGAATAAAAGGGAGGGAGGCTGCTGTTTTTAAAGCACATTCAATGTTCGGCAATATTATTTTCCTTGGTTTTCCACTGATTTACGCATTATACGGATCTGAAGGACTTCTATATGCGAGCATGTTCCAGCTAATTGCCAATATTATTATGTGGACAATCGGGGTAGTTGTTCTAACATATGGCAATGGAGTTTCGTGGCAAAAAAGTATTCTGAGGGTAATTAATATCAATACTATAGCGACCGTTACCGGATTTCTGTTTTTTATTTTTTCATTGAAACTTCCGGATATAATTGTTACTCCTTTTTCGGCACTGGGTGCTGCGAACACCTGGCTCTGCATGCTATACATAGGAGCGATGCTGGCTTTCTCAAGTGTGGGTGGGTTACTTAGAAAGAAGAGTCTTTATATTATCAGCTTCAACAGGCTGATTTTGATCCCGGCACTGCTAATAGCTGTTTTCGTTTTGTTTGCTTCTGTTTTCGGTCTTGCACCCGATAAGCTTGTCGCGTCTGTGATCATTCTTGAGGTTGCAATGCCCTGTATGGCAAGTGTTGTTATAATGGCAAAAGAGCTTGGTGCCGACGATCAGCTGGCTGTAGGTAATGTATTTGTTTCAACTATTATTAGTATTGTTACCCTGCCATTGGTACTGATGGCAATCAATACCTTCCTGTAGATGTGACCTAATTGTAAATGCCTGATGCAAAAAATATATAAGATGAAAAAGCAGGTTATCATATTCTTAATGTTACTGGCTGGACTGTTAACTACCTCAACACTTTCGTCTCAACCAAATAAGATTCCTCCTTTTCAGATGATGCAGGCTAACGGGAAAGTCTTCAAGGCTCAGTATTTGCCTCTTGGCAAGCCGATAGTACTCATTTATTTTTCACCTGACTGTGATGAATGCCAGAAACTGACAAAGGAAATGCTGGAGCGGAGTGAGGAACTTAAAAATGTATCAATTGCTATGATTACCTATCAGCCTGTAGAACAGGTAGTTCAGTATGTTGCTAAAAATAATTTAGGAAAGTATCCGAATATTTATGTGGGAACGGAAGGCAGCAGTCTGTTTGTAAGGAACTATTATGATATTATGCTTTTCCCTTTTATGACACTATATAATAAGGATGGTGATCTGATTGTCAAGTACACAAGTAAGCAGGTTAATGTTGAGGATCTGATGTTGAGGATCAGGAATCTCACGAAATACTAAAACTAAGTATATTTAAGGTACTCTTTGAAAGATTGAATGCGAACTCACTGGACATACATATTTGTTTTAACTATTCTCTTACTCTCTCTGCAGTCTTGCAGAAAAGGACCTGGAGTACCAACCGTTACAACACAGGATGTGACTGATATTGAATATGTAACCGCTGCCTCAGGCGGTAATATTACTGATGATGGAGGAGATCCAATTATTGCAAGAGGAATTTGCTGGAACACTAAAGGAAATCCAACAACAGCAGACAATGTTGCTAAAGGGGGCAGTGGAAGAGGACCATTTCACAAAGACATTACCAATCTCATTCCTGGAACAACATATTACCTGAGAGCTTACGCCTCCAACAGTGCCGAAACCGGATATGGAAATGAGGTGACATTTAAAACCCGTATGATTTTTAAACCGGACGTTTCTACTTACTGTATATCGTTTGAAAACCAGACTACTATAAAAACAGGTGGTTATATTACTGCTTTTTATGGCGGAACAATCTCAGAAAGAGGAATTTGCTGGAGCACTTCGCCAGAACCGGAAATAAATTCAGAAAAAAAAGTCACTGATAATCTCGATGGTCAAAACTTTTATTTGAGTAGCTCTGGTTTTATTCCCGGAACTACTTATTATCTGCGTGCTTTTGCCACCGATGAAGCAGGCACAGGTTACGGAAATGAAATAAAGTTTACTGTACATGTCGATGGTGCAACTGTTAGCGATGTCGATGAAAATGTATATAAAACAACTAAAATAGGCACACAAACATGGATGGCGGAAAACCTGAAAACAACAAAGTTCAATGACAAGACCCCTTTAGTAAACATAACAAATGATTATCAGGATAGCAGACTTTCTGTTTATGCATGGTATAATAATAAAGAAGAGTATAAAGAAGAATATGGTGCTCTCTACAATTATAATGCTGTTTCAAAGGCATGGGCTCCATATGACAGAAATGTTTGCCCTACAGGCTGGCATGTTCCTTCCGATAAAGAATGGTCCACACTCATCACCTTCCTTGGAGGCGATAGGTTTGCCGGCGGCAAACTGAAAGAAACAGGAACAACCCATTGGTCAGGTCCAAATGCTGAAGCTACTGACGAATTTGGTTTCAGAGCTCTGCCGGGAGGAACCACTAATTTCTGTTATGGATTTAATTCAGTTGGAATCACCGGATCGTGGTGGTGTTCTGATTTTGGAATATATAATAAGGAATATTATAATATAGTTTATGTTATGGATGCTTACTCAGGATCAGCCATCCGCTTACCTGGCAACGCCCATAACGGATATTCAGTGAGATGTATAAGGGATTATTGAAATAATTATCAACAATAATCGGAATTGCTCACTGCGACATCAATATCCTTCGGCGAAAGATAGATTCATTCACTTCACAGTGCCAGAATGAAAAAATTCAACGCATGAATTTTTATGTGAGTTGACAAATTTCAGCTTATTTGATTTTAAAATGTTATATATTTATAAGTTAAGTCAAAACTGTAGTAAATGCGTAGCTTGTTTTTTGTCGCTCTTCTGATACTCTTAACTCATTATTCCTGCAGAGAGATTGTAACTGATGAATTCCCGGGATTTACTCCCGTTCCTGCCGTAAATCGTATCATTATTGCCGGAGAACCTGTGAAAGTTCATATATCATTAGCTGAAAAGCTTGATACAAACCAGCTGACTTTGGTCAAGGATGCAGATATCTCACTTTATATCGACGGAAATTATGCAGAAAACCTTTTCCCTGATGAGAATGGGATATATTTTTCTTCATCGGTTGTTGAGCCACTGAGATCTTATAAACTGGAAGTAAATATACCTGGTTACAAGTCAATTACCTGTAACGAAATTCTGCCTTCTCCTTCACCAATATTCAATATTATCCATACCAGTAATGCCGGGAAAGATGAAGAGGGCATGATTTATCCATCCGTAACATTATCATTTAAAACAAATCCGGCTGAAAGACAATATTATGAAATAGTAATAAGAACGTTCCAATTCGGATATGAAAGGTTAGCTACTCTGAAGAAGATAACCGATCCTGTCTTATTGAACGAAGGGCTTCCTTTGACCATCTTCAGTAATGAGATCATAAGAGATTCGGTTTATACAATGACAATTAATTATTTCACGGGATCAGCCGGCTTTAGTGGGAATGAGCCATATCATACCTCATTGTATCCAATGATAATAGAACTGCGTTCCTGCAGTGGTGACTATTACCGGTTTGTCAAACAGAAGCACTTATATGAAAAGGGCAGGTTTCCTGAATTCCTAGCAGCCTCAACAAATGCATTTCCTTTATTCTCAAATATTCCCGGCGGCTATGGAATATTTGCAGGATATTCAGTAGTAATATCAGATACATTATTTCCTAAATTCTGATTAAATGCGAAAGATCATTCAAAACATCATCATCTTTCTATTACTGAGCTCCTCAATAAATGCTCAACAAAAGATTAATGTTTCAGGATTTGTAAAAAGCAGGGAAGATGGAGAGCGATTGATAGGAGCATTCATAACTGAGGCAGGAACATCAAATGGTACAACATCAGATTACAATGGATATTTTAACCTGGTGGTTCAGAATGGTACTTCATTGAAAGTCTCATTTATTGGATATAAAGACCTGGTTTTGAATCTGAATACAGGTAATGATACGATTCTTGAAATTGCGTTATCAGAGGATATTGAACAACTGGCTGAGGTAACAATAAATGCACAGAGGAAAATAAATAGTAATATCTCAACCCTGAACTATGTCCAGATGACGCAAACCCCTTCTTTGGGAGGAAAACCAGATGTAATCAAAACCCTTCAGCTTCTGCCTGGAATAAGTTCACAAAAGGAAGGATCCAGCCTCATGATTGTCAGGGGTGGGGATCCGGGGCAGAACCTTTACCTTTTCGATAATGTCCCAATCATATATGTCAATCACCTTGGCGGATTCATGTCTGTTTTCAATCCTGAGATGATTAACAATATCGATGTCTATAAAGGTGGATTTCCTTCGAGATACGGGGGGAAACTTTCCTCTGTAATGGATATAACCCAAAAGGAAGGTGATTACTCTGCCTATAAGGGATCGTTTAGTGCAGGTATAACAGATTTGTCTTTCAATTTTGAAGGACCGGCAGGAATTAAGAATTCAAGCTTTATTGTAGGGGCAAGAAAAACCCTGTTCGATCCTTTGATGGCATTGATCCAGCTTACCCAGTATACAGCCGGTGATTATATTATTGCATACGGTTTTCATGATTTCAATGGTAAATTTTCCTGGAAACCAGATAATAAGAACAGTCTAAGCTTAAACTTTTATCAGGGAGATGATTACCTTAATTATTGGTCCTTGAAGAAGGAGAAGTACAGAATGGGTGACATATGGGGAAACTGGCTCATTTCGGCAAAATATAATAAAATAGTATCTCCAAGGTTATTTTCATCAAGCAACATATCCTTCACCCGATACAGGTTAAAGGAGTTCATGAATTACACTTTACAGGAACCGGATACCTCGACTACGCACAGGCAAAGTTACAAATCTGCAGTCAGGGATCTGTCCTTCAGGTCGGCTTTAAAATTTACTGTATCTGAAAGCTGGTTTGCAGATTTCGGAATTCAATCTTCCTGGCTCTCTTTGATTCCAAATGAAACATACAATTCTACTCAGGCAGTTCAGTACCCAACAGAACCTGTAAATTCATTAGAAACAGCCATCTACGCTGACAACAAATTCATCCTCAAAGATAAATGGTCAGTTACCCCTGGTTTCAGGTTCATCAACCATCTTACCAGAGGATTTCCAGATCTTTCCTTTGAGCCGAGACTGAATGCGGATCTGCGATTTTCAGAAAATCATTCCATCAGCTTCAGCTACATGAAGGTTTCACAATATTCTCATCTTGTGTTCACTACCGGGAGCATATGGAATAATGAAGTCTGGATACCATCCGGCAAAAAGATCCCTCCTGCTAAATCTGACCAGCTGACTATAGGATGGAATGGTTCGTTCATGAGTGGAAAGTTCTCTTCCGAACTTAGCCTCTATTATAAGGATATGTACAATCTCTCCACATACAAAGACGGATACACCAGCCTGATGGGTGATGAGAACTGGATTTCAAAGGTCGAAACAGGGGGGAAGGGAAGATCAACGGGTATTGAGGTCTTGGTCAAGAAGAATTCCGGAAACTGGACAGGATTCATCAGTTATGTTTACTCATTGACAACAAGGCAATTCCCAAACATAAATGACGGAAAGCAATATATGTTTGATTATAACCGTCCCAATAATCTCTCTTTGAACCTGAATCGCAAAATTGGTGATAATCTCAACCTTAATCTGGTTTGGGTTTATCAGTCCGGCTTGCCCTATACTCAAGCAATCGGCAGACAGTATATCCCATCTGTGACAAATGATATGGAGGGTGCTGATTTCTATTATGAGGGATTGATATATGGTGAAAGAAATGGAGCCAGAATGAAAGATTATCACAGGCTGGATATCGGATTAACCTGGTCCCATTATAACCGGAGATATAATAAAGTTGATTGGAATTTCTCCATATACAACCTTTATAACAGGCACAACCCTGTTTTCTACTATTACAATACTGATAAATCGATGGATCTTTACAATCCTCAATGGAATCATGACTTCAAGCCATTATCACTTTACCAGTTGAGTTTATTTCCCATTATGCCTTCTGTATCCTATAAAGTATATTTTGATCCTTTAGCAAGGAAATCCCGAAAGGCATCTGCGATAGCGATCGCTCTTGAAAAAGCAAATTTGGAAAAACAGAGAGTGTCTGCCTCAGGAGGTTCATACATTAAGGATCGCTGGAATATTAAAGCAGGTTATTCAATCTCTTCGGGAAGAGGGGCGAAATATGATCCGTACAGAAACAAAAGATATAACCTTGAACTGAACTATGGATTTTTTAATAATATTGAAGCAGGAATTTATGGAGGATACTCAAGGATTCAGATGTGGGAACAAATATCACCAACGGGATGGGGGGGGTATCAAAAAGGTGCATTCATTTATGGTGTCAACTGTAATTTTCAGCTGCTCCCTTATTTAATTAAAAAGGATGATTTTAGGTTTGATCTGTATATTACCGGAAAGCTTGGTGGTATCACAATAAAATCCTCAAAAAGCTATGAAGAACATTGTCTTGGTGCCGGGGCAACAGTCTATTTGTTTAAACACCTTGGATTTTTTAGCGAGTATTATTACGGTAAATTCTACACTGTGCCTTTAAATCCCTTTCATTTCTTTAGTCAACCTGTTCAGAACAAAGTCAATTTCGGTCTGACAGTAAAATTTAAATGACAATCCACCATTATATGCCTGAGCTCAAAGCGCAAAAAGAGGGATTGCTCGCTTCTCTCGCGTTCCCTGTGAGGGAGGCTTCAAAGCAATCTGATCAAACCTTTCAGGTATTTTTATTTACGAAAAACCTTCGCTGAAGCTAGCTTCGCTTGGTTTCCCGTAAATAAAAAATCCCGCGAAAGCGGGATTTGATCAGATTGCTTTGGCGGAGAAAGAGGGATTCGAACCCCCGGAACCGTGGTAACAGTTCAACGGTTTTCAAGACCGCCGCATTCGACCGCTCTGCCATTTCTCCGCCGCAAAGATAGTATTTTTTTGTTTTTACAATATTTTTTTGAAAAAATATTGTAACTAACTAATAATCAACATGTTGCAATTTTTGTTAACAGGATATGAACAAAAAAATGAAAATAAAACTCTGAAGTCAGCGACTGGTGAGAAGTTGCGACATTTTGACCAAAACGCAACTTTCATCCAAAAAAAGTGCCATTTTAACCTTAAAGTGGCACTATTTGTGGAAAAACGGAAAAATAAATTTGCGTATGAATTTAAAAAAAATAAATTTGTATTCAATTAGTAAGATTGGTCTAACCCTTTAAATTTTTCATCATGACAAAAAAAGAATTAGTTAATGCAATCGCTGCTGAGGCAGGACTTTCTATCAAAGATGCTGGCAAATCATTAAACGCATTTGTTACCTCTTTCGGAAAAGCAATGAAAAAAGGTCAGAGAATCCAGCTCCCGGGCATGGGTACATTTAAAGTTGACAAGAGAAGTGCAAGAGTGGTTCGTAACCCACGTACTGGCGCTAAACTTAACGTTCCTGCTAAGAAGGTTGTAAAATTCAAAGCAGCTCCTGCTCTTAACAAAGGTCTTTAATCTTAACTGATTGAGATTGCTGAGGGGTGTTTTTACACCCCTTTTTTTATTTCATTATTCCCGGCTCATTAAAACAGCCATATCATGTTTAGATGAAATTAATCACAATTCTGATTCTTTTTCTAAAAGAATTTTAACTTTAGCCCCTGTGACACCTAAAATGTGAATGTTTTTATTATTTTTGATCGTGAAACTTATTGTCTAAACCGTAAAGCATGAACTGCATTATTGTCGATGATGACAAACTAAGCTGTAAAATCCTTGAGGGATACGTTGGCAAATCAACATCCCTCAATCTTATAGGTTCATTCAGCGATGCAGTTGAAGCACGAAATATTCTAACTAAAAGACATGATATCGAGCTTATTATACTCGATGTCGAGATGCCTGAAATGAACGGTTTTGATTTTATCGGAAGCCTTGACTTTCCTCCTAATATTATAATAGTATCCTCAGCAGAGGAATATGCAATGAAGGCATTCGACTTTAATGTTGTTGACTATCTGCTCAAACCTGTCACTTACGGACGTTTCTGCAAAGCAGTTGATAAAACTGTCAGATATTTCTCCCGCAAAGAAGGTACCAGCTCAGGCGACGAGGAAATATTTATTAAAAAAGGTTCATCGCTTGTTAAACTTAAACTGAGAGATATTATCTATATCGAAGCACTTGAAAATTATGTTACCCTGAATACCAATGATGATAAATTTACAATACATTTTACTATGAAAGCAATTGAAAATCAGTTGCCTTCAGGAGTATTCATCAGGGTGCACAGATCATTCATTATTAATAAAAGCATGATCCAGACTATTAAGGAGAATTCCCTCGATATCAATGTAGGCGGTTCCCTTAAAAGTATTCCGGTCGGGAAATCATTCAGAGACTCCCTCCTGAATGATATAAATGTGATGGCAAGATAATTTCTACTGATTTACATGCTTACCAATCGTCAGATCTTTCTGCAGCATCTTGGACAGACTTCACCATCACCTATGATGATCGAGATTGTCAGTGCAAAAGGAATATATATGTTTGGTCCCGACGGACAAGAGTATATGGACCTGATATCAGGGGTGTCGGTTAGCAATACCGGACATAGTCATCCCGCCGTTGTTGAGGCTGTTAAAAGCCAGGCTGACCAATATATGCACCTGATGGTCTATGGAGAAATAATCCAGTCTCCTCAGGTGAGATATGCTGAAAAACTTACCGGAATACTTCCGTCTTCACTGAACAGTTGCTACTTTGTTAACTCAGGAAGTGAAGCAGTGGAAGGGGCCCTAAAGCTGGCTAAAAGATATACAGGTAGGGGCCGGATAATCTCTTTTAAAAATGCTTACCATGGAAGCACACATGGAGCACTCAGTGTTCAGGGAAGCGAGCTTTACCGAAACTCTTTCAGACCACTGATGCCCGATGTTTTCCAGATCAGTTTCAATGATGAGAAAGCATTAGATATTATTGACACTTCAGTTGCATGTGTTATTGTTGAGCCTGTTCAGGGAGAAGGCGGTATAATTTATCCTGAAAATGATTTCCTGAAGAAACTGAGAGACAAATGTACATCTGCAGGTGCCTTGCTGATTTTTGATGAGATCCAGACCGGTTTTGGACGTACAGGTTTCATGTTTGCCATCGACCGGTTCAGGGTTGTTCCCGATATTCTTCTGCTGGCAAAAGCTCTTGGAGGCGGAATGCCGCTTGGTGCATTCATATCATCCAAGGAGATAATGTCGGTACTGATCTCAAATCCTGTTCTTGGACATATCACAACTTTTGGAGGTCATCCTGTCTGTTGTGCTGCCGGACTTGCTGCCCTCAATGTTATAATCGAAGGAGGGTATGTTGAAAAATCAATTCCTAAAGCAGAACTCTTTAAAAAAGAACTGATTCATCCTCATATTTCTGAGGTGAGAGGAGAGGGCCTTCTAATGGCTGTTAAGCTCAAAAATCCGGATTTTATTCATTATGTAATCGCTCATGCTCCTGATTATGGCCTGATTCTTGATTATTTTCTTTTCTGCAGCGATGCTTTCAGAATTGCTCCTCCGCTTATAATAGCTGAGGATGAAATAGCTGAAGCATGTAACAGGCTGAAAAAACTGCTTGATGCTGCAGGGATAAACGCAGAAAGGAAATGAAACGATTTTTCAGATACCTTATTATAATATACCTCCTAAGCCCGGCTTTAAAAGTAAACGGTCAGGAGTCTTTGGATTCTGCATCGGTTTTACTTGAGACTCTTTTCAGCCGGCTTACTGATAATAACGATGATAATTCCCGGATTCAGATTTATGACTCCATAAACGGGGTTATCGACTGGTATGTCAGGACAGACACGATTTTTAATCATAAATTCGACAATCTGAGGTATCTCGGACAAATTACCTCCCCCGACTCTGCCTTAAAGATTGTCACCTGGAACGCGGTCTTGCGGAGTAATCCGGGTAAGTACTATTCTTACATTATAAGAAAAGATGAGAAGGGTAAAAAGAATAATATTAATTTTCTCTCTGCCAGATATAATGATGCACCGATAAAAAAAGATACAACATATACAAGTTCAAACTGGTATGGAGCACTATATTATGATATGCGTCCATGTATCGACGGGGATAAAATGTTCTGGATTGTTCTGGGGATTGATTTTGGAAATCCATTGATATCAAAAAAAATAATCGATGTAATGGAATTTGCCGGCGACGGGACTATAATATTCGGACGAAAATGGTTTGCTGACGGAGATACATACAGCTACAGGGCAGTTATGGAATATGCAGTAACCGCATCGATGTCGCTTAGATTCACTTCCGATAAATCAATTGTTTTCGACCACCTGGTACCCATCAAACCTTCTCCCGTTAATAACCGGCAATTTTACGGACCGGATTATTCGACTGATTCATATGACTTTGAAAAGGGGAAATGGATTTTAAAGATTAATGTTGATGCCAGGAATAAGGAGTAAAAAAGTTTAGAGTGAACTAAAGTTTAGAGTGAGCTGAAGTTAAAAGAATTACATTTGTATTAACTTTAGTCACTTTAGTCACTTTTTAAATCTATGGCTGTAAGTGTTAAAACATATATCTTCTGTTTCGACGACCACAGAGCTTTCTCTGAGGATGTTAAGAAAAGATTCTCAGATACTTCCAGGTATTCAGTTGTCTCTTTTCCCACAAGGGAAGAATTGATAGATCACCTTGAAAAGGTGAGGGAAAACAACTTCTGCAAAATAGCTATTCTGGCTCTGCACGACAATAAAGAACAGATCTCAATGATCGACAGGATGACAATTGAGATAAAAAAGATTGACAACAGGACAGGACTCATTCTTGTTGGACCACCGGATAAGATGGAAGATATTAAGAAGGCTGTAAAGTATAATATTGATGCCTTTATTCCCAAGAACGCCAATTCAATTCTCCGCATTCATAATACAGTTAAAAAACTTATCAGTGAGCATAATATAGGTGTATTCAAAAAAAGAAGAAACATTTCGTTATATGCTCTGTTCATATTCATTATTGTGTCAGCTCTTCTTACCTTACTGGCATATTTTAAATTTCCTCAGTATTTCTGATCAGTTGCTTTGTGACTATTTGTCAGTTGTTAATCAACGGCACATCTTTTGAATGGTGAGGCCTGATTATTCATGTTAAACCATAAAACTATAAGATATGCAAACCGGTAAAATTGGAGTAACTACTGAGAACATTTTCCCGATTATTAAAAAATTTCTCTATTCTGACCATGAGATCTTTCTTCGTGAACTCATTTCAAATGCTGTTGATGCCACACAGAAACTTAAGACACTTGCTTCTGTAGGCGATTATAAAGGTGCCCTTGATGATACAACGATCAGAGTATCATTCGATAAGAAGAAAAAGACAATAATTGTCTCCGACAGGGGTTTGGGAATGACAAAAGAGGAGGTGGATAAATACCTTAACCAGATCGCTTTTTCCAGCGCCAACGATTTTCTTGATAAATATAAAGACCAGATAAATTCGATAATCGGACATTTCGGTCTTGGATTCTATTCATCATTTATGGTGTCTGATAAGGTTGAAGTTATTACAAAATCCTATCAGGATGGTGCGCAGGCTGTTAAGTGGAGCTGTGATGGAAGTCCCGAGTTTTCGATAGAGGAGGTTGAAAAGGAGAACATAGGAACAGATGTCATTCTCTATATTGATAAGGAGTCAAAAGAGTTTCTTGAGGAGAGCAGGATCGAACAGCTTCTTAAAAAATACTGCAAATTCCTGCCCGTGGATATTGCTTTCGGCATTGAGAAAGAGTGGAAAGACGGCAAGATGGTAGAGACAGGAAAAGCAAAAATCATAAATAATACAAAACCTGCATGGACACTCAAACCTGCTGATCTTAAAGATGATGATTATAAAAATTTCTACAGGGAGCTATATCCTGCCGGAGAAGAACCATTGTTCAATATACACCTGAATGTAGATTATCCTTTCAAGCTAACAGGAATATTATACTTCCCGAAGATTAAAAGCAATATCGAAATTCAGAAAAATAAAATTCAGCTTTACTGTAACCAGGTTTTTGTTACAGATTCAGTAGAAGGCATTGTTCCTGAGTTTCTTACACTACTTCACGGAGTAATTGATTCACCTGATATTCCGTTGAACGTATCTAGGAGTTATCTTCAGAGCGATTCGAATGTAAAGAAAATTTCTGCCCATATTACAAAGAAAGTGGCTGACCGGCTTAACGACATATTCAAGAATAACCGTGAGGAATTTGAGAAGAAATGGGATAGCTTAAAGTTATTCATTGAATATGGAATGATGACCGAGGAAAAGTTTTATGAGAAAGCCTCCAAGTTTGCCCTTCTTAAAAACACTGAGGATAAGTATTTTACATTTGAGGAGTATGAAAAGATAATTAAGGAGAATCAGACCGATAAGAATAATACACTGATTTATCTTTATTCTACAAACAAAACTGATCAGTTTACATATATTGAAAAAGCTAAGAATAAGGGTTATGATGTTCTGCTTCTCGACGGTCAGCTTGATGTTCACCTGATTAATCAGCTTGAGTCTAAGCTGAAAGATACCAGGTTTGTCAGGGTTGACTCCGATGTGGTTGACAAACTCATTCAGAAAGATGAGAAACGCGAATCAAAGCTGACTCCTGAGCAGCAGGACGATCTGAAGAGTGTATTTAATGTAAGAGTGAAATCAAAAGAGGTTTATAATGTTGTTTTTGAAACACTCGATGAGAATGAAGCGCCTGTAATCATAACTCAGTCAGAGTTCATGCGCAGAATGAAAGAGATGGCTCAGATGGGCGGCGGAGGGATGAATTTTTATGGCGAACTGCCCGATAGTTTTAACATTGTTGTTAATCCTAATCATCAGCTTGTTATAAAGGTTTCTGAGGATCTGCAGACAAAGGAAGGTACCCGCCTGGTAGAGAATGATGCTGAAAGAAAAAGGATTAAGGAGGAGATCGATTTTACAGAAAAAGAGCATAAGAAAAAGAAGGCTGATGAAATTAGTCAGATTGAGAAAGATGATCTCGAAAAACTGCGCAAGGAACTGACAGATGTTGAAAACTCCAGGAAAGAGATCCTCGAATCATATGGCACTTCAAACAAAGTTGTCAAGCAGCTTATAGACCTTGCACTGCTCGCAAATAATATGCTGAGAGGAGAGGAGCTGAGTAGCTTCGTTAAACGTAGCGTGGAATTGTTATAATAATTTTTCTAAGGATAAACCCCTCTGCCGCTTAGCGGCATCTCCCCTGGAAGGGGAGAAAATTTCTGCAATTAGCCGAATTTCAATTACATCCGGAGATTATTCCCCCTCCCAGGGGGAATGCCCGAAGGGCAAGGGGGTGTATGTATGTTGCAGAACTTGCCCAGGGGGAATGCCCGAAGGGCAAGGGGGGTGGGATTTAGACGATCCTGGCTATCTCATTCTTAACATAGTCAATAGCTGCCCTGGTAGGCTCCTTGTCGAGTTGCATAATTCTTTCAAGGAGTCTTTTGCTAAGATCCATGCCTGATGAATTGACCGGCATTTTCTCTGCTTCACTATTGATTATCTTAATCATGTTGGAACGTGCATTTCTAACCACTTCCCAGGCTTGCTGACTCATGTAAATCTGCTGAGACAGGTTGTGTTCAAATTCACTTCTGATAGTGTTTAGCAGAGTTGAATGAAGCTGCTGAGCTGTCATATCCGTCGAACTTACTCTGACAAGGAGTGACTCCAGAGAAATTCTCTCAAGGAGAAGAATTATTCTTTCATAAGCCTGCAGTTTAATAGGAGTTACAGTCCGGCTGTTCTGGAGTATCAGCTCCTGCCGGCGCTTATCCTGATCATTTCTGATCATATACCTCAGTACAAGCCAGGCTGTTAAAAATACTATCAGTGCCGGTATTGTTATTTTCAGAATGTCAGCAAGTAGTTCCATAATGATCATTTTTTATTAATATACAAATTTAGCTTAAACTTTTTATTTTCTTCTATAGTATTAATATTGCGGATTGCGGATTTTGGATTGCGGAATGAAAACAATTCAACAAATCAACACATCAATCCGAAATCCGAATTCCGAAATCCGAAATTTACCCTTATGTTTTTTCAATTATACTTCCTACATTTGGTTTAGTTGTTTTTAGTTTCATTTATCATAAACGCTTAATTATGGAATACTTATCCGACAGAGTTAAATCTTTAGCTGTATCACAGACACTTGCAATGGCTCAGAAGAGCCGCGAATTAAAGGCAAAAGGAATTGATATAATCAGTTTAAGTCTTGGTGAGCCTGACTTTAATACTCCGGATTATATAAAGGAGGCTGCCAAAAAGGCGATTGATGATAACTATTCCAAATACCCGCCTGTTCCTGGTTATGATGATCTGAGAAAAGCTATTTCAAAGAAGTTCAAAGATGAAAACGGACTTGAATATACTCCAGATCAGATTATTGTGTCTGCAGGTGGCAAGCATTCACTTATAAATGTGATTCTTTCAATAGTTAATCCGGGTGATGAGGTTATCATACTTGCTCCGTATTGGGTAAGTTACTATGATCAGATTGTTCTTGCTGAGGGCAAGCCTGTAGTTATAAAAGCATCTCTTGAAAACGATTTCAAGATAAAGCCTGAACAGCTTGAAGCCGTTATCACATCGAAAACGCGTTTAATAATTTTCAACTCTCCGTCAAATCCCACAGGTATGGTTTATAGCCGTTCGGAGATGGAGAAAATTGCTGCTGTTGTGGCAAAACATGAAGGATTGTTTATAATCTCAGATGAGATCTACGAACACATCATATTTGAAGGGGAGCATGTAAGTATGGCATCATTCAGCAACATTTACGACAGGGTAATAACAGTTAATGGTGTATCGAAGGGTTATGCAATGACAGGCTGGAGAATCGGATATATAGGTGCTCCGCTATGGATTGCAAAAGCATGCAATAAGTTACAGGGACAATTTACTTCTGGTGTATGCTCAATTGCCCAGAGAGCTGCTCTGGCAGCTATTCAGGGAGACGGTGAATCGCAAAAAACAATGAAGGCCGCATTCCTTCGCCGCCGCAACCTTATCTGCTCATTGCTGAGGGATGTTAAAGGACTCAAAGTAACAGTACCTGAAGGTGCATTCTATGTTATGCCAGATATTTCATATTTCCTTGGTAAATCGGATGGTGAGACAACAATCGGCAATTCAGACGATCTTGCTCTTTACCTCCTCGATAAAGCCCAGGTAGCTACAGTGGGAGGTGATGCTTTTGGTGCACCCGAATGTATCAGAATCTCCTATGCAACTTCAGATGACCTTCTGGTTGAAGCTGTTAAGAGAATAACAGTAGCATTGGAAAAATTGAGATAGGTCCTGTTTTTTTTTACCCCAGAGTGCGCTGAGGAAGAATACGCAGAGAACCGCAGAGAAAATTTCATAAATTCTCTGCGGTTCTCTTTTTTAAACAATCCATTATGGTATTCTCTGTAAAACTCTGCGGTCCTCTGCGGTAAAAATAAAACTTGCAAAAAAGAGAATTAGTACTTATTATATGAAACTGTATCTTCAGCGGGTTTCCTTCTTTTTTCCCTTTGGTCGCTGAGTGAATAACCAAGTGTAATGATCAGCTCAACACGTTTGGATTTAGGAACACCGAGCAATTTTTTTACCAGGGGTTCATCAAACCATCCAAGCATGCATGAGCCAATACCTTCAGCCTTAGCCTGCAGACAGATATTCTCAGATGCAATACCGATATCAATAAGTGAATAATCCTTGTCTTTGATACTGGCCCCGATTTTCGAGGTCAGGTTTGGTTTTTCCCTCACAATAACTATCTGAACCGGAGCCTGTGAAACGAAGGTATTCATACCCAATAAGGGAGCAGTTGCAGCCTCCGCAACTCTTGCCACCAGGGTCAGGATCAGTAACAATAATGAATTTCCACGGCTGAGCATTACAGGCCGAAGGGGCCATTCTTCCGGCCTCTATTATCCTGTCGAGCTTTTCCTGCTCTATCGGCTTATTGCTGTATTTTCTGTCGCTCTGCCTGCTCTTTATCAGATCAAGTATCTCTTTTGCCTCTGCCATTAATAGTTTGTAGCAAGAAGTTCGAAATAGCTTTCAGGATGCAGGCAAGCCGGACAATTCTTCAGCGGCTTTGTTCCGAAATGAATGTAACCGCATTTTCTGCAATACCAGAACACTTTATCATCGCGCTGAAATACTTTATCCTGCATTACGTTCTCAAGAAGTTTCCTGTATCTCTCTTCGTGTCCTTTTTCAGCGGCTGCAATTGCCTTGAAAGCTGTTGCAACAGTCTTAAATCCCTCTTCTTCAGCTATCCTGGCAAATTCAGGATAAAGATCACTCCACTCTTCATGTTCGCCCTCAGCTGCAGCAGAAAGGTTTCCTTTTGTTGTATCAATCTTGCCGGCAGGATATGATGCAGTGATCTCAACCATTCCTCCCTCAAGAAACTTAAAGAATCTCTTGGCATGCTGCTGCTCCTGAAGAGCTGTTTCAAGAAAGATCCCCGCAATTTGCTCATAGCCTTCTTCTTTTGCAACCTTGGCTGCAAACTCATACCTGTTTTTCGCCTGCGATTCTCCGGCAAATGCCTTCAGCAGGTTCTTCTCGGTTTTCGATCCTTTAATACTCTTTTCCATTTTGATTGGGTTTTATGATTAGTTGATTGATTGGTACATAATATTATGAAATTTTTTCCTTCTTCCCAAATTTAAAAAGTTTCTTCTCTTCCCCTTTCATCAGTCGTTCTATGTTTTTCCTGTGCGTTATTATCAAGGCAATTGCCACAACAACTGAAAACATTTTGAAAATTACAGATGGTGAGTCGAAAAGTAATAAGAGGAAGGCAGGAAATGCAAGACCAGCTGTCATCGACGAGACCGATACTATGCCAGTTATTAACAGAACTATCAGAAAAACTCCCATACAGCTTACAGTAAGAAGAGGATGAAGTGCCAGCAGGACCCCGAATATTGTTGCAACTCCTTTACCGCCCCTGAATCCGGCAAAAACCGGGAATACATGTCCGAGAATTGCAGTGACTCCGGCAATAATCTGATAGTTGATCAGAAGCGGGCTCTCAGGTTCGGCAAGCTTAAAGAAAACAGGGAGAAGAGTAGCCAGTGCACCCTTTGCAACGTCGATAAGTAAAACAGGAATTCCTGTTTTCCATCCTAGCACTCGTATTACGTTTGTTGCCCCTGCATTACCACTTCCGTGTTCTCTTACATCAATATTGTGAAACCACTTTCCGATCCATACCGCTGAGGGAAGGGAACCAATCAGATAGGCGAGTAGAAATGCCGTAATTGTGATTACCATACTCACGAGATTTTTGGTCCAAAATCTGCCAGTTTTGCAGTCTCTTTATTTGTGTTAAACTTACTGAAATTATTAATGAATTTAAAAGCCAGATCTGTAGCCGCCACATGCCATTTGGATGGTGTTTCCCATGCTTCTGAAGGATCCAGTATTTTATCATCCACTCCGTCAACTTTTGATGGGATACTCAGATTAAAGATTGGCAGCGTGTTGAATTCGCAGTCTGTTATTGTATCATTAAGTATGGCGTTAATGATCAGTCGTGTTGAGGGCAGATCTATCCTGGTTCCCGATCCGTACGGACCGCCCATCCATCCGGTATTTACAAGCCAGGCTTCTGCATGATGAATCTTCATTTTGCAGGTCAGCTCGTTAGCGTATACCAAAGGATCGAGCATAAGGAAAGTTCCCCCGAAACATGTGGAGAAGGAGGGAACAGGTTCTTTAATCCCTCTCTCGGTACCGGCAACTTTTGCAGTGTAACCACTTAGAAAATAGTATCTTGTCTGCTCTTCAGTAAGCCGGCTTACAGGAGGTAAAACTCCGAAAGCATCAGCAGTAAGGAAGATTACTTTCTTCGCGTGTCCTGCTTTTGATACCGGCTTTACTATATTGTCTATATGATAGATCGGATAAGAGACACGTGTGTTTTCAGTTTTTGAATTATTATTGAAATCAATTGTTCCATCCGATAAAATGACCAGATTCTCAAGCAGTGCATCCCGCCTGATTGCATTATAGATGTCGGGCTCATTTTTCTTGCTCAGGTTAATGCATTTTGCATAACAGCCCCCTTCAAAATTAAAAACACCATCATCATCCCATCCATGTTCATCGTCGCCTACAAGTGCCCTGTCAGGATCGGTGGAAAGAGTTGTTTTTCCTGTCCCCGAGAGGCCGAAGAATATAGCAGTATTTCCGTCTTTGCCTACATTCGCAGAGCAGTGCATCGATGCTATTCCCCTGAGAGGCAGATAGTAATTCATAATTGAGAAGATTCCTTTTTTCATCTCGCCGCCATACCAGGTGCCGCCTATAATTGTCATGCCCTCGGTTAGGTTGAACATTATGAAGTTTTCGGAATTAAGTCCCTGTGACTGCCAGTCGGGATTAGTGGCTTTAGAGGCATTTAAAACAACATAGTCAGGCTTGAAATTGTCGAGTTCATTCTGATCAGGCCTGATGAACATATTCTTAACGAAATGTGCCTGCCAGGCTACTTCAACAATAAATCTCACACTTAATCTTGAATTCTCATTAGCTCCGCAAAAACAATCTATTACAAAGAGTCTTTTGCCTGTTAATTGTTTAACAGCCAGATTTTTACAATGGTTCCATATTTCAGGTGTAATTGGCTTGTTATCTGAGACCTTGGCCTTTTCAGATCGCCACCAGACAGTATCTTTTGTTTTGTCATCGAAGACAACATATTTATCTTTTGGAGACCTTCCGGTGAAAACACCTGTGTCAATTGCAATAGCACCGCTTCTTGTAATTATACCTTTTTCACACCCGGTCAAACCTGGTTTTGTCTCCTCAGCAAAAAGCTGGTTATACGATGGATTATAAAGTATCTCTGTAACCTCCTTTATTCCGTATTGCAGTAAGTCCTGTTGGCTAATCATCCCTGGAAAATTCGTTGAAACTTGAAAGATGCCGAAATATAGCTCTATTTTTTGAATTAAAACCTGATGGAGGATAGGGTATTTATCATATCAGAGGTCTTAATTATACAAGTTGGTTATGGATTTTTTAAGTCCTGATAAATTAGGGCAGTCATGAAAAGAAAAAGGGTCCCGCTTCTGGCAGAACCCTTTTCTTATTTATAAATAGTGGTTATTTACCATATTTAATTGAAGCCTGTGCAGCAGCAAGTCTTGCAATAGGAACCCTGAAAGGAGAGCAGCTTACATATGTTAAGCCTGCCTTGAAACAGAATTCTACTGATGCAGGATCACCGCCCTGTTCACCGCAGATACCAACTTTAAGATCCGGTCTGGTTGCGCGACCTTTCTCAACTGCCATCTTGATAAGCTGTCCAACGCCATCCTGATCAATTGTCTGGAATGGATCAGAAGCAAGAATTTTCTTGTCAAGATAATCATGAAGGAATCCGCCTGTATCATCACGGCTGAATCCGAATGTCATCTGAGTAAGGTCGTTTGTACCGAATGAGAAGAACTCAGCGGTTTTCGCCATACGGTCAGCGAGCAGACATGCACGTGGAATTTCGATCATAGTTCCGTATTTGCATGAGATCTCTTTTACACCGAATTTAGCGCAAACTTCTGCATATACTTTGTCATATACTTTCTTTGTATAGTCAAGTTCTGCAACTTCGCAGGTAACAGGAACCATTAATTCAGGATAAGGTTTCTTACCTTCTTTAAGAAGTTCAACTGAAGACTCAAGCATTGCTCTGATCTGCATTTCAGTTACTTCAGGGAAAGTAATACCAAGACGTACTCCGCGGTGTCCCATCATCGGGTTTGATTCGTGAAGTGCTTCGCCACGTTTTGCAACGTCTTCTTTTTTAATTCCAAGTGCTTTTGCAAGCTCTTCCTGTTTCTCTGCACCCTGTGGTACAAACTCATGAAGAGGCGGATCAAGAAGCCTGAATGTTACAGGAAGTCCGTCCATAGCAGCCATAGTGGCTTTCATATCTTTCTTAACAAATGAGAACAGTTCGTCGAGTGCTTTACGGCGCTCTGTTTCGTTTGCGCTGAGAATCATCTTACGGAGAAGGAAAAGAGGCTGCTCTGAACCTTTACCATAGAACATATGCTCTGTACGGAAAAGTCCGATACCTTCGGCACCGTAGCTGCGTGCTATTAATGCATCTTCAGGTGTTTCAGCGTTTGTACGGACACCCATTTTACGGAATTTGTCAACAATCGACATGAATTCCTTGAAACGCGGGTTTTCAGAAGCATCCATAAGTGTAAGAGCTCCAATATATACGAAACCTTTTGTTCCGTTGAGTGTAAGGAAGTCACCTTCTTTAATAACTACATCAGAACCTGATATTTTGCAGATTTTCTTTCCAGCATCAACATGAAGAGCACCGGCACCTACAATACAGCATTTACCCCATCCGCGTGCAACAAGTGCAGCATGTGAAGTCATACCACCGCGGGCGGTAAGGATACCTTCTGCAGCGCGCATACCTTCAACGTCTTCAGGATTAGTCTCTTCACGGAGAAGAATAACTTTTTCACCTTTACGGAACCATGCAACTGCATCTTCAGCATTGAATACCACTCTACCTACAGCAGCACCCGGACCAGCGGGAAGACCTTTAACTGCAGGTGTATGTTTTTTCTCAACAGCCGGGTCGCAAATCGGGTGCAGAAGCTCATCGAGCTGTGCAGGATCTACGCGCATAACAGCAGTTTTCTCTTCAATAAGTTTTTCATGAAGCATGTCCATCGCCATGTTAAGGGCTGCGGTACCGGTTCTCTTACCAGCACGGCACTGTAACATATAAAGTACACCTTCCTGAATTGTGAATTCTATATCAAGCATGTCGCGGAACGACTTCTCAAGTATATTGCGGATATCCCATAGTTCTTTGTAAGTACCTGGCATAGCTTCCTGCATACTGTGAAGATGTCTGTTCTGATCATTTTTTGTGTCATCGTTAAGCGGACTCGGGGTACGGATACCTGCTACAACGTCTTCGCCCTGTGCATTCACAAGCCATTCGCCATAGAAAAGGTTCTCACCGGTTGCAGGGTTACGTGTGAAAGCAACACCTGTGGCTGATGTATCGCCCATGTTACCGAATACCATTGCCTGAACGTTAACAGCTGTTCCCCAATCATCAGGAATACCTTCAATACGACGGTATGATACAGCTTTCTTACCGTTCCAGCTCTTGAATACAGCTTTGATTGAACCTTCAAGCTGTTCTTTTGCATCGTCGGGGAAAGGTTTGCCGAGGGCTTTTAATACTATAGCCTTGAATTCTTCAGCAAGAGTCTTAAGTTCTTCTGCTGAAATCTCAGTGTCGGACTTGTATCCTTTATGTTTTTTAAATTCATCAAGTTTCTCATCAAGCTGCTTACGTATTCCTTTACCTTCGCCAAGATCAATACCTTCAGCTTTTTCCATTACGACGTCAGCGTACATCATAATAAGACGACGGTATGAGTCATAAACAAAACGTGGATTGTTTGTTTTTTTCAGGAAACCGGGAATCGTAGCTGAACAAAGTCCGATGTTAAGAACTGTATCCATCATACCAGGCATAGAGCTGCGGGCACCTGAACGGCATGATACAAGTAATGCATTCTCAGCATCACCATATTTCATGTTCATAGCCTCTTCAGTTTTCTTCATCGCTGCCCATACTTCAGGCATCAGTTCTTTAGGAAGAGTACAATCATTCTTGTAGTACTCATTACAGGCTTCGGTAGTGATTGTAAAACCAGCTGGTACCGGCAGACCAAGCAGGCACATTTCTGCAAGGTTGGCGCCTTTACCTCCGAGAAGGTTTTTCATATCAGCTTTACCCTCTGCAGATTTCTTTCCAAAGGAGTAGACTCTTTTAACTTGTGACATAATTTTTATTGATTTGAGATAAATTAAATTATTGATTTTGCAAAATAAGTCGCAAAGTTAATGATTTAAATTGAATTTCAGAAATGGGTTGAAATGATAACTTTTTTTAACATTTGGATCATCTTTTTAAAATGACTTTTGCCCATTATTTTTTTGCCCCTAAATCCCCTAAAGGGGACTTCTAAAACCGGCCAACTCCCCCTTTAGGGGGCTGGGGGGCGGTGGCTGGGCTCACGCCCTCGGATGAAACATAATAAGCGTATCCCTCAGATAACTCCTTTCAATATGAGTATAAATCTCGGTGGTAAGTATCGACTCATGTCCAAGCATCTCCTGTACTGCCCTCAGATCAGCCCCTGCCTCAATCATATGTGTGGCAAAAGAGTGCCTGAAGGTGTGAGGACTAATATTCTTCCTTATTCCGGCTTTCGCTGCCAGATCCTTGATTATTGTGAAAATCATGGCTCTTGTAAGTTTTGATCCGCGCCTGTTGAGAAAAAGCACGTTCTGATCCTTAATTACTGTCAGGGCATTCCTGTCCTGTTTGTATATATCAATCTCTTTCAATGCTTTGCCGCTCACAGGTACAAGCCTCTGCTTATTTCCTTTTCCTGTTACTATTACATATCCCTCGCCATAATGTATGTCGGTGAGACGCAGATTTACAAGCTCTGATACACGCAGCCCGCATCCGTAGAGCGTTTCGATTATGGCCTTATTTCTGTGACCGTCAGGTTTGCTCAGGTCGATGGCATCAATCATAAGGTCAATCTCAATAACAGAGAGGATCTCAGGAAGTTTCAGTCCTATCTTCGGCGATTCAATCAGGGTGGCAGGATTCTCTTCTATCTCCCCCTCAATAAGCAGGAATCTGTAAAACGCCCTGATCCCTGAAAGCACTCTCGACTGTGTCCTGGAGTTTTTATTATCTTCTCCATACCATATAAGGAATTCCTTAAGATCTGAGTATGATACTGCTGCCGGAGTGATTCCTGTTTTGGTTTCAGTAAAATATTTCTCAAGCTTTGAGACATCATTCATATAAGCATCAACACTGTTTTCCGACAAAGATTTTTCAAGCCGGAGGTATGTTTCAAAATTCCTGAATGATTGTTTCCAGTTCAGACTCATTCTTTGTCGATTTATAATAACAAAGTAACACAAACTTACAGAACCTTCTTAAGTTGTCTCCCTTAAATATTTTTTGTCTATTTTTACCGTTATTTAAAAAAAGTTTGCCTTTAAAATTACGATAGCTGTAGTAAATTCATTATCAGATGAAAATATTAATTATTAACGGACCAAATCTCAATCTTCTGGGCAGGAGAGAACCGGAGAAATATGGTCATTCTTCATTCGAGGAATATCTCGTGGTGCTGAAAGAACGTTTTCCTTTTATAATTATTGATTATTTCCAGTCAAACGTTGAGGGTGAAATTATTAATGAAATACATAAGGTAGGTTTTTCATACAACGGAATAATCCTTAATGCCGGAGGCTATACTCATACTTCAGTAGCCATTACCGATGCAATTGCTTCTGTCAAAACTGCAGTAATAGAAGTACATATAACTAATATAGCAGCCCGCGAGGACTTCAGAAAAACAAGTCTTATCGGAATGAAGTGTGCCGGAAGTATCTCGGGTTTTGGTCTTGACAGCTACAGACTTGCCGTTGAAGCATTAATTGAAATGAATAACAATAAGAAAATTTAATATATGAACAGAAAAAGAACAAAGGTTGTAGCAACTATTTCCGATAAGAACTGTGACGTAACTTTTATAAAAGAGCTCTATGAAGCAGGAATGGATGTTATAAGGATTAATTCGGCACATCTGAGTATCGAAGGAGCACTTAAAATTATAAAAAACACACGCGAAGTATCTGACAACATAGCAATTCTTCTCGACACAAAAGGCCCGGAGATTAGGACAACAATATGTGATGCACCAATTGAGCTTAAAAAAGGCAATAAGATAAATCTGATCGGCGATCCTGATAAAAAGAGTTCAAACGAAGGAATTCATGTCAGCTACAGGACTTTTTCATCAGATATTCCTCTTGGTTCTGTTATATTGATAGATGATGGTGAGCTTGAACTGAAGGTTCTTAAAAAACATGGAAATGCACTTGAGTGTCTGATCGAGAATGACGGAACTCTGGGTTCGCGAAAAAGTGTTAACATTCCGGGAGCAAAAATCAATCTGCCTTCACTTACAGATAAGGACAGGGCTTTCCTTGAGATGGCAGCAAATAACGGTGTTGACTTCATTGCCCATTCATTTGTCCGTTCAAAACAGGATGTGCTTGATGTTAAGGAAGTTCTGAAGCAGCATAACAGTGAAATAAAAATCATTGCCAAGATTGAGAATCAGGAAGGGGTGGATAACCTTGATGATATCCTCGATAATGTTTACGGCATAATGGTTGCCAGGGGTGATCTTGCCATTGAGATCCCTTATGAAAAGATCCCCGGTATTCAGAAAATGATAATCAATAAATGTATCATCAGCAGAAAACCGGTAATTGTCGCTACCCAGATGCTTCATTCAATGATTAACAATCCCCGGCCAACAAGGGCGGAGGTTAGCGATATAGCAAGTGCCATTTATTCCCAGACCGATGCCATAATGCTGAGCGGCGAGACAGCGAATGGCAAATACCCTGTTGAATCGGTAAAAACAATGACAAAGGTTGCTCTGGAGGTGGAAAAGAATAAAGAGAAGTTTCTTGATATACCTTATCTTAATGTTACAGGCGAAATATCTGCATATCTGGCAAAAGTCGCGGTTAAAACTGCATTCAGAATAGGCGCAAGGGGAATTATTGCCGACACAACCGGGGGAAGAACTATCAGGGATATGGCTTCCTATCGCGGAATTAACCTGATTCTTGCACAGTGCTACTCTAAGAATACAATGAGGGAAATGGCTTTGTCGTATGGAGTTTATGCCAGTTACCAGGAGCGTAAATCTTCTGTTGATGAGTTTATACATATTGCTTTGAAGAACCTTGTTAAGACTCATAATCTGAATAAGGACGATATTATTGTAGTGCTTGCAGGTAATTTTTCAGGAGGTTCCGGTTTCTCATTTATTGAAGTCGGATCGGTACAGTATCTTAAGGACCGTGTAAACATTACTGATTAATGAAGAATTGGTCTGATTTTTGAGGATTTATTCATGACTGAATATGAAAATGTATGCTTAAGCTTTTGTTCTTTTCAGTATGGATCACTTTTCATCCGGTTCATGTTACTCTGACCAGTATCGAATATGTTCCTGAGACAGTAGATTTTAAGATGTTTGTCAGGATGTATTTCGACGATTTTCTGGTTGATTGCAGGATGAATGGTTCCCTGATTAAGGATGAAAAGTTTTCAGGTGATAATCCAGCCTCTGTTGAGATTCTGGAAAAATATATTAATGATAAAATTGTTCTGAGAGTTAACGAAAAACAATTGGTTGCCAGATTGCAGAACCTGAATGTAGCAGATAATGAGATCAGTATGAATCTTTCTTACAGAAACAGTAAAAAGCCGAGAACAGTGACTGTGAAAAACCTGATTATGACAGGTCTCTATTCAGATCAGGCTAATATGCTGGTTGTCAGGATAAATGATTTTGAAGAGGGAGTTAAGCTTACTCCTGATTTAACTGAAAAGACTTTTAAAATAAAATAAATTCAGCGTGAAAAATTCCATTCCATACAAATATTTTCTTACACTACTCTTATCCTTCTGTTTTGTAAGCACATATGCTACACATAACCGTGCAGGTGAAATAACCTATGTCCAGCTTTCTGATCTCTCTTATGAAATAACAATAACCACTTTTACTTATACACTTAGTTTTGCCGACAGGGATAAACTTGATGTGGAATGGGGCGATAATACAACTTCAATTGCGCCAAGGGTAAGCAAAGTTATTCTCCCTAACCTTTATCAGAAAAATATTTACAAAATAGTCCATACTTATCCCGGACCAAGTGTTTATAAAATTGTTGTACAGGATCCTAACAGGAATGCCGGTGTAAAGAATATTCCAAATTCAGTGAATGTTGTTTTTTCAATGTCAACATTACTCATTGTTAATCCGGCAATGGGACGAAACAGCACTCCGGTGCTCTTAAATCCGCCGTACGATAAAGCTGCTTTCGGATATGTCTTTATTCACAATCCTGCTGCCTACGATCCCGACGGGGATAGTCTGTCATATCAGATGACTGTTTGTACAAGGGAAGATGGAAAGCCGATTGAAAACTATACACTTCCTCCGGCAACAAAATCAATAAGGGTAGATTCCATTTCGGGTGACCTGATCTGGGACACTCCAGCCGATACCGGTAAGTTCAATGTTGCTATGGAGATTCAGGAATGGCGTAATGGTAAAAAAATCGGAGCAGTTGTAAGGGACATGCAGATTGAGGTATATAATACTGATAATAAGCCACCTGTTAACAGCACTCTCAGAGATTATTGCGTAGAGGCAGGTCAAATGGTGGATTTTATATTCTCTGCGACAGATGCAAATCTTGATAAAATAGGGTTAATGGCAACATCAGGTATCTTTAAGCTTGGGTCATGCCCTGCAACATTTACCAAAATTGATTCAGTTGCAGGTTTTGCTTCTTCCCATTTTCAATGGACACCATGCCATGATGCTGTCAGAAACCAGCCATATGATGTTATTTTCAAATCGGACGATTACAATACCGAGCTCAAATTATCCGACATCGATAATATGAAGATTAAGGTTCTGGGTCCCTCACCAAAGATAATAAACGCAGTACCGGAAGGTAAGCTCATAAGACTTACATGGCAGAATTACGGAACGAATGTAATTTCAGGATTCAGCATTTACAGAAGGGAAGGGGCAACTACATTTGAACCTGATTCATGTACTTCAGGGGTACCATCTTCTACCGGTTTCGTTAAGGTAGGTTATATCGGAGGCAGTTCAACTACTTCATATTCTGATACAGATAATGGACAGGGTCTGCAATTTGGTAAAGAGTACGTTTACAGGATAGTTGCTGTTTATCCGAATGGAACTGAAAGTAAAGCATCGAACGAGATTAAGTCATCACTTATTTCTGGTTTAGTATTAATTAAAAATGTTAGTGTCAGTACCACCAACCCTCTGAACGGATCTGTTTATTTAGCATGGCAGAAACCTGATACTTTACTTACCGGCGGACCTTTCAGATATATGATTTATAGAGCTGAAGGTATTACTGCTACGAATTATACTCCAATTCCATCGTTGCCAACTTTAACTCTTAACGATACTATCTATACCGATACTTTGATTAATACTCAGTCAAAAGCTTACATTTATAAAATTGAGATATTGAATAATGAAAATCCTATCCCTGAACCTTCAATTGCTTCATCACTGCTTTTGAGTGTTGAGCCAGGTGACAGGAAGGCAAGACTCACTATAAGCCGTAATGTTCCATGGATAAATACTAGATACGATGTTTACAGATTGAATGAAGTAACATTGGTTTATGATTCAGTTGGTACTACTAACCTGTTGACATTTGTTGATAACGGACTTGAGAACGGGAAACAATACTGTTATAAAGTAAAATCAGTTGGTGAGTATATGGGTGAGAGTATGCCAAAGAATCTTATTAACTATTCTGAAATTGCCTGTACAACTCCGGTAGATAATGAGCCGCCGTGTACTCCATTGATTGATGTTAAAACCCAGTGCGACAGTCTGTATAACAAAATTTCCTGGTCGTTTTCAGATCCTCTTTGTATCGGCGATGTGGCTGGGTACAGACTATATTATAAGATGACTTCACAGGAAAACCTTACTCTTCTGGCTGATCTTCCGGATAAGCTTATACAATCTTATAAGCATTTTCCCGGTGAGGTTGTAGCCGGTTGTTATGCTGTATCTGCATATGATTCCAAAGGTAATGAGGGACTTAAATCAGTAATGGTTTGTATCGACTCCTGTAATTTTTATGAGATTCCTAATGTGTTCACACCTAATGGTGATGATATAAACGACAGGCTTGTTGCCAAGACATCAGGACTGGTTGAGAAAATTGATTTTTCGTTGTTTAACAGGAATGGATTATTATTATTCCGAACTGAGGAGCCAAAGATAAACTGGGATGGAACGTACAAAGGAAAGATTGTCTCTCCCGGAGTATATTTCTATCAGTGCGATGTGTTCGAAAGACGAATAACCGGACTGGAGCAATTCCATCTTTCAGGTTTTGTACATGTAATTACTGAAGCTGATGCAAAACCGATATTAACGAAATGATTCTGAATCCTGATTCAAAATGAAGAAGATTATTAACCTTATATTCCTGCTTATTCTGTCAGTTGCTGTGAGTGGCCAGCAGGTTGTTGATTATTTGCTTAAAGCAAGGGCAGCTGAGTCAGAGGGAAGGCCAGAGATAGCTATAGGTTATCTTAATAAAGCAGTTGAAGAAATGAAGGATAGCCGGCTCTACACCGAACGGGCAGCTGCAAATATCTTAAAAGGTGATTATTCTGATGCTATAAACGACTATAACAACGCTAACAAATTGTCTCCAAATTCCGGCGATTATGGACTTGCCAGGATCTATGCAATAAAAGGTGATGCCAAAACTGCGTTGTATCATCTCGAACTGAGCATGAAATCGGCTTACAGGAAGAAGGAAAAAGAAATAATGCTCGATCCGGCTTTTACAGGTATTGAAAACAGGCCTGAATGGCGTCTGTTCTGGCAAAAGGACTGGTATTCAGATGTCGAGGAGGGAATAGCCGAGATTGAATATTCTCTCACCTTACATAAAACTGATGAATCAGCTGCAATTCTCTCAGAGCTGAAAAAGGAGTATCCCGGTAATGATGAATTGATTTATGCCGATGCCTTAATTAGCCTTTCATCGGGAAAAAATCAGGATGCTGTTAATAAATTAACAGTGCTGTTGAAGAGTAATCCGGGGAATGAAAAATATCTTCGCCTGCTTGCAAAAGCACAGTTTTCTGGTTCAAATCCTTCAGGTGCTTCCATTACTTATTCTCAGCTCATCGATGCGGACGTTGCTGATGCTGAATTATTTGTCCTTAGGGCAGGCTGTTATATGAAAACAGGCGAGAATGATAAAGCACTTTCAGATCTCAGGAAATATCTCATTTATTATCCGGCCGACAAGACAGCATTAAGTATGGCAGGTAAAGCCGAATCAGCATCGGGTGATAATCTGAATGCACTTAAGTATTTCTCGGAAAATCTTAAGCTCCATCCCAATGATGCAGAGTGTTATATCGACAGGGCAAATTCCTACTTTGTTTCGAAATCATGGGAATGGGCAATCAATGACTACGCAATGTCGCTCGACCTGAATCCGGGTAATCCCGATGCCTGGCTCAATAAGGGAATATCACTTCTCAACTCAGGTAAGTCTGATGATGCCTGTCACGATTTCAGAAAATCATTCAGCATGGGAAACAAGAAAGCATCGGAATATATCAGCAAGTTTTGCATAAAATAGCGTATAGCGTATAGCGTAAAGTATGGATCTCTACGCTCTACGCTTTACGCTTTACGCTTTACGCTTTACGCTTTACGCTTTACGCTTCTGTGCCCTGTGCCCTCACCTTATATGCTTCCTGATCCTGTCAAACAGATCATGTGGTTTGAAGGGTTTCAGAACATAGTCATTAATCTTCAGATCATCGATCTTGTCGTGACTTTCCGACATTATAGCTGCAGTGAGAGCAACAATAGGTATGTTTTTTATTTTGGGGATTTCAGAATTCCGAATAATCCTAGTTGCCTCTATACCATCCATTACAGGCATATGCAAGTCCATAAGGATCAGATCGTAATCGTTTTTTTCCAGCTCATCCAGAGCAAGCTGTCCGTTTTCTGCATGAGTTACCTTTATGCCCCACCCGACGAGGAATTTATTGGCTACAAAGAAGTTTATCTTGTTATCCTCTGCAACAAGGATCCTTTTTCCCTCAAGCCCGGAATAGTTTTCAATCACATCGGCAGTCTGAGCTTTTCCGGATTTTTCCGGGACCCCCAGTTTGATAATAAATCTGAAAGTGGATCCTTTATCAGGTTCACTTTCAAGAGTTATAGTACCACCCTGTAATTCAATTAGTTTCTTGCATATAGCCAAGCCAAGACCTGTCCCTCCGAAATGCCTTGTGGTATCAGGCGATGCCTGTGTGAAACTGTCGAATACCATAGAGTGTTTATCTCTGGGGATCCCGATACCTGTATCTGTTACAGCAAACTCGATTTTTGACTGATTCCCTTTGCGTTCCAGCTCATTTAAGGTTACGGTTATACTGCCTGCATTGGTGAATTTGAGTGCGTTTGAAAGAAGGTTAGATAGTATCTGATTCAGTCTAATCGGATCTCCGATAACTTCAACCGGAACATTGTCCTCTTTCTTAATCGCAAAATTCAGATGTTTTGCTTTGGATCTGAAAGAGTAGGATCTCATTATCTCATCAAGAAAATCACTGAGGTTGAACTGTGTCTGTTCAAATACTATCTTTCCCGATTCCATTTTATTGTAATCGAGTACATCGTTTACAAGTGTCAGAAGATGGTTACCTGAAAATTTCAGTGTTTTAATAAAGTCCATCTGATCTTCTCTGGGATTTCCCTGCAGAAGAAGGTTTGTTATTCCAATCACCTCATTCAGAGGTGTTCTGATCTCATGGCTCATAGTCGACATGAAGATCTGTTTGGATTGAGCAGCCTCTTCAGCTTTTTGTCTGGCTGTTATGAGATTATCCAGCATCATTCTTCTCTGAAGTGCAATTGCTATCTGATTGGCAATAAAATCAAGCACATAAAGGTCATCCTGAGAAAACTTGTTTTCATCATTATAATCCTGAAGGCACATCACCCCGATAATGCTATTCTCTACCTTCAGAGGAACACCCATCCATACTTTGCATGGAGTACCGACAAGCTCAATTTCACCCGCTTCTTCAAGGACTTTTAGGTCGCTCTCTTTCAGAAGTACCGATTTATCCTTATGTATTACCCAGCCGGTAATTGTACTCTTTGTCGGTATTTCGTAGAAGTTGTCCTTCTCATCTGCAAAGAAAGGCAGTGATAATGTTTCAGATGCATTGTCGTAAAGGGCAATAAAGAAATTATTGGTATCCCATATCTTTCCTAACTCATTGACTATTATAGGATATATCTCCTTTATGTCGTACTGTTTCAGTGCAGCTGTTGAGATATTATAAAGTATTTCCTGTACAAGCTGCCCTTTTCTTTCAGATGTTATATCCCTGTATATTCCTAGGTGGGCTACAACCTCATTATTGATTATAATAGATGTTGCTACAAGAGAAACATGGATCTGGTTTCCTGATTTGTTTTTTCTGACAGTTTGTATGACATTGCTTTTATTCAGGGAGGCATTTCTGTCTATTTCCCTTGCTTCATCTAATAGATTATCAGGAACAACAAGGTCGTTTACGTTTTTATTAACGGCTTCTTCAGGAGTAAAACCGAAAAGATTGGTAAACTCTCTGTTTACCATCGATATTATCCCTGAAGCACTTGTGATTGCTATTGCTGCCGGAGTTGAGTTATACAGATGTTCCAGAAAAGCTTTCTCCCGGATGATCTGATTCTCATACTCTTTTTGCTTGCTGATATCGGTAACAACGCCTCTGTAGGCAATTATTTTATCATTCAGGAAAGTTGCAAATGAGTGTGTTACAATCGGTACTTTTGAACCATCCTTTCTCCGGGCTATATACTCATTGCTTGAAGTGGCTTGAGGAGATTTCAGCGACTTCAGATTTTCTATCATCTGAAGATAACTGTCAGGGAACAGTTCTGAAATGTGTACACCTTTCTCAATGTCGCTCTTTGTATACCCGAAAAAATCCATCCCGCGCTTGTTCCCATATAATACTCTTCCTGTGACGTCTACCTCATAGATCATCTCCGGAAGCATCTCAGCAACCTTCTCAAAAACAATTCCCTGTTTGTAAAAGTCATCAAGGTTCTTCTGCTTATTTCCCGGTTCCCAGGTTATTACGATATTTCCGGATGTGAGAGGAAATCCCATGTAGTAACCTTCGGTATCGTCACCGCTTTCGGATGCAGACAGCTTATGAGCTTCTCCTGTTATCCTTATGTGATTAAGGAGTTCGACAAGTTTAACCCGGTGTATCAGGGTAGTCTCTTCAATACATTTGCCAATGACATCATCTTTCCTTACAAATTCAACAGCTTCAACCTTATTGTTCAGATCGATTATGTAAAGCTTGTTATCTTCTCCAATACTGTATAATGCCAGATAACTGCTTACTGTTTCAAAAATTTCATCAAGAACACTTCCCTGACTCTCTTTTATTTTTTTGTTTTTAGTGCTCTCTACTTCATTGTATACAGTTAAAAGATAAACTTCATCGTTGAGCGTAATAGTTTCTGCAGAGAAGAGGTACTGTTTTTCCTGTCCTGTTTTTGATTTAAGTGTTACCGGATAAGACTTGATCTTCTTTAGCCTTGATATTAGTTTGATATATTTATTACTCTCTTCAAAATCAGTAAATATCTGGATGTCATCGGAGGTATGCCCTATAATTTCTTCTTTATTGTAGCCCAGTGCATTAAGAAATGCCTCGTTAACATCCACATACTGACCTGTATCAAGTTTACTTACAGCCATCAGATACGATGCAGAATGAAAAAAACTAAAAGCCATATCTCTGCTCAGAGAATCTCTTCCCGGATTATTTATCCGTAACTCAGCCAGCTCCTTTTCGAGCTTCTGTTTTTCGAGCAGCAAATCCTCATATTTGGCTTTAAAATCCATCTCTGTGCACCTTTGAATTACTTTTTAAAAGTAACAAATATTGATTTAAATACTGATTATTGATTATTTATTTATCAGTTTTATTGAAAATTTATTTCATTTTTATTGTTTCACCATAATATTTGCAGAATTCAGTGAGGCCGCACTGGCTGCAGAGTGGTTTTCTGGCTTTGCAGACATATCTTCCATGCAGTATCAGCCAGTGATGTGCCTTATGCATCAGGTTATCGGGGATATTGGCTGAAAGCTGTTCCTCAACCTGTAAAGGAGTTTTTGCTTTTGTTGCAAGTCCTATCCTGTTAGCTACTCTGAAAACATGTGTATCGACGGCCATTACCGGTTTACTGAATACAACAGACGCAATAACATTTGCTGTTTTTCTTCCAACCCCTGGGAGTTGCTGCAGTAATTCAGTATCAGAAGGCACATTTCCTCCGAACTTTTCTGTCAGCATCCTCGACATTCCCAGTAAATGTTTCGCCTTATTATTTGGATAGGAACATGATTTAATAAAGCTGAATATTTCTTCCTGAGTAGCTTCCGCCATTGAATAAGGATCGGGAAATCGTTTAATCAGAGCAGGGGTTATCTGGTTGACTCTCTTGTCGGTACACTGGGCTGAAAGAATTACGGCGACAATCAGTTCAAACGGATCACTGTATACAAGCTCAGTTTCTGCTTCAGGCCTGATAGTCTGGAAATATTCAATTGTTCTTTTAAATCTTTCCTTTATTGTCATTGCAGTTAAATATAATAGTGCTGTTAAGGTAACACTTTTTATCTTTGCGCCATATTGAATGATAACCATGATAAGTTACCTGCAGGCAGAAAATATTGGAAGAAGGATAGGAGATAATCTGCTATTTGAGAATATAAGTCTTAATATCAATAAAGATGATAAGGTAGCTCTTATTGCTGTTAACGGAGCAGGCAAATCATCTATGCTCGAGATACTTGCCGGCAACGAGAATCCAGATGGCGGGTCTCTGAGTATCAAAAGAGGCCTGCATATTGCCTATCTTAAGCAATCTCCAGATCTGAACGACTCAAATAAGATTATCGATGAACTATTTTCAACTGACAGTGAGCTTGTAAAGACTATCAGAGAATACGAAGAGTGCCTTATTTCAGGAAACCCGGAACAGCTGCAGGAGATGATACAAAGAATGGATGATCATAAAGCATGGGATTATGAAGTGGCTGTTAAACAGATACTTTTCAAACTTAAACTAACCGATCTGAATGCAGTTGTGGGTACACTTTCAGGTGGTCAGAAGAAAAGAGTGGCATTGGCCAAGGTACTTGTCGAAGACTCCGATCTTCTTATTCTTGATGAGCCTACCAACCACCTCGATCTTGATATGATAGAGTGGCTTGAAGAGTACCTTATGAAGTCGAAAAAAACACTTCTGATGGTGACTCACGACAGATATTTCCTCGACAGGGTTTGTAATGTTATACTCGAACTGTCTGATAATGATCTTTATAGGTATGAAGGTAACTATGAGTATTTTCTTGAGAAGAAGCAAAGCCGTGAATACTCGGCAAAAATAAATACCGAAAAAGCAAAGAACCTGCTGAAGACCGAACTGGAATGGATGCGACGTATGCCAAAAGCGCGCAGACATAAAGCGAAATCGAGGGTAGAGTCTTTTTACGAAATAAAGGAAAGGGCAGCCACGCGCACAGAGGAAAAAAGCATAAATATCAATGTCAATATTTCAAGGATGGGTGGCAAGATCCTCGAAATGAGAAATATAAGCAAATCATTCGGGGATAAAAAAGTAATTAACGATTTTACTTACCTCTTCAACAGGTTTGAGAAAGCGGGCCTCATTGGCCGTAACGGAACCGGGAAAACAACTCTGCTGAACATAATAACCGGACAAACTGAACCTGATAAGGGAACTGTTGAAAGAGGCGAGACCATTGTATTTGGTTATTACCGTCAGGAGGGTATGAACTTTGATGATGATATGACTGTAATTGATGCAGTGAAAAACATTGCAGAACAGGTAACTATAAGCGATGGTTCAGTCCTTTCAATAATGCAGTTTATGAACTATTTTCTCTTTCCTCCCGAGAAACAGTATACTCTCATAAGAAAATTGTCAGGAGGGGAGAAACGGCGCCTCTACCTTCTCACAGTACTCATGAGGAATCCCAATTTTCTGATTCTCGACGAACCGACTAATGATCTGGATATTCTTACCCTTAATGTTCTCGAGGAGTACCTGGCCGGATTCAAGGGCTGCGTGATTGTAGTTTCGCACGACAGATATTTTATGGATAAAGTCGTGGATCATATTTTCGAATATAAGGGTGATGGTGTAATTAAAGATTTCCCTGGTAACTATACTCAGCTAAGAGAAAAACAGTTGGATGCTGAAAAACTATCAACATCAGCCAAACAGGTTAAAGCGCAGGAAACTGATGTGAAAGAAGAGTCTAAGGTTAGGAAGGAAAAAAAGCCGGGACTCACATTCAAAGAGAAAAGGGAGTTTGAAATGTTATCGGCTGAAATTGAAACACTTGAATCTGAAAAAACGATTCTGGAGACGGAAATGAGTTATGGAAAACTGAATCCTGACGAGATATATGTGAAATCGTTGAGACATGGAGAAATACTAAAGATTCTTGATGAAAAGGAGATGAGATGGCTTGAACTGAGTGAAAAGTAACAGAATCGGATCAGTAATTTCCGTTTCCGGCATAGAATAAAGATGATTTTTTTAACTTTATCAATCAATATTATACGCAATTGGAGAGGATATTTGTAAATACTCCCGGCAGCAGATCAGAGATACTGGTTGGTCAAAACTGGGAATCTGTAAGGGAGATGCTGCCTGAAAGGGGAGTTGTTATCATAACCGATGATAATGTGAGAAACCTGTATGGCGACAAGTTCCCTGCTGTGCCTGTTTTCTCTGTCACCCCGGGGGAAGAGAGTAAAAAACTGTCAGTTATTGAAAACCTTGCTGCTATGATGCTCGACGCCGGAATAGACCGGTCGGGATTTATTCTGGCAGTGGGAGGAGGGGTTGTTTGTGATCTGGCCGGATTTCTTGCATCTGTATATATGCGTGGCATTGGATGCGGATATGTTTCAACAAGTTTGCTTTCACAGGTTGATGCCAGTACAGGTGGCAAGAACGGGGTTAACCTGGGAGGTACAAAAAATATGATCGGAGTTATCCGCCAGCCTGAGTTTGTTATCTGCGATACCGCAATGCTGGCTACGCTTTCTGAACAGGAGTATCTGTCGGGTCTCGCCGAGCTGATCAAAACAGCTATAATTGGTAATTCAGATCTTTTTGTAACTATTGAGAACAATTATAAAAAGATTATGGAGAGAGACACAAGCCTTCTTACATCTCTTGTTGCTATGTCGGTAAGGTTTAAAGCTGCAGTCGTCTCGGAGGATGAGAACGAAAGGGGTTTGCGGCGTATTCTTAATTTCGGTCATACATACGGACATGCAATTGAGATGTATATGTCTCTTAAACACGGGTTTGCAGTGGCATCAGGAATGGAGCTGGCAACTGAACTTTCATACGAAAAAGGGTATATTGGTAAGGATGTAAAGGAGAGGATTGTCGGTTTGTTAAACAGGTTTGGGCTTATTCAGAATCATAACCTGCCTGATGAAACCATTGAACAGCTTGTACTCCATGATAAGAAAAAATCAGGTTCTGAAATAAATTTTGTTTTCACTCAGGGCATCGGTGCAGCAGAAGTTAAGAAAGTACCTGTTAGTGAATTATTGGATTTTTACAGAAGACACAGAGATAAAAAGTAGCATTATGAATTCTTTCGGAGTTGTATTCAGAATTTCACTTTTTGGCGAGTCACACGGTCCTGCCATTGGCGTTGTAGTTGACGGATGTCCTCCCGGTTTACATCTGAGTCCGGAGAACTTTTTACAGGACCTTAAAAGACGGCAGAGCGGGAGCAGGGGGACAACAAAGCGACAGGAGCCTGACCTGCCTGAGATACTGAGTGGTGTACTGGATGGTATTACAACCGGTGCCCCCATAACTCTGATAACCAGAAACAGTGACAAGATTTCATCAGATTATGATGAGTTTAAAAATATACCCAGACCAGGGCATGCTGATTTTGTTTCAAGGGTTAAATATTCCGGGTATTCAGATATGAGGGGAAGCGGTCACTTTTCAGGAAGAATTACCTGGGGACTGGTTGCTGCCGGCGTGATTGCCAAAAAGATAGCCGGAGAATCGCTAATAGAAGCTAAACTCATATCTGCCGGTGGTTCGGAAAATATTGAAAAAGCTCTCGATGAAGCAATCGCATCGAATGATTCTATAGGTGGTATCATTGAATGCAGGGTAAAAACCCCACCTGTTGCAATTGGCGAGCCATTCTTTTACTCATTCGAATCAGCTGTAAGCCATATCGTTTTTTCAATTCCTGCTATTAAAGGGATTGAATTCGGGGCCGGTTTTGCCGCTGCCAAAATGAGGGGATCAGTTCATAACGATGCCTTTACTGACAGCTCCGGAAAGACTGCAACAAATAATGCCGGCGGAATAAATGGCGGGATTACAAACGGTAACGAAATAATCTTCAGGGTGGTTGTTAAACCTACTTCCTCAACCGGGGCAGAGCAGACAACTTTTAATTTTAAAGAAGGAAAGATGACTACTCTTAAGGTCAAGGGAAGGCATGATACCTGTATTGCTTTAAGGATGCCTGTTATCGTTGAAGCTGCAACAGCAGTGGCAATGGCTGATCTTATGCTTATCGACAGGGGAATTCATGGCTTGAGGTAGTGAAGTTTGTATAGGTTGACAATAGAATTGTCTCGGCTTCGCTCGATGAACGAAGATAAGGTTCGATGCGAATGTCTCCCTTCGACTCCGCTCAGGGAGCCACTTTAGCGAGCCCTGAGCGAAGTCGAAGGGCGAAATTACTCAGTTGAATTCTCCCCGTTCATCGAGCGAAGCCGAGATGAACTATCAGGGGCATTTCGAAAGTGTGTCTCGTTAGTACATTCTGATAATTTGTGAAGTTTATTGACTTCACCATTTATCAACGCTTCCTTCTTCTTCCTGCTCCAACCCTGTACTTGTTTCTCCCTATAAAATGCGTCGTCTATTCTATCAAACTCCTCATAATAAACCAACACTACAGGTAAGTGCTTTCTTGTAAAATTTGCTCCTTCTCCATTCTGATGTTCAGCCATCCTCTTGTCCAAATCAATTGTACTGCCTGTGTAATACAGGCCATTTGAACAGAGTAATATATACATGTAACCTTTCATCTCGTCTTCATTACCTCATTACTGCACGACTATCAGCCTTATCTTATAGGAGTTATTTTCATAGCCTTTTTTGTGGCTTTTACAGTTAAGGCTTTTTTAGTCGACCGGGTAATCTTAAACCTGTTATCAATCCTGTCACCGATTATCCACACAATCTTACCATCCGACTCCAGTATCAGTTTATTTTCCTTATCCAGGATCGAATACTTATTGTCGATAAAATAATCGCTTAGCTTTTTCTTCTGCTTCATTCCGAGCGGATAAAAATGATCGCCCGGCATCCATTTTCTTACAATTAGAGGGAAAACAAGCTTATCGGCATCGACACAGGCGGTTGTCGGATTTGTTGGTATTTCAAAGCTGTCTGTAATCTCAGAGTACTGTGCAGATTCAATTCCCGGGACCTTCTTAAAACCAGTTATGCTGTTGATCAGAAAGGATGTATTGTCTTTTATCTCTTCGTTTGATACAATTATTTCTTTTCTGTTTTTTATTATCCTGTGACTTCCTGTAAAGATCTGTCCACCGGTTTTTCCGTTTATCACCTTAATCAGATCTTCGAGCTGGACGTTGATAATTCCAAATGGTTTGAATAATTCAAAAATTATCGCTTTGTTATGAAGATGAGTTCTTAGGAGGCTGATATTGAATGTTGTAATCTCTCCTGAATGTTCACATATTTTTTCCCTGAGTTTCCTGATATACTCTGAAACAATCTCATTAATACCAATAATTCTCTCTGCTGTCTCGTTTAAAGTTGTCTCAATTGATGGATTAATCTCCTTTAAAACAGGTATTATCTGATGCCTGATCTTGTTACGGATATATTTTGTATCAGCATTTGATTTATCCTCCCTGTACCTGATACTGTTGATGTTGCAGTAATCGGTAATCTGTTTCCTGGAGGCAAACAGCAATGGTCTTATTATCCGGTTGTTGACTATTCTCATACCTGATAGTCCGGCCAGACCAGTCCCCCTGGTAAGGTTAATTATCAGAGTTTCGATGTTATCATTCAGGTTATGTGCAACTGCAATTAGATCATAGCCATTCTGTTTCCTGACCTCTTCAAACCACGAGTATCTAAGCTCTCTTGCAGCCATCTGTACAGAGAGGCTATGCTTTTTTGCATAATTTTTGGTATCGAAATGTGCAGCGAAGAACGGGATGTTATGACTCTCAGCAAACTTGCGGACATGTTCTTCGTCTTTATCAGACTCCCTGCCACGGAGTGCAAAGTTGCAGTGCATTATTCCGGTCTCATAACCCATCTCAATAAACAGGTGTGCCATTACCATCGAATCTATTCCCCCGCTTACAGCCAGAAGGATTTTCTCATCCGGATTTAATATGTTATTCTCAGCAATAAACTTTTTAAAATCGTTCAGCATTTCAATGTTGGTAATACAAAACTAGTAGAGACGCCATGCATGGCGTCTCTACAAATCTAATTATAAAATTTAATCTGGTACTATTTTTTTGACAGGTACTTCGATACACCTTCCTGTGTAGCTGCCATACCCTTATCGCCTTTGTGCCAATCGGCAGGACAAACCTCGCCGTTCTCTTCAAAGAACTGAAGAGCATCCACCATCCTGAGGGTCTCTGAAACACTTCTGCCAAGTGGCATGTCATTTACCGCCTGATGCCTGACTATGCCATTTTTATCAATAAGGAAAAGGCCTCTGTAAGCCATAGGAGTTCCGCTGAATGAAACATCGCCCTCATCAGAATACTCATAATTCCCCGCAAGTACATCATAGTTTTCTGAGATTGTTTTTGAAAGATCTGAAACAAGCGGATATTTTACTCCTTTGATTCCACCCTGGTTCAGATCTGTCTGCAGCCATTTCCAGTGTGAGAACTGTGAATCGACCGAACATGCAACAACTGCAACATTTCTGTCGTCAAAATCCTTCATCTTTTCCTGAAATGCAATAAGTTCTGTCGGGCATACAAAGGTGAAGTCTGCAGGATAAAAGAAAAACACAACATATTTCTTTCCAAGGTATTGCTCTAAGGAGAAACCTTCAACTATTTCACCGCCTTTTATAACTGCAGGAGCAGAGAATGCGGGTGCTTTTTTTCCAACTAATACGGACATAGAGTTAAATTTTAGTAATTAATATATTTTTAAAAAGTGCTAAAGTGCCTGGAGTGCCTAGAGTGTCTGGAGTACTTATTGTTACTTAAATCTAATTAACTCTAGGCACTCCGAACTCAAGGCACTCCGAACTTTTCTTACTACCAAGACAAAATTAAGTATATTTTGTTCATTAGCGGTAAGGAATTATTGAAGGAGGACCAGAATCAAAATTATACGGGGTTAGCAGTTGCTCTCCAGATACCTGCAGGTGGTTTATTCTTGAATATTGCGGAGGATTCGGGAAGAACCCAAATCTGAACTGGAATGTATTGAAAACAAGGTTGTCATTTCGTATCCTGATCCCCAATCCAATGCCTGCCAGGTTTATACCATTTGAAAGTATTTGGTTAGATCCGGCCAGACTTGAAAAATCCGTAAAACCGAAAAATGCAAATTTGAAACCATAAATGTTAACCGGACTGAATAAAACCGATTCGAGACTAATTGTTACTCTCTGGGTACCCCAGACAGAATCATTTCTGAATCCGGAGAATCCATTTTCAGTATAAAAATAGAGGCGGTCATCAATATACCTGTCGAATCCGCGTGTATAATCGGCGTATATAAAGTTTCTAATTTTATATTTTCCAAGTACCAGAAGATTAGAGAAATACTTCATGTTTAATGAAACAATTCCCTGCTCAGTCTCAACCTTATTCAGAAAGGCAGCAACTCCTGCAGACATGTAGAAATAGCCCAGTTTTTTACTTGATTCTCCAAAAGAGGCTTCTAATCCTAGATAGTTTCTTTGCTTAAACTCATTATTCTCTTTTCCCGCAGTAATTTTAACAAGACCGCCATAAGGAATATCTTCTGTCCTTCCATAACTGTAAATAAGGTTTGTTTTATAATATTTTTGAACAGAATAAGCTACTGATCCCAGAAAGATTCTATACCTCTGAAGATTGTAGTAAGAGTCTGGCAGAATGGCCGGACGGTCAAATATATTATTGTTTTTATACCGTGCTCCGAGAATTATTCTTGAAACAGATTCTTTATCAACGAGTACAGATCTAGCTATCCAATAATCCTGAAGGTTGTATTTAAGCGGTTCCTTTGGTGTCAGCGCTTTTAACGCAACTGTTGTATACATCTGAATAACAGATATTCCCCCGGCATATTTGGTACCCGAGCTCACGAGTTTCCGGTTCAGGCTGAAGCCATAAGTTTTATCACCCGGTGCATTCAGGTAAAATCCATTTAAATTAATGAATGAGCTGGCAATGTTATCAACCCTGTAGTGGAATCCGAAACCTGGTGAATTATGTTCTTTATAATCGTAAGGTACATCTATTCCGAATTCATGCCCCATACCTAAGAGGTTCTTTTCAAAAACAGAAACAGATCCTTCTTTAAGTCCCTTATATGAATAGGAACCACCCAGAGAATAGACATCTTTTGTAAGTATCAGGATATCAGACTCATTTTCAGTGACAGGAACAACAATTATCCTTGCATCATTAATAAATGGCAGTTGTCTCAGGATCCTTTCATTATCACTTAATGTCAATGGTGATATAGTATCACCTTCAGAAAAAATCAGGTTCTTCTTAATTATACTTTCACTTGTATTGACATGCGTCTTATTCAATACATTATCTATTTTCTTTGGATTGGAAGCAGCAGGTTCATTAATGTTAACCCCGAAGACATTTAATCGTTCGATTGCAATATTCCTGATTCTGTTCCCGGAATATTTAAAGTAGCTGGCATCGCTGGTCCCTGTTATCTGCTTACTGTTGACAGTGTCGGGATTTACAATTAAAAAATCATAGAGTTTCTTTGTCAGAGGTCTCTTGGAAGCTCTTACTTCCAGTGAGTTGTAAAAATAGAGGTTTTTGTCAAGCGAAATATTGGATGGTTGCCGCAGATTAACGGGATCGCTGAAAGGAATGTCGGGGAAATAAGAACCGCTTGCAGAAGGCTCGAATAATGGTCCGGATCTTATTCTGACAATCTGGTTGTCAGTACTTCTGTTTTGTGAGAATCCGTCAGAATAAATCAACAGAAAACCCAGTGAAAAAACCGGATATATAAGGTATCTGTATTTTATTCCTGTTCTGCACATCAGGATTCTTGAGGATTGCTTATCAGAACGTCGTCAGAATTAAACTGAAATCCCAGACGTTTACCTGTCATGACCCTGGAGTGCTGGATTTTAGCTTCAGCCTGACCAACGGTTGCTATTTTTACAGTATCATAAGGAGGAACAAGCAGGTCGAATTCAAGAGAATACTGAATGGCTGTGGATATGATAATATGTAGCGACTGCTTATTTATCTCTTCATTGCCATAGTTTGTGAAAAGCATTCCCATCTGCCTTTTCCCCTCTACAAAGTACTGTTTCTCATGATTTATAAAGATCCTGGCAATAAGATATCCAAGGTCATCCTGACGGGAATACTTAAATGAATCAGCAAGGAAGTTATAGATATTAATTATCCCTGAATATGCGTTAAACTTGTTTTTCTGAATGTAAGCTGTTTTCCATGCCGGATGCTCCCTGTCGAACTGAAAGATGTTTGAATGCATGCTGAACAGCAGAATATCTCCGGCTACCTTTATCTGGGCATCAAAATTACTCCGGTCGGTATACTCAAGCTTTATACGTGAGTCCATGCCCGTGAGATTGGTATTTACCTCTTTGGAAAGGCTCTTCAGCACATCCTTAACATTCGAAAAAGCTTCCAGAGTATTATCAAATACTTTTTGCTTAAGAATCGATTTCTCCTTTAGGGTTGAAATTATCGCAAGCTTTTTTTCATTCTGATCAACCATGATATCTAAATGTTAGGGCAACTAAATTAGTAATTTTAATACGACCTTGCAAACAGTACTCTTCTCTTTGAAGGTTTACCGGAATATACACATTTGCCTTCTTCATCGGGACTATCAAAAGGAATGCACCTTATTGTAGCCTTGGTTTCCTCTTTAATCTTTTCTTCAGTCTCCACAGTTCCGTCCCAGTGAGCCATTATAAATCCGCCCGGATTATCCAGAACCTTCAGGAACTCATCCCACTTATCAACATAGAAGGTATTGTCCTTCCTGAAATTCAAAGCCTTATTAAAAATATTTGTCTGAATATCGTCAAGCAATTTTGGTATAAACTCACTTAGAGTGTCAATTGTGATAGTCTCTTTTGTCAGAGTATCACGTCTTGCCACTTCAACAGTTTTGTTTTCCAGGTCGCGCGGACCGATTGCCAGACGAACAGGTACACCTTTAAGCTCATAGTCTGCAAATTTCCAGCCCGGCTTATTATTGTCTCTGTCATCATATTTCACAGAAATTCCTTTTGCTTCAAGATCCTTCTTGATCTGTTTTACAGTCAGCGATATCTGTGCAAGCTGCTCGTCAGTTTTATATATAGGTATGATAACTACCTGAATAGGAGCAAGTTTAGGAGGAAGAACAAGTCCGTTGTTATCGGCATGTCCCATAATTATAGCACCCATAAGCCTTGTTGAAACGCCCCATGATGTAGCCCAGACATAATCAAGCTTGCCGGTACGGTCGGTAAACTGAACATCAAAAGCTTTTGCAAAATTCTGGCCAAGAAAATGGCTGGTTCCTGCCTGCAGAGCTTTTCCATCCTGCATAAGTGCCTCAATAGCATAAGTGTCGAGTGCGCCTGCAAAACGCTCATTTTCGCTTTTATAGCCTTTTATTACAGGCAGAGCCATTGAGTTCTCTGCGAAGCTGGCGTAGACGTTTATCATTTTTTCAGTCTCTTCAATAGCCTCTTCCCTTGTTGCGTGAGCTGTATGTCCTTCCTGCCACAGGAACTCTGTAGTTCTGAGGAAGAGTCTGGTTCTCATTTCCCATCTTACCACATTAGCCCACTGGTTGATGAGTATAGGAAGATCCCTGTATGACTGGATCCAATTCTTATATGAATGCCATATTATTGTTTCTGAAGTCGGACGGATTATAAGTTCCTCTTCAAGTTTTGCTGTTGGATCAACTACTATCCCTTTTCCGTTTTCATCATTCTTCAGACGATAGTGGGTTACAACAGCACACTCTTTCGCAAATCCCTCAACATGAGCTGCTTCCTTGCTGAAGAACGATTTTGGTATGAATAGCGGAAAATATGCATTAACATGTCCTGTTTCCTTGAATAGCCTGTCTAGCTCTGCCTGAATTTTTTCCCATATAGCATATCCGTAAGGCTTGATAACCATGCATCCTCTTACAGCTGAGTTTTCAGCCAGATCAGCTTTGATAACCAGATCGTTATACCATTGTGAATAATTCTCTTCCCTGTTAGTTAAAAACTTCGCCATTTTTTTGGTATGGTATTTGTTTAATTTGTATTAAAGAAATAGATTGCGTAAAAATAAATAAAAAGTTCAGTTATACGTCAAAAAAGAAAGGGAGGTTCATCATGAAAGCAAAATTATACATCGGAATCCTGTCACTCCTGCTCCTCGGAGGTTATACCGGAAAAGCCCAGTTAGCTTACAACAGTGACTACAGAAATGATGACGCCCGGATTGTAGTAAATAATTATTACGATGATTATGATTATTACTTCTCGTCGCGGATCAACAGGTTCCACAGGTCATATACAGCATTCAACTATTACGCTCCGGTTTTTACTGATTCTTACTGGTATAATTACCAGCCATTTGCCTGGGGAATAAGTATATACGGTGGCGGAGGTTTCGGAATAGGATATACCCGCAGTTATCCGGTTTATGACTGGGGATACAGTTACGGTTATGATCCATATTACGGAAGCTCATACTATTGGGGTTATGATCCTTTTTACTATAGCAGCTGGTATGCTCCTGTAATAATAAATGTTAATTTAAGAAGCAGATGGCACAATAACTACTATTACGGGTGGGGCGGACACAACTGGTATAATCACGGATATAACAACTACAGATCGGAATACAATGTCTATAACAATAATTACTACAATTATTCTTCTTCAGGGAATTATTCTTCAGGCAACAACGCAAGAAGAAGATCTGATTACTCTTCTTCCTCATCATCTTCATCAGGGAGTTCTTCAAGACGTGAATCTGTAAATACAAATTCTTCAGGTAATAATGTTAATAATAACAATTCCTCAATCAATTCGAATAATGGCCAGAATATGGGTGGAACCAGAAGAGTTGTTGGAAGCAGCAATTCTAATAATGGTAATAACAACAACAGTGTTACCAACAGGAATCCAAACAACAACCCTAATCGGAATATGAACATTAATAACAGTAACTCACGTTCAAATTCGGGTTCTGACATGAAAGGATCTGCACCTTCATCAGTTACGAGACGTTCTGCTCAGCCTGCAAATACAGGAAGATCATCTGTATCAACAGGATCTGCTCCTTCAAAATCAGTTAGTACTCCGGCCAGAAGTTCATCATCATCTTCCAGATCGACTTCAGCCTCACAGGGAAGAAGCAGTTCCTCAGGTAGCAGCTCAAGGTCATCCTCAACGAATGCTTCATCTTCAAGGTCTTCATCAGGATCATCCTCATCGACCTCATCATCAAATTCAACAAAAAGAAGATAACCGGAAGCCTCAAAAGAGGCTTTCCGGCTTAAATATTTAAAGAATTTTACAATATTTACCGCATTTCAGAAAAGTAAAACAACAGAAAGGTCTTTTTGGTATAATTTTTGCGTGTAATTAAGAAAATAATAGGGGGAACTTAAAATGAAAGCAATATTAAATATTTCACTCCTTGCACTCCTGGTCCTGAGTTCTTGTACTTCAAGTCTTTATACAGGTACGGAGTATGATGATCTATACTTTTCAGCTTCTGATAAGCCAGTTGTAAAAGCAAGACCTTCAGCCAGAGATCAGATTTATGATCAGAATCAGAATCAGAACGCGGGAGAGTATTATGATAATATTTATGCTGCAGATACCCTTGTAGCTGATGATTACTCTGAAGCTGTTGATATCGACAACCAGATAGTTGAGAACAACATTTACGACAGAGGCTATGATTATTATGATAATTACTCATATACAGGCAGGCTAAGCAGATTTTACGGAAACTATTTTAATCCATACTGGAGAGATCCTTTTTACTTTGATTATGGTTACGGATTCCCTTCCTTCTCTTTAGGAATGGGTTATGGAGGTTACCCCTGGTCATATCGGTCATATAATCCCTTCTATTATGATCCATACAATTACTACGATTCTTTCTATAATTATGGAAGTTATTACGGTGGTTATTATGGAGGATACTATGGCGGTTATTACGGAGGTTTCGGTGGCTACAGAGGGTACTACGGTAGTTATTACGGTGGTTACGGATACTATGGCGGTGGCGGATATTATGCCAGGGAAAGCAGAACTAATGTGCCATACGGAAGGACCGAAAGGGCAAGCAGTATGTCTTCAAGGTGGAATAGCAGCACTGGCGCTACCGGTTCAGGCAGAAGAGATTCATACCTTTCTACCGGCGGTACTTCAGGCGCAGGCAGAAGGATAGCAACAGGGAGTCAGGCCTTATCAAACGAAAACGGCGGAAGAACAGTTTCAACAAATCCTGTTTCAAAACCTGCTTATAGTCAGGCTGACCGAAAAGCCGGACAGAGCCAGACCGGAACTGAAAACATGCGCTCCAATACAATAACTAACCAGCAGCGTACTGCACCGGCTTCCAGACCTTCTTACGGCGATGTAAACAGGTCTTATACTCCAAGTTACAGCAGTCCCCGTATGCCAACAAGGCCTGCATATAATAATAGCCGGGTTTCTGAAAGTATGAATTCAGGTTCAACAAACAGAAGCAGTGGTGCAGTTAATAACAGCAGAGTTAACACAAACTCCGGTTATTCACGCACACCGGTTAATCAGGGTACATACCAGAACTCTAACAGTAGTTCAGGATCTAATTCATCTGTAGGCTCACAAAGAAGAGTTGATTCACCAACAGGTTATTCTTCACCATCAACTGGTACAAGATCTAATGTAAGTACCTACAGAAGCACCGAAAGCTATTCAGTACCTTCCAGAAGCAGTGTTGAAAGCAGATCAACTTATTCAGGAACCAATTCATCTTCCGGCAGCAGATCATCTACATACAGCGGTGGCTCTTCCAACTACAGTTCCGGTAGCAGTTCATATTCATCAGGCTCATCATATTCCGGAGGTTCTTCATCAGGTTCTTCAGGGTCATCATCTTCCTCATCAGGCTCATCAGGATCAGGGGGGAGAAGATAATTTAAGTTAATTAAAATAAGGTTATTACAGCCCATTCTAAAACTAAGAGTGCAGGATAAGTCTTACAAAAATTAAATGTCATGAAAAGAATTACATTATTAATCCTTGCAGTTTTTACACTCTCATTTTCAATCTCAGCTCAGAATGTTGACGATGCACTAAGATATTCCAGATTATTTTATGGCGGTACAGCCAGATTCATGTCAATGGGAGGTGCATTCACTGCTCTGGGAGGTGATATCTCATCGCTGAGTCAGAACCCCGGAGGTCTGGGAGTTTTCAGATCATCTGAGTTAACAGTCACTCCTCAGCTTCTGCATAATAAAGTGAATGCCAGTTTCAATGGAATATCTTCAGATTATCTTTACAATTTCAATCTGGGCCAGGGCGGAATTGTAAGTAATCTGATATCAAATTCTAATGAAACCGGACTGATTACTCTGAATTTTGGTTATTCGTTCAATAAAACTAACAATCTGAACAGAAGTGTACTTATTCAGGGCAATGGAACAAACAGCTCAATAGTAGATTCCTGGGCATTAAGGAGCGAAGGAATTCTTAAAGATGACCTTAAGGATGAGCCGGGTATGGCTTATGATGCCTGGTTGACCAATCCAATTTCTGTAGGAGGAGTATCCTATGGTACTGTGTATTCCAATTATGGACTTTCTTCATCTGTTTATAACCAGAATGTCAGACGCCTTGTTACAGATGAGGGTTATACAGGCGAACATGCTCTTTCTATTGGTGGTAATTACTCTAACAAAATCTTTTTCGGAGCTACTCTGGGCATTAACAGAATCAAGTTTTCTAGCCACTTAGAGCATCTGGAATCTACAGATGTTGCATTACCTACAGAGTTTAAGAATTTTACATTTACCGATCATTTTGAGAATAAAGGAACAGGATATGCGCTGAAACTCGGAGCAATAATAAAACCCATTGAAGCTGTACGAATCGGACTCGCATTTCATTCTCCGACATTATATACAATTAATGAGACTTTCTACAAGAACATTACATCTAATTTCACAAATGGTGGTCATCACGACTGGTCAATTGAAACACAAAGGTATGTCTACAATCTGACTACTCCTTTCAGAGCGTTGGCAGGTGTTGCTGTGCAAATCAAGAAAATTGCTCTTATAAGTGCTGATTATGAATTTGTTGATTATAGTGTTGCCCGCTTTAAAGATGCAGGAGACGATTATGATTACAGCGAGAAAAATCTTTTTATCAAGCAGAGTCTGAAATCGGCAAGCAATATCAGACTGGGCGGTGAAGTAAGACTTAATAAGATATACCTCCGTACGGGTTATGGTTATTATGGAAAGGCATTTCAGGCAGGCGAAGATAATTCAGACCTTGACTATACATCGTTATCATTCGGTGCAGGTTTCAGGGAGAAGAATGTCTCAATCGACTTCGCCTTCACAAATTTCAGTTCCCAGGAGAAGTATTTTCTTTATCCGCTCGATGATACCTTCGATCAGGCTCTGGCAAATCTGAGCACAAATAAAAATATGTTTAGTGTAACACTGGGATATAAATTTGGTTACTAATACTTTGATGACTTCCTTTTTGAAGAGGCTGTTAATAAAATGACAGTCTCTTTTTTTATTCCTGCTAAAAGCAGGAGATCCTTCGCTAACGCTCAGGATGACAGAGAATTACTTCGTGACCTTTGTGTATCCCGATAGCTATCGGGACCTTAGTGACCTTTGTGGTTAATGGATTTTGCGGCATCCGGACCCATATTAAAAATCAAATCAACTATGCTTAGATTAGGTACAAATCCATTCCCTGTATCAAACACCTGGATATATGGTTTTTGTATATAGGATGATTCTTTCTTAGGTGTGATCTTATATCTGAAATCGTAAGTGTTATTATTAATTGGCTCAAAAACAGATGACCAGGAGATAGATTTCTTAATTTTCAATATCTGCAGGATCTTTTCAGTCAGAGCCATGTTCAGATCTATCAGAAATTCATGATTTTCTGAAATTATATTTTCAATACTCTCAAAATAGAATTCAAAATATGGTGATGAGTTATAAGATGCTGTCATTGCTCTCAGATGCACCTGCTGCCATCTTTTTGAGTAATCAATGCGTATATCTTTAATAAGTGTTTTATGTACACTTCCCAGATACACCGGTACAGAAAGCAGCTGTGGCCCGTGAGCTGAAAGGATATAGCATCTGTTCCTGTAGGATTGTTTAATATAGTTTTCTTCTTTCTCAACCAGTATCTCTTCAGCATCAGAAATCAATGAGAAATACTCAACAGGAGGGAGGTATGCTGTGGAAATCAGTAATTTAACAGCCATCACAAAAAGTTCATGCCATTTTGTTAATCATGCTTGCCGAGAACCCTGCTCCGAATCCGTTATCGATATTCACAACTGTTACACCTGTTGAACAGCTTGTCAGCATAGCCAGAAGGGCTGAGATCCCTCCAAAATTTGCCCCGTAGCCAACACTTGTGGGAACCGCTATTACAGGCTTATCTACAAGTCCCCCGACAACACTCGCCAGGGCACCCTCCATACCTGCAATAACAATGACAACCCTGCAGCTTCTTATCTCAGGAAGTTTATCAACAAGCCTGTGAATTCCGGCAACTCCAGCATCATAGATCCTTACCACCTTATTACCAAGCAGTTCTGCAGTTATTGCAGCCTCTTCTGCCACTGGCATATCAGATGTTCCTGCTGTTATTACGGCAATACTGCTATCGGGTGTCTCAGGCTTCTTTTTCTGGACTGATATTATCCTTGCCATCGGATAGTATACTGCTGAAGGAATGATACTTTTTACTGCATCAAACATCTCCTGATTTGCGCGGGTACCGATAACATTATTTTCCCTTTCCGACATCACCCTTACTATCTCTTTTACCTGTTCAACAGATTTTCCGGCGCAATAAATTATTTCAGGGTAACCTGTACGCATTTCACGATGATGGTCAATCCTGGCAAAACCAAGGTCGGTATAGGGAAAGTTCTTCAGCACCTCCATCGCTTTATCAACGGATGTTTCTCCGCTCTTTACATCATTAAGCAGCTTTTCTACCTCTTTTACATTCATGTCACTTTTATTTCAGGGTTTGAGCTTCCTGTTCTGTAACCTTCGAGGTCCAAAGATACAAATCTGAATCCTATTTTCTTAAGGCTTGCTGTAATCTCTTCTCTTTCAGTTTTTTTGATCATCTTTTCCATAAAGCCGGGTATACACTCAATTCTTGCTACCTCGCCGTGAACCCTCACCCTGGTGCCCGGATAACCTTTATCGAACAGCATGTTTTCTGCGGCTTCAATCATCCTCAGAGTACCTTCCTCAATCTCTGTATCATAAGGAATCCTGGTGAGGAGACATGCCATAGCAGGTTTATCCCAAAACTCAAGTCCCTCTAATCTTGACAATTCCCTGATCTCTTTCTTTGTCAATTCTGCTTCAAGAAGGGGACTTCTGATCCCCATCTCCTTTAGAGCTTTCATGCCTGGCCTGAAATCACCTGAGTCATCAGCATTTGTCCCATCAATAACGTGCTTAAGCTTATTTTGCCTGGCAAATTCCAGAAGCTGCGTAAACAGTGTCTTTTTGCAGAGATAACATCTATCAATCGGATTGTGTTTTATTATTTCCGGAAAAGCTATATCAACTATCTTATGTCTGATCCCGAATTTTTCTGTAAACTCAATTGCTTCATCTATTTCACGCGCCGGAATATATGGTGTCCTTATTGTTATTGCAATAACACCTGATTTAACTGCCTTATGGGCTCTGTGGAGCAGGAAAGAACTGTCCACACCCCCTGAGAATGCCACTGCAAATGAACCCAGGTCTTTGAGTATATTATTTAGTTTTAAAGATTTATTTTCTGTCATTTTTTACTGATTTCAAACATTATTTTATTATAGATCTCCTTTAGCGGGATCCCGGTATCAGAAGCAATCTTTTTACAATCGTCGTATTCAGGTTTTGCTGATACTTCTTTCTCTTCAAAGTAGGAGCGTTTTATCCTGACTTCTCCAAAAGTTGTATGTATTGTTTCTAATTTCCTGACAAGGGTATCCTTTCTGAATGGGAAAGTCCTGATTCCCAGAGATGTGGACTCTGTAAATATTATGTTTTTAAGTGTGTCTGCTGATTCAGTCTCACATATAACATTTAGCACTATACCGGGTCTGCCTTTTTTCATAATAACACTAGTGAAGAATACATCGGAAGCTCCTGATTTAAAGAGCTTTTCAGATATGTACTCGCAGAACTCGGGGTTCATATCGTCGATGTTGCATTCCAGATGAAAAGCGTCATGTCCCGATTCATTGCCTGTTATCGTTTCACCAAGAAAAACCCTCAGAAGATTGGGAATATCTTTACTCTCTTTCTGTCCCACTCCATATGCTGTCTTTATAATTTTAAGAGGTAATCCGGCACTGAAATGAGTACCCAGTGCTGCAAGTATAGCTGCCCCGGTCGGTGTGGTAGCTTCAAAATCTACGCCTCCCTTTTTAACGGGCAGTCCTTTTATTATCTCAGCTGTGGCCGGGGCAGGCACGGGAAGTTTACCGTGATCACACTTCACAAATCCGCTGCCCAGTTCAATTGTCGACACATGTACGCCATCAACCTTAAGAGCGTTATAACATATTGCGGCTCCCACAACATCAATTATAGAATCAACAGCTCCGACTTCATGAAAATGAACGTGGTCGAGAGAAATACCATGGACTTTGGCTTCAGCAACTGCAATCTTCATGAAGATCTTTTTGCTGAGTTCCTTTGTTTCCTGATCAAGGGCCGAATCGTTTATAATTTTTTCAATATCTGACAAATGTCTGTGTGCATGTTCATGCCTTGTCTGTTTTACAGTTACTTTCGTTCCTGTAATGCCATGCCTCTGGTCCTTCTGAACAATCAGTTCCCATCCTTTAAGATTCAGCTTGTTCAACTCATTAATGAGTAATGTTTTATCAACTCCGAGATCGATCATGGCACCCAGGTTCATATCCCCGCTTATACCTGAGAAACAGTCATAAGAAATAATTTTCATGCTTCCTGAATGTGTTATATTGTTAACAACAACTAAACCTCCGGAATGTTAAGCAAAAAAAAATGTTCTTCTGCAAACTTCCTTTTGCGAATATACTACTTACAATCTTTACAGAATAATAAAAAAAAATCGTATTTTTCGGCTCTTATGAGGTATTCGTAAGAAAAATCAAGACTGAAAAGACATGAAAAGGAGAGATTTTCTTAAAACTTCAGCAGGCGCAGGTTTGGCTGCAGGAGCAGCACTAAGTTTCGGTGGATACGACAAACTCTGGTCTCCATCTACGGCAGCAGCAAAATATGATCTGGTTGCAGTTATGGGTGGTAATCCTGATGCAATGTTTGATCTCGCGATCCAGGAGCTTGGCGGGATGGGTACATTTGTTAAGAAAGGCCAGAAAGTCCTGATAAAGCCAAATATAGGCTGGGACGTTATTCCTGAACTGGCTGCCAATACAAATCCTTTACTTGTTAAAAGGATTGTGGAACATTGTTTTAAGGCCGGGGCCAAAGAGGTATATGTATTCGATCATACCTGCGATAACTGGGTAAACTGCTACAAGAACTCGGCAATCGAGAAAAATGCAAAATCGGCCGGAGCTAAAGTTGTTCCGGGCAACTCCGAAAGCTATTATCATGAAATTCAGATTCCCGGAGGGGTGAAGCTGCAGTCAGCAAAAGTACATCAGCTCCTTCTCGAAACAGATGTGTTTATAAATGTCCCTGTTCTGAAAAATCATAACTCAACAAGAATGACCTGTTGTCTGAAGAACTCAATGGGACTTGTATGGGACAGAGGATACTGGCATTCCAACGATCTTAATCAGTGTATAGCCGATTTCGCTCTTTATGAAAAGAAACCAGCCCTTAATGTCATTGATTGTTATAATGTTATGGTAAAGCATGGTCCTCAGGGTGTTTCGAAAGAGGACCTGGTTCTGATGAAATCACAGATTCTTACAACAGACTGGGTGGCCGGAGATGCTGCAGCAGCCAAAATGCTCGGTGTAGGTGTAGAGATGATCGAGTACATACCTATTGCTCATAAAATGGGTCTTGGTAATATGAATCTTGAATCTCTCAATATTCAAAGAATTAAAATGTAACTTCTGATGACCACTCCGCTTCTAAGAAGACTGCGTATCGCTTTTTCAACTCTGATCTTCATCTGTTTCTTTCTGATATTTGTTGACTTCAGATCTCTGATACCATCAAAGTATACAAATATCCTGTTGTTTCTGCAGTTTATTCCTTCAGCAATCAGGTTTTATAGTCTCCAGTCAATGGCTGCCGGCGGATTCCTTGCTGTTCTCGCCCTTACTGTTCTTACCGGACGTACTTATTGTTCTTTCCTCTGTCCGCTGGGCATAGGCATGGATCTTAACAGCAGGATAGGCGGACGCATTAAGAAAAAATTCAGACGTTATGGTTTAAAAAAACCATTCACAATACTGCGGTACCTGTTACTGGCAGCTACTCTGATTGTAACAATGGTATGGGGCATCTATATGCTCACGCTTCTTGATCCATACAGTATCTTTGGCAGATTCATGACATACTTCGCCAAACCGGCTGTAATTGAGATCAATAATTTTCTTGCAGGAGTACTGGGCCGGTTCGATATCTATTATCTCAGCGATATTCCGTTTAAGGGATTTCCTCTTATTGTTTATGCTGTTCCTTCACTGTTCTTCCTGCTTATTGGCGGACTTTCGCTTACAAAGGGAAGACTTTTCTGCAATATGATTTGTCCAGTCGGAACACTTCTGGGCCTCCTTTCCAAAATCTCAATTCTGAGAATCAAGTTTGATGATTCAGCCTGTACCAGATGCGGAAGATGTGCTGTAAGATGTAAATCATCATGCATCGACTTTCTTAACCACAATATAGATGTTACCAGATGCGTCGGGTGCTTCAACTGTGTAACCACCTGTCAGGATAAAGCAATCTCATACGGTATTGTTTCCCTTAAGAAAAAGGAACATGTTACGGATGAGAACAAGCGTAAGTTAATTGCCACTTCTGTTCTCTTTCTTTTAGGTATTTCCCGGATTGCAAAAGGTCAGGATAAACCTGCTCCAAAACCAAAGAAAGATTCAACAGTTAAAGAGGAAAGGAAATTTCCGGTTTGTCCTCCAGGAGCAGGATCTATTGCTGATTTCAATAAAGACTGTACTGCATGTTCACTATGCATTTCCGCATGTCCGAACGGTGTTCTGGAACCGGCTTATAAACAGTATGGTATAACAGGAATGATGCAGCCTGTAATGAATTATCATAAAAGTTTCTGTACATACAACTGTACAATATGTACTGAAATCTGCCCTACATATGCTTTGCACCCTCTTGTGCTTGATGCCAAAAAGCTTACTCAGCTGGGTAAGGTGACATTTATAAAGGATAATTGCATTGTCAAGACTGAGAAGACGGCCTGTGGTGCCTGCTCTGAGGCATGCCCTACGAAAGCTGTATACATGATTCCTTATGAAGGGAACCTTCTGATTCCTGAAGTTAATGTTGATATATGCATTGGCTGCGGACACTGCGAATATGCCTGCCCGACTATCCCGTATAAAGCAATATTCGTCGATGGAAATCCGGTTCACCTTGCTGCTAAAAAGCCGGTAAATCAGGAGTCTGAGATAAAGACCCCGGTGGAATTTCCTTTCTGATACTGACTTTCGAATATTTCCCCTTCCGGGTAAAAATATCCTGAAAACATGATATTTGTCTGTTCCTTCAACAGGGCAATAAGCTAATTTTGCTTATAGGTTTATACCCCTGGTAAGAATTAAGCATTTCCCCCCTGGGGGAAACGGGAAAGGGGTTTAGACATAATAAATCTTATTACCTACCTATGAAACCATCACATATTGAGCACATTGGAATAGCTGTTGCTAACCTTGAAAATGCAATTTCTTTTTACGAGAAGGTTCTTGGGCTTACCTGTTATAACATTGAAGAGGTTCCGGAACAGAAAGTAAAAACCGCTTTTTTTATGGTTGGCCAGACAAAAATTGAACTGCTTGAATCGACTGATCCAGAAGGTCCTATCGGTAAATTTATCGAGAAGAAAGGTGAAGGGATTCATCATATCGCCTTTGCTGTAGATAATATCGAAGAACAGCTTGCTCATGCCGAAAAGATGGGGGTGAAGCTTATTGATACTGTCCCAAGAAAAGGTGCTGAGGGACTCGATATTGCTTTTCTTCATCCGAAATCTACAGCAGGTGTGCTTATGGAGCTCTGCGAAAATAGAAAAGGTAAACACTGAATATTATTAAAATGAAGAGCCGGGAAAAGGTAAAACAGCTGATTGAACTCCGCGAAAAAGCCCGCGAGGGCGGCGGCGTTAAACGCATTGAAGATCAGCACTCCAAAGGCAAAATGACTGCCAGGGAGAGGATTCTTATACTCCTCGATGAAGGAAGTTTTGAAGAGTATGACATGTTCGTAACTCACAGGACCGAGGATTTCGGTCTGGGTGACAAGAAGTACCTTTCTGATGGTGTTGTTACAGGTCATGGAACAATTGATGGGAGAGTGGTATATGTTTTCGCTCAGGACTTTACAATCTTTGGGGGCTCTCTGTCTGAAACATTCGCTCTTAAGATCTGCAAGGTGATGGATCAGGCTATGAAGGTTGGAGCCCCTGTTATCGGAATAAACGACAGCGGTGGTGCAAGGATTCAGGAGGGCGTAAGGAGTCTTGCAGGTTATGCCGAGATCTTTGAGCGCAATATTTTAGCTTCAGGAGTAATACCACAGATCTCAGCTATTTTTGGTCCCTGTGCAGGCGGAGCAGTCTACTCCCCGGCTCTCACCGACTTCATAATAATGAGTGAGAGAAGCAGTTACATGTTTGTAACCGGACCCAAGGTAACCAAAACTGTTACAGGCGAAGATATTTCTATTGAGAACCTTGGAGGTTCTCAGGTGCACGGCACTAAATCAGGTGTTGCCCATTTTATTGCCGACGATGAAGAGGAAGGACTTCTTCTTATCAGGAAGCTTTTAAGCTATCTTCCTCAGAACAATCTCGAGGAACCGCCAATTATTGAATGTGAAGATCCTATTGATCGTCTGTCAGACGAACTTAATAATATAATTCCTGAAAACTCCAATCAGCCATATGATATCAAAGATGTTGTATATCAAATAGTTGATGAAGGAGAGTTTCTTGAAATACATTCAACTTATGCCAGGAATATTGTTGTTGGCTATGCAAGAATGGGAGGAATGCCGGTTGGTATTGTGGCTAACCAGCCTAACTTTCTTGCAGGGGTACTCGATATTGACGCTTCGCGAAAAGCAGCTCGTTTCATAAGGTTTTGCGATGCATTCAATGTGCCTATAGTTACACTTGTCGATGTTCCGGGGTTTCTGCCCGGCAGCGGACAGGAATACGGAGGTATAATCATTCACGGTGCAAAACTAATGTTCGCGTATGGTGAGGCTACTGTTCCCAAAGTGACGGTTACCCTTCGAAAATCATACGGAGGGGCACATTGCGTGATGTCATCAAAGCAGTTAAGGGGTGATATAAACTACGCCTGGCCCTCGGCAGAGATTGCTGTTATGGGACCATCCGGTGCTGTAGAGATCCTTGAAGGTAAGGACATTAATGAGATCACAGATCCGGTTAAAAAAGCCCGGTATATCGCTGAGAAAGAGAAGGAGTACAGAGACAAGTTCGCTAATCCCTATGAAGCTGCCCGGTATGGCTATATTGATGACGTAATTGAACCCAGGAATACAAGATTCAGGATAATAAGGGCTTTAAGGACTATTGCCACCAAGAAAGATCCGGGACCGATGAAAAAACACTCTAATATTCCATTGTAAAAACATAGAAATATGAAGCCGACTTTCTCAAAAAGCTATTTTACTGGATTACTTTCGGGACTCTTCAGAAGCAGGGAAGTGAAAGATGAAGCACAGCTTTCCGGTTCGGAAACCAAGTCTGTATCATCTGCCGATAAAGATAAGATGGCAGCTGTTGCAATGGCGTTGTATCTGTATTTCAATGAGATGCATGATGAGGAGAGCAATGTTATTACTATCCAGAGGATCTCCAAGACCTATTCTCCCTGGAGTTCTAAAATATATAACATGCGAAATTTCAGATAATTAAATCTAACAGAAGAAATCCCGATAAGATGAAAAAATTCAGCTTTTCAGTAAATGGTGCCAATTATGATGTGGAAATCCAGTCTGTTGCCGGAAATATTGCGAATCTTCAGGTAAACGGGGAATCATTCGATGTGGAGATCCACCGCGAGATCAGACAGGCAAAAACACCTGTAATAGTGCGATCGCCGGTAAAGGAAGCATCAAGAGAGATTGAAAAGAAAACAGGAGGTGCTAAAACAGAAATCAAATCACCTTTACCGGGGATCATTGTTAAGATCTTCGTCACTCCCGGTGAAGAGGTTAAGAAAAACCAGAAGCTGTTCAGTCTCGAAGCAATGAAGATGGAGAATGAAATAAAGGCTGAAAGAGATGGAATTGTAGCATCAGTAAAAGTAACACCCGGACAATCTGTTCTTCAGGAAGAGGTTATACTTGAGATGAATTGAACCGGATTGATAAAATCTCTTTGCCGGCTGATACCAGTCATGTTTGAAAAAATCAGTAGGTTTGTATAGGAAAACCAAACAGAGGGTAAAATGAAAAAGACCATCGCTGTAACAGGTAATACCGGTCCGAAAGTCAGATCCGACTGCGAAATAACCCTTGAGCTTACAGACAAATGGGGTATCATAATTGATCTTACATCCAAAGTCAGGACTCTTTATGGTGACTCAATTGTTAAACTTACCAATGATGTTCTTGGATTCTTTGGTGTAAAAAATGCCCGGGTAAAAATCCTCGATTCAGGTGCTCTGCCCTTTGTTATAAGTGCCCGGCTCGAAGCTGCTGTGAAACAATTAACAGATAGTGATCTTGAGTATCTCCCTGCCTTTCTGCCTGAAAATGGTTACGCTACGATCCGCGACAGGTTCAGGTTTTCACGTCTTTACCTGCCGGGAAACAATCCCGGATTAATGATAAATGCCGGACTTCATTCAGCAGATGGTATTATACTTGATCTTGAGGACTCAGTAGCACCTGATAAGAAGGATGAAGCAACGATTCTTGTAAGGAATGCCCTGAGACAGATCGATTTCTGCGGAGCTGAAAGAATGGTAAGGATAAACCAGGGTGAAAGGGGTGTAAGGGATCTGCAGCAGATAATTCCTCACAATGTAAATCTCATACTTATTCCTAAATGTGAAAGTCCTGATTACATTTTAAGGGTTGAAAAGGAGATAGAAGCAATACTGCGAAAGCGTAAACTGAAAAACAAGGTATTCCTGATGCCGATCATCGAAAGTGCAATAGGGGTAGAGAACGCCTATGCAATCGCAAAAGCATCTGAAAATATTGTAGCCATGGCAATCGGACTCGAAGATTATACCGCCGATCTGGGTGTTCAGAGAACTACTGAAGGTAAAGAGTCGTTTTACGCCAGGACAAGACTTGTTGTTGCAGCCAAAGCAGCCGGTATCCAGCCAATAGATTCTGTTTTTTCTGATGTTTCAGATATGGAAGCTCTCAGAGCAACAGTTCTTGTTTCAAAATCTCTTGGCTTTGAAGGTATGGGTTGTATTCATCCCAGGCAGATCCCGGTGATCCGTCAGGGCTTTGCTCCTGATAATGCAGAAATAGACAAGTCAAAACAAATAGTACTTGCCTGGGATTCGGCAATGAAAAATGGTCTGGGAGTGGTGGCACTGGGATCAAAAATGATTGATCCTCCTGTTGTTGCAAGGGCTCAGAAAACAATCGACCTTGCAATACGTCTGGGTCTGATTGATAAGAACTGGATTCAGGAAGATGCACCAGGTGAAAACAAGTTATAAATAGCGATATGACTGTCAAAACTGTTAAGAATGCAGCCGGCAGACTGGTCCCAACGGAGATTAACGGGAAAACTGTGATCCCGTTTAAAGGAGTCGGCAGGCATAAACCGGAAGGCAGAAAGTATGCACCTCCGATACCAAGCTGTTCGGATTATCCCGAAGACGGAAACAAGGTTGTCGGTTCTCTTGAGGAAGCACTCAGGAAATGCGGATTAAAAGACGGAATGACAATCTCCACTCATCATCATCTCAGAGACGGAGATCTTGTAAGCAATAAAATCTTTGAAATCGCATCTAAAATGGGTGTCAGGGATCTTGTCTGGTTCCCGTCTGCTTCTTTTCCCTGTAATGACCCTGTTATCAGATTTCTCGATGACGGGACAATAAACAGAATTGAAGGAAGTATGAACGGCCCGCTGGGAAGATATGTATCTGAAGGCAGGATGAAAGGTACCGCTGTTCTGAGATCGCACGGAGGCAGAGTTCAGGCAATACAGGACGGTGAGGTTAAGATAGATATTGCTGTAATGGCAGCCCCGTCAGCCGATTCATTCGGCAATGCCAAAGGTACAGGCGGAACATCTGCCTGCGGGGTCCTTGGATATGCCAAAGCAGATATAATGTACGCCGACAAGGTAATAGTCGTTACCGATAACCTTGTTGATCTGCCATGTTTTCCGATGGAGATAGAAGGCAATTATGTTGATTATGTGGTGGTTGTGGATAAGATAGGTATCCCTGAAAAAATTGTATCAGGCACAACCCAGATTACGAAGAGTCCCGACAGGCTCCTCATCGCTGACCTTACAGCTTCTTTCCTTGAGAAATCAGGCATTCTTAAAGATGGTGTAAATATGCAGGCAGGTGCAGGTGGAACATCGCTTGCCATAGCTGTATTTGTACATCAGATCCTGAAGAATAAAGGGTGGAAATCGAAGCTCGGTTTTGGCGGAAGCACTAAATATATGGTCAAGATGCTCGAAGAGGGCCAGATGGGTTATATTCTTGATGCACAGGCCTTTGATCTTGATTCTGTAGCCTCAATTGAGAGAAATTCAAACCATGTTCCATATCCTGTTTTTAATGCTTATAACTATCATTCCAAGGGAAACCTTACAAGTATGATGGATATTATGATACTTGGTGCCACAGAGATTGACCTGAATTTCAACGGCAATGTGGTAACCCATTCTGATGGTTATCTTCTTCATGGAATAGGAGGCTGGCAGAATTGTCTGCATGCCCGTAACGTAATACTTCCGGTTCCGTTATTTCGCGACAGGATCCCTGTAATTGTTGATAAAGTGACAACCCTATGCGGACCGGGGGAACTGATTGATGTTATTATTACAGAAAGAGGAATTGCAATAAATCCGCTTCGTAAAGATCTTATTGACAGTGTAAAAGACAGCGGACTTCCTTTGAGGACTATTCAGGAACTGAAGGAGGAGGCTGAGAAGATCTGCGGAATACCTCAGAAACCTGAATTTGAAGATGAAATTGTTGCAGCAATAAAATGGGTTGATGGAACTGTTATAGATGTAGTCAGGAAACTTAAAATTAAATAATGACCGATATGAAAAAGTATAAGTGTGTAATTTGCGGCTATATATACGATCCGGAGCAAGGTGATCCGTCAGACGGGATTAAAGCCGGTACTCCCTTTGAAGATTTGCCAGATGATTATATCTGTCCGGTGTGCGGAGCAGGCAAAGATGAATTTCTGGATAATGTATAGATGATTGGTATTATTTTGCCGGCATCCTTGTAATTACATCAATCAGGAGATCCCAGAACATAGCGGCAGTTTTAATTTCAATCATCTCTTCGGGCGTATGTGCGCCTCTGATTGTGGGACCAAAGGATATCATATCAATCCCTTTGAATTTTTCATATATCAGTCCGCATTCAAGGCCGGCATGTATAGCTCGTACTGCAGGATATTTCCCGAATAGTCTGTGATATGATTCCTTTGTGATTTTGAGGATTTCGGAATTTATATTTGGTTTCCAGCCGGGGTAACCGTCAGAATGAATGACTTTTGCATTTGCCAGTCTCAAGCATGACTCAACCATCTCAGAGGCTGCAAATTTTGACGACTCAATTGAACTTCTCTGAGTTGTTACTATCTTGATTGTATTGTTTTCGGCAAATTTTGCTGATGCCAGATTTGTAGAGGTCTCCACAAGATCGGTCATCTCTTTTGACCAGGCTAAAGCACCGTGCGGACAACAGTTTATGAGATTAAGAAAGTTTTTCTGACTTTCCTTATCCATAACAGTTTCTGGTAATTCTACGTCCTTAAAAGTGATTTTAAGATCTTTCTCAAGATCTCCGAATTCGTCAACCAGAGTCAGATAAAATACATCGATATATTTACGTATTGTACTGCAGTCGTTTTTATCAACAACTATTGTTGCAAAAGCCTCTCTGGGAATCGCATTTCTCAGGTTTCCGCCATCGTAGTCTGCAACTGATATTTCCAGCTTATTGGAGATATTCCAGAGCAGCCGGTTCATTATCTTCACTGAGTTTCCATATCCCTTATGAATCTCATCACCGGAATGTCCTCCATGCAAACCTGTTATCGAAATTCTCAGTGCACACTTGCCTTCTCCTGATGGAATAATATCATATTGCATAATTCCTACAGTGTCCATCCCGCCTGCACAACCAATATACAGAATACCCTCATCTTCAGAGTCAAGATTAATAAGTGTCCTGCCTTTGAAAAACTCAGGTTTGAGATTTATTGCACCTGTCATGCCCGATTCCTCATCAACAGTAAAAAGACACTCTATTTCTCCAGCTATTAGATTCTTATCAGTCAGAATTGCCATCTGCGCTGCTATTCCGATACCATCATCTGCACCAAGAGTTGTCCCTTTGGCACAAACCCAGCCATCTTTGATAACAGGAATAATAGGGTCACTATTCCAGTCATGAATATAGTCGGCATTCTTCTCACCAACCATATCCATATGGCTCTGCAAAACAACTGTTTTTATATTCTCTTTACCCAGAGATGCTGGCTTAATGATCAGAATATTCCCTACCTCATCTTCTCTTGCCTGCAGATTGTTTCTGACAGCGAAATCCAGAAGATATTTCCTTATTAATCCTTCATTCTTTGATATACGTGGAATGCTGCAGATCTCTTCAAAGTAATTCCAGATCGATGCAGGATTTAATTGACTTAACACACTCATAATTAGAAAAATAGTCCTTATCAGGCTGCAAAAGTACTAATAAAATCCCAACTTTTTAGCCATATTGTTAAATATTTAACACAATTAAAAACAATGCAAATTTTGACTATTTTTACGTAACACTACACTTTTAAAAAGAATCAGATCATGGCTAAGCGGACAATTATTACATTACCCGGAGACGGAATTGGGAAAGTAGTTTTAAACGAAGCTCTGAGAGTCCTTGATGCTGCAGGATTCGAAGCTGATTATATTCATGGTGATATAGGCTGGGACTTCTGGTGTAAAGAAGGTAACCCAATGCCAAAAAGAACAATAGACCTTATTGAAAAGCATAAAATTGCTCTGTTTGGTGCGATTACTTCAAAACCAAATGATGAAGCGAAGGCAGAGCTCGCTCCGGAGTTGCAGGGGAAAGGATATTCTTACTCCAGCCCGATAGTTGGCCTGAGGCAGCATTTTAATCTTGATATATGCGCCAGACCATGCAAGTCATATAAGGGTAATCCGCTTAATTTTGTAAGAAGGGGAAAAGGAAACACAATCGACGAACCGCTTGTTGATGTTGTAATCTTCAGACAAAACACTGAGTGTCTGTACTCAGGTGTTGAATGGACTAATCCACCTACGCAGGTTTATCAGGCATTTTTGACACATAAGAAATTTGCGGAAAACTTTGGTAGTGTTCCTGTTGAGGAACTCTCAATATCAACAAGAATCTTTACAAGGAAAGCTACTCTGAGGATTCTGGAGGCAGCCTTTGAGCATGCAAGGAAATTCGGATACAAATCTGTCACTGTATGCGAAAAACCGAACGTAATAAGGGAAACATCAGGTCTAATGTGGAAGCTTGCAAAAGAGATGCAGAAAAACTCATACCCTGAAATAAAACTCCTTAATACAAATATCGATGCTCAGATGATGTGGCTTACAAAGAATCCTGAAGAGTATGGTGTTATTGTAGCAGGTAATATGTTCGGAGACATTGCTTCGGATGCATTTGCCGGACTAATCGGCGGACTGGGATTTGCATGCAGCGCACAGTTCTCTTCTGATGGCATTGCTGTATTTGAGCCGACTCATGGCTCGGCTCCGAAATATGCTGATTATGAGGTTTCTATAGTTAATCCTATTGCAATGATCGAGTCGGCTTGTATGATGCTTGACTATATCGGGGAGGTGAAAATCTCCTCAAAGATACGTAAAGCAATTGCAACAGTGATCGAGGAGGGTAGGGTCCGCACTTATGATATGATGAGAATGCCGGGCAGGCCTGAGGTTATAAGGAACGGAGCAGCTTCAACAACACAAATGACCGATGCAATCATTACCGGATTAAAAAAATAACTTATAAGATATGAATGCTCAGGTGAAAAAACTATGGCCGGAACTTGAATGGATAAAAGACGAAGTTCTGAGGGAAAAAACTGCAAAAACATGGGAGATTGCACTTGAAAGAAGTGTGCTCAAGGCATCTGATCTGGATACTATACCTTTTACTTTATTGTGCGGACCGGATCTTAGAGTGAGTTTTATGGCTCATAAGCGCTGTGTTGTTCATATTGCAAAAGCCAGCGGTGAAAAAATGAATGAATTCTTTGCCACAGACCTGCCGGTTGATATGGATGTTCTTATTTCAGGTGCAATACTTGCTGATGTTGGCAAATTGCTTGAATATGAACTCGATAAAGATAGCAAGGCAATCCAGGGAAAGTATGGGCAGTATATTCGTCACCCGTTTTCAGGTGTATCACTTGCAGAGGAGTGCGAAGTGCCGCCTGAGGTTTGCCATATAATTGCTGCTCATGCTCATGAAGGTGATTTAGTCAAAAGAACAACCGAAGCTTATATTGTTCACCACGCCGACTTCATGACATTCCTGCCATTCAAAAGCAGATTAATTGTTTAGCCATGCAGCTGGAACAGCCATTTTTTGCTGTCCCGGAGCGGTAACAAGAAATTCCAGTCCGACACCGCCTTCACCCTGGAAATATTCTATTTTAATTTTATGAAATCCTTTTGCCAGCGGATAGCTTCTTCCTTCTTCCCTCATGCCATGTATACCGTCGTTTAATACTGGTTCAGTTTCTCCGATTGTCATTCTGCTGCCATCATCTGAGTTTATATACAGACCATATGCTCCATCAGCAGGAATATTGATATATCCTTCAAACACTATCCCGAAGAATGAGTTTTTTCCTGATACAGAATGAGATACTTCCTTAACTATCTTTGTATGAACCGGTTTCATTCCTGAAAATTCAGGAATTGTGGTAAACCTGCCATCATAAACCGCTGCTTTAAGACCTGGCTTTACTTTTCCAACTTCAACAGCGCCTAACGGTGCACTCTTTTCAATCAGAAAGGAAGTTACCCTGCTCTCTGCATCATCCCATTTTGTAAATGCGTTTATTGTAGTTGTTTCGCTGATTTTTACCGGTCCGGAAAAAAGAGCTGATTTTTCAGTTGGTTCGCTTCCATCGGTTGTATAGTAGATTTTACCTCCGGGTCTTGAGCTAACCATTTCAGCCATAAATGTATCGGTAAACATTCTTACATCAGTAGTAAGCGCTGGGGGAACAATGTTATTATTGGCTCTGAATACATTCTCAACGCCCATTTTATTCACCTTCCTGTCATAGGTCATAAGACCATTTGTCTCTGTTTCCACATCGGTTGTCTGGGTATAGATTGTTGCGCTTAATCCATTCTCTTTCACAAACTTATGGACCTGGTCGTAATATGCTTCATACTTTGATAATAACTGAAGCGAATCTTCCATGTTCCGGTATCCCCAGTTTTTTTGTTCCCATGTATGTCCCTGCAGGGGGAGACCTAATCCCCCGAATTCGCCAAGCACAATTGCTCTTTTCTCTTCAGCGGGCGGACAGACCGGGTCGGGGTAATGATGAATGTCATTCACATCACCTGTTCCTCTGTCGGTCCAGCCGGAAGCACTGTTTACAAGCCTTGTAGGGTCGTAATCCTTTGTAAGCTGAGTTATCCTGCCTGTTTCAAACTGTCCCCAGCCTTCATTGAAAGGGACCCACATTATTATTGACGGGTGATTATATTTTGTGTCGATCATTCTTTTCAGCTCATACTCATACTGTTCAGTTGCTTCTTTGGATTTTTCTATATCAGGCATACTGCCGTTTATATGTCTGTCGCCGCTTGGCATATCCTGCCATACAAGTATCCCGAGTTTATCGCACCAGTAATAGAAGATCCGGTTTTCAACTTTTACATGTTTCCGCAGCATGTTGAATCCCATTTTTTTTGTCATCTCAATATCATACACCATTGCCTTCTCCGTTGGAGGTGTATATAATCCATCGGGCCAAAAACCCTGATCCAGAGGACCATTCTGAAAGATAAATTTGTTGTTAAGGAGAATTCTTGTAAAGCCATCATCAGTTTTACCTGTTGATATTTTTCTCAGTCCGGTGTATGTTCTAATCTCGTCAACAACCTTATTACCGTTTTTCAATTTGGCTTCTACATCATACAGGAATGGATTTTCAGGTGACCATAACTGCGGATTTTCAATCCTGGCTGTTATCTCTTCTCCGGGCTTACCAGAGACTTCAGCCACCTTACTGTCTTTATCTCTGATTATGAAGTTAAGAGTGGATGTCTCTCCGTTTTTAACATCCGCAATAAATGTAACTGTGCCATTATCAATGTTTGTAACTGTTCTGAAAGATGAGATATATGACGCATTTACAGGTTCAATCCATACTGTCTGCCATATGCCGGTAGTAGGAGTGTACCAAATGCCTCCGGGATTTGAAACCTGTTTGCCACGGGGCTGAGCTCCTTTGTTAGTGGGATCCCATACACAAACCAATATCTCATGCTCTTTCTGATCAGCAAGCGTTTCGGTAATATTGAAAGTAAACGGATCATATCCTCCTTTATGACTTCCAGCCTCTTTGCCATCAATCCATACAGTCGTCTCCCAGTCGCACGCCTCAAAGTTCAGCAGGATATGCTTTTTACTCCATACATTTGGTACTTTGAAAGTTCTTCTGTACCACAGGTTCTCACTTTCGCTGACTCTCTTTTTAACTCCGGAAAGTGCTGATTCAACAGGATAAGGAACCAGAATGTTACCATCCCATTTCTCTGGTTTGGTCCCTTTTGCAGTTATTGCATACTCCCATAGTCCGTTAAGGTTCATCCATGCGTTTCTTTTGAGATCGGGACGCGGATACTGCAGCCAGGGTTTCAGAGGATCAACATCTTCAGCCCATTTTGTAACTATGGGATTATCAGCAATTTTCCAGGTAATTTCAGTATTACGTGTACAATTTACACTTAAAGCAAAAAACAGCAGAATTGCTACCCTTTGAAGAATTTTCATATTTTTTGGATTAATAAGTTTTTATAAAAAGGTGCTGAGTCTCGGGTGCTAGGTGCTAGGTGCTAGGTGCTAGGTGCTCTACGCTCTACGCTCTACGCTTTACGCTTTACGCTTTACGCTCTACGCTCTACGCTCTACGCTCCATGCCCCGTGCCCCATGCTCTGTGCCTTATCCCAGCTTCATCTTCTCCACCTCCTCAATATTCCTCTCATTCGTTACGGCCTTGGCATCAGGAGTGTACAGATAATCAATAAGATCCTGATATTTTTCCATAATTTTACCTCTTACTATTTTCATAGTGGAGTTCATAAGTCCGTTATCTTCAGTGAAGCTCTGTTCAAGAATACCGATAGCCACAGGGAGCCATCTCTGCGGGAACATATGTCCGTACTTTCCATTTGAGCGGTACTCATTAACCTCACTCTCTATAAGGTTTATTACTGCTCTTTTTCCTTCATCCGAATCGGCAGTAAGGTTTTTCTCCTCTAGGTACATTTTAAGTGCGTGCTGATTTGGGACAACAAGTGCAACAGTATATGGTTTCTGATTATTATAGAGCATGCACTGATCGATATATTTTGACTGTTCCGAGATAGCTTCTTCTATACCTTCAGGACTGAATTTTTCCCCGTCGTCGGCAATAAGAAGACTCTTAAACCTGCCCAAAACATAGAGGAATCCATCCTCTGACATATAACCCATATCTCCGGTATAGAGCCAGTCATCTTTTACGGTATCCTTAGTAGCTGTCTCATTTTTCCAGTAACCGTGCATCACATTGCCGCCTCTGATTACTATTTCGCCTTTCTCACCTGCAGGCACTTCATTACCATCCTCATCACATATTTTCAGATCCATATTATTAACAAGCACGCCTGATGATCCAAGTTTATGGCGGGCTGTTGAATTGGAAGAAATTACCGGAGAGGCTTCACTAAGCCCATAGCCCTGGTACATCGGGATTCCGAGTGCATAGAAGAATCTCTGAAGTTCAATTTCCAGAAGGGCTCCGCCGCCAATAAAATAGTCGAGTTCACCGCCATAACCTTCCCTGATTTTGCTGAATAGGATCTTGTCATATAGCCTTAGCAACGGTTCTTTCAGTTTCTGTACTCCGCGGCCTTTATTCCATCCCTCTTTGTTATAGGAATAAGATATTTTGAGTGCATGATTAAACAGCATCTCAATAACGGGACCTTTTTCCTTGATTCCTTTTTCAATATTTTTTCTGAAGTTTTTGGCTATGGCGGGAACGCTCATAAGCAGGTTTGGTTTGATCTCTTTAAGGCAAGAAGGAAGGTTCCTGAGAGTCTCCATCGGTGTTTTTCCCGTTTTAACAGAAGCTATGCTGGCTCCCTTTCCCATAAATGCAAAAATACCGCAGGTATGTCCGAAAGAATGATCCCATGGCAGTATCAGCAGTGTCTTGTAAAAAGCCGGAATATCCATAAGGCTGTATGCCTGGTAGACGTTTGTAACGTAGTTGCCATGTGTAAGAATAATACCTTTCGGATCGGCTGTTGTGCCTGATGTGTAACAGATATTGGCAAAATCCGATGGAGTTATACTTTTGAAAACCTCTTCGAATTTTGTCATATTTTCAGGCTGATCGAGCCATTCTCTTCCGATTTTTCTTACCTCATTAAAATGCATCTCATTTGATGCATATTCTTCCTGAGTATCGAAATGAATTATTTTTTCTATAGTAGGACATTCCTTTATCACTTCTTTAAGCTTCTGTGCCTGAATTGATGAAACAAGTATCATCCTCGAGCCGGAATGGTTGATCCTGAATTTTATCTCATCCGGATTCAGTTTCACCGACAGAGGAACATTCATAGCACCGGTATAAAGAATACCCATCTCTCCGATAACCCAACTGTTTCTTCCTTCAGAGATAAGACTTAACCTGTCACCTTTTTTGATTCCAAGCTTTAAAAGTCCGGCAGCAAATTCGTAAACCTGTTTCCTTGTTTCGCCATAAGTTGTGCCTTCATATTTGTCGTTTGGTTTCTCCCACAGATAAACATTATTGCTGTGCTTCTCAACGCTTTCCTCGAAGAATTGTATTAACGATTTCATTAATTTAGTTTTAATGATTATTGATAATAATATATGCCGAATATACAAAATCTGCAGTATTTCAGATACCCCCCTGAAAATTTATATCATTTGGTTTGGGTTTCAATTATTTGTATCTTTGATTATTAACCTTTTAGATATTGTAAGTAATAAATAAGTACTAATTTTTTAACTATCTTATTATGAGACATTTATTATCTATTGCTTTAATAGTTCTTCTGGTAGCAATGCCTTCATGTAAATTTTTCGGTAAAAAAGCAGCCAGGGAAAAAGCCCAGGCAGCCTTGCTTGCCCGACAGGATAGTATCAGGGTTGCTGATTCGATTAGAAAAGTCCAGGAGCATCTGATGGCGCTTGAAAATGCCAAACTTGATTCAATCAGGATGGCTGAAGAAGCAAGAATTGCCATGGAAAGCAGATACAATATTATTGTTGGCAGTTTTATTACTCCACAATACGCAAAGGACCTTCAGGCAGAGTACGTTAAGCAGGGTTATAATGCTCAGATACTTAAGGTTGAAGGAAGCAGGTTTGAACTGGTTGCGGCGGAGGGTCACAAAAGTTTCAGGACAGCCGTGGAACGCCTGAAGCAGTTCCAGGATACCATTCAGCTTGATGCGTGGATGTATATCAAAAAATAAAATAAAACCTTATTAACCACAAAGAACACAAAGGATTCTCAAAGTACACAAAGTAAAATATTGTATAAATCTCTTTGTGAACTTCGTGCAATTACTTTGTGACCTTTGTGGTTAATGGATTTAATTACGAAATATCGTTTCTTCCCGGTCGGGACCAACTGACACCATTGTTACAGGTACCCCGGTATTTTTCTCAACAAATTCAACGTAATTCCTGAGCGAAGCAGGCAATTTGCTGTATTCCCTTATTCCTGAAATATTCTCTTTCCAGCCCGGTAAATCGGTATAAACAGGTTCGATCACAGAGTCTATCCCATATGGAATTTCCTGACACTCTTTTCCATCAATTTTGTAAGACGTACAGATACTTATTTTATCAAATCCCGACATCACATCGGCTTTTGTCATAAAGAGCTGGGTTATCCCGTTTATCATAATTGAATACTTCAGTGCAGGCAGGTCAAGCCATCCGCAGCGTCGCGGACGTCCGGTTGTGGAACCAAACTCCCTCCCGATATCTCTGAGTATTGTACCTGTGTTATCAAAGAGTTCAGTAGGAAAGGGGCCGCTGCCGACTCTTGTGCAATATGCTTTGAAGATTCCGAAGATCTCACCGATCTGTTTGGGTGAAATTCCCAGACCTGTGCAGGCTCCTGCGCTTATTGTATTTGAGGATGTAACGAACGGATAAGAGCCAAAATCAACATCGAGCATTGTACCCTGGGCACCTTCGGCAAGTATTTTTTTGCCATCGTTAAGCTCTTTATTTACAAGATATTCGGTATTAACTATTGGGAAATTCTTAACCATCTCAATACCTTCGAACCATCCCTTCTCGTATTCATTAAGGTCAAATTTGAAGTCATAGCTCTTCAGAATATCAAGGTGCATATCGAGATGCTTCTTATAGATCTCACGGAAGTCTTTTCTCAGAATATCTCCAACGCGCAATCCGTTTCGGCTTGTCTTGTCAGTATATGCAGGACCAATTCCTTTCAGGGTGGATCCGATCTTTGATAACCCCTTTTTACTTTCATAGGCTGCATCGAGTATCCTGTGCGAAGGCAGAATAAGGTTGGCCCTTGTTGATATTATGAGTCGTTTTGAGAGCTCAGCCACTGTAGGCCCTAATCCGTCGATCTCATTTTTGAAAACTGCAGGATCGATGACCACTCCGTTACCGATGATATTCATCTTTTCAGGATGAAAAATTCCGGACGGTATCAGATGGAGAACATGCTTTACGTTGTTGAACTCAAGCGAATGACCGGCATTTGGTCCTCCCTGAAATCGTGCAATTATATCATAATCAGGACTGATTGCATCAACAATTTTTCCCTTTCCTTCGTCACCCCACTGCAGGCCTAACAGTATGTCAATGTTCATATTAGATGTAGTGTAAAAATTTAAAATGCCTCACAAGGTACGAAATAATTCTGCTTGTTGACAGCAGAATTCATGATTGTTAATAAATGGTAATTTAAAAGTGTGGTACCTCTGTTTAAAGGCAGAGTCAGGTTTCTATTCCTTTTTCTTCCCTTTGTAATGTCCGTAAATATAGAGGGAATGATATTGCGCAGTAAAATTGTGAAGTTCACTGGCCGTATTTATGATTTCATGAATTCTTGGATCGCAGAATTCAATTACATCACCTGTTTCGATATCTATCAGATGATCGTGCTGACCACACTGATAAGCTCTCTCAAATTGTGCTATATTTTTTCCAAACTGGTGTTTGATCACAAGGTTGCAGTCGAGAAGGATTTCAATTGTATTATATAATGTAGCCCTGCTTACCCTGTAATTCTTATTCTTCATGAAGATGTAAAGCGACTCGATATCAAAGTGACCTGATCTGGAGTAGATTTCATCAAGAATAGCATATCTCTCAGGAGTCTTCCTGTGTCCCTTTTTTTCGAGATATTCAGTGAAGATCTTCTTAACTGTTAGCTTGGTATCGTCACTAATCATATCTGGTCTAATTTAAAATAATATCAAAAGTATGAATTTTTTGCAGATAAACTAATTGAATTCTGAATGAAAATTACTTGGTGAATTCCTCGACTCTTTTGACGCTTTCAATACCATTTATGTTGGAAATCTTCAGAATCAGGTTATTAAGGTCCTTGGTGTGATGAACATATATATCAATAGTCCCTTCAAAGATTCCGTTTTTAACAGAAATGTTAATGTTTGTCATATTAACTTTAAGCTCTGACGAGATTATGTTGGTAATATCATTTACCAGACCAATCCTGTCAATTCCTGTCATGCTTATCCTTGCAATGAATGAAACAAGTTTATGGATTGCCCATTTTACGGCAATGATCCTGTTTCCTTCATTTGCCATAATCCTTATTGCTACCGGACATTTTGGTTTATGAATAATAATACCGCCCTCCGGTGACCTGTATCCGGTAACTTCATCGCCGGGGATTGGACTGCAGCATTTGGCAATTTCATACGACTGTTCAGCATTGTCAACATTCTCTCTCAGGAGGAAAGGACCCTTGTTATCACTCTTATCTTTTGCATCTGCGGCATCCTTTTTTTCTTTCTTTGAACCGATAAGTTTTAATTCCCAGTACTTTATGACATTGCCGGCAGGACTCTTTTTAACAAGTTTTTTGAGATTGTTAAGTTTTATTGCACCGGTACCAATACCGGCAAACAGGTCATCTTTGTTCGGTACTTCAAGTGACTGAAGAAGATTCTTCAAAATTTCGGCATTCAGGGTAAGGCCTATCTCCTTCAGCTTCAGATCAAGAATCATCATCCCCTCCTGAATAGCATCTCTTGATCCAGACTTAAGGGCATTCTTTATGGCTTCCTTGGCTTTGGATGTCCTTACAAATGAGAGCCATTCCTTTTCAGGCTTGGCAATATCGGAGGTAATTATTTCAACCTGATCCCCGCTCATCAGTATAGAGTTAATGGGATTAAGTTTGTAATTTATTTTTGCGCCAATAGCCTTATTACCTACTTCAGTATGAATTTCATAAGCAAAGTCAAGAGCTGAAGCACCCTTTGGCAGGCTGACAAGGAAGCCTTTTGGAGTGAAAACCATTATTTCTGAGGAAAAGAGGTTCATCTTGAACTCATCGAGGAATTCAATCGGATCCTCCAGCGGACTTTCGAGCATGAGCCGGATCTTTTTAATCCATTTGTCCAGTTCACTCTCCTGAGCTTCGTCGCCCTTATACTTCCAGTGAGCGGCATATCCTCTTTCAGCTATTTCGTCCATTCTCCGGCTCCTGATCTGTACCTCAACCCATTGGCCGTCGGGACCCATAACTGTAAGATGCAGAGCCTCATATCCATTTGGTTTTGGTCGGCTTACCCAGTCGCGGAGTCTGTCGGGTTTCGGGAGATATGTATCGGTAATAATTGAATAAATATTCCAGCACTGGGTTTTTTCAGGAAGTCCGGGAACAGGTTCAAAAACAATTCTGACAGCAAGTACATCATAGATCTCTTCAAACGGGACATTTTTAGCCTGCATCTTTTTCCAGATAGAAAAAATCGATTTAGGCCTTCCGCTGATATCAAATTTCAATCCGGCCCCGGTAAGCTTTTCGATAAGAGGAAGTGAAAATTTATTTATTATCGATACATTCTTTTTTTCAGAGTGTTTAAGTTTGGCAGCTACCTCTTCATAGATCTGGGGCTGACGGAACTTAAAACTAAGATCCTCAAGCTCGCTTTTTATTGCATATAGTCCTAGTCTGTGGGCAAGAGGGGCATAGAGGAAAATAGTTTCGCCGGCTACCTTCATCTTCTTATGTTCAGGCATCGATTCAAGAGTTCTCATATTATGCAGTCTGTCTGCAATCTTAATAAGAATTACTCTCAGGTCGTCGGAGAGGGTAAGAAGCATCTTACGGAAATTCTCGGCCTGAAGTGATGATGAGTTCTCTTTATTATAGGTACCTGATATCTTAGTAAGACCATCTATCAGTGAAGCAATCTTTGGTCCGAATTCCCTCTCTATATCTTCGAGAGAATAATCAGTGTCTTCAACAACATCGTGAAGCAGGGACACAGCAATGGATTTGGCTCCAAGGCCTATCTCCTGGTTTACAATTTTTGCTACTGAAATCGGATGAATAACATACGGTTCGCCTGATTTTCTCCGCATGTTCCAATGGGCTTCATTTGCGATTTTGAAAGCCTTGTCAATCATCTCCCTGTCGCCAGGTTTATTGCACCTTAGCAGATTATTTACAAGAGAGTCATATTCAGCCTGAATAAAGTTCTTGTCCTCCTCATCAAAAATATCCTTGTTCCCCATAAATATCTATGCGACACCTTTCTTTGCCGGATACAAATATAACTCTTCCCTTGAAAAGTTTATAGCTAAACTAGTATTACCGATGATGATTTTATTACCGGTTCCTGATAATTGTTACAGTACCTGTCCTGGTTATGCTCTTATCAGACGGAGTACTAACTTTTAAAAACCAAAGGGTTACACCCTGTAACTGAGGAGTGCCATTCTGTGTACCATCCCATTCATCAAGGTGATTCCTGGTCTCATAAAGTACTCTGCCGTTACGGTCGGTAATAATGAGGTGATAATCTTTTGGCGTGAAAGAAAGGACTGGTTTGAATTTATCATTCAGAAGATCGCCGTCGGGAGTAAAAACATTGGGGACCGTTATGACTTCCGTAGGTAATGTACAGACCTGTGCAGAACGACTTTCTCCTGTAACTCCATGAGGATTAAATGTTTCACTCGCTTTGATGTAGAAACATACCTCCTCTGATGTTACTTCATACATTATATCATTATAACCTAATTTTATAAGTGTGTCAGATACACTTAATGTCGTTTTAAGAGTAAAGCCATTTCCTGTATTCATAAACAGCCTGTATTCTGAAACCGGTCCCAGCCATTCTTTATAGGCGTTCCATGATAAGATCAAATCATCTCCGATTCTCTTCATATCTAAAACCATATTTGAGCAGAGATTTGATTGAGTAACTGGGATATTACAGCTGTTAATTGCAGATAGTCTGTAATAATTAACTGTGCCTGCCTTAGCTTCTGAATCTGTAAATAATATCCTGCCATTATCTGAGACTGGTCTGGCTATCTCTTGGAATGCTCCTGATGGTCCGGTTTTTCTTGTCAGACTGTAATTTTTAATTTCCGACAAAGGATCTGCAGTGAATGCCAGCGATATTTTATTATCCTCATTTACAGTGGCATAGTCTGCGTTTATCCAGTCAGGAGGGCGTTGCATCTTCGTCGACAGACAACTTTTGTTAGAAGTGGAAAAAGTTCCATCATCAAAAACTGCTTTAACTGCCAGACAATATTGTGAATCAGTGATAAAATCTGTAATAGTATAATTTTCAGTGCTTTTACTGGCAGTATACATTTCTGTAAGTGGTGCTCCGTTAACAGAAACAAGTATTTTATACTCTTTTACAGGTTTCGGAAAGTCGGAATATTTATTCCAGTTTACTGCAATACGTCTGTTACAGGTATCAATTGCAGAACTGCAGAAAATTGTACTAAGCACATTTGAGAGGGGACTGGGACAGCCTTCCTCCCCGGGAATGCCTGAAAGTCTGTATGCTGCAACTACATATGATGTGCTAAAGTATTTTGTGCCGGTTGATGAAAGTGTACAATTTGTCGCTGAAGGATTCCAGATTGTGTCGATTGGAGGAGCATCAGCTGCTTTGTAAGTATAAACTATATAGGCCGCAATACCGGTCGATGGACTTAAGTTCCAGCTTAGTTCTGTTTTTCCTGTTTCAGGCTGAACTGACACCAGAGTGAGTATAGGCGGCAAAGGCACTGTGCAGCCGGTCTGGGATGATGCATTAATTGACAGTAAACCAATTGCCAGGACGATAATATAGTAATACCACTTTGTCATTTCATGCCGGCTGTGATCTCATAAAGATCGTCAGTATTATAATACGTATTAGCAAGGTGCATTATTTCATCCTGACCGATAGTTTTTATTTTATCAGCCAGCCTGTAGTAGTAACTATTGTCTAATCCGAAATCCCATACAGATCTGAAACTGTCAGCAAGTGCAAAGGGTCCGTCAAACATTCTCAGCAGTTCCCCCGACATATAATTACGTACCAGATCAAGCTCACCGCTCTTTACTGGTTCGCTTTGCAGAAGCCTGATCTCCTTATATATCTCATCAATTGCCTTGTGGCAGTTTTTTTTGCCTACCTCGGTTGAAATAACTTTGTATCCGGCTAGGTCGAGTGATGTAAGAGAAGAACTTATGCCATAAGTGAAGCCTTTATCCTCACGTATATTTTTCATAAGCCGCGATCCGAAATATCCTCCCAGGATGGCATCAAGTACTTTTAATCCGGGATAGTCGGGATGACGTTTATTGATTGTAGCGGAACCAATTCTGACAGATGTTTGAACCGTTCCTGCTTTTTCGATATGGACCTTTTTTTCCTTTTCTGCCTGAAGAAGTCTCTGTGACTCCTGCAAATCAGGTTTGGTTGATTTTATATCTCCAAAATACTTATTGAGCAATTCTGCGGTATCTGCTGAGATTTTACCAGAGACAATAATTGCCATCTTCTCAGGCTGGTAATATTTTGAATGGTAACCGGCAAGAATGGAGGGTGTTAGATTCTTAAAATCTTCTTCTGCTGCCATATGACCGTATGGATTGTTTTTTCCGAACACCGATTCAAAAAATTTATCCATTGCCAGATTCTGCACTTTTTCCCTGTTCACCAGGTACCACCTCAGTCTTTTGTTCATCAGAGCATTAAGTTCGGGTTCAGGAAATACCGGACGAAAGAGTATCTCCCTGCTAAGTTCAAGAACCTTATCAATATGCTTGTTAAGGAAGAAGACAACTATGCCGGCCCGGTCTTTTTCAGGGGATATGTTAACGAATGCTCCGTAAAAATCAATCAGTCTGTTTAGCTCTTCCGATGTATACTTCTTCGATCCTTCTGTCAACATCATATTGGTTGTAGACGACAGAAGAGGCATGTACTCATTTATCTGACCGGCACTGAAGGTAAACTCCACTCTCATTATCTCTTCAGTACCCGATTCAATCATAAATACCGGCACACCGTTATTCAGTCTTTTTGAGACCGCTTCCGGAATCACTACTTTTTCCACAGGAAATACCGGCGGCTGGATTCTTTGCAGTTTACTCATGGCTAATCTCTACGGGTTGATATATAATACAAAGTACTGCAATTCCCGGGTGTGAAATATTTTCTGGCAGTGGCTGTAACCATTTCCAGAGTTACTTTTCTGAAATCAGCCACCTCCCTGTTTATCTGATCAGGGTCACCAAGAAGTTCATAAAAAGAGAGGTTAATGGCTTTGTTCAGAATATTGGTATTTGAAAAGACGGTTGAAGATTCAAACTTATTTTTCACCTTTTCTATTTCATCCTTCAGGCCATTTTCATTTTTTAAGCTTTCAATAACCTCATTTACAGACTCTTCAGCATGCTGAATATCAACATCTTTCATTAGTTTGCCCTGCATAATAATTAGTCCGGGATCAATATCGGAAGTGATATACGCATTAATTTCACTGAACAGCTTTTTTTCTCTTACGAGCCTTGTATGCAGCCTTCCGGTCTCTCCTCCGGCCAGAAGATCGGTAATGAGGTCGAGAGTATAAAAATCTTCACTCATCCTTGGACCGACATGCCAGACTTTGTAGATAGCATTAGATGGAACATCCTTCTCAATTGTAAGTGTGCGGCTCTCTCTCTGTTCAGGTTCCTGAGGAATATTTCGTTTCTGAAGCCTTCTTTTTTCGATGGGTCCGAACCATTTACGGGTTAGTTCTTCAGCTTTCTTAAGGTTAATATTGCCAGTTATTGAAAGAACCGCATTATTCGGAGCATAATGGGAGAAGAAGAATTTTTTGATCTGATCGAGACTTACTTTTTCAATATGAGAAATGTCCATGCCAATTGTAGGCCAGCGATAAGGATGAACTTTATATGCCAGAGGCCTTATTTTAAGTATTGCATCACCATAAGGCTGATTCAGGTATCGCTGATTAAATTCTTCAATAACAACACTTCTTTGTGTGTCGAGATTCTTCTGTGAAAAATCGAGTTCAAGCATCCTGTCAGATTCCAGCCAGAATCCGGTTTCTATATTGTCGGATGGGATTGTCAGGTAATAATTGGTTATGTCGCTGTTGGTGAATGCATTATTGTCGCCGCCAACCATCTGTAAAGGCAAATCATAATCCGGCACGTTTACCGATCCTCCGAACATAAGATGTTCAAAAAGATGTGCGAGACCGGTCAGCCCGGGATCTTCGTCCCTTGAACCAACATTGTACAGTATATTCATTGCAACAAGAGGAGTAGACCTGTCCTCATGTACAAGAACCTTTAATCCGTTATCAAGTGTGAACCTGTTGTAATTTATCATAAAGACAAACTTAAATAAAAAACAATGAAGGATTAGTATTGTTTTTATATTTGCATAATTATGTTCAGAAATCATTTTTTAAGGAGATTTTTCCGCAAAAGCCTTATAAATACAGACCAGGTTAAGTTAGTTTACTTTCTCAGTCTGGTTGTCGGACTGCTAAGCGCGCTTGCTGCAGCTCTTCTGAAAAACGCAATTCATTATACACATGGCCTGATTACAGGCACCATAGCCGTTGACTCCAAAACATATATCTATCTGGCCTTTCCTCTGGCAGGTATGGCCCTTACCCTCTTTTTCGTTAAATTTGTAGTAAAAGATAATATTGGTCATGGTATCAGCAGGATCCTGTATTCAATCTCCAAAAAACGAAGCTATCTGAAGGCACACAACACATGGACCTCCCTTGTTGCGAGTACTATTACAATCGGATTTGGCGGATCGGTAGGGGCTGAAGCACCTATTGTACTGACAGGATCTTCAATAGGTTCAACTATCGGACGTTTCTTTAATCTTAACTATAAAAATATTACTCTTCTTGTAGGATGCGGTGCTGCTGGAGCTGTAGCAGGGATTTTCAAAGCGCCTATTGCAGGAATCGTGTTTACACTTGAGATTCTAATGCTCGATCTGACAATCTCATCGATTGTTCCGTTGCTAATTTCATCAGTGACAGCTGCAACAGTGGCTTATTTCCTGATGGGTGATAAAGTCTTGTTTAATTTTGAAATATCTAGTGCATTTAATATTTCTAATATACCCTGGTATCTTATTCTAGGAGTAATCTCAGGAATGCTTTCCCTCTATTTTTCAAAGATGACAATCTTCCTTGAGGGCAGTTATGAAAAGTTGAAGAATTCATATATCAGGCTTGTCGTTGGAGGTATTGTTCTTGGAGGTCTGATCTTTCTGTTTCCTCCTTTATACGGAGAAGGATACGATACAATAATGCTGCTTCTTCAGGGAGGAGGAAATACAATTCTTGATGGCACTGTTTTCACTGCATACTCAGACAGTTTCCTTGCAGTGGTTCTGTTTATGTTTGGACTTATTCTTCTTAAGGTTGTTGCAAGCAGCTCTACAAACGGGGCTGGCGGTGTTGGCGGTATTTTTGCCCCGACACTCTTTCTGGGAGGTGTAAATGGGTTTTTTATAGCTTCCCTGTTAAGGAAATATATGCATGTTGACCTTCCTGATAACAGGTTTGTTCTGGTTGGTATGGCCGGGATGATGGCTGGAGTCATGCATGCCCCGCTGACAGCAATATTTCTGATAGCAGAAATAACTGGTGGATATGATCTGCTTTTACCTTTGATTATCACATCTACAGTTGCATTTATTACTGCAAGAAGTTTTGAAAAGCACTCGATATATCATGTTCAGCTGGCCGAAAGGGGAGAGCTAATAACACACGATAAGGACAAAGCTGTTATGACTGTAATGGACTGGAAGAAAGAGATTGAGACCGATCTGATTACAGTGAGGGGTACAGATACCCTGGGCGATCTGATAAAAGCAATATCAAAATCAAAAAGGAACATATTCCCTGTTGTTGATGAGTATAATATCCTGGAAGGGGTAGTCTCGCTTGATGATGTGCGTGAAATAATGTTCAGGCATGAACTTTACCAGACTACCTATATAAAAGATCTGATGTCTATTCCTCCTTCATACATCGATAAAAGGGAGAATATTGAGACAGTTATGGATACCTTCAGAAAGACAGGCGCCTGGAACCTGCCTGTTCTCGACAATGGTTATTATGTGGGTTTTATTTCCCAGTCGAGGATCTATGCAACATACCGTGAATTATTAATTGAAATTTCAGAAGAATAATTGTATTAAATATTTTATAACATGGAAAGAGATAAACTGATTTTTGACCTGATTGAGAAGGAGCGGCAGCGCCAGATAAACGGAATTGAACTGATTGCTTCAGAAAATTTTGTCAGCCAGCAGGTTCTGGAAGCAATGGGATCAGTGATGACAAATAAATATGCTGAAGGTTATCCGGGCAACAGGTATTATGGCGGATGTGAGATTGTTGACCAGTCGGAACTTATTGCCATTGACCGGCTTAAGAAACTTTTTGATGCAGAATATGCCAATGTTCAGCCCCATTCAGGAGCCCAGGCTAATATGGCTGTATTTATGACTGTACTTAAGGCTGGCGACACATTTATGGGACTCAATCTGGCACATGGAGGCCATCTCTCTCACGGTTCGCCTGTGAACTCCTCAGGATTATTCTATAAGCCAATAGCATACAGTGTTAAAGAAGAAACAGGTATGGTTGATTATGATATGATGGAAGAGACTGCCATAAAAGAGAAGCCTAAAATGATAATAGGAGGGGCTTCAGCATATTCAAGGGAGTGGGACTATGAGAGGATGAGGAAAATTGCAGACAGGATTGGTGCAATATTTATGGTAGATATGGCTCATCCTGCAGGATTGATAGCAGCAGGTGAACTGAAAAATCCGCTTAAGTGGGCTCATATTGTAACATCAACAACACATAAGACACTTCGCGGTCCGCGTGGTGGTATTATCCTTATGGGAAAGGACTTTGTTAATCCCTGGGGAATAACTACACCTAAAGGGGAAGTCAGAATGATGTCCTCTCTTCTTAATTCAGCTGTTTTCCCTGGTATACAGGGAGGTCCGCTTGAGCATGTAATTGCTTCAAAAGCAGTCTCTTTCGGAGAGGCTCTTACTCCTGAATTCAGGGATTATCAGTCGAGGGTAAAGAAAAATGCTGCTGTAATGGCTAAGGCTTTTATGGACAGGGGATATAAAGTTGTTTCTGACGGAACAGATAATCACCTGATGCTGATTGACCTTCGTACCAAGTTTCCTGACATTACAGGTAAGAAGGTTGAGAATACACTTGTTCTGTCGCATATAACAGTTAACAAGAACATGGTGCCTTTCGACAGCCGTTCTCCTTTCCTTACATCGGGACTGAGAGTCGGTACTCCGGCTATTACTACCAGAGGACTTAAGGAAGAGCATATGGGAATTATTGTAAATCTCATTGATGAAGTTATCTCTAATATTGATAATGAAATTGTTATCAGAAAGGTTGGAGATAAAGTGGTCGACATGATGAAATCATTTCCCCTTTTCTCTATGTAACTTCAGATCATTAATTTCAGATGAATAAAGGATCTGCTGATTTAGATTTTTATTTTAACTTTGTACCAGCTCAATATCAATTTAATAATCAATGAGTACCCAGAAACTGATTTTTATTGTAGATGACGACCCATTTATTAATATGCTGGTTGTTAAGAGGTTTACCTCAGAAGGATATAAGCTTGAATCATTTCTGTATGGTGAGGAGTGTTTAGATGCTTTGGGTAAGAATCCCGATCTTATTATTCTCGACTATTTTTTTGTTAATAACGACAGGCAGGTTATGAACGGGATGGAAGTTTTTGATAAGATTAAAGAAGCTAAGCCTGATCTTCCGGTAATTATGCTTTCAGGTCAGGAGAAAGGCGAAATAGTTCTTGAACTTGCCCGCAAGGGAATAGACGACTATATAATTAAGGATAATAATCTCATCGAAAATCTGAATACGGCAATCACCGAATTGTTTTCCAGACAATAATATCGTATAGACGTGTGTTTTTTTTTTGTAGAGACGCAATATTTTGCGTCTCTACAAAAACATGAAAACAACTATTTCAAGATAAAATTGTATGTAATTGTCCCTTTCTGAACCACAGGGGCATCTGGTTTTGCCTCAAATCTGGCCTTCAAGGGCTGCATCTTTTGCTACTTTACAGAAATATTCATCGAGTGTAGTGGATCCTTTTGTTCCAGGCATTGCCTGAATAACTTTACCTTGCCCTGTTTACAGTTACCTCTACCACTACCCTCCCTCCTCCCTGGTAAACATAATTTGGAAGAGGTATTTCTGACCTCTTCCCCCAAGATCGTATGAGAAACCTTTGTTTCCTGATCCGCCGCCATCACCCCTTCCTTTGATGTCACAGAACCATTCAGGTCACCCTGGTTTCCGGTTCCGCCGGTGATACCCTCGCTGGTTGTGTTTGTGCCTGCATTTTTTAGAGTTGGCAAGAGCATTCTTGGTAAGGTTCATTATATCTGTCTGACGTTTCTGATCTGCTTCAACTTTCTTTCTTTCAGCCTCTTCTGCAGCTTTTTTGATTCTTTCTGCCTCAAGTTCTTCCCTGCGCTTTTTGTCAGCTTCAATCTTTTCAAGCTTTTTCCTCTCAGCATCCGGATCAACTTTCTTTACCTCAGGGGCCTCTTCTGTATCCTGGGTGAGCAAAGGTTCATCCTCGGTAACTTCTGCCTGAGATGCATCAGGAGGAACGGTAGTCTCTTCCTGAACGGCTGCAAGAGATGGTTCTATTAGTCCTGACCCGGTTTCGTCTGTTCCGAAATTAACCTCAATGCCCTCTTCAATCTGTGGTGGGGGAGGAATCGAGAATCCGACAAATACAAGTAACAGCAATAGTACTAGATGTATTATTACTGCCCCGGCTATTCCCTTTCCTCTTTCGGAAGGGAATTTGTGGAGGTCGTTATCTGGGTGAGGTTGCAATTATTAACTTATAATTATTTGACTGGGCAATGTTCATAACTTTTACAGCATTTTCAAAAGGTACTGTTTTATCGACATGAAGAGAAATATATGTATCAGGCTTTTCTCCAAGTTTCTGCTTTAGCACTGCTTCAAGGTCATCTATGTTGACTGGTTGTGTCTCTACATAATATTTCAGGTCGCTGGTTATCGACACAGTTGTAAGCGGTTTTGCTGAGGTCTGACTGCTTCCTTTCGGCAACAAAAGCTTTAGTGCAGTGGGATGCACCAGCGTGGATGTTAACATGAAGAATATAAGTAGATTAAATACAACATCAGTCATTCCGGTTGAACTGAAGTTGATACTTATCTTGTTTCTTTGGGAGATTGCCATTACCGATCTGTTTTTACAGGTTCATTCAAAATATCCATAAACTCGGTCAGCGTTGCTTCAAGGTTAAAAACAACTTTTTCAACTCTGACAACGAGTGTGTTATAGGCAAAATAACCTATTATACCCACGATTAAACCGGCTACTGTTGTAATAAGCGCGGTATAGATTCCTCCCGACATCATAGATACTTCAATATTGTTACCTGCCTGCGACATAGCATAGAACGACTGCACCATTCCGATTACTGTTCCGAGGAAACCAAGCATCGGTTCAGCCCCTGTTATTGTTGCAAGTGTAGGGAATCCTTTTTCCAGTTTCGATATTTCCAGCTTTCCTACGTTTTCAATAGCAGTACTGATATCCTGAAGAGGTCTGCCAAGACGTGTTATCCCTTTTTCAACCATCCTGGCAGATGGACTGTCAGTTGATCTGCAAAGAGCAAGTGCTGCATCAATTTTTCCATCATGAATATAGTCTTTTATCCTGTTCATGAAATTTGTATCTTCTTTGGTGGCTTTCCTGATAACATAGTATCTCTCTATAAAGATATAAGCCGCCACAAATGAAAGAAGTATTATCGGGATCATTACCCAACCCCCTTTTATTGCGAGGTCAAGGAGTGTGAGTTTCATTGCACCTGCGTTTTCAACAGGAACGGCTCCGTCCTGCATTATGAACTGTAAAAATGCCATATTCTTCAGATTGTTAATTAATTATCAAATATCAATAGTATGTTTTAATGTAAATATCAGCTGCGAAGTTATTAAAAAACGTAATCAAACCCTGTTCTAGTATAGAGGGTTAATAACAATGATGGAAAATTTATTAACCAAAGGAAAAGTTTGGAGTGACTAGAGTGACTAAAGTGACTAGAGTGACTAGAGTGACTAAAGTGCCTAGAGTACTTACATAACATTAGCAGACCAGGATTATTTGGTTTCTTCTTTGGGAGTGACTTCTTCCTCTTTTTTTGCTTCGGGTTTGATTTTCTTTTTGAAGAGATCGGAGAACTTATCGAAATCTTCCCTGAAGAAAATACCGATTCCCTGGGTATACGGACCTCTTCCCGAATACGTATTATTAAATCTGTTAAATACTTTCAGCCTGATTTTTTCGGTCAGACGGATCTCTGCATCAAAATCCCCGGTTAGTTGTCCATCAGTCTCTGCTGAGCCGCCAATTCCATAATCCAGGTTACTGTTAATTTTTATTTTATTATTCAATAGCTGCGTGGAGAGATCAAATTGCAGGTCCTGACTGCTGGCATCTGTTGTTCCTGGTCGCCACTGGAATGCAAAATCTATATCATTGTTTATCTGCGACAGCCAGTTGCTTAACTGATTTGAGAGCATCTCAGTTGTTGTTACAGCCATTGCCGAGGTACCTGCCGTTGAGGTTGTTGTTGAACTCGATTCATCTGCCAGGAAACTATTTGTTATCAGGAGGTAAAGAAATTGCCTGCTTAATTCTTCTTCGGTTGAGATCTTGTTGCGTAGAATGGCTCTTTTCTGCTCATCGGAATTTGGCAGTTCTATATTCAATTTTACAACAGGATTAAATAATTTCCCGGTGAGCCTGAGCTGGCACTCAACATCCTCTCTTTCACTATATGCATCGCTTTGTCCTCCAACCAGAGGACTAAGAGATGTCTTGATTTTATATATAGCATTCAGGTCAATCTGCGCGTTAGCCATTTCACCATTAAACATAATCCGACCTCCATTCTCGACGCTGAACGATTTATTCAGAATATTTTTCAGGGTGAATAAATAGTCTCCTTCTTCAATAACATAGTCACCATTCATCAGGAAATCTCCTTTACGTGTCATAACTATGTTAAGATCACCGGTGCCTCTCCCTTTCATAACATCACCGACCTTGGCATCAAATATGATTTGAACTTCAGCATCAGGTGTCACCTGAAGATCGAAATTCATTTCCATACCGGTTTTTTTTGCCTGGGCAGGGGTGTTTGCATTAATGCTTTCATAATTGCCAGATTCCTTATTTAAAACAGAATCGGCATCAAAGAAGGAAATGAATGAGTAATCGGAAACTGACAATCCTGATGTGAGCGGGATATTAAATTTTGTTCCTTTCCCTGTGCGTGCTGAGATATCAAACGAAAGCAATCCCGGTGCTGCCTTGATTGTAGTTAGTCCCGATGCAACTGCCGTTCCATAAAACATCTCATTGTCTTTTGGTTTTGTATTGAGTACCAGGCATCCGGGAGTTGGAATATTGATTACCACATCAGAAGAGTATTCCTTAAAGTTTTTATGATATACATAACCGTTGAGTATTGCCGGATTTCCTCTTTCATCAGTAAGTTTTAAATTATTGAATCTGAATCCTTTTTTATCAAATCGCACAGAATCATTCAGTTTGTATCTTGTCTGCAGGTAATCAATTTTCATAGAAGCATTCTCAGCCATAATTGATCCTGTTAAAAACATTTTATCAGTAGAGCCTGATAGATTCACTTTCCCGGAGGCTGTGCCTGTAATACCTGAGGCAAACATTTTGAGTAGCGGATTAAGAGCATCAATCGGCAGTTTGGCTGCAACAGCAGCAAGGTCTATTTTCTTTCTGGCAGGATCATAATTGCCTTTTATATCTAACATTTTAACACCCGCCAGATTGCTTCCTGCGTTTATTTTTACAATTTTTCCTGCGTTATCCAGGGCTGATTTGATACTAATATCACCGTATTGACAGCCGAGCATAGAAAAACTGTTAACAACAATGTCACTCTCGAGCAGAATATTTCTGTAGACATTGGTAACCATTATTTTACCATTTAACAGGCCCTGAAAGTTCAGTGGTATTGAAATCGCATCAGCGGCATTTTTCTTATTTACCAGGTAATTGAGAGGTGAAATATCTATGCCTCTGAAGTCAAGGCGCAAAGTGTCATTCGGATTTTCCGAAATTGTGCCGTCAATTCTGTAATATCTGTCTCTGCTGCTGATATTAAGGTCATTTATACTTACCGAATTAGTATCGATTTTAACAGATGAATTTTTGATCTGCCACAGATTATTTCTTGCATATATACTGGTTGAATCTATTTCAACCATTAAGAGTGTTTTGGTTGGGTCTGAGCTGCTCTTTGCAACTGAACCTCTGGCCATAAAATTCCCTTTATTGAGTAATTCGGCTTTATTGTCCCAGTTTATTGTAAAAATAAAATTATCCGGTTTGGTATCGAGCTCAACTGAGAAACCTTTAAGGTCAGACTGGCCAAGGAAGAGAAGGGTGGATGTGTTAATATCCATTGAGAAAGCTGACCCGGAAGTGGAAGCATTAAGCCGGAGATCTTTGAATTCATTGTTTCTGAAGCTCAGCGATTTAGCAGTACCTGTTATACTGATTATACTGTCGGTAAACACTGAACCTTTGAGATTACTTTTATCTGCCAGCAGGATTCCGGTTCCGAAGAAGTTATTTATCTTATCAGTATTTCTGAAATTTATGTCAAAAGTAAAATTGTTATTGATCGATTTGGTCCGTTTGGCAACAGGAGGGAACTGCGAGGGCATTAAAGTTGCAAGCGTTGATTTTATAAGGCCTCCGATTGATGCGAAGTTGTAATATCCCCTGATATCGGCATTTACAAAATCAGTACGAAGACTGAGTACAGGCTTGTTGTTCTCGGAGAAGGTCCTTATAGTAAAATCATAAAGTTCGAGAGTCTCATTATGCTTTCTGTAGTTTGAGTTTAAAAGTTTTATCTCTCCATCAAGGTTGTCGATGTTACTTCCTTTGAAATTTGATGTCAGCAGCATTGTAAGGTTTGCTGTGGTATCAAGTTTATCGATATTGAGTTTATACAGATTTGCATCGGCAAGGTTAAGTGTGAAATCAAATTCAGGCAGTTTATTCTTGAAATTAAACATACCCAGAACATCGAGTTTAATATTTTCATCGGCAACTTTAATACTGCCATCCCATGCGTTCTCTGTAAATGAACCGTTGAGCGCGATATTTCTGTATTTGTAACTGTTGATCTCAATACTGTCAATCCTGCCTGTAAGGTTTGCTGCAAATTTTTTAAAGGAGTAGGCGTAACCATCAATATTTGCCTGCATACTCAGTTTTCCCAGCAAATCAGATTTGTCTGTCAGCAATCCGATATCGATATCACTGCCGTTGATGAGGCCCTTAATTCTGTATCTCTCTGATTCTTCAGGTCGGAATGAGATATCTGTTCTCAGGCTGCCTGCATCGGTGCTGAACTTTCCGTAAGTAACAAAATCTGTAGTAAAACCGGTGAAGCTGCCATCGAATGATACATTCCCAAGCTTATACAGTGCTTCAGGCACAATAATTAATCCCTTTTTTGGTAATCTTATTTTTTCAAAATCTTTTGCATTGGTATTCAGACTGTTAACTCCAATATAAATGAATGCGTTCTCAATTTTAGGCAGCCCGGAAAAGTCAAAATCACAGTCAAGGGTTGTGTAATCACGGTACGAAAGATAAATGTTTCTTCCCCTTAATTCGGAAACTGTTCCGGCAATTTTACCTGAGATCCACACACTTTCATTCAGCCCCTCAGGCAAAGGCAGAAAATAGGCGATCTCGGTCGTATTGATTATCGATCTCTCCATCAGGATATCGAGCCTTACCTCCTCTGTGAATCTTTTGTATGAGTCGGATGAATCGGGCCTGATACCTAGCCTTGTCAGATTGAGTATGGTACTGTCGCAATTAAGAAAGAAGGAGTTAAAAAGGATACTCTGGTTGGCCAGCAAGACAGAACTGCTCATTCGCCTTACATTAAAACCGCTGTTTTCCCTGAAGCCCAGGTGGTAAATATTGAAAGAGGTTGTATCGTTCTCAATATTAAGATCTTCAATTATTCCGTTAATGTCAGAGAAGTTCATATTATTAAAGTCAAGCCTGGTCTTACTCTTCTTTCCATTGTGGTTGATAAGTGAAAACCTGGCATTGCTGAAGTCAATCTGGTCTATCGATAACCTGAGAGGCGCTTTCTTAACAGTGTCGGGAGGACTTTTCAGCTTCCCAAGAAACCAGCTGAGATTCATTAATCCTGTTGAATCTGTTATTAGAGCAACGTATGGCCTGATAAGAGTTACTTTACCAAGACGTGTTGAGTTGTTTTTAAGGTCAATTCCTTTTAATATAACACTTACCTCCTGCGAAAACAGAAGAGTATCATTGTGATTGTCCTTAATAAGGATATTATTTAATGTCAGTCTGTTAAAGAACCTGTAGTGGAAGCTCTCTATAGAGATTGTGGATTTAAGTTCTGAGGAAAAGTGGCTGGTGATCCGTTGTACTATGGCAGTCTGCACCTGTGGAATCTGCAGGACAAGGTATAGCAAAGTCGGAAGCAAAATTATGATACCGGCAACTATTATGAAATACTTAAGCGATTTTTTAATATTTTTGAGCATTAACAGGTATAAAAAAATCTTTATCAAAATAACCTAAAATATACCGAAAAACAAAGCGTTGATGGCAGTTACAATCCTTGCAATAGAATCCTCCTGCGATGATACCTCTGTTGCTGTATTAAGTGATGGTTGTGTTCTTTCCAACCTTATTGCCAACCAGGAGATCCACATGTCGTATGGTGGGGTTGTCCCCGAACTGGCATCCAGGGCACATCAGGCAAATATTGTGCCGGTAACGCATCAGGCAGTTGTAAGAGCCGGAATTAAAAACGAAGATATAAATGCTGTTGCCTTTACAAGAGGACCGGGATTACTAGGGTCACTGCTTGTAGGTACCTCATTTGCAAAGGGTTTTGCACTGGCACTCAATATACCGTTAATAGAGGTTAATCACCTCCAGGCACATGTTCTTGCTCATTTTATACTCGAAAAAGATAAAAAAAACAGAATCCCTGAATTCCCGTTTCTTTGCCTTTTGGTTTCCGGCGGACATACACGCATAATTGTTATGAAAAGCCATCTTGAGATGGAGGTAATTGGTAATACTATCGATGATGCCGCAGGGGAAGCCTTTGATAAATGCGGAAAAGTGATGGGATTTACATATCCTGCCGGACCATTAATTGATAAACTGGCAAAGGAGGGAAACAAAAACGCTTTCAAATTTGCAAAACCTTCTGTTAAAGGCCTCGATTTCAGTTTTAGCGGACTGAAGACAAGCTTTTTGTACTTTCTCAGAGACAGGTTAAAAGAGGATCCCGACTTCGTTGAGAAGAATAAAGCTGATTTATGTGCCTCTCTTCAGCATATAATTGTAAGTATTCTAATAAATAAAATGGTAAAGGCATCAGCACTTACAGGAATAAGGGAGATAGGAATTGCAGGTGGTGTCTCTGCAAATTCCGGTTTACGAGAGGCAATGAGAGAGGAAGCAATCAGAAGGAACTGGAATCTGTTTATTCCGGAATTCAGATACACAACAGATAATGCTGCAATGATAGGAATTACAGGTTATTATAAATATCTTAGGGGAGAGTTTTGTACTCATGATGTGGCACCTTTAGCCAGATATTAAATAATTTTCTGATTTTCTTTGCTCCGCTCTGCGCCTTCGCTTGGCCGCTTCGGCAGAGCAAGGTGGGGCCTGAGTAAACGAAGAAAAACAGATATGGTTTAACTTTTTTGCAGGTTTTATTATAAAATTACTAATTTCGGGACAAATAAATTGCAATGGAGGAGTTGAGGATTTCACCGACGAAAAACACGCCGGAAATCATTTTAAATCCAGAGGGGATGATCAGGATCAGGGGGAGATCAATACATGAGAATGTAACTGATTTCTTTGCTCCTGTCGAGGAATGGGTTACAGCATACATTGTTAATCCTGCCGAAGTTACTTGTGTAGATATGAATCTTGAATACTTTAACAGTGCCAGCGCTAAGGTGTTCATACATTTGTTGCAGAAGATCACATACGTTGCTCTGAAACACAAAAAATTTATTTTTAACTGGTACTATGAGGAGGGCGATGAAGATATTCTTGAAAGAGGTGAATACTTCGCATCAGTACTGGATGTCCCTGTAAATCTGATCAAAACCAACTGATATTATCTGGTCTCTTAATTCTGAGCTTATTTAATAGGCCAGGATCTGGTTTTTTTCCCGCCCTGTTCCAGTAATCCAGATTTTGTTCCTGTAGACATCCACCCTGGCGAAACTGTTCAGCTGTTCAGTCTCAACCATTCCCCTGAAGGTGACAAAATGAATCATATTGTAATTGCCGTAATTTCCAGCATGGTTATGTCCGTTCAGCCACGCGATTATATTATGATATTTCTCAAGAAGTGAGAGTACTTCTTTATAATTCAGTAGATTATGAACATTTTCAGGAAATACCGGGAAGTGGCATACAAGGAATACTCTCTCGTTAGCTTCATTCGACAGATCGAGCTGCGATCTTAACCATGAAATCTGATCATTGCTTATCCCGCCATTCCAGTCAACTGCATTTATTTCACCTTTCTTTTTCATTTCATCCAGAATGGCTAATGCATTTTTAACTGTGGCTTTATTGCCAGAAGAATAGGTACTGATCTCATTGCCGTTCAGGAAGATAAACCGGAAATTTTCATATACTATTGAATAATATCCTTTTTTTGCTGTGATAAGTACAGGAAGTCTCTTTTTGTATTTTGAATCAACAGAGTAATCATGGTTCCCTGCTGTATGATAGATTGTAAGACCCGATGAATCAAGCACATCCATTACCGGTTTGTAGGAATTGTAATCCCTGTCGATAAGATCACCGAGATTTATAACGAACCTTACAGAATCGGATTTAAGATCTTTTAGTGCTTCCCTCAGTTTACCTGTTGATGACCTGTAGAATCTTGTTCCAGCAGCATCAGCATCAGCATACTGGACATCAGCAATTACACCAAATGAAAATAACGGCTTCTGACTCTGCGCAGACATATTGAATGAGATTATAATGGCAAAAAAGAATGTGAAAAGTAACTTCATATTGTTTTGATTACTTAGATAAAAGTAAGCAAATTCTGCCTTATGACCCCAAAAATCGTTATTTGGTAAATCTCTTTTTTACCGCAGAGTTACGCAGAGGATAGGCTGCGGTAAAATTATTATTAGTTCACAGTCGGATCTGCCACTTTTCCCATAAAGAGAATTGAGTTGGTGGTTACTTCCCTGATTATATATATGAATGGGTGGTCTATATTAAGTATAAAGGGTGTCAAGGGTGCTGAAGTCATTCCTATATCAACAATCGTGGCAGCTGCGGCCTCTGTTCCTTCCTCATTGGTCTCTATGAATGCCTGGTGAGTGACATCATTTATGAGGAGATCGCGATCTGAAATATTTGAGAAATCCGCTCCGTCATAAAATGCGATTGCCATTCCCATATCGCTGAGTATATCCTTCAGTTTTATTTTGTAACTGTTTTTAAAACGGGGAAATGAGAGATCAGTTTCTCTTTTATTCAGACCTTCGATCCATTTTCTGAAGTTATCGTCGTTAAGAGATGCTGCAACTGAATTTAATCCGTTATTTTCATTCGGTACAATAACATCCATTACAAAATTTCCCTGACCGTATGGAAACTCGGCAAGAACAAAGTTTTCGCCGGTATATACTTTGAAATCAGCTTTCTGCTTCATCATCGGGACTTCAAGTGTTGATCCATCCGGTTTATAGAATAACCTGTTTACCGTGTTCGCCTTATCAAACTTTGAATTCCATATACCTTTAAAATATATGGCATTTATAAGGAGCATAACAGTATTATCATTAAGCTTATCTACCATGTCTTTTATAAGACCGTTTGTCTTACCCTCAATCCAGGTGTTGATTTGTTTCGGAACCAAAGGGTCATTTATATCAAATGATCTTGCTTCCGCACTATAGTACTTTGTAAGTATATCAGTGAATGGTTTCTTCACGACAAAGTTGTTCTCTGTCCATACTGAATTGGCAATAGAAATATTCACCCGTTTATCAACTGAAAGCAGTGCCTCCGAAAGACTTTTATATGAACTGTTTATTACCTCGGGTGTTATTCCGTTTACCCTGAGAGCCTCAAGCATGGCTGTGCGTGTAGCACCGGCTGCTCCGTTAAGTGTCATCGAAAGGGCGCAGGAGATGCTGAGAGGGGAGACTATAATATTTTTTGAGGCTTCTGTATTTTCATATGTCTTTCCGAAGATATCGAATGCAAAAGAATTTTCCGACTGGATTAATTCCACCTGACTGGCAGTCAGATCAATAGTAACCGGCTCTACCGGTACAATCTCTGAATTATCCTTAGTACATGAAATCAAAAAAAGAGCGGCAGCAAGCAGGAATCCTTCAAAAGACCTGAATATAATGGTTTTCATAGCGGTAACTTTTTAGGTAAAATACGAAAGAAGACATCCAAAAATCATGCCATTAAGCTATGATTTCTTTTTACGCTTTTTTGATGTTTCAATGTAGGCTTTCAGGTAGATAAACGATACAACACAGAAGATCATTCCAAGAGTCAGAAACATAAGAAATGCAAATACTGTTGGTTTTTTAACACCGGGAATAGGATGGCTTAGCCTGAAAAAATAGCCGTATACACTATATACCAGAACAATTATAGCAATTATAAAACTGATGATTATTGTTGTACCGTCAAGTATTCGTGTGGTTTTGTAGAATTTTGTATTTGTGAATGTGTTGTAAGATGCTCTTGCATAAACCCTTGCTCTTTGCCGCGATCGGTCCTGCCTGTATTTCCGCCAGTCATCCATAGCCTGCCTGTAGGCTTCCTCATCGGTTTTCAGCTTATCGAAATTTGCGATAAGGAATTCGTAAGCCTCTGTAACACTGATGAAAAGATCCTTTGCTTCCGGGGCAGGATTAATGTCGGGATGATATAACCGGGCTTTTTTTCTGTATGCTTTTTTAATCTCATCAACAGAGGAGCCGGCGTGAAGACCCAGAATATCGTAGTAGTCAGCTAATGTCATTATATTTGACAGGTAGGGAACACTACAAGTAACGAAAAATATTTCATTTTACAATACCTGTAAATCCCATAAAAGCCATTGCCAGAATGCTGGCAATTACGAGTGAAATTGGTACTCCTTTCATTCCTTTCGGGATCTCAGCAAGTTCCAGTTGCTCACGGATACCTGCAAGAATCACCAGGGCCAATCCAAAGCCAACTGCAGTTGAAGCGCCGTATACTACTCCCTCAATCAGGTTATAGTCTTTTTAATTACGAGAATTGCAACACCAAGTACAGCACAGTTTGTAGTAATAAGCGGAAGAAAAATACCAAGAGCCTGGTATAATGCCTGACTCACTTTCTTAAGAATTATCTCAACCATCTGTACCAGGGCAGCTATCACAAGAATGAATGTAATAGTCTGCATGAACTCAATACCAAGCTTATTAAGAACATAGATCTGTATCAGATAGGTAACCATTGTAGCCAGAACAATCACAAATGTTACTGCTCCTGCCATGCCGAGTGCTGTGTTTACCTTATTTGAGACCCCCAGGAACGGACATATTCCAAGGAACTGTGCCAGTACCACGTTATTAATAAAAACTGCCGATATGATCATTAAAATGTATTCCATGTCAATCTTTATTTGGATTTTTTGATCCGGTTAACAATAGCGATAAGATACCCGAGTGCCATGAATGCTCCGGGAGCGAGGATAAAGACAAGGATCCCGTCTCCCTGAATAAATTTATATCCCATTATTGCACCGCTTCCTACAATTTCGCGGAATGAACCCAGAACACCGAGTGCAAGTGTGAAGCCGAGTCCCATTCCTAATCCGTCTATGAATGAGGACCATACAGAGTTCTTGCTGGCATATGCTTCCGCACGTCCGAGAACAATACAGTTGACTACAATAAGCGGAATGAAAATACCCAGTTTTTCATACAAACCGGGTACATACGCCTGCATCAGAAGGTCGACAATAGTTACAAAAGATGCGATAATTACAACAAAGGCAGGGATTCTTACTTTATCGGGAATAAGGTTCGCAAGCAGGGATATTACTACATTCGATCCGATCAAAACGAATGTTGTTGCAATACCCATTCCCAGGCCGTTCATCGCCGAAGAGGTTGTAGCAAGGGTAGGGCAGGTGCCAAGAACGAGTACCAGTATTGGATTCTCCCTTATAAATCCTTTTGTAAAATTCTGAAGCTGATTCATTTGGTACCTCCTTTCTGTAAAGTATTATATCCGCGCTGTACTGCATCACAGAATGCCCTGGAACTTATTGTGGCTGCAGTAATTGCATCAACAGCTCCTCCGTCTTTCTTTACTTTCATCTTAAACTGTTCAGGGTTTTTATCATTGAATTGATCCTTAAACTTTGGCTCTGCCATTTTTGTACCGAGTCCCGGGGTCTCTTTCTGTTCAAGAACCGTTATGTTTATTATTGTTCCATCGGGCTTAAAACCTGCCATCAGGCCTATGTATCCGCTGAAACCGGTATTTGTGAAAGTATTAACAGCATATCCCACAATTACATTATCCTTTTTTGCAGGATAGATCTCCAGACTGTCGCCTTCGCCTGTTGGCAGCATGTATCGCTCATCGTTCGGATTATTATTAAACTCGGGCACAACCTGTTTGATAGCATCAAGCTTTTTATTCAGACTGGAAAGTGCAATTGGCTCTTTTGTAAATTCATAAACAAATCCCAGGCATACCGCTGCTGTAAGTGATATCAGAGTCAGCGACAGAACCATATTTTTAAATGTTGATTCAGTTTTAGCCATTTTTCACCTCCTCACCAAATCGTTTTGGTTTAATATAAGTATTCATAAGCGGTACAAATGCATTCATTATAAGTATTGCGAAAGAGACACCCTCGGGGTATGCCCCGTATACTCTGATTATTACTGTAATAACTCCGATGCCGCAGCCATATATCACCATCGCCTTCGGATTCATAGGGGATGTTACATAATCAGTTGCCATGAAAATCGCACCAAGCAGTACTCCTCCGGTTAAAATGTGAAACACCGGACTTGCAGATGAATCAGGATTTATTAACCAGAGAATTCCTGTGAACAGAAATATTGTCGCAACAATTGATACCGGTATATGCCAGGTAATGATCTTTTTATAAAGCATCCAGGCAAAACCAATCAGAAGCGCAATCGCTGCAACTTCACCCATTGATCCGCCCATTTTACCGATTAAAAGATCTATTGTATCAGGTACCTTTTTCATCAGTTCTGAAAGTGGTTCTCCGTTTTTAACACCTTCCTTAATTAATGCGAGCGGTGTGGCACCTGTAACAGCATCGAGATAGCCTGTATTAAAACCTGATGGCACAGGCCAACTGGTCATCTGTACAGGAAAGGATATCAGCATGAAAACACGTCCTACAAGAGCAGGATTAAATGGATTATTTCCTAGTCCTCCGAAAGTCATCTTGGCAACTCCTATTGCTATCAGACTTCCGAGAACAACCATAAAGACCGGAATATTCGAAGGGAGGTTAAATGCAAGCAGCAGTCCTGTTAGGGCAGCAGATCCGTCGGTGATTGAAATACTCTTTTTCAGTACAAACCTCTGTATCAGGTATTCAAACAGCATGCAGGAAATTATTGCCGTTGATGTAACTATTATCGCTCCTGTGCCGAAATATATTATCGATGTAATAAGGGAAGGTATAAGCGCAATAATTACGCCGAACATCAGCTTCCTGGTTGTTTCACTGCCATGCACGTGAGGTGATGGAGATATATTCAGAATATTGCTCATTTTTTGTTTTTGCTTGTTATTTAACAATTCGTTCGCGGGCCATCTTTATTACAGTTGACTTTCCCAGCCTGATATAATCGAGCAAAGGTCTGCCGGCCGGACACGTATAGCTGCACGATCCGCATTCCATGCAATCGGTTATCCTTTCACTTTCTGCCCTTTCAAACATTCCCTTCTCTGAAAGAACCATTAGCAGGAAAGGCTCAAGGTTCAGTGCACATGCTGATATACATTTTGCACATCTGATGCATGGATTAATCTCTGTACGCTCAGACTCATTACGGGGGAAGAGAATAATTCCTGACGTCCCTTTTACTACAGGCACTTCTGTGCTGTTCAGAGCCTTGCCCATCATCGGTCCGCCATTAACAATTTTACCGGTATCCTCAGGCATTCCGCCGGCTGCTTCAATAAGCTTGCTGACAGGAGTTCCTATTCTGACAAAATAGTTGCCGGGATTGGTGAGTGATTTTCCGGTTATTGTAACAACCCTTTCAAACAGTGGCTTGTTTTTCTGAACAGCCTCATATACTGCATAAGCAGTTCCCACATTATGAACAACTGCTCCAACATCCAGCGGCAGACGGCCTGAAGGAACTTCCCTGTTTATAAGTGCCTTTATAAGTTGTTTTTCAGCTCCCTGCGGATATTTAACCTTAAGGGCATGAACTGTTATTCCTTTGAAAGCTTTTGCCAGACCTGTCAGATGATTAACCGCATCGGGTTTATTGTTTTCTATTCCGATCATTGCTTTATCAACCTTCAGAGCCTTCATCAGAATAGAAATGCCGGTAAGGATCTCTTTACCCTTCTCCATCATAAGCCGGTGATCTGAGGTGAGATATGGTTCGCATTCCACGCCGTTGATTATCAGTACATTGCATTTTTTACCTTCTGGTACAGTAAGCTTCACATGAGAAGGAAAAGTAGCACCTCCAAGACCAACAATGCCGCATTCGAGACATCTCATTGTGATCTCCTCAGAAGAAAGTTTTATTTCAGTTACAATATCCCTGCTTCTGTCGATTGTTTCAACCCATTCATCGCCTTCGACATCAATAATTATTGCTGTCTGCTTATAACCGGTACTGTCGGTCACCTGGTCGATCCTGTTGATTTTACCTGAGACTGATGAATGTATATTAGTCGAAACAAAACCTTTGCATGTTGCAATTACCTGGCCTGTTTTTACACTATCTCCCTTATTTACAGCAGGGATTGATGGTGCTCCGATATGTTGTGAGATCGGAATTGTAACGCTTTCAGGTATGGCAAGATACCCGATTGCTTTTTCAGCTGTGATTTTGTTTTCAGGCGGATGAATACCTCCGATGGGAAATGTTTTCAACACTATCTTATTTTTAAAATTTTATTACTATCCGTTAACTGCTTCACCCTGCGCCTCGGCTTTCACTTTGCGCGGAGGAAAATTAAGTTCTATGATTGAATTAGTAGGACATTCGGTTACACATTTTCTGCAGAAAGTACATTTCTTAGCATCGATATAGGCCAGATTATTCTCAATTGTGATTGCACCGAATTCACATACCTTGAAGCATTTGGTACATGCCGTGCATGCGACTTTGCACGCTCTTCTGGCCGGACCTCCCTTATCGCAGTTTGAGCAGGCTACATAGATCTTCCTGTCTTTCTTCGCTTTTTTCCGGAGTTCAATAAGGTTTCTCGGACAGGCTTTTACACATGCACCACAGGCAACACATTTATCATCAATAATAACTGGCAATTCTGTTACGGAGTCCATATACATTGCATCGAATGCGCAAGCCCTCACGCAATCACCCAGTCCCATGCACCCATAGCTGCAATCTGTCTCACCTGCAAACAGACTGTTTGAGATCCTGCAGTCGGCGGCACCATTATATTTTGAGGTTCTGGGACGAAATTCAGGAGTCCCGTTACAAAGGAGTACAGCCACAAGAGGATCCACCACGGGTGCCTCTCTTCCGAGTATCTTTGCTGCTGCCCCCATAACATCTGAGCCGCCTACCGGACAATTCAATCCTTCGAACGATTCAGACTTTACAAGTTCTTCAGCAAAATTACGGCATCCGGCAAAACCGCATCCGCCGCAGTTAGCAGCAGGTAAGACCTCCTGGATCTGGTCAATGCGCGGATCCTCAATTACTTTGAACTTCTGGGCAACAAAATATAGAATGACAGCCGAAACCAGAGCAAGGAGACTCAGGCTGATAATTGTAATTATTATTGTAGGACTCATCGGTTAGACTTTTAACGTAAAAGTAAATTTTTCATTAACCCTTCTCCTGAAAAAAAAGAGGATAATATAATATGGTATAAGAATTCCAAGTGAAAGCAGTCCGGCAGGCAATTCAGGCACTTCCAGCGCTACAAGTACTATAAGAACAGTCACTACCGAAACAAGGGGAAGCAGATACCCGAGAAGCAATGCAGCGTAACCCATAGATTGTTTCATTAGTATTGTAACCCTGTCGCCGGGGAGTACATCGTATCTGCCTGTTACTTCGATTATCTTTTCTTCTTTCCCTGCCATGTTGCAGGAACCTTCGGCATGACATCCTGAGCAGGCTGTGGAGGAGGATATTGATACAATGACAGATGTATCTTCTATCCTCTGAACAATGCCTTCGTGATTAATTATTCCGGAGTTTTTTGTGCTGTTCATATCATCATCAGTCGTGATGAAAAAATTCAAACGCAAATTTATAATTACGCAAGAATTGAAGGATGCTTTTTATCAGTTTTTATAGCAAAGCCCTTATTTATAATGGGTATAAATAATTTTTACCACTGCTCGGCAAAGTTCACTTCGTAGTTATTTAAAGTGTCTGAAGACGAAACATCAAATCTAGCAAGTCTTTGGAGACTTTGGCTTACCTTTGATCAGTTAACCTCTAAAAAATTAACTGATTTTTGACCAGGACTGAACCTGACTGAATAACCTTTTCAGTTCACTTTTGAAAACTGTATTCTGGTTATCTTCAAGAAGCGGATCTTTCGTGAGGATCTCATCTGCTATATTCCTGACATATTCAATTATCTGACCGTCCCTGCCGAGATCTGCAATTTTGAGATCAAACGGGATCCCGCTCTGCTGCGTCCCTTCAATATCGCCTGGTCCCCTGAGCTGAAGATCAGTCTCGGCTATCTCAAATCCATCACCCGACCGGATCATAACCTCAATTCTTTTTGCCGCTTCTCTTGAAAGTTTATCAGAAGTCATAAGTATGCAATATGACTGATCAGCACCTCTTCCGACACGACCTCGCAGCTGGTGAAGCTGTGATAATCCGAACCGCTCAGCACTTTCGATAACCATAACAGTTGCATTCGGAATATCGACACCTACTTCAATAACAGTTGTTGCAATAAGTATATGAGCAACTCCATCCTTGAACAGTTTCATCGACATCTCCTTATTGGCCGGGGTCATTTTACCATGAACAATGCTTAGGCAGTATTTTGGGGCAGGAAAGACCCGTGAAATAGTGTCCCATCCGTCTTCAAGATCTTTGTAATCCATCGATTCAGATTCCTTTATCAGCGGATATACTATATAGATCTGACGGTGCTCAGCTATCTGGTTCCTTATAAATCCAAAGACCTTATTACGTTCAGAATCGGTAAAATGCATTGTTTTAATTGGCACCCTGCCAGGCGGTAATTCATCAATCACTGAAACATCCAGATCGCCATATAGTGTCATTGCCAGTGTCCTCGGAATCGGAGTTGCTGTCATTACCAGTATATGCGGCGGATTCAGATTTTTCTGCCATAACCTAGCCCGCTGAGCCACTCCAAATCTGTGTTGTTCGTCTATTATCACAAGTCCAAGGTTTGCGAACTGAACATTTTCCTCAAGAAGTGCATGAGTACCAATCAGTATATTCAGAGACCTGTCGAGGAGTGATTCTGCTATAGACTTTCTGGAAGCTTTTTTTGAGGAGCCTGTCAGCAGCCTGATCTTAATATCAATTCCCTGAAGAAATTTTGATATTGTATTAAAATGCTGATTTGCAAGTATTTCCGTAGGCGCCATAATACAAGCCTGGTACCCATTATCTATGGCAATAAGCATGCTCATTAAAGCCACAAGAGTCTTCCCGCTTCCAACATCGCCCTGAAGAAGCCTGTTCATCTGTTTGCCTGAACCAAGATCTTTACGGATCTCCTTCATCACTCTCTTCTGGGCATTTGTAAGTGTAAAATGAAGATTATTATGATAGAAATTATTAAAATTTTCTCCGACGCTGGAGAATACAAATCCCTTTACCTTCAGGTTACGGTTTGTTTTATATCTCAGCAGGTTAAGCTGAATATAAAAAAGCTCCTCAAATTTAAGCCTGTACCTGGCCTTCTCCAGCTCATCGGGATCTGAAGGAAAATGAATTTTAAGAAGCGATTCATGGAGGTCGAAAAGCTTATATTTTGTAACAAGCCATGGCGGGAGAGTCTCAGGTATACGGTATTTTATCTGCTTAATAAGGGTTCCCATAAGCTTACTTATGGTTTTTGATGTAAGGAATTGATTCTTAAGCTTCTCTGTGGTACTGTACTGTGCCTGAAGTGATGAATTCAACCTTTCAGCCATCTTATCTGCGGCTTCAATTTCAGGATGGATAATATTTACCATTCCGTTAAATACCGTTGGCTTTCCAAAGACAATATATTCCGCACCCGGGGTATAGCTTCCTGTTACCCATTTGCCTCCCTTAAACCATACCAGCTTAATTGTCCCGGTATCATCCTGAAAATCTGCGGTTAATCTTTTTGCCTGTCCGTGGCCTTCGGTGGAATATCCCTTTATAGTGCCTCTGATCTGTATGAAGGGAAGATCGGGATCAAGTTCAGCAATCTTATAAAAACGTGTTCTGTCGATGTATTTATAGGGGAAATAATAGAGCAGATCGCGGAATGTGAATATATTCAGTTCTTTATTGAGTAGTTCCGCCCTTTTTGGACCAACTCCCTGAAGATATGTTATGTTAGTATCTAAGAAATCCTGTACTATCATATTGATCCTGTCCTGCTTAACTTTTTTAGTAGTAGTTTATATATCTGGAAAATTCCTTTGTGTTCCTTAGTGATGAACTTTGTGTCCTTCGAGGTTAAATTTTTATATTTAATAATTACCGAAAATAAGTAATTTTGAAAAGCTCTCCTAATTATAATGTCTATAGAGAAATGATTTTTTCCCGAACAATTAAATATCTGAAATACATCTTTTTAGCTAAGCACCGTAAGGGACATGGAATACACAGTCCGTTTATTTTTCATCTGGTGTCAAAGGTATTCCGGAATAAAACAGACTATGATGTTGTCTGTAGTATTGAAAAGGTCAGAAAGAAACTGAGATCCGACCACAGGTCAATTAATGTAAATGACCTTGGCTCGGGAAAGGATAAACGAACAACGAAGATTAGAAAAGTGTCAGAAATAGCAAGATATTCGCCGGTACCATCAAAATATGGGCAACTATTGTCAAATCTGGCATCTGAATTCGGAAAGCCCATGATTGTCGAGCTGGGAACATCCTTTGGAATAAGTACAATGTACCTGGCTTCAGGTTCTCCCGAATCGGTGGTTTATACAATTGAAGGGAGCGGGGAAATAGCTGAAATAGCAAGGAGAAATTTCGCCGAAACAGGACTGAAAAACATCACATCTCTTACGGGTTCATTCGACGAAATGCTGCCGGAAGTTTTTAAGAACAGTGTAAAGCCCGGCCTTGTTTTTATTGACGGAGATCATAGGAAAGAACCTTTGCTGAGATATTTTCGGAGAATAGCAGAAGGATCTGATAATAATACAGTTATAGTTATAGATGATATCTATTATTCGCAGGAGATGCAAGATGCATGGGATGAGATCAGGAACGATGAAAAGGTGTCGGTTACAGTAGACATTTTCAGGATGGGAATAGTCTTTTTCAGAAAGGGTATAACACCCCAAAACTATATTGTCAGACATTAACAAAAATTAAGAATTAATAATTTATTATTTGACATATTTAATCTAATTTCGAAAATTCAAATTTTAAGCACTATGGACAAAGTAATTGAGATTCAAAATATTGTTAAAAACTATCAGATCGGTTCTGTTATTGTACAAGCTCTACGGTCAGTCTCTGTTAACATTGAAAGGAATGAATATGTTGCAATTATGGGACCCTCAGGATCGGGAAAATCAACTCTTATGAACCTGCTGGGATGCCTCGATACTCCTTCAAGCGGAAGTTATATTCTTAACGGTACCGACGTCAGTAAAATGGAGGACGATTATCTTGCTGAGATCAGGAACAAAGAGATAGGTTTTATCTTTCAGACATTTAATCTTCTCCCGCGGTACACAGCTCTTGAAAATGTTACTTTGCCATTAATATATGCCGGAGTTCCTAAGCTTGACAGAGAGGCTGTTGCAATTAAAACACTTGAGCAGGTTGGACTTGCCGACAGGATGACTCATAAGCCAAATGAATTGTCGGGTGGTCAGCGTCAGCGTGTTGCTATTGCCCGGGCTCTTGTTAATAATCCATCAATAATTCTTGCTGACGAGCCTACAGGTAACCTCGACAGTAAAACTTCTATTGATATAATGGGGCTGCTAGATGCGATTCACAAAAAAGGTAATACTGTGATCGTTGTAACACATGAAGAGGACATAGCCAGGCATGCTGCCCGTATTATAAGGTTATTCGACGGTGAGATTGCACAGGATTACCGTAACGAACACTATGTAAAGGCATAATACCTTTTTTCTGTTATCTTTCAGATATTTTTGTTATTTTTAAGCATGAAGATCTATACCCTTACAGGTGATGATGGTACTACCTCTTTATCAGGCGGCAGGAGGGTACCTAAGCATTCTCTGAGGGTTGAGGCGTATGGCTCTGTCGACGAGCTAATCGCCTGGATAGGACTGTTACGCGACCATAAGGAGAATACTTCCCGCAAAGATTTGTTAGTTTATATTCAGGACCAGCTGATGCGCTGTGCGGCAGGTCTGGCCTATGACAGTGAGAACAGCAGAAGCAGGGAAATTTTACCCCTGCCTGACTGTATTCCTGTTCTTGAGAAGGAGATAGATAAGATGGAGGCGACTCTTGTACCCCTGAGGAACTTTATACTGCCCGGAGGGAATATTGTTGTATCGCATTGTCATATAGCCCGATGTGTCTGCCGCAGGGCTGAGAGGGCAGTACTCAGGCTAAACGAAGCCGAAGGATCACCTGAATTGATATATAAATTCCTTAACCGTCTCTCTGATTATCTTTTTGTTTTATCAAGGAAAATTGCATTAGAGACTGATAGTGAGGAAGTTAAGTGGTCTGTCTGAATTGTTAAAAATCTTTAAATTGGCTATTGTTTTTTATTTAAAATAATATATATATTTGCAGACTTTGTTTAAAGCTTAACTTAATCAGGAAATTATGTACTGGACACTAGAATTAGCATCAAAACTTGAGGATGCTCCATGGCCTGCCACTAAGGATGAGCTGATTGATTTCGCCATTAGATCGGGTGCCCCGATGGAAGTGATTGAAAACCTTCAGGAAATTGAAGATGAGGGGGACATTTATGAAAGTATTGAGGATATCTGGCCTGACTATCCGAGTAAAGATGACTTCTTTTTTAATGAAGATGAATATTAAATAAAAAGAGGCTGATTCTCATGAGATCAGCCTCTTTTTTATTTCTTAAATATATCTTCCCTCTTTTTGGGTCTTATATGATCGAACCATGAAAAACCATCGAGCCTGATCTGGGTTTTTATCAGCAGGTCGGGCGGATCAATGAATCCTTCAGGGCTTCCAAAATCGGTGATCTCCGAGATCTTCCCGCCTTCCACAAGAGCCTCAATATTGGCGCACTTTGACTGGTTCACGCCTGCAATAGCTTCACCGTCAAGAAGATAATACAATGATTCGCCGTTGCCCTTTATTTCAATTTTATACAATTCATTATTCTTAAAGAACCCTGTTAACGACCTTCCCTTTATCTGGTTGTACCTCGATGTGTCAACCTGGCTCGATATAAATGCAGCTTCATATAATTCAAGTCTGTCGGTCTGCCTGTTTTTGGTAAAAACAGCCATAGAGTCGGAAGTAAGCTGATTCTCTTCTGACCATAATACCGGTTTTATGTATAACCTTATCACAGAATCGCGGAAAGAGTAGGAGAGTGAATCGCATTTTGCCTGTATCCCATCGCTGAACACCCTGACACCATGAAAAGCTTTCATAAGCCTGAAGCCAGCTGATGAGGTATCAGCTATTGTAACAGCACTTATTGTATCGGCATGAAGGAAGAGTGAATCATTGCTTGATACCTGGATAAACTCTGCCATGTCGGTTACAAGAAATTGCTCAGGCTGCTTGACATACCAGGCATAATTTCCCTTGATTATAAGATTATTGGTGGTATCCTCTATTACGACATTCCCGAATCCCTCGCCATAACCTGTGCTGTCATTATAGAAAAGAGAATCTCCATGTACAATCTGCTGCATATTATCGATAGCAGCATTTTTCCAGATGGATGTAACTTTGTTTTTAGTATCGTACCATCCTTTTTCGCAGTAAAGATTAAGACTGTCGCCAACAAGTTTCGTGGGACCTGTAAAATATGATGTCTCGCTTTTAGTGTTGTAATCCATTGTATCGGCTGTCATTACGTAATCGGGATTTACGATTTTGACACTGTCCTTAAAATGAAAGAGGTTATCTGAAACGTAATATACACCTATGATACTTGTTAATGTATTGTCTGCATTTGTGATCCTTCCCCCGGTACTATAAGTAGCTATCCTTGGCTTCACATCGTAGTGTATGGCATTTGTGTAGAGATGTGTTTCCTTGTCAATCAATTCAACATTGTCTTTCACAAAAGCAGTCTCTTCCTTCCCGTCGTAAAAAAGATAGTCGCCAAACAGATCGAGTGTGTCGCCCTGTTCAATATGGATCTTGCTGTATGCTGTAACCTGGTTTATATCAGGCGAGTAGTGTGCGCTGTCGCACCACATCACTATTTCGTTATGTACAAGATGAACCTTACCGATGAACCTGTGCATATCATTTCCCGTTACGGGATCTTTCATGATATAATCGTCATCGGCATATTTGAGCTCTATCTTTTTCTTTCCTGTTCTCTTTGTCTGTGTCTCCTGCGACAAAATCAAAGGAGTAACTGACAGGACAATAAAAAGGAGAAGGAAATATTTTATTTTATCCATCCTTTTTGCAAAAAGCTGCATGTTTTAAACTCGTCACTTATTTTAATATAAGTCACCTCAATTTTATCTTTTACCCACTTGTCAAATTTCTTTGTTCTTTCATTCATTAATGCAGCCGTATAGAGATTCTGATAATCATCTTTAAGATTTGCAGTATGAGCCGGCAGAATATTATCGAGTCTGACAATTCTGAAAACCTCATTGTTATTCTCATCAACTGTTCTGAAAGCATCAGATATCTCACCTACTTTCATGTCGCGGATCTTTACATACATCTGCTGATCAAGTTCTTCAAGTGCAAACCATGTTACACGGTCGGAAGGATTCTGGCTTACAAGCTTGCCTCCGTTTACCCGGCTGTCTTTATGTGTTGAGTATCTTGTAGCGGCAGCTTCAAATTTGATACTGTCTTTCCTGATAAGATTTGCAAGACTGTCGAGTTTCGAAATAGCCATGGCAGCCTGATCGGGTTTAACCTTTGGCCTCACAAGGATGTGCCTTGTATTGCACATTTCTCCCTTGCGGTCGATTAGCTGGATAATATGAAAACCATACTTTGTTTCCACAATTTTGGATACTGTGTTCTTTGTTAGACTGAATGCCGCATCAGCGTACTCTTTCTCAAGTTCTCCGCGTGTAAGGTATCCAATCTCTCCGCCGTTTTTACCCGATTCAACGTCTTCGGAGTACAATATTGCAAGTACATTAAAACTCTTCCCGGCCAGGATCTGGCTCCTTATGTCAAGCAGCTTCTGGCGTGCTTCTGCCTTATTATCTTCGTTTGCAGGAGGATCGACCTGAATAATGCTTATCTCATATTTGGCAGGTATAACAGGCAGACTATCCTTTGGTATTGCCGAATAGAATCTTTTCAGAGCTGCGGGAGTGACAGTTATATCACCAGCTATTGAAGACTGTACTTCTCTTACAACTTCCTGTTCAAGAAGTGTTTTCTTAATATCGCGTCTTATCTCAATCATGCTTTTATTGAAATAGGCAACAAGGGCCTCCTCACTTCCGGCACTCCTGATAGCATCATTCATCCTCATATTAAGATCTCCCTCAACTGCATCTTCTGTTACTTCAATACTGTCGATTCTTGCCTGGTCCATAAATAGTTTTGATACAAGCATCTCCTGAAACACATTGCATCTGAGTTCTTCAACAGGTGCTCTTCTTCCGCTTCTGCGCAGATCTGCAACAGTATTCTCAAGATCGGAGAGATAGATCACCTCATTTCCAACTATTGCAGCTACTGATTCGACCAGTTTCTGACCATTAAGATTCAGATATCCCGGAAGAATAAGCGTTATCAGGACCAGATAAAATTTGATTTTATTTTTCATCATTAATTAATATATCTTAAAACTGTTTTCTTTTAATGCTTCGTTATATATACCATTCTCGAGCGACTGAATGAATTCAATTCTTCTCGAGTTCCAGATAATTCTTTTAATATCATTCTTTACATATTCAAATGGTGCAAGCGATGAACGGAGCCTGTAATCCCTGATTGAGATCAGGTATACAGACAGTGAATCAGTCGTTTCAAAGAAAGTATTTCTTTTCAGGAAGTTTTCCTCATTTTCAATATCCTGCTGTAATTCAATTGAAAGACGATCCATCGTTACCCAGTCTTCGTTGAAGTCATCGAACTTCTCGGCAAACTGATAACATAAACTTTCGAGCTGCTGCAGGTCGTTCTGCTGATTCGATTGTGCAAGTGTTCTGATTCTGCCCAGATCAGGTGTTTCAGCCGGTAACTTTATGAAAAGAGCCTTTACAATATTTGAGTTGAGCATGAAACTCTTCTCATTGCTGATATAGTAGTTCTCGAGTTCAGATTCGGAGAGGATAGTGTCCATTTTCTGAAGCATCATCTGTCTCTGATACTGGTAAATAACAAGGTTTGTCCGGGTATCTTCCAGCTGACGTGAAATTTCATTCCTGACTTCGGGTGAGAGGTTCTCCTCTGCCTTTTGCAGCAGCAGCCTGCGTTTTGCCCACTTGTTTATGTAGTCAGACACAATGGCTGCACTGTCGGTTTTGTTCAGCTCATTAATGACATGATCGGGGATCTCGTCATAATAAAGAATTGTCTTTCCCACTTCGGCAACAGGAATCCTTTTTACAATGTTGTTTTCGCTGCAGCCTGCTGTAAAAACAACAATGATAAATATGAGTAATGTCTTATTCATTGTTCAGTTTCTTCTTCACTTCTTCAAGTACCAAACTATCAGTCTTAACGGTATATTTTTCTTTTAATTGTGCCGTCCATTCGCTCTCAAGGTATTCCTGGTATAAGGTCATCATTTCACCCATCACATCATCAAGACCAAGCGGCACGGGGTCGATCACTTTTCTGATATTGATAATTGCCGGATAGCCGCCTCGGATAAATGACTCGCTGCCGGTACTCCATTTTAACTTATCAATCTCATTGTCGGTTCCTTTAGTCCATTTTCCTTCCTCAATTACAAGTAAAGTATCGCCCTTCTTATTGAATTTTTTTCTGAGAAGGTCATCTGACAGGCTTTTCCCGGCATACTTCTTATAGGCTGAGAATAAAGCTTTTTCACCATCCGGTTTCTTCAGAGTATAAATTTTAGCCTCAATACCCTGTTTTGTAAGATAGTTGTTTTTATGTTCCTCATAAAATTTCCGGAGACCGGTAGAATCATTGCTTATCCTGTTCCATACCTTCCTTCCGGAGATCTCAAACAGGAGAATCCCATCGTGAAATTCATTCATAAGATATCTGAACTCAGGGTATTTCTTTTCAAGTACTGAGTCTTCATATTTTAATAACTGATCGGAAGCACTTGTTTCAATAGCCTTGCTTATAAAAACAGAAGAATCCCTTGTAACGATCATCGTGCTTCTCTTTTCTATAAGATTTGCAAAATTGTTATTAGTAATACGTTGATTGGCAAATGTATACATATTGCCTTCAGGCATTGTTGAACGGTCGTATTTTTTCAGACCCTGAATAATAAGAGTATCGGTATTCTGAACAAACCAGTCGAATGACTCCTGATTTATTTTGAATTTATACTCTCTCTTAAGCTTCTCGATAAACGACTTTTTACTTATTGAATTAAGGTACGACTGGTTAATCTTGCTCTCGAGATACGACCTTGTCTCCTCGAATGTCCCCGGTGTTTTTTTCTCAAGAAGTTTGATTATATGCCAGCCATAAATTGTGTGAACGGGTTTGGTATAAGTACCTGTATCTTTTATAGCAAAGGCAGCTTCCGAAAAATCGCTGATTATCTCTCCGGCACCGAACCAGTTTAGTTCACCACCTTTTGATGCGGACTCCTTATGATCTGAAAATTCTTTTGCGAGTTCACTGAAAGGAGTGCCGCCACGCAGCTTGACATATATATCGTTGATATCAGTCTCAGCCTTTTTTAACTCAGTCTCACCTGTTCCCGGAGGTGCAGCCTTCATTATATGGGCTACTCTTACTTTTCCCTTTGACGGACGTTTGTCAGTAACTTTAATTATGTGATATCCGTATGGAGTCCTTACCGGGTCGGAGATGCCGCCTTTCCTCAGAGAGTAAGCAGCATCCTCAAAAGGCATAATCATCTGGAAGACTGTAAAATATCCAAGGTTTCCTCCGTTTACCTTAACTGACTGGTCGTCTGATGTTCCCCTTGCCACTGTCTCGAAGGATTCTCCTTTTACTATCCGCTCTTTTATATCTGACGCTTTCTGCCATGCTTTCAAGGTATCTTCCGGCGACGGTTCAGGAGGTAATCCAACAAGTATATGCCAGGCATTTATTTCTGTCAGCGACCGCTGATAAGCCTGACGGATCAGTTTTTCCTTTGTTTGTGTATCGGTAAGGTACGACTGGGCGAGCTGATTTCTGTAACCGCTCAGTTCCGTTTTGAATGCTTTGGTTGTATCATAGCCCTGACTGACAGCATCGGCCACCTTCATCTTGAACAGAATGAACTGCTGAAGGTACCCTTCAATATCAGGTGTTTTTCCCGGCTCCGCGCTTTTCCTGTACATTCTTATAAATTCCCCTGCCTCTGTTTTACTGCTGCCAATCGTCAGTAACACCTTACTATTAAGATCCTGTGCCTGCGTAATTGCAGGCAACAGAAAAATCAAATAGATAAACGATGTTGATCTGATTTTCATCAGGATGATCTGATACCTGTTACTCAAATGATTTTCTGCTGTAGTTAGGAGCCTCCCTGGTTATTGAAACATCGTGCGGATGGCTCTCTATTATTCCCGAGTTGGTGATCCTTACAAATTTTCCCTCTTTTTTGAGAATTGTAATATTTTTTGCTCCCACATATCCCATTCCTGCCCTCAGACCTCCGGTCATCTGGTAGATGACTTCAGCCAGAGTACCCTTGTATGGAACCCTTGCGGCAATACCCTCGGGAACAAGCTTTCGGATATCATCTTCCATGTCCTGGAAATACCTGTCTTTTGAACCCTGCTGCATAGCTTCGATCGATCCCATTCCCCTGTATGCCTTGAACTTACGTCCGTTATATATTATTGTCTCGCCCGGAGATTCCTCAACACCTGCAAAGAGCGATCCGGCCATTATTGAATCGGCTCCTGCTGCAATAGCTTTGATTATGTCGCCCGAATATCTGATACCGCCATCGGCAATAACCGGTACCCCTGAGCCTTCAATTGCTTTTGAAACATTATAGATTGCAGAGAGCTGCGGAACACCTACTCCTGCAACGACTCTTGTTGTGCATATCGAACCCGGACCGATTCCAACCTTAATGGCATCGGCGCCTGATTTTACGAGCATTTTAGCTGCATCACCGGTTCCGACATTTCCTGCAATAACATCTATTGAAGGGTAACTTCTTTTAATATCCTTAAGGATGCCGATAACACTCTTTGTATGAGCATGTGCCGTATCGATGGATATTGCATCGACACTTGCATTTATAAGAGCTTCAACCCTGGTGAGAGTGTCGGCAGCTATGCCTACTGCACCTGTGACTCTTAACCTTCCCTTATCATCTTTGCATGAAAGGGGACGGTCCTTAGTTTTTGTAATGTCTTTATAGGTTATCAGCCCGCAAAGTTTGCCGGCTTCATCAATCATGGGCAGTTTTTCAATCTTGTGTTTCTGAAGTATCCTTGCAGCCGCTTCGAGATTAGTCTGATGATTTGTTGTTATCAGACTGGTAGTCATTACTTCTGTGATTTTTCTGTTCCTGTTGTTTTCAAACCTTAAATCCCTGTTTGTTACTATGCCTTTCAGTATTCCGTTTTCGTCAATAACGGGTATTCCGCCGATCTTGTACTCGCTCATCAACGCCATTGCTTCACCTACTGTAGCTTTCAGACTGATTGTGATCGGGTCAAAAATCATAACATTCTCAGCTCTTTTTACCCTTTTGATCTGGGCCGCCTGTTTCTCTATCGACATGTTTTTGTGTATCACACCCATGCCGCCTTCCCTGGCGATTGCAATTGCAAGCTCGTCTTCGGTAACTGTATCCATTGCTGCCGAGACAATCGGAGTATTTATCCTGATGTTCCTTGTGAACATCGAACTGAGATCAACCTCTCTTGGAAGTACCTCAGAATATGAGGGAACCAGCAGAACATCATCAAAGGTTAAACCTTCGTATAATATCTTGTCTTCAAAAAATGACATCTGATTAGGATTTAAGTTTTTGCTGGCGCAAATTACGAAAAATATTACATTTGTCTATGCTGCAGAATGAAATCAATATTGATAAATACCGTCAGGTTCTAACAAAATACTGGGGTTATGCATCTTTCAAACCGCTGCAGGAAGATATAATAAGATCAATTGATGCAGGTGAGGATACACTCGGACTGATGCCAACCGGCGGAGGAAAATCAATAACATTCCAGGTACCGGCCCTCGCGAATGAAGGTATTTGTCTTGTCATTACTCCTCTGATAGCGCTTATGAAGGATCAGGTTGCTCGGCTTAAAAGTCTCGAAATCAAAGCTCTTGCAATTCATTCTGCAATGTCGGCAGAGGAGATCGACAATGCACTTGAGAATGCCATATACGGCGATTATAAATTTCTTTATGTCTCGCCTGAAAGGATTTCAACAAGGATCTTCCTGGGAAAGGTCAGCAGACTCAATCTGTCGCTGGTTGCCATTGATGAAGCACACTGTATTTCGCAATGGGGCTATGATTTCAGACCCTCTTACCTGAAGATTGCAGAACTGCGCGATCATATATCGGAAAAAGTGCCCTTTCTGGCACTTACCGCTTCGGCTACAGCTCCGGTAATTGAGGATATTATGAAGAAGCTGGCTTTCAGGGGAAAGAATGTTCTCCGTACCAGTTTCGACCGGAAGAATATTTCTTACCTGGTAAGACGGGTGGAGGATAAGGGGATCTATATTGTCAAATCGGTACTTAAGGCTAAAGGCAGCGGTATTGTGTATGTAAGGAGCCGGAAAAGATGTAAGGAAGTAGCTGAACTGCTTGTCGCAAACGGAGTAAGTGCGGACTTTTATCACGCCGGATTATCAGATGAGCTCCGCGATAAAAAGCAAGCCTCCTGGACTCTTGGCGAGACCCGGGTAATTGTTGCCACAAATGCCTTTGGTATGGGAATCGACAAGCCTGATGTACGGTTTGTAATTCACTGGGATATACCCGATTCGCTCGAGAATTATTTTCAGGAGAGCGGCAGGGCAGGGAGGGATAATAAACCGGCCTCCGCAGTACTTTTATTCTCACCTGCCGACAAAAGCAGACTTATCGATAATACAAGGAAGAAGTTTCCTCCGGTTGATAAGATTAAGGATATTTACGAGGCAGTTTGTAATTTTCTGGAAGTACCGCTGGGTGCCGGAAAAGATAATGTTTATGATTTCAATATGGCGGCGTTTGTATCTAAATACAGGTTGCCTGTAATAGAAACTTACAACTCCCTTCAGTTTCTTCAGAGAGAGGGATATATGGAATTCACCGAGGAAATAAACAATCCTTCAAGAGTCCATTTTATTGTAAGCCGCGATGATCTCTACAAATTCCAGGTGGCCAATGAGTCATTCGATGGATTCATCAAACTTCTGTTACGTTCCTATACAGGTATGTTCAGTGAGTATGTTGCCATAAATGAAGAGGCTCTCTCGAAGAAGTCTGCTGCAACCAGGGACACTATCTATCAGTATCTTGTAAAGCTATCAGCCTTTCATATAATAAGTTACATTCCGGGTAAGAAAACTGCTCTTGTGATTTTCACTGAAGAACGGCTTGAGCGAAAGGCTCTGCTTATTTCGCCTGAAAACTATCTTCATGTAAAGGAGAAGTATGAGGTGCGTCTTAATAAGATGATCGATTATGCCGAGTCGGAAACACGATGCAGATCGGTTCAGCTGCTTGATTATTTCGGAGAGGAGTCAGACCGCTGCGGGATCTGTGATATCTGTCGCGAAAGGAACGAACTTGATCTCAGCAAATATGAATTTGACCTTATCCTCGACGAGATAAAGACACTTCTGGAAACAAAGAATCCTGATGCTGAAGAGCTTGTCAAGCTCATTGAATATCCTGAAGATAAGGTTATTAAGGTTATCCGCTGGCTCCTCGATCACAATAAGATCATTCCCGATAAGGAACGTAAATTGTTTTGGGGTGGTTAGCGGGCTGTTCGGTGCAGAGATCAGGGAGCAGTAAAGTATTGAATGTGTCTTATATATTTCCCCTCCTTTTGAAGGAGGGGTGGCCGGACCACTTTTTAATTATCATACAAATGCTCGTTCCGGCCGGGGTGGTTGATTTTCATAACTCATCCTCAGCAGAAGTGAACTTATTCCTATGTGTTGATGTGAAGAACTTAAGACTTTTCCTATTAGAGAGGTTCTGTGTTTTCGTACCAATAAAAGTAAAAAGGTATCATAGAATCAACCACCCCGGTCGGGAAATAAAATAGGGTAAATAAATGATAATCAATCATCCCGACCACCCCTCCTTCAAAAGGAGGGGAAATTCACCTTCACCATATTTTACCCGTTGACCTGTTATCCCGAAGCGCAGCGAGGGATCTCCTGCAAAGACCAGTATTATTATATCAATTTTTGATTCTCAAAATCATATTTTACTTAAATTTAGTCTTCCTTAAATATGTCTCTTAAATGCAGATTCAATGAAATTCAAACTCCTATTATTTGCAATGCTTTTACCGACAGGTTTATCCGGGCAGAAAGATACCATCCTCTACTTTGATAAAAGTTATAACCCGGTATCGTCAATAGATGAGGCTATGTCGTACGAAAAACTTGTCAGGACTTCGGAAACAAAATTTGCCTTAAGTAATTTCAATAAGATTGACGGGAAATGGAAAAAGGTTTATGAAACAAAAATAAAATGGAAAAATGATACATCGTATATACTTACCTCTGAATTTGAGAATCTGAGAACATTCCATAGGGTCGACAGCGGGTATGTTATAAGGGATTTTTCCCTGACCAACCCCAATTCCTTTTTCACCTGGACAGGCTTCAGCCACACACTCTTTCCGCTTGTGCGATCGGGTATCTGGAAATCGTATAATCCTGTAACTGGTGATCTGGGTTTTGAGAATCTGTATGACAATAACCTGTTACTGTCGACAAAATATTGGATTAATGATACGACTTTTATAAAAGATGTATTTATGTCATTTGATGAAGCACCGGAGTTTATGGGAGGTGAGACGGCGTTGATGAATCTGTTATACAGCAATTTAAACTACCCGGAAGTGTCAAGGAAAAAGCGAATACAGGACCGGGTAATGGTTGGCATCGTACTTCTTAAAAATGGTCAGATTATTGGGGTGAAAGCAATGAATTCTGTAGATAAACTACTGGAACAGGAGGCTGTCAGGGTTGTAAGCCTGACTCAGAAAAAGTGGATCCCGGCAAAAATCGACGGTAAAAATGTAAACTCATTTATGTTTCTCCCATGTAGTTTTGTTTTAAAGTAAAAGCCTGTCAGCTTGCATAACAGCGCATCACATCTTCGTGAGATGGCCTGATTACTGATGATACAGGAAAGTTGCCGGCATATCCGATTTCGCTGAATATCAGTTCCTTTTTTGTAACAGGCTCTTCTTTAAGACAGAATCTGCAGCACTCGCTTTTTGTGAAATAGCCCTTTGCTTCACGCAGCGCGTTATCTGCACTTGTATTCACTCCAAGGCAGATCCTGTTCTCTTTTTCCGGTAAAAACGGACAACCTTCCTTATGTACCAGGTGAAAATTATTTGAACGGGATTTCACATCAACATAAAACCTTGAGAAAAAATTCTTAATATTTATCATAAGTTTTGTTTTACCAGGTAAAGACAAACAATAGTTCAGGTTTCTTAACACAAAAAAAAATACATAAAATCAATGGTTAATCGGAATCAGTGCAAAATTGTTACCTGACTCAAGGTCAAAAATCAATACAGACTAATTCTCTAACCCACATTAATTCATCGTTTCAACTCTTATAAAAAAAATTGTAATTATTTTTATAAACATGATCCGGAAGAGAGGTAAAAAATGCTTTTTTTAATGAAATATGCCCGTTTTTCAGAATTTTTCAGGTAACAATTTCCACCCTATTCCTATTAACCAATAGAAACCGTACTTAACTTTAATTTATAGAACCATGAAAAACGCAAATGAAACATCAAAAAATGCAGAAAGAAAACTCGATCTTTTTATTTCTGAAATTTCCGAAGTTGAAATCCTCAACACAGAAGAAATGAGTTTTGTCAGAGGCGGTGAGAGTACCGGCGGAGAACCAATAATTGTCAAACCAAAATTCTGATGGTAAGGGTGATCTTGGGTTAAAACCATTTTCAATGAATTGCCAATAACCACGGACTGAGTTCGTGGTTATTGTTATTTAGTTCTTTTTCAATCTTTTTTTCTACCTTTCCTGAGTAATATTTTTAGCCAAAGGATCATTATTTAAAAGTATTGAAAAAGATTTTCTTCTTTCTTTTTATCATTTTATCCCTTGGTTTCTCAGAGCCTCAGAAACAAACAAAGGAGGATCCGGGGACACTCTTTAATAATTTTATCAGCTTGTATGATTCCGGAGATTTGGTCAATGCTGAGATAACTCTTCTTAAAATTCTGGAATACAAGTCACTTCTGAATACTGATCAGTTAAGTGGTATATACATTAATCTCGGGGCTGCTTATACTTTACTTGGAAGATATGCTGATGCCCTGAATTATTACAATCAGGCAGAGTCTTTGGTCGTTGGTAAAAATAATTTTCTGTACAACCTTGCAGTAATCTATGCTAATAAGGCCCTGATTTTAAGTTATCAGCAATCCTATACTTCAGCAATTGAGTTTTATGAAAAGGGAATCAGAGTATTCCTTGGTTTCAATGACGATAATACAAAATTTCTTGGTTTGGCATCTGCTTACCTTAATCTGGGTATTTTATATAATGAGACTAAAGACTACAAATCAGCTGAAAACTATCTTCTTAAGAGCAATGAGATTAAACAGAAATATAATCTGAGCGGGACCGAGCTTGTTCTCTTTAACCTTGCAAGGGTGTACATGAACTCCGGAAATCCTGGCAAAGCAGATGAGTATTTCAAAAAAAGTATTTCAGGATTTGTAAAAGAATCAGGTCCCGACTACTACAGGTTAGCGGAGGTTTATTTTGATTATGCTTTATTTCTGGATTCGGTTAAGAGGGATGCTGAATCTTTGAAAGTACTTGAGAGAGCCCTGGACATCTGTCTTAAAAACTACGGAGAAAAACAAATCTACGTTTCACTGGCATATAAGCTTATCGGTGATCATTATTCAGGATTAAATGATTATTCAACAGCATTGCAGTATTACCAGAAAGCCCTGATAGCCGTTGTTCCGGCTTTTAATAATACCGACATTTATTCAAATCCTTCTGTTGATTCATCCCTTTTCGATATCAGGCTTCTCGATAACCTGAAAGCTAAATCGCAGGCGCTTGCAAAGCTTGCAATGCAGCAGGATGATTCTGATCTGAAGGTGAGTTCAATGGGAAAAAGTCTTGAAACAATAGATCTGGCACTAGGTCTTATTGAGACGATCAGGAACAACTACATGACTGAAGAGAGCCGTATCTACCTGGCAGGAAATGAGAAAGAGACTTATGTTTTTGCCGCTTCAGTTGGTGCTGACCTTTATGCACTTACAAAAAATGATTCACTTGTTCTTAAGGTTTATTCTGTTGTCCAGCGTTCAAAGGCCGCCATACTGCGTAATGAGATTACAGGTAACGACCTGCTGTACTCTGCAGCAATTCCCGGTTCACTCCGGGAGAACCTGACCAGGCTCTCTGCGAATATTGCAGCATATAACAAGCTTATCCGGGAGGAGTCGAAAGAATCAGATCCCGAAGGCACAAAGACTGCCCTTATGAAGGATGCTCTTTTTGAAATGAACCGCGAAAAAGAGCGTGTTACTGCTGAAATCACAAGTGCTTTTCCACAGTATGCCGAACTTATAAGAAAAACTGTTCCGGTTTCTCCGGCTGAGATTCAGAAAAATCTTAAGAGTGACGAGACTATAATCGATTACCTTCTGTCGAATAAGTATACCGATGGAAAACGTAAACTCTATACTTTCCTGATCTCACGTAATAAACTGCTCTTCCGCGAGAGCAGCCTTGACTCTTCCTTCCTCAGAAACGCACTTATTCTAAGAGGCACATCCGCGATATCGGCCGGTGGAAAGGAGAGCTTCCTCGATTATACATCCGCTCTCAATTACATGTATCTCAGTCTTATTGCCCCGGTTGAAGATCTTCTGACGGGTGATAATCTGATTGTTATTCCCGACGAGGAGACAGGCTGGCTTACCTTCGATGCTTTTATTAAGAAGAAACCACTGCCCGGACAAACAGATTTTGAGGGCCTCCCGTTCCTTATAAACGATTATACCTTTTCTTACGGCTACTCTTCATCCCTGATCTTTTCAGATGAGAATCATTCAGGCGGCAAAACAGGTGTTATTGCTTTCTCCCCGTCTTATGGGGGATCCAACGGTTCGGAGACAGATCCGGCAAGCCTTGGAGGAGCAATGAATGAGATCTCATCGCTCGGCAAATGGTTTAACAGCACTCTCTTCACAGGAGAGAATGCAACCAAAGCCAACTTCAATTCAGCGCTGAGCGAACCGGCTATTTTTCACCTTGCAACGCATGCAATGCCCGACTCCGCCAATTCGCGTTACTCATATATTCTTTTCGGCAGCGACGGTAAAGGGGAGGAGAGCAGGCGTCTCTACAATTACGAAATAAGTCTCAGCCGTCTGAACTCGCCAATGGTTGTGCTTAGTGCATGTAATTCAGGAACCGGAACATTGTATTCAGGTGAGGGACTGATGAGTCTGGCACGCGGTTTTATTCTTGCCGGGGCCTCTTCTGTAATTAAGACAGCATGGGAGGTTAACGATGAGGCCAGTTCAAAAATAATTGACAATTTCTATAAATATCTTTCGAAGGGTAAACCGAAAAATGAATCTCTGAGACTCGCAAAGCTTGATTATCTTGAATCAGCTACACCTTCACGTAAGAATCCGTATTACTGGGCAGCATATGAGGTTTTGGGTGATAATTCCCCAGTTAAGGAAAACAACAAATCTGTTGTTATTTTATTAACAATAGTGATAGTTATTCCTGTTGCCGGATATTTGTTCGTCTATTTCAGACGGCGCAGAAGTTTCGCAGAACGGTCGCGGTAGTAACCCGGCGACTCTGCCAGCTTACTCAGGTACTCCGAGGCTTTTAATTTATCTCCCGATTTCAGATACGCCATTCCCAGGTACCATTGGGCATCCTTGACATATTCGCCTGAGCCTGCAGCCACAGCAGCCAGTTCGGATACAGCCTGACTTATATTGCCAAGTTCAATATTGGTTAATCCCATATAAAAGAGAGGTGCTTCCGATGCCGGATTTTTAAGGTTAGCTTCAGCAAATCCTGCATTTGCACTCTTGTAATCGCCTGATTTGTAGCTGATTATCGCGGAGGCGTATACTTCGTCAATCGAGCCGGAGGTGCTTCTAGTTACCGGGGAAACAGCCTCAAAAGGAGTATAATAGGAACTGAAAAGCTTATCAGCAGAAGAGGGGAGAAGAGTGTTTATTATTATCAATGCACCTACGACAGCCGCCGCCGACATTGTAATATATCTGATGAAAAGAGATCTGCTTATACCCTTTTTCCTGGTCTCTGTAACTTCCACTGGCACTTCAGCGGGTTCTGCCTTCAGAGCCGCTGTGATAAATTCTTTTCTCTCTTCAGCTTTCGGATCAGGAGCCACTGCACTCTGTTTTTGCCTGTGCCACTCTTTTACCCAGTCGGCAGTAAGGATGCTGATATCTGAGTTTCCCAGGTCTTTGAAGTCTGTATAGTCTTTAACCTCTTCTTTTTTGCCTTGTTGTTTCCTGTTTCTGAAAGAGATTCTTTAATATATTTTTCATTCTTCACTGAAGAACCCTTTTCGGCTACACCCTTTTTGTATTCAGCGATCATCTCCCTAACAGAATCCCTGGCACCGGAAAGAGCAGGATCATTCATAACATCCTCAATATCGGCCTTAGCCTTCATGAAGCTGCTGATCTCCCTGAAAAGTCCTTTATCGTCTCCGTTAATATGTCTCTGTTTCCCGTTCATTTAATCTCTTTTCTTTCTTTACTCTTTACGCTCTACGCTCTACGCTCTACGCTCTACGCTCTACGCTCTACGCTCTACGCTCTACGCTAGTTCAGTGCACCACCTCCCTCGCCGCCATCTCCGTCTTCATCAGCCTCCTGTATCCCGGATGCTGCTTCACCTTCTCACACAACTCACTCTGAGCCTCGCTCTTCTTCTTCCTCACATAGTTGTACGTATAACCGAGTTTATCGGCTATCTCCTGCGGACCGAGATCCTGCCAGTACATCTTAAGTATTTTTTTTGAGAGGGGCTCAAGTGTTTCAAACACCTCCTTGAAGATCTCTTCCCTTAACTGATTATCCATCTCCTCTGAACGGTCCTCCTCACCTTCTGCATCATCCCTGCGCGAAAAATAGTTTGCCGCAGCAGTCCGTTTGTCGAGCACATCCTTCCAGAGGTGTTCGCAGATGCAATATAGGTATGTCTTTAATTTGCAGGTGAGTACGAAGTTCCTGTTATCGATCTTCTCGAGCATTATCATCAGCCCGTCCTGGAAAATATCATCAGCATCCTCATCATTTCCGCCGGTATTCCGCACCATGAGCCTTACCATAGGCGAATACCTGTCAGACAGGTATCTGACAACATAGCTCTGACGTTTTCTCAGGCATTCGATAATTTCGCTGTCGGTAAACTCTTTCACAAACTCTTTTTCTTACTCAAAAATAGCATTCTTAAAGAAAAAAATGAAAATATTTTAAAAATAATTGCAAAAACAGGGTAACAATTTCACCCCTATTCCTATTAACCATTATAGATTACAATAATCAAAAATGCGATTTATTGTAAAGAGCTGATATTAAATGCTTTATTAGTTTCAGGGGAATGAGGCTGATGAAGTAGTAGTTTATTTAAGGGATGTTTTATGTTGACGAACAAGAAAATATTTCATAACGAAATGGATTATTTAAAGGCTTCAGATTATCCGGGCAGGGGATTCAAGGGATCTAAAGCCTCTGTTATTACTTCCGGCGACAAGCTGAGTGAGGCAATTGAGAATGCTGATGGTGTTCCTTTTCAGCTTATTTTCGGTCAGGAGCCGGGTGAAGGATACTATGTCAATGTTGGGGCGGCGTTTCGGCAGCTTCTCGGTATTGAGTCGGGGGACCTTACCGAGGAGCTTTTTATCGGAATGATTGAGGAGGTTGTTCCTGGTAATGAGAATATTACTGCAGACATTGCCACTACCCGACGCAGGTTCATAAATGGAGAGATTGACAAGTATAAGGCTGACATCCTGATCAAAACTCCTTCAGGTGAGAAGAAATGGATCCGCGACACTTCACTGCCTCTTAAGGATGAAGAAACCGGCCGGATAATCGGCTCAGTAGGGATTCTTTTCGATATTACAGAGACCAAAATGACTCTGGCCAGCCTTGCCCAGGCCAAAGAGAAGGCTGTTGAGAGCGACCTTCTGAAGACAGCCTTTCTGCATAACCTCTCGCATGAAGTTCGTACACCGCTGAATGCAATAATCGGTTTCTCGAGTCTTATCTGCGAACCTGATCAGGATAATTACGGGAGAAGGGAGTATCTGGATATCATTAACAACAGTGCCGACAACCTGCTCGACATGATGAACAATATATTCGAGATCTCGCATCTCGATTCGAACGGAGTGAAGGTGAGGCTCGGTGAAGTGAATATCTATATTATGCTGCAGGAGATCTTTATCCGTTTCGGCAAGCAGGCCAGGGAGAAGGATCTGCAGTTCCGTTTTGAGCCCGATATGAAGTCGCCCTACCTGACAATCAAAACCGACGAGCAGAAGCTAGAGCAGGTTATCTCGAGTCTTGTGAGCAACGCACTGAAATTCACAAAGATGGGCAGTGTTTGGTTCGGATATATTCTGCACGACGACTCCGTTGAGTTCTATGTTGGCGACACCGGCATTGGCATAGCTGAAGAACACAAGCCGCATGTATTCAAGCGCTTCTACCAGGCCGAGAGCGGTCCGGCCAGAAGCTATCCGGGTATCGGCCTCGGCCTTGCCATCTCAAAAGCCTATATCGAACTGCTTGGCGGCTCAATCTGGTTTGCATCGGAGCAGGGGCGGGGGAGTGAGTTTAGGGTTAGGGTGCCTAGGGGGTGAGGGAGGAGGTATTACATATAAAAGCTAGCTAGCTTGTTATACATCACAAATTCTTCCTATTACAAAATAGAATCATTTAAATATTAAATAAATGACAACATTCAAAGATTGGGGAGAAATCTCCGAAACATTCGAAGACATTAAGAAAAGTGCATTCAATAAAGATTTATCTAAAGAATCTGAAGCACAAACTAGATTTGATATTATAGATAGAATTATTCGAGAGGTACTTCAATGGAAATATGGACAAATTAAAGTCGAAGAACATCTTGAAAATACTGGTTATGTTGACTACACATTGGAATCAAGTGATTTTAAAATCATTATAGAAGCAAAAAAAATAGGGATATCATTCCCTAGTCCCACAAGAAAGAAAAAGCTAAAACTTACTGGAGAAATTTTGGGATCTGGTGAGATTTCTAAAGCACTCCAACAAGCTGAAAATTATGCCATTAAATCAACAGGGCATATTGTTGTTGCTACAAATGGATCATGTTGGGTATTCTATCCAATTATGGGATTCTACAAAAAAGAGGATATTTACGCTACAATTCTCTTCCCATTGGAAAAAGTAGAAGATGCAGAAGAGTTATTTAATATTTTTTGCTGTCAAAATGTTGAAAATAATAGTTTATTAGAGATCACTACAGAGACTCCGTTTGCTCAAGAGAGAAAAATAAATAATGTACTTAGAGATAAAGATTCACGAATTGACAGAAATAATATAGCGGATTTTATTTCTCCTGCCCTTGATAATGCCCTATATTCGGAAACATTGTTTTCAGATCCTGAGAAACTAGAAAAATGCTTCGTCTCAACTGAAGCTCGAACAAAATTTGATTCACAATTACAAATCTATATTCAAGACGCAAAGCCAGAATTGGTATCCCCGGCTCGAAGGATTAAAAAAGACAAAGAAACGGATGAATTAGGTGAATTTGTTAAGGCTTCATCTCCAAGTATTACACCACCGGTTACACTAATTATTGGGACAGTTGGCTCCGGAAAATCAACATACCTAAAACATTTTGAACTAGTCAAAGCTTCTAAAGTTCTCAAGGATTCCAAATGTCACTGGATTTATATTGATTTTGAAGAAATGGGAATATCTGGGAACCCACGGGAATTTATGTATAAGAAGCTCAAAGATTATCTACTTATGGAACACCCAGATAATCCTACAGACTATAAAAGTGTTATCGAACCTGCTTATGATGAAGAAATTAAAGCACTAGCTCGTGGCCCATTTGCGAATATCTATATATCAAACAAAGATAAATTCAAAGAAAAGGTTAGTGAACTTATTACATCAGACTTTGAAAAAACTGAACCATATGTAGATAAAATACTTAGATATATCGCTAGTAAAAATCTATGTATTATTCTTTTAGACAATATAGATCTATATGAAAACTCTGAACTTGAAACAATAGTTTTTTCTGAAGGTGTTGCTCTTTCAAAGAAAATTAGATCTAATATAATTGTATCTATAAGGGATACTACATACATTAAGCACAGAACAGATTCAATTTTTAACGCTTATGAACTTAAGAAGTTGTGGCTCGATCCACCACCATTCAAGGATGTGCTTTCAAAAAGATTGAACTATTCAAAAGAAATCTTAAAAAATAAATCAGCTATAATTCCTCTTAATTCTGGAATGAAACTGAATGTACCTGATTTAAGCATTTTCTTTGATATAGTTAAATCAAGTTTATTGAATGATATAAATGGTAAATTTCTTGAATCAATAAGTGATAGAAATCCAAGGCGAGGTATACTTCTAACGAGGAATTTTTTAACATCTGGTCACATCCAAGCTGATAAAGCAATAAAAAACTACATTAATGAAGATGCAAAGTTTAAATTTCCGCATCATGAAGTATTTAAAGGGTCAATGCTAGCTCAATGGAAGTATTATAAAGAAAGTCGATCTGAATGTTACAATGTTTATGAATCCTATTACAATTCATACAATCAGCAATTGCTTAGATTATATATACTTAAGCTACTCTATTACAATGCTCAAGATAAAAAATCAATCGAAACGCATACGATTGATATCATAAATATTTTCACAAAAGTAGGGGTGTCGGACAATAGAATCCTTCAGATTATTCAATCAATGGTAAAAAATGAGCTCGTTAGGTCAAAAGAAGGTGATGAAATAACCCCTGACAAAACTCTTTATATAACCCTATGTGGTGGATATTATGCAAGCGTTTTATCAAAAAATTTCACCTACATAGAAACAGTTATGCACGATACAAACATTCATAACGATTCTATCTGGGAACAACTAGATGTGCTTTCTCAAATAATTGAACAGACTCAATCTATCGTCGAAAGAATGGAACATCGTCAAGAAAGGATTCTAATATTCATGGATTATTTACAAGAAATTGAAAATATTTACCTTGAAAAAATAGGGAAATTCCCATTCTTAAAACACATTTCAGAGGCAAAAAAATTAGTCAAAATTCAAACAAGTAAAGCGATCCGAAATTCAAGGAAATTCTATTCCGAGACAAATTCTTAAATAAAAGTACAGCACTAAACACAGACGGTATAACTATTGGCTTGTCACGCTTTTTGCTTTTAACCTGGACATATCTGCTAATAATGAATAAGTTTGTATAAATCAGCTTACAACCATTTATCCAGTGGCCATCAAAAACAAAAAGGAAGCGGCAAGAAAAAAGTCCCTTGGAGAATTGGGAGAACTCTTTGCTTTAAAAGCATTGGTAGCTAAGAAATTCGACAGGATCAGGAATCTCAACGACAATTCAATGAACGAACCTTTTGCTGATATTGAGTGTGAAAGGGATGGTTTTAAATATGTTATAAGCGTTAAAGCCAGAAACAAATATCAGAAAAATGGTAAACTAAACTCAAGATACAATCTCGGATCACATGTTTATGAAAAGGCCATTATTGCTGAGAATAAATACAATGCTTCTGCATGCTGGATAGCAATACAATTCGACAATAAATCATTCTCAATTTATTTTGGTACTCTGAAAGAATTAAATGGCAGTAAAGCTATCCCGGTTGATAAATGTGAAAAAGGATTTGTTGGAGAAATCTGGGAATTAAATAAACGGCATTATTTTGATTTTGAATTCTATTCAAATCTTCCTCACAAATGAGACTCATAACCTGGAACTGTCAGGGAGCCTTCAGGAAAAAAGCTGATCTTATTCTGGCATATAATCCTGATATACTGGTTGTTCAGGAATGCGAACATCCAGATAAATATGTATACAATCCGACAATAAAAAAGCCCGACTCGCAATACTGGTATGGAGATAGCCGGCATAAAGGAATTTGTATTCATTCTTTTAATGAATACAAATTTGAGTTATTACCCGAATTCAATCCAAAGTTCAGATATGTTCTTCCCTTCCGGATAACCGGAAACGGACATTCATTTACATTGTTTGCTATATGGGCAATGAGTAGCAAGGAAAACTACGATGCGAGATATATTGGTCAGGTTTGGCTGGCAATAAATTACTATACTGATCTGTTAGCTGGTACCACAATTTTGGTAGGTGATTTCAATAGTAACAAAATCTGGGATTACAAAAAGAGGATAGGGGATCATTCTGATGTTGTTAATAAATTAACAGATAGTGACATACACAGCATTTATCATCGATATTTCAATATAGAACAAGGGAAAGAAGAACACTCAACTTTTTATCTTCAGCGTAATTTCGAAAAACCATATCATATTGATTATTGTTTTGCATCAGCAGCTCTGTCAGATAAGGTGCAAAATGTGGAAATAGGTAACTATAAGGATTGGATTGCTTACAGCGATCATGTACCTGTAATAATTGATTTTGGCCTATGAAAATTCTACAAACAAAGCTGAAAATGCAGAGAGTCTTCAAGAATCCAGAATACTAATTCTGGCAGACATTTTATTATTTTTAGTATATTACATCATGAGAAAACCAACTCTGATTCTGCTATTCATTTCCCTGACAATTAACTCAATCGCCCAATATGAGGGTGATCATATTGATCGATCAAAGTTTTGTATAATTAAAACCGGGACTGATTTAGACACCACTGCGAAAATCAAAGTTACTGAACTAAAAAGTGTAAAAACAATTCAGCAACAATATGGATCAAACTGCATAATCACAAAATATGTTGATGTATTAACGGATGAGCCTGGCAGTGAAATAAAATATACTGATGGATTAGTGCTAAACATCTCAGACAGACCAGGAACAACTAATTTTAGAATTACAAGTGATAAGTACTCATTGTTGCTGGATAATGGAAAAATAATCAAGGTAGGAATGACCGAAAGCGAGTTTAAAGATATTTTTCCTAAGTCATTTAGTAAAAGAAATTTTGTGACCCAAAATAAAAAAGAGAGGATATATTTTTCCGTACATTTCTCTTTTATGCGGAATAATAAAGTTTTAATCGAAGATGCATGGATTAGTTTTTTCTTTGATTGCGAGACTGGCACTCTGGATAATTTTTATTCGCTTGATGCACCATAATTTAAATTACATAGAGGCAATGGACTAGTCATTTTAGGTATATGAAATAACTCAGAATTCAACAATTCAATAGCACATGAAAAATATATTCGTTATCACATTATTTTTGATAGTTTCTGATTGTTTTTCTCAATCAAATTACTATAAGCTTTATAATGATTCAATTTATAATCAGAAAAGATTTGATACATATCTCGACAAAATGCTTAAAACGCTTCCGGCAGGATATATCGTAACACCAACAATCTACCACAAACAACATAAACCTGATTCAATTATAAATTTCTTTACTGTTGTAATGACAAAAGGCACTAAACAGGTTGATAATAATAAAGTTAAGATTATCTATAAACAGGATCCTGTATTTATGCTTCTTGACAAAAAGCTGCCCAAGTTTACCCTTAAAGACATAAATGATAAGGACTTCAGTTCCTCTCAACTGATCGGAAAACCATCACTTATTAATTTCTGGTCAATTCAGTGTGCTCCCTGTATTCTTGAATTTCCTGAGTTAGATAAACTGATTGATAAATATGGCAATAAAGTTAACTTCATTTCAATTTCGGAAAACTCAAAAAGTGAAGTACTTAATCTATTAAAACAGAAACCTTTTCACTTCTATCATCTGGTTGACGGATATGACTTTAAGAAAAGCATCCTGAAAGATGGCAGTATCCCAAAAAATATATTTTTAGACAGAAACGGCAATGTTTTTGAAATAAAAGGCGGTATACCTATTGAAAAAGACATAATAACAGGCAAATCAAAAATGGCCAGGTATCAATTTGAGTATATCTTAGATAGATTATTAAAACTATAACCAGGAGACTAATCCCGACAATAATGTTTATGTGAGATATTTCAATAAATTTTTTAAATCATAATTAAAGTACTTATATTTGTACTTAATCAGGTACATAAATTTACAACAATGATAGCAGCAAATTATACAGAATTCAGAGCCGGACTTAAAAATTTTCTTGACAAAGTCGAAGACAACAATGAGACTTTGATAATTAAGAGAGGTTCAGGTAAAGGGACTGTTCTGATCTCCCTGGATGAATATAATTCCATCATGGAGACTCTGCATTTATTAAGTTCAAAGAAAAACGCGAAAAGACTTTTTGAATCAATAGAGCAAATGAAAACAGGCAAAAAGGTTAAACATAACCTGATTGAGGAATGATGAAAATTGTTTTTTCAAAAAATGCCTGGGAAGACTACCTCTATTGGCAAACCGAAGACAAAAAGACCCTCAGGAAAATTAATGCGTTGATTAAGGACATTCAAAGAGCTCCTTATGAAGGCATTGGAAAACCTGAACCATTAAAATTCGACCTCGCCGACTTCTGGTCAAGACGAATTGACCTGGAGCACAGATTAGTTTATCAGGTTGACGATTCAGATATCCTGATATTTGCATGTCGTTTTCATTATGACAAAAAATAGGGGCAAAAGCTAACCCTGATAGTGAGGGATGCCTTCATCATGTCGAAAAGCTTAGAAATCAGTTCTAAATGGCTACATGATCAACTGGCTGGCTCGATTTTTGCTGTGAAATTACTAACACTATTCCGGTGATTATGAAAAAAATAGCTCTCTTAATTACATTTTCACTTTTCCTCTTTTCCTGCGAGAAAGATTATCTCGTCCCGAATAAAGAAGTTCCCGGCTGGCTTAAAACTCAAATCAGTCAGGCAGAAAAGTCGATCAAGGAAGATCCTAAAGGGAGAACTGCATATGCTGCATGGGTTCGCTATAAATGGCAGAATGAATACTATTTTGAATATCATGCTTACGCCAGTTCAGCCTCTCCCAAGGCAATTTCAACCAAACAGGACACACTGCGGTTAAATCCCTGGGATCCAACAACGGACTATTACAAAGAAAAATGCTGCAGACAATTAATCTGGAAGGGACCAAAGTACACTGAACCAGAGATTATATAATTCAAGATCTGGGTAAAAGTCCTGAGGCAATTTGGGAATTCATTAAATCTCAGGCTTATATATCGATTTTTTCCCCATACCACTGAACTAGGATGCGATAGAGGGGCTGTAATCAAACATAATTTTCTTAATTATATTATTTCTTATTGTAAATATTTGTTGTTCTGGTTTCTCCCAACTCAGCCTTATGGAATTCATAAATTGTTAATGTTTTCCCGTCGGCGGAAAGTGAATACGTTTCAGTTATTAAAATCTCTTTTTTTACTCCATCCATTGTGTAGTTAGTTTTAAAAGTTGTAGTAAAACTCTTTTTATCCTGTGACCATTTTAAAGATTTTGTAATGGTAACATCCGGATCACTCTTATCAATTTCTTCCTTGCCATCCAGTTTTAGTACAATGTCAGAACCTGTAAATGGATTACTTCCTGTTGCAATATAGATATCACGATACGTTATTTCTGTTGCAGTTTGAGTTATCTCCCGTGAGATTGTGCCCGGGTACTCTGAACTATTTGTGCCGGGTGTACTTTTAGTCTTATCGTACATCCATTTACCTGAAAAATTCAACTGCGTCTGCGACATCAGATTGGAGGAATACAGCAGAAACAATAAAATAAGTGATGCCCTGATAATTGCAGAGTGACGTGTATCAAAAATCTTATTTGTCTTCATAGGTTGGAGATATTAGTTTATGAAATAGTGATTCCAGAGACTAAAGTAGTCAATTGAAATGATCCTCACAAAATATTCCTGTTTATCCCCTGAGATCCCTCGTTCATCCAAACCTCCGTAAGCTGCGATTTGTCGGAATTCAGAATTCAGGTGCTCTATTATTTATTCGGAAACAAACACAACTCTGTATGTTTTAATAACGCCATTATAATCAAAACGCACAACAGCCGTTCCTGATTTAGATTCTGCCTGTGTAATAACAATTTTTACAGCAGGATCGCTCGCAGATGCCGATACAAAAGGTATCCCGCTTATGGTTGACGGAAGTTTATAAGTTGACTCATAAAGATCAAGACCAACAATGCCATTGGCGTTTGTCGATCTCACCGGAGTAGCTGGCAGTTCTAAGTCAACTCCATTAACACTGATAGCTACTGTAGGAGCAACCGGACGAACAATTTCCTTTTTTTTCATGCTGAATCCCAGTCCTGCTAAATCGAAAAGACCACCCTGGTCATTACCTTCGGCCACCAGGAAAACTGAATGTTTTTTGTCGAGATTGTCAACAACTGCCGAAACATCAATCGTGAATTTTGTTATTTCCTGAACAGAGTTTGCAGATACAGTTATTTCACCGATTTTTTTCCCTTTCCATGTTTCATTGTCCCATGGTCCGTCTAACCAGATGTTTACCTTAAATGCGTTTTTTGCTTTTGGTGTAAGGAACAGATTAAACGCTGTCTTATTCCCGCGCCTGGTACCTTTGAAGGCCTTTAAACCTTTCCTGTCCTTGTCAAGACCTCCAAAACCAAAATACTTGTAGCCAATGATGTTACCGTTCTCCACATTTGTAATGGGCATGTTATTATCCCATAAATCCCAGGAATCCTGCTGACTGTTAAGGTTGGAAAGAAAGCAGGCATATCCCGCTGAGTAGTACTGATACGGATCGAGGCCGTAGATGTGAAAGCCTTCCGAAGTTACTTCGGCTCCGGTATATTCTCTTCCCTGGCTATCCTTTGCTGTCCATATATTGTCTTCCGTATAGGGGTTATAACCTCTGATAGTAACTTTTCCGCCTTCAGCCACCGGTTTTTCATCCCATTCTATCGTAACCGGTGCTACCATCGGCTGACGGGCATTTCCAAAACCCCTTGGAGCCCTGTGATAGAAAGCATACCATTGATCATTGATAAGCTCAATGCTTCCATGAGTATTATGTCCCGAATAGCTTGTTCGCAGCGTGGTTCCGTCCTGACCCAACACCACCGCCCGTGAATCGACAAGGACGCCACCGCTTTTCCATGGACCCAGCGGAGTGTCGCCATATGCATAACGCAATGCTGAGTTGGTGCTGCCCAGTCCATAATCAGGACCTGAATATCCGCTGTAAACCCAAACATATTTATTACCAACCTTGCGGATTGATGCTGCTTCAAAAAAGTTGAACATACCAAGGTCCTGACCCGGATAGACACTCGGGTAAGTTGTTCCTTCAGGATCTCTTATTACGCCGTATCTGGAGCTGGCAGGAATAAAACGGTCAATAGCCATGGTTCCGGGCCTGAGCGAATACATTGTGTTCTGATCCAGCTGACCCGCAACCGACCTTTGGAATCCCCAGAACCCGTAAGCCCTGAAACCTGTCTCAAAATCAGGATCTTTCGGATCAGTTATGTATTCAATAAATACTGCCGGATCGAATCCCATGGTGCTTCCGGGTATGGTACCCATTCCGTCGGCAGTAATGTTGACAGGGGTAAACGGACCATCGGGACGGCTTCCTTTAGCCACCATCGCTTCTCTGTTCCTTCCCCGGCTATGAGGGTACAAGTAGTAATCCTTTTTGCCGTCTTTTCTTTTCACCTCAACAAGTTCGGGAGCATACATAACATCCCACTGTCCGTCTATCGGATATGTAAAAATGGATCCTTCATCACGCCAGTCGGATAAGTCCTCCACAGGTGCCGACCATGCCCGTATGTCGGGCCCGCAATAACTCTTGAACCTGACATCGTGCGATCCGATTATATAGATCCGGTATTTTCCGGGTTTGTCGGGATCTTCAAAAACCCGCGGTTCTCCATCGGGCAGATGCTCCCAAAGCGGCAGATAAGGATTACCGGAAGTACGATAAGAGGTTTTGGTTAAGGAGGTGTCGCTTTTCGAAGGAGTATTGTAACCTTTTGATTCTTTTACAGAAAACAGAAACACTACCGCAAATATTAGAATAGCATGCGGCATTTTCGAGACAAATATAGTTTTCTTCATTTTTGGTCTTTTTACTACACGAATGAACGAATAAATTTTAATAAAGCGGAATGCATGGACTATCATTTTAAGATATAATGGCTAAACGTTAACCTCCATTTCTCCCCCCCTCAAACCCAAGTTCGTATGTCATCCTGAACGCCAGTGAGGGATCTCATGGGGTGAGCAGGAATCAAATATTTATTTCTTTCAGCAATTAACTAATCTTGAGTTATGAAGATAGATGAGTTGTGCCGAAGGTTATTCATATCCTGACACTCCGTGGCTTATACATTATCCATTCAGGTTTAATACTGGTATAGTTTTTGTTATTTATAAGTTTACTAACCTGCATTAATTATGAAGCTCCCGAATAGTCTGTTTACAGTTGTTTTGCTGATTTTCGTTTTGATGAGTTGCGAAAATACGGATGATTCAATAAATGAAGAATTACCCGGACCAGATCAGCTTATCCTCTTTCAGGTTGAACACAGTAATTATGCCTGGGGGTATTCGCATAACGGAATACTAATTGACTCCACTGGGAATATTGGTTACTTTAATCATCCGAAAAACTGGCATTACATTGATACTGCAGGATATATATCCGAATCGGATATGATTGAAAACATGAGTCAGATAGATACATTTTATTATAATGTAGAAAGGTATATGCTTCTGAGGTTTTTCAGTCTGGTCAGGCGGGCTGCAGAAGGAGAAATAACAAAACCAACAAGTGCGGGAGCCGACATGGGGGAGACCGTCTATTCTGCCTTCCTGTTCGATACTGATACCAGAAAATATAAGCAGGTATTAATAAATCAGTTTGGAGACTGGTCAAGGTTCAACAAATCATCGGAAGCAAGTCAACTCCATAAATGGCTCCAGTCAGCATACTATGCTTCTCAGAAAAAAGCTGCAGGACTATAAAACAGTTCTCATTTCTAATACTCTGAAATATGAAATACTTCTTCTTCCTTCTTCTTTTGCTGGCTTCGTTTAATCTATCCGGACAAACAGATTCTCTTGAAAAAGCAGTACTGCACAATAAGTTATTATCAAAAGAAATAACAGATGCCGGTTACTCAAAGACAATGGAACAATGGGTTGAGCTGATAAACAGGGTGAAATATCCCGACCTGCCTCTTGATCAGAATGGGGTTGTTCATTATGTTTTTATTAATGAGTTCAAAGGCTTTGACAGGGAAAAGCTGATGAACAGGACCCGTGAATGGCTGGCGATAAATTATGGTTTTTTGCCAGGTGATATGTACTTTAACGAGAAGGAAGGGAAGATTATTCTGAGAAACAGTCTGAGTCTCATATACAGTTATAGCTGTATTTTTACTTCAGTAATTTCAATAAAGGATGAGAAAATCAAGTTCGAAATGATCAGCCTGGTCTACGAGGCATTTTATAAGGGAGATATGTCGGCGGACAGACCTGATAAAACTGTCAGTTTTAGTATATCGGATGTATACCCTGTAATATTAAAAAAACCTTCAGAATGGCCATTAAATTTAACGCTGTTTAAGGCTACAAACAAACTGTTTGATACAGAAATAAAAAACCTTAATGACTATATTACGAGTTATGACAATTCCAATGTATTCTAAAACAGGTATTTATTGTCTGGATTTGTACCATCATTTATTGATTACATAAGTATCGGTCTGACTGCAAATTTGTAGCAGAGGTTAAATGTCTTATTTAATAATTTGACTAATTTTAACTACTGTTTTATTTCTTTCAGGAAAAGGGTTTTTATGGACGATATTATCAGAACAGAAAATCTGTCAAAGCAATACGGCGATCTGCAGGCTGTTTCAGATTTATCTGTCAATGTCAGAAAAGGCGAGATCTACGGTTTTTTAGGACTTAACGGCGCCGGAAAGACAACTACTATCAGGATGTTGCTTGGAATGATTCGTCCCACATCAGGTTCAGCTTATATCTATGGCAAAAGGGTATATGCAGACAATCACGAATTATGGAAGAATATCGGTTCGCTCGTTGAGATACCATATTCATATCCGAACCTTACTGTTCAGGAAAATCTTGATATTATTCGTCGTTTGCGCTTCATTCCCGACAGAAATTCTATTGATAGAGTAATTGATAAGCTTAAGTTAGGAGCATATAGAAACCGAAAAGCAAAGAATTTGTCCCTGGGTAATGCCCAGCGTCTTGGACTGGCGAAGGCACTTATACATAATCCCGACATACTGATTCTTGATGAGCCTGCAAACGGGCTGGATCCTGCCGGCATTTATGAGATCAGGGAAATGTTAAGTGATTTCTCATTAAATCATGGTGTTACAATCTTTTTGTCGAGTCATATCCTTGGAGAGATTTCCAGATTTTCAACCCGCATAGGAATAATTCATAGTGGTAAGCTTATACAGGAACTTGATTCCGGTCAGCTGGAAGCCCTTTGCAGAAAAAGAGTTCTGGTTGGTGCAAGAGACATTCAGTCAGCCGGTTCACTGCTCAGAAATAAAGGTTATGATGTATCAGTTGTGAAGGACGATATTATTGAAATACCGGATGAAGGCGCTGTCAGTTCGCCTGAAGACATTGCAGTGCTTATGGTTAACGGAGGTTGTCCGCCCACTTTACTTCAGGTGGAAGAAGAGGATCTTGAATCCTATTTTTTAAGAACAATTGGAATTAATGCTGATGAGAAATGAAAGATATTAAGGCTGCTTTTATATCTGAATGCATAAAACTGCGCCGGTCCGGAATTTTCTGGATTACAGTAATCATTTTCATTATTATTCCGCTGATGATGGGCCTTATGATGTTTGTGGCTAAAAATCCGGAGCTGGCTGCTAAACTGGGGATGGTAGGAACAAAATCGACATTGTTCGGCAGAAATGACTGGTCAGGCTTTTTTGGACTACTAATTCAGGCAATAGCAACAATAGGATACATTGGCTTCGGATTTGTTACCAGCTGGATATTTGGCCGTGAGTATTCTGACCGCACTTTAAAAGACATTCTCGCATTGCCAGTGTCACGTTCATCAATTGTCGTTTCCAAGTTTATTGTGATATTTTTCTGGTGTGCCCTGCTGACAATATTGTTATACTCCTTTGGTCTGTTAATCGGGTGGTTTATTGATATTTCCGGCTGGTCGGAGGAGCTATTTTCCCAATTCACAAAAAAAACATTTTCAACCTCATTCCTTACTTTGCTTCTTTGCACACCTGTTGCCTTTTTTGCCAGTTATGGAAGGGGCATAATTGCACCAATAGGTTTTCTGATTATTACTTTGATAATAGCTCAGTTTGTCGCGATAGTTGGACTTGGTCCATATTTTCCATGGGCAATCCCGGGTGTTGCCACTGCACCTCCCGGAACAGAAGGAATGCAACTGGTTCCGGTCAGTTACATTATCCTTGTTTTGACATGTATTCTGGGTTTTGCTGGCACAGTTGCCTGGTGGCGTTATGCGGATCATCATTAAAACGTTGAAAATTAATATGATATGAAAATTTTAACTGGAATGCTGTTTGTTCTGATGGTATTGTTCTCTCCTTCTTGCAATAAGGAAGAAAATCCGCCATTCGGACTCAATTGCGAAAATCTTAAAAACGGAATCATAAACTCCGATTCTGATCTGATTGGCCAGGAGATTACCAAGGTTCTCCAGGGACTCGATCCTAAGCCGACTGCAGAGGATATTGTCGGACATGAGGCTAACTTTGATATACTTTTTCAGAGACTGAGTCCGTGCGACTTTAAAACTGCACAAATAGTCTGCTATTTCTGCGGCTTTGCCAGTCCGCCTCAGTCTGAAGTAGTCATAACCGCTTACAAAGGAAGCGAACCATTCACTCTGGTGATCGATATCATTACACCCCGCGATGGAGGACTATCATATAAAGGAATTCATGCGGATTGAAATTAATATCTGAAAAAAATGAGATATATATTGTTTCTATTGTCACTATTTGTATTCAACTTTTCAAACGGTCAGGAAACTAAGCTTTCATTCACCGACTCCAGATTTGCAAATGAGTGGTGGTATCCGTTAATTGAGAAACATAACATCGATGCTGCACAATTTACATTCTGGAGCAATCTCAAACCTGCCGCAGATGATCCAAAAGGTTATACCGCTCTGGAACTTGGTACAGGTGCCAGCATAAAAGACACAGTTATAACAATTAATGATCCTGTTTTTATTATAAAGGACAATGATGACGGATATAGTTTTATAACTGCAAAAACTGCAACGCATAATCTGAAGATAAGCCGGATCGACTGGAAGAATGGCAGAATGAAATATTATAAAATCAAATCGGATGAGGCTGAGCCTGTTCAGAATATGACATTTGATGATCTGAGTTATGAGACCCGGACAAAAAGGATGATGGCTAAAAAAGTAAAAGGCGTAGAACCAATATAATTTATATAAAATCTTATGAGATCAATTCGCATTTCGTTAATAGTAACATTCATAGTGTTCTGTGCCGGTTTAAACGGACAAATTTTTGTGGGAGGTGATTTTGGGTTTAATTCCCATACTAATAAAACAAAAGAAATGGGCACTGTTACACGTGAGTATTCAGACTACAGTTTAAGTCTGGCACCTGAAGCAGGAAAATTTCTGTCAGAAAAAGTTGCAATCGGAATTGCTCTGGGATTTTCTGTGGGCGGAAGCCACTCGGTAAATGCCAATGAAACGACAACAAAATCATCCTCTTTCGGAATAAATCCATTTGTGCGTTATTATGCATGGAAATCAAATAAGTTCTCAATTTATGGAGAAGGCAGGACAGGAGTTGAGTTCTCCCGGTCGAGCAGGACGACAGGACCGATAACTGACGATGACCCTGACGTAACCAGATTGTCTGTCAGCATTTATCCGGGTCTCTCATATGCTTTAACTGAAAAACTGGAACTTGAGACATCGTTACGTTTCTTAAGCGCAGGCTACAGCTACCAGATATCAAAAGAGGGCACTACCAAAAACAATTCATCAGGTTTCAATGCCGGGGCCGGACTGAGTAACATATTGTCAGTCAACGGTCTTGTAATCGGCGCAATCTATAAGTTTTGAGACCACAAGACCGCAAGACCGCAAGACAATTCTCTGGTACACTTTTTGCTGTTAACCATTTAACACTAACCAGTCTCATTTTAACACCTGATGAAGGGTAATCCGTCTGTTAAATCATTCATTGCAATCATAGTTCTTTCTATGGTTCTGTTCATTACTTTTATCGGCTGTGATATAGTGACAATTGAGAGGGAGGTTATCCCTTTACCGAAACATGAAAGAGATGTTAAGCCGGATTATCCGGTTGAGCTTGGTACGATAAGGGGATACTTTGGTGATTATTACCTGACATTCAGAGATCATATTGAAAAAGTGGCTCCTGTTGACAGTTTTTCCAACTGCTATTTTTACGGTAACTGCGAGAATGGTTCAAAACAGATTAACCTGTTAAGATGCGATTCCACATCGGTACTTGCAATATATATTCTGGGTTACTATCTCGATTCATTACCTTCTTCGCTTCCTGTACAACCTGAGTTTGGAAAATTTACCGAGATACAGTATTATGCTTTCAATCGCTGGAACAGTACTGATCCCGGACACTATAGTCTGATCAATTTTTATGGTGAAAGTGTTTTTATTACCGATAAAAAAGACGATATCATTACCGGTACCTTTCAGGGAACACTCCGATCCACTGATGGCGGTGTTATACCGGTCACCGACGGAGAATTCAAGCTGAAGATCTTCAGGAAATTTATGCCCTGTGCACCGGAGAACTAATCCGGACCTTTGAAATATTCAATTAAATGGTTTACTTTTTAGATTACTTGTTCTAAAATTATTATCTTAGAATAATAATCAGAACTAACGTTAAACTAAACCTCTGAAAAATGAAAACAATTCTGCTCTATCTGGCTCTTTTTTTTGTCCCAGTATGCTTAACTGCACAAACCGTTAGTGCCCAGGATGAAAAAGTAATTAAAGATTTTCTTCTAAAAACTCTTAATCAGGAAGTAGAGGTAGTAGCTCCGGAAGCTCTAAGCAAAGTCTTTGCCGGGAAGTTTTATAAGGTAAATCCGGGTTTTGATTTTCCCGACGGATCAGGATATTGCACGGATTATTCATTCAATGTAAATGCAGGGACAGTAGTTGTTAATGAAAAGTTTTCGACAGATATGGATCTGCCTGAACTGTTGTCACTTGTAAAAAAAGGGTTTCTTCTGAAAGATGAAGCTGCGGCAAAACTCTTTGAAGCAGCCTTAAATACACTTTACCCGGTTGATGAAGATGAGATGGCTGCTGTGAAACATATTAAGAAAGGTACTCAGTGGATCTTCCTGCGCAGCAAATTTTTCGATGATCAGACTGCTGTAATTGCTACTGTAAGTGCCAATGGGACAATTACAAAGCTTCAGGTGATATTGGGATATCCGGGTGTCTGATCTCAGATTACCCTCACAACAAATGAAGAACTATCTTAGATATTGTCTGGTAATAATATTAGCCGTTATATCTGTACATTCATCTGCCCAGATTAATACCGGGTATCTCTTCGGTGTCAATCTTACCACAATGAGTGTAAAGGTAAATGGGATCAGCTACCCTGCAGAGAGCCCCTTCGCAATACATTTTGGCCAGTATTTTGAGATCCCGTTCAACGATAATTTTGCCTTTGAGCCGGCCTTGAAGTTTTCTGCGAAGGGAGCAGATTATCTGATTGATTCCACCGACTTTTCAATTTCGCCGATATACTTTGAAGTACCGTTGAATGTAAAACTGAGATTTGGTTCCAGGTCAGTCAAGGTTTCTCTTTATGGTGGTCCGTATTTTGCATGCGGCATTGGCGGCTATAAAATTGTTCCGGGAGGTGAGTTAAAAGATATAAGATACGGTAAGAATGACTACAACGATCTGAGACGGTTTGATATAGGTTATAATCTTGGTGCAGGAATAAGTATTAAAGGCTTTTCTGTTTCTGTTCAATACGGAGTTGGCCTCTCTGATATTTCGCCGATAACTGCTCTGGAGACTGAGATGAAGAACCAGGTGATTGGCATAACATTCAGATCAGCAGGTGGTGGTTCACGATAAGAAAAGAAGTAAATTATATACAGGTATTCTACAACGTTATATGGATAAAAAAGAGGAAAAGGCACTGGTTTCTTTCAGGTCAGGATTAAATTGTGCGCAGGCAGTACTAAATGGCTATTCAGAGCTGCTGGATTTTGATAATGGTTTTGCATTGAATATTTCATCAGGCTTTGGCGGAGGCATGGGACGGCTTCAGGAAACATGCGGGGCTGTTACCGGATCCTATATGGTACTTGGGATCTATAATGGAAAAAAATACTCTGATAACGCTGAAAAAAAGGAAGTTACATATAAAATGATACAGGAGTTCAGCGAAAGGTTCAAATCTTTAAACGGTACAACCGATTGCAGATCATTGCTGAAATGTGACCTTAGAACCGAAGAGGGACACCGCTATGCTGTTGAAAATAATCTGTTTGGTACAACATGTGAGAAATGTATTCTCGATTCGATGAGAATAGTGGATGATATTATTGAAAAGCAGATACAATGACAGGGCCTGCTAGCATGTAAAAGTCAGGTTATAAGATATTGAAAAAAAATTATCTTTATGTCCCTGAACCGAAGATGATTTTATGAATACTTCCACACATTTTGATGCAATAACTGCTTTTGTTTTTATCGGTGTATTCCAGGGACTTGTTCTATCACTTTTTTTTATTTTTAAACCTTCACCTAACAGGAATGCGAATAAGTTTCAGGGACTGTTTCTCCTTTCGCTTACACTCTGTATTTTAGAGCAGCTGCTTAACATGACAGGGTACATAGTTAAAGTGCTGCCTCTTACAAATTCAACAGAAGCTTTAAATCTCGTAATAGGACCATTTTTATATCTTTTTGTCAAAAGAAGCATTGACCCGTCAGATACAAAGAAGGAGTGGCTCCATTACGTACTTCCCTGCTTTACTTCATATACCTCTGTTTCGACCTGATACAGACTAATGAGTTTAAGTATAACTCATATGTCAACAGCTACCATCCCGACTGGCCTCTGCTCGATGTCAAATCAACAATTTCGAATGATCCTCTGGCGATTAAAAGTTACCTGAACCTGATAACTGCTTTTCAGATAATTTTCTACATCATTATATCAATGTTAAAGATTGTAAGAAAGGCAAACTTTACAGGAAAATCTATACTCAATACAGATGATGAAATTCTTAAACTTCTGAGGAATATGATCCTTCATCTTTCTGCCATAATATTGATATTCATTGTAGTTAAGCTCGCTTTTGAAGCAGATCTGGGGGATTATTTTATAGGAATATATGTTTGTTTCTTTGCATTTCTGACATCATTCAGGGTAATGTCAGATTCAACCTATTTTGACCGTACTACTTCATTCATGGATTTATCTATCAGCAAGTATCAAAAATCTTCACTGACAGAGTCTGACAAACAAAGAATACTGGAAAACATCAGGATGGAGTTTGATAAAAACAAATACTATTCGGAAAATCTTGCCTCATTATCAGAGCTTGCAAAGAAGATTGGTTCTAGTCCTCATCATGTATCCCAGGTAATTAATGAAAAACTTAATAAGAGCTTTTTTGAATTACTGGCTTTTTACAGAGTTGAAGAAGCAAAAAAGATCCTTGCCGGCGATAAAGCTAATAAAATTACTATTGAAGAGCTTTCAGAAATGGTCGGCTATAACTCAAAAACTGCATTTAATAATGCCTTCAGGAAACTATCAGGTAAAACGCCATCTGATTTTAGAAAATCGATAACTTCCTGATATTAAAAACTTTAAATATCTGTTTTTATACATGCCGATAGGGATGTACACCATCCTTATAGGCATGTTCTTTATCGGGCTAATGATGATATTAGTTTTGATTCGTCAATCAAAATTAATTCTATGAAAACAGAGGTGACAAAATCAGGAACTCCATTTAAAAATCCACACCAGAGCTTAATTGATGGCTGCAAAAAAGGGGACCAGAAGGCCCAGTTTCAGATCTACAAGCTGTATTATAAAGCTATGTATTATACAAGTTTACAGATTGTCAGGAACAGGATGGAAGCTGAAGATGTAATGCAGGAGTCATTCCTCGCAGCATTCGATTCCATTGACAGCTATTCAGGTACAGTAAGCTTCGGAGCATGGCTGAAGAAGATTGTCTATAACAGATCTCTCGATTACGCCAGGAAAAACAGCAGGTTTGTTTTCGAGGATTTAGATTATTGTTTTGATCTGGAGGCAGATTACCCTGAGATTGAAAATGACAGAGAAGACACTGAAAGGCGTGTTAGTAAAGTCAAAGAAGCAATTACCACTCTTCCATCAAAGTGCCGTAATGTCCTTTCTCTATACCTGCTTGAAGGTTATGATCATGAAGAAATCAGTGATATCCTGTCGATCTCGACAAGCACTTCAAGATCTCAGTACTCAAGGGGCCGTGACCGTATTATAAGGGAGTTCAGAAAGGAACAGGCGTGTTAGTCCATATGCGTTATTGGATTACTTACTTTATCAACCAGGTAAACTATTGATTTGTAAGAGATCCCTGAATGAAGACTTAATCCTATCTCGCATGTCCTGCTGTTCGAGTAACCTTGATTAATAGTCTCAGGAAGTTGCACTTTCAGGTCGCGTAAGCCATGAGTATTAAGCTCAGGGAATGTAAAACCTCTGTCGCCGGCAAACCCGCAGCAATTTGCCTCAGTTACAACTACCCCGGCGGCACACAAATTGGCCAGAGCAACAAGTTTTTTCTCAAGTCCCATTTTCTTCATGCTGCATACAGGGAATACTGTAATTACTTCATTCAGAGGCGTAATATTTAGGTTAGGAACAAGAAAATCGAGAATGAACTCAACCGGTTCATAAAGCTTAATTCCCGATTGCATGTTCTCCTTCATTGTATATAGGCAAGGACTCATATCACATAATACAGGATATTCTCCATTATTACTTGCTTTTAATAATTCATTTTCCAGCTCTTTCGATTTTTTGGTGCCGGCATCCACATATCCCTTGCTAAGGAATGCCATTCCGCAACAAAGGTTATCCATATTCGCCGGAAATACAACCTCATAACCTCCCCTGTGAAGAAGCTGAACAAGCTTTTCGGAGAGCTGTTTTTCATGACTGTATTCCTGTGATGTGCCCATTGAACGGTTAATGCATGATGGAAAATAAACAACCTTTCTCTTAGCCTCAGCCAGCCGGCCACTGCCTGGAGCAATCTTTGCAGATCCTTTGGGCATGAAGCGGTTCCATGCTGGTATCCGGTTAAATGAAATGACTCTCATGCCTGAAGCTATAACTCCCAACAATCCTGATCCAATAATCCGGTGAACAAAATTGACAAAGGATAATGCACCTCTGGCAGCAGAAGTAATAAACCCCATGTGATCTGCAATCCAGTTAGCTATCCCGGGGGAAGCTGAGGCTTCTTCGGATCTGAGGTTCTTTATAAGCTTTCCGGTATCAATCTTAACAGGACAAGCCTGTGCACAGAGACCATCGGTGGCACATGTAGCATCGCCATGGTACTTAAACTCTTTGTTGAGCGATGCTGCAATGTGTGGCTGATGTCCGCTTTTTTCAAGCGACTTAATTTCTCTGTGTACAGCGATGCGCTGCCTCGGGGTAAGTGTAAGATCAGCTGAAACACATGATGCCTCGCAGAAACCGCATTCGGTGCATTTATCAATTATTTCGCTGGCAACAGGAAGAGGCTTCAGGTCTTTAAGGTGGACATCCTTATCGGTATTAAGTATTACACCGGGATTGAGAATACAAAGAGGATCAAAGATCCTTTTGATCTCTTTCATAAGATTATAGGCATCTTTTCCCCATTCCATCTCAACAAAAGGTGCCATGTTGCGACCGGTACCATGCTCCGCTTTTAGTGATCCGTCATACTTTTTCACAACCAGATCCGCTACATCCGACATCAGACCGGCATATCTTGAGATTTCTTCCTTATCACCAAAATCCTGAGTAAAGACAAAATGAAGGTTTCCTTCCAGGGCATGACCGAAAATTACCGCTTCGGTGTATTTATATTTCTTAAGCAGATTCTGAAGGTCGGTCGTTGCTTCCGCCAGACGGGGAACAGGGAATGCAACATCTTCTATTATAACCGTGGTACCTGATTTTCTCATCGCCCCGACAGAAGGAAACAGGCCTTTCCTGATCTTCCATAGCAGTTCGTACTCAGCCGGTTTATCTGTAAATGCTATTTCTCTTTCAACAGGAAGATCTTTAATTGCATTGCATATTTTTCAATATTCCCGGTTATTTCACTCTTGTTTTCCCCGGTCGTTTCAACAAGCAGGGCACAGACATCATTGTGCAGATACTTCAGGTATTCCGGCAATCCTTTTTCATTCTCAACAGAACGGATACCTGAACGGTCAATCAGTTCAACAGCAGATACAGGTTTCTGTTTCATCAGAGAAACTGCATTACATGCCTTCTCAACATCAGGGAAGAGCATTAGTGAGCTTGCCTTGCAGGGCTGCTCAGCTACAGTTTTGAAGCTGATCTCTGATATGAAACCGAGCGTCCCTTCAGAACCAATCATCAGATGTTCAATTATGTCGAAAGGATCGGTGAAGTCTGTAAGTGCATTCAGACTATACCCGGTAGTGTTCTTCATTTTATACTTGTTCCTGATCCTGTCAGCCAGAGATAGATTTTCTTTTGCAGATGCTGCAAGCAATTCAATGTCAGAGAGTAATCTACTATGCGATTTACTGAACAATTCCCTTGATGCCGGATCTTTGGTATCAAGTACTGATCCGTCAGCAAGTATAACGCGCATTCCGGCAACAGTTTTATAGGAGTTTTGGGATGTCCCGCAACACATGCCACTTGCATTGTTTGCTGCAATTCCACCAATCATGGCTGAGTTGATTGAAGCGGGGTCGGGACCAATTTTTCTTCCCAGAGGGGCAAGGATAAGGTTGGCTCTTCCTCCTGTGATCCCGGGCTGAAGTTTAATCTCAGATCCGTCATTGCTGATACTGTATTTCTTCCAGTTGCTGCCGGCAATAATTAAAACGGAATCAGATATTGCCTGTCCGGAGAGGCTTGTACCCGCAGCCCTGAAGGTAACCGGGATCTCAAGTTCAGAACAATTTTTCAGGATCAGTGAAATCTCATTTTCATCTTTTGCCCTTATAACCATTTTCGGGATGAGCCTGTAGAAGCTGGCATCGGTTCCATATGCCAGAGTATGAAGAGGATCGTTAAATATCCTTTTCCTGTCTATCGTACCGACAAGCTTATCGTAAAGTGTTTTGTAAGTTCCGTTAAGCAGAAAAAAGTAACCACAAAGGAACACTAAGGTTTACACAAAGGACACAAAGAATTATCTGCATAAGGCACTGATAATAATTACTTTCAATAAATACGGCTAATGCTGATTAATCCTATCCGTAATTTTATAATTTTGTACCACAATTTAATAAAAAAAGATGGATACCAATTCAGAACCGGTATATTCGAGGAATGTAGTTGAATTTGTGGCAGTTGCAAATGAATTCTGTAAGTATTCAGAACATGCTTCAGAGCTAAAAGGAGATGAATTGCTCAAAATATTTCAGCGGATTCTTCCTCTGATGTATCTTAAAGCCTCCCTTTTGCCGCAATTTGATCCGTTTTTCGAGGAAGGGAATGAGAAATTTGTTACAGAATCTGACTGGTTAAGGATTCATGACACTTTCAGGGAAAAATTCGGTACAGCCGATGATTATCTTGAGGTGTTTGACGACAAGATGAAAGAGTCGGAAGGACCGGTTATCTCTTCGATATCTGAAAACATGGCAGACATTTATCAGGACATGAAAGATTTTCTGCTGCTTTATCAGACTGGTACCAACGAAGTGATGAATGATGCAGTATGGGAATGCAGATTAAACTTTGAGACATTCTGGGGTCAGAAACTTGTTAATTCGATGAGGGCGATTCATAAATTCATTTACTCAGGTGAGGAGATAGGAAAAATTGAAGAAGATAATAATGAAAATGATGAGAACAGAAACACTTCCGACTGGTTTATATCGAGACGGCAAAAGGATTTGAGGGGCGATGGAGAATAGTATTTATCAGGAGAACATTACAGCAGAAGAACTTGCAGAATGCGAGCTCTCATGGTTTAAAGGTGAATTGGTTTTAATAGAGGATCTAAAGACTTTTTATGAAGTATTTCCAAGGTTGCTGGGGCATGACCTGCTTGGGTTTGATACGGAGACAAAACCTACTTTTAAGAAAGGAAAAAGGCATCAGGTATCGCTTATTCAGTTATCGACCGATAACCTGGCTTGTCTTTTCAGAATCAATAAAATAGGTCTTCCCGATGAACTGGTGAAGCTTCTGGCCGATCCTTCCGTTATTAAAACCGGAGTGGCAGTTCATGACGATATAAAATTCCTTTCCAGTGTGAAAAGATTCACACCCCGGGGTTTCATCGATCTTCAGAACTTGGTGAAAGACTTTGGAATACAGAGCTCGGGGCTGAAAAAACTTACGGCAATAGTGCTGGGTTTCAGGATCTCAAAACGTCAGCAGGTAACAGACTGGGAAGCTGAACAGTTATCGGAAGCTCAACAGATCTATGCAGCAACCGATGCCTGGGTTTGTCATGAGATTTATAAGAAATTAGTAAATGGGCATAATAAGTTATGACAAGAATAAAAATTGTCCTTAAGTCGGGTAAAGAGCAGTCGTTGAGAAGATTGCATCCCTGGGTTTTTTCGGGTGCCATCAAGAAAATGTACGGAGAACCGGTTGAGGGTGACCTGGTTGATGTATACGATAATAATGACACATTTCTCGGAACAGGGCATTATGCGCCAAGTTCGATAGCGATAAGGATCCTTTCATTTGAACAGACAGAACCTGATATCAGCTTTTTCAGGAAGAAAATTGAAAAGGCAATAGCTTACAGAAAATCTATCGGAATTATTGGTAATCCTCAGATTAATGTTTACAGGCTTATCCATGGCGAGGGTGATGGTCTCCCGGGACTGATAGTCGATTATTATAACGGAGTGGCTGTTATGCAGATGCACTCTGTCGGTTTCTACAGGATCAGGAAGGAGATTACTTCAATACTTGTCGATCTTCTGAAAGATGAATTAGTGGCTGTATATGATAAGAGCGAGGGTACTATTCCTCACATGTCGGGTATAACAGGCGTAAATGAATTTCTGTATGGCGATTCAGGTCCGGCAACAGTTACCGAAAACGGTTACCAGTTTAAAATTGACTGGACCACCGGACAGAAAACTGGTTTCTTCATCGATCAGAGAGATAACAGGCAGCTTCTCGAAAAGTATTCGGAAGGGAAGAGTGTACTCAATATGTTTGGTTATACAGGAGGATTCTCAGTATATGCAATGAAAAATGCCGCACTGGTTCACACTGTCGATAGTTCTTTGTCTGCTATAGAACTTGCAAATGAGAATATCAGGCTTAATTTCGGCGACGATAAGAGACATGAAGCATTCCAGGTTGATGCTTTTAATTACCTTAACAATATTAAGGATAAGTATGATGTTATAATCCTCGATCCCCCGGCTTTTGCAAAGCACAATAATGTTCTGGATAATGCACTACAGGGATATAAAAGACTAAATATTAAGGCCATAGAGCAGATAAGGCCGGGTGGAATTATTTTCACATTTTCGTGTTCTCAGGTAGTTACAAAAGAAAATTTCAGGAAATCGGTATTCGCCGCTGCAGCAAATACCGGCAGAAGTGTCCGGATCCTGCATCAGATGAGCCAGCCTCCTGATCATCCTGTTAATATCTATCATCCTGAAAGCGAATACCTTAAAGGTCTGGTAATTTATGTAGAATAACGCCGTAACGCCGTAATGCCGTAACACCGTAACACCGTAACACCGTAACACCGTAACACCGTAACACCGTAATAGTCATGAGCACAAATAAGAATATACTGCTGATTGCAAAAAAACTGGGACTTCACGACTGGCAGGTTGAGAACACAATCAGACTGATGGACGGAGGTGCAACTATTCCTTTTATAAGCAGGTACAGGAAGGAGATGACAGGAAGTCTTGATGAGGTTCAGCTTATGCATATTAAGGATGAATATGACAGGCTGAAAGAACTCGATGCCCGTAAGGAAGCTGTAATAAAATCAATTGAAGAGCAGGAGAAGATGACTCCTGAATTGCGGAAGAAGATAGATGCTGCAATAACAATGGCTGAACTTGAAGATATTTATCTTCCTTTCAGACCGAAGCGCCGGACACGTGCTACAATAGCAAGGGAGAAGGGACTTGAGCCACTTGCAGTAATCATTATGGAACAGCGGGAAAATGATCCTTTATCAAAAGCCGAAGGATTTCTTAATGATGAGGTTGCAACTGTTGAAGATGCGATTGCAGGTGCTTCAGATATTATTGCAGAGTGGGTAAGTGAAGATGAAAAGGCCAGAAAACAGTTGCGTTATCTTTATGAAAAAGAAGCAGTTATTTACTCAAAAGCAGTAAAGGGAAAAGAGGCTGAGGGGATTAAATACAGTGATTATTATGACTGGTCTGAGCCTCTTAAAAAGTGTCCTTCGCACCGGCTTCTGGCAATGAGAAGGGGAGAAGAAGAGGGGTTTCTGAGACTTTCTGTTGAGCCCTCAGAGGATAATGCTCTTGACATTCTTGATTCGATATTTATTAAGGGCAGGACTGCTTCTTCAGATATTGTTAAAGATGCTGTTAAGGACAGCTGGAAAAGGCTTCTCTCTTCGTCGATGGAAACAGAATTCAGGAACATCTCGAAAGAGAAGGCAGATATTGAGGCAATAAATGTTTTTGCCGAGAACCTCCGGCAGCTGCTGCTCGGATCACCTCTGGGAGAAAAAAATGTACTCGCTATTGATCCGGGTTTCAGAACAGGCTGCAAGGTTGTTTGTCTCGACAGGCAGGGTAATCTTATTCATAATGAAACGATCTATCCTCATCCTCCCCAGAATGAAACAGCCATGTCGATAAAAAAGATTCTTTCACTTGTAAATGCTTATAAAATTGAAGCAATTGCAATCGGAAACGGAACAGCCAGCCGCGAGACTGAAGATTTTATAAAGTGGGTTAAGTTCGAAAATGATATACAGGTTTTTGTTGTGAGTGAGGCCGGTGCTTCAATCTATTCAGCATCGAAGATAGCCCGTGAGGAGTTTCCAGATTATGATGTTACTGTACGCGGTTCTGTATCTATCGGAAGGAGACTGATGGACCCTCTGGCTGAGCTTGTAAAGCTCGATCCTAAATCAATCGGTGTAGGGCAGTATCAGCACGATGTTGATCAGCAGAAGCTTCAGAAATCGCTCGATGATGTGGTAATGAGTTGTGTGAATGCCGTTGGTGTTGAGGTGAATACAGCCAGCAAACATCTGCTTACATATGTTTCAGGTCTTGGCCCTCAGCTGGCTCAGAATATTATCGATTACCGGACAGAGAACGGACCGTTCAAATCGAGAAAGGAACTTCTCAAAGTTAAAAGAATGGGAGAGAAGGCATTCGAACAGAGTGCCGGATTCCTCAGGATCAGAAACGCTGCGAATCCTCTCGATGCAAGTGCAGTACACCCTGAGAGTTATCCTGTTGTTGAGAAAATGGCTAAAGATCTGGGAGTTCAGGTTAAGGAACTGATTACAGATGAGACCAAAAGAAAAGAGATTAAACTCGAAAAATATGTAACTCCGGTAACAGGACTGCCAACATTAAAGGATATTGTGGAAGAACTTGCTAAACCCGGACGCGATCCAAGATCGAAGATCAAAGAGTTCAGGTTTGCAGATGTTCATACTATGGAAGATCTCATTCCAGGAATGGTTGTTCCAGGTATAGTTACCAACATTACAAAATTCGGTGCTTTTGTTGATATTGGAATCAAGCAGGACGGACTGGTTCACGTTTCAAATCTGACAAAAAATTTTGTAACTGATCCTTCAACAGTTGTGAAACTTCACCAACATGTTATGGTAAAGGTTCTGGCTGTTGATATCGAAAGAAAACGTGTTCAGCTGTCGATGAAGGATGTTGAAACTAAAAAGCAGTAACGGCATAACGGCGTAATGGCGTAACGGTGAATTGATTCAATTGATTATATTTGGTATTCATTGGTAAACAAAAAGTACATATTATGAAGAGAAATTATTTCCTGATGCCGGCATTACTGGCGGTAGTGCTTTTCTCATGTAACACCCAGCCTGCCATAAAGGCACCTGTTGCTGATAAGGTTCCTTATGAGATTTTTGACAAACGGGTTGATAACTATTTCTGGATGCGTCTGAGCGATGAACAGAAAAACGACACCACACCGGATGAACAGACTACCAAAGTCCTCAATTATCTTAATGCAGAGAACGCGTATGCAAAAGCTGTTCTTAAAAGCCAGGAGACTCTACAGAAAACGGTCTTTGATGAGATTGTTGGAAGAATCAAGCAGGACGATTCTTCTGTACCATATTTCAAAAACGGATACTATTATTATAATAAGTACTCAACAGGAAGTGAATATCCGGTGTACTATCGCAAAAAAGGAACTCTCGATGCACCTGAAGAGATTCTTCTTGATGTAAATAAACTTGCGGAGGGAAAAGAGTATTGTTCTGTTAGCGGATTAACAGTAAGTCGTGATAATAAATTACTTGCGTATGGAACAGATTTTGTCAGCCGTCGCCGGTATACACTCAATTTCCTGAATCTTGAGACCGGCACTTTACTTACAGACAGGATCGAGAACACAACAGGTCAGGCTGTATGGGCAGCTGATAATAAGACCATTTTTTATGTCACGAAAGATGAGGAGACCCTGAGAGCGGATAAGATTATTAAGCATAAACTGGGAACTGCAGCTGAATCAGATAAAGTGGTTTATTTCGAAGAAGATGAAACATTTAGTGTTTATCTCAGCGAGACAAAAAGCGAGAAGTATATCCTTATTAACTCTTCACAAACCCTTACCTCCGAGAGCCGGTATATTGATGCTTCGAAACCCGATGGCGAGTTTAAGGTATTTGAACCGCGGAAAGTGAATCATGAGTATAATATCGACCATATTGGCAAAGAATTTTTCATAAGAACAAATTCAGACAGCTCTTCTAACTTCCGTCTGATGAAGACGCCTGATACAAAAACCACTATGGAAAACTGGAGTGTGGTTATTCCTCACAGAAGCGATGTTCTTTTTGAGAACTTTGAACTGTTTGATAACTATCTGGTTGCTGAAGAGCGGATCAAGGGCTTAAGTAATCTAAGGATCATCGATACCAAAAACGGAGGCGAACACTATCTGAATTTCGGTGAAGAGGCATATACGGCAGGCATAAATGTCAATCCGAATTCCAATACTGACATTCTTCGCTACAGCTACTCATCGCTTACCACACCCAACTCGGTAATCGATTATAACATGGTTACCAAAGAGAAGACAGTACTTAAAGAAGATATTGTGCTTGGCGGGTTTGATAAGAACAATTACGAATCAAAGAGGCTCTGGGCAAAAGCGACTGATGGTACGATGGTCCCGGTCTCAATTGTCTATAAAAAAGGGTTTGTACAGGATGGGAAGTCACCGCTGCTCTTATATGCCTACGGATCTTACGGGTCATCAACCGATCCCGGATTCCGCTCAACAATCATTAGTCTTCTCGACAGGGGATTTGTTTACGGACTTGCTCATATCAGGGGTGGGAGCGAGATGGGCCGTTACTGGTACGAGGATGGAAAGTTGCTGAAGAAGATAAATACTTTTACAGATTTTAACGACTGTGCACAATTCCTTGTAGATGAGAAATATACGAGTAAAGAGAAGCTTTTCGCAATGGGCGGAAGTGCCGGCGGATTGCTGATGGGAGCAATAGTAAATATGCGTCCCGATCTTTATAAAGGTGTTATTGCAGCCGTTCCTTTTGTTGATGTGGTTTCAACTATGCTCGATGAGACTATTCCGCTTACAACTTTTGAATGGGATGAGTGGGGGGATCCGAGGAAGAAAGAATACTACGACTACATGTTATCATATTCACCATACGACCAGGTGAAAGCCATGGACTATCCTAATATGATTGTCACAACAGGATTCTGGGATTCGCAGGTTCAGTACTGGGAACCAGCCAAATGGGTTGCCAAATTACGTGCGATGAAGACAGATAAAAACACTCTCGTGATGGATTGCAACATGGCTGTTGGTCATGGCGGTGCCTCCGGACGCTTTGAGCGCTACAGGATAACAGCAATGGAATATGCATTTATAATGCAACTTGCAGGAATTACTCAATAGAATACAACTGTATTATATGAAAAGTGTTTGTCTGGTTGCCCTTGTATGTCTTATCTCTTTTTCTTCATGTAAAAAGGAGAAGCATGAACTTCTGATAGAGGCCGAAAGTTTTAAAGAAAAAGGAGGATGGGTTGTTGATCCCCAGTTTGTTCAGCAGATGGGCTCGCCGTATTTGCTGGCTCACGGTCTTGGAATGCCTGTAAGCAATGCAAAATCAGAAATCACTTTTCCTTACACCGGCAAATATCACGTCTGGGTGCGGACAAAAAACTGGGCTCCCGGAGATTGGGAAGCTCCCGGAAGATTCAAACTCCTTATTAACGGAAAAGAACTTAACTGCGTTCTGGGTACAGAAGAGGGATGGGCATGGCAATATACAGGATCTGTTTCAATAAAGGATACTTCTGCAACCCTGGAACTTGCTGACCTCACCGGGTTTGACGGACGATGCGACGCTATATATCTGAGTACATTAAAAACAGCTCCACCTGTTACTGTTAAAGAATTAACAGAATGGAGGAAGAAGCAGCTGAATGAGAGCGACACTCCCTTAAAATCAGAATCATACGACCTTGTTGTCGTTGGCGGTGGCATAGCAGGCTGTGCTGCATCAATAGCGGCGGCCGAGCAGGGAATGAAAGTGGCCCTTATTCAGGATCGTCCCGTTCTCGGCGGTAATGCCAGCAGTGAGATAAGGGTTCATACCGAGGGAATCACCTGGAAATCTGACCGGATTCTGAGTATGCTCAACACAGTGTGGTGGCCGAATGGATCTCCAGAGGCTGTTCTCGATGACAAGAAGCGTCATGCAAACATGGAAAAATATGAGAACATCTCAATATTTCTCAATATGAGGGCATATTCGGTTAAATCTGAATCTGGTGTTATCAGCTCTGTTGATGCCCGTCATACTTCAACAGGAGAAACAATGAGGTTTTCCGCTCCTCTGTTTATAGATTGTACCGGCGACGGCTGGATTGGGTACTGGGCAGGTGCAGAGTTTATGTATGGGAGAGAAGACTCCTCACTGTATAAGGAAAACTGGGACCAGCACAAGGAGCTTTGGAGCCCTGCAAGTGGCGACAACCGGGTAATGGGATCTTCAGTGTTATGGAGAAGTGTTGATAAAGGAACTCCTGTTACATTTCCGGAAGTGCCATGGGCGATGGACATTGCAGACGGATACTCCGCTGTAGAGGGTACCTGGAAGTGGGAGTACTCCGATAATAATATGAACCAGATTGAAGATGCAGAAGCTATCCGCGATCATATGCTGAAAGCTATCTACAGCTCATTCTATAACGCAAAGCAGAAGCCTGAAAATGCTACTCTGGCATTGGAATGGACCTCATACCTGGTAGGCAAGAGAGAATCAAGAAGGCTCGTCGGAGATTATATTTACACATTTCAGGATGAGAAGAATATGGTAGAATTTGATGATGCTGTTGTGATGGAGGAACGTGATGTGGATGTTCATTATCAGCAAAAGCTAAAAGATCCTTCACAGCCTGATTTCTTATCCGAGGCTCTCTTTTACAAAGTCGATCATTATTATATTCCTTACAGATGCCTCTATTCAAAGAATATTAAGAATCTCTTTATGGCCGGGAGATGTTTCAGCACATCTCATGTTGGTCTCGGTGGTCCGCGTGTAATGAATACTACAGGGCAGATGGGTGTTGCAGTTGGTTACGCAGCATCACTGTGCAGGAAATACAGCACAGATCCCCGCGGGATCTATCAGTCACATATTGCCGAATTGAAAAATTTGGTGTATACCGGTACCCCCTGATTTTGTTACGTAAGGAAGGGTCGCGACCCTTCTCTGCAAGACATGCATTATGTAAGGAAGAGTTGCGACCCTTCCCTGCATAATGCTGTTACCGACCCTGACCAACAGTTGCCGTACGTGGTTTCATAGCAGGTTTCCCGGGTAGTTTGGCACTGCGCATTGCTGCGTTATAGGCAAATGCTGCAGTGACAACTGCATTATGTTTCAGATCAGCCATTTCCAGACGTTCGTAAGTATCCATAACCGTATGGTAACCGCGGTCATATTCCAAATCATCCTGGATGAACTGGAATCCGGGTAAGCCAACAGCATCAAATGAGAGATGGTCGGTTCCTGATGTGTTTCTGATTGTTATTGTGGAGCAACCCATATCTGCAAATGGCTTGAGCCACTCTTCGAATATTGGTCTCACGAGTTCATTCTCCTGTAAGTAGATACCGCGATATTTTCCCGAACCATTATCCATGTTGAAATATGCTGCGAAATTATTATAGTCAGCTTTATGTTCTCTTGTTTTTGCATCAACAAGATACTTCTCAACATAGCCGCGTGAGCCATTGAGTCCCTGTTCTTCACCACCCCACAGTGCAACCCTTATTGTTCTTTTCGGAGCCGCATCAAGGTTTTTAAGGATACGAAGAGCTTCCATCATCACAATACAGCCCGATGCATTATCTGCGGCGCCAGTTCCTCCGTGCCATGAATCGATATGTCCGCCAAGGAGGACAACTTCATTTTTCAGAAGTTTATCAGTACCGGGGATCTCGCCTATAACATTGAAAATGGTAGGACTTTCTGTAAACTTATTCTGGATCTCAACCTCCATTTCGACAGCAACTTTGTGACGGAGAAGACGCTCCAGTCTGCCATGGGCTTCAACAGGAAGATTTAACTGGGCAATAGGCTCCTTCTCTCCTGCAGTATATGTTGCACCGGATGATCTTGGTACATTAAAAACTCCTGAGTTATTGAGAATTACTGCAGCTCCTTCAGTTTTCAGCAGCTCAGTCATTTTATTCCTGAGAGTTCTTTGTGCCATCATTGTTGCGAAGTCACCCATTTGTCTTCTGGGTTGTGATGAGGCTGCCATAGCCAGCTGCTCTAGCTGTTCGTCGGTATACCTGCTGGCAAATGGTTCGAAACTAAGTGTATAGACCGAAGTGGATGGCATCAATACGATCTTGCCTGCAAGTTTGCCTTTGAATTTTTCAAGGTCTGCCTCTGTTGTGGCATCAAGAAGAATAACCTCTCCTTTTACCAGACCGTTTGTACTGCCTGTCCATGCAATTGGATTACAGGCAAAATTAATATAGTAAGGTGCTGTCATTGCAGCATATGTTTTTATGTTGTCCCAGCCGCCACGGGTATTTGGTCTGGCTTCCTCTATTCTGACATTCTGAAATCCAAGCTCTTCCATCTTTTTCTTTGCCAGCTCATTAGCCTTATTTCCTCCTATTGAACCGGTAAGTCTTGGACCAGCGAAGTCAGTCATCCAGAATGCTAGATCTTCGATACTTGAGTTTCTTAATCCCTCCTGTTTGATCTTGTACATCATTCCCAGGTCAACATTTTCGCTTTGCGACATTAACCAAAGTGGCAGGAGTAAAAAGAACAGCAGGGAAGCAGTGATTTTCTTCATTTTGATTTTAAATTAAATTAGTTCTTCATCTTCAGATCGATCAAATATAGATAAAATAGAATCCGGGTAAGTGATACCGGATAAATGTTTTAACAATAATTAACTTTGTTTATCGGTATGCGGCGCAAGGTTAGCGGTATGCGGCTTTAAACCTTTTTCTTCTTACTTTTGTCTTTTTACTTTTATCTTTTGTCTTTTTACTTTTATCTTTTGTCTTTTATATATGATTTATCCTGAAAATTTCGAAAATAAGATTGGATTCGACCGGATCCGCGAACTGCTTGTTGAAAAGTGCCTGAGCCCCATGGGATTTGAGAAAGTTGAGGATATCGGGTTCATTTCTGATTTTGATACTCTTGGACATAAATTATCAGCAACATTTGAATTTCAGCAGATCCTTCAGTTTGAAGACTTCTTCCCGAATGAACACTATTATCAGATCTCTGATTGCCTTAATAAAATAAGGATTGAAGGAACTTTTCCCGAAGTGCAGGAAGTTTTTGATCTTAAGCGATCGCTTGAGACAGTAAAGACAATCCTTAACTTTTTCAGGAGCAAAGATGCCACCAAATACCCGGTGCTGAGAGAGATGTGCAGCTCCGTCAAGACCTATCCCTATGTTCTCGACACAATAGACAGAATAATTGATAAACGGGGAATAATAAAGGATAATGCTTCTGCACGGCTTAAGGAGATCAGGTCTGAACTGGTTGGTAAGAGCATTCAGGTTTCGAAACGCCTGAACCAGATCCTTAAGCAGGCACAGGCTGATGGAATTGTTGATTCCGATACCTCTGTTTCAATAAGAAATGGGAGAGGTGTTATTCCTGTAAGCGCATACGATAAAAGGAAGATAAAAGGACTTATTCACGATCAGTCAGCATCAGGCAAAACTGTCTTTGTTGAGCCTGAAGAGATTGTGGAAATGAATAATGATATAGTTGAACTTGAATATGAGGAGAAAAGAGAAATTGTAAGGATACTTACTGCCCTGGCTGACAATATAAGGCCATATATTGATGATCTTCTTGAAGCTAACCTTTTTCTCGGAGAGATAGATTTTATAAGGGCAAAGGCACTTCTCGGAAACCGCCTCCAATCAATAAAACCTGTTATCTCAGAAAAACCATTCATTTCATGGAGAAGGGCAATGCATCCGCTTCTCACACTTTCATTCGAGAAACTACCCGGAAGAAAAGTGGTGCCTCTTGAGATAGTTCTGGATGAACGCGACAGGATACTTCTTATATCCGGACCAAATGCCGGAGGCAAATCGGTTTGCCTGAAAACTGTCGGATTGCTACAATACATGCTTCAGTGCGGACTTACAATACCTGTTGCAGAGGGTTCTGAAACCGGTATTTTTAAAAACCTTCTTATTGATATCGGTGATGAGCAAAGTATTGAAAATGACTTAAGTACATATAGTTCCCATCTTATAAATATGAAGTATTTCATTAAGAACGGGGATGAGAAAACACTAATACTTATTGACGAATTCGGTACAGGAACAGAACCAATGCTTGGAGGGGCAATAGCCGAGGCCATACTTGGTGAGCTTAACAGGAAAATGGTTTTTGGAGTTATAACTACTCACTATACCAACCTTAAGCATTTTGCATCCCTCACTGAAGGAATAGTGAACGGGGCTATGGCTTTTGATAATCATCTGATGCAGCCGCTTTTCCAGCTGACAATTGGCAAACCTGGAAGTTCATTTGCCTTTGAGATAGCAAGGAAAATAGGCCTTCCTGAAGAGATTCTGAATGAGGCATCTGGTAAAGCAGGAGTTAAGAATATTAACTATGACAGGCATCTGAAAGACATTGCCCGTGATAAGCGGTACTGGGAAACCAAAAGGCAGAGTATACGTCAGCAGGAGAAACGTCTCGAAGAATTGATGGCTGAGTATGATAAGGAGCTTTCAGGGGCCAAATCTCTGAGGAAAGAAATCATTACCAAAGCAAAAGACGAAGCCCAGCAGCTGCTGAAGGAATCGAACCGTATGATAGAAAACACTATCAGGCAGATAAAGGAGGCACAGGCTGAAAAGGAGAAGACAAAGGAGATGCGCCAGCAGCTTGAAGAATTTAAGAATATTGTAGTTGAAGAGACAAAACCCGTTGAAACGGATTCTGAGGAAAAGATAGCAATACTCAGTTCGAGAGCTAAAAAAATAAAACTTGATAAGGAAGAGGAGGTAAATGAGAAACCTGTTAAAAAGGAGATTGCTGAAATGCCCTTTAAACCAGGCGATGCAGTGAGAGTAACAGATACACAGGCTGCAGGTGAAATACTTTCAATTGAAGGTAAAAAGGTGCAGGTAGAAACGGGAAGTCTCAGGTTTTTTGTCCCTATCGAAAGGATTGAAAGAATCTCGAGGGCAGAACTGAAAAAGAGTCTCAGGTCGAATCAGGTTCAGAGAGGAAACGATACGGCAATTGTACAGCGTAACATAAACTTCAAACCTGAGATTGATATCAGGGGTGTAAGAGGCGAGGAGGCAATTAACCAGGTACGTGATCTCATCGACAATGCACTGATTGTTCGTCACCGTAACCTTCGGATTCTTCACGGAAAAGGAAATGGCATTCTTCGTCAGCTTGTAAGGCAATACCTCGACACAGTTGATGTTGTGAAATCATTTCGTGATGAACATGTTGAGTTTGGCGGATCAGGGATTACTGTGGTTGAGATGGATTTTTAATATTTCCTTTAATTATTACCCCTAGCAGAAAGCCGGTAATAAATATCACCATAGTGCCAAAGACTATTGAAAGATAGCTATGAAACGGACTTGTGAATCTGGTTAATTCGGGAGATGTAAAGATGAACTGGGAGAGACTCATCCAGCCAATAACGAGTACTCCGGCCACTACTCCGATAATTGCTGAAAGGTTTGTGACCTTTTTCGAAAAATATCCCAACAGGAATAAGCCCAGCATTCCTCCGCTGAATATTGAAGCAAGTTTCCACCAGACGTCAAGTGCACTTTTTACATTTATCATAGCAATTGCAATAAGAATGCCCAGAATGCTGAAGATCAGTGAGGAAGAATAGAGTATTCTGACAGATCTTTTTTCTGAAGACGGATTATCGGTAGATTTTTTAAAATAGTCGTTAAGAATTACTGTTGCAGAGCTGTTAACACTTGTTGAAATGGTGCTCATACCTGCTGCAAAAATTGATGCGATAAGCAATCCGGTCAGTCCTGCCGGGAGATTATTTATTATATAGAGAGGGAATACCCTGTCGGCCTGAATACCTTCAGGGAGAATACCGGGATTTACAGAATAGTAGGCGAACAGAGAGGTGCCGATAAACATAAACATCAGAGATACAGGTATATAAAGAAGCCCTCCCCACATTGCTGATTTCTTGGCCTCTTTTTCGGTGGTTGCTGTCATATATCTCTGGATATAATTCTGATCTATTCCGAAATTCTGTAGATTTATAAAAATTCCGTAAATAAGCACTACCCAGAATGTTGATGTTGTAAGTTCCGGTTTCAGGCTCCCCAGGCTGAACTTATTGTTTTCTGAGGCAATCTGAAAAATCTGTCCTGGACCCTCCGGCATCGAAAACAGGAGCACAATTAGACATACAACAGCGCCGAGTATCAGTATAATGCCCTGAATGGCATCTGTCCATATTACTGCCTGTATCCCGCCCAGAAGTGCATAGATCATAACACTTATTCCCGTTACAATTATTATAGTGATCATATCCCAGCCTACAATAACATTGAGTGTAAGTGCCAGAAGAAAAAGGATAGTGCCGGTCCTCATTAATTGTGTCAGAAGGTACATCACCGAAGCATAGATTTTTGCCCATGGTCCGAATCGCATTTCGAGATATGTATAGGCTGACGGACTATTGACAGACCGGTAAAGCGGAACAAAAAACTTAACTGCCATCCAGGAGGCAAATGGAATAGAGAGGCTGAATACAAAAGGGTTCCAGTTCGACTGAAACGCCTGTCCGGGCAAGGCCAGATAACTTATACTGCTGACAAACGTGGCAAATATCGACATTGAGATGACCCAGGTTGGGATGTTCTTATTTCCAAGAGTGAAGGATGATGAAGATCTTTTTTTACTGTAAAAAGAACTCCCGAAAATCACTATCCCTGCCAGATAAATAATAAATATGATAATGTCGATTAATCTCATTTTATTGTTATTTTATTAACACTTGTTTTTTTATGCACAGTTTTTCTCCTTTCTCCTTTCTCCTGTTGTCATATTACCTGATCAATTATACATCAATTTTATAAATTTAATATTATTATCAATTGATTTTATTCAGTCTGTCGGGCCTGAGATGAAAAAGTATTAATATTGTATAAGATCTTAACCAAATACTCAAAGAAAATGAAACTCTGTAATAACTTAATTCCGGCAGCTGCTTTTTTTCTGTTTGCCTTATCAGGATGCAGTAACAGCAGCAATAAAACTGAGCCGGTTCCTGATTCATCAGCTGTGAATAAGCAGGAATGGGCGATTGTGATACATGGCGGAGCAGGAGCCATGTCAAAGGATAAAATGACTCCTGAGATGGACAGTCTTTACAGAGCTTCGTTACAGCAGGCAATGGGAATAGGGAAACAGATTCTGATTAATGGTGGAACATCACTTGATGCGGTAGAGAAGACTATTAATTTCCTTGAAAATGATCCTCTTTTCAATGCCGGCAAAGGGGCTGTATTTACTCATGATGGTAAAAATGAGCTTGATGCATCGATTATGGATGGATCAAATCTGGCAGCAGGCTCTGTTGCAGGGGTTACTGACATAAAGAACCCGATCACCGCAGCCAGATATGTAATGACATACTCTGAACATGTAATGCTTACAGGTGCGGGTGCGTCTCAGTTTGCAAAAGAGCAGGGACTTGAAATTGTCCCCCCTGAATATTTTAAAACTGAAGCGCGATATAAGGAACTTCTTGAGATTTTAAAGAGGGAGAAGAATGGAACTGTCGGTTGTTGTGCTCTTGATAAAAGCGGAAATCTTGCTGCCGGTACTTCAACCGGGGGGATGTCGAACAAGAGATATAACAGGGTGGGTGACGCCCCGATCATCGGTGCAGGTACCTATGCCAACAATGCTACCTGTGCAGTATCGGCAACCGGTCACGGTGAGTATTTTATCCGGTGGACAGTCGCACACGATATATCAGCTCTGATGGAGTATAAAGGATTGTCTCTCAAAGAGGCCTCAGAACTTGTTGTAAATGACAAGCTTGTGAAAGCAGGAGGGAGCGGAGGAGTGATTTGTGTTGATAAGAAAGGTAATATATCAATGCCTTTTAACTCAGAAGGGATGTTCAGGGGATTTGCCACAGCAGATGGAAAAGCAGGAGTGTTTATCTATAAGGAAGAATAAAAACCATTAACCACAAAGAACACTAAGGAAATACACAAAGGTCGCAAAGAGTTTAAAAACAATGCTTTCCTTTGTGTACTTTGAGAATCCTTTGTGTCCTTTGTGGTTAAAAAGATCTTTTTAAGTTTGTTCTTTTCTTAATTAAGCCTTACAGTTCCGTAAGAAGCTAAGACCTTAACATTTGCTGAGGCTCCCTCTTTTCCAACAGTGCCTGATACCTCATTTGAGTTATTCTCAATGATCCGTCTCTGGGCACTGAAATTATCCTCATTGTATCTTAGTCCGCCGTATGAAACCCTGGCATCAAGATTATAGTTAGCGTTTTCTTCAATGCCGAGTCTTACTCCCATATAATGAGTTTCCACATCCAGGGATTCGAATCCTGCAGGTATGCGATCGATTGAGAACGATCCGTAGGAGCCTTCATACTCAAGTTTCTTTGTCAGAGTACCTATATTTACTTCAGTATAACCATTTTCAAGTACAAGATTATTGATTGATTCAATTCTCAGGTTATCATATTTTGTTACACCAACAACACTGCTGGTTTCTCCGATAACGAGTTTTGAATATTTGCTGTCAAGAAGAAGAGCCTGGCTTTTATCAATGTTTGTGGTTCCGCAATATCTCAAATTTACATCAAGCCATCCGGTTTCTTCTATTGAGCCTTTTCCGTATGCAAGTACAAGTCTGCTGAGCGGTTTTACATTCCCCCTGGTAAGCTTTCCTGCTGTGATATCTCCGTATTTTATATCAAGGTTCAATAGTCCGGTGAGCTCATCTATATCTGTATTTCCGTATCTGTTCGACAGCGTCAGAGCTGTGTTAACAGGCATTTTAACAGTATAGTCGATGCTGAATCTTCTTGAACTGCTTCCCCATCCTGAGAAATTAAATTTGTCATCTATCACTGTCTTTGCCGATACGAGGGCGTCACTCTCATCAAACTGTACATCTATATAGGATATAAGTTTTTCTGCTTTCTCCCTGCTTGGCATTTCAACAGTTACTTTGACATCTATAACTATCTGGTTCTTATCCCAGCTTGTTATAAGTACATCACCATATTTGTTGTTTATCTGAAGTGTTGTATTGACCCCTGGTGTGAATTCCTTGTGGAATTCTTTTGTAACTTCATCCTGAGCTGTTAATGTGAATGATAGTAACAGCAGCGGAATAAAGAGGAGTCCTCCTGGTTTATAAGCTGACTTTTTCATTTTCTGTCTTGTTTTCGTTTCCATTCTTTACTGTCCTGAGCTGATTTAATATGTAGTTCATTACTTCAATCTTTGTCTGATAGTGTTCTATCATTGCATTTATAATCCTCTCATCATTAGGATTTGCCTTAAGTTCTTTCTGCAGTGAGACATAAACAGAATCCATGCTTTTCATTTCCTGTACCAGCAATGATTTTTGTTCGGGATTATTTTTGAAATCAAGGTTTACAATTTCACCTTCCATCATATTGACCTGATGTATATAGTAGCTTTCAACTTCTTTATACTGAGGTGAAACCTGACCAAGAGTCATCCTGCTGCTTCCCGGCCGTATAAAGTGATCCCATGTCCAGAGCGAAGAGAGTGTAACCAGAAGTGTTACAACTGCTGCTCTTAGGAGGTAAGGTACTATACTCCTCTTTGGTGCATTTTTCTGGGCTCTTATTTCCAGTTTCATGCTGAATCTTTCGAAGTGACCATCTGATGGTTCTGAACCATCGAAATAGTTCTTGTTTCCCCTGATTATGTCTTCTATAGTTTTCATGCCTGATAGATTTTCATTTTTTTTGTTTCAATTCTGCGATGAGTTTTTGTTTGGCTCTTGAGAGCTGCGATCGTGATGTGCTGCTGTTAATTGAAAGGATCTCAGCAATTTCATCGTGATCATAACCTTCAAGAAGGTAGAGTGAAAGTATTACTCTGTAACCATCGGGCAGACGTTCTATTGCTTCCTTAACCTCTTCAACCCGTAAATCTACCTCTTCATTTCTGGCCGTTTCATCGCCACTTTCATCTCTTATTCCGATATGAGATTCAATATCTTCAAAGACCGCTTTGCGTTTATTCAGGGCATCAAGTGAACGGTTTACCACTATTTTCTTCAGCCAGGCTCCGAAACTTACTGTTCCTGAATATGTATCAATCTTTTCAAAGGCCGACAGGAACGACTCCTGCATTATGTCTTCGGCTTCCATCGTGTCATTTACAATTCTCAGACTGGTGTTATACATTGCTTTATAGTACAACTTGTAGATCTGAAACTGTGCTTTCTGGTCGCCGGTTTTGCACCCGTCCAAAAGATCCTGGTGCAGGTTTCTGAATGCAGCTTCTACATTTGACATCTTTATATAAAGACTAGGTTTTATATGTGTTGCTGCACCCACTTTTCTATCAATTTTCTAATCAATAGACGTGGTATATTTTTAAATGCTGCACTCACATACAAAAAAAAACAAGAAAAATCAGAATAAATTAATGATCATTCCCTGGGTAACCTGCCCGCTGGCGTAATCCAGCTCTGAGCCAAATAAGCTATGCGGGATGGAAAAAATCAGGAGAAGTACGAATGCAGCCAAAGCTACATAGAGTGGTTTCTCTTCTTTTCTGTTCATGTATACAGCGAGAATCCAGAATAGAAGAGCAATAAGGGTTTTATTATCAGTCAGATCCCATCCGAATGGGATTCCGGTCCATAACTCGCCAAAAGCGTAGTATTGTACTATTGGACCAAGTATCATACCCCCGGCAATAAAGAGGGCCAGAGTCCAGATTGAATAAATCTTATATTGAGGAAATTTAGTCACAGCCATAAGTCCGGCAAGTGTTGAAAACAACATTGCTATAAACATAAATAGAATGTGGGGAATAAGAATAAAAGCGGGTACCCCACCCTTGAATCTTATAACAATAGGCTCTTCTTTAAAAAAAGTATTTGTCCCTTTTGAATCGGTGATCTCAAAATAATACTGAAGTTTTCCTGCTGCCGGTTGTTGCGGAACCTCTGCAAAAAGACACTCTTTTCCGGTATCTGCTCTGTATATGAAATCTGCTGCCTGATACTCTTCATCCGATTTAAACCGTTTGAAATATAATTTTGCCTTAATTGAAGGATTATTAACATTTAACTTTACCTCTGATCTTTCATCATGACTCAGACTCCTCACAAGCTTAAGCTTATAGACAATCCCGTCAAGTGACACTTCCATTCTTTTCGGGTATGTGGGTCCGGTCATTTTCTGATAAACAGCTGCACTGCAAGTAATTATAATTGCCAGTGACCACAATATTGCTTTTTTCATATAGATATATTTAAACTGTCTTCTAATTTATAATGTTTGCAATTTACTTCCGTCTCCGGTCTCCGGTCTTCGGTCTTCCGTCTTAAAGTTGTATCAGCAACACCTCTTTCTTCCCATTACGCAAAACTTCAACACTTATTGTCTGACCATGTTTAAGCTGACCCATCCTGAACATGTAATCCTGGATATTATTAACGGGTTTTGCGTTTATGGCGGTTATAATATCTCCTTTTTTCATGCCTCCTAGAGCGGCAGGCTTTCCGGGTGTTACAAAATCAGCTCTGAGTCCGTTTTTAATTGCGCCTGCAAAATCAGGCATAATTCCAAGAGTTACACCTTTTCTTCTTGCAGTTCTTGTGACTTCTGCTTTCGGACCTGATTCCATGAATTGTAATCGGGAATCAGATGAAGCCAGTTCTTGCGCCATACTGAAAATAAGAGAAGATATTTTAACCATACCTTCATAGTTAATCTTATCATATGTATCTGCCGGGGTATGATAATCCAGATGAGCACCAGTAGAATAGAAGAGCACCGGGATGTTTTTTCCGTAAAATGATGAATGATCTGATGGTCCGTATCCCTCTGGTGATAATACAAGTTTTATAACTGAAGTGTCGCTCTTTGTATAAATGAGTTCCTTTAATCCGCTGGCAGTGCCAACGCCTGCAACCTGCAGACTGTTTGTCTCATTTAGTCTTCCAACCATATCGAGATTTAGCATGGCATTGATTTTTGAGATGTCGACACCCGGCTCCTCAACAAAGTGCTTGGACCCGAGTAAACCCAACTCTTCACCTGTGAAAGCAACACAGATTATACTTCTTTTATGGCTCCCTTTTGTGAGTGCAAATTTCTCAGCAAGTTCAAGCATCATGGCTATACCTGAAGCATTATCGTCAGCTCCGTGGTGAACACCTACTGTATCAACAGCCCTGCTCGATGAGCCAGGACCACCCATTCCAAGATGGTCAAAGTGGGCCCCGAATACAATATACTCATTTTTGAGCTGCTCGTCTTCACCCTGAAGGACCATCATGACGTTTCTGGTACTTGATGTTTCTTTTATGATCTCTGCTTCTGCTGCAATTTCTGAGCCGGTTTTAAAAGAGGCTGGCTTTCTGGAATTGTTGAGCTTCTTCTCAAGCGTTTCAATAGTATTTCCTGATTTTGAAACAATGAAATCAGCAACCGGTCTCTTTATTCTGAGTACAGGGATATCAACTGAAAATCCTTCTGTATTGAGGGCTTCAAACTTGTCTTCAGCATCGTAAACCAATCCGGATACCAGCAATACTCCTGCTGCACCCATGTCCTTTGCAACCAGAGCTTTATCCCTGTCAGCACTGAAAGGAATAAACGGACTGTTATTATCATCAGTTTCCGGATCAGCCCTGAGGATAAGCACCCACTTGCCTTTTACATCAATATTCTGATAATCATTCCATTTCAGACTGTCACCGTTAATATTGAAGCCATAACCGGCAAAAACTACTTCAGCATTAAGAGACCCATTTGAACTGAATGCCATAGGTGTAAAATCATCCTCTAACCGGAAGTCCCTGCCACCACCAGAAAGTGCATTCTCTTTTCCAGCAAGGACCCTCTTTGTAACCTTAAACCTTTGAAGTCCGTCACCTGTAAGCGGCTTAAAACCATATGAACCAAGTTCACTCCTTATAAATTCCGCAGCCAGACTATCACCAGCAGAACCAGTCATTCTTCCTTTCAAAGAATCAGATGACAGGTACTTAATCTGCGATTGCAGTTCTTCCACTGTTACTTCCGGATTTTTTGCCCTGTTACACGCAAAAGCTGCAAGAGCCAGTACTATTAAAGCGGGAACTAGTCTTCTGCCTGAGATATTCTTTCTGATTTGCATAATTAGATTATTAATATAATACCAACCCTGAAAAGCTAATATAGTTCAAAGTTTAAAGTTCAAAGTTCAAAGTTCAAAATTCAAAGTTTCAACCTACCCAGTACCCAGTACCCAGTACCTAGTACCCAGCACCCAGCACCCAGCACCTAGCACCTAGCACCCAGCACCTAGTTACTCAAACAACTTAAACGCCTCCTTAATCAACCCGATAGCTTCTCTCAGCTGAGCCTCTGTGATTGTAAGGGGAGGAGCAAAACGGATAATATGTCCGTGTGTTGGTTTTGCTATTACGCCTTTTTCTTTCATTGCGAGACATACATCCCATGCTTCTTTGCCGTTCTTTGGTCTGATAACAACAGCATTAAGAAGCCCTTTACCGCGAACAAGTTCAATCATATCAGATTTAATACTTTTAAATTCATCGCGGAATATTTTGCCCAGACGTTCAGCATTCTCGGCAAGCTTCTCATTTTTAACCACTTCAAGGGCTGCAATTGCAACTTTAGCTGCTACAGGATTGCCTCCGAATGTTGATCCGTGTTCACCTGGTTTGATTGTCAGCATTATCTCATTATCAGCCAGCACTGCTGAAACAGGCATTACGCCGCCGGATAAGGCTTTTCCAAGTATAAGTATATCGGGACGTACTCCTTCATGATCACAGCAAAGCAGTTTTCCTGTACGTGCAATTCCTGTTTGTACCTCATCGGCAATAAACAGTACGTTTTTCGATTTGCACATATCATAAGCTTTCTTCAGATATCCGTCATCAGGGACGTAGACACCTGCTTCACCCTGGATAGGTTCAACAAGAAAACCTGCCACATCAGGATCTTTGAGTGCATTTTCAAGAGCTTTTAAATCGTTGTAAGGTATTATCACAAAGCCCGGAGTAAAAGGACCATAATCTTTTTAGCATCCGGATCAGTTGACATTGATACAATACTTATAGTCCTTCCGTGGAAGTTTCCTTCGCAGCAAATGATCTTAGCCTGGTTTTCCTTTACTCCCTTTTTCAGATAAGCCCATTTACGGCAGAGTTTCAGGGCAGTTTCATCTGCCTCGGCGCCAGAGTTCATAGGAAGAACTTTGTCGTACTTGAAATATTTTGTGATATACTCCTCATATTCACCAAGAACAGAATTATAGAATGCCCTTGAAGTAAGTGTAAGTTTTGAAGCCTGATCAGTCAGGGCTTTAATTATCTTTGGGTGGCAATGTCCCTGATTGACAGCTGAATAGGCTGACAGGAAATCAAAATATCTCTTTCCTTCCACATCCCATACAAACGGACCTTCACCTCTCTCCAGCACAACAGGCAGCGGATGGTAGTTATGTGCACCATACTTGTCTTCTCTGTTGATATAATCCTGTGTATTCATGTTATTGATTATTAAATAGATAATAAATTAAATAATGCGCATACAATCTTACGAAAGTTTTTTAATATTTAAAAATGGTCTTCTGGTCTCCTGGTCTCCTGGTCTCTCCCTTTCTCCCTTTCTCCCCTTCACCCTTTCTCCCCTTCATTCCCTGACAGGTCCGGTCTGAGCCTTTGAGTTCGTTCTTCCGACTGCTCATGCCTCCATCTATCAATATTGGCTGCATGTCCCGAAAGAAGAACAGAAGGCACCTTCCATCCGTTGAAATCAGCAGGTCTTGTGTAAACCGGAGGTGCAAGAAGATCATCCTGAAAAGAGTCGGAGAGGGCTGACTGTTCGTCGGAGATAGCACCGGGAATAAGTCTGACAATAGCGTCAGTAATTGCGGCTGCAGGTAGTTCTCCTCCTGAAAGAACATAATCACCGATTGATATTTCTTTTGTTACCAGGTATTCACGGATCCGCTGATCAACACCTTTATAATGACCTGCAAGGATTATTATGTTGTTAAGTAACGAAAGCTGGTTTGCCATTTTCTGGCTGAACTTTTCCCCATCAGGCGATGTGTAGATTATCTCATCATAGACTCTTTCACTTTTCAGCTTTTCTATTGCCTTGTAAACCGGCTCAATCATCATCACCATTCCGGCTCCTCCGCCAAAAGCATAATCGTCCACGGTTTTATACTTATCAGTTGTAAAATCGCGAAGATTGATAATATTGATTTCTACAAGCCCTTTCTCCCTTGCCCTTTTGACAATTGAATGATTGAACGGACTCTCGAGCAATTCCGGAAGGACTGTAATGATGTCAATTCTCATAAAAAGTGTTTTTGTAAAAATACGAAGAAAACAAATAGGCGCAAAGGCACAACGGCGTAAAGGCGTAATGGCGTTAAGGCATTAAGGCATCACGGCTCTTCGACAAGATGTCTCGTCCTGAAATAGGTTTACAGGAAAAGTAAACTAAATTTAGGATTATGAGAAGGAAAGTAAATCAATTCACGGATGAATTCAAGTTTATGGTTATTCAGGAGTATTTGAATACAGACATAAGCCGAAAGGAGTTACAGGAAAAGCATGGTTTTCGAGGAAATAGCGCTGTTTCCGATTGGATGCGTAAATTTGGTGGCAATAAAGTCACTGATGAACAGATAAGCATTCAAAAGACTATGTCAAAAGAAGTAGATAAAACGCCACAAGAGCGTAAGTTAGAGGCAAAGATCAAAGAATTGGAGAAAGCCCTAGAGCAAGAACGACTGCGGACTCTGGCTCTAAATACTATGATTAATATTGCAGAGAGGGATTTAAAAATTTCAATAAGAAAAAAGTCTGGAACCAAACAGTAACAGAGCTACGCACTATGGATCAAGGTTATAAAGTAGAGCCATTGTGCGGACTGTTTGGTTATAGTAGGCAAGCTTACTATCAGCAGATGAATTATAATTACAAGGAAGTGGTAAAATCAGAGATCCTATTACAGTTAGTTGCCAGGGAACGCCAGTTAATGCCTCGCCTTGGTGGTCGAAAGCTGCTTTACAAGCTGCAAGATCGTTTGCCACAAGAACTTCAATTGGGAAGAGACTCGTTCTTTAATTTTCTCCGAGAGAAAGGATTATTAGTCCGCAGAAAGAGATATAGGGCAAAAACCACCTTCTCAAATCACTGGCTTCGTAAATATCCTAACCTGATAAAAGACTTTACCCCAAATGGGCCTCATCAGCTATGGGTTAGCGATATAACTTATATTGAAACGGATGAGGGATTTACTTATCTTTTTCTTATTACTGATGCTTATTCAAGAAAAATAATAGGCTGGAGCATTGCAGATACATTAGAAGCCAAACATGCTATTATTGCATTGTATATGGCTTTATGCCAGCTACCAGCCGGAATTAAAAATGTGTTTCATCACTCAGACAGAGGCGGTCAGTATTGCTGTGAGCAGTATGTAAATTTATTACAGAAAAATGACTTTCAGATTAGCATGACTGAAAGTGGCGATCCACTTGAAAACGCCATTGCAGAGCGGATTAACGGCATTTTAAAAACAGAATGGATATATGATCTTAAGATTAAAACCAAAGCAAAAGCAAAAGAAGAAGTTAATAAGATTATAAGCATTTATAATAATGATCGGCCACATGATAGTCTGGATAAATTTACCCCAAATCAAGCACACAAACACTCAGGGGTACTTAAGAGACAATGGAAAAACTACTGGAAACAGAGAGAAGCATATCAAAAAGATGAAAAAAGTTTAGTTTTGTAGATATCTACAAAACTAAACTTTACCAACAATCAGAAAGATGAATGTAAAGTTATCTTAGTATTAACAACAAACTCTGTAAACAAAAATCAGGACGAGTCAAGAAATTGCTTGATAATTATTACCTTTGAGCCTTTGTGCCATTGTGCCATTCAGCCTATTAATACAATAATATGAATTGTCGTGAAAACTGCGGTGCCTGCTGTATCGCCTTATCAATTTCTTCTCCGATCCCCGGAATGCCTGATGGCAAACCGGCAGGAGTGAGGTGCATTCACCTTACGGATGATTACAGATGTGCTATTTACAATAATGGTAAACCCCAGGTATGCGAAGGATTTACAGCTGAAGAGGAGTTTTGCGGCAATAATCAGGAGGAAGCTATGAGGATTCTGGGATCGCTTTCAATGTAGCGCCCCCCAACCACCCTAAAGGGGGGCTAAATCTTATATGTATTTAAAAATTAATCAATTACACGAAATTAGTCCCCCTTTAGGGGGATGTCCCGCTTCGGCGGGACAGGGGGCTTTATCTTCCTGATGAATACACCACCTTCCCCCCGGTAATTGTATAATCGATCCTGGTCTTCATTATCTCATTCTCGGGGATAGTCAGTAAATCCTTATCTGTTATTACAATATCAGCAAGGTATCCTGTTTTGATCATTCCCTTTCTGTTTTCCATGAACTGGGCATATGCGCCGCCGAGGGTATAATACTCAATTGCTTTTTCCATAGTCACTTTCTCTTTCGGGAACCATCCTTCGCCTTCTTCTCCCAGTCTTTCTTTTCTTGTTACAGCTGCGTACAGACCCTCCATGGGATTAAGTGGTTCTACGGGGTAATCAGTCCCGAAGGCCAGCATTGCACCGGCATCAGCAAGGCTTTTCCATGCATATGCACCTTTGGCTCTTTCGGAACCTATTCGTTTTTCACAGAATTTTTTATCGGAAATACAATGTGTCGGCTGCATTGAAGCGATAACTCCTAGCTGAGCAAATCTTGGAATGTCAGTCAGAAGGAGTGTCTGGGCATGTTCATCGCGGTGACGGCTGTCGCGTTTACCATTTACCTCCTGAGCTTTCTGGTAAGCGTTGAGAGTCCAGTTATTTCCTTTATCTCCAATTGCGTGCACACCAATCTGAAAACCGAATTTATCAGCTGTAACTACCATATTTTCAAATTCTTCATATTGCATCATTGATAGTCCGGATGTACCCGGATTGTCGCTGAAAGGCTCAAACATTAAAGCTGTACCTGAACCAATTGTTCCGTCAATAAATGCCTTGAGGTAACCAAATCTCAACCAGTTTCCTTCTCCCGGATACTGTTTCTGAAGCTCAGTATATTTCCTGAGCAAAACTGTATCAGCGGTGAGTGACATTCCAATATCGATTCTGCTGGTCAGGACCCCTTTTTCCTGCAGTTTTTTATAGGCTTCAAAATCAGCACTTCCTGGTATCTGTACACTTGTTACTCCAAGCTCTCGTGCTTCTTTCAAAGCCATAAGATAGCCCTGCCATATCCTCTCATTCTCCTGCTCAGCGGTCCTTTCAGCTTTTGCAGCACCTGTCTTAACAAGATTTTCTGCTTTCTCTTTAAGTATTCCTGTTGGCTCTCCGGTAACAGGATCTTTCTGGATCTCCCCTCCGAAAGGATTAACAGAATTTTTGGTTATTCCTGAAGCCTTCAGTACATATGAATTAACAAGAACAGAGTGTCCGTCGGCCCTGCTGAGTACAACCGGATTATTTGGAGCAACTTTATCGAGTAGCTCTTTTGACGGCCATTTTTTATCAGTGAACATCTCATGTTCCCAGTGCCCGCCACTTATAAGTTCTCCCGGTTTTGATCTGGCAACCTGCGCTTTAACCTTCTCTGTAATAACATTCGGATCGGTGGTATACCGAAGTTCTACGTAATCGGGATCAAGCGGACCAAAATGAACGTGAGCATCATTAAAACCGGGGAGCACAAGCTTTCCCTGTGCATCAATTACTTTAGTTGTCCCGTCCAGAATATGTTTTGAAATTTGTGCTGTGGTCCCAACAGCAATTATTGTCTCTCCTTTTATGGCAATTGCTTCAGAAGAAGGATTCTCTTTATCAATTGTGAGAACCTTTCCGTTTATAATCACCAGGTCGGCCTTCTCAGGTTGCGAACAGGCACTTATTGATATCATGGTTATTGCTGATAATGTGACTATTATATTATTCATTACAAGGTTATTTATTTGAGGAAATATATGAATTTTTTTGTTTAAAATATATTTCTTAGTGAACCTTGGTGCCTTGGTGTCTTGGTGGCACTTATTTTCGCCACTAAGGCTCTAAGGCACAAAGAAACACCAAGAAATTTAACATCACCTTAAGATTTTTGTTCGATTTTTATGATATTCACAACATCAAAACAGGTATTTTCGCAGAAACTTTCCGGAAATGAATATTGCGTTGATTGGTTATGGAAGAATGGGGCATGAAATTGAAGCAATTGCCCTAAAAAGAGGTCATGTGGTTAAACTGATTATTGATCAGGATAATGCCGGTGACCTTAATTCAGAAAATTTAAAGGGAATTGATGCGGCAATCGAGTTCTCATCGCCAGAAGCAGCGTTTGAAAATGTGATTAAATGTATTGAGAACAGGGTGCCCGTTGTCTCGGGAACTACAGCATGGCTGGCTAAATATGATGAAGCAGTAGCAGCATGCAGGAAATTTAATACTTCTTTTATCCACTCATCAAATTTCAGCATAGGAGTGAATCTGCTTTTCAGACTGAATAAGGAGCTGGCCAGGCAGATGGATCTTTACTCTGACTATTCTGTTTCGATAGAAGAGATCCATCATACAAAGAAGCTTGATGCACCAAGTGGTACAGCAATAACCCTTTCCGACGGCATAAAGGATAATCATAAGGGATACTACGGATGGTGTCATGATAAGGAAAACAAGGAATCAATGATCCCAGTTACCTCAGTCCGGGAAGGCCTGGTACCCGGTACGCATACAGTTACCTGGGATTCGGAGATTGATACGATAAGTCTCAGACATGAAGCCAAAAACAGGAAAGGTTTCGCTCTGGGAGCTGTGGTGGCAGCTGAATATATTCATTCGAGACATGGAGTATTCACAATGGAAGATGTAATGGGATTCTGATAATTATTTCTACTTTTACCGATCTTTAAAAAAAGTGTCATGAATGAGTTTTTATCAAAAAAGTATGTAAGATTTGCGATCACTGCAGTTATATATCTCCTTGTTGTTATCTGGATAGGTAACTTCTGGCTCCTTATCGGGCTGGGTGTAATATATGATATGTATATTACCGAGAGAGTTAACTGGACTTTCTGGAAGAAAAGGCATCAGAAGAACAGTGCTTTTATTGAATGGCTCGATGCTCTGATTTTTGCTGTGATAGCAGTTACACTCATTAATATCTTTCTTTTCCAGAATTACAGGATCCCTACTCCGTCGATGGAGAAATCGCTGCTTGTCGGCGATCATCTTTTTGTCAGCAAGCTTGCATATGGACCACGATTGCCTAACACACCCATAGCATTTCCATTTACCCAGCATACTATGCCACTGACTAAAGGTAAGTCATGGTCAAATCTTATTCTCAGACCTTATAAGCGGCTTTCAGGGGGCGGACAGGTAAAGAATAATGACCCTATAGTATTTAACTTTCCTGCCGGCGATACAGTTGTTGTGGAAGAACAGACAACAAGCTATTATGAAATTGTAAGAAGAAGAGCCAGGGATCTTAAGGACAGAAATAAATTTGACGGGTCAGTTCCTCAGACCGATGCATATTATCTTCAGCAAGCAAGAAAAGAGATAAGAGAAAACTATACAGTTATTTATCGTCCGGTCGACAGGAGAGATAACTATGTGAAGAGGTGCATTGGAATACCGGGTGATACAGTTATGATTAAATCGGGAATTCTGTATGTTAATGGTAAAGTTGTTGAAGACAATGGAACACAGCAGACTACCTATGTTGTGGGGACTAACGGCACCACAATAAATCCAAAAGCTTTTGAAAGGCTGGGAATAACAAGATATGACCAGAATACTATCTCCGGATCAGCTTATCTTTTACCACTGACCAAAGGAAATGTTACTGCAATCTCGAAGTTTTCCAATGTAACAGAGGTATCTCCGATTTACGCCAGGGTAGGGGAATATGCTCCTCATATTTTCCCGTATAATCCTGTATATGGGTGGAATGAAGATAATTACGGCCCTATATGGATTCCTGTTAAAGGTACCACTGTTAAGATTGATACCTCTAATTTATGTTTATATGAGAGAATTATCGATGCATACGAGAATAATGACCTGAGAACTGAAGGCAGTACCGTATATATTAATAATGCACCTGCCGATAGTTATACGTTTAAGATGGATTATTACTGGATGATGGGTGATAACCGTCACAACTCAGCTGATTCAAGGTACTGGGGATTTGTACCTGAAGACCATGTTGTAGGCAAACCAAAGTTTATATGGCTATCGCTTGATAAGGAGGCTGACGGGCTTAAGCGTATCAGGTGGAGCAGAATGTTTATGAAGGCTAGATAAGCCGGAAGTCTGATGACGGAAGACGGAAGCAGTTTCTTTCTTCGGTCTTCCGTCTTCCGTCTTCGGTCAATGATATTTAGTAAAAAAGCCGACCCTCAGAGTCGGCTTTCTGTTAATATATAATTCTATCTACTTAACTTTCTCAACGATAGCTTTGAAAGCTTCCGGATGATTCATTGCCAGGTCGGCAAGTGTTTTTCTGTTAAGTGTAATACCTTTTTTAGCTACTTTTCCAATGAATTCGGAATAACTCATGTCGTACTGACGTACACCTGCGTTTATTCTCTGAATCCATAAAGCCCTGAAGAGGCCTTTCTTTTTCTTCCTGTCGCGGTAAGCATACCCCATACCTTTGTCGAGGGTATTCTTTGCAACTGTTATTACATTTCTTCTTGAACCGAAGTTCCCTTTTGTTGCCTTAAGTACCTTTTTTCTTCTGGCACGTGATGCAACTGCGTTTACTGATCTTGGCATAACTCATTTTTTTTGAATGTCAGCGGTCTTATGTGACTCTTATTTGCTGAACAATCTGTTAATACTATAATTTTTTTATCAATGCGTCGGGCAACTACCTCATTGCGAGCATCAACTTGACATTTTTAAGGTCTGTTTTGTGAACCTCGCCAGCATAGCCAAGATTTCTCTTACGCTTTGTTGTCTTTTTTGTCAGGATGTGACTCTTAAATGCATGCTTACGCTTGATCTTTCCTGTTCCGGTCAAAGAAAATCTCTTCTTTGCACCCGAATTCGTCTTCATTTTTGGCATTTCTCTCTTTCAGATATATTAAAAAACTATTTTTTCTTTTTTGGAGAAAAAGAAACAATCATCCTTTTTCCCTCCAGTCGCGGCAACTGTTCTACTTTTCCGTATTCTTCAAGGTCGTTGGCAAAACGAAGCAAAAGCACTTCACCCTGCTCCTTGAATAATATTGATCTTCCTTTAAAGAACACATATGCTCTGACTTTTGCCCCCTCTTCGAGGAATTTCATTGCATGTTTGAGCTTAAAGTTGTAATCATGGTCATCGGTGTTAGGTCCGAATCTGATCTCTTTCACCACAACCTTTGATGTTTTGGCTTTAATCTCTTTCTGCTTTTTCTTCTGCTGATAAAGAAATTTCTGGTAATCAACAATTTTGCATACGGGAGGTTCCGCGTTTGGAGAAATTTCAACAAGATCAAGTTCCAGAGAATCAGCCAGCTTCAAAGCATCCTGAATGCTCATCACCTCTGCTTCTATTTCTTCGCCTACAACTCTGACCACTTTTGCTGTGATCCTGTTATTAATTTTGTGAGCCGGCTGGGTAACCCTTGCCGGGCTTCGCCTGATTGGTAAAGCTATAGCTCTTTCCTCCTAATTTTTGTTAATACTTAAAATTCCTATCGTGCATTAAAATGCAATCTCTTTTTTAATCTCTTCGTTTATAAAACTGACGAATTCTTCAACTTTCATGCTCCCTTTGTCGCCTTCTCCCTGCTTTCTTACAGCAATTGTTCCGTTCTCAACCTCTTTTTCGCCTATTATAAGAAGGTAGGGAATCCTCTTTAATTCATTATCCCTGATCTTCTTACCTATCTTTTCGCTTCTTTCGTCAATTAGTGTGCAAATATCGGAATTATTTAGAATTTCCAAAACTTTTCCTGCATAATCATTGAATTTTTCACTAATCGGTAAAATGACTGCTTTTTTCCGGCGCAAGCCATAATGGAAATTTGCCGGCTGTGTTTTCAATAAGGACGGCCACAAATCTTTCCATCGATCCGAAGATTGTGCGGTGTATCATCACCGGTCGGTGCTTCTGATTATCGCTTCCGTTATATGTCAGGTCAAATCTTTCAGGAAGGTTATAGTCAACCTGTATTGTACCAAGCTGCCATTTTCTTCCTATGGCATCTTTTACCATGAAGTCGAGCTTTGGTCCATAGAATGCAGCTTCACCGGTAACGACAGTTGTTACAAGGTTTTTCTCTGCAGCTGCTTCAATGATATCGCGTTCAGCTCTCTCCCAGTTTTCATCCGAACCAATATATTTTTGTTTGTTATCAGGATCACGTAACGATACCTGAGCCGAATATTCAGTGAAGCCAACTATCTTATATATATACAGGATAAGGTCTATAATGCTTTTAAATTCCTCTCTTAGCTGGTCTTCCCTGCAGAAATGGTGTGCATCATCCTGGGTAAAGCTTCTTACTCTTGTGAGTCCGTGAAGCTCACCGCTCTGCTCATACCTGTATACGGTTCCGAATTCTGCCATTCTGAGTGGCATATCCTTGTATGAGTGTGGAGTAGCGTTATATATTTCACAATGGTGCGGACAGTTCATTGGTTTGAGCATAAACTGTTCACCTTCCTGTGGTGTTGAGATAGGCTGAAATGAATCGGCTCCGTACTTCTCAAAATGGCCTGAAGTCTTATAAAGATTTACATTGCCAATATGCGGGGTTGTAACTATCTTATAACCTCTTTTTCTTAGTTCCTTTGTAAGGAAAGTAATAAGGTTCTGCCTTATATCAGATCCTTTTGGCAGCCATAAAGGGAGTCCCATTCCCACTTTTTGTGAAAAAGCAAATAATTCTAGCTCTTTTCCGATCCTTCTGTGGTCCCTTCTTTTTGCCTCCTCAAGAAAAACAAGGTAGTCATCAAGCAGTTTCTGCTTGGGATATGTGATACCATAAATTCTGGTTAACATTTTGCGTTTCTCATTGCCTCTCCAGTAGGCGCCGGCAATACTGAGAAGTTTTATCGCTTTAAGCGGTTCAGTTGAGGGCAGATGTGGTCCGCGGCAAAGATCTGTAAAGTTACCCTGGGTATACAGGGTTATCGTACCATCTTCAAGCTCGCTTATAAGTTCAGTTTTGTATTCATCACCTTTCTTTGTGAAGATATCAATAGCCTCTTTTTTACTTACTGCTCTGCGGCTGTAGGTAAGGTTTTTAGCAGCAAGCTCCTTCATACGGTTCTCAATTGTAATGAGATCAGCCTCTGTAATCACTTTTCCTTCACCCGGATCAACATCATAATAGAATCCGTTTTCAATTGCCGGACCAATACCAAATTTAATTCCCGGATATAGTGATTCGAGAGCTTCTGCCATAAGGTGTGCAGATGAGTGCCAGAAAGCGTGTTTACCTTCTTCATCTTCCCATTTATGAAGCTTAAGCGTGGCATCAGTTTCGATAGGACGCATTAAATCCCATACTTCGCCATTTACTGTAGCGGAATAGACCTCTTTTGCCAGCCTGGGGCTAATTTTTTCGGCAATCTCAAGACTGCTGGTCCCTTTCTCATACTCTCTTTCAGAACCATCAGGAAAAGTTATCTTTATCATTCTGTGCACTTTTTTATAGGAGTGCAAAGATAAGAAATTTTTTTATATCTAAATGGTATTTTGTAACAGGCTGGAAGACCGGAGACGGAAGTCGAAGTGCGGCAAATAAATCTCATTATCCGGAACGCATTTAGAATGTTGTATGGAGGAAGTCATAAAAATTATTTTGCTTTTTACTTCGGTCTTCGGTCTTCCGTCTTCCGACTTTTTCTAAATTTGTGGCACGTATTTTGAAACTGTACTTTTGAACGATTAATACTAAAATTATGAAACGGCTTATTTATCTCTCTCTTTTTATTTCGCTGGTTCTCTATTCATGCGAATCAATTCCCGAAGCTCATTTTTATTCAGATACCGTTGAACCTGCAGTAGGGCAGGAGGTCTTCTTTACGAACGACTCACAGAATGCAACTAGTTTTGAATGGGATTTCGGTGATGGTTTCATCTCAAAAGCAGAAAATCCAAGCCATATTTTTACCGGTTCAGGCAGCTTCGTTGTAACTCTGAAAGCTATTTCGAAAAAAGGCCTGGAGGATAATGCTACAATGACTATTGATGTTGTAATACCAACTCTTCTTGAAATTGAAGTAAGGGAGTATTATGATGAATATATTGTTCCGAATGCAAGTGTTATTTTGTATGGCTCAATTACAGACTGGGACGCACAGGAAGGAAAGGTAACTGAAGGATGGACAGATAAATATGGTAAAGTGGTATTCTCTGGTTTGGGCCCATGGGTATATTATGTTGATGTATGGGAAACCGATCATGATAATTATACTCTTCGTAATGAAGACATCGGATTTATACGGACAGCTGAAGTTATACCACATTCTATTAACAGATTCGTTGCATGGGTAGACTACGTGCAGCATACAAAAGGTTCTGCCAGAGGTGAACGCTCAATGGTAATCAGGAAACTTGAAAGAAAAGCAGACAGCAAGGTTCAGCCTTTATCAGGAACAGATACTGAAGGCTGGGAAGAAATGTATGCAAGAAGGGTAAATAAGTAGGACCACACTACATGCAAAACCCTAGACTCCTGCTGGACTCAGGAGATCCTTCGCTATCGCTCAGGATGACATGGATTTATGAATTGTAGAGGGGAAAGAAATGGCGATTCGCAAGCTAAATTAGAACTGTTTAATAATTATCAGCGAATCGCCATTTCTTTCCCCCTTTTTCCATCGTAAACACTGTCATTCCGAGCGGCAGCGAGGAATCTCCTGAACCTTTAGCAATCAACTTTTGTAGCCCAAAACCATCAATCCTTTCCAATTTGTTCATTAAGCCACCCCGGACGATTTGTTGTTATTCCTTTAACACCAAGTGAAATAAGCCGTTTTGCCTCTTCGGGATTATCAACTGTCCAGCTGAATAATTCAAGATTCAGTCTGCCCGCATCATTTACTACTTCCCTGGTAGTTATATTCCAGCTCAGACTGATTCCCTCAAGACCCGATTGTAGTACCAGAGGCAGATTTTTTTTAAGCAGATCGGCGTTGCTGCAAAGCCAGTAACAGGCATTTTCAGGAAATGCTTTCTTGGTGTCGCTGATGGTCTGAAAATCAAATCCGATAAAGACGAATCTTTTGTTTACCCCGTACCTGGTTACAGTCTTTTTCAACTCGGGAAGTACTTCACTTCCGCATTTGATCTCAACAACAAGTTCTTTTCCGGCAGGTACTTCCTGAATAATCTCCTCCAGGAATGGTATCTTTTCACCTTTGTATGCGGGGTCTTTCCAAAGACCGATATCCAGTTTCCTGAGTGTATCAGAGTGAGTATCCTTAATAGTATAGTTTTTTCCTGAGGTCCTTTTGGTTGTTCCGTCATGATTGACCATTATACGGCCATCCTTCGACAGATAGATATCACACTCAACAGCATCGGCTCCGAGTTTCCATGCAAGTTTTGAAGCAGCAACACTGTTTTCCGGGGCAAGGTAGGAAGCTCCTCTGTGAGCAATGATCTCAACATCAGGGATTGGCACAACTTTTTTAAGCTCCTTTTTAATTATATCTGTCCATACAGCATATCCGTCAGGATTAAGATGAAGCAGGTCTTTTATAAAGAGTTCATCCTTAGGTTTCCCCTCACTGTTAAGAAATGCGAAATCAGTTCTGATTGAATAGGTATTCTTTTGATTTACACATATTTCTCTTATAAGGGCAGTGGCTTTCTGAATCTCAGGCCATACTTTCCAGCGGGAAGAACATGGTGTCACTTCAATCCAGAATACCGGGGTCTCCGGATGACTTTTTCTGATTGTCTTCAATACACTTTTAAACAGTTCCGCAACTTCCTCCGGACTTTTATCCAGATCAGTACCTGCTATGTCGTTAGCAATAAAAAGTAATATAGCTTTGCATGGATGAGGTTCGAAGATCCGTTCAGCATAAACGGCTACGTCACTTAATCTGGAGCCTCCGAAACCTCTTTGTATTACAGGATAAGGAGCCATATCTGTTGCAAGTGTTGACCATAGTCTGATGCTTGAGCTGCCTGCAAAAAGAATGGCATCGGGTGAATAAGTTTCTGATTTATCAAGCTCCTCAAATTTCTGAATATCTTTCTCCCAGGCCAGTACAGATGGCAAAGTCTGATATTTTCTTACCGGGGAACATGAGATTGCCAGGATTGAAAAAGCTAATAGCAGTGATCGTCTCATATGATTCATATTTATATTAAGTGCTGGTAAAAGTATACTATAATATTTGTTTATAAAATGGGAAAACAATTTTATTATACATAATGCAGGGTGTTGCCTTATTATTTATAAATTGGCGCCGAAATCAGAGAATATTAAATATCTTTTGAATTCAAAATTAATATCTGTAAGTATAAATTATAAAGTTTGTAAATTATTATGAGTGAGCCCTTTAATGATGAACGAGGTAGTTTTACAAGTAAATTCGGTGTAATTGCTGCTGTTGCTGGTTCGGCAATCGGACTTGGTAATATCTGGAGGTTTCCATATGTGGCAGGTGAAAATGGAGGAGCAGCATTCCTGTTTGTTTACCTCATAATTGTAGTCGGTATTGGAATCCCTGTTATGACCTCAGAATTCATAATTGGCCGCGCAGCTCAGAAAAACCCGTTCGGGGCTTTTAAACTTCTTGCCCCGGGAAAACCGTGGTACTTAATCGGACTTATGGGTATTGCCGCTGCATTCATGATACTTGCATTTTATACAACTGTGGCCGGCTGGACACTTGAATATTTTTATCAGACAGTAACAGGAAATTTATTTGGTAAGAGTGAGGCTGAACTAACTTCGATGTTTGAAACGTTTCAGAAAGGATCATTCCGTCCGTATCTCTGGTTTATAATATTTATGGGCTTTACCGGACTTATTATATTATCCGGTGTTCAGAAAGGAATAGAACGGTACACTAAGCTTTTGATGCCAATTCTGGTTCTGTTATTGGTTTTATTATGCATAAGATCAATAACATTGGAAGGCTCAAGAGAGGGGTTGCGTTTTCTGTTCCATCCCGATTTCAGCAAGATTACTTCAAAAGTTATTCTTGAGGCACTGGGTCAGGCATTCTTTTCTTTGAGCATTGGAATGGGTACTCTGATAACATATGGTTCATATATTCGTAAAAGTGATAATCTTGCAACCTCTTCTCTTCTGGTTGTCCTTGCTGATACTTCTATAGCTATACTTGCCGGTATCGCAATCTTTCCCGCTGTATTTGCTCTTGGAGGATCTCCGGCATCTGGAACAGGGCTTACATTTGTCGTTTTGCCGGGCGTTTTTCAGAAAATGCCATTCGGTGAGTTCTTCGCAATGATGTTTTTTATTATTCTCGCTGTTGCAGCTCTGACATCAACAATATCTATTCTGGAAGTAATTGTCGCCTATATGGTTGAAGAATTGAAACTTACACGACGTAAAGCAACAATAGCAGCTACTCTTGCAGTTTCTGTTCTTGGACTGGTCACAGTGGCTTCACTCGGTAGTCTTAGCAATCTTACTATAATGGGCAAGAATGTCTTTGGTATTCTTGAGTATCTCACTTCAAATGTAATGCTGCCGGTTGGAGGATTCTTTATTGTGATTTTTATCGGATGGTTCTTTAGTCCGAAAATGACAAAGAAAGAGCTGACAAATGATGGAGCGTTAAAAGCAGGATATATACCGGTATTTATGTTTATTGTTAAGTATGTTGCTCCTATAGCAATTGCTGCGGTATTTCTTTATAGTCTGGGCATTCTCAAATTTTAGATTGGTAGAGACGCGATGCATCGCGTATCAGAACACACCAAAATAATAATATTTGTAGAGACGCGATGCTTCGTGTCTCTATTTATTTTAGGCCAGTATCATTTTTCAGATTTCGTCAGAAAAAACTGTTCTTGGCAAATCCCTGAGATTATACCTAGAAGCCATAGTTTCACCATATGCACCTGCGGACCTGATCGCAAGAATATCACCTCTTTTTGTTTCCGGAATTTCAATGTATTTTCCGAAAGTATCAGCCGATTCGCATATCGGGCCAACAACATCGTACCTATAAATCCTGCCCTCTGATGTGAGATTTTCTATCTTATGATGGGCCTGGTAAAGAGCCGGTCTGATCAGGTCTGTCATGCCGGCATCAATAATGGCAAACTGAGTGTTGCTTCCGTTTTTAATATATAATACTCTTGATATCAGCGATCCGCATTGCCCTACTATTGATCTTCCAGGTTCAATGTGTATCGTCTGGCCCGGCCTCAGATCAATCAGCTCATGAAGCATTGAGAAATACTCTTCAAAACGAGGTCTCTTTCCCGGATTCTCATAATCTATACCTAAACCTCCGCCTACATTTATTACTTCAAGACTGATATTCCTGGTGGCAAACCAATCCTGTAATTCATTAATTCGTGTACAAAGACTTTTGAATACAGACATCCTGGTTATCTGTGAACCGATATGAAAGTGAATTCCTTTAAGCTCTATATTATTCAGGAAGTTAAGCTGTCTCAGAACTTCATCCAGTTCCCAGGTGTTGATCCCGAATTTACTCTCTTCAACACCTGTTGTGATATATTTATGAGTATGAGCTTCAATATAGGGATTAATCCTTAATGCAATAGTTGCCTTTTTGCCAAGTTTACCTGCTATTGAATTGATGACCTCCATCTCAGGAATTGATTCGCAGTTGAAACAGAAAATATCTTTTCCAAGTGCCAGTTCAATATCCTTATCAGTTTTTCCTACTCCGGCAAATACTATATCAGTAGGGTTGAATCCAGTTTCAATTGCTCTTTCAATCTCATTCCAGCTGACGCAGTCTGCTCCAAATCCGTATGAAGAGATAAGCTTCATTATCTTTGGATTGAAGTTGGCTTTTACTGCATAATTAATTTTATAGCCTGAATTTTCCGATTCTTTTTTTACTACATCAAGTGTTGATCTGAGGCTATCAAGGTTATAGTAATAAAACGGTGTTTCTATTTCCCTGAATTTTTCTATAATCTGTTTATCGATCATTTTTTAATTAAAAAGATGTTTGCTGAGTAATCTGAGTGCTTCAATCTTGTTTGATGTGTCAATCAGCAGGGAAAGACTGTTAGGACTTCCTCCATAAGAGATCATTTTAAGAGGGATCGTGTTGAGTGCCTCAAATATTTCAGGGGCAGAACCGGTACGCTCCGTCCTGAAGTCGCCAACAATGCAGATTATTGACTGATTTTGCTCAACCTCCACACTTCCCAGTTCTCTGAGGTCCTTCGCAATCTGGTTGATAAATTCAGGATTATCAATTGTAATTGAAACAGCTACTTCGGAAGTTGTGATCATGTCGATTGGTGTCCTGTAAGCTTCAAATATTTCAAACACCTTTCTCAGAAATCCATAGGCCATTAACATCCTGTCTGACCTGATCCTTAAAACTGAAATACCATCTTTAGCCGCAACAGCCTTATAATCAAGAAGAACTGAAGAAGACGTGATGAGTGTGCCGACATCTTCGGGTTCCATTGTATTCTTTAACCTCACCGGGATATTTTTTTCTCTGGCAGGGTTCACGCTTGATGGGTGAAGGATCTTTGCCCCGAAATATGCAAGTTCTGCTGCTTCATCAAAAGATATCTCCCTGATTACTTTTGTATTCTCAACATATCGTGGATCGTTATTATGGAATCCATTGATATCTGTCCAGATCTGAATTTCTGAAGCCCCGATAGCGGCACCAATTATTGATGCTGTAAAGTCGCTGCCGCCACGTTTAAGGTTGTCAATCTCACCGTATGCATTTCTGCAGATGAATCCCTGGGTAATAATAATATTCTCGGAAGTATAATTCCCCAGCTCCCTTGTGATGTTTTCTTTTATATAGAATGAATCAGGTTCCCCGTCCTTATCTATTCGCATGAAGCTCAGAGCAGGAATGAGAACCGATTTTATATTCTTTTCCTTAAGTAACAAATGAAACAAAGCAGTTGATATTAGTTCTCCCTGCGCAAGAATTGCCTTCTCCTGCAGCTTTGTGAAAACCCTGAGGGTAAAATTGCTTATATATTCAAAATGAGAATCGATCAGTTCATGTCCTTCCTTATTAAAAGACTCAATAGTAAGTAAGTCATCCACGACTTTGTGATACCTGACTTTAAGCTCGTCATTTTTCCGCGACGCCTCATCAATTTTATCGGCATACAGAAGATCTGTTATCTCCACAAGGCTGTTTGTGGTGCCCGACATAGCCGATAGCACAACTATTTTTCTATCATTATCATTTATTAATGGTATCAGTGCCCTCATCCTGTCAGGACTTCCCACTGAAGTACCACCGAATTTCATAATTTTCATACTATTTCACTTTAAAAAAAAACCTGCAACTATCTGCAGGCCATGTTATCTTAATAATCACACACTTAACAATAAGATAATTACGACCTGTATTCCAGATGTTTAATACACCACCTATTTCTAATTATCTGATTGTTCATATCTGTTAATCAGGGAGCAAAAATATACTTTTAATTAATAATTCGCATTTTAATGGTTATATTTTTGTTAACATATAATAAAATTAATTGTTTTAATAATAATAGCTAAAATGCATTAAGTTGTTTATTCGTACAACTTCGGTCTCCGGTCTTCCATCTCCGGTCTTCCGACTTTATTTTATTTTCAATTACTTCTCTTCACTATTGTCTTTTAAAAAATATTTTTTACTTTTGCACCCGCTATCTCCCTGAGCCCAGATGGCGAAATTGGTAGACGCGCTAGTTTCAGGGACTAGTGTCAGTAATGATGTGCAGGTTCGAGTCCTGTTCTGGGCACAAAAGACGGCATTAAGGCTTAAAGTCGCAAGGGCGCAAAGGCTTTTGCCGGTTATTGATAACGTTCTTTTGAAGTATTTATAAATAGCTTGAAGCCGTTGAGCCATTGTGCCTCTACGCCTTTAAGCCTTTCTTCGCCCAGATGGTGAAATTGGTAGACACGCCAGCTTGAGGGGCTGGTGCTCGCAAGGGTGTGCAAGTTCGAGTCTTGTTCTGGGCACCAAAAATTAAACCAGATTGCTTTTAGCAGTCTGGTTTTTATTTTTTACTTCTTCTCTGTGAAGCTCGGTGACTCCTCTGTGTCTCTCTGTGTCAGTTCTTCTGCTTATTTTATTATCGAATCATAAATTGCCTGCAGTATACCTGATCTTATATTCATATCGGAGAGAAGATTATTGTTTCTTGTAGGATAAACCCTGTTGCATAGAAAAACGTAGCTTATTTCCTTATCCGGATCAACCCATACAAACGTGCCTGTATAGCCCGAATGCCCAAAGCTTGAAGGTGATGCACTTTTTGCCGGATATGCCTCTTTTTCTGAGAGTTCTGCATTATTCAGAAGCGGTTTGTCGAACCCTAATCCCCGACGATTCCTGTTCTCAGGGAACTGAACAGAAGTATATTCTTTAAGAACATCATGTGCTATAATCTGTTCGCCTCCGTATTCTCCCATCCTGCGATACAACTCCATAAGTTTCATAAGATCATTTGCGGTAGCAAACAGACCTGCATGGCCTGATATTCCTCCAAGCATGGCAGCGCCTTCATCATGAACCGTCCCGTGCAGCTGCTGTTTTCTGAACAATGAATCATACTCAGTCGGGACTATCCTGCTTAAGGGATACCTCTGATATGGATTAAATCCTATGTCATACGCGCCGATTTTTTTGTAAACATTCTCTGTAACAAAGTTATACCACTTTTCACCTGATAACTTTTCTATAATGAGGGGAGTAATTATAAATGTAAGATCAGAATAGACATACTTTTTCTCTCCTAGAGGACTCTTAATAATCTCTTTAAACATTTTCCTGCTGTAGTTTTTATTTATATAGAGTCCGTTTGCTACTTCATAGGGATATTTTTCAGTGAATTCAGAGTCAAAGATATTCCGCTTAAATTTCCCGTTCGCCTTTAAAGTCTCCTTCCAGAAAGGGATAAATGGAGTAAGTCCGGCCTGATGAGTAAGAAAATCCCTCATTCCGATGTTACCCTTATTGGTTTTCCTGAAATCAGGCAGATATGTTCCGAGAGTCTCATCAGGTGAGAACTTTCCCCGGGTGTCAAGCAGTAATAAACCAGGCAGTCCGGCGGAAACTTTGGTTACGGAAGCCAGATCAAAAAGGTCATCTTCATGAACTGAAATTCTGTTCTCAAACGTTTGATAGCCATATGTTTTATTTAAAATTACAACTCCTTTTCTGGCAATCATAACTTCACAACCAGGATAAGCGCCTGCGGCAAGTCCTGCCTTTACAATAGAATCGACTTTTCTGTAAAGTACTTCTGAAGATATTCCTGCACTTTCAGGTAACCCGTATTGCATTCTTATTGAACCGTTTGTCTCTATTCCGAATCCTCCCGGCCATTTTTCATTTATAGTTACGGGGAGTACTCCTTTCGATCCGATACCGCCGAAAATAAGCTGCGCTGATAGATCTTCAGTATATTCATTCTCCTGATAGGATACAATCAGGCCATCAGAGTTTCTCAATGAATTAATTTTGTCTATTCCATATGGATTCCCAAACCATGTTATAATAGTTTTATTACCTGAAATGAGTTTATTTAAAAAATCCTCAAGTTCAGGTTTAATGCCAAAGCCCATATTTGGCCTCTGGTCAAGGTTGTAAATGCCGGTTATAACCAGATCATAATCTGAAAGTTTCTTCAAAACCTTACCTGAAGCTGCTGTATCAGACGGATTTATCTGGAAATTATCAGCAGGGAAATATTTTGATACCCTTTTCTGAAATGTTGTAATTGAGTTCCTGTTAATTGCCAGAGTAGCAATCTTTAATTTATCCGGATTCTTTAGCGGTATCAGATCCTTATTATTATTGAGCACAGTGAGTGCATTTGCATAGAGGTTCCTTATAAGTGCTTTTGTTGAAGAAGGGGATAGCTCAGCATCAATGTTAATTTTCTCAACAGGCTGCAATCTGTTTAATCCGGCCCAGTATTTGAGTGCCAGTATCTTCTTGCATTTCAGAGCAATATCTTCGTTTGTCAGTTTCTTTGATGTAATATAGTTCTTAGTTTCCCTGATAGTGGCTTCAACATCAGTTACGAACTCAGCAACATCATTACCAGCCTGAAGAGCTTTTGCATCAGCTTCACCGGGGATGAAGAATTTGGTTACACCTTTCATGTTCATTGCATCAGTTATCACAAGTCCTCTGAAGCCAAGTTCATCCTTCAGCAGGCCTTTAATTATTACCGGTGAAAGGGTAGAAGGGAGCCCTGATAATGTGTCGAGTGACGGGAGATTAAGGTGGGCTGTCATTACACTTCCGATTCCTTCATTTATTAATTTACGGAACGGGAAAAGTTCTATGCTGTCGAGTCTCTCTCTGTTATGAGTAATTAATGGCAGGTCGAGGTGTGAATCCACATTGGTATCACCATGTCCGGGAAAATGTTTTCCGGTAGCAAGAATTCCATTATCCTGCATTCCCTTCATGTACATCAGAGCCTTATCAGCAACATTTTCCCTGTTCTCTCCGAATGATCTGTAGTTAATAACAGGATTTGCAGCATTAACATTAACATCGGCATCAGGTGCAAGATTCATGTGCATTCCGAGTCTTTTGAACTGAAGAGCAACAGCCTTTCCAAACTGGTAGATAAGAGAATCATCCTTAATAGCTCCAAGTGTCATCTGATACGGGAACTTCTCAACATTATCAAGCCGCATTCCGATTCCCCACTCTGCATCCAGCGTGATTAGAAGAGGAACTTTTGAAATCTTCTGATAGTAATTTGTCAGTTCTGCCTGTTTTGCAGCAGTACCCTGGAAGAAAACAATTCCTCCAATCCCATATTTTCTGATAATATCACTTACCTCAACCTCATGAGAGACATCCCTGTTCGAATAACCTGCAATCCATATGCACTGTGCTATCTGCTGCTCAATTGTGAGTGTCTTAAATACTGAGTCGACCCATGGATGATTCATGTATTTCAGAAAGGGAGGATCTGCGATCTGAGCTTTAATACCTGATGTTGATAATAATATTATTATATATACTAATTTGAAAGTCAGTAGTTTGGTGTTACTCATGATATTGATTTTTGGATATTTGTGAATTATTTTCTGATTATTAATATGTGTTCAAAAGTAGTAAATTTTTCTCCTCTGACTTATTCAGAATTTGTTACATTTGCCTTTAACCCTTTTACCTAATCTTTAAAAAACTGTTTTATGCAAAAAATCAATGATTTCCTGATTATGCTTGACGGATACATCGGAGGGCACCCCTGGTTTGTAATACTTCTTCTCGGTACCGGAGTCTTTTTTACAATATACCTTGGCTTTCCACAGTTCAGATACTTCCGTCATGCAATAGACGTGGTAAAAGGAAAGTATGATCATCATCTTGATGTTGGCGATACTTCTCATTTTCAGGCACTCTCGACTGCCTTGTCAGGTACTGTGGGAACAGGAAATATAGCAGGTGTTGCCCTTGCCATTCACCTTGGCGGTCCGGCAGCACTCTTCTGGATGCTTGTTACTGCAGCTATAGGAATGTGTACAAAAATGGTTGAGGTAACTATTTCACACAAATATCGCGATGTATTACCAGATGGTACCATTTCGGGCGGACCTATGTATTACATGAAAAAAAGATTAAACTATACAACCAAAAGCGGAAAGGTTATTAAAATTGGTGCAGTTGTTGGTGCTTTTTTTGCCGCTGCAACAGTTCTGTCATCTTTCGGAACAGGAAGCCTGCCACAGATTAACAGCATATCCAATTCGGTATTTGCAACATTCGGTATAAACCATATTGTCACAGGAGCAGTACTTTCGCTACTTCTTGCATTAATTATTATCGGAGGGATAAAAAGAATTGCAAAGGTTACTGAAAAGCTGGTGCCGGGCATGGCGATTTTCTATTTTATCGGAGCTCTTTTTGTAATCGGAACTAATTATGAGAACATTATTCCATCTTTTATTGCTCTATTCTCTACAGTATTTACCGGAACAGCCGCAGCAGGAGGATTTATGGGTGCTTCAGTCGCATTTGCAATAAACAGGGGTGTTAACAGAGGATTGTTTTCAAATGAATCAGGACAGGGATCGGCACCAATTGCCCACTCGGCAGCAAGAGCTCCTGAACCGGTTTCAGAAGGCATGGTTGCAATTCTTGAGCCATTTATTGATACAATAATTATCTGTACCCTGACCGGTCTGGTTGTTCTTTCCTCAGGAGTCTGGACAGAGAAAGTTGAAAACCAGTTTCAGAGTGCCGATATGGTTTTTCTGAATCAGAAATATGATGAAAATATTCCTGCAGAGAAAACTGCGATCATGAATTTTGTCAGAAACGGTGAGGCTTTACCTTTATTTAATGGTCAGCTGGAGGTAGTTGAAGGCAAGCTGATTACTCCGATTACTTTGATATCTTCAAGGTCGGTTGCTGAAGCAATGACATTCAATGAAAGCAAACAGCCTTTTACCGGTAAAATTGATGTTGTAAACGGGAAATGGCAACCTGCGTCAGCTTCTCTCACTATTACAGGTAAGTCTCTGGTACACAGCGCTCAGCTTACTACTGAAGCTTTCAGCAGAAGCATTCTTGGCGGATGGGGCAAATACGTGGTTTCAATTGGCCTTCTCCTCTTTGCATTTTCAACAGCTATTTCATGGTCGTATTATGGAGACAGGGCTCTTATCTATCTTGTGGGACCCAACTATGTAATTTATTACAGGATAATTTTCGTGATTGCCTTTTTTATAGCATCATTTACAGATACAACAATTATCTGGTCGCTATCCTATTTAACAATTGCATTAATGACGGTTCCGAATCTGATTGGACTCTGGATTCTGAGAAAAGAAATAAAAACCACTATTGCCGATTACTGGAGAGATTTTTCTGTAGCTCATCCTGATGACAGGATGGCTAAAAAATATCTGAAAAATGGTAAGCTATAGCTGATTGATTAATATTTTTACCAAGAGTAATCTGTAGCAGTATATGGCAAAAAGCAGTGGCAGACTGGTGTCGCTCGATATACTCAGAGGATTAACAATAGCATTTATGATTATTGTTAATACCCCCGGGAGCTGGCAATACGTTTATCCGCCGCTTCAGCATGCCAAATGGAATGGTTGCACACCGACTGACCTTGTTTTCCCTTTTTTCCTTTTCATTGTTGGTGTATCCACCTGGTACTCACTAAAAAAATATGGTAATGAACTGAATGGCAGTTCTATTTTAAGAATCTTAAGAAGGATGGTGGCGATTTTTGCGGTGGGTCTTTTTCTTAATATTTTTCCTTATTTCGGACGTGACTATTCGACACTCCGGATTATGGGTGTCCTGCAGCGAATTGCTATTGCCTACGGTATTTCGTCAATAATATGCCTGACAGTAAAACGTGATTATCTGTGGATAGTAATAGCATCTCTGTTGCTGGCTTATTGGGGAGTTCTGGCATTGTTCGGCGGTGCTGATCCGTATAGCCTCGAGGGAAATTTTGCATTAAAAACCGACACTGCAATATTGGGCCAAAACCATTTGTACAAAGGTTTTGGAATTCCGTTTGATCCGGAAGGTTTACTGAGTACAATACCTGCAATATGTACCGTAATGATAGGATATTATATTGGTGAAATGACGGGGAAGGTAAATGCCAGCTGGCAGATGGTTCTCAAACTTATTCTGTTGGGTGCTGCAGCTGTCGGATTAGGCTTAATCTGGAACATTTTTATGCCAATAAACAAACCACTCTGGACAAGTTCTTATGTTTTGTTTACTGCAGGTCTGGCTATGGGTGTATTTGCACTCATTTATATTATTGCTGATCTCTTTAAACTCCAGATGTGGGGTTCTTTTTTCCTCGTTTTCGGAACAAATGCGTTATTCTCATTTTTTCTTGCCGGAATCTGGACCAAAATGATGCTTTTTATTAAATTTCAGTCCGGAGAAGAAAAAGTAACTTTGTATAGCTGGATCTATCAGAAAATATGTGTGCCATTAGCCGGTAATCTTAACGGCAGTCTGATGTTTGCTGTAATTCAGATGTTACTGATATGGGGCGTAGCGCTGATTCTTTACAGGAAGAAAATTATGATAAAACTATGAAAGGCGTCAGGCATCAGGAAGACCGCTAGACAGATTATAACGATTTAAATATAAAGTTTTATAAATGAGTGAATTGGAGATAGTATCAGACAGATACAAAGAAATATTCGGCAATAAAGATTTTAAGATCTCAGCACTACCTCAATCTGGCTCCGACAGGAAATATTTCAGGATAACAGGCGGAGGAAAAAGTGTGATTGGGGCATACAATGCAAATCCTGAAGAAAATGAAGCATTTATTGGATTCACCAAACATTTTCAAACAATAGGACTTCCGGTTCCTGAGATTTATGGCTATATCCCTGAAAAGTATACTTATTTCCTTCGCGATCTTGGTGATTCCAACCTCTTTACATGGCTCCAGTCAAGGGATTTTAATTTCGATGCTGAAGCAGTAGAGATATACCGCAAAACTCTTGATAAGCTTATCCTTTTCCAGATCGACGGAATGAAGGGGCTTAATCTTGATTTATGTTATCCCCACAAAAGCTTCGACAGGCAATCGATGATGTGGGACATGAATTATTTCAAATATATGTTTCTAAAGCTGGTGGCAGTCCCATTTAATGAGCGAAGGCTAGAACACGATTTTAATACTCTAGCCGACTTCCTCCTGGAAACCGGACAGGATTATTTCCTTTACCGCGATTTTCAGTCTGCCAATGTGATGATAGTTAATGGAGAGCCATGGTTTATCGATTATCAGGGTGGAAGAAAGGGCGCTCCTCAGTATGATGTGGCTTCGCTTCTGTATGATGCAAAGGCCCATATACCGTCGAAAGTTCGTCAGGATCTTCTTGAATATCATATTGATAACTTCTGTGCTGTTTCGGGTGAGAAAAGGGAGGAGTTTACCGGATACTTTACCGGATTCAGCATGATAAGGCTAATGCAGGCCCTGGGAGCATTCGGATTCAGGGGATTATACGAGAAGAAGCCAACCTTTACTGGCAGCATTGTGCCAGCTGTTAAGTTGCTTAATGAACTGATTGATTCTAATAATCTTCCTGTGGAACTTTCAGAGTTATTTCAGACTGTAAGGCTGATACCTGAACAGAAGATTTATAAGGAATTGGAAGGGCTTTAGCACAGGGCACAGAGCGTAAAGCGTAAAGCGTAAAGCGTAAAGAGTAGAGTCTTATGAAAGCAATGATTTTTGCAGCAGGATTGGGTAAACGTCTGGGAAAGATAACTGAGACTATTCCTAAGGCTCTAGTTGATATTGATGGAAAAACAGCTCTTCATCTGGCTGTTGAGAAGTGCACTGCTCATGGTTTCGATGATATTATAGTTAATGTGCACCATTTTGCAGATATGGTTGAGAAGGAGATATTGAAACTTAATAAAATGGGCTACAAAATCTCAGTTTCGGATGAGCGTGAAAAACTTCTTGAAACCGGCGGAGGTTTGTACAAGGCAAGAGACTTTTTTGATGATACCCCTTTCCTTATTTATAATGTTGATATAATATCTGACCTTGATATTTCCTCTCTGTATCGTTTTCATACTGAAAAAAAAGGACTGGCAACCCTTGCAGTGAGACACAGGCCCGGTAACAGGTTTTATCTGATTGATCAGGAAGGTATTATAAGAGGCTGGAGAAATAATGCTACAGGAGAACAGATTCTTACATCACAACAATCAGACAACCTGTCGGAAATTGCATTCTCAAGCATGCATATAGTCGAACCCGAGGTATTCAAATTTATGGAAGAGGGTGTTTATACAATGACAGCTCTTTACCTTAAGCTCGCAAGAGATCATAAAATCTACACTTATCTCGATGATACAGGTTACTGGGGAGATATTGGTACTCCGGAGAGTCTGGAATACATAAGAGGATTATTTAATAAATGAAATGGTACTGGGTGCTGGGTACTGGGTACTGGGTTCGAGCACCTAGCACCCAGCACCCAGCACCTGCACCCAGCACCCAGCACCCAGTTCATATCTTCCAGAAGGTCCGTGTAAAAATTGTAAATACAGTTAATATTTCTAGTCGTCCTAAAATCATTAAGAGACTTAGTACAATCTTGCTAAAGTCCGGAAGATGAGCATAATTACTCATGGGTCCGACAGTACCTAATCCCGGACCAATACCTGCCATGCAGGTAGCAACCGAACTGGAAGCTGTAATCGGATCGACTCCGTTAAACACGATTATAATTGTTCCGAGTATAAACAGGAAAAGATATAGCACAACAAATGAAAGAATAGAGATATTGGTATTTTCCGCGATGCTGTTACCGTTTAATTTTATGAATGTTATAGACTTGGGATGGTTAAGCTTAATAAAAACGTTTTTAATATTCTTAAGTACAATTAAGTGTCTTGCCATTTTTATACCACCGCTCGTAGATCCGGTACTTCCGCCTGAAAACATAAGAAGAAAAATAAGAAGAATGGCAGTAAGAGGCCATACTAGAAAATCAGCAGAAGCAAATCCTGTACAGGTTATAATTGAGATAACCTGAAAAAAACCTTCACGGAACGCTGTCTCAAGCGATTTGTCTGAATTTATTAATAGAATGCTTGTTGCAATGGTTCCGGTAATTAGTACTACTCCAATGTAAAACCACAATTCCTCATTCTGTCTCACTTTTTTGAAATTGAATTTTACCAGAAAGTAGTAGATAATCTGGCTGATTCCTGATAAGAACATGAATATCAACACTATGTACTGACTGTATGAAGAAAAGTACATGAGACTGTTGTTTTTTGTAGAAAATCCGCCCGTAGCAACAGTTCCGAAAGAATGACAAACACTGTCAAACATGTTCATTTCCCCGGCATTCAGCAGTATAATTTCAGCCAGGGTAAGAGCCAGATAGATAAAGAGTACCCTGAATCCTATTGCCTTGGTCTTAGGGTGTATTTTCTCTTTCATTGATGACTCTAGACTAAATAACTGGTATCCGCTAACCCTTAGTGAAGGCAGAACGATAATAACGAGGACTATTATACCGATACCTCCGATCCAATGTGTAAGACTCCTCCAGAAAAGTATTGAATATGGAAGTACTTCAACATTTGTCAGTATTGAGGATCCTGTAGTTGTAAACCCTGATGTTGATTCAAAAAAGCATTAATGAAATTTGGAATTGTACCACTTAAAAGATAAGGTAATGACCCTGCTGATGAAAACAGAATCCAGGCTATTGTTACAACCAGATAACCATCCCTGTTGGTGAATCTGTCAATATCAGCTTTTGAGGATACAATATAAAAGACCGTCGATATTAAAAATGTTATGGCAGCAGACCAGTAAAAAGGAGTTCCCGGTTCGTCATATAAGTAAACAATTGGAAGACATAACAGGAATGAGATAGTCTCTATCATCAGAATTGAGCTCAGAATGCGTAAGATCAGCAGTGGATTGATAAGCTTCATTGTCAGGTTCCTGAAATATCAGGATACAAATATATACAGATTTAGCTATGTTATGCTCCTTAGGAAAAAGATCATTTTTAACATTTTTATTCCACCAGTGATAATGTGGCGGAGACACTGTTGAAATTTTTATTTACTTTTGAATTCTGTTTTTAGATTGTTTAAAAGCTAATCTCTTATTAATATTCATTGTATGGGAAAAGTACTTGTAATTGGAGCAGGAGGGGTCGGAACTGTGGTAGTTCACAAAATGGCTTCACTTCTGGAGGTATTTACAGAAATTATGCTGGCCAGCCGCACAAAATCAAAATGCGATGCAATAGCTGCAAAAATTGGTAATAACAGGGTAAAAACAGCTCAGGTCGATGCTGATAATGTGCCCCAGCTTGTGAGACTTATAAAATCTTTCAATCCTGATCTGGTTGTCAATGTTGCATTACCATATCAGGACCTTCATATCATGGATGCCTGTCTCGAAACAGGTGTTGCCTACCTCGATACTGCAAATTATGAGCCACTTGAAGAAGCCAAATTTGAGTATAGCTGGCAATGGGCATATCAGGACAGATATAAAAAAGCCGGTATTACCGCTATCCTTGGCTGCGGATTTGATCCGGGAGTTACTTCCATCTTCACGGCATATGCAGCAAAGCATCATTTTGATGAGTTACATTATCTTGATATTGTAGATTGTAATGCAGGAGATCACGGTAAAGCTTTCGCTACGAACTTTAATCCTGAGATCAATATCCGTGAAGTAACCCAGAAAGGCAAATACTGGGAGAATGGTAAATGGGTCGTTACAAAACCTCATGAGATTCATAAACCATTGAACTATCCCGAAATCGGACCAAAGGAGTCTTATGTTATTTATCACGAGGAGCTTGAGTCACTTGTAAAAAACTATCCGACTCTTAAGAGGGCAAGGTTCTGGATGACTTTCGGACAGGAATATCTGACACATCTTCGCGTCATTCAGAATATAGGAATGGCAGGCATTGAGCCAATAATGTTCGAGGGAAGAGAGATCATCCCGATTCAGTTCCTTAAAGCAGTACTGCCTGATCCGGGTGAACTGGGAGAAAACTATACAGGACAGACATCGATCGGTTGCCGCATAAGAGGTATAAAGGATGGCAAGGAGAAGACATATTATATCTACAATAACTGCAGTCATGTTGCAGCCTATAAGGAGACTGGTGCCCAGGGGGTAAGCTACACTACTGGTGTGCCTGCTGCAATAGGTGCTATGATGTACCTGAAGGGTATATGGAAAAAGGCCGGTGTTTATAATGTCGAGGAGTTTGATCCCGATCCGTTTATGGCTGAACTCAACAGGCTTGGTCTGCCGTGGGTTGAATTGCATAATGTAGACCTCGAACTATAACATTTTTTAACCACGGAAAACACGGATTTTCACGGAATATTATTTTAAGTCATCCGTGTAACTCCGTGTTACTCCGTGGTTAATGGATTTATTTTATCCTTTAGTTAAATGCCGATAAACTACTCAGAATTACCATCCCCCTGTTATGTAATTGACGAAGAACGATTCCGGAAGAATCTTTCTTTAATTAAACATGTATCCGATGAATCTGGTGCTGAGATTATCCTGGCATTCAAAGGATTTGCTATGTGGGGCGTATTCCCGATACTTAAAGAATATGTCTATGGAGCAGCTGCAAGTTCTGCAGACGAGGCCCGCTTGTGCTATGATGAAATAGGTTCTCCTGCCCATACCTATTCGCCTGTATATAAGGATGTTGATTTTCAATCGATACTTAAGTACAGTTCACATGTTACATTTAATTCCCTGGCGCAGTTCAATAAGTATTCGAACGAATTAAAAAAATATTCTAAAAAGATTTCAGCTGGTATCCGGATAAATCCTGAATTCTCAGAGGTCAGTCATGGAATTTATAATCCATGCTCTCCCGGATCGCGACTCGGCATTATTGCAGAAGACCTTGGAGACAGGTTGCCGGATGGAATTGAAGGTCTCCATTTCCATGTCCTGTTTGAATCAGATTCGTATGCACTTGAGAAGGTACTTGAAATCGTTACTGCAAAGTTTGGTAAATTATTTCCTCAGCTTAAATGGATAAACATGGGAGGCGGACATCTCATGACCAGAAAAGACTACGATACAGAACATCTGATCAAAATCCTGAAAAAGTTCCGCGAAAAATCCGGTTTGCACCTCATTCTCGAACCGGGAAGTGCTTTTGCATGGGAGACTGGTGAGCTTGTTTCCACTGTTGAAGATATTGTGGTAAATCAGGGAATTAAAACAGCTATTCTTGATGTCTCCTTCACAGCTCATATGCCCGATTGCCTGGAGATGCCTTATAAGCCTAAGATTATAGGAGGAACTGATCCTGTCGAAAACAAACCAACATACAGGATAGGAGGGAACTCCTGTCTTTCAGGAGATGTTATGGGAGACTGGTCGTTTGATACGGAACTAAATCCAGGTGACAGGCTTGTTTTCCTTGATATGATTCATTATACAATGGTCAAAACCACGACTTTCAATGGCGTGCACCATCCCTCAATCGGAATATGGACATTGAATGGGAATTTCAAACTGTTAAAGGAATTCGTATACGACGATTATAAAAATCGGTTGTCGTAAATACGTTGATGATGTAGAGACGCCATGCCTGGCGTCTATTTATCAGTCATTTTTTAATTATGTTTTGATATTTCGTTAGAGACGCAATGCATTGCGTCTCTACAAGTATTATTTTTTTCGATTTATCGTTATATCCGTTACAAACATCTTATCCGTAACAATAACAGCATTCACAATTTTTTCAGCAACCTCAGCTGGGTCCATAAAATTGGTAATGTCGCGGTTCTGACCGGGGATTTTCCAGAAATCGGTTCTCATTCCGCCGGGATAGACTGCAATTATGTTTCGTTTTGTTCCTTTAAGCTCTGTTCTTAAAGCTTCAGTATAGCCTCGGGCTCCCCACTTTGCAGCACAGTAGATTGTTTCTTCGGCTCTTCCTAAAAGGGCAGAGGTAGACATAATATTGACTATGGTGAGTTCTTCCTCTTCCGGCGTGATTCCCAGTATCTTCGATGTTAGCAGAATCATCCCCTTAATATTAGCCTCAAAGACCTGATCGATAAGCGAAGATGTTGATTTATCCGCTTTAACGAAAAGTCCCATTCCTGCATTATTAAACAGATATTCGACAGTGAAGTTATTGTCAGTAAGATAGTTATTGATAAAATTGATCTCTTCTTCCTTTCCAATATTGGATATCAGACCATCAACATGTATTTTCCCGGCAATAGATTTTAAATGAGACAGGGAAGACTTCATCTTGTCGGCAGACCGGCCAAGGATCAAAACATTTCTTCCGGATTGGATGATAAGTTTAGCTATCTCAAATCCCAAACCACTGGTTCCGCCACTAATCACTGATATTTTTTGCATTACTGTTTTTGTTTCAAATATATCCATTATTGTGAAACTCTTCGAAATACATGTTTTATAATTGTTTACTGGCGACTCAAAAAAAAACTTGACTCGTATCTGAATATAATTTAACTTACATCTGAAATGATCATTATCAACAATATAGATACGATGTTTCTTTTGATTCTAATCAGAAAATCTCAAATTCTAATGCTATGAAACCCAGGAGAATCTTCTTATTTCTTTTGACTTTCAACTTTTGTCTTTTGTCTTCCCAGGTCCCGCAGGGATTCAATTATCAGGCTATTGCAACGGATGCAGGAAGTCCGATTGTCACCCCAATAACGGTAAGATTTACAATCCAGGCGACTGAATCAGGCGGTGAAACCTTCTGGATTGAAGACCATTTGGCGGTTACACCTAATGCTCAGGGCCTGTTTACGCGTGTCATAGGAACAGGGGTGAAAGTGACTGGTTCTACTGCAAATACATTTGCTGACATTGACTGGCGTGTGACACCCAAGTGGATCAAAACAGAAATTGATTATGGTGGCTGGAAGACAATGGGCGCAACTCTTCTTCAATCTGCACCGTATTCGATGGTTTCCCAGAATCTTAGCGGTGCAATAGACAGGCTTGTTGTTTCAGGAAAAACTGCCTCATTAAAGGATGCGTTATTTGAAGTAAAAAACAATAATGGACAGACAATTTTTGCTGTTTATAATGAGGGTGTAAGGGTGTATATTGATAACGGACTTGCAAAGAGTCCAAAAGGAGGTTTCGCAATAGGCAGCTTCGGTACTGACGATAAAGGAAAGACAGAAACCCAGCGACTGTTATATGTAAAGTCTGATACAATAAGGATGTACATTGACGACCGTGCCAAGGTTCCAAAAGGAGGTTTTGCCATTGGTGGATTCGGTGAGGCAAAGAATCAGAATGATAATTATCTGAAAGTTGATCTGGATGTTATTAAGGCAGGAAAGCTACCTTACTTTAATCTGAATCCTATTAACTCTTTCATTGGAGAACAGGCAGGTAACGCAAATATATCAGGTCAGTATAACTCATTTATTGGATACAATGCCGGATTTTCAAATCAGGCAGGATCAAGCAACGTTTTGATCGGTTATAATGCTGGTTTTACAAATAATGCAAATGACAATGTATTCCTTGGATTCAAGAGTGGATATAGTAATACAAGTGGGTACAGCAACACATTTCTTGGTCATGTGGCCGGTTATAGCAATGGACTAGGTACATACAACGTATTTCTTGGCGACAGTGCCGGATACAGTAATTATGACGGAGACCAGAATATTTTTCTTGGAAACGGCAGCGGAAAAGCGAATACGAATGGTGATTATAATGCTTTTATCGGATATCAGGCAGGACGTCATAACCTTGGCGGATTAAATAATGCATTTATTGGTTATCAGGCTGGATATACTAATGATGCCGGTAATAACAACGCTTTTATTGGTTATCAGGCCGGAAGGTCTACCTACAGAGGCAGTAAGAATGTTTTTATCGGCTACCAGGCCGGATTCTTAAATTTTGGAGATTATGAAGGACCTACTCAGTACGGTAATAACAATATCTATATTGGTGATCAGGCTGGCTATTTTAATATGACAGGTCGAAGTAATGTGTATATCGGGCATAATGCAGGTAAAGGAGCGGATCCGATTAATATAGGCTCTCCTCCTATATTTAATGTTTACATAGGTTACCAGGCAGGATTTCTTGAGTACTCGGGAACACATAATACATTTATTGGTTATCAGGCTGGTTATACGAACAGAACCGGAAGTTATTCTACATTTATTGGTTATAAGGCAGGTAATGCTCATAGTACAGGTTCATATAACACTTTTATCGGATACAGGGCAGGTATTAGTCATACTGATAATGGCTTCAATACCTTTATTGGTACTGACGCAGGTTATTCTAACTTAACCGGTATTAATAACGTTTTTCTCGGGTACCGGGCAGGATATTATGAATCACTCAGCAACAAATTATTTATTGATAACCAGGACAGAACCAATGAGGCTACTTCCAGGACAAACTCATTGATCTACGGTGAGTTTAATGCTACTGTGGCAAGCCAGGTACTGCGCATTAACGGTAAAGTTGGTGTAATGCTGGCTTCCAATCCGGCTGAAGCTCTTGAGGTTAACGGAAATGTTAAAGCAACATTATTTATTGCAACTGCTGCAGCTGGTTCTTTTCCATACAGATATGCTACAACTTCAAATATGATTGTCCCGGATTATGTTTTTGATAAGCATTTTGAAGGCAAATCTGCATCTAATCCTGTTTATGAAATGATGAATTTATATGATTTGAGCCAATTTATTTCTGTTAACAGGCATCTTCCCAGAGTTCCATCCAGAAAAGAGATTGAAAAGGATGGAGTTGTAAATCTACAGGGGTTATCTATGATCACACTTGAGAAAGTAGAAGAAAATACTCTTTACATACTTGAACTTGAAAAAAACAGGCTTGCACAGCAAAAAACAATTGAACAGCAACAGCGGGAGATCGATAATCTGAAGATTCTGAATGATGAAAAAGAGAGGAGGATAAAATCTCTTGAAACAAGTGTTGAGCAGATTAAGAAACTCACCCGACAAATTGAAATGAATCAGAATAAGACCAGATAAAAATAATTCGATCCTATAATTCAAATATTTTTCAAAATGGCTACAAGAAAACCAAAGATCACCAGGAAAAGAGGAGAGATAAAACCTCCTGCTTCAAAGCTTGCACCAAAGCGTGACTACAGAGCCAGGATCGTTGTTCAGTTTAAAGACGAGATCCAGCTTCCCTACAGATCAGATGCTGCAAAATACATCAAAGAGTTTAATGTTGGTCCCTGGGATCAACTTGTTAAGAAGCATCCCGGATTAACAATTGAACCACTTTTTCCTGATATTGATCCGAAAAAACTCAAAGAATTGATAGGGAAAGCTAAGGAGATGGACCCGACTTACATAGAGGTTAATTTCTTTAATTATTTCAGAGTAATTTGTCCTGTTGATTCTAATCCGGAAACTATATTAAAAGATCTTTCTGCATGGAAGTATATCAGGAATAGTTTTTTATCCGGGCAGGGTAAAACTCCTGCAGTAGCTTACTCAAATGATGAATTTGCCCATGAAGATTCCGCTACTCCAACAAATCCATACCAAAGATATCTGAATGATGCTCCGGAAGGAGTTTCGGCTAAATATGTATGGGATTTCCCGGTTCCCGGAAGTGACGGGAATGTTTCAGGGATTAATTTTATTGATATTGAAAAGGGGTGGACCCTGAATCATAATGATCTTGCAGCCCATGGAGCATCTTGTCTCTTTGGAACCAATGAGGATGGGGGGCGTCTGCATGGCTCAGGGGTACTTGGAATAATTTGTGCCATTGACAATGCGGAGGGTTGTGTTGGTATTGTTCCAAATGTCAATAATGTGAATGTTATTTCTACTCAGGATGCATTTGGAACCAGAAATGTTGCTGCAGCGATTCTGTCCAGTCTCAATTATCTGGGATTTGGAGATGTTCTGTTGATTGAGGATACTAACACAGTTAACATTGAAGGCACCAATTTTAGTGTACCAATAGAAACTCTTGAACCTGAATTTAATGCAATTCGTTTAGCTACTGCTCTTGGGATAATTGTCATTGAACCGGGAGGTAACGGAGATGAGGCTAATGCTGGAATCGATTTTGACACCTTTGAACTGAATAACAAGAAAATACTAAAACCCCTTAACGACGATCTGACAATCAATGCCGATTTTATGGAATCTGGTGCAATTATTGTTACTGCCGCCGAATCCGGATTAAGAACACCTCCTTTAGCTGTTGATAGTCATACGAAAATTCCCAAAGCTCCTTATGGAAGCAGGATTGATTGTTATGGATGGGGAGAGAATATAACAACTCTTGGTTATGGATTAACAGATTATGTACATGATTTTAATGGTACATCCGGTGCAGCAGCAATTGTAGCAGGTGCTGTGCTGAGCATGCAGGGTATGGTGCTTGCAGAACACGGTTATAAGTTTGGTCCGGGTCAGATGCGGGCTATCCTGAGGAATCCCTTATATGGAACTCAGATGTCTCGTAAGGTTTCAGGTTCTGTATATCAGTTAGAACCAGTTTTTATGCCCGACCTGCATAAATTTGCGGATCAGCATTTGAATTTACCACCTGATATTTATATGCGCGATTCCCTCTCTGATGATGGTTCTCCTCATGCAGGAGCCATGTCATGGAGTCCCGACATCATTTTAAAAAACATACAATATGCTAATCCGACTGCATCATTTGGTATTGGCAGTGGTATGGAAAACAATGATAATCTTAGTGATTCAGCGTATGAGTTAGTACCTAATTATCTATATTTCAGGGCATTAAATCAGGGTGGCAGTGTGGCTACAGGGGTTAAGGTGACTGCTTTCTGGAGCAATCCATCAACTGTAATAACTCCTGGTTCATTAAACTTTATAGGCGAAACTGATTTTCCTGATATTCCAAAACCAGTCTCAGGTGAGGCTGAAACACTAACTGTTTCCAATGAATTGATTTGGGATACCGTTCCTGTGACCGGGCACTATTGTTTTGTCGCATTTGTCACATGTGATCAGGATCCTTATTTTGACCCGAGAAAAATAGTTGATGGTACATGGTCCTGGGCCAGATACTATAATTTTATACGCAATAACAATAATGTTACATGGAGGAATTTCAATGTGATTCCGCTGCCACCACCTGCTGATCTTGAGGAAGAAGATACTTCCGATTCTGAACCTGCTCCTCAGCAGGATCCTCCGCAGGAACAGGATAATGGCCAGGCCCCACCTGAAAATCTGCCAAAAAAGGGATGGGTTCACATCGATTTTATTTCCCCTGGTTTACCTGGAATTAGTAAAAAGATGGATCTCGAAATAATATCCCGACTGCCCGGAAAGGCTATCGGCATCCTTCAGGCACCTGTACAATGGAAACGGGAAGTATTCCGGGGCTCACCTTTTGTTAGAACTAATGTGAAAAGGAAAAAGTGTTACAGTCGCTTCGGTACTGGCAGTACAACCAGATACAAAGATATACACTTTAGGGCCGATTCTAAAACACCATTGAGACTATATATTAATGTTCCTGAGAAGCTTAGGAACAAAAATTACACAGTAGCAGTAAGGCAGATGCTTGATGGGGTCGAGCTTGGCAGGGTAACATATATGCTTGTTCCCTGGAAAAAGAAGCCGAAACCTGTTAAACCTGGAAAACCTGTTATTAAGGGTAAAGATGTTCGGGTGAGAAAGTTGAAATAGCCTTTGTTTTGATCAGATAAGGCGGAGCATTAAATATGTGCTTCGCTTTTCTGATTTCAATTGTCATAAGCGAATAATCTCCTGGTTATCAAACCGGTATATACTTTTATCAGAATGAAGAAAGATTCTTTTCTGCTGAAGGGAGGTTACAGGCCTCACGTGAATTCTGTGAGATTTATCTGTTCTCTTTCCGGAGGAAAACTCCAGTTAGTTAAGAAACAACACGTTGCAATGATTTCTCCATATAGAGAGATGTCTCATGACCATACTCAACAGCCAGGATTATGGATTGAACTCAGGCGGTCGGACGGGAAAACAGTTTATCAACAACTTATCCATGATCCACTTGATGAGAACGTTGAGGTTCACTCAGGAAATGAAGATGAGCCATTTTCCTGGAAGAAAACAGTAAGCATGGAAAAGATTATTGTTCTGCTGGTACCTGAGGTACCTGGCGCTGAATCTTTTGTTGTTCTGAAGAGAGGATCAGAGGAAAAATCCGCTCCGGTGGAAATAGCTCATTTCCCTTTTAAATAAAAACATTTACTATTAAACATATGGGATTACTTGACGGACAGGTTATTGGAACAACAAAATTAATTGACCACGGACCCCCTGCAAAACGATTTAATCTTGTAATTGTCTCTGAAGGATTTAAAAGCAACGAATTGGGTTCATTTGCAACTCTTACCCAGCAATTCATTGACTTTTTGTTTTCCTCTCAACCATTCGACTCACTGAAATGCGCTTTTAATATCTACAGGTTTGATGTCTCATCGACAGAAAGCGGAGCAGATAATCCTTCAGCATGCGGAGGTGATGGTACATTTGTAGCAACCAGATTTGACGCATCATTCTGCAATGGAGGAATTCAAAGATTGCTCTGCGTTAACACATTAGATGTAATTTCTGTCGTTGAAGCCACTGTTCCTGAATGGCATCAGATACTTGTGATAGTTAATTCCACTCTCTACGGAGGATCTGGTGGCAATGTTGTGGTCACTTCAATTGCTGGAAGCTGGAAAAAGATTGCTCTTCATGAGATGGGACATTCAGTATTTGGTCTGGCAGATGAGTATCCATACTGGGCCGGGTGTGCAATTGATACAAATAGAAATCAATATCCGGGAACAGAACCAATGCACCCAAACATAACAACATGTACCGACAGGAATACTCTTAAATGGAAGGAGCTGGTTCTGCCAGTAACCCCAATTCCAACAACTACTAATACCGATTGCACAAAATGCGATGCACAGCCTGATCCTTGCGCATCAGGAACAGTCGGGATATATGAAGGAGCTTACTATTATCATTGCGGAGTATACAGGCCTGAGTACCAGTGCATGATGAAGAATCTTTCCGGATACTGTGCAGTCTGCAGGAGACAGATAATTGTAATACTGTCAGTCTATCTCGATAATTGTTACGCTCCGGTATTTGGACCAATACCGTTATTTCCCGCTATTTTTGTTGTCTTGATATTATTGATTTTTGTAACTATACTTTTATTACTCTCTCTTTTTACAGAAAAGGTAAAATGCCTGGTTGAAAAGCTATTATTCATTATCAGAAATTGTCTGAAGGGAAACAAAAATCCTTGTATTTCAATCTGAAATAGTATCATCTCGTTGTTTGAAAGTACATTCAGAACAATTAAAGTGGCATTTAATATATATTTGAAAGTAATCAGGCTTTTACTACTTTTGCGGCTCACTTTCTGAGTATGCATAAGAGCAGAGTAAAAACCTGGGCACATCTTTCATTGCTGGCGGCCAATATCATCTATGGAATGAATTATTCCATAGCCAAAGCTGTTATGCCTGACTCTATCAGACCTCTGGCTCTCGTCTCACTCAGAACTGTTTCTGCTGCTGCAATATTCTGGATCACAAGCCTCTTCATGCCAAAAGAGACAGTCAGCAAAAAGGAACTTCTATATCTTTTTGGCTGTTCATTTTTTGGCATGGTCATAAATCAGGTTTTATTCCTGATTGGACTTAATTACACTTCCCCGGTAAACTCATCAATAATAATTTCTACCAATCCGATATTCGCATTTGTATTTGCAGCTCTGATTCTTAAAGAGAACATTACTATGCTTAAGGGAATAGGTCTGGCAATAGGACTGTCAGGAGTAATGATGCTGATCCTGCAGAATGGTACTCCTGATATTAACAGCAATACATTCCTTGGAGATATTTATACTCTTGTAAACACTATTAGCTGGGCCTTCTATACGGTAATAATTAAGAGGATGGTTGAGAAGTATCATCCTGTAACTGTTATGAAATGGACATTCCTGTTTGCAATGCTTACAACTGTTCCTCTCGGTTACAGCCAGTGGAGTACCATGGACTGGACAGCAATATCACTCAGAGGATGGCTGGGGATAGGGTTTGTTGTAGTATTTGCAACATATGTTGGCTACCTGCTGATTTCATTTGGATTAAGACGGCTTAGCCCTACAATCGTTAGTACATACACATATATCAATCCGATTATTGCTGCTTATCTGGCAACGATAATGGGACAGGACCGTATCAGTCTGGTAATGGTTCTATCTGCTTTGCTCATTTTTGCCGGTGTATTTGTTGTCAGTTTGCAGAAGAACGGGGATGCACGACTCACGACGCCCGACTCACGGTGATAATTATGAAAATCAGAGTTTTATTAATATCATTCTTCATTTCTCTCTTTGTCTGTGAATTACATGCAGATGATGGCTATAAGCGTAACCTCAGTGTTGATATTATTCATTATAAATTTAATGTCGCTGTTAATGACTCAACCGACAAAATCGAGGGAAAAACTACTATTAAAGTTAAATTCCTTAATCAGGTCGATGTTATTTCATTTGATCTTAGTAATACAGACACTACAGGCAGGGGAATGATTGTTTCTGATGTTTCAGTTAACTCAGAACCGGTTAAATGGATTCATGAAAACGATAGATTAACCATTTATATAGGTAATCAGATTAGAACGGGTGATACCTCGTCATTTGTTATCAGCTATAACGGAATCCCATCAGACGGACTAATAATATCTGAAAACAAATTTGGTAAGCGTACTTTTTTTGCCGATCACTGGCCCGACCGGGCTCATAATTATCTCCCATGTATCGATCACCCATACGAGAAAGCCGGTGTGGATTTTATAATTTCAGCTCCTTCTCACTATAAAGTAGTGGCAAGTGGAATATTAGCAGAAGAACCTGTTATTCAGGATAATATAACCATAACTCATTGGCATGAATCAGTTCCGCTTGCTACAAAAGTCATGGCTTTTGGAGTTGCTGATTTCTCTGTTCAGAGTCCGGGTATTGTTAATAATATAACAGTATCATCATGGGTTTTTCCTGAGAACAGGAATGAAGGTTTTTCTGATTATTCAATTGCTATAAAACCTCTTGAATTCTATAGCACTTTAATTGGAGATTATCCTTATCCTAAACTTGCCAATGTACAGTCTAAGACAATTTATGGCGGGCTTGAGAATGCCGGAACAATCTTTTATTCAGAAAATTCTGTCACAGGGTTGGGGCGGGCAGAGGGACTGATAGCCCATGAGATAGCACATCAGTGGTTTGGCAATTGTGTTACAGAATCAGACTGGCATCATATATGGCTGAGTGAAGGATTTGCCACATATCTTACCTCGATGTACTTTGAATCATTTCAGGGAAGAGAAAGGCTAAATAATGATATGATCTCCGCCAGAAACAGGGTTATCAGATATTCTGAAAGAAATATGCGGCCGGTTATAGATACAGCAGTTAAGGATTATATGGAGCTTCTGAATCCCAACTCATATCAGAAAGGCGCCTGGGTGCTTCATATGCTCAGGAATGAAGTGGGTGATGAGGCATTCAAAGAAGGGCTCAGGTTTTTTTATAAGCGATATTATAATTCAAACGTTGATACAGAAGGTTTTCAGAAGGTTATGCAGGAGGTAAGTCATAAGAACCTTTCTGCTTTTTTTGAACAGTGGTTAAGAACAGCTGGGGAGCCAGAATTGTCTGTAAGCTTTAAAAAACTAAAGAAAAAGATAACAGAAATTACAGTTGAACAGAAACAGGATCACCTTTTCAGCTTTGAATTTGAGCTCCTGCTTAAGGATTCATCAGGTGATACAATACGGAAAATTTTCGTAAATGATAGGATTACTAAAGTCCGGATTAATTCGGGAGACATTGCAGAGGTAATTCCTGATCCTAATGTACTTCTTCTTTACAAAAGGATCGAGTAGCCTTTTTTTTCGTATTAGTAACAGGTTTTCATTCACTTATCAAATAAATTTGAATATTTGACCTGAATGTTTTAAATTTAGTAGAACTTTTGATTCGCAGGTATAATTCAAATTTCTGCATATGAAAACAAAACTTCTGCTCCCCGCACTTTTATCTTATTCTTCAGACAAAGCATTTTCTTTTCTTCGTTTTACTTTTGTCTTTTGCCTTTTGTCCTTTGTCTTTCTTAACTTGTCATCCCAGGTTCCTGAAGGCTTTAATTATCAGGCCATAGCGACCTATTCAGGAAGTCCGGTCACAACAGCTATCACTGTCCGGATTACCATACAGGAACTGGAAACTGGAGGAGAGACTTTCTGGATTGAAGATCACCTCGGTGTTATACCCAATTCTCAGGGATTGTTCAATATTGTAATAGGAACAGGCACAAAGGTAACAGGTTCAACAGCAGCTTCATTCGCTGATATCGACTGGAGTGTTTCACCAAAGTATCTGAAAACAGATATCGACTATCTGGGATGGAAACCAATGGGAGTGTCCAAGTTGCAATCGGTACCTTACTCTATGGTTGCAGAAAAAATTGTTAATCCCGTTAATAAAATAGGAATTAAGGGAACTACTACCAATATGGAGGAGGCTTTATTTGAGGTTAGAAATTCGACGGGTCAGATTGTCTTTGCTGTTTATAATGAGGGAGTAAGAATATATGTTGATGATGGATCAAAGGGATCTAAAGGAGGATTTGCCATAGGGGGATTTGATGTTGAAGAAAAAGGATTAGTGCCCGGACCGGAATTATTGGTTGTTGATCCGACCAAAATCAGAATGTATATTGACCAGGCTGCAGCTGTTAAATCGCCAAAAGGAGGTTTCGCGATAGGAGGATTTGATGCAGCAAAAGGGTATCCTATACAGACTTATATGAGAATTACTAATGATTCGACCAAGTTTTTTATTAATGATGATCCGGCAACTAAAGGTCCGAAGGGCGGTTTTGCCATTGGGGGTTTTGATGAAGCTAAAGGAGTTAAGAATTTCTTCAATGTTGAGAGTCCGTTAGCGACTCCAAGTGTAATTAATCCTTCTGAAAACAGAATACTGTTTCACCCCTTAAAGAATGCATTCCTCGTTGGGAAAGTCTTAATAACAGACATAGCAAATGTTGGTGAAAACTCATTCGTTTCAGGTTTTGAATCTAAAGCAAAGGGAATGTATTCACAATCATTAGGTTACAAAACAGTTGCGCTTGGAGATTATTCTTCGGCGATCGGGAAAAATGCAGAAGCAAATGCCAATAATTCATTTGCTTTTGGAGATGGTGCAAAAGTTGATGCGGCAGCCGTTAACAGTTTCTCTCTTGGTCAGGGTGCATGGGCAAAAGCCACTTCATCTTATGCAATCGGTAATGCTGCAATCACAGATGCTACAGCCAGTAATAGTTTTGCTTTTGGTCAGGGAGCCAATACAATAGGAACTAACAGCTTCGCATTTGGAAATCTGGCGAAAGCTGAAGGGAATAATTCTTTTGCCTTAGGAGGCTATGCAAAAGGATTAAATAGTCGATCATTCGGAGGAACTGCTGAGGGTGAAAGTTCTATTAGTTCAGGTAGTGCCAGCCAGGCAAATGGAAAATATTCTATTGCAATGGGCGAGAGTGTCAAAGCTGATAAGGCTAATGCTATTGCTATAGGGTCACCTTTTTACCATCCACTTGTTCCACGTCCGCCATTACCTTCCATTCCCGCCTACTATACATATACTGAAGCCCTTGGTGAGAGTTCAATTGCAATTGGATCTGGGGTAACTGCAGCAGCGGATAGAGCCATTTCTATTGGATGGGAATCTCAGGCAAATGCATTTGCTTCAATCGCTTTAGGAACAGGTGTTGTTTCCAATTCTACTTATGGAATTGCGATAGGATTCGGTAATACAGGAAGAGGAAACCCATTGTTAGCATCAGATACTGATCCTTTATTTGAGGTTGGAAATAGTCTTTATGTAGGTGTACCTCATAATTCCTTTACAATACTTAAGAATGGTAATACTGGAATAAATACAGACCTTCCTACGCAAACATTAGATGTTCGCGGACCGGTTAGGATTGTGAATGGTGGCTCTTATGATGTATGGATACAGGGTGGAGAGGCTACCTGGGGTGACGATAGGAACCTGGCTATGGTAGCTTTTAATGATGCTACTTTTGATAAATTAATACTTAATCACCAGGCAGAGTATGCTAACGGTACTGAAGTCCATGGCGTATTTACGGTTTATGGTGATGAGGGCGCTGGCTCAAGTTCTGTATTTCCGGGATTAACTGTATTTAAGGACATTTCAGGAGAACCAGCAGTTAAAATTGTAAATTTAGCTAATACAAATACTGCTGATGGACTCACTATTCAGGCAGGCCAGACAACCTTTGTAACACCAGGTGCAAAGTTAATAAGATTTCTACGGAATGATGGTGTTGAAATAGGGTATATAAAACAGAGTGCTTCTACTGCAGTCCAATATTACACACCTTCTGATCTGAGGATAAAGGAAAATTTAGTAAGTACAGAACTTGGACTCTCTGACCTGATGAAAATTCAAGTCAAAGATTTTAACTTTATTGATGATATCAATAAAACAAAAGCTACAGGTTTCATAGCTCAGGATCTTTACAATATTTTTCCTGATGCAGTAAGTAAACCATTAGTAGATGATGAATTGTGGCAGGTAGATTATGGTAGAGTAACTCCATTGATCGTTAAATCTGTTCAGGATCAGCAGTATATGATCGAATCTGTAATAAGGGAAAACCAATTATTAAAATCTGAACTTCAGAATTTAAAATCTGAACTCGAACAGATTAAAGCCCTGCTTCAGAATCAGGAATAACATAATTTAGTTTTGTCTGACTTTCAGGGGTTGCTTCGGCACTGCGTGCCTCGCAATGACACGAAAATTTGATTATTTGGTCATTAAGCCAGGACAGTTATGATTGCGTTAACGGTCATTGCGAGGAGAGAAGCGACGAAGCAATCCTTCTGTCCCAAACCAAACCTGCAAAGAAAAACGGTCATTAGGAAGAGCTAAGCGATGAAGCAACCCTTTGGTCCTAAACCATTCCTGCAAAAAACTTGTTATAAATCTCCATTTATTTTATCTTGCCATATAAATTCTTTTTCAGACGAATACTGTTGCTGTCCTTATGCATGTATTTTCATCTAATTCCTATAACTATGAAAGCAAAATACTTTCTGACTGTACTCTTGTCTTTCTCTTTTTATCTTTTGTCTTCCCAGGTACCTGAAGGCTTTAATTATCAGGCCATAGCGACCTATTCAGGAAGTCCTGTTACAACAGCTATCACTGTCCGTATTACAATTCAGGAATTGGAAACAGGTGGAGTGACTTACTGGATTGAAGATCACCTCGGTGTTATACCTAATTCCCAGGGATTGTTCAATATTATTGTCGGAACAGGAAGTAAGGTAACTGGTTCAACAGCCGCCGCATTCGCTGATATTGACTGGAGTGTATCGACAAAGTATCTGAAGACCGACATAGACTACCTCGGATGGAAACCTATGGGTGTATCTAAGTTGCAATCAGTACCCTATTCAATGGTTGCAAAAGACCTTGTAAACCCGGTTGATAAGCTTGGAATAAAGGGTGTGACAACCAATATGGAAGAGGCTCTGTTTGAAGTTAAAAATAAGGATGGTCAGACTGTGTTTGCAGTCTACAATGAGGGAGTCAGGATATATGTTGATGACGGTTCAAAGGGCTCAAAGGGTGGTTTTGCAATCGGGGGGTTTGATGTGGAAGGAAAAGGATTAGTCCCGGGACCAGAATTATTGGTTGTAGATCCGACTAAAATCAGAATGTATATCGACAAGGCCGCTGCTGTAAAATCACCAAAAGGAGGATTTGCTATCGGTGGATTTGGAGAAGCAAAGGGCGATGAACAGACCTATATGAGGATTACAAATGATTCAACAAAGTTTTTTATTAATGATGATCCTTTAGGCAAGGGGCCGAAGGGAGGTTTTGCCATTGGAGGTTTTGATGAAGCAAAAGGAGTTAAGAACTTCTTCAATGTTGAGAGTCCGTTAGCGACACCAGCCATTATTAATCCATCTCAGAACAGAATATTATTTCATCCTCTGAAGAACGCATTTCTGGTTGGCAGGGTCTTAATTACTGATGTAAATAATGTTGGAGAAAACTCATTTGTGTCTGGCTATGAATCAATTGCAAAAGGAAATTTCTCACAGGCACTGGGTTATAAGGCAAAAACAGCTGGAGAGGGTTCAACAGCAATTGGGAATGATGCATACGCACAGGGAAAAAACTCATTTGCTTTTGGTGACTCAGCATTTGTATTAGCTGACGATGCTTATGCTATCGGAGCGGGGGCCCTGGCTACAGGAAGAGGATCGTTTGCAATTGGTTCAAAAGATAAACTGTTTGGAGATAATTTTGAGTTGTCAACTTCCGCAACCGGACTTCTGTCTATGGCAATAGGGTTAGATGCTGATGCCGAGGGATCGGAATCATTCGCAGCCGGAATTGGTGTAAAAGCAACAGGAATTGGTTCAATTGCTCTTGGCCGGTCTGCCATGGCAAGTGGTGATTTTTCAATGGCACTGCAGGGCACGGCAAGCGGAATGGGGTCTATTTCTATCGGAGGAGGGACTGCTACTGGTTTAAATTCTTTAATTATAGGACTGGGAACCTCAAGTGGTTGGAGCTCGGCGGTTATCGGTAACGGAGAAGCTTCAGAAGAATATTCAATTGCTCTTGGAAATAGTGCAACGGCTACAGGAAAGTTTGCTATAGCAGCCGGACTTGAAACAACGGCTCAGGCTGCAGGAAGTTTTGTAATAGGTTCATATAATGTTATTTCAGGCAACAATACTACTTTAATAAACACTGATCCGGTATTTGTAATTGGAAACGGGACTTATGTAACACCTTCAAATGCATTTACCGTTCTGAGAAACGGAAAAACAGCAATTGGTCACGATGCACCCACACAGATGCTGGACGTAAACGGGCAGGTAAGGATCAGAGGCGGAAACCCTGTTGCAGGTAAAGTCTTAACTACTTCAGGGACTGACGGAACGGCTACATGGGAAAATATAGTAATAGGTGCCCATAATCATAGTACAGCAGATTTAACATCAGGAACCTTGACTGTTGCCAGGGGAGGAACCGGTGATAATAGTTTGACAGCAAATAAAGTCCTGGTTGGAAACGGGACCTCTGCATTATTACAGCCTACTAATCTTCATTGGGATAATACGAACTCCAGTCTTGGGATTGGAACAGCTTCACCTGGTACATACAAACTTAGTGTAACATCCTCGCTTGGTGGATTAACATCAGCCACCGGTAATTTTGAAAATACAAATACAACAAACGGGATTGCACTAAAGGCAACAACAAATTCTTCTGATGGCACAGCCCTTTTTATTCAACAGGGCACAGGATATTCCTTAAGGTGTGATGGTTATGATCCTTCTTGGTTTGTGGCGATGGCAGTAAAAGGAAGAAATGTTGGGATAGGTACATCATCACCAGGACAAAGACTTGACATTATCGGAGGTTATGGACGTGTTGAAACAGGGTACAGTTGGTTAACCAATTCAGATATCAGGTATAAAAAGAATATTTCAACACTTACAAGTTCTCTCGAAATGGTTATGAATCTTCGCGGAGTAAGATTTGATCTCATTGATGATGAAGATATTGTCAAAGGTTCGGGAAAGTACATAGGTTTTATTGCTCAGGAGCTTGAAACAATGTATCCTGAATTTGTGGTAACAGAGTCAAATGGCTATAAGTCAGTTGCATACGATAAAATGAGTGCAGTGCTTGTTGAAGCTGTTAAAGAACAGCAAAGTCAGATTGAAGCCCTAAAGGCTGAACTCCAACAGATCAAAGCCCTGCTTCAAAATCAGGACTAATGTAATTTAGTTTTGACTGACTTTCAGGGGTTGCTTCGGCACTGCGTGCCTCGCAATGACGTGCACATAAGTTTATTTTGTCCTTTTGCCATGACAATTATGAAAACGTTAACGGTCATTGCGAGGAGCTCAGCGACGAAGCTACCCTTGAACCTATAAAAAAAACTTGGTTTAAATTTCCATTTATTTTAACTTTCCAAGCAAATTGCTTGTTTAATACATGTAGAGAATATCATTTTCAAATTTTCAAACTGATTAATTTTCAAATTCTCATACCTATGAAAACTAAACTCCTCTTGACCGTCCTTTTGTCTTTTTCCTTTTATCTTTTGTCTTCTCAGGTCCCTCAGGGCTTTAATTACCAGGCTCTTGCCGGTGATGCATCAGGTAATCCGATAAGGAACACAGTGCTTCAGGTAAAAATAAGCATCCTGTCAGACACTATTGTTCCAAAAATATTGTGGGAAGAGTTACATTCAACAGTAAAAACAAATGCGCATGGGGTATTTTCCCTGGTAGTGGGATCAGGAGTCAGACAAGCGACATCTACTGCACTTACTTTTAAAGCAATTAACTGGTCAACTGCCCAAATGTTCCTCAAGACACAGATCTTTTATCAGAATGCATGGAAGAGCATGGGTAATGCAAAACTATGGAGCGTGCCTTATGCTATGGTGGCTTCAAATTTTTCTGCAAAGGTCGATAAGTTAAAGGTAAGCGGACTGGCCACATCTCCTGATTCAGCACTCTTTGAAGTAAAAAATCTTAATGGACAGACTGTTTTTGCAGTTTACAATGAAGGGGTTAGGGTTTATGTTGATGATGGTATTGCTAAAAGCCCGAAGGGTGGTTTTGCTATCGGCAGTTTCGGAACAGACAAAGGTGTTTCTCAAAACTACCTTACCGTTAATTCTGATAGTGTAAGGGTATATGTCGACAAAAAAACAGGAAAAGCACCCAAAGGAGGGTTTGCCATTGGTGATTTTGGAAGTGCCAAAGGTGCATCCGAGAGCTTTATGCAGCTTACTCCTGATAACTATTTCATTGGACACAACAGTGGTAAAAACATTACTACCGGGAAATTTAATGCCTTCCTGGGATACCGATCAGGTTATAAGAATACTTCAGGATCATCCAATACATTTTTCGGTGATTCAGCCGGACTCAATAATACTTCCGGAATAGAGAATTTATTCATGGGCAAAAATGCCGGACTTGGTAATAAAGATGGCAGCTGGAATGTGTTCCTTGGTAAGGATGCAGGTTATGCCAGTGAAACAAGTGTATCCAATGTTTTCATAGGAAATGAAGCAGGCAGAATGGCAAAGCATACTGCAACAAGCACTGCTTCTTATAATGTTTCAATAGGTACTCTCGCCGGATACTATAATAATGGAAATTTTAATGTTTTTGTCGGACAGGAAGCAGGTTATTCGAATGAAAAAGGAAAGCAGAATGTTTTCATCGGAATGGGTGCCGGATATTACAATGATACAGCAAGTTACAATGTTGCCATAGGCACTGATGCCGGTTATAATAACATGGGAAAAGCAGGTGTCTTCATTGGAAACTTTGCAGGTTATAACAATGTGGGGGCTAACTATAATGTTTTTATTGGTAATAATGCAGGAACAAGCACGAATTCAGGTGATAAAAACGTTATTCTGGGAAGCGATGCCGGTTATGATAATACAACAGGAAGATTCAACACTTTTATAGGTAATCTGAGCGGTTCCTCGAATACCACAGGTGGCTGGAATGTCTATGTGGGCAACAGTGCGGGAGAAACTGCAACCGGAAACTATAATACAGTTATGGGAAATGTTGCAGGACAGGCGGTTACCGGAGATTATAATACAATTTATGGTTTTCAGTCAGGCTACGAGACCACCTCAGGTATTGGAAATGCATTCTTTGGTCATCAGTCAGGTCATGAAAATATTTCCGGTTCTTACAATACATACATCGGACCCAGCGCAGGATATTATAATACTTCAGGTTCAAAAAATGTCATGATCGGATTCGAAGCAGGCGCATATGAATATGGAAGCAACAAACTTGTTATTGCAAATGGCTGGTCATCAACACCAAGCTCATCATCCCTGCTTTATGGCGACTTTTCAACATCCCAGCTCAGGTTAAACGCAAGTGTTGGAATTAATGCTGCTCCATCAACTTTCTATAATCTGTATGTTTCAGGTTTGGTATATGCAACAGGCGATTTTTGGACCGGATCTGATATACGATTAAAGCAAAATGTTAAGTCGATTGATAGAGATGGAGTCATTGATAAGGTGAAAGAAATGGATGTTATAAAATACAATTACAATACAGAAAGTTCAAAGGGTATTCCTTCTGAGGAAAATAAATACATAGGGATTATTGCCCAGGAGATTGAGAAGTCTTTCCCTGAGCTCGTCAGAACCGATGAAAAAGGGTTTAAAGCAGTAAATTATAACGGTTTAACAGCTGTCCTGCTTCAGGCCATAAAAGACCAGCAGAAACAGATTGATTTGCTAAAGGAGGAAGTTGAAATGCTTAAGAAGAAATAGGGGCTCCTCCTGCGCTAAAGCTACGGAGGACGCGGTGGGTGCTGGGTGCTGGGTGGGTGCTGGGTGCTAGTCGCTCAGCGCTCTAATCTCAACGCTCTACGCTCTACGCTTTACGCTATGCTCTGTGCTCTGTGCTCCGTGCCCTGTGCTTACTTATCAATGACCCCCGACCCGATAACCTCATCGCCCTCATACCATGCCGCGAACTGACCGGGGGCAATGCCGCGCTGAAGAGTATCGAATACAATATACATTCCGTTTTCGCGGCAGAAAAGACGTGCTTTCTGCAGTGGCTGACGATACCTTATCCTCACCATGTATTCACGGGTTTCACCCGGATGCATTTGCATATCAGTCCTGATCCAGTGTGTTTCATCTTTTCTTATGAAAAGGCCCTTTCTGTTGAGTCCGGGATGTTCCTGTCCTTCACCTACATATACAATATTATCGGCTACATCAGTGGCAATAACAAACAGAGCTTCCTTATGTCCGCCAACATTCATTCCCTTCCTCTGACCAATTGTAAAAAAATGAGCGCCATTGTGCTGACCGATAACTTTGCCATCTGATCTTACATAACAGGCCGGATCAGTAATATTTGTTAACAATTCATCAGTGACATCATTCTCAATCCCATCAACCTTCGCCCTCCGAAGTTTTAACGAAGGAGGGTCAACTATTTCTATTATATCCCCTTTCTTAGCCTCAAGTTTCTGCTGAAGAAAAGTCGGAAGATGTACCTTACCTACAAAGCAGATCCCCTGGGAATCTTTTCGCTGAGCCGTTGCCAGTCCAAGTTTTTCTGCTATTTCCCTTACTTCAGGTTTTTTAAGATCGCCAACAGGAAAGAGGGCAGTGGAAAGTTGTTCCTGGCTGACCTGGCATAGAAAATAACTCTGATCTTTATTACTGTCTGTTCCTGCAAGCAGTCTGTGAACAAGTGTACCATTAACACTTATTGTTTCCTTTCTGCAGTAATGTCCGGTGGCAACAAAGTCACCGCCAAGTTTTCTGGCTTCCTCAGCAAATGAATCAAATTTTATCTCTCTGTTGCAGAGTACATCAGGATTTGGAGTTCTTCCTTTTTCATATTCTGCAAACATATAGTCGACTACCCTCTGACGGTATGGTTCGCTCAGATCAACCTGATGAAATGGTATTCCGAGCTTTTTGGCTACCATCTCAGCAAACATAAGGTCATCTTCCCAGTGACAATCACTTTGAAGCAAGCCGGTTGTATCGTGCCAGTTCTTCATAAACAGACCTATAACCTCATAGCCCTGATCTTTGAGTACCCACGCTGCTACGCTTGAATCCACACCACCTGAAAGCCCTATGACAACCTTCTTTTTCACTTTGCAAATATAGCAAAAGTTAAGCCCCCTTTAGGGGGTTTGGGGGCAAAAATATCGTAACTTTAGTCCATGGGAAAAGGTACTCTGACCATATACAGCGCATCGGCAGGATCGGGAAAAACATACACACTGACAGGCATTTACCTTTCAGCACTCTTCAAATCGAGATATAATTACCGGAGGATTCTTGCGGTTACTTTTACAAATAAAGCTACCGCTGAAATGAAATCGAGGATACTCGATAATCTTCATAAAATCTCTGCGGGAGAAAAATCAGAATACCTGTCTTCACTGATAGCCGAAACAGGAAAAAGTGAAGAGTTTATCAGAACCGAGGCCAAAGCAATCCTGAATTCAATTCTTCACGATTATTCACGGTTCTCAGTATCTACAATTGATAGTTTTTTTCAAAAAATACTCAGAGCTTTTGCAAGGGAAGCAGGATTGCATTCAGGATTCAATATTGAGCTCGATCACAGTGTAATACTGTCAGCCGCAATTGATGAGATGATTGATTCTGCCAAAGATAACCCGCAGCTGAAGAAGTGGCTGACAAGCTATGCGATGTCAAATATTGATGATGAGAAAAGCTGGAACCTGAAGAATGGTATTACACGGCTTGCAGACGAGCTGTTTAAGGAAAAATTCAAGATCCTTTCTGAGAGCGAAAGATCAAATCTTGAAAACAAGCAGTTCCTGCTCGATTATATTGAAAAGATAAAATCGTTGATTGCATCATTCGAAAAGAAACTTACCGAATCAGGGACTCTTGGTTTGATGATCTATTCGACATTTGAGCTAACAGATGATATGTTTTACCGGAAGGGACAGGGAGTTCCCCGGTTACTGAAGTCCTTTGCCGCAGGGAATATTATTGCGCCAAACAGCTATATCAGGGAAGTTATGTCTGATCCGCCACGATGGTCGACCGGGAAGATGGCGCCGCAGCTTCAGGATGCAATAAGCGATGGCCTGGAAAATATTGTCAGGGAAGCAATAAGCTACTATGATGAGAACATAAAAAAATATAATACTGCCAGTGTTGTACTTAAAAATATTTATGCATTAGGTATACTCTCGGATGTACTGTATTACGTACACAGTATAACGACATCTGAAAACAGCTTTCTTCTTTCGGATGCTGGTGACGTCCTGAATCTTATTACTAAAGGCGACCAGTCTCCCTTTATTTACGAAAAGGCAGGCAACAGATTTGAGAACTTTATGATTGATGAGTTTCAGGATACTTCAATTATTCAATGGAATAATTTCAGACCGCTCATAGAGAACAGTATGGCTGAAGGGTTTGATAATCTTGTGGTTGGCGATGTAAAACAGTCAATTTACCGTTGGCGAAACAGCGACTGGCAGATCCTTGGACGGGTACTGAACAGTCAGGTTGATAATGACAGGTTTCTAAGTAAACCACTGACAACAAATTGGAGAAGCAGTTCAAATATTATCAGTTTCAATAATTCACTGTTTACGATAATACCCCGGCAGGTGGACCAGTCACTTTCTGAAGATAATCTTACTGTAAGTTTTGCTGATCTCTATTCTGAAGCAGTACAGATCGATCCGGGTAAAAAGCCCGGCGGATATGTTCGGCTTGAATTCATTGAGAATGACAAGGAAAAGGAATGGCAGGAGACTGTTCTTGAACGTCTGCCCGGCATAATCAGAACACTTCAGGATAAGGGCTATGGGGCGTCAGATATTGGCATTATTGTAAGGGATGGAAAGGAGGGGGCAAGGGTTCTCAAAACGATCATTAACCACGCAAATAATCTGTCTGACGGGGAAAGAGTTCAGTACAATTTCAGTGTTGTTTCAAATGATTCTCTGCTGCTTTCCAATTCCCACGTTATTAACTTTATCATTTCGGTTCTTACAGTTGTTAATGATCCTTCCGACATGATCAGCAGAGCTGCAATGCTCCGTTTATATCTGATGGCTAAAGGTGATGAAAATGCAGACAAGGCTCCTCTTGTAAGCAATAATCTGATTGAGGATTCACAAAGATTTTTTCCTGAGGATTATGTTATTACTCTTGAAAGAATAAAACAAATGCCTCTTTTTGAGGCCGTTGAGAATATTATCGGCTTCTTTCATCTTGGTGATTATTCCCGGAATGTGGCTTACCTGAATACTTTTCAGGATTATGTTGTTAGTTTTTCAGGAAGCGGAAATTCTGATTTTCATTCTTTCCTCGACTGGTGGGAAACTACCGGAATAAAGAAATCAGTTGTTCTGCCATCGAACCAGGAAGCTATGCGCATACTTACCATTCATAAATCGAAGGGTCTCGAGTTTAAGGTGGTAATTCTTCCATTCCTTTCGTGGAATCTCGATCACATGGCTTCAAATCAGCCTGTTCTGTGGGTAACTCCATCAGAACCGCCATTCAATGAGTTAGGAGTTCTACCTGTTAAATACGGTAAGGATCTGTCCGAGACAATTTTCAGTGATTCTTTCAAAGAAGAAAAACAGTCTGTCTATCTCGACAATATTAACCTATTGTATGTGGCCATGACAAGGGCGATAGATGTTATCTATGGATTTTCGGTAAATAATCCGAGATCTGAGAGTACCGTAGCAGGTATTCTGAAAAATGCTGTCAGTGCTGTTAGCAGCGGAGTGGATTCCGTAATGCCTCTATCAAAGTATTATGATGCTGAAAAAGGTGTGTTTGAATATGGAGAGATTACAGAAAACAGAAGGGCTGATCTTACTCCTGTTAATATTTCTTCTAAGGATTATCATGTTAGTCAGAAAATGGAATCATTAAAACTCAAACTTCATGGCGAAAATTATTTTTCTGGTGATGATGCAGAACTCAGGAAGAAAATTAATTACGGTAAGTTAATGCATGAGGTATTTGAAGGCATAAATACCCCGGATGATCTCCCTCTCGCAATCAGGAAACTCGTTTTGGAAGGAAAACTGCCTGAGGAAGAGTCAGGTAGTCTCGAGAAACGAATCCTTTCCCTGATAAATACACCTGAGGTCTCAGAATGGTTTAATCCGGGAAATGAGGTAATGAATGAAGCTGGTATTCTTTTAAAATCAGGTGATACCAGAAGGCCCGACAGGGTGATTTTTAAGGATGGAAAAGCAACCATAATCGATTTTAAATTCGGAGAGGAGAGTGACCGCTATATTGAACAAGTTGAGCTCTACCGCCGTTTAATAGTTGATATGGGCTATAATAATACCGAAGCTTTTATCTGGTACGTCGACAAAAATAAAATTGTATCTGCTTAAATGTCAGTAATAATCAACGAAAACAGGGTTTTTCCATGGGGGCATGATCGCAGATTCAATGCATATTCAAACTATTTCAGAAGGATCTATGGAGCCAGGGTTCAGAAGGTTTCAATCGATGCCGGGTTTACTTGTCCTAACCGCGATGGTTCGAAAGGGTCTGGAGGTTGTACTTATTGCAATAATGATGCATTCAATCCGTCATATTGCCTGCCTGAGAAATCTGTCTCTCAACAGATTAAAGAGGGAGTAGAGTTTCACAAATGGAGATACAGTGAGGCTGTTTCATATCTTGCTTATTTTCAGGCCTTTTCAAATACTTATGCGCCTGTTGAAACTCTCAGAAATCTATATGAGGAGGCTTTGAATTTTCCTGAAGTTATAGGACTTATTATCGGAACCAGACCAGACTGTATTGATGATGAAAAGCTGGCACTGATAAAAGAGCTCTCTTCCAGTAACTATGTTGCTGTAGAGTACGGAATAGAATCGTGTTACAACAAAACACTGAAAAGGATAAACCGTGGTCATTCATTCGAAGAAGCTGTCGACGCGGTTGAGAGAACAGCTTCTCTTGGAATAAATACTGGTGCTCACTTTATTTTCGGATTGCCCGGCGAAACCAGGGATGAGATGCTTGACCAGGCAGAAATTATTTCACACCTTCCCCTGAAAACGGTTAAGTTTCACCAGCTTCAGATTATCAGGGGTACGGCTATGGAGACGGAATTTCAGCTCAATCCTGCAGATTTTCAGCTGTTTGGATGGGATGAATATCTTGAATTCTTCATACGATTTCTTGAACGACTTAATCCCAACATCGTTGTAGAGCGTTTCACAGGCGAAGCTCCTCCAAGGTTTCTGACAGGAGAGGGGTGGGGCAAGAAGCGTACCGATCAGATTGTCAGTCTTATTGAGAAGAGAATGGAGGATTTGGATACCTGGCAGGGACGACTCTATCAAGACAAAATTTAACTGCCCCCTGCCCGCTCCGCGGCCTTCCCCCTAAAGGGGGATTAATTCCGTAATATATTGAAATATAGATATATGCATAGATTAGCCCCCCTTTAGGGGGGTTGGGGGGCAAATTCCTCCGCGGCTCTCTGCGGTAAAATCATTTACTATCAATTTAACTGTATTCCCTCCTTCGATATTTATCTGGAATCCATTCCTCAAATCTTCTCCTGAAACAAACATTTCAGTTTTACTGTTATCGGGTTTTATACTGTAGGTTTTTCCTTTTTCAACAGTAAAGTACTCCGGAAACTGATTGATTCTGGGCCAGTCGACTGGCAGATGCAGAAAATCAGAATGTCTTTTATTATCAAACATTATTCTGCCCTTCCAATCCTCGGCAGCATAAATTGTAATGTAAAGCAACCCGTTTTTCTGTTCTGCACCTATCTCTAGATCGCTTCTCCATGGCTGCAGATATGTTCCCTGAGTCTTCCACAGGCAATACATTATTGTTGTACGGGCAAAGTTACCGTCTCCATGCCAGCCCTCAATAATTCCTGAGGGTTGCTGCTTGTTCCACATCACTTTTATTTCGCTGTCGATCCATAATTTTGCCGATGCCACCGGTTCTCTGGTGTAAAGATTAAGTGCACCCTCTATTGCATCTGCATAGCCGTCCTGACTGGTGCCTTCCCATGCAAAATTTCTGTATTTTTCATTTAGAACACCCAGAGCTTCCAGCACAGGAGTTCTGTATTTTTCAATTTTGTCGAGAAGGTAAACAGTATAAAAACCGTTTAGTGTATAACCGAAGTTATCTGCTGTTGCCGCATCAACAGGTTTCCCATTAACCGGATCGACGGAATTATAGAAAAGGCCGTCCTTGTTCCTTCCGATTTCAAGGATGCGGTCAAGCATTTCATATAATGGTTTTTTATAAGTCTCTTTTTTTGCCTTATCTGAATAGGAAACAGCAGCATATAACTCACACAATCCCGATACAATTTCACAGCCATGATCTCTTAGTCGTAATACCTTGAAATTACGAGTAGGATGGTTGTTTCCTAAAAGATAATAATCGCCAAGTCTGACAGCAAGGTCAAGATATTTTTTCTCACCTGTGATCCAGTATAATCGTGAAAGAGACTGAAGCATATCTCCGTTTACCTCAGGATCGTCAGAAATAATATTCCCATAAGGAGTTCGCATTGGAGCATATTTCCAGCAATCATCTACAATAGAAATCATCCTTTCTGACCATTCACTTGGTCCCAACCATTCGAATAGAGGTATTAGTCCGTCCTTAACATACTCTGCCGAACCAAATATTATATCAGATATTACAGTATCATTATTTGCAAATCCTTTCTTTGAAAAGGAATAAGTATCGGGAAGTGAGCCTAGTCTCGACGTCAGTCTCTTTTCCGTTTTAAGCATCTCCGTCATGGTTCCTTCGTACAGATTTCTGTCGAGAAGTGCTGTTGTAAGTACCATAAATGGATAATTATCAGCAGCACAATCCTTTGCATTCCAAATGTCTTTACTGTTTTTGTCATTTATATTACGCGGAATCAGACCTGTTGCCGGGTCTCTGAGAGTTAGCCATCCATTTACAAATTTCAGGCTGCGGTTAAATCCTTCATTTACAAGTTTACCGTTTTGTATTGCCTGGTTAAAGATCTTCTCAGCGTCCTCTGTATTTGAACCTGCTGACTGAGCTAATCCGTTAAGTGTAAATGATACACTTAATATAAATAAAAAGTAAATAGATTTCATTTGAATATCTTTAGGTCTAAACAAATATAATCACTTTAGGGGTGTCCCGTAAGCTTCGTTTGATTAAATTTGAGATCATTTAAAACTCTTGACCGCAAGACTGCACGACCGCAAGACCGCAAGACAAATGTACATGGAATATTTTCTCGAAAGCATAGCCAAATCACTTCATTCAGAGTACGGAAACGCTCTTAACAGGCACTGTCTGGTCTTTCCGAACAGGAGGGCTGGTCTTTACTTTCTGAAATATCTTGCTGCAAGGATAGATAAGCCGGTATGGGCTCCGTCGATACTCACAATAAATGAGTTGTTCAGGTCATTTTCCTCTTTACAGGTTGCAGGTAATGAAACACTTCTGTTCGAACTTTATAAAATATACCGCAGAATAAGCAAGACGCCAGAAAGTTTCGATGAGTTTTATTTCTGGGGCGATATGCTGCTAAGCGATTTTGATGATGTTGACAAGTACCTGACAGATGCATCTGCATTATTCAGTAATGTGCAGGACATCAGGAATATTGATCAGCAATTTGGTGGATTAACCGGGGCTCAGGTAGAGATACTGAGAAGGTTCTGGGTAAACTTCGATCCTGAAAAGCCGACAAATGAAAAAACAGGTTTTATCAGCCTCTGGTCCATTTTATTAACTCTCTATACTGACTTCAGAGATGTTTTAAGGAGTCAGAACCTTGCTTATGAAGGAATGGTTTTCAGGGAGGTTGCAGAAAAATCTGGTGCAATTCTAAAAGATGTAACGACCTGGGATCTTGTACACTTCATTGGATTCAATGCTCTTAATGAATGTGAAAAAACAATAATGCTGAGTTTAAAGCGGGCTGGTAAAGCAAGATTTTACTGGGATTATGATAACTCCTTTATTAAAGAAGGCAACCACAATTCAGCAGGCTTCTTTTTACAGGAAAACCTTAAATTGTTTGGCAATGATATGCCTTCCGATTGGTCGTATGATACCATGCTGTCTGTATCGTCAATAAAAGTTAAACGTCGTGTAATTGAGGCATCATCAGATGTGGCGCAGGTGAAACTTATCTCCCAATTGCTCGCAGAATTGCCCGATCTAACATCGGGGAATGCCCACCATACAGCTGTTGTTCTGGCAGATGAGAATCTCCTTATGCCAGTACTCACAAGCCTGCCGGAGGATACAGGTGACATTAATATTACCATGGGTTATCCTCTTAAACAAACCCTGGTTTATACTCTTGTCAGACACCTGATGGAGCTTCAGAGAACTTCCCGCGTGACTGATGGTGTTATACGATTCAGTTACAAAGAAGTAATAAATGTACTCCGGCATTCGCTTATGAAAGGATTTCTTGATGAGTCGGATGAGATTATAGCAGAAGAAATTATAAAGAACAATCTGGTCTGGATACCGGCTTCAAGGTTCTCAGGTTCAGTAAATCTGTCAGGGATTTTCATCAAGCCTTCAACACCTTCATCGCTTGCTGAATATTTCAGAAATATCCTTTCACTTATTGCCCTTGATGAAACTTATCTTAAGGATCAGTCGGCGGATAATGCTGTTCAGAGAAGTATAAGGAATGAGTTTATTTACAGGATTGTAATATCAATCAACAGACTTGATCCTATCGTAAATAGCGGGGATGTAACTTTCACATCTGAAACTTATATCAGAATCCTAGACAGGATGCTTCGTATGCAGTCTGTTCCATTTTCCGGAGAACCATTGTCGGGTGTTCAGATTATGGGAATTCTGGAGACAAGAGCCCTGGATTTCAGGAATCTGATAATGCTTTCAGTCAATGATGGTGTGATGCCGGCGTTATCCTCAGCTTCCTCCTTTATCCCCTTTACTCTTCGCGAAGCCTTCGGACTTCCATCTGTCAACCATCAGGAGTCGGTTTATGCCTATCATTTCTACAGACTTCTTCAAAGAGCAGAAAATGTGACTTTTACATATAATTCTAACTCTGAAGGATTAAGAAGTGGTGAAATGAGCAGATTTATTCTTCAGATGAAATATGATGATCTGCTGAAACCTGATTTCTCTGATCTTAGCTTTGAAATCAAGACTCAAAGCCCGGTAAGTGAAGTCCTGAATAAAAGTGAGGAGCATAATAATATTCTTAGATCAAGGTATCTGGCTGAAAACAATGGCAGGGTTTTGTCTCCTTCAGCAATTAATACCTGGCTCTATTGCCGCATGAAATTTTATTACCAGTATGTCAATCTTTTAAAGGAACCAGATACGGTAGTAGCAGATATTGATCCGGCAATGCTCGGGAATATTTTGCATGACCTGATGAGGAGGCTCTATACTGAATACAAGGGAAGGGTGCTTTCTAAAGAGACTGTGCATACTATATTAAGTAACGAAGTCTTACTTCAGAATACAATTAATGAGTCGATCAGTGCGGAATTCAATAAGAGCAGCGAAGGCTTTATCAACGGAAATGAATTGATAGTGAGGGATGTATTATTAGTCTACCTGAAAAAAATCCTTAATACTGATGAGAAGCTGGCCCCAATTACTCTTATGAATCTTGAAGATTCTTTCAGTGTAAAAATTGATACAATTTCAGATGGAAAAGATATCGGTATAAGGACCGGCGGAAAAGTAGACAGAATTGATATGGTATCGGGTGTAACAAGAATAGTCGATTACAAAACCGGTACTGTGGCAGAGACAGTAAACTCAATAGCTGACCTGTTTGCCAATGACAGAAAGAAAGATTATGACGGATGGCTTCAGACTCTGTTATACTGTGAAGCCTGGTTTTCATCAAATAATTCAAAAACACTCTATCCTTCAATTTACAAAATAAAAAAATTGTCAGGTGGCGTTTTTTCAGATAAGCTGAAACTCAGGACAGAAAGTAAATCAGAGCTGATCGTTGATGATTATAGTCTTGTAAGGGAAGAGTTTTTATCGGAATTAAAGCGTATAATTTCTGAGATCTTCAGTATGGATGAACCTTTTATTATGACGACTGAAATAAGGGCAAAATGTTCATACTGTCCGTATCAGAAATTATGCATGAGGTAAATAATCAATGAGTCGCAGTTATCGTTTTTTTTATAATTTGGCTAATTCTTTATATGCTAAACAGATGGTTACAGGGTATTCCAGTTATACGATTGAAGTAAAAAATGTAAAGTTCATTGCGGATGATGGCCGTACCTGCCCGAGAACTGCAATAGTAACACTTCACGATGAAAAGGGTGAAGAGGTTGGAAATGAGTTGTTTGGTGCAGTTGATGTTAACCAGATTTATACTCTGATCAAGGAAGGCAAAGACGTTAATCTGGATAATTTTTATATTTCTGAGTTTTCCCTCTCATCTTACAGAAGGCATAACGGACTTGATAAAAAAGAACCGGTACTGATAAAGGGATTCTCTGCCAAGAATGCTTTTTTTGAAGCAAAGGTGAGTACAGATTTTTCCTTCTCTTCTTTTCCTGATGGTGAGATAAGTTTTGATGGCACCCATTTTGCGCGTGGTAAAGTACTCTTTAACGGATCTGCATTCGGCAAAGGGAATGTGATCTTTTCTAATACACTCTTCAGAGATGGAAATATTGAGTTTACAGGATCTGTTTTCGGGGAAGGCGATTTCTTGTTTAAAAACTCAATAATAAAAGATGGAGTAAAAGATTTTCAGGATATCCAGTTTGGTAACGGAGAGGTAAGCTTTGCAAATACCGAGTTTAACAGAGGGGAATTACTCTTCATAAACACACGTTTCAATAGCGGACGATTTAATTTTAAAGTGGCCAGGATAGCAGGAGGTAAGGTTGACTTTCATTATTCTGTTTTTGGCGATTGCGAGATAATGTTTGAACGTACCGAATTCGGTAACAGCAGAGTTGATTTCAGGACTGTTGACTTTGGTTCAGGTAGGATAAATTTTAACCGTTCGGTATTTGGTAACGGCGAAGTTGATTTTGAGGGAGCTTCGTGTAAATCAGGTAAGATCCAGTTCAAGAAAGCTGAGATGGGTTCAGGTCTTAAGAATTTCAACCTTATGGAGATGGAGGATACCGACATAAGTTTTGAAAGAACTGAATTTGGCGATGGCGATGTAACTTTTTATGAATCAAAATTTAATACCCTTTCACTAAAGTCCTGCCATCTTGATCATTATTTTGATCTCAGGCTTGCAAAAGCAAATCTTCTGGATATTACAGATACCATTGTAAGGGATATTATTGATCTTGAGCCATATGATTTCCCCGTTGAAGTTAAAACTCTTGATATGTCGGGTATGAGGCTTCTGGGAAAATTATACATTGACTGGAGGCATAATAAGTGTAAAGAAGCCATCATCGGACAGGAGGGAACTACACTGCGTCAAAAGGCTGACCAGTTCAGAATACTAAAGGAAAATTTCAGAAATACAGGAAAGTATGAAGATGAAGATGAGGCTTATATTATGTTTAAGCGTTATGAGGCAAGCTCCATACTTACAGAACAGAAGGAAAAGGGTGGAATTAAAAAGATAACCAGTTACATTCCTTACGGATTTCAGTGGTTTCTTTTTGACAAGATCGGTCTATATGCTACATCGCCTGGAAGAGTTCTTATCAGTGTGGTATTCTTCTGGATGTTTTTTGGATCAAGCTATTATGTTGCTGAACTGATCGGACTGGGAAAAACCGTTTCATCGGTAGGTAATCCTGATAATCTCACAGTATTTGTCCAATCATTCTATCATGCAGCGATTACCTTTTTCACTATTGGATATGGTGATACTTACCCAATGGGTTTTAGTCGCATTATTGCAAGTTTCGAAGGATTTATGGGCGTATTTATGATGTCCTACTTCACAGTTGCATTTGTCAGAAAAATACTCAGATAGAGTTATTCCATTTCACGCTGAAGTGCTGCCATCTTAATGGCTGTAACAGCTGCTTCATCACCTTTATTGCCGTGTTTACCTCCGGCTCTGTCTGCTGCCTGCTGCTGGTCATTAGTTGTGAGAACACCAAAAATAAAAGGGAGATTATACTCCATATTTAACTGAGTAATGCCCTGTGTTACTCCCTGGCAGATATAGTTAAAATGAGGTGTTTCACCCTGAATAACACATCCGAGACAGATTACCGCGTCGAGGTCGTCGTATTCAGCGAGAAACTGTGCACCGAGAGTAAGCTCAAAACTGCCGGGTACATGTTTGATAACAATATTATTATCTGTTGCACCATGTTTCTTCAGGGTACTGATGGTGCCATCGAGTAATGCCCAGGTTATTTCTCTGTTCCAGTCAGATACAACTACTCCAAACCTCATTTTTTTTGCGTCCGGGACACTTTCCGGATTATAAGCTGAAAGATTGGTGGTACTCATTATGATGTGGTTTAAAAATAAAACGCATCAGTCTCTGATAAATTGAGCCGGATGCGTTGTTTTATAATTGAAAGGTCGCTCTTTGAAAAACTACTTGATAAGAAGCTTTACCCTTGCAATGTACTTGTCGATTGTTGTACCTTCAGTGCTCTCCGGATACTCAGTCTCTATTCTTTCATATACTTTAAGTGCCTCTGAAAACTTTCCGCTTAATTCATATAATTCACCGGCTTTCAGAAGATAAACAGGTGTATTAAATGAATTCTTTGCAAAGTCAGCAGCTTCAAGATATTTAGCAATTCCCTTTTCTGTATCACCCAATTCAACATAAGCGTCACCTGTGGCACCAATAGCCAGCGATCCAATCACTTTATCCTTTTTAGAATATTTATTAAGATAGTCAATTGCTTCCTGATAATTTCCCAGATGCAGATTGCAAATGCCGGCACCATAGAGTGCAAGATTTCCTGAACTGGTAAATTTATAGTCTTTTGCTATATCGATAAATCCCAAATAGTTACCATCGCCATTAAGAGCAAGTTTCAGTGAGTCCATTTCAAGATAGCGTTCAGCCTGATACATCTGTGACTGAGCTTCTGAGTTCCTGTTATTAAGATACATCTTGCCTAGCCATACCAGACCTACAACTGCAACAATAACTCCCAATCCGATTATTAAAGTTTTATAATTCTCCTCAAGAAAATGTTCTGTCTTGCTCAGTGTCTGTTCAACGTTTGAAATAGTCTGTGGATTTTCGTCCTTTTTGTTCTTAGCCATACTGGTCTTTACTTATTTACTTCAAAAATTTCCACCGCAAAAGTAATTTTTTTCGGGTAATTCTGAAACAATTATTCTAAAAAATAGAAAATAAGGTGAATTGAGTGTTTCTTTTTAACTTTGCATTCAGAATGATAACTTATTTTCAGTTTGAATGTATTTAAAAAAGCTTTCCCTGACTAACTTCAAAAACTATGAGCTTAATGAGCTTGAGTTTTCTCCTAAAATAAACTGTTTCACAGGCAATAATGGAGTTGGCAAAACAAATATCCTTGATGCCATCCACTATCTGTCTCTTACAAAAAGTTTTTTTAATAATATTGACAGCATAAGTATCAGGCATGGTGAGGAATACTTCATAATTCAGGGAACATTCTCAAGAGACGGTGAAGATGATACGATTTACTGTGTATTTCAGCGACAGAAGCAGAAATTGCTTAAGCGTAACAACAAGGAGTACCAGAAACTTTCAGATCATGTCGGGAGATATCCTGTTGTTATGATTTCACCAGCCGACAGTGCTCTGATAACAGAAGGAAGTGAAGACCGCAGAAGGTTTATGAATAAGATCATCAGTCAGTATAATTCTGTTTATCTCGATTCAGTTCTAAGATACAGTAAAGCTCTTCAGCAGCGGAATAAGCTTCTTAAAGATTTCAGATCCTCCGGAAAGTTTGACATTGATGCGCTGGCTATATGGGACTCCCAACTGGTGAAATATGGTGAGTATATTTACACTGAACGGAAAATCCTTGTAAATGAACTTATTCCGGTATTCCAGGAATATTATTCGATGATCTCATCCGGAAGAGAGAAAGTGAGACTAAAATACAGGTCGCATCTTGACGATTGTGGTTTTCAGGAATCTCTTGATAACTCTTTGTCAAAAGACAGGTTTCTTGAGTATACAACCGTTGGAATTCATAAAGATGACCTTGTACTTGAGATGGATGATTTTCCTGTAAAATCTCTCGGGTCACAGGGTCAGCAGAAGTCCTACCTGGTTGCACTTAAACTTGCCAAATTTGATTATATTAAACGAAAAGCCGGTTTCTCACCGGTACTGTTACTTGATGACATTTTCGATAAATTTGATGCTGACAGGGTGGAGCAGATAATCAGGCTGGTGGGTAATCACCGGTTCGGGCAGATATTCATTACAGATACTCACCAGAACAGGCTCCAGGATATTCTCTCTTCACATAATGCTGATTATAAGCTTTTCAGAATAGCAGACCTGACTATTGAAGAAGTAGCTCATAACGGGCTGGCATAAAAATGAGAAGGAGTAAAACCATATCTCTTGCCGAGGCACTTAAGGATTATGTCAGAGAGATGAATCTCGAAGGCAAACTTAATGAAGTAGGAGTCATTAACTCCTGGGAAGAGGTAGTGGGAAAAGCAATAAGCTCCCGGACTTCAAAGATTTATATCAAAGATCACATCCTATATGTTCATCTGAACTCGTCCGTTGTGAGGAATGAACTATTAATGCTTCGTCAGGCAATCAAGGAGAAACTCAACGAAAATGCTGGATCTGAAGTAATTAAGGATATTGTTTTTAGATAATTATCTGACCTCCTGATCCTTGATACAAATTTGCAAACAGGTATTATGACACTCCTGCTGAAGGCCGGAGATCCCTCATCCATTCACTCGATATCCACTTGTTATTTAGATGTTTGCTGGGTGAATTGATTCGGGATGACAGGTTGTTTTGGTTCATAGGGAGGAAGGAAGAAACGGCGGTTTGCTCTTAAAAATATGAATTCTGAATTCCCCCGGGGCAAACCGCCGTTTCTTCCTTCCTCATACCTCTCACCAAAAATGGTGTCATCCTGAATTCATCCTTCCTGAAATTTCTCAATATCCCACAATTAGAAAAGGATGAATGAAGGATCTCCGGGGTTCAGCAGGAAATTATCATATATTTATTAGTCGCCCTTAATCTTTTATAATATACTCCCCCATTGAAATCAATATCGACTTTTTCAGGTTTTTATTCGAAACTAAATGAAAGCTTTTGCCAGCATAATTCAGAATGGCCTTATTGTTTCCAATATCAATTCTCACTTCTGCAGTATTATCATTATGTAATATGAAATCAGCCAGCAACAATGCTTTCTCAATACCATCGCCGCGTTTGAAATTCCAGACCTCATCAGGCAGGGCCAGTCGTTTGGAATCATAGATTGATTCATTAGGAAAGGTCTTCAGAATGTTGTATACTTCTTCTGTACTTTTCCCGTTCAGATCAATAAAGCATACCGGATTTCTTTCAATTGCTGCTTTTATAAACGGCAGCCAGTCTGTTCTGTCCATCTGTCTGTACACATACATAGCCAGAAGGGCCTGCTCAGATTTATCAGCAAGTTTATTTATGTGTGATATGATCTTATCCCTGGTGTCGTCAGTTGAAATATGCAAGGCTGTTGTGCTAATATATTCCTTGTTAAAAAGAGGAATCCTGGGATCGACAGAAATGAAGTTCTTAATTTCAACAAACATTTCATGAATTATAGATTCATATTCAGCACCTGCTGATTTAATAAATTCTTCTTCAATCTTTTTGAGAGTTTTCCCTGAACTGTTATCAAGGATATCCTCAAAATTGTTCAGCAGTATCTTTCCCTGAATGGGGCTGAGGTGAAACTCGTCACCCTCAATTTCTTTTACAAGAGCTGCTCTGGTTTCAGCGGATGCGTTGAATTTACTGTTGTGTTCATATTCAAACATTTTTTCAAGAGAAATGAATCTTTGTTTCCCTGAGCAGTCGCACATGTACTGGAAAAGAGATTTGTACCTTGATTTAAATCTCAGGAAATTAATAAAAATGAGATTTGTTAAATCAGTAACCAGAAACTCTTTTAGTTTAACGGAAAAGTGCTCATAGGCTTCCCTGTCTATAGTAGCCTCATTGTAAAGTGTATGTATATAACCAGAGATATGCGATACAATGGTTACCTTCTCATTCTCCATAGCTCTGCGGGCTTTTTCAGAAAGAGAGGTACCGTTAAACCACATGTTTTTAGTTACAATGCGTCTGTTGTTTGTTATGAGGCCATCTTTTTCAATAATAAAATTCTGTGAATGGAGCGGTGTGGCAATCAGAAAAATTTTCTCCAGGGGAATTCGTCCGACTACAAACATAGCTGCTGCATAAAGTGCAGATAATGAGACGCATTCTCCGGCACCAGTTGTGAAATTTTCCTTGTGCCTGAATGCTCCCATTGCCTCAATGGTTTCTGTTTTCCAGTAAGGGATTACGTCGGTATCAAATTTGTCAAGCCCAAAATGTTTTCTTATATCGATATCAAAGTAATACTTATCTCCTTCATAACCGAATAAGGCATTTGACTGTCTAAGCAACTCCACATCGAAAAAGTCGCTGAACCTTTCTATCTCATCTGTTTTGGTAGTAAGTCCCCATGTAGAAAGATCCAGGTTAAATACATAATTCTGGATAATATATTGCTTTATTCTGTTTGCTTTGTTTGTAAAGCTCTTCTTTTCAATATCCTTAAACCATGGGTCATCTCTCCATTTCCATAGTTCCGGAGACATTATATCTGCAAGAACAAGAGGATAAAACAGATCAGGAAATATGAATATCTCCATATCTGAAAGAGTATAAGCAGAAGAGTACTTTTCAAGAGTTTTTCTGTCGGAAAAGTCCTTTTTTAGAATTGAGTTCATAAATTGTTTTAAGTCTACAAGTCTAATAACACTTAATGGTTATTAAAGTTTAATAGAACCTCTCAATTCCGGAAAAGAAGAAGTTAGCTTCTATAATAGCGTTTTCATAACTGTCTGATCCGTGGACCGCATTCATCTGAACAGAAACTGCAAAAGTTTTACGAATCGTTCCCGGTTCTGCTTTGCTTGGATCAGTCGACCCTATGAGCTTTCGAAATGCTTCAACTGCATTCTCATGCCTTAAGATCATAACAACCACCGGCCCTGAGGTCATAAATTCAACTAAACCTTCATAAAAAGGTTTGCCCTTATGAACAGCATAAAATGATTCGGCCTGGGGAACTGTCATCTTAACCATACGCATGGCAGCAATCTCAAAACCGCCTTCATTGATCATTGCAAGGATAGGCCCGGTTTTTCCTGTTCTGACTGCGTTTGGCTTAATTATCGAAAATGTAAAGTCGCTATACATATCTTGCTTATTAGGTACTTAACTACAAAATTGGTCTTCAGGAATATTTTTTATCTTTAACAACTTAAAAACAGTAGCAAAAGTGATAGATTTATCCAAATATACAAAAGAATTATCGAAACTTTTCTCTTCGTCCGGGAATATACTCCTCATTTGTCATATAAATCCCGATGGCGATGCAATAGGTTCGCAACTCGCTTTATTTCATTATCTGAAATCAACTGGTAAGAAGGTCACAATGTTATCACCCAATCATCTGCAGGAGTTTTTAAAATGGATGGATGGAGTAGAGGAGATAAAAATCTTTATTAAGGAACAGCGAAAGTGCCGTAAGATTATTGCAGAAGCTGACCTGATAGTGATGCTCGATTTTAATCATCCGTCAAGACTTGGTGAAGCCCAGGAGGCAGTTCTGAAATCAAAAGCCAGGAAAGCTATTATAGATCATCATCTCGATCCGGCTGATTTTGTTGATCTAATAATTACGATGCCATCAAAATGTTCTACATCAGAATTGGTTCATGAGATTATTTGCGAATTGAATGAGGAACCTTTTATCAGCAAACCATATGCAGAATCTTTGTATGTCGGGATTGTGACTGATACTGGTAACTTTGAGCATGGAGCATATTCTCCGAGAACTTTCAGGATTGTTGCTGAACTACTTGAGGCGGGAATCGAAAAGGATAAGATACTGAACCTGATCTATAACAACTTTTCTGCCGATCGTCTTCGCCTGCAGGGCTATGCATTGAATAAGAGGATGATTGTTCTCCCTGAACTAAAAAGTGCCTATATTTTTCTTACTAAAGAGGATTTAAAGGAATATAATCATGTTAAAGGAGATACCGAAGGATTTGTGAATATGCCTTTGTCGATAAAAGGAATTCATTTTGCTGCTCTTTTCATCGAAAAGGATAACTTCATAAAACTCTCTTTCCGTTCAAAAGGTAAGTTTCCCTCGAACGAATTTGCCTCACTCTATTTTGCAGGCGGCGGGCACCTTAATGCTTCGGGTGGCGAATTTTTCGATACTCTTGACAATACAATAGCTCATTTTCTTACAGCTCTGAAAGAGAATTACTGGAGATTTGAGGAATAGCTAAAGTCCTATGCAAAAGATACTTATATTTTCATACTTCATCTTATTTATTCTTTCATCATGCCGGAATGCCTCTGAAAAGCCTGTTGTTGATAACAAACCCGGAACGGATGAAATGGCTGAACTAAACAGATATTTTGTACAAAAGGACAGGGAGAGGATTCAAAATTATGCAGAACGGAAAGGATTAAATTTAATAGAGTCACCAACAGGTCTGTGGTATCAGATTATCAAACAGGGTGATGGTACTGGCTATTCAGATAATGACAGGATTGTCTTTGAATATGAATGTTCACTGCTTGACGGAACCAAATGTTATTCATCACAAACACTTGGTCCTAAGGATATTGTATTGGGAAGAAGTAGTCTTGAACCAGGATTAAATGAAGGTTTAAGAATGCTTAAACCCGGCGGAGAGGCTATCTTTATTTTACCGCCTTTTCTTGCTTTTGGTTTGCCTGGTGATGGAAAAATGATTCCTTCCAGAGCTGTTATTGTCTATAATGTTAATATCTTGCAGCCCGAATAATTTTATTAAAAATAATGCGTTAAATAACAATCAGTAAATTTTTAAAATTCAGTTTATGATGAAGAAAAATAGTTTTATTTCACTCTTGATTATTTCAACAGTTCTGGCCTTTACTCTCATTTCTTGTGATCCATCCAAAAAATATATTGAACAGGAAGAAGATCAGATCCAGGATTATCTGAAAAGCAATCCTAATCTGTCATTTGAGCAGAAACCAAGCGGTTTATATTATGTTACTATTCAGCAGGGTACAGGTATAATACCTGTTAAACATGATACTGCTTATATTAAGTATACCGGCAGGTTTCTCAGCGGAAATATTTTCGATACAAATGTAGGCACCAACGATACACTTTCTGTTCCTGTCGATGAAGGCTGGATGATTCAGGGTTTTGATGAAGGTATTACATATATGAAAGTTGGCGAAAAAGCACAACTTCTGATTCCATCGAAACTGGCCTATGGGCCAACCGGTTATTACTTAATTGGTGGTTATACTCCGCTTCTTTTTGATCTTGAACTTGTTAAGGTAAAAAGAGGAACAGGTAAATAGGCCTACTGCATTACAAAAACTACCAGCCTGTCATTTATTGTTGGTAAATCTCTCTTCCATTCGGAGATTTTCATGGTTCTTATTGTCTCTGTGGGTAAAGTAATATCAACAGCAATGCAGAGCCTTGTATCATGCTGACAGGTTGTTACTATCGTTTCAAGCAGTTTCTGGTTTCTGTATGGTGTCTCCATGAAGATCTGGGCACACCCTTCACCTGCTTTTCTTTCAAGTTCTTTTAGCTTATTTGTCCTCTCAGCAGGTTTTACAGGAAGATATCCGTTGAAGGTGAAATTCTGTCCATTAAGTCCCGATGAGATAAGAGCAAGAATAATAGAGGAAGGTCCTGATAACGGGGTGACTACTAATTTATTTTTATGGGCCAGAGCTACTATCTTTGCACCGGGATCAGCAATGCCGGGCAGACCGGCTTCACTCATTAATCCGATATCGCTGCCTTTTATAACCGGGTCAAGATATTCAGTGATATCAGACTCGCCGGTATGTTCATTCAATTCGAAAAAGACAGTGTCATCAATAGGGAAGGTCTTATCAATAAGTCTTAGAAACCTTCTTGCACTTCTTATGTCTTCAACGATAAAGAATCTTAATCCTCTTGTAATACTAAGCACTTTTTCAGGAATGACTTTTAAAAAGTCTTCTCCTCCTAATGTTACAGGTATGAGGTAAATCCTGCCTTTCATGATAATTTCATTCTGCTTTCAAATATAGTAATTATAAAGCTCGCGATCATAACAACAAAAAATATCCTACCTGTTGCCTTTTATTTAATTTTAGTATAGGTTTGTTAAGTAATATCTATAGTGTGAAAATAACATTTCTTGGAACAGGTACTTCACAGGGTGTGCCTGTAATTGCTTGTGAATGCAGTACATGTCTTTCTCAGGATGAGCATGATAAGAGATTGAGAACATCTTTGCTTCTGGAGACAGATGACACAACTTTGCTTTTTGATGCTGGACCTGACTTCCGGCAGCAGATGCTAAGAGCACATGTGACAAAACTTGATTCAATTCTACTGACACATGAACATAAAGATCATATAGCAGGATTGGATGATGTCAGGGCTTTCAATTATAAAAGTCAGGATGCAATAGATATATACGCAGAGGAAAGAGTTCAAAAAGCTCTGAAAAAGGAGTATTCGTATGTTTTTTCTGAATATCAGTACCCGGGTGTTCCGAAAATGAGACTTAATATGATTAACGATCATCCAATAAATATAAGGGGTATTGATATCCTTCCAATAAGAGTATTTCATTACAGGCTTCCTGTTTATGGTTTCAGGATCGGTAATTTTGCTTATATAACAGATGCAAACTACATTCCTGAGGAAAGCAAAGAGAAGTTATTTGGAGTTAAGTATCTGGTTATTAATGCTCTCAGAAAAGAAAAACACATATCTCATTTTAGTCTGAGGGAGGCTGTTGACCTTATACGTGAGATCTCACCAAAGAAAGCTTACATTACTCATATCAGTCACCAGATGGGGTTTTATGCCGATATTTCAAAAGAGTTACCTGCAGGTATTTCGCTGGCATTCGACGGATTGACATTTATGTGTAATGAATAATTCCTGAATTTTTGGAACTACTTTTTCTTGTAGTTTGAGTTCAGTTTTTTCTGATATCCAGGTGAAAAATAATACTTGTTTCGTCCCAACTGTTCTGTTTTTGCCTTTGATGATTGTTTCTTTTTCTTATAGTAAGTATTCTTTTTTGCAGGCGCACACGCTGTCACCAAAGCAATAAGCAGAAACATTAAAAATAACCTCAATATTTTTGTTGCTTTAGACATTACCACATCTGGTTTTGAATCATGCTTAAAAATACAACATTTTTATCTAAAAGAAAAAAATTGACAGATTATTATAACAAGCAGAGCGTTTTCAGTCATTCCAAGTCATTTGTTTTATAACTACTAAGTTTTATCTTGCACCAGGGAATATTGAATTTTATATAATGAATAGAATATTATATTTTTTCTGTCTGTCGGCAGTTGTGTCTGTTACGGCTTCATTTTCAGTCTATTCACAAAAACTTACTGGTTTAGATATTAACTCCAGGCCAGGCTTGGGTGTAAAAAGAATACTCCTTACAGACAGCCTGGGTGTTGATCTGTCAGGTATAAAACCTTTATATAGTTTTATATTGAACAAAACTCATCACAATTCAAATGAATTAGGCTCTGTTATAAATGGTGAAAAATGCATACAAATATTTGAAAATAAGGTACGTGTAACATCAGGAGCATGGTTGGTATTGGGAACCGGACTTCAGAGTGAGGTATTATTTGAAAACATAAGTAGCGATACAGTTTTTGTGAGCAATATAGTGCCCTTCGGTGAGGAAAATAATTCTGCCTTTATAACCGGAAGTGGCCCGTGGGATCTTGCACGAGCCTGGCTTTTCCGCCCTGAATATAATCCTGTAAGGGTTATTCTTCCTGATAATGCCTGGGAGTTGGGTTACTCATCATTCCAGATTGGAAACGGAATATCTGTATGTGCCCTTGCACGGCGAACTAAAATTGAAGGGGGACAGAGACAACGATACGAAACAATTCTGCCGCCTAAGGCAAAAGTAACTTATACATTATATGCTGAAGTTTTTAAAGGAGAATGGCAGAATGGCCTGCGTCTGATGTTCAGAGACAGATACCTTCATGACCTTGGTAAATTTGATAATTCAATGTTTGAAAGGGAGGATCTGAAGTGGATAAAAGAGAGCTATATTATTGTCCTTCAGATGGGATGGGACAGGGAGTTTTACGATAGGCTTACCGGAAAGTACACCTACCCTGAGGTTATTAAAAAAGGTATTGAAACATTCGGCAAAATTGATGTCTTCGGTATCTGGCCGACATGGCCCCGCCTTGGTCTTGACCAGAGAAATCAGTGGGATTTGTACAGGGATATGCCCGGAGGAACCGAACAGCTCAGGAGTTTTGTGAGAATGTCACGGCAGGCAGGGACAAAATTCTTTATTGCATATAATCCATGGGATAATAGTACAAGAAAAGAGGATCACTATATAGGAATGGCCCGGCTGATCTCTGAGACTGAGGCAGACGGGGTTGTGCTGGATACAAGAGGAAGTTCCAGTTATGAACTCCAGGCAGCAGCAGACAGCGTTAGGAAAGGAGTTGTAATGTACTCTGAAGGGATGGCAATAACCAAAGATATGCCAGGGATGATATCTGGACGTGTTCATAATGCAATTTATCTTAGCCCTGAGCTTAACCTGAATAAGCTGATCAAACCTGATTTTGCTATTTTCAGAGTATGTGATGTAGGAGAGGACCTAATACACAGGGAACTAGCTATTGCATTCTTTAATGGCTATGGCACTGAGCTTAATATGTTCAGACCCGGCGGACGGGATGATAATTACAGGGATGATCTTGATTACCTGGCACGTACAACTTTTATACTCAGACAGAACAATGATGCTTTTCTAGATTACAACTGGACTCCGCTTATCTCGACAACACTGGGTGATGTATTTGTAAACAGATGGAAATCCGGATCAAAAACAGTTTATACTGTTCTGAATATGAGACCTGAAGGAATCGACGGAAAGCTTTTCAAAATAGATTATTCCCCTGAAAAGCACTACGTTTCAATCTGGAATCATGAAAATCTGACTCCTGTAAAGGAAAAGGAAACTTATTATCTCCCATCGAGAGCGTCAGGCTGGAATCCCTCTTTTTCAGGAACAAGAAGAGAAGGGTCAGTTGATTGTATAGCTGAATTTCCGGTTATCATGAAAGCCGGGATCGCCGGTGATTCAGTGCTGATTAAAAGTAGCGGAACAGGAATAATTAAGATATGGAAAGGGGATCCGTCATATAAGACTCAGTATAAGGAGATTGCAGAAGTATCAGACACAGCTGTAAGAATCAGGGATCTGTTCGGATTTTATGAAGGGAAGATAGTGCTTCAATTGATTGAAAAGGAGAGGCTTAAGGATGAAATTGTGCTTGATTTCAAGGGTGGTAAGCCATGGTTAATAAGCAAGCCGGTCCCCACCAAAAAAGCTCTGGTAGTGCCCCCCGATATGGTTTTGGTACCTGGTAAAGATTTTTCATTTAATGTTACTTCAAATGATGAGTTCATTCCGTATCCGGAAATCAGCGGTAAGATAATTGCAGTGGATAGTTTCCTTATAGACAGGTATCCTGTAACAAATGCTCAGTATTATGAGTTTTTAAGCAGTTCAGGTTACAGACCAGCCGATACGGCACGCTATTTAAGGCACTGGCAATCAGGGATATTTAAGCAGGGACAGGATAAATATCCTGTTGTGAATGTCAGTTATGAGGATATGATGGCTTATGCCCGGTGGGCAGAGAAAAGACTACCTACTGAAGCTGAGTGGCAGCTGGCAGCACAGGGAAGTGATAATCGAAAATGGCCATGGGGTGATGAGTTCCATGGAACATATTGCAATAACTCTTTTACACGTCCTACTCCGGTAGATGCATTTATTAAAGGTCAGAGCCCATATGGTGCAATAGATATGGTTGGCAATGTATGGCAAATGACAGGAGATATGTATTTTAATGGTACTAACTACTTTACTATTATAAGGGGAGGCAGCTATTATAAACCTGAATCAAGCTGGTGGTATATACAGGGAGGACCTCAGCCGCTTGATAAAACACAAATGCTGTTAATGGTTTCGCCAGGCTTCGACAGAAGTTCAACAGTAGGATTTCGTTGTGTTAAAGATCTGGATAGCAGTAACTTTAAGGACAAAAGACAAAAGTGATGGCAAAGGGCTCAGGGCTCAGAGCTCAGAGCATCAGAGCGTCAGACCTTTAATTTCTTCTCAATTTCGTTTATCTGGTTCCTGAAGTGTTTATCGGTATCAATAAGGTTATTTACTGTTTTACAGGCATGAAGTACTGTAGCATGGTCTTTTCCGCCAATATGTGAGCCTATACTCGCGAGGGATGCTTTTGTCAGGCTCTTCGAAAAATACATTGAAACCTGTCTTGCCTGAACAATTTCTCTCTTTCTTGTTTTTCCCTGAATCAGGTCGATTGGTATTTTATAATAATCGCAGACAATTTTCTGGATATATTCAATTGTTATCTCTCGGCGAGCTGTACTGATAAGTTTCTCGACCATCTGGCGGGCAAGGTCAAGTGTTATCTCTTTTCTGTTCAGTGTCGACTGTGCATATAATGATATCAGAACTGCCTCTAATTCCCTGATGTTATTCGAAATATTTATCGCCAGAAATTCAAAGATCTCCTCAGGTAATTCAATACCGTCGTTATATGCCTTCTTCTTTAAAATTGCAAGCCTGGTTTCATAATCTGGTCTCTGGAGGTCTGCCTGCAGTCCCCATTTGAATCTTGAGAGCAGTCTCTGTTCCATTCCCTGAAGTTCAACCGGAGGTCTGTCGCAGGTGAGTATTAATTGTTTTCCTGACTGATGCAGATGGTTGAAGATATGAAAGAATGTATCCTGAGTCTTTTCTTTGCCGGCAAACTCATGTACATCATCAAGAATGAGTACATCAATCATCTGATAGAAATGCAGGAAGTCATTCTTGTTGTTGTTTCTGACTGATTCAACAAACTGAGTCTGAAATTTATTGGCATTTACATAAAGAACAGTTTTATCAGGGTGCTTCTCCTTAACAAGGATACCTATTGCCTGCGAGAGATGAGTCTTTCCAAGTCCTGAGTCACCATAAATCATCAGAGGATTAAAAGCTGTTCCTCCCGGATTGTTACCAACAGCGATACCGGCTGATCTGGCAAGCCTGTTGCATTCGCCTTCTACATAATTGCTGAAATTATAATCGGGATTTAATTTTGGATCAAAATGTACTTTTTTTATACCTGGTATAACGAATGGATTCTTGATAGAAGGCTGTGTAACATCAAAAGGCACCTGGACAGGTCTGTTGTTTAAATCAGTTTTGTTGCGTGAAGGATATCTGACCGTATATGGCTTGCCATCAGAGTAGTTACTGTTCTCCATAACGACGTTATACTCGAGCTTGGCGTCTGTACCGATCTCTCTTCTGAGGGTTTTCCTGAGAATATCAATATATTGTTCTTCAAGGTACTCGTAGAAAAACGGGCTTGGTACCTGAATTGTAAGGATATTGTTTTCCAGTTTTAGAGGGACAATCGGTTCGAACCATGTCTTGTAACTGATGGATGGAATGATGTCCCGTATAATAAGAAGACAGTTATTCCATACGTCGTTGTGTGACTTATTCATGAAAATTGGTTTTTTAAAAAAAAAGTTAAGGCGGAATCAAGCCGATTCACGTAGCAATATTTGTAAAAAAAAAACTAATAAAAAAAATTTTTTTTGCTTGACTTTCTCAAAAAAAGTATATGTTTTTAATGATCAGCAACTTATGAATAAATATTTTTTTTATTTAGATAACTATTTGATTATTAAGCGTATATGAAAGAGCTAGTTGGTTTGTTGGTGTAATCCAATTCATTATGAATTCTTACTCAAAATTCAACATGAAGTGTTTAAAATGCGGACTATTTTGCTATGTATTCAGATTTACTTTTTAAGGTCAAGATAATCTGAATTTTAGTAAATTTTTATTTAGGTGGTATGTTCTTCTTACCGAACAGAGAAAAGTGAACATATCGTTTGGGATTCTCTTTCATATCGAGTAAAAGTACATTTAGACTCTCCAGACTGTTGGTAAGGTTAGTATAAAGTGTATCGTTTGTCATAAATTGGCCTGCACTTCCTTTACCATTATTTAGGTTATCTATTAAGATACTGGTTTTCTCGAGGCTCTCTTTCAGTTTCGACACCGATGTATAAATATCAGCAGCAGCAAGAGTATCGGTAATTGCTTCAAGGTTGTCAAAAGTTTTGCCCATGCTGGCTGAATTATCCGAAAGCATCTTTGTGAATTTGTTAACATTATCAAGAGTGGCCTTAAGTTCTTTTTCTCTGGAGCTCAGGATATTATCCAGGCTTTCTGTTGTTCCGTTGAGATGGGCAACAGTACCTGCAATATTTTTCCGGAATTCAGGATCCATTAGATCATCAACAGAAGTAATTACAGAATCAAGAACAATCAGCAGATTTGATATTTTATCTTTCAATGGTAATAATTCTGTTTCAACTTTATCCATTACAGATGCTGCCAGTCTTCCCGGTATAGTATCTCCATCCTCATATATTCCCGGTCCGTTGCCATAAACGAACTGTACCTTCATTCCTCCGAGAAGAGATACCGGGACAATCTCTGCATAAGTGTTTTTCGGAAGCTTGAAGTCTTTACTTACTGAAAATGATACAAGCAGCCTGCCACTCTCCGGATTAACAAAATCGATTGACTGAACAACTCCAACTTTATATCCGTTAATTTCTACCGGACTCGATTCTGCAAGCCCGCCTATTTTATCATATACTGTATAGTAATAAGCTGAATTGGAAAAGAAATCCTTCCCCTTAAGGAAATTGTATAACCATATAAAGACAATAATTGTCAGAATTGTCGTAACACCAACCTTTACTTCGTTTGAGATCTTTTTCATTTACTGATATCTTTTGTTTTTTTCTTTTTTTGCTCAAGAGCCTGCTGCAAAGGTAGTATTTTGTTCTCTTTTACTGCAATTACAAAAGCATCGGGATAAATAGCTGCAAGCTTTTTTCGATACTTAACTGCATCATTATACTCTGCAAACCTGCCACTTGCATATTTAAACCTGTCGGCTGAATTTAATTCAATTACATCTGTTAATCCTTTAAAATTCTCAGGTTTTATTTCTGTCTGGGATGCCGAAGCTGCAACCTGAATCATGAATTGGATCTCAGCTGAAGGTAGAGCATCAGGTTTTACCGTATTCTGATTCGGTACTGTATTCTGTTCCTTAACTGCAGATATTCCGCTTTTGTTATCAAGTTCATTTACATATTCCCTGCAAGCCCTGAATATGGAGGAAGCTATAAAATCCTGCCCCTGTTTTGAGTTTAGAAATTTTTCTTCTTCAGGGCTGGTAATAAAGCCTGTTTCTGTAAGTACACTTGGCATTGTTGTCATAAACAGAACTAAGAATCCGGCTTGTTTTACTCCCCTGTCTATTCTCTTAATCTTCTCCTTGTACTCTGTCTGGATTTTTGATGCGAGACTTGTGCTTTGTTCCTGGTAAATATTTTGCATGAGAGTGAACATTATGTATGATTCCGGTGATTTAGGATCAAAGCCTTCATACTTTGTGGAATAGTCATTCTCAAGCATAATTACCTCGTTCTCCTTCATGGCTACCTGAAGGTTTTGTTCATCCTTCGAAAGTCCCATTATGAAAGTCTCGGTCCCCCTGATATTCTTTGCATTTCCCCAATTGGCATGTATTGAGATAAAAAGGTCAGCCTTGTTTTTATTGGCAAAGGATGCCCTGTCCTGCAATTCAACGAAGGTGTCGTTCTTTCTGGTATACAGTACAGTTACATTATTGAGATTCTGCTCCAGGTATTCCCCTGTCTTTAGCGCAATTGCAAGTGCAATATTCTTCTCAAAGCTGATGGCTCCCTGCGCTCCAGAGTCCCTTCCGCCATGTCCGGCATCGATAACTATAACCCATTTTTTCTGATCTTTTACGGTTGCAGCGGAAACCGAATAAATTGTTAAAACAAGAAAAATGAAAAACAATTTTATACTATATATATTAATGGTATGAAGTTTGTCGTTTTTAATTCCTGTATCCATTTTTAGTTAGTGTTTTTTATTAGTTTTGCGCTGGCATCCCGGTATCACACAAAAACTATACAAAAATAACATTTAAGTTGTATTTTTTTAAAGAAAAGCGGTTACTTGTAGTGTTCCTGGTAATGGTCCAATCTCTCTCCTTATTTTCTCAGGAAGGAAAGATGGTTGCTGATACGTTACTAATTCATAAGGATTCGGTAATTGTTGATACCATACTTACCAAACCCAGAAAAGTTTCTGAAAATGCTATCGATGCGAAGGTTACCTATTCCACATCTCAGGAGGGATATATAAAGAGGGATGTTATAAACAAGAAGGTCACTCTTGTTAATACAGCAGTTGTAAATTATGGGGAGATTGAAATCAAGGCTGATTCAATTCATATTAATATGAGAGCTAATACTCTCTATGCTGTTGGAAGAAAGGATACAACAGGAAAAGTTGTTGGTAAACCTGTTTTCAAGGAAGGCTCTCAGGAGATCGAAGCTGATGAGCTGACCTATAACTTTAAGACGAGAAGAGCTATTGCAACAAATATTATTACCAAACAGGAGGATGGCTTATTGCACAGCCAGTTTACAAAACTTCTTGAAGACGGTACCTCAAATATCTCTAAGAGTACATATTCAACCTGCGATGCCGATACTCCTCACTTCTATATAAACCTCCCAAAGGCACGTGTCTACCCGGGTAAAAAGATAATCTCCGGTCCCGGGAACCTTGTTCTTGAAGGAATACCACTGCCGCTATTCATTCCCTTCGGATATTTTCCTGTCCAGACCAAGAAAGCAGCATCAGGTCTGTTGATTCCCAGGATAGGACAGGAGAGGGAGCGTGGCTATTCACTTACTGAGGGAGGCTACTATTTTGCGGTAAACGATTATTTCGATCTGTCAGTTAAAGGTAACCTGTACTCGAACGGCACCTGGATGGCAACTGCAATGTCGAGCTACAATAAACTATATAAGTATAACGGCAACTTCTCATTCAGTTATGCCGATAATAAAACGGGGCACAAGGGATTGCAGGATTATTCTGCATCCAAGAACTACCGGCTGGGCTGGACTTTCAATCAGGATCCAAAATCCTCACCGGGTTCGAGGTTTTCAGCCAGTGTGAATATGAGTTCAAGTGAATTTGACCGCAATAACAGCTATTCAGTTGCAGAGCATATAACTACTTCCCGACAATCAAGTATCAGTTACTCCAAATCGTGGGATGGCACACCCTTTAACCTTTCAACAAGTATGAATCACAGTCAGAACGTTGCAAATAAGACTGTGGCGCTTAACCTGCCGAAGGCTAATTTTAATATGAACAGGATCTATCCGCTGAAAGGAAAAAATAGCTCAGGCCCGGCAAAATGGTACCAGGAATTACAGTTCTCTTACTCGGCATCTCTTGATAATCAGATTAATACAAAAGACAGCCTGCTGTTTACAAAATCTGTTTTTGATAATATGAAAACAGGTTTTAAGCACGAAGCACCACTTAGTTTTCAGATTCGTCCGTTCAGAAATTTTTCAATCTCTCCATCAGTAACATACACAGGAGTTCTTTATACCCAGAAGATCGAAAGAGTTTGGGTACTCGATGATCCAAAAACAGGTGAGCGTGTGGCAAAAGTAGTAAATGACACCTCACGGGGTGTTTTCTACGGACAGGCATTTAATCCTTCTATCGGAGCAAGCTTTAGTCCTCAGATATTCGGAACATATCAGTTTACCAATCCTGATTCCAGGGTACAGGCTGTAAGGCATGTTATCAAACCCTCAATGAGTTTTAACTATGTACCTGCGTTGAAAGGATTAAGTTCTGATATGTACAGGCAGGTGCAAGTAGATACACTTGGTATCAGGAAGCAAGAGTACTCAATATTTGATGGTAATATTTTCGGAACCCCTTCTGCTTCAAGTAAAAGCGGAAACCTCTCATTGAGTCTTGTCAACATTATTGAAGCCAAGGTTTTCGCAAAAGATGATACTACAGGTAAAGCAGAGAAAGTTAAGATCATTGATAACTTCGGCATAAATACCTCTTATAATGTTTTTGCTGATTCTCTTAAGTGGTCGCCTGTAACAATGCAATTGAGAACCACTCTATTTAAGAACATCAATATTTCTGCAAGTGGTGGTTTCTCATTATATGGAGTAAATAGTAAGGGACAGCCAATAAAGACCTTTGCATATGAACAGAATGGTAAGCTTATGAGGCTTACAAATTTCCAGACAGGCCTTGACCTGAGTCTAAGTGATCTGCTGAAAGGTAAAAAGGACAAGAGCACAGCAGATGCAGGCGGAGCAAAGAATGCCTTTGATCAGGGAACGGGTCCGAATGCAGGAATGCCTGGTGGAGAAATGCCCCAGGGTGGAGCAACAACTACCGACCAGTTCGGATATCCTAAATTTAATATTCCATGGACTCTTAACATGAGCTATAGTCTGAACTATTATAAGGCAGGTTTGAAACCCACTATTCAGCAGGCAGTAACATTTAGTGGTAATGTAACGATCACTAAAAAGATGTCAGCCACATATACCAGTGGTTATGATTTTACGGGAAAAGAGATTACAATGACACAGATTGGCATGACCCGCGATCTTCATTGCTGGGAGATGAGTTTCAACTGGGTGCCTAACGGAACTATGAAGATGTGGAACTTTACTATCAGGGTGAAGGCTGCCGTGTTGGGTGATCTCAAATACGAGAGACGCAAAGATTATCACGATACCTATTAGCAGAGACGCCATGCCTGGCGTCTTTGTAAAAAAAAAGAGACGCCAGGCATGGCGTCTCTACATCAATACAATAAGGATGTTTTATTCTCCTTTTATTTCAAATTCTACCTCTACTCTGACCTCTCGGTGAAGCTTGATAATTGCTTTGTAATTACCAACTTCCTTAATCTGATCTTCAGGTAGTGTGATGTTTTTACGGTCAATGTCAAATCCTTTTTCTTTCAGCGATTCAGCAATCTGAATTGTATTTACAGAACCGAAAATCTTACCTGAAGTACTTGTTTTTGCACCGACAACAATCTTAAGACCAGCCATCTTGGTGGCAATCTCCTGAGCAGCAACTTTGATCTTCTCTTCTTTATGTGCTCTCTGTCTCAGATTTTCAGTATGCATCTTCTTTTCTGATGATGATGCCTGAACAGCATATCCTCTTGGTATAAGGAAGTTTCTTCCGTAACCGTCTTTTACATTTACTATATCGTCTTTCTGCCCCAGCTTATTGACGTCCTGTAATAAAATAATCTCCATAGTTAGTCCTCCTTATTTTAATAGGTCAGTTACATAAGGAAGAAGAGCAATGTGCCTGGCTCTTTTAACGGCTTTTGCCACTTTCCTCTGATATTTAAGTGATGTTCCTGTAATTCTGCGTGGCAGAATTTTTCCCTGATCGTTCAGGAACTTTTTAAGAAACTCAGGATCTTTATAATCAATATAACGGATCCTGTTCTTCTTGAATCTGCAGTATTTCTTCTTCTTGATCTCTACCGTTGGGGGAGTCAAATATCTGATTTCTGATTCGTTCTGTGCCATGTCTTATTCCTCCTTCGATTTACCTGATTCTTTTTGTCTTCTCTTCTTCTCTGCATATTCGACGGCAAATTTTTCCATCCTGAAAGTTAAAAACCTGATAATCCTTTCATCTCTGCGATATTGGACTTCGAGTTTTTCAATTAGATCGCCTGTGCCTTTAAACTCAACCAGATAATAGAAGCCTGTAGACTTCTTCTGGATGGGGTAGGCCAGTTTTTTTAGACCCCAGTTCTCTTCATGAACGATCTCACCGCTGTTGTCGGTGATGACCTTCTTGAATTTCTGTACCGCTTCCTTCATCTGGTTCTCAGATAAAACGGGAGTTGCAATGAAAACGGTTTCGTACTGATTCAACATAGTAATTAATTATTTATTGGTTTAATGATTTTGGTCCGCAAAAGTACAATTATTTTGCATAAATCAAAAATTATCAGTGAAATATATTAAGAATTTTGATTGCCCGCAAAGACGCAGAGACGCAAAGAAAATTACTTAGCGCCTTAGCGCCTTAGCGAGAAATAAAGCAATTTTATTATATTTGTCTTTCAACATTTTTGAGAACGAGAGTCAGTAATTTATGGAAAATTTCATTGTTTCAGCCAGAAAGTATCGTCCAGCCACATTTGATATGGTTATTGGTCAGGACTCTATTACTAACACGCTGAAAAGTGCAATAAAGAACAAACATCTGGCGCAGGCATATTTATTCTGCGGTCCGCGTGGAGTTGGCAAAACAACATGTGCCAGGATTTTTGCCAAAACTATAAACTGTGTTAATCTAGGTGATAATCTGGAAGCCTGTGATAAGTGCGAATCATGTCTTTCGTTCAATTCTTCCCGATCATTTAATATTCATGAGCTTGATGCCGCCTCAAATAATAAGGTTGAGGATATCAGAAGTTTAAATGACCAGGTGAGGATTCCTCCGCAGATTGGAAAGTACAGCATTTATATAATCGATGAGGTTCATATGTTGTCCTCTTCTGCTTTTAATGCTTTCCTTAAGACGCTTGAAGAGCCACCCTCACATGCCATTTTTATTTTAGCTACAACTGAGAAACATAAGATAATACCTACAATATTATCAAGGTGCCAGATCTTCGACTTTAACCGGATCAGGATTGAGGATATTGTAAGCAGGCTATTGTATGTTGCAAAAAATGAAGGAATTACTGCAGCAGAGGAAGCCCTGCACGTAATCGGGCAGAAAGCTGATGGCGCTATGCGCGATGCATTGTCAATATTCGATCAGATTGTTAGTCTGAGCGGAAAAGCTGTCTCCTATAAAGATGTGATTGACAATCTTAATGTGCTTGATTATGAGTATTATTTCAAAACGATTGATGGTGCTATCCGCGGTGATGTATCAACTGTATTGCTTACATATAATGAAATACTTGAGAAAGGTTTTGATGGTCATAATTTCATTTCAGGGCTGAACAGCCATATGCGTGACCTGCTCGTTAGTAAGGATGAATCTACTTTGTCTTTGCTGGAGGCAACGCCTGCTGTAAAAAAGAAATATATGCTGCAAACAGCAGATTGTACTGTCGATTTTCTGTTTAAAGCCCTTGAAATAGGCAGCAATTGCGACCTTTCCTACAAAAGCAGTAAGAATCCCCGGCTTCATGTAGAGCTATCACTTATTCGTTTATGCAGACTGACTGACGATCAGACTGATATCCCTGAAAAAAAAAAGTCTGACCGGAAACAAATAGATTCAGATCCTGAGGAATTGCCCTTACCATCAAAATCAGAGATCATAAGGCAGGAGGAAAAACCTGTTGAAAAGAGGGTGATTGCTGATGACGCACCGGTTGGTAAACATGAACCGGTTATTGATCGGCCTGCTAAAGCTTTTTCAATTAAAGAACTGATTTCTGATGAAGTAGTCAGTACTGAAAAAGTATCTGAAACGACAGAATTAATTGTAAATGAGGAAAAACCGCTGCCCCGTATAGAGTTGACACCGGAAGCTTTTGAAACTGCCTGGATGGAGTTTAATGATCAGCTTAAGGGAGAGGGAACCAGGATAATAAGCATGTTCAAGACCATTAAGCCTGAATTTGAAAATGACCAGACTATTAAGATTCATCTGAGTAATGCTGCTCAGAAAGACACGTTTATATTAAACTATAAACAACGACTTATCGCATTTCTCGAAAGCAGGTTTGAAGTGCCATCTATTGATATTGAAACTACAATAGACCTGGTTGAAACTAATGATGTTTTGTATACCGATGAACAGAAATCATCTTATCTTTTTAATAAATACCCTGTCCTGAAGGAGATGAAAAAGACCTTTAACCTCGATATTATTTAAGTTTCCCGGGTTTCAAAAACTTGATGAAAAGTGAAAAAAGGAACTGAAATATCTGCCGGACCCGTTGATCTGAAATTACTTTCAGACGATAAGATTATTTCAGATCATATCATTAATCATTCGAGGTCGATGATCAGTATCATTAACCGTGAGTATGTTTACGAAAAGGTTAATTCCACCTTCTGCAATGCTCATCAGGTTGCAATGGATAACGTTGTTGGAAAATCGCTCGGCGATGTATGGGGCCAGGATACTTTCAGGGATGTGATTAAAGAGAACCTTGATCTCTGTTTTGGAGGAAAGACAATAAAATATGAGGCCGCATTCAGCACAGCAGGTTCTGGTAAAAGATTCTTCGAAGTTGTTTTCAGGCCAATCATGGTAAAGGAAGGTGTGATAACTCATCTTCTTGCAGAAACATTCGATATTAATGACCTTAGGCAGTCAGAGCTGGCTGCTCTTGCTAAAGAAGAGGAGTTAAGAAAGTTTGAAACAAATCTTCCGATCGGTTTTCTGAGATGCGACCCTTCAGGCAAGATAATACACGTCAATAAGGCCTTCCTGAAAATAATGGATTGTAAAGTTGAGTCTGCCATAACTTCCAGGAATTTAAAAAACTTTTATCCCGACGACTCCCTTTTCTATCTTCATCTCGACCAGCTAAATGACAATAATGTACAAACTTTTGGCAGAGTAACTCTGAGAAATTGTTCAGGCAAAGAAATCCCATGCAGGCTTAGTGGTTTTATGGCAATGGATGAGACCGGAAATCAGTCGTTTATTGACTTTGCAGTAGAAGATTCTTCAAGGGAACTGATGCTTGAAAACAGATTGTTACAGGCGCAAAAGCTTGAGACTATTGGTGCACTGGCAGGTGGAATAGCACACGATTTTAACAATATTCTTGCTACTATTTCGGGATACGCTGAAATGTTACGCGAGGATCTTCCTAAAGATTCTGACTTGTCAGAAAAAGCAGGCAAGATTCAGGGAGCAGTAATTAAGGCGAGGTCAATTACAAACCAGATTCTTACTTTTAGCCGTCAGGTTGAGCAGGAAAAAGTTCCGGTAAGAGTCTCGGAAGTTCTTTCAGAGACTATAGGCTTTGTCAGATCAGCTGCTCCCTCAAATATTGTTATCAAGAGCCGTATCACAGGCAAAAAAGCAAATGTATTTGCCGATCCTACACAATTATTCAGGGTGTTTTTAAACCTCATGACAAATGCAGTACAGTCGATGGAGGAAGGAGGCGGTACCTTGTCTGTTAGTATGGAAATTGTCGAGGGAAAACTAATCAGACATGAACTTAATAAGGATATTGTTGCTGATGAATATGTTCTTTTGGTATTTAAAGATACCGGTAAAGGAATGGAGCCATCTCTAATTTCCCGGGTATTTGAACCATTTTTTACCACCAGGGAGGTAGGTAAAGGAACGGGCCTCGGATTATCTGTAGTTCACGGTATAATAACTGAGCTGGAGGGAGAAATATTAGTTTCAAGTAAAAAGGAAAAGGGATCAGTATTTTATGTATACCTGCCTGTATCAAAGCAGTACCCTGATTTTTCAGCTAAAACTGATAGAAAGAAGAAAATACTTTTTATCTCCGGAAATAAGCATGAATCCAGGATTTTATCACTGGCACTTCAGAACAGTGGCTATAAATTAATCTACACTTCAGACAAAAAGAGCTTTATAAAAGTTATGTCATCTGATAGTGAGCGTCCTGATCTTATTGTATATATGAGTGATTCAAAGCTTATTAAGCCGGCAGATCTTATTGGTGTTTTTGAAAAGATGAAAACAAATACACCTTGTATTCTTATCAATGATCCTAATCAGGGATTATTAGAAGAAAAAATACTAAATTCGGGAATTGTAATGCAACAACTGATAAAACCTGTCTCTCTCAGAGAAATTGGAAATGCAATTCAATCATCCCTGAAGTGAGACCAGCAAGTACAAGTTATATACTATATTTTAAAATCATATAAATAATAAAATGCCGGGTATTCTGATTGTTGAGGATGATAAGGAACTAAGAGAGATGCTTAAAGTGTCTCTGATCAGACATAAGTATTCAGTTCTTGAAGCTACTGACGGTAAAGATGCCATTTCGCACTTCAAACCGTCCATCATTGATCTCGTTGTTACTGATCTTATAATGCCAGAGGAAGATGGATTGAAAGTAATTATGAAGCTGAGGGAATTAAAACCGCAACTCAAGATTATTGCTATCTCAGGGGGAGGTAAAGCTGGTCCCGGCAGCTACCTTAAGCTTGCGAAAGCTCTTGGTGCAGATGCTGTTTTTTCAAAACCTTTTTCAATAAATGATCTCGTTTCGAAAATAGAGTCGCTCCTTACAAGTGAACAACTTAACTGAAATTGCTGTTATATTTGATAATTAAATTCATACAATTATGCTAAAGAAAAAAATTGAAGATATCTGCAACAGACAGGTAGAGAGAGAAGGTTTTTCATCAAACCTTTATATTGCCATGGCATCATGGGCTGAGAATAATGGTTTTAGCGGTGTAGCTGCATGGTTATACAGCCAGGCTGAAGAGGAGAGATTGCATATGATGAAATTCATTAAATATATTAATGAAAGGGGAGGCAAAGCAGTAATGCCAGCGTTGAAGAAGCCTGCTGCTGACTTTAAAAGCGTTGAAGATGTATTCAAAGAAGTCCTGAAACATGAAGAGTTTGTAACTGCAAGTATAAACGAAATAGTTGCCCTTACACTTGATGAGAAGGATTTTAATACCCATAATTTCCTTCAGTGGTTTGTTATGGAACAGGTAGAGGAAGAAGCTTCCGTGAGAACTATCCTTGATAAGGTACGTCTTGTTGGAAAAAATAATATGTACCAGTTCGACAGGGATATTATGAGTCTCAGGACTCCGGCAGCCAATGCGCAGACTACTCCATGAGAAGATACCAATACTGGTTTTCTGTAATTCTGTTTATCTTTTTAATTTCTTCTGTTAAAGGACAGGAGTACATAAGGAATTCTTCAATAACAGGTATTTGTTATGCCGGAGATAAGGTAACCAGAATTTATATTCCTCCTCCTGATTCTTTTTTCAAAAAGTCGGGGTCAAAAGGTGGTGGCTCTATTACCTTTTACTATACCGGATTCACAACCCAGGCTAAAGCAGCTATGGAATATGCAAGGCAAATTCTTCAATCAATGTTGCCAGCTGATACTAAACTGACAATTGTTGCCAGTTGGGAGCCTATCTCTACTTCAGGCGTTCTTGCTAATACTTCTATTACCGGATATGCTGCAGGCTGGGGTATTGACGCTCTGAATCCCCTCGCATATTACCCGGTAGCACTTGCTGAGAAGATAGCAGGTGAGAGTCTGAATCCTGATCTTCAGGGTGATATGGAATTAAGAGTAAATAGTTCAAGTTCAGTCAGCTGGTATTTAGGCATTGATGGAAAGACACCTACAACCCAGTACGATCTTGTAACAGTAGTGATTCACGAAATTCTCCACGGACTTGGCTTCTTTGACAGCATGAGCACTGATGACAAAGTAGGGTATTATGGCTCAGGTTCATTACAGATACCTATGATTTACGATACTTTCGTTGAATCTCTATCAGGGAATAAGCTTACTGATACATTAAAATACCTTAATCCTTCAACTGCTCTTCGTACCGAACTCACCGGTGGTCAACTCTGGTTTAACGGACCTCTTCTTCATAATTATACATCCGGGTCCAGGGTAAAGCTTTATGCCCCGTCAACTTTTGATCCTGGTTCAAGCATTTCACATCTTGATGAAAGTTCAACTCTCAAAATTAATGGATTGATGACTCCTTTTATTGATAGGGGTGAAGCTATTCACGATCCTGGTAAACTTACTTTATCGATCCTGGGAGATCTCGGCTGGATAAATACCCGTATTGAGCACACACCATCTGAAGATACTGAACAGCATATCAGTAACCTGCCATTATCTATAAATGTGGTGTCTGATACACTTTTCAACAGAAATAATGTGGGGTTAGTATATTCATTTGATGGTTTTAAGAACATCGATACGATATACATGACCTCGCCAGCGTTAAATAATACTTTTTCAACAGATCTGAATATCACTGCCTATAATACTGATCTTCAGTATTATTTTTTCGTGGAAGATTACTTTCACAGAATCTTCCGGTCACCATCATTGTTCGAAATGTTCAGATACAATGTTTATATTGGTTCAGATACTGTGAAACCTGTAATCTCTCATAATCAGGCTGATTATTACCTGGAAACTGTGAATGAAATTAATATTGAAGCTATTGCCTATGATAATATCGGGATTGATACTGTCTATCTTGAATACAAAATGAATGACGGTACTTTAAAATATCTTGGTTTTAAGCAGAACGCTGATACTTTTAAACTGTCTATTAATGCCAGACTACTCAATCTTAACGGAGGAGATACTTTAAAATATCGTATATACGCCAGGGATGCTGCAGCTTCCCCTAATACTACAGTTCTGCCAGAAAATGGCTATTTCAGGACAGGAATAGAAGATATTTCTGACGTTGTTGACGGTTACTCAACAGATTTTTCAAATGCATATACAGACTTCCTTAACAAAGGGTTCGAAATTCGTAAGCCAATTAATTTTACAAGGAATGGCCTTCATACCAAGCACCCTTACGTTAGTCCGGAATCTAATGACGCCAGCATTGAATATTTTGCGTTGCTTCGTCATCCTCTGAAATTTAAGGAATCAGGTCTTCTGATACGATTCAATGAAGTTGTACTTGTAGAGCCTGGTGAAACAGGATCTGTTTTCGGATCGGATGATTTTTATGATTACGTAATTATTGACGGGTCAAAAGATTTTGGAAAGACGTGGTTTGCAATGATAGATGGCTACGACAGCAGGTATAACTCATCCTGGCTGACAACTTACAATAATACAATATCAGGCCAGAATTCAACTGCTTCAGCTACAGAAGCGATGCTCCAAAAGCATTTTATATATTATAAACCTTCTGACAATATTTCAGCAGGTGATACTTTATTGTTAAGATTCAGACTTTTTTCAGATCCTTTCGCAAATGGATGGGGCTGGGTAATTGAAGATCTGAAAATAAATGCTCTTATAGATAATATTGAAAATAAATTCAATGACCAGCTTGCCGTATATCCTAATCCGGGGAATGGTATTATAAGTTTAATTGATTATAAATCAGGGAGTATTACCGGCAGAACAAGAAAAGTAAGTGTGTACAACTCCGCGGGTATTTGCATAATAAATAGTCAAATCGCTGATGATACAGGACCACTTGTAAACATATCTGCTTATCCGGCAGGTATTTACATCATTGTATTATATCGGGATGATGGTATTAGGACCTTTAAATATAGTCTGATTAAATAAAAAAGGAAAAACCCCGCAATAATGGCGGGGTTTTTGCATAAAGTGATTTTTCAGAATTCAATATTGGAAAATAAAGTTAATTTTGCTGGATATTTAAAAAAACTGTAAATCATCTAAAAATGAGCATTATAAATAATGTTTTAGGGCTTTTTCTGGGTAACAAATATGAGAGGGATTTGAAGGAGATTAATCCTTATGTTGAAAAAATCAGGACAGAATATGAAAAATTGGGTGGTATTTCGAATGATGCTCTCAGAGTTTTGACAGATGATCTTAGAAAGGTGATTTCGAAAGGAATTGAGGAGTATGAAAATGAAATAAAATCACTCTGGTTAAAAGCTGAAAGTGAAGAAGATGTTTACCGGAAGGAAGAGATTTACAATGAGATAGATAAGATCGAAAAGCAGGTAAACGAGAAGCTTGAGGAGGTTCTTGACTCTATAGTCCCTCAGGCTTTTGCTATCGTTAAAGAGACAGCAAAACGATTTAAAGAGAACAGTGTTATTGAAGTTACTGCACGACAATATGACAGAGACCTGGCAGCTACAAGAGAGAGTATAGTAATAAAAGGCGACAGAGCCCTATGGAGCAATAAGTGGATAGCAGGTGGTAATGAGATTACCTGGGATATGGTTCATTATGACGTACAGCTTATTGGTGGCGTTGCCCTTCACAAGGGAAAGATTGCTGAGATGGGAACAGGTGAAGGAAAGACAGTTGTTGCAACACTCCCGGTATTTTTGAATGCTCTTGCCGGAAGAGGTGTTCATATTGTTACAGTTAATGATTATTTGTCAAAACGCGACTCCGAATGGATGGGACCAATTTATGAGTTTCACGGACTTACCGTAGATTGTATAGATAAACACCAGCCAAATTCACAGGATAGACGTAAAGCCTACAATGCCGATATTACATTCGGTACAAATAACGAGTTCGGATTTGACTACCTGAGAGATAATATGGCAATTAATCCGGAGGATCTTGTCCAGCGCAAACACCATTATGCAATTGTTGATGAGGTTGACTCAGTGCTGATCGATGATGCCAGGACTCCGCTTATTATTTCCGGACCAACAGCAAAAAGTGACACGCAGCAATTTGATGAGCTTAAACCAAAAGTTGATAAGCTGGTTAGTGCACAAAAAAGGCTTGTCACCCAGATACTTGCAGATGCAAAAAAACTAATTGCTGATAACAAGAATGATGAAGGCGGTCTTCTTCTGCTCAGAGCATATAAAGGACTCCCGAAGAATAATGCATTGATAAAATTTCTGAGTGAGGAGGGAAACAAATCACTCCTTCTCAAGACGGAAAACTTTTATATGCAGAATAACAATAAGGAGATGCCCAAGGTGACCGATGAGCTCTACTTTATTATAGATGAGAAAGCCAACTCAATTGAACTGACTGAAAAGGGTCTCGATCTTATTTCTACTTCTGTTGAAGATGCCAGCTTTTTTATTCTTCCTGATGTCGGATCTAAAATTGCTGATCTTGAAAAGTCAGGTTTATCCGATAAGGAAAGGCTCAGGCTTAAGGATGAATTGCTCCAGGATTATTCAGTAAAATCTGAGCGTGTTCATACCATGACCCAATTGCTTAAAGCATGGACACTTTTCGACAGGGATACTGAATATATCGTTGTCGACAATAAGGTTAAAATTGTGGATGAACAGACCGGCCGCGTTCTGGAAGGAAGAAGATACTCCGACGGACTCCATCAGGCAATCGAAGCAAAAGAAAATGTAAAAGTTGAAGCTGCTACCCAGACATATGCAACAATAACTCTCCAGAATTATTTCAGGATGTATCATAAACTTGCCGGAATGACAGGTACTGCTGAGACTGAAGCCGGTGAGCTCTGGAATATCTATAAGCTTGATGTTGTAGTTATTCCGACAAACAAACCGGTAGTTCGATTCGACAGGGAAGATCTTGTTTATAAAACGAAAAGAGAGAAATATAATGCTGTAATTGATGAGATAGCAGAAATGAACCGTTTGGGGCGTCCGGTACTGGTTGGTACAACTTCTGTTGAGATCTCTGAATTATTGAGCAGGATGCTTAAGATGAAAGGGCTGAAGCATAACGTGCTGAATGCCAAACTTCATCAGAGGGAGGCTGAAATTGTAGCTGAAGCAGGGAAGACTGGTACGATTACTATTGCAACAAACATGGCAGGTAGAGGTACAGATATAAAGCTGACTGAGGAAGTTAAAAAGGCTGGGGGACTGGCAATTATAGGAACTGAACGTCATGAATCAAGAAGGGTTGACAGGCAGCTTCGCGGACGTGCAGGACGACAGGGAGATCCCGGTTCATCACAGTTCTTTGTTTCTCTTGAGGATGAGCTTATGCGACTTTTCGGGTCTGAAAGAATTGCCGGTATAATGGATAAGCTTGGTCTGAAAGACGGAGAAATGATTCAGCATTCGATGATTACAAAATCTATCGAACGGGCTCAGAAAAAAGTCGAAGAAAATAACTTCGGGATCAGAAAAAGACTGCTTGAATATGATGACGTAATGAACTCCCAGAGGGAGGTTATCTATAAGAAAAGACGTCATGCTCTGCTGGGCGACAGACTTGCAGTTGATGTGGCCAACATGATGTTTGATGTAACTGAGAACCTTGTCGATGTGTATCATGGTGATGGTGATTTTGAGGGATTCGACTTTGATCTTATACGTTCATTTTCAATGGATTCTCCTGTTAAAGAGGATGAGTTTAAGAAAGTTAACTCCGCACAGGCTACTGAAAAAGTGTATGCAAAAGTACTGGATACTTATAAAAGAAAAGTTGAATCCATTTCCGCTCAGGCATATCCTGTACTTAAAGATGTTTACGACAGAATGTCGCATGTATATGAAAATGTTGTTGTGCCGATCTCAGATGGTGTGAGGGTATTTCAGGTGGTGACAAATCTAAAAGCGACAGCAGAATCTGAAGGACGTGAATTGGCAAAATCTTATGAGAAGACTGTTGTCCTTGCAACAATTGACGATGCATGGAAAGAGCATCTCAGGGAGATGGACGAACTGAAACAATCGGTTCAGAATGCAACCTATGAACAAAAGGATCCTCTGCTTATCTATAAATTCGAATCCTTTGAATTGTTTAAAACAATGATAACAAAGGTAAATAAGGATGTTGTTAGTACACTCATGAAGGGTCATATTCCTACTCAGGATCCTGAACAGGTAAAAGAAGCTCAGAGAAAGAGACAGGTCGACATGAGTAATCTCAGAACATCCAAGAGTGATTTCTCACAGTACAGCAGCACTGGAGGAGGATCAGCTGAAAAAAATCAGAAAACTGAACCTGTAAGGGTAGATAAGAAAGTTGGCAGAAATGATCCCTGTCCCTGCGGCAGCGGGAAGAAATACAAGCAATGTCATGGTGCCGGTATGATGGAAGCCGGCGCCTGATGGCCGGCGTCTCTTACTTATTAACCTCTTCGATGGCTTTCTGTATCCTTGTATAGATTGTTCTGCTTACCGGTACAAGCGGTAACCTGAGATTATTCTGGCAGATATTCATGAAACTCATCATCGCTTTCACTCCTGATGGATTTCCTTCAATAAAAAGAAGTTCAATCATCTCGAGGAAACGGAACTGTAATTCGCGTGCAGATTTGAAGTTTCCTTTAAGTGAATGAGACACAATTTCGCTCGTCTGGGAAGGAAATGCATTAGCCAATACGGAGATTACACCAGCTCCGCCGACAGCAATTATCGGAATCGTCATCATGTCATCACCAGATATAACAGCGAAATTATCAGGTTTGCCTTTGATTATTCGCATTATCTGGCTTATATCGCCTGAAGCCTCTTTAACTCCAATAATATTTTCGCAGGCATGTGCAAGCTCCAGACAGGTGTCGGAGGTAATATTGCAACTTGTTCTGCCCGGAACATTGTAAATGACAAGTGGGAGAGGACTGCTTGTTGCTATTGCCTTAAAATGCTGAAAAAGACCCTTTTGACTTGGTTTATTATAATACGGAGCAACTGACAAAATCCCGTCAACACCTGTAAGATTGGAATGCCTGACACTATTTATAACTTCCTGCGTGTTATTTCCTCCGATTCCTACCATCAGGGGCACTCTGCCGTCAATTGTCTCAACTACGTAAGAAATAATGGCTTTCTTCTCATCTTTTGTCAGGGTAACTGATTCTCCAGTTGTTCCCAGAGCTACAATATAGTTTACTCCGCCTCCGATAACATGGTTTATCACCCGGCCTAAAGCAGCGAAATCGATGCTTGAATCATTCTTAAAAGGTGTAACTATCGCAACTCCTGTTCCTTTAAATCTTTTCATTTTTCTATAGATGTTTTTTCTTTTATTTCTGTCCCTGAATTTATAATCTCAAGATATTGAACTATTTGACTTAGGTAATTGTCGATATCAACAGGTTTTTTTATTTCCATCATCAGATCAAAAGGATATTCTGACGATTCAGAATCAAATAAGCCTGTTTTTAGTCCGGCCTTAGCAAGTGAAGTAATAAACTGAAGCGGAAATATCTTTTTGAAATTGATGTCAATCAGTACATCAAAATTTGTATTCATAAACTTATCTGATTCTGAAGAAACCGGCTGATAAAAGAAGTTAATTTCCTGCTTCCTGAGGCAGGTCAGATACCTAATTGCTGTATACTGGTCGGGCAGTTCTTTCCCCGGAAAGTATCCCAGAATCTTAACTTCAATACTTCTCTCACTCATTTTCAGATGGAACTTTGATAATGCAGTAAAATCCTCAGGTCGTGAGGCATCCCAGACGATTCCGATTTTTTTTACATGACTAATATTCGAATAGGAAACATTTCGCTTTGTTTTTGCCAACTTATTATCAAGTATCCTTTTCCCGATTTTTAGCCTCACTTTTTTAAATAGTTCCATATTGCAAACCTAAGAGTTTTTTATTAAAATCAGTATGCTATGCTTATTAATCTTCACCGATTATTCTCAGGAATTCAGCCTCATTAATCAGAGGGACTCCCAGCTCAAGTGCTTTCTCTCTTTTTGATTCTCCCATGTTCTCCCCAGCTAAAATAAAGGATGTATTACCGGATACGGAAGATGTGTTTTTACCACCATTTCTTTCAATAATATCTTTGTATTCATCTCTGGTATGCTTCAGAAACACACCAGAAATAACAATTGATTTTCCATCAAGGCTTGTTCCTTTTAAGGTTTCTGTCTTTTCCTCACTGAACCTGACACCTTTGCTTTTCAGTCGCGCAATTATCTCCATATTTTCAGTATCAGAGAAATATGTTTGAATACCTGCAGCTATCTTAGGTCCTATCTCATGCACTTCAGTAAGTTTATCTATATCCGCATTTATAAGATCTTCAATGCTTTTGAATTCTTTTGCGATCGTTTTTGCAACCGTTTCCCCGACATGCCTGATTCCCAGTGCGAACAGAACACGATGATAAGGAGTCTTAATCGATTCCCTGATACTTTTGATGATGTTTGTAGCTGATTTTTCTCCCAGTCTTTCCAGGGGTATCAGCTGTTCTGCCTGAAGGTCATAAAGATCAGCAATGTTCCTGATGATATTTTTACTGAAGAGGAGGTCGATAGTCTCTTCCCCTAATCCGTCAATATCCATTGCTTTCCTGCTTATGAAATGTTCAATTCTGCCTTTTATCTGTGGGGGACAATGAAGATAGTTTGGGCAAAAATGGTTAGCCTCGCCTTCGTTCTTAATTAAAAGTGTACCACACTCAGGACAATTGGAAATAAATTCTATTTTTCTGCTCTCTTCATTTCTGAAAGAGTGATCGACGCCTACTATTTTGGGAATAATTTCACCTCCCTTCTCAACATATACCATATCGTTAAGATGAAGATCGAGAAGCGCAATCTGGTCAGCATTATGCAAAGTAGCCCTCCTTACTGTTGAACCGGAAAGAATAACAGGCTCGAGGTTTGCAACAGGTGTAATATTCCCTGTTCTTCCTACCTGGAAGGTAACTGTAAGCAATTTGGTTGTGGCTTCCTCCGCTTTGTACTTATATGATATTGCCCATCTGGGCGACTTTGCAGTAAAACCCAGCTCTTCCTGTTGCTTAAGTGAATTTACCTTTATTACCACACCGTCAATGTCATATGGGAGGTGCTTTCTTTCTGAATCCCAGTGAGCAATGAAAGTAAGTACATCATCAATTGTGCTACAAAGTTTTATGCTGTCGGGAACATTGAATCCCCAGGCTGAAGCTTCCTTTAAATTTGAAAAATGATCCTCATAAGGAAGTTCCTCTGAAAGAAGAAAATAGACCATGCAATCGAGGGTGCGAGAAGATACAATCTTAGGATCGAGCAGTTTTAGTGTTCCTGCTGCAGCATTCCGTGGATTAGCAAACGGAGCAATTCCGGCTGCACTCCTTTCTGAATTTAACCTGTCAAATACAGCCCTGGGCATAAGTATTTCACCCCTGATGACAAATTCATCAGGAATCCCCTTATGTGTGATCTTTAATGGAATGCTTCTGATTGTTTTCACATTCAGGGTAACATCATCGCCCTTTGAGCCATCGCCTCTGGTAAGTGCCCTGTAGAGTATCCCGTTTCTGTAAGTGATGCTTATTGATGCTCCGTCAAATTTCAGCTCACACACATATTCAACAGGTTCTGTTATTGTTTTCCTTATTCTGGAGTCAAATTCTCTGAGTTCCTCTTCATTATAGGTATTACCAAGTGAGAGCATCGGATATTTATGTTCATATTGAATGAACTCTTTGGTAATATCACTGCCGACCCTTTTTGTTGGCGAATCAGCTGAAATAAATTCAGGGAACCTCTTCTCCAGGGTGTCAAGTTCATTGATCAGCAGATCATATTCAAAATCTGAAATTACAGGCTTATTGAGAACATAGTAATTGTTATTATGTTCTTCAATTTCCCTCCTTAGCTTCTCTATTCTGCTTTTAGCTTCAGCTTGTTTCATATTTTATACTTAGTTCCAAACCCCTTCAACTGAATATCCGCACTTCTTACACTTCCCGCCCTGAATGGTGTTTGCTGCAATCCTGTAACCTTCTCTTTCCACCAGGCTTGAATTGCATGAAGGGCAAATAGTGTCAGACATCTCGTTCCCGGGAATATTTCCGGTATAGACATATTTCAATCCTTCATCTTTGGCAATACTGTAAATTAACGACAGTAAATCAACAGGTGTCGGAGGCAATTGTTCGAGTTTATGAAGAGGGTAGAACCTGCTGAAATGAACAGGAGTGTTTTTAAAACCATTTTCTCCAAGCCATCTGCACATTTTTCTAATCTCATCAGTATCATCACTCCATCCGGGAATAACAAGATTTGTAATTTCCAGCCAGACTCCCATATCTTTAATAATCCTGAGGGAGTCGAGAACAGGCTGCAGTTTTCCTCCGGTAAGCTTAAGATAGGTACTTTCGTTGAATGCCTTCAGGTCAATATTTGCTGCATCAATTACACCACAAAGGTGCTTTAAAGGTTCGGGATTTATGTAACCATTTGATTTGATGATGTTTCTTATTCCAGCTTTTCTTGCGAGGGCAGCAGTTTCATAAACATATTCAAAAAATGTTACAGGCTCTGAATAGGTGTATGCGATTGATTTACAGTTATTTCGTTTGCATTCTTCTATCACCTTCTCCGGCATCAGATCATAGTTTCTGGTTTTATCAGGACTGGTTTGAGAAATAGTCCAGTTCTGACAATTAAGGCAAACCAGGTTACATCCTGCTGTAGCAATAGAGTAAGCTCTGGAGCCCGGAATAAAATGGTACAGAGGTTTTTTTTCAATGGGATCAACGCTTACTGAACAGGGATTACCGTATGCCAGTGTATATAGTTTTGAGTTATGTACTTTCCGGTTATTGCATTTGCTTAATTCTCCCTCTTTCAGTACACACTCGTTTGGGCAGATTCTGCACATTATTCCGCGGGCTGTCTCCTCCTGGTACATTGCAACCCTTTTGTAAATGCCCTGCTGTAAATATAGATTTTCCGGAATAAAAGCCTGACAGGGCAGGCAAATCATACCAGCTGAAAAAGCCATAGATCTTTTGATAAAAGTGCGTTTGCTGATATTGATTTTTATTGGTTCCATTTAACCTTGCATTTTAACCTTTGACTTTGAACTTTGAACTTTAGGCTTTCGTCTCCGGTCTACCGTCTTCCGTCTTAAAACTACTACTTGTTACCAATTGTACCAAAAAGAATTCCTGCAAATATCATTATTGATAATAAATATATTGAAACAACTGTTCCAAACAGAGGAACTGTAAAACCTGATAATAGTATGAATCCGAAAGCAGAACCTGATAGGTCAGCACTATAGGTGGCCGGGCATGAAGTCTGATCACCTTTATTCATCGTTAGCATTCTGAAAATACTGCCTGTGACTATCGCCGGAACAAGAGCAGAAAGCGATAACAAAATGACCACCGTAATCCGATTTTCCAAATCAAGAATGTAATTGTACAACAACCCGGCTATTATGTAGAAAACTATCAGCATTAAGCACTTTCTTATTACGGTTATGGAGTTTATGAATCTGTTATCTGATATGGCTCCGATTGCGAGACCTGCCATCATACTCGCTATTATTAAGCCTGTTAGCTGATACATATTCCCGATTGTAAGCTGCAGAGTGACAAGAAGTATTATCTCAAAACCAGCCATAGCTGAAGCAGTAAAGTACATCGTCATATTTCTCTTTCTTACAGTAAGAACAGGTGCTGCGAAGAATAGTATTATAATGATTAATACTGGGGTCTTCTCATTTAGATTTTTACTGAAATTATAGGCCTGGAAATGATAATTTGCAATTGGAAACTCAGCACTGTTCTGCCTGACATTTCTGTCCATAAGTGCAATCGTCTCCCTTGACTTTTGACCTATAATATCATCAGCCAGATAATCAGGTCCGACATAAATATTTTGGATTTTTCCTGTCTCAATCATGCTGCAAAATGAAGTGGATAATTCGTTATCACTCGCAATGAAGTATAATTTGTTTCCGGCAACAGGCATAACCTTTTTAAAGACTGCTGAGAGACTGTTGAAAATTGATGAATAGAGATTCAGCGATTCTTTGTTAAGATAATAATCACCCGGACCTGGTGAACACATAAAAATCCCTCCGGGATTGAGATGCTGCTTAACGTCATTAAAAAATTCTGTTGTGTAGTACCTGTTAAGAAGAAGAGTAGATGGAGGTGGAACAAGAACTATTACAACATCAACATTTTCCTTCATGCTTTTTATATATCTGAAAGCATCACTGTTAATTATAGTCAGATCTTTTGTCAGTGAATCTTTTCTGATATTTTCCAGACTGATCAGAGCCGGATCACGTTCGATATAAAATATCTTTTTTACAGGGTATTTTAGTATTTCAGGCAGATGTGATTTAAGGGATCCTGAAATGAGCAGTACTTTTTCCGGAGCCGGTCTCTGGATCATTGCATAATGAATATTTTCCTCCTTTTCTGCTGCATCATTCTTATATGAAAGTAAGCGCTGGTTATAGTATGTGCTTGATTCTCCCTTATATTCACCCTTTGAGATATTTCCATAAGGTGTGTCCTTTGAATACTTAATTCTGAGTCCGGGCATTAGTAACTGTCTGAAAAAAATATCAGGATTGGAGAGAATTATCACTGAGGCAATACAAAGTATTAATACTCTTGAAAATATTTTTAGTCTTTTGTTTATGATGTAATATGTAATGAGAGCGTAACCATGTGACATCACTATCAGAAGCAGCAAAATCTGGTAAGTATTAAGCAACCCTGCAGTAAGAATGGGAATCAGTAAACCTGATAATATGCCTCCGGCTGTCTCAATTGCGAATGATTTTCCCGCAACAAAATTGTTTTCAAAAGCAGCAAGAGTTGTTAATTTAATAAAGGTAAAGCCTGAAACGAGACAGAACGGAATAAGGACCAGTAATGTGAAAATTATACTTTCGAGAAGTGATGGAGTTTGTCCCGGATTAAGATAAAGCCTTGATAAGAGAACCAGCATTATAAGTGATATAAGAGGACTTAAGGAGAAGATCAGGTTAATCCGTTTTATATCAAAGTGTAATGATCTTCCTGCTAATGCAGAACCTGCAGATGAGCCGATGAGCCAGGATGCAAGGAATATACCTGTAATTAATTCATATCCCCCTGCAATATTGATCATCTCTCTGATCAGCAATAATTGTATTGCAGTGCTGAAAAAGCCAATTAAAAACAGATTTGTGCCTATATCAACATGGACAGTTGTACTATTTCGGATGCGATTCGTGGCACTTTCCTGTCGGTCGAAAATTCCTTTGAAGTATGGGAGATGCCATATAAAATGGATGATTCCCGTAAATGCCATACCTATCCCAAATTCCACATGCCATTTCAGTATTTGCTTTACAAAAGGAATATCCCACTTATAACTGATTTGCAGGGCCATAAATAGTCCGGCAAGAGCTGTAAGTATGAACGAAAGAGCAAGAATAGAATTCCACAACTTCCTGTGAGTCTGATTAGTGTAGAAACCGTTCCGGTAGAACAGGTAGCTAATTAAATAAAAGAGGGAAGTTATAATTCCGGTGCCTATGACATGATACATGACTATTTTCTCTTTTCTTCGAGAACGACTCCTTCATAGATAAATAATTCGGCATCTCTCCATCCGTCCCATCCGAGTCCTGCCTTGTCCCTCGAAGTGTATCCAAGAAATTCCTCAATGCTCCATCCATTCTCTGTTGCGACCTGGGGCAGCATGGTTCCCGATCTGGAGTCCTTCCTTATATAAATGCCATGTCGACCAAGGATGATCTCCTCTGGTTTATTAATTCTTTTAAGCGGACCAAGAACAGTTATCTCCATCTCTGCCACACCAAGTTCTTCAGATGTTAAGGGAGAAAACCGCGGATCTTCAAAAGCCGAGGAAAAGGCTGAAGCCCTTACAGCTTCATATAGTGGATCCTTAGAAATAAATCTGCCAATGCATCCTCTTAGTCTTCCTTCAATTTTCAGAGTGACAAATGCACCCATGGGTTCCTTTAAGTGGTCAGGAATCTTTCCGGCATCAATCCGGCTTTCATTTTTACCTGAAAAACCAGATTTAATGCTGTTCCCTGCAATAGAGAAGAGTATTTCCTTTTCCTTTTCAGTGAATGAAAATGACTCCTGAATATTTCCGGTCTTTTCTTTTTTCTGATTATTGTCGAAAAGCACAATGGCATTATAGCCAACAACTTCATCTTTGCTCCCGTATGATGAGTCTCCTGAATTTGTGTAGTCAATAATTTTGTACTGAAGACTGGTGTTCTTTTCTGATAGATAGAGTAGTGTAAGTCCGGAGCTCCATCCGCACATACTTGTTGCCAGACCGTTTATCTGTTTCTCAGAATTCTTTTGTAAAGAGGTAAGAAAAGTCTTAGGATTGCCTGAGGCAATTCCATGCGCAGTAGCTTTGTCGGTCTCAACCGCATCCTTATAAGAAGGGTAATGTGAAAAATCGCTGCTGATTATAAACAGATTCTCATTTGTGAACCATGGTCTCAGTGCCTCAGCTATTTGCTTTATAGTCTTTTCATTATCCGTGCCAATAATAATAGGAATAATCGGAGGCAGGTTAGTGAAGTATGACTGGATTAATGGAATCTGTACTTCAATACTATGCTCGCTGATATGCGATTTTACCGGAAAATTGAAAACACTATTCTCTTTAATTAGTTTATTGCCAATTTCTTTGTTTACAACAGCTTTCCCGAGTGGTGTGATATAATCCCCTGTATTGTAGACTGAAGCTCCGTCGAAAGCCATAACATGACTTGAACCAATTATAAAAATGTTCTTATATATTGTACTTTTGGGTATAGCAGATAACGCAGCAGCTGCCGTATTACCAGAAAATATATAACCGGCATGCGGAGAAATAATGGCCCTGACATAACCTGGAACGTCCGGCTTTTTACATTTTTCAAATAGCAGGTTTATATCTTTTATTAAAATCTCTTTATCGGCAGAATAGAATCTGCCAGCTGCAACCGGCTGCCTGTCGGTTGAATTATTCTGTGAATAGGTTTCCATAATAGTGAATATTGAGAACAAAACCACTAGTACTATTCTCATAGAAATAAGTTATTTTGACCAATTAAAGTTAGGTCAAAAAACTGAAGAATAAATGATTTGAAATAGATTTTTAGAGATGAAAATCAGATAAGAACGATTGATTCTTTCAGAACTTCTCCCTTTTCATCGGTGCCGTAGATTTTTATTCCCATACTAAGACCTGGTGTGCCAATCATATCAATTATGGGACTAAGGGCATCTTTTAGATCTTCAACCTCCATATTATCATATTCTTCAATATTGAAGTAAAGGTGAATCAGTAATGTATATTCACTTTCCTGAATAGATGATAAGGCTTTTACTATTTTGGCAAGCCAGATTGAAGAAGAAGTATTGAAGTATTCAAGATTAAATCGAAGGTTGGTTGTATGCCGCGGGTTTTTAATATAAGCCAAGACCCATTTTAGCACATTTTCATACAGATCAGCAGCGTTTTCAGGGATCGACCTGCCGGAAAATATCAGCTCTCCAGTCAGATGATTTAAATCAATCTGAGGGGTTTTTACTGTGGGTTCAACAAAATAACTCTTTAGTTCCACATTATTGATATTAATCCGTTTAAAAATATACTAAGTGAACATCTCAAAAGTATAACATCTTTTTAATAATGGTATTCTCTTTAATCAAAAAGAACTGCTCGGTAGTCAAATAAATCAATCGTTTGGTATAAACCATCTGAACTGATAGGCTTTGTATGTTCCTTTTGATAATTTTTATTGCTAGTCAATTCATTAAAATGTTATCTTTGCAGGCTGAAATTTGAAAAGAAAAAATGGAGATTATCCTTAAAGAAAAGGTAAAAGAAGCTGTTCAGATTATTTATAACAGCAAAGTTGAAGACGATCTGATACAGATTCAGGAAACCAGAAAAGACTTCAAAGGTGATTTTACCGTAGTTGTTTTCCCGCTTTTGCGTTTTTCAAAGAATACTCCGGAAAAAACCGGAGAAATGATCGGATCATATATTGTTGATAACTATCCTGCTGTATCAGGTTTCAATGTCATAAAGGGTTTTTTGAATCTTGAAATTTCAGATAAATGGTGGATTGAGTATTTCGAACAGATGGCAGTTGAGAAGAGTCATCTTGAAAGCTGTCAGGTCAAAAATCCAGAGACAATTCTCGTTGAATATTCATCGCCAAATACAAATAAGCCATTACATCTTGGCCATATCAGGAATAACCTCCTGGGATTCTCATTGTACCGTATAATGTCTTCATGCGGACATAAAGTAATCAAGACTAATATTGTTAACGACAGGGGAATTCATATCTGCAAATCTATGCTTGCCTGGCAGAAATTTGGTAACGGAGAGACACCTGCTTCATCAGGAATGAAAGGTGACCATCTCGTTGGCAAATATTATGTTCTTTTTGAGAAGGAATACAGGGCACAGATAGAGGAGATGGTGAGGGCTGGTGCAAATGAAAATGATGCAAAGAATTCAGCTCCTCTGATGAAGGAGATCCGCGAGATGCTTCTTAAGTGGGAGGCAGGCGATAATGAAGTGATCACTCTCTGGAAAATGATGAATTCATGGGTATATGCCGGTTTTGATGAGACTTATAAGAGACTTGGTGTAGATTTCGACATAATCTATTATGAATCTGATACATATAAAACTGGCCGGGATATCGTTCTTGATGCTCTGAAAAAAAATGTTCTTTATCAGAATGAAGATAAATCTATCTGGGCTGACCTTACACCTGAGGGCCTTGACCAGAAGCTTCTCCTTCGTTCAGATGGAACTGCTGTCTATATGACTCAGGATCTGGGTACAGCGGTTGCCCGATATAATGAATATAAATTCGATAAGAATATTTATGTGGTTGGAAATGAACAAAACTATCATTTCCAGGTACTTAGAGCAATTCTTAAAAGAATGGGATATAGCTGGTCCGATGGTCTTATCCATTTCTCATACGGAATGGTTGAGCTGCCTGAAGGAAGGATGAAATCGCGTGAGGGTACGATTGTTGATGCCGACGACCTGATTACTGAGATGCAGGAGACAGCAAGGGAAGTCTCTCTGGAACTCGGAAAACTGTCTGATTTTTCAGATATAGAAAAAGAGGACATTTTCCGTAAAATAGGTCTGGCAGCTCTAAAGTATTATATTCTTAAAGTTGATCCCCGTAAGAATATGACTTTTAATCCTGCTGAATCGATTGATTTTAATGGAAATACAGGCCCGTTCATTCAGTATACCTATACCAGGATTAAGTCTGTTTTCAGAAAGGCTGAGCAAACAGGTGTTCATTTTGATTCAGGAAAGTTGTCCGAAACAAAAGCAGGGGAGAAGGAGATTGATCTGATTAAGTTACTCAGAAAGTTCTCTGAAACGGTATCAGCTGCTGCCAATGATCAGAGCCCTGCATTAATAGCAAATTACTGTTATGATCTTGCAAGGGAGTATAACCAGTTCTACCACGATTTTTCAATTCTTGGTGAAACTGATCCTGATATCAGAAACTTCAGACTTGTATTGTCAAAAGTAACAAGTGAAATACTTTTTACGGGAATGTGGTTATTGGGAATTGAGATGCCGGAGAGAATGTGAGAAGTCGGAAGACTGAAGACGGAAGACGGAAGAAGAAAACTTCGGACTTCGGTCTCCGGTCTTCGGTCTCAGGTTTATTAGAAATGTATATAATTAAATATCATATGTTTGAAAATCTAAGTGAACGGCTGGAGAAATCCTTTAAACTATTAAAGGGACAGGGCAGGATATCTGAAATAAATATCGCTGAGACACTTAAGGAAGTACGTCGTGCACTTCTCGACGCTGATGTTAACTTCAAAATTGCAAAACAATTCACTGATACGGTTAAACAGAAGGCTCTGGGGCAGGAGGTACTGAAGTCGGTTAATCCATCTCAGATGATGGTAAAAATAGTCCACGATGAGCTTGTTGATCTCATGGGTGGAGATAAGACTGACATCAATATTAAGATCAATCCATCGGTGATTCTTATTGCCGGACTTCAGGGGTCAGGAAAAACAACCTTCAGCGGAAAACTTGCTAAATGGGTTAAAAGCAAAAGAAGTAAGAATCCGCTGCTTGTTGCCTGTGATGTTTACAGACCTGCTGCTATTGAGCAGTTGAAGATAATTGGTGCCCAGATAGAAGTTCCGGTATACACTGAAGATGGGAACCTCAATCCTGTTACTATTGCAAAAAATGCAATCAGGGAAGCTAAGCTGAAGGGACATGATCTGGTAATTATAGATACGGCAGGACGTCTGGCTATTGATGAGCAGATGATGAATGAGATTGCAGCAGTCAAAGCCGCTGTTTCACCTCATGAAATACTCTTTGTGGTAGATTCAATGACTGGTCAGGATGCTGTCAATACAGCAAAGGAATTCAACGACAGACTTGATTTTGATGGAGTTGTTTTGACAAAACTTGACGGTGATACAAGGGGAGGAGCTGCCTTATCAATAAAGTCGGTAGTTAATAAACCGATAAAATTTGTCAGCTCAGGAGAAAAAATGGATGCAATTGACATCTTTTATCCTGAAAGGATGGCTGACAGGATCCTTGGAATGGGTGATATAGTTTCTCTTGTTGAAAAAGCTCAGGAGCAATTTGACTCCGAGGAAGCTAGAAAACTCCAGAAAAAAATTGCTAAGGACCAGTTCGATTTTAACGATTTTATCGCGCAGATTCAGCAGATTAAGAAAATGGGTAATGTCAAGGACCTTATGGCTATGATTCCTGGTGTCGGCAAAGCTGTGAAAGATCTTGATATCGATGATAATGCGTTTAAGGGAATTGAAGCTATAATAAGAAGCATGACTCCTGAGGAAAGAATTAATCCTGTTGTACTTAATGGAAGCAGGCGCAAAAGAATTGCTCTGGGAAGCGGAACAAGCGTTCAGGAAGTTAATAAACTGCTGAAACAATTTGACGAGACAAGAAGGATGATGAAAATGATGACTAAACCTGGCAATGCAGCCAGACTTATGGGTAAAAAATAATCTCCTGATGTATATTACAATTGATGGTAAAAAAGTTGCAGCTGACATCAAGCTTGAAATTGCTGAAGAAGTCAGAAAAATTAAAGCTTCAGGTAACAAAGTTCCTCACCTGGCTGCTATTCTCGTTGGCAACAATGGCTCGAGTGAATCTTATGTTGCTCATAAAGTAAAGGATTGCGCAGAAGTTGGTTTCATGTCAACACTTATCCGTTTCGGGAATGAAGTCAGCGAGGATACCCTTCTTGCTAAGATCTCCGAACTTAATAATGATTCAGAAGTAGATGGTTTTATTGTTCAACTGCCTTTGCCCTCGCATATATCTGAAAATAAGGTAATTGAAGCAATTGATCCTCAGAAGGATGCAGATGGCTTTCATCCTGTTAATCTTGGAAAAATGGTAATCGGTCTGCCTTGTTTCTTACCGGCTACACCATTTGGCATTATTGAACTCATTAAGCGATATAAGATTGAAACATCAGGGAAATATTGTGTAGTAATCGGCAGAAGTAACATTGTGGGAAGGCCTGTAAGTATCCTGCTTTCCCAAAAAGGAATTGATTCAACCGTTACAGTTGTTCACAGCCGGACAAAAAATATTGCTGGTATTGTACGCCAGGCTGACATCATAATTGCTGCTATTGGATCTCCCGGGTTTGTTACCGCTGACATGGTAAAAGATGGTGCAGTAGTGATAGATGTTGGGACAACCAGAATTCCAAATTCTGAAACAAAATCAGGCTTTAAACTTGTGGGAGATGTTGATTTTGAGAATGTTGCAGGTAAATGTTCTTTTATTACACCTGTTCCCGGAGGAGTTGGTCCAATGACGAGAGTATCACTGCTACGGAATACCCTTATAGCAGCATCTAAGAAGCATCAATAATAAAACTAGATTATTCTCCCGGAAATTCTATTCCGGTGAAATACAGGTCAAATCCGCCTTTTCCACCTGGTCTGGACGATGAGAACATCAAAAAATAATTCGAAAAATCTGGATGATAACCGATTACCGGCCTGTATTCGTCTGATGAAGTATTTATGCCCGGACCAAGATTAATCGGAGCTCCCCATTTTCCCTTTTTGAAAAGAGAGTAGTACAAATCATATCCGCCAAGTCCGCCTGGTTTGTCTGATGCAAAAACCATTACTTTTCTGAAAATCATCGGACACTTATCGTTGCCTGTGCTGCTGACACTGTCTACTACTGTTGAACTGGCAAACTCTTTGTTAAACCATGTTGATATTTCCATCTCTGCAGGCCTGCTGTGGAGAAATATATCGAAGTTACCGTTTCTGTCTGAAGTAAAGTATGCAGAATCCTGATTACTGTCGAGACTAAAATATGCATCATCGGAAGCAGTATTAAAGATTTTTACAGGAGTGGGGCCTTCCACATCAGGAAGTATTGTTCCGTATAAGGGGCGGTTCCTCACATAATACAAGTCAAGATTGCCCTGTGTATTAACTGAAGAAAGGACCATGTATTCAAATCCGTCAATTGAACTGAAGAATCTGAAAGGTCCGAAATCGTTACCCGCTGTCTGGGCTTTGTTAATGAGCCTGTCGAGGAACGAATTGTTAAGCATACTGGCTTCCATTTCAAATGTACCGTTGGTCTGATCAAAAGTAAATGCCAGTCCTCCCTGTTCAAGGTCAAACTGCCCGCCTGAGCTCCTCCTGTTGCTTGAGAATATTATTGGTGAACTGCCTGAGAGTTGATACAAGCCAACATTATAATCATCGTAGGCTGTATTTAATTCCTTCAGATTCATTACTGTATCAGGAAATGTGCCTGTAGGAAATTTTACAGGATCCTCGGCTTTCTTGCAACCGCTCGAAATGCCTAGAAATATTAATATGCTGATTACAAGAGCTATATGTAAATTGAAATTCATTTTTTTCATATCCTGATAAGAATTATGATCTATACAAATATATTAATATAAAATGAAAAACCGGGAGATTCCCGGTTCTTCGAAGGTAGAATTTAGGTTAATTCTAGGGTAAATAGGGTATATTTTAATAATAGTTTTATCGTTACAGTAAATAGATGAGTTTTTTGCAGATGTGGTTGCGTTTGATGTATAAAAAAAAGTCAATAAGATATCAACATATTGTATTGTGTTGTAAAACAGGTGTTTATAAAAATATTAAAATGTTAATAATTGCTCTGGTATGTAAACCCCCTTAAAAAAATTAGTGTTAATTTTGTAGCCATATTTTGTGTGCTATGGAAGATGATAAGTATGGGTTTTCCTACGAGGATGAGGTAAAGCATGCCGTGCAGAAATTTGAGAGAATGAAGAAAAATAATGAAAGTTATTTTTTTGATGTTATTGAATTTGAGACTATTATTGATTATTATATTGAAAGCAATAATGCTTTGAAAGCATTTGAAGCCGCTACTCTGGCTTCCGAACAGCATCCCAACTCCGTATCATTACAATTAAGAAAGGCGCGTGTTTTACTTGATAAAGGCAGGGCTGTTGAAGCTCTAAGATTGTTGAAAAGACTTGAGAACATTGAACCTGGCAATCACGAGATTTATATTGCAAAGGGAACAGCTTTTGGCATGCTTGGCGACATAAATGGTGCCAAGAAAATGTTCGATTTCTCACTTACTCTTGACACAGATGACGTAGAGAACATACTTTTTGCCATCACCTCTGTGCTTCAGAATCTGAATTATTACGAACATCTTATACCATACATGCTTCGGCTGGTTGAGATGGAACCGGAATTCAAAGCTCATCTCTACGATCTTGCTTACGCATACGAGAAGATCGAGGATTTCGAGAACAGTATCATCTACTATCTCAAATATCTTGAAGAGGAACCATTTTCAGATAGTGCCTGGTATAATCTTGGCATAATTTATAACAAGATGGAGATGTTCGAGAAAGCCATGGAGGCTTATGATTATGCTCTTGCCATTAATTCGCAGAATACTTTTGCCCTTTTCAATAAAGGAAACATTCTCAGTAATACCGACAGATTTGCCGAGGCAATACCTGTGTACCACGAATACCTTGAAAACGAACCTGAAAGTTTCGAGGCAATGACTTATCTGGCAGAGTGTTATGAAAAGACTGGTGAGGTTACAATGGCCAGAAAATATTATCAGGAAGCGATAGAACTTGCTCCTGAATTTGCTGATCCATGGTTTGGACTCGGAATAGTAGCTCTCAACACGGGAAACACTGATGACAGCCTTATATTTTTCAGAAAAGCAGTACGTCTTGATGATGAAAATCCTGAGATCTGGTACCTGCTTGGAAAAGCTCATTATGCAAAAGGAGAAAAGAAGGCAGCCCTCAGATGTTTCAGAGAGGCTTTAAAGCTGGATGCCTATTACGATGAGGTCTGGGCCGATCTTGGAAAAATAATTCTGAAGGATGGTCTTGGTGAAAAAGCGTTGCCATATCTTGAACATGCATATAAGGTTACAGGCGATTTGCCAGGTATTAATTATCTGCTTGCTGCATTTTACCTTAATACCGGCAATGGCGAAAAAGCATATAAACACCTTTCAATAGCTATTGATCTTGATAAGGATTTATTCTCAGATTTTGAAGAAATTTTTCCGTCAGAACTTTATACAAAAAAAATTAAAAAGCTCCTGGAGGGCCTTTCAATTCTTCCTTAGTACTATTAATTCTTATACAATATGAAAATTATTCTTCCTTTTATACCTGAAAGACCCTCGAAGCCAAGAAATTCAGGTATCACGATGGTAATGGACAAAGGCCTCAGTGTCAGGGAAGCAGAAGACTTTATGTATGTGGGAAGCGAATATACCGATATGGTCAAACTTGGTTTTGGTACATCCCTGGTTACACCTGGTTTTGAGAAGAAAATTCAGATTTATAAGAAGGCCGGAGCTGTTCCTTACTTCGGAGGCACTCTCTTTGAAGCTTTTATTGTCAGGAACATGTTCAAAGAGTTCGTTGATTTTATCGATAAGAATGAAATAGACCTGGTTGAAGTCTCTGACGGATCTTACGACATAGATCATAATCAGAAACTTGAGTATATAAGTAAACTGGCTAAGAGAGGTACTGTGATCTCTGAAGTAGGTTCAAAAAAGAAAGATGTAATATATTCACCTGAGCAGTGGGTGGCAATGATGAAATCTGAACTTAATGCAGGGTCAGTTAAAGTGATTGCTGAAGCGAGGGAATCAGGAACAACAGGAATCTATAATGAAGACGGCTCAATTAACAATGAGATAATCAGTGGCATATCAGAACATGTAAAACTTGAAAATGTTATCTGGGAGGCTCCTCTGAAATCGCAACAGGCATGGTTCATTAAACATTTTGGGGCAAACGTTAATCTGGGCAATATTGCACCAAACGAAATCATCCCTCTTGAGACCCTTCGTCTTGGTCTGCGCGGTGATACTTTCTTTCAGTTCCTTCCGGAAAAACTAAAGCAATAACCAGCAATGAGGAAATTCGGACTCATTGGGTATCCATTGGGACATTCGTTTTCCAGGAAATATTTTACTGATAAGTTTCATAATGAGCATATTACTGATTGCTTATATGAAAATTTTCCATTGACCGACATCAGTCTGATAAAGGAGCTTCTTATGAATGAACCTGATCTGGCAGGTTTTAATGTCACAATCCCTTACAAAACTGAAATAATAAAATATCTCACCAATATCTCGCCTGAGGCCAATGAAATAGGGGCTGTTAACGTTGTAAAAATAAGCAGGAGCGGGGAAAAGACGGAGCTTTCAGGATTCAACAGTGATATTACAGGTATAAGGGTTTCATTGAGTTCATACTTAAATAAGGATCTTAAAAATGCACTGGTATTTGGAACTGGAGGCAGCTCAAAGGCTGTCTGTTTCGTACTAAGAAAGATGGGGATAAAGGTGATCACTGTTTCACGCACCAGGAGCACAGACTCAGTCTCATATTCCGATATCGATTCTGCTTTAATTAGGAAATCCGGATTAATTGTGAATACCACTCCTCTTGGAATGTATCCCAATGTTGAAACATTCCCTGAGATTGATTATAGGTTGTTGGGAAAGGACCATATTTTGTTTGATCTTGTTTATAATCCGGAAATAACAGCATTTCTCAGAAAGGGATCAGAGAGGGGATGTTCTGTTATCAGTGGTTTGAAGATGCTTCAGTCGCAGGCAGAAAAATCGTGGGAGATTTGGAATGACACTAACCTTTAGTACTTCAATTATTATGTGTTTTTATTAATTTTAGGAAGTGTAAAGAAAAATTCAGATCCGGCTCCCTTCTCAGATACAATCCAGATTTTTCCTCCCATTTTTTCAATAAGTTTTTTGGAAATAGACAATCCTATACCCATACCTCCGAATTTTCTGGAATGTGTATCATCAAGCTGTCTGAAGGTATTGAAAATAACTTCATGATCCTTCTTATCTATACCAATACCAGTATCTCTGACATAGAATTGTAGCATATTTTCCTGCTGATTTTCGGGCTTTGAAAACCCAAATTCGATATATCCCTGGTCAGTGAATTTCAGCGCATTTCGAAGAAGATTTATCAACACCTGTTTTACTTTACGGCCATCAGTAATAATATATTTGTAATCAGGCATATAAGTGAGGTTCAGATTCAGGTTTATTCCAGTTTTTTCTTCTTTCAGGATTTCACCGTGAATGATGTCTTTCACTTCATTCATGATAGCAACTATATCAGTCTTTTCATTATGGATTTTGATCTGACCAGTCTCAATTATTGCAGTATCGAAAATATCTTCAACCAGGCTTAGCAGGTGCTGACCACTCCTGTAGATGATATTTGAATTGGTAACAGTCTCTTCATCAGTACTTGTTTCGGCTATAAGATTTGAAAAGCCCATAATTGCGTTCAGAGGTGTCCTTAATTCATGTGAGATATTTGCAAGAAAGGCAGATTTAAGCCTATCGCTTTCTTCTGCTTTTTCTTTTGCAGCAATTAGTTCAGTCTGTGCCTTTTTTTTATCTGTTATATCATTTGAAACAGTAAGAATACCAGGTTGTCCGTCGGGGAGCAAAATCATAGTCTCGTAAATGGAGACTACACATGTTGTGCCATCTTTCCTGAAATTGCTGACTTCATGTTTAAGTGTCTTACCCGAGAGGATATTCTGGATATTTTGTTCAATTTCACCATTATTCTCAGGTGCTGCAAAAAGTCTGATATTGTTGCCTATGACCTCTTCCCTTGAGTAGCCAAGTGTCTCGCAAAAGGCAGAATTAACTTCGATTATGGTTCCATTCTTATCAATAAGGATTATTCCGGCAGGAGACAATTCAAAAATGACTCTGAACCTTTTTTCACTTTCACTGATAACTTTCTCCAGTGCTTTTCTTTTTTTCTCTTCCATTAGCACTGCACTTGCTTTGAATGAAAGGTAGAAGAAAGTAAGAATAACGACTGCTATAATTAATGAGATAATGTACAATCTGTTTCTAAAAGATTTTAATGTTCTATAAATCTCTTTCTCTGGAGTAGATATTAAAATAGTCCAGAATGTATTGCCCAGTGAAACTCTGTAAAAAGCTATAAGGGTGCTAACTTCCTTATTATCCCTGTCAGAATAGGATTTTATACTGCATACCGCAGTTCCTTCTGATTCGTTTTTTGTTCTTTTTATTAAATAAGTTAAGTCCTGAGAATCTTCAAATAGTTCAGACGCCATTTTGCCTGTTACCTCTTCATCCGGATGATAAAGAGTAACTTCTTTTTCACTGATAAGCCAGCCAAAACCTGTATCTTTTGTTTTTATATTCTCAATATAACGTCTGCCAAGTTTTTCCAGAGGAATAAGTATTGCAATGCTTCCTTTATATATACTGTCTTTGATTATTGGTATGTGATAAGCAATAGCCTCAAATCCCTGTACAGCTGTGAATACATCACTCACAGTAGGCTTTTGTGTATGCATAATCTCCTTTATATGCGACTGACCCGAAATATCCTGATTTAAGGCTGAGTTATTATATGGGAAGGTATACCTGAGTATCCCTTTTGAATCGACAATAGTAATTGCTTCTATTTGATCGGAATGGCTTAAATAAAATGCCTCAAGCAGTCTTCTTCCCTGATCGTTTAAATCAGCAATATAATTCAGATCAGATAAAAACAGAAGCTCACGCTGATAGTAAATAAAGAAGCCTTCAATACCTCTTGATGCCTGTTTTGCGAGTGCAAATTGCTCAGCATTAAATTCCTTCAGGCTGCTTTGTTTTACATCTCTATAGGCTGAATAGAAGAGACTGGCAAAGAATACACATAACAGAGGTATAAGCAGAATCTTTACTAATGGTCTCATTTTTAATACATTGATAAAAGATATTCTTTAGTATCAATAATCAAATATCGCAATTTTAAACGATCTTATTAAAAACTACTGCTAAAAAGAATTCTGCTGATCTTTTCTTAAAGACCTGAAATCATAGAAAAAAGATGGTGGATTAAATTAGCCGTCAATAGTTCTTCTGGCACCTTTTCTTCTGGTCCAGTATCTAGGATCACAGTTAACACACTCCTGTTTCCAGTATCCGGGAGTCACATATGTACCTTCTTTTGTTTTGAGCTGTTTCTCATAAATTGCAAATACCGGATTAAACAACAAGTCAGTAACTCCGATGGTATATTTTTTTTCTGCGTCAGGATTTTCTGTTGCCTCCTGCATATCTTTTACTTCCAGATTATTAAATGACAGGAGGTCGCTCAGAAACGCAACCCTCTCAAGTGTTGCCCCCGATTCAACAATGGTGCATCTTACACCATCAATCTCGGCTATTATATGTTTTGCATTATTTATTGCCATAATTTTAAAATTTTTAGTCAGTCATTGCGAGCGCAGTGAAGCAATCCTTATACCCCAAAACTCAAATTTCTGATCATTTCAAACAAAATACTTGCAAAGCCTGTAATAACCATACCGGCCACACATATTCCAAGTGCAAACCTGGTGGGGAAGTCAGTTCTGAATTTTTCAATCGGACTATCACTCTTATTAATAAACATTGCCTTAACCACCAGAAGATAATAGTATAATGATATAATAGTATTAAGTACAGCAATCAATACCAGCAGGTAATACCCTTTTTCAGCTGCAGCGGTGAACAGGAAGAACTTACCAAAAAATCCTGCAACAGGAGGTATCCCTGCAAGTGAAAACAATGCAAGCGTCATTATAAGGCTTAAACCGGGATTAGTCTTATACAGACCATTGTATTCATCGATATTCTCTTTTCCTGTTTGATTTGAGATTGCAATTGCAACTCCAAAAGCTCCAAGATTGGAAAATATATATACCAGTACATAATATATCACTGATGCCATTCCAAGTTGATTTCCGCCAATAAAACCCAGAAGTATATAACCAGCCTGTGAAATACTTGAAAATGCAAGGAATCTCTTTATATTTTGCTGACGTATGGCAAAAAGGTTACCAATTGTCATTGTAAGTATTGCCGTTACATATATTGTCTTTTGCCATGTTAGCATGATAACAGGAAATACAGTATATAAAAGGATCATAAGTATGAAGACTGCAGCACCCTTGGAAATAACAGAAAGGTATGAAGTAATATTAATTGGCGACCCTTCATATACATCGGCTGTCCATAGATGAAATGGCACGATGGAGATTTTAAAAGCCATCCCTGCAAAGAAGAAGATGAATCCCAGAATCTGGAGATTTGCGTTTACAAAAAGTGCAGCAACCTCTGAAAAATAGAAAGTCCCGGTTGTACCGTAAATCATTGATAATCCGTATAACAGGATCCCTGATGACAAAGCTGATGAAAGGATCAGCTTTATACCCGCTTCTGCTGATTTGTTTTTGTAACGGTCGAAAGCCGCAAGAGCAGCAATTGGAATTGTTGCAAGTTCAATACCGATATAGAACATTAGGAAATGACCTGAGGAGATCATAAAATTCATCCCTATAAGAGTCGAAATCAACAGGATATAGTACTCGCTGATTTTTTCAGAGTTCTCCTGTTTATTCAGCCATGTAACAGATTGTACAAATACCAGGAATGCACCGATGTTGAGGATATTCTTCATCAGCAGGGTTGTGCCTGAAGAAATATACATTCCTCCGAAAAGGCTGCCCGTTGGTGAAGGTATAAAACCGGCAAGCGTAATGATGCCGAAAATGATAATGGAGAAGAGACTGATGCCTTTCTTCTTATCAGGATTACCGAAGATCTCTGCAATCAGTACCAGAAGAGCGGCAACTATCAGCAGCAGTTCATGGCGCATTACTAAAAAGGTTCCTAAGCTCATATTCTTGTATTATTCAAAATTCTTAAAGTCAAAAAGGATTAAGTGCTACTATCTTGTCAACAATAGGCTGAAGACTGGTTCCGATCATTGTTGATAACCAGAATGGTGCCAGACCAATGGCGGCAACAGACCCGATCAGAGTTACCACTGATACCTTCTCAAACCATTTTGCGTCGGTAAGATGTTCATGGTGTTCATTTGTGGTGGGGCCTAATAAAAGAATTGCCACCACCCTCAGGATATACACAGCTGTAATAACTATCGAGGAAACAGCCAGAATGGTAACGATTCTGTAGAATAGTTCGGGATGCTGGAAAGCCCCTACGAAAATTGTCATCTCAGCAACGAATCCGCTTAAGCCCGGAAGACCTAATGAAGCAAGGCCTGCAATTACATAACATACTGATAAAAATGGAATAACCTTCATAAGTCCGCCCATTTCATTTATCATCCTTGTGTGAGTCCTTCCGTAAAGCATTCCAATAAGAGCAAAGAAAAGTGCTGTCATGAGTCCGTGTGAGATCATCTGTATAATTGCACCATTCATTGCAGTCTGATTCATCATAAGCACTGCAAATAACACTAGTCCGCAATGACTTACTGATGAGTATGCATTGATATATTTCAAATCTTTCTGTGCTATGGCTCCGAAAGCTCCGTAAACAACACTTATTGATGTAAGGATTATAAATATCCACGATAGCTCCTTGGCTGCTTCCGGCATAAGGAAAATTGCTACCCTGAATGCTCCATAACCTCCCAGTTTCATAAGTACTCCTGCATGGAGCATTGAAACAGCAGTGGGAGCAGAGGCATGTCCGTCAGGTGACCATGTGTGGAAAGGGAAAAGTGCTCCGAGGACTCCAAATCCCACAAAAGTGAGAGGAAAGAATATTCTCTGCGCTGATATTGGCATTGTGATTTTAGAAATCTCTAGAATGTTGAAACTCAACTGCCCCCCATCAGGTGCTGAGTTGAAGTAGATCCCCAGAAGTCCTAATAAAAGTAAGGCTGAGCCACCCATTAGCATAAGGGTCAGCTTCATTGCCGAATATTCTTTTGGTCCGCTGCCCCAAATTCCAATCAGCAGATACATAGGAATAACTGCCAGCTCATAGAACAGGAACATTGTAAACAGATCGATTGAGATAAAGAATCCGAATACTCCGGTAGCAAGGAGAATAAGAGAGATAAAAAACTCTTTTGTCAGAAATTCAACTTCCCACGATGCAAATATCCCTGCAAATACAACAACTGATGTAAGTGCAATCATTGCAACAGAGATTCCATCAACACCAACAGCGTAGTGAATGTTAAGGCTCTTGAACCATAAGTAATCCGTTACAAACAGCATCTCATCGGTGTTGCCGCCATGACGGGCTGAAAGATACATATATACCAGAACAGCTGCCATTACTAACTGAAGTCCCATTCCAAAAGCTGAAACAAGACGTACCTGACGTGTGTCTTTAAGAAACAGGATAGCAGTAATGGTAAGTACCGGAATTACTACAAACAGTGTTAAAATATCCATATTTAAATCTCTTTATCTTAATAATAAATTATTTCCACAGGTATATGAAAAGTATCGCAAGCATAATCGCTCCTGTAATAAAAACAAATGCATATTTCTGAAGCTGCCCCGATTGAAAATCTCTTATTTTGAAGGAAACAGTCTGGGTTACATTGGCTATTGCATTCATTGTAGCATCTACAATGTGTCTGTCAAACCATGCTACAGGTTCTGATATGTATCTGAAAATGATCTTTTTAGTTACAAAAAGATAAACCTCATCCATATAAAATTTATTATATGCCCATTTGTAGCTGTATTTGAAAGTTGCGGCAAGTTTGTCGGGGATAGCGCTCTCCTTTTTATACATCACGAATGCAATTCCAATACCAAGCAATCCGATCAGAACAGATGGAATTGCAATAATCAGTTCAAGGTGTGTCTCAAATCCTTTACCATCGGATGTAACAAGCTCATTGAATGGAATAAACCCGGTAAACACAGCTGCAATAGCAAGAATAATAAGAGGAATTGTCATTGTCGCCGGAGCCTCATGAGGTGTATGGTGATAATGTGTATCTCTTCCCCAGAAAATACTGAAGTATAACCTGAACATATAGAATGCTGTGAGTCCTGCAACAGCATATTCCACAGCGAATAGAAGTTTATTATGATGAAATGCAGCTGTCAGTATCTCGTCTTTGCTGAAGAACCCTGATAATGGCGGAATACCTGCAATTGTAAGACAGGCAATTAAAAAAGTCATGTGTGTGATAGGCAGGTATTTACGGAGGCCTCCCATTTCGGTCATATGGTTGCTGTGTACGGCATGTATAATTGCGCCGGCGCCAAGGAATAACAATGCTTTGAACATGGCATGTGTGAAGAGGTGAAACATTGAAGCCATGTATCCTAGTCCATCGTGCCCGCCATAGCCCGATACCCCCAAAGCAAGCATCATATATCCAATCTGCGACATTGTTGAATATGCCAGGACTCGTTTTATATCAGTCTGGGTACATGCAATTACAGCTGCAAACAATGATGAAAAGGCACCTACGTAAGCAACAACATTAAGAGCTACCGGAGCAGCAATGGAATATATAGGAAACATCCTGGCAACAAGATATACACCGGCAACAACCATTGTGGCAGCATGAATAAGAGCCGAGACAGGAGTAGGGCCCTCCATAGCATCGGGCAACCAGATATGGAAAGGGAACATTGCTGATTTACCAACACCACCCATGAAAACGAAGATCATTGACCATGTCATTATTGAAAGTCCAAGGAATCCGATGCCTGTTCCCTGACTAATTGCTGATCCAGATGGATCGGTAAGAGTTATAAAATCAAATGTTTTAGTATTGAATGACAATATCAAAATACCAATGAGGAATCCAAGGTCGGCAAACCGGGTAACAATAAAGGCCTTTTTTGAGGCTCTTACAGCGGAAGGTTTCTGGTAATAGAAGCCGATTAAAAGGAAAGAAGAGACACCTACAAGTTCCCAGAAAATATACATCTGGAAAATATTGGTTGCCAGTACAAGTCCGAGCATTGAGAAGCTGAAGAGCGACAGGAATGCAAAGAATCTTTCAAATCCCTTTTCTCCTTTCATATATCCAAGACTGTATATATGAACCATGAAAGAGACAGTAGTTATGACTACAAGCATCATAACTGAAATAGGATCGAGCAGAATCCCTATGTCGATATGAAGTTTATCGGTTAACTGAAGCCATACGGTGTTTGCAGCGGTAATTTTCTGATAAGCATCGTCTATCTTCTCCGTTAAGAAAAAGTATTTGTATGCTGTTATATAGGATAACGCTGTGATAATAGCAAGTCCGGTTGTTCCGATAATTCCGGAAAACTTTGGAAAATATTTGTGTCCGGCTAACCCCAGAAAAATAAACATCAGAAAGGGTAGCAGCAGAATCCAGATTGTATAGTTGAAGTTTATCATATTTACGGTTTCCTGATAGGTATAGTAATCAATATTTCATTTCGTGTACATCTTCAACATTGATGGTAGTGAACCGTCGGTAGATGTTTATAATTATCGCTATTGCCACAGCAGCCTCTGCGGCAGCAACTGCTATTACAAACAGGCTGAAGAACATACCCTCCAATTTATGCGGGAAAAGATATCTGTTAAATGCAAGAAAGTTTATATTAACTGAGTTCAGAATCAGCTCAACCGACATTAAGATAGTTATAAGGTTCCGGCGGGTAAGGAAACCATAGACTCCGGTAAAGAACATTATCGTTGCCAGAATCAAAAAGTATTGTAGTGGAATTCCTGTATTCATATTATTCCTTATTTGTTGTTGGTAAATCACTTCTTTTCGGCCCGCCTTTTTTTGCAACCACAATAGAGGCGATCATAGCAGCAAGAAGAAGAATTGAGATGACTTCAAATGGGAGTACATAACCATCCTTGTCGACTGACAGCAGGCTTAATCCAATCTCTCTCATATCAATTTCTTTTGCTGCTTCAGTAGTTGCTGAGAAGTTATAATCAAGTATTGTTATTATTGACAGGATAGCTCCGGCAATTGCAGCCAGGGCTGAAAACGCTGTCTTTTTCCAGCCGTAAGGTTCAAATTTCTGGCTGATATGACTTGTGAGCAATACTGAGAAAATGATCAGAACAACAATACCCCCGGCATAAAGAGTTAGCTGAACCCCTGCCAGGAACTGGTAGTTAAGCATAAAGTAAAGTCCTGATGTGGAAACCAGAACGAAAAGAAGATAGACTGCAGCCCGAAGTATTCTACGGGTTGTTACTGTCAGCACTGAAAAGACAATTATCATTGCTGAAAACAAAATAAACATAATCTGGTTAGAGGCCATTATTCAACTCCTTTCATTAATTGGGAACCCGGTTTGTTTAATTGTTTTATCAGAAGGGTTCTGTCAAACACTGCATGTTCAAAATCCTGTGAAAAGGCAAGTGCATTTGAGGGGCATGTTTTCACGCATAACGTGCAGAAAGTGCACATGCCAAGCCTGTAGATATGCTTATCAATTATCCTTTTCTTTTTACCATCCTCGGTAACAATAGTCTTTGAAATCACTTCAATAGTACCATTCGGACAGTTTATTTCACAAATTCCGCAACCTGTGCATTTATGTTCATTCTTTTCATTGTGGGGCATAACAACCTCGCCCTTAAAACGGTCGAACATAACCAGATCTTTCCGGTTTTCAGGATATTTTTGTGTCACAATAGCACTGGGTCTGAAGAAGTATGAACCAGTAACCTTCATACCAACCAGCAGTGACTTGACGCCAAAATATATTTCTTTAAAATAATTTATAATACTTCTCATTCAGAGATATATATTTAAGTTATTACAACTAAAAGTGCCAGCCCATTAATACCAGGAAGGCCATAATCAGTACATTGACAAGATTAATCGGCAACAAATATTTCCATTCAAGTGTCAGAAGCTGGTCAATTCTCAAACGCGGAAAAGTCCACTTGAACCACATCATCAGGAATATTACAAAAAATGTTTTTCCTATATACCATACAAATGGCGGAATGAAATCCATTACGTGATTAAATCCCTCCCATGAGCCTACGTGAAAAGGCATCCATCCTCCAAGAAAAACTGTTGCAGCAATTGACGCAACGATAAACATATTCATGTATTCAGCCAGGAAGAAGAAAGCGAATTTGATACCAGAGTATTCAGTATGATATCCTGCTGTTAGTTCTGATTCTGCTTCAGCAAGGTCGAAAGGTCCCCGGTTTGTTTCCGCGGTGCTTGAGATTAGAAACATTATAAAGGCAATAAATGCAGGAATATGTCCTTTAAACAGAAACCATCCGTCTCTCTGGGCCTCAACAATTACTGAAAGCTGCATTGAACCGGCCAGTATTACAATTGTTATAAGTGCAAGACCAACAGATAGTTCATAGCTCACAATCTGAGCTCCGCTTCTCATTGCACCGATCAGCGAGTATTTATTATTGCTCGACCAGCCTGCAATCAAAACACCGATAACACCCATCGATGAGACTGCAATAACATATAGCAATCCGATATTCATGTCAATTGCATGCAGTCCTTTTGCAAATGGGACAGCTGCCAGTGCCATGAAACCAGCGATGATAACTATGAAAGGAGCAAGGTTAAAAAGAAATTTGTCAGCATTTTTTATTGGTATCAACTCAACAAAAAGGAGTTTCACAAGGTCAGCTATTGTCTGGAAGATACCGAAAGGCCCAATCCTGTTAGGCCCAAGCCTGTTCTGCATGAACGCACATACTTTCCTTTCAGCATAGACCAGGAATAGTCCTACAACCGCATAGAAAAGCAGGATCACAACACCAACAATGACCATTTCAGTAACTGTTGTCCAGAATGGCGACATGACATTCTGTAGGCCGGTGTCTATCCCTTTTGTTAAAGATGAAAAGTCATAAAAAACTCTCCACCAGGGCTCTTTTGTTAAAAGAACGGAATTAGTAGCAACAATGTCAAACTGCATATTTTTGTCTTTTATCTTTTTTTTCTGTCTTCTGTCTTCTTCTACCTGTCGATATCCGGTATAACCAGATCCAGCGATCCTCCGATTGCCACAAGATCAGCTATCTTAAATCCTTTGGCAATGTGGTTCAGCACAGAGAGATTCACAAAATTTGGTGACCTGAACTTAACTCTGTAAGGGTTTTTGTTTCCATCACTTATAATATATACACCAAGTTCACCCCTGGCTGTTTCAACCCTTTGATAATACTCGCCTTCAGGCAGTTTAATTACCGGCTTCATCTTAACAGCATATGGCCCTTCGGGAATATTGTCAATAAGCTGTTCGATAATATTCATGGATTCCCACATCTCATCGATCCTGGCAATATATCTGTGATAGGTATCTCCTTCATTAAACAGGATTTCCTTAAATGTTATCCTGTCATATGCACTGTAGGGTTCATGTTTGCGCACATCACATGAAAATCCTGAAGCTCTTCCTGAAGGACCTGTAATACCGTATGATATAGCATCTTCGAGCGACAGGTTGCCAATTCCTTTACTTCTTTCGTGGAATATAACATTGCCTGACAATAACTGATCATATTCAGGTAATTTTGTCCTGAAATATTTTATGAATTCTTTTACCTTTTGCTGAAAGTCAGGATGGATATCATACATTAAACCTCCCGGACAGTTATAACTGACAATCATACGGCTTCCGCAAGTCTGTTCCCAGATATCAAGAATCTTTTCCCTGTCGCGCAGACCGTAAAAAAAGCATGTCAGGCCACCAAGGTCCATTCCGAAAGATGCCCACCAGAGCTGATGCGACTGTATACGGGTAAGTTCCGACATGATAGTGCGGATAACTTTTACCCTTTCAGGGATGTCAACTTCAAGTGCCTTTTCAACATTCAGACATACAGCTTCATTATTAATATGAGCTGAGAGGTAATCCATTCTGTCGGTAAGATGTATAATCTGAGGGTAGGTGATACTCTCGCACATCTTCTCTATACCTCTGTGTATATATCCTATATGAGGCTGAACACTTTTTACCATTTCACCTTTCAACGAAACTACTAGCCTTAACACTCCATGTGTTGAGGGATGCTGAGGACCCATGTTGATTACATATTCCTGCTGCTCGTCGGCTGTAATATTTTTTACCTTTTCTTCCATCATCTACTTGGTAACAATGTTAATATCATCAACATAGTCCTTACGTAATGGGAATCCCCATGAACTGTCAAGGAATAGTCTTCTCAGGTCAGGATGATTGGTAAACTTAATACCAAGCAGGTCAAATACCTCTCTTTCAAGAAAATCTGCAGTTTTCCAGATATCAGAAACAGAATCAAACTTAGGGTCTGTTCTGTCGGAAGTTCTTGATTTAATTACAATAGAGTGGTTGAGAACTGTTGATCTTAGATGGTATACAACACCAAGGTCCTGACCGTAATCAACACCTGTAATACAAACTAAAAAGTCAAAAAGCAGTTCCTTATTCTCGCGAAGGTTTTTAGCCACCGTATATAAACTATCTGGTGTTACATTTACCTCTGTGAATTGCTTGCCTTCGCTGATCTCAAGATCAGGATGGTTTTTCTTTAAAAATTCTCCTAATTGTATTTTATCCATTGAATATCAGATTTCTGAGATTATGGTCAGACTAAATTGAATCGTGTGAAGCATTTCTTTTCCTTCTGGATTTAATAGATTCGGTTTCAATTTTACGCTGAAGCTGCATCATACCATATAATAATGCTTCAGGGCGGGGAGGACAACCAGGTACATATACATCTACCGGAATAATATGCTCGACACCTTTTACTACGCAATATGAGTTAAGGAAAAAAGGACCTCCCGATATTGCACATGCACCCATTGCAATTACATACTTTGGTTCAGACATCTGATCGTAAAGTCGTTTCAGTACAGGGGCCATCTTATTAACGATTGTTCCGGCAACCACAATAACATCAGCCTGCCGGGGGCTGGCTCTGTAGACTTCCATGCCGAATCTGGCAAAGTCGTGACGCGGAGCTCCGGCAGCCATCATCTCAATTCCGCAACAACTTGTAGCGAAGGTAAGCGGCCATAGGGAGTTCTTTCTTCCCCAGTTTATCACATCATCAATTGTGGTCAGAAATACATTTGAATCCAGTTCCTTAAGAAGATCAAGGGTTTCATTATCCTTGAATTCCTCTCTTTTCATTCCTTTTATTCCCATATAAGAGCATGTTTTTTCCAGGCGTATAATAATCCAAGGCCCAGAATGAAAAAGAATATCACAATTTCAATAAAAGCAGTCATCCCAACCTCTTTCATTACAACTGCCCATGGAAACACCAGAACAGTTTCCACATCGAATACAAGAAAGAGAATGGCGAACAGGTAGTATCCGACATTAAACTGAAGCCATGTAACGCCCTCGGTTGGAATACCGCATTCGTATGGATCAAATTTTTGTGGATTTATTGATTTAGGAGCTACTATACCTGAAAAAATAAGTACAAGTCCAACAAATATAGCCCCGACAAGGAAAAATAAAATTAACCATTCATTACTCATAGATCATGGTATTTGGGTTATTGAAAGCCGCACAAACTTATTATAAAAATTGATTATTGTGAAATAATTAACAGCTTATAAAAGTGATAATTATCACATCAGTAAATCAGAAGCCATTTACAAAAAAATCTCATCAGGGTATTCAATTTCTGTCAGGAACAGTCCCTGTGCAGGAGCTGATTTCCCGGCTTTGCATCTGTCTTTTTTCAGAATGATTTCTTCAAATTCCACGAGAGTTATTTTGCCTGATCCCAGGTCTGTCATGGTACCAACAATAGCCCGTACCATATTCCTGAGGAATCTGTCAGCCCTTATTGTAAAAACAAGCCTGTTTTCCTGTTCTTCCCATTCAGCATTGTAGATCCTGCATATATTTGTCTTTGCTCCGGAATGCAGTTTGCTGAAACTGGTGAAATCTGAATGATTCAACAAAATATCACAGGCTTTATTCATTATGGAAGTGTCTAATACCCCATGAAGATACCAGCTCGAATTATTGAAGAATGGGTCTTTTGTTCTGGCTATGTAGTATTTGTATGTTCTTGATAAAGCACTGTATCTGGCATTGGCGTCAGCCCGGACCTTCCGTATTGAAGAAACTGAAATATCTGCAGGAAGGTGGCAGTTTAGTCTGAAAATGAGATTTTTATCTGTGTCAAGAGAAGCGGAATTACAATCAAAATGTGCGCAGAAAATGAGTGCATGTACTCCGGTATCAGTTCGTCCGGCACCTATAGTTGATATTTTTTCGTTAAGAACAACACTCATGGACTCATCGAGAATCTGCTGTACGGTAGTCGAATTTGGTTGTACCTGCCAGCCATGATAGGAAGTGCCTTTGTATGAAATGTATATGAAGTACCGCAAATCTGATAGGTTTTTGCAAATATAATCAATCTAAACTATCAGCTTTGTTTTTTCGAAAACGTGCTTTCATAGCATTAGTATAATTCAATTAAATTAATATATTTGTTCAGAACTCAAATAAACCTATCGAATCAATTAATTAACTAAAAAATTAAATAATGAAACAGCAATCAGAAAGCAATTTAAGACTTGGCATGACCCTTATGGCTATGATTTTTTTCATATTCGGGTTTATTACCAATTTTAACATCGCATTAAAAGATCAGGTTCAGGCGACATTTCAGCTTAGTAACTTCATGGCTAACCTTGTTAACGGAGTATTCTTTTTTGCCTACTTCGTATTTTCTTTTGCATGCGGTAAAATCATAAAGAAAACAGGTTATAAAATGGGAGTTATTATCGGGTTGCTCCTTATCGGATTAGGAAGTTTTCTGTTTTACCCGGCTGTAGCAGTACCTTCATATGCCTTATTCCTCGGCGCTGTATTCGTAATGGCAACAGGTGTTGTTTTTCTTCAGACTGCTGCAAATCCATATGTTGCGGCTCTTGGCTCAGAAGAGACTGCCTCCTCAAGGCTTAACCTTACACAGGCTCTCAACTCATTTGCAACTACAATGGCTCCATTTATTGTTGGTATTCTGGTACTCACTCCGGCTGCTATTGCAATGGGACCAACAGCTGTACAGGTGCCCTTCCTGGTAATCGGATCAGTTGTTGTTTTAATAGCCGTTGTTATCTTCTTCATGAAACTGCCTGAGATTATGGGCGGAGAGGAAGAAGTTGGTAAAAAGAGCATCTGGAAACGTACTCACGTATTATTAGGTGCACTTGCAATTTTCTTTTATGTAGGTGCAGAAGTTGGTATTTCAACTGCAATTGTACCTTATCTTAAACAGAGTGGTATGCTGATTGGTGAAGCTGCAAAACTCGCTGCAATGTACTGGGGCGGTGCAATGGTAGGAAGGTTCCTTGGTTCAATTAATCTTAGTGCCATGGAGAACCAGAAGAAATACATGTACTCTGGTTTTGTAATCGTTTTAGCTTTCTTTGTTGGCTGGTTAGTAACAAGCAGTCAGATTAAAGATGGTGTTTTTGTATTTGAATCATCACCAAAGAACGGTTTTATATTTCTTGGCATTGCAGTTGTTAACTTCATTGCTATGTTCCTTTCAAAAGGAAAAGCAAACATCGCTCTCGGAGTATTCGGATCAATTGCTGCTATTTTAGTTTTCTCTTCGACTGTCCTTGGTGCTAACGTAGGTATCTGGGCACTTCTCTCAATCGGTTTCTTCAACTCTATCATGTTCCCGAATATCTTTGCTTTAGGCGTTAAAGATCTTGACCGTTTTGAGATGCCGATGGCTTCAGGTATTATCAATACAATGATTGTGGGAGGATCTGTTGTTCCTTTGCTTATGGGTTATCTTACTGACTCTGTAAGCGTTCGTGCAGCATTAATTGTACCAGTGATATGTTATGTCTATATAGTGTTCTTTGCTCTGAAAGGAAGTAAAGTCAAATAATTTTAAAAAATAAAACGATCATAAAAATGAAAAGAGTAGCAATTGGAATTGATATTGGGGGAACCAATACAGCAATCGGAGTGGTTGACAGCGAAGGCAATGTTCTCTATGAAAGAAAGCCACAGATGGCAACTCCGCAGAAAAGCGAAAACCCTCATATGACGCAGGTTTTATCTGATACAATATTGGCAAAATACATTGCAAACCTTACTGAGGAAATTAAGACTGCCATTGCAATGGTTAAACAAATAAACTCCGAAATCGAAGTGATGGGTATTGGTATTGGTGCACCAAATGCCAACTACTACAGCGGAACAATAGAATATCCGCCTAACCTTCCATTTGTAGGAGTGGTTGGTTTTGCTTCACTTATTGAGAAAAATTTCCCTGAGTTTAAGTTCGTTAAACTTACGAATGATGCCAATGCTGCTGCTCTTGGTGAGATGATATACGGTGGTGGTAAAGGAATGAAAAACTTCGCCATGATGACCCTAGGTACCGGACTCGGAAGCGGCCTGATCGTTAATGGTGATTTAGTTTATGGTTCAGATGGTTTTGCTGGTGAATGTGGTCATACTACAGTTGTTCCCGAAGGACGTGTTTGCGGATGCGGCGGACGTGGCCATCTTGAAGCATATTGCTCAGCCACCGGAATAAAACGTACAGTTTTTGAGCTTCTTGCGAAATATAATGACTCAGCAAGCCCGCTGGCTAATGTTCCTCTGAATGAGATGACATCAAAAATAGTCTTTGATGCTGCAGAGAAAGGTGATCCAATTGCAAAAGAAGTTTTCGAGATTACCGGCGAATTACTGGGACGAGCCCTGGCAGATACAGTTCACTATCTGAGCCCTGAGGCAATATTCCTTTTTGGCGGCGCTGCTGCTGCAGGTGATTACATATTCAAACCGACAAAAGCAAGTATGGAACGTCACGTTCTTCCTGTATTCCGTAACAAGGTAAAAATCCTTCCTTCGGAACTTAAGGAAAGTTCAGCTGCCATAGTTGGTGCGAGTGCTCTTATCTGGAAAGAGCTGGAGAAAAGCAAATAAATCAGGCAGATATTAAAAAAAGAGGTTCACAATTTGTGAACCTCTTTTTTATTGTATATGATTGAGATTATCTTATTTTAGAACCTTTGGTGGCGAAGAAGATCAGGTATACATAGTATACAAAAATCAGACTTATAGCTGCCATTACCGAGCCTGTGGCAACCTGAATCTTTCCCATTATAAGTGTTAATATCGAAGCTCCGATAACAGAAGTAGCTATTACCCCTGAGGCAACTTTTGCATGAGGTCCAAGATCTTCCAGAGCAAGGTTATAGATTACAGGCCACATAATTGAGTGGAAAAGACCAGTGCCAAGGAAAAGCCACATCGCAATATTCGGAGCACTTGAACTGAGCGCGAATGAACCTCCGAGTAAAATTGCCCCGCCAATAGCACAAATAGTAAGAATCTGGCTGGCTTTATACTTTCTTAATATAAAGATGCCCAGAATACGACCTACCATCAAACCGCCCCAATAATACTTCAGCATATCTATAGGATTAATTCCCTGGATGCCAAGTTTTGCTGCATAGTCAGGAAAGAAACTGGAGATTCCGATTTCTATTCCCATATAGAGGAATATGGCCAGCGAACCAAGCCAGACATGTGTGTATTTAAATGCACTTGATTTATACTGTTTCTTTTCAGCACCTTCTGTTTCGTTATCGGACGTTTTAATTTCAGGCAGCTTCAGGAAAAACATAATTGCCAGAATCACAGCAGTTATGATACCGATAACCATGAACGGACCTTTTACTATATCCTTGATTGCCGAGTTTTCCATTTTGGAACCTGGCTCAAGTTCAGGAGTAACAAGAAGAATTGAAACAAAAATTGGTGCTATTACTGTAGCCACAGAGTTAAGAGCATTTGTAAGTGTTAAGCGGCTTGCAGCAGTTTCAGGACTTCCTAATGCATTAACATAAGGAGCAGCAGCAACCTGTAGTATTACAACACCTATTGCAAATACTGATACAGTGCTCAGGAAGCCGTAATAGCCCATAGAAACCCCTGGTATAATAAGGAAAAATCCGAGTGAAATCATTCCAAGTCCGGAAAGTACTCCATTCTTGTAACCGATTTTTGTCAGAAGAAAACCAACTGGCACAGAGAGGATATATGCCCCGTAGAAAAATGTGTTAGGTAACTGCTTCTGAAAATCATCAAGACCAAATGCGTTCTTAAGGAAATCGATTGTCGAGTTGTTCATTGTTGTAATGAAGCCGAACAGGAAGAAAAGCGAGGCCATTACAATTAGCGGAAACAAATAGCTTGGCTGTTTAGAGTTAGTCATAATTATAGTATTAATTTATTTAACATAAAATTTGTGTACGCAGGTTTGTTTATACACTTCACCCGGTTTTAACAGGGTAGAAGGGAAGGCTGGCTTATTCGGTGAATCGGGAAAGTTTTGGGTCTCGAGACATAATGCTGAACGCATGCCATATTCATGACCACCTTTACCTTTACTTCCGTCAAGCCAGTTACCGGTATAAAGCTGAACCCCCGGCTGTGTTGTATGAACTTCCATTACACGACCCGATTTTGATTCAAGGCATGTAGCCGCAAGGGTTAATTTTCCTGGTATCTCTTTGTTTATGATCCAGTTGTGGTCGTATCCCTTGCCATGCTTCAGCTGATCGTAACTGTCATTAATTTCTTTGCCTATAAGCTTTGGTTTAGTGAAGTCCATGGGAGTGCCGGCAACTGGTCTGAATTCCCCGGTTGGTATAAGTACTTCGCTGACAGGTGTAAATCTATCGGCATTAATAGTCAGCTGGTGATTCAGAATATCCCCGTTACCTTCTCCTGCAAGATTAAAGAAGGAGTGAGAAGCGATGTTTACATGTGTCGTTTTATCAGTTTTTGCCTCGTAATCAAGTACCAATTCATCCTCGCTGGTTAAAGTGTATGTAACCTTTAGAGTTAGGTTACCAGGGTATCCCATTTCATTGTCACAGCTTTCATATACCATCTCAATTGCCTGTTTATCTTGGGATTTAATTACTTCCCCTGCAGCAAATACCTGATTATTGAATCCTTCAGGGCCTCCGTGAAGTGAGTTAGGACCGTTATTAACTGGCAGCTGGTAAGTTTTACCATCAATACTGAACTTACCGTTAGCTATACGGTTGGCATATCTGCCACAAATAGCACCAAAATATGGATTGCCTTTAATATATTCATCAATAGACTCGTAGCCAAGAACAATATCTTCAAATTTCCCATTCCGGTCAGGAACATAAATACTTACAATTTTGGCTCCGAAATTCGTAATCTGGACAACAAGTCCATTCTTGTTTTTCAAAGTAAAAAGCGAAGTGGATTTCCCTTTAAATGTACCTTTGAAAGCGTCTTCCTTAATGTAGTTCATATTTCTTAAAGATCAATTTTATCAGCGCCTTTTTGCCTTATGAACAGGTTATGGCAGGAACCTTTCCCGAATACGTGTTCTAAGGTTGTGATGTATTTATTCAGCAGGTTCTGCGGAACAAATGCCTGTATTGTACCTGCAAATCCTCCTCCATGTACACGCCATGCTCCCTGTCCCTTAAGTACAAGCTCGCTTAAAGCAAGAGCAAGAGAAACACCCTGCTCTTTTACATTATTAACAGGGTAGATATTCTGGTTGTACATATAGGAACTAAAGCCTGAATCAACAACCATCCCGAGGAATGCTTTAAAATCATTTCTTTCAAGTGCAGCAACCTGATCTACAACACGCTGGTTGTCTCCCTGGAAGTGAATAGCCCTTAGAATTGCCCTGTCGCCAACTTTCTCACGGATTTTAGGAGTAATTTCCAATACCTGATCAATTGTAACCTGCCTGAGTACCTTTGCACCTAATTCAGCTGCGACAGCCTTCATATCAGTAGGCAGGGACGCGTATTCATCATTCAGATCTGCATGATTGCCGCCGGTATCGGTTATTACTAACGCAAATCCTGTAGAAACGAAATCGAAGTTGACCTTCTTTACTATGGGCTTGGAAGGATCTTTAAAGTCGATTGTGACAAGACCGCCTACAGCACATGCTGTTTGATCCATTAGTCCGCATGGCTTGCCAAAGAATACATTCTCAGCATATTGTCCGATTATGGCATTTTGAACTGCATCGAGTTTGCCATTATTAAATAAGTGGCTTACGATTGCTCCGATAAGGACTTCAAAAGATGCAGAGGAACTTAGTCCGGAGCCAACAGGTACTGCTCCATCAATGCAGCAGTCAAAACCTCCGATAGTGAAACCATTTTCTTTCAATCTGGCACAGATACCTCTCACAAGCGAACCTGAAGTGTAATATTCCTTTTTATCAGGCATGAGGTAATTCAGATCAACCTCAAACCTTGGATAACCAACAGATTCAATCCTGACAATATTTGAGTTGTTCTTAGCAGCCACAGCTATATTATCAAGGTTTACCGCACCTGCCAGTACCCGCCCGTAATTATGGTCTGTGTGATTTCCTCCTATCTCGGTACGGCCAGGTGAGCTGAACAGCATAATACCTGATGTGCCGAAGGCAGAATTAAACTTCTCGATAAGACTTTTATACCTTTGAGCCTGCTTTTTCAGGACCTCTTCACTGGTACCGTACAATTCTTTGAATGCACTGTTGTTACCATTGTTAATCTTTTCAATCATTAGCTAAAAATTTATCTTTTCTGTTTATGATATCTAACTAAATATTAGTCGGTTTTTTAATTAGTCTAAGGTAATTTTTTTTTAAATAGCTGATATCTTAAATTTTCTTAATAAGTTCTTTTATCTAAAAAACTTCACTTAATATCGTCACTATGGCCCTCATTATTATCTTTGCGAAGTACAAGTTATATAATACAAAAACCAAAAAATGAGAAGAGGATTTGCCAGTGATAATAATGCAGGTGTACATCCCGATATTTTAAAGGAGATTGTTGCTGCAAATATTGACCATGCAATTGGGTATGGTTCAGATTTATGGACAGAAAAAGCGTTAAATCTTTTTAAAGAGCACCTTGGAGATTCAACTGAGACTTTTTTTGTTTTTACAGGAACAGCTGCAAATGTATTAGGTCTTACATCTGTCACCAGATCATGGAATTCAATTATTGCAGCTTCCTCAGCCCATCTGGAGCAGGATGAATGTGGTGCTCCTGAAAAATTTACAGGAGGTAAAGTTCTTACTGTTGATACAGTGGATGGTAAAATAACGACTGATCTTATAGAGATACATATGCACGGTATTGACTTTGAGCATCATTCACAACCCAGGGTGATCTCAATCACCCAGACAACTGAGATGGGTACTGTATATTCTGTCTCAGAGATCAGGAAGATCGCCGATTATGCTCATTCCAGGGGAATGCTGCTTCATATGGATGGGGCGAGACTGGCAAATGCTGCAGTTTGTCTTAAATTACCTTTTAAGGATTTTACAACAGGTGCAGGAGTTGATGTGCTCTCATTCGGAGGTACAAAGAACGGCATGATGTTCGGTGAAGCAATCTGTTTCCTGAAGCCCGGATTATCAGATGATTTTAAATATATCAGGAAACAGGGAATGCAGCTTGCTTCGAAGATGAGATTCATTTCAGCACAGTATATAGGATATTTTAAGAATGACTTATGGAGAAGATGTGCTGAACATTCAAATGCAATGGCAGGGTTGCTGGCTGACAAACTTCAAGGAATCAGCGAAGTCAAAATTACCCAGAGGGTTCAGTCGAATGGTGTCTTTGTAATTATGCCGTCGGATGTGGCAGAACGAGTACGAAAGCACTATTTCTTTTACCCCTGGAATGAAAAAACTTCTGAATATCGTCTGATGACAAGCTGGGATACAACTGAAGATGACATTAATGATTTCATCGGGTTACTCTCAGCAGAGCTTAAAAAGTAAGATTACTTCTGACTTCTTCATTCGTTTGATCAATTGTTCTTACTTCAATTTATATAAATAAAAAAGGCTGAATCAATCGATTCAGCCTTTTATTATAGTGTAAAGTGTTTTACTTCAGCGTGAAAGTAATAGGTACCATGTACCAAACCGGAACTGGTTTTCCACCCTGTTTACCGGGTTTAAAAGCCGGAAGAGTGTTAACAACCCTTATAGCTTCAGCATCGAGTTCTGGATCAACACCTTTAAGAATGCTCACCTGGCTGACTCCGCCTTTTGCAGTAACACAGAAACGCACAATTACTCTACCCTGGATGTTGTTTTCTTTAGCAACTTCAGGATAATTTGTGTGTTCTCCGATATACTTAAGCAGTTCAGTGTCACCGCCCGGGAACATGGGCATCTCTTCAACAACTACGAATGGTACTTCTTCAGGTTCTGCTTCCTGTACCTCTTCTTTAACTTCAGCAACAACTTCAACAACCTCTTCGTTTTTAACTTCTGTCTGAGCTTCGTCAGCTGTCATAAGCTGTACGTCATCCTCAGGTTTCACAGAGTCAACAACTACTGGAGGAACATATTTAGCCTGCTGTACTACGTCTGCAGGAGGAGGAGGAGGAGGAGGGGGAGGAGCCACCTGTTCGGTAGGCTGATCCAGGTTCTCCAGTTTAATCTCAACCAGTCTCTCAGCACGTTTTGCCTGATTATCCAATGCTTTCGCATTGATATACGGAGTAATAATAGCCGTTGCCAGTATAATTATACCAATTGCCAGTGCAAAAAGTACTGTACGATTATATTTTTTCCTAAGGCTGTATGCTCCGTACTCCTTATTCCTTGCTTCGAAGACTATATCATCGAAAGCAGGTGCATTTACTTTTTCTTTTGCCATTTCTCTGGAGTTTTCGGTTATTTCGTGGAATCAGTCGCTGATGGTGTAATGCCTGTAGTCATCTCTACCATCTTCTCTTCATACCAGGCTATAGGCACAAATGTATAACGGGCAATTCCGCAGATATTCATCTCATCGAGGATATCAACAAAATTTCCGTAAGTAGCTTTTTTGTAAGCCTTAATAAGCACAATAGGACCTGTATCATCGTCCTTTTTAAGTTGTGCTATAGAAGCTCTTAATGAATCCTGGGAGATCTGAAGTTTTCCTGTTAAAACCTCTTGTTTGAACTCATCTATTTTCTTAAAAAGAGCTCTGTTTCTCTCTAGCAGTTTCATGCGTAAGCCAGTTGCTTCTGCGCTGTAATCTAACTCTGTAAGAGGAGGAAGATTATTATATTCCTCAGGTTTTACGTTTCCCTGGTACCAGTAAATCTTGTCATTCGGACCAAGAATCAGGTTCATGGTACGACTGGCAACTACAACCGGAGCTTTCTGATTCGGATCTTTGATCTTTTCAGGAAGGTTAATCTCCATAACCTTTGCTTTTGAAAAAGCAGTGGTAAGCATAAAGAAAGTGATCAGCAGACACATAAGGTCAACCATAGGTGTCATGTCAATATGTGGTGCATGCTTCTTGGCTTTCTTCTTCCCGCCAGCTTTTTCTTCTTGAATTATTTCAGCCATATCACTTCTGTATTTCTTCTAGATTTATTTTAGCACCTTCAAGACTTGTGATAAGATTGAACTTATTCACATTCTTTTCCTGCATAATATCAAGCACCTTCTGTACAATCGGAAAACCAGTTTTTGCATCACCTTTAATACATGCCTGAATGTTAGGATTCACCTGGCGTGCAAAAAGAACCCATAGAGCCAGCTGATTATCAAGGGAATCGATTGGAATTCCTGTCTGGAATACAGTTTTCTCCTTGTTCCCTTTAGCATTGAGGAACTCCTTCATCTGCAGGATAGGAACCCCGATTGAAGTTGGATATTTTTCAAAATCCCGAAGTTCAGATTCAGTAAATTCGATATTATATCTCTTGCCCATTTCAGCAAGAATTTTTGGTCTGAATTTGAATGCTGTATCCGGACCATTATCGAAGTTAATAAATACTTTGTCGTCTTGGGAAAGAAGAAGTGTAAATGTATTAAAATCAGGTGTTGGTTTTTCTGATATTGAATATGGTGTATCGATAGGAGCAGGTTCCTGCTGTCTCATTGTAGTTGTCAACATTAGGAATGTCAAAACTACCGAGAACAGGTCAACCATCGGCGTCATGTCGATATGTGGCGACTTTGTTGGTAATTTAATCTTTGGCATTGTAGCGTATATTAATTGTTTATAACCAAAAGATCAATTCTCATTACTTGTCTTTCAATGAAGCAGCAAAATTCTGTGTCAGGCTGAAACCAGCTTCATCAATTTTAAATGTATAAGAATCAATTGTGGATGAGAAATAGTTGAAAGCTACGATTGCCAGGGTAGAACCTGTAATACCAAATGCGGTATTAATAAGAGCTTCTGAGATACCTTCTGCAAGGGCAAGTGCATCTGGAGCACCTGACTGAGCAAGAGCAGCAAAAGCCTTGATCATACCAAGAACTGTACCGATAAGACCGATCAACACTGAAATAGAAGCAAGAGTAGAGAAAATAACCATGTTCTTTGAAAGCATTGGCAGCTCAAGTGCTGTAGCTTCCTCGAATGATTTCTGAATAGAAAGAATCTTCTGATCTTTCTCAAGTTCTTTGTCTTTCTGAAGGTCACGATAGCGGGCAAGACCAGCTTTCATAACGTTTGCAAGAGAACCTCTCTGTTTGTCACAAGCTTCCAAAGCCTCTTCGATTTTGTCTCCTGCAAGAAGACCCTGAAGCTGACTTACGAATGAATTAAGTCTTCCTTTACCTTTTGCTCTTGATAATGTGATAGTTCTTTCAAAAATGAAAATAATAAGAACTAAAACGCATGTCATAAGAATTGGAACAATTGCACCTCCTTTGTAGATGATTCCCAAATAGTTACCCTCTAGTGCTCTTCCCTCAGGATTGCCTCCCTCGAAATTAACAGGGTTACCCATAATCTGCGTGAACAAAATATAGGATACAATAAAAGCTATTAAAATAGCACTTGTTGCGAATACATTCTGCAACGCATCTTTGAACGAACTTCCTTGTTTACTCATTTTATCGATTTGTTTAGGTTTAAGATTTTTTTTACGATTTGCAAATATATATTTAGAATTGATATTTTCAAATATTGCAGGAAATAATGTTAAGTTTTTGGCACAGTTTAGAATAATTCTCTAAACTGTATGACCGTTAAGTTAACATTATACCCTGCTTCTTTTTTTGATTTATTCAGTTATTATCGTTATTAAAATGTTCTACTGTTCTAGTGTAACGTTGTAAACCCTCGATTTTGTTATTGGTATTTCTAGAGTTTTATAGCCTTTGGCTACAATTAAAAGAGTTTCTGAATCCTGTGGAATCTCAAATTTATACTCTCCTTTTGCGTTGGTAAGTGTTTCTGCTGCAGTATCTTTTACTCTAACTGAAGCATAACCAATTGGTTGTCCGGCTTTACTCTTGATAACACCTTTGATCTCGTTAGGATTGATACCTTTCTTAACCTGTGCTTCAAATTCACGTACATAAGCTAACTGACTCTTTGCAGAAGCATTGGCAGGATCAATTGCCAGCATCTTGTTAAATGCTTCAGTAGCCCTTGATAAATAAGGCAACCTTCCTTCGTTTGTCTTTTCATCCTTGGTTGATCTCAGTTCAATAGATCCGATTCCATAATATCCTTTAAGCTTGTTTTCCTTGCTGGTAGGATCAAGATTGATCATTCTGTTATAGTAATCCTTTGATTTACTCCAATTCTCATTCATCATGTGGTAATAGCTGAGGTAGTTGAAGGCTTCCATCATCTCATTTTCGTATTTTACTGAGTCAGTTTTTCCTACTTCAGCCACTTTCTCAAATTTAGGTTTTGCAAGACCTAGTTTTGTATCAGGATCCATTTTGGAATATGTTCTCGCAATCCAGAGATGAGCAGGTACATATGATGGATTTGTTTTTGTAATGGAGGTAAATAACGAATCCGCAGTCTTAAGTTTCTCTCCGTTATAATATGCACGGCCGATTCTCATCAGGTCTTCAGTATTATCTTTTGAAGGATCAAGAAGTTTGGCCCATGTTTTAGCTGCCATGTCAAATCTCTTATTGTTGTAATAGCTGTTGGCAATCTCATTCAGCAGGTTCTTATCTTCAGGTTTATAACTTAAAGCTTTACCATAGGCAATATACATCCTGTCCAGTTCAGCATCAGCCTTTACAACTTCTTTCTCGGCATTAGCAATTTTTGCGTTAAGTTCATCAGTTGCTGGCTTTGTTTTTGCTTTTTCAAGCTGAGATTTAAGTGAGTTGAGATCTTCAACCATTTTTGGATAACCCAGATTCCTCTTGGCAAGAATCCTTGCAAGATACAGGTAGTCTTTCTGAATTATACGTTCAGGAGCTACTGTTTTGAAGAGTGTCTCCATGTATGCCAAAGCTTTATTGTAATCCGGTGGATTCTTTTCATAGCATGAATAACCGGCGATACGGTTCATATATGATCTGGACTGGTCAACCGCAAAAATTTCTTCAACAGTTGTAATAACACCATCGTAATCTTTTGCATAGAAGAGGGCATTAACATATCTTGTTTTTGCAGGGATATTACCGGAAGTCAGATCGAGATACTTTTTAAAGTATTCCTTCGACTGATCAAACCTTTGTGCAAGAAGATAGACCTGACCAAGCTCTCTGTAAGCAGGAGCAAAGGCAGCATTTAACTCGATTGCCTGTTCAAAGCATGGTATTGCTGCAGTAAGCTGACGGCCCCTTACATATATAGTTCCGATTTTCATCTGGGCTGTAGGCGACTGAGGATCAGCAAACTGAGCCTGGTTGTAAAAATAAATAGCTTTTGAACCGTCATTCATTAGTATATAAATATCACCTGCTATCAAATAAACATCTCTGTTCTTATTGTCAATTTTAATTGCTTCCCTGATAAGTGGTAATGCTGCACCTGTGTCAACCGCTGCATCCTTAATGTAGGATTCTGCAATTTTTGCAAGAGTAAATGCATAGTCTTTGGCAGGGGGAGAGATTTTTTTAAGGTTTTTATATGGAAGGAGAAAGCTTTTTGCCTTGGCCCTCATTTCTGTAGCAGTCTTATTGTCTCCCAACAGGAAGGCTACTTTTGCAAGACCTATATAGTTAAGCGGATCATTTGCATTTGCACTTACGCCTTTCTGATATACTTCTTTGGCAGCAGTTGCAGAAACTATCAGTGAGTTGGAAATAGTATCAGCATAATAATCAGCCAGATAGTTTTCTCCAAGGTAAAAATAGTTCTTGCTGTTAGCAGGTTCCTTCTTGATAAGGTCCTGCAGCATTGCCTCGGCTTTATCATATTGCTCGCTCCTTGTAAGGAGGGTTGCACTATTGAGATCCTGTGCCTGGCTTCCAATTGCAAAAACTGTCAACATCACTGCCAGCAATGCTGCTGGTCTTAAAATTAAACGTTTCATAGCTATCGTAATTTTGTTGTCAATTATAGTGTATAAATTCTATTCAATCATCAATTTTCTAATCCCACGTACCTCGAACCCCGTACCCCGTACCTATTTCTTCACCTGCACCAGCCTTATCGGCATAGTAGCCGGAACTAATCCGGATTTTAAAACAATCCTCTGACCCTGCTCAGCACAGGCCCAGTTGATAAACCCGGAACCAAGGCCCGGAAATGTTTCTCTTGATATCAGATAAATCTCTCTTACAAAAGGATACGACTTATCATAAATAAAACCCTGGTGCGGACGGTAAAACGAACCGTCATTCATATATTTCTGAGAAACTGCAATGATATTGACTTTTTTTGTAAAACTCATACTAAGTGAGTCATCTTTATCACTTATCCAGTTTACACTGATAATACCTAAAGCATCAGGATTTCGAGATACAAAGTTAATAACCTCCGGATTACTGTTTACTGCAAAGAAATTTCCTTTGAGAGAATCTTTGATTCCAAATTCCTCTTTAAAGTATCTGATATTGCCTGATTTGTTATTATCAAATATGACACGGATTTCTCCAAGCTTTGATTTTAAATTTACATCTTTCCATGTTTTTACTTTGCCCTGAAAAATATCTTTTATTGTATTATAGGTAAGCAGGGTATCGGTATTAGATCGGTTTGTAACAAGTGCTAATGCATCATATGCAAAAGAAGAGGTTCTTGCAACTATAAGTGTGTCGCGCAGATACTGGATCTGATAATCTGAAAGCTTCTTGCTTGTTACAATCACCTTAACCGAATCATTCATGAAATCTTCAATTACATCAAACTCAGGTTTATACAACGCAGTAATTTCTGCATTTACATATAGATCTGTAAATGTAAAAACTTCTGATTCGATAAGTGGCTGAAATGATTCGTCTGCGACTATAGTAATATTTCCCCTTGTCGGTGTTTCATTAGTTCCTGTTTTTCCCATCTGACCGCATGCTCCCAAGAGCAAGAGCAGTCCTATTAAAGGAAGACCCAACTTTAAGGTAGATTTATTACTGTTCTTTCTGTCCACTATATTAAAGGTTGTGAAACTAATGTTCCGGCTCGCAATAATAATAAATTTTTGAATAACTGATACTCTGTTCATATCCTTAAAATTTGTCAAGTTTAAATATTTATCAGAAATATCACTGCAAAGTGTGTGCCAACTAAATTTTGATAAACAATCAAATCTCTGACCCCGACATTTAAAGTATCTGATATTTACTCATCGTTTTTGTCTTTTGTAAAAAAAACCTCAACTATTTTTAGATATGCCCTGAAAGTTCTGTATAATCCGTAAAAGATAAAAGTTATACCCATTATTACTATTACCGGCCTGTTTAGGCTACCCGCATCAAAGAAGAATAAAAGATAGATCCCGGCAGAAAGATAGAACACTACCATAAAGATTGAGAAAATTGCAGTAACCTGTTGCATTAATCGGTTCTCATTCATGATTAATAATTTTGGTCCAAATAAACAAAAAATCAAATAACAATCAAAATTAAACTAAATATTTCGTTATAACAAAAATATGATACAATATACATTGTAATTTTATAATATTTTGTTGTAGGGACGCAATATTTTGCGTCCCTACAATAACAATATTCCATCATCAAAATAATACGGAACTGTCTCCATAACTAAGGAACCTGAAATTATTATTCAATGCATATTTGTAGACTTCTTTCCAATTTTCTCCAATCCAGGCAGATATAAGAAGGAGCAGGGTGCTTTTTGGCTGATGGAAATTGGTTATCATGCCGTTTATGATCCTGAATTCATAACCCGGAATAATAATAATGCTTGTCGATGCCTCGAGAATTGATGTATTTCTTTTTTTCATGAATTCAAGTAAACTTTCCAGCGACTCTCTGGCAGAGATTTTTGAGTCAGTGCTATAAGCATCCCACTGACCAAGCGACAGAGGTTCTCCCGGGTTTACATTACTGCAGGCTATCTTAACGCCAATCCAGTAAAGCGATTCCAGAGTTCTTACTGAGGTTGTCCCCACAGGTATTATCTTTCCGCTATAATCGATAAGAAGCTGAATTGTATCTGCGGTAATATAGAAATGCTCACAATGCATCTCATGGTCATTAATGTTCTTTGTTTTAACAGGCTGAAAAGTTCCGGCTCCAACATGTAAAGTTAATTCAGTAAGTTTTACATCATTTTTACGAAGTTTTTCAAATACTTCTTCATTAAAGTGTAATCCGGCTGTCGGCGCAGCAACCGAGCCTTTTACAGAAGAGTAGACAGTCTGGTAACGTATATTATCCTCTTTTTCATCTTCCCTGTTAATATACGGAGGCAAGGGTATATGTCCGGCAGCATCAATTACCTCACCAAAACTTGTTAACGGCGAATCCCATGTAAATCTGATTCTCCAGGCTTCTCCTTCCTGACATACTTTCTCTGCCGAGAGTATATAGTCTTTTTGATTTATTGAGTAGGGAAGGAGCAGCTTTCCTTTTTTCCATTTTTTAAGATTCCCTACAATACACTTCCATTCCACAGGTCCGGTCGATCCAAACGACATCTGGTATTCAGCAGGAGAAAGCGGTTCGAGACATAGTATTTCAATCGCGGCTCCTGATTCTTTACGGAAAAGGAGCCTGGCACGGATGACTCTGGTATTATTAAAAACAAGCAGCGATCCCTTTGGAATGTAGTTATCCAGATTTCTGAAAATATCTTTTTTGATATTGCCCTGTCTGTAAACCAAAAGATTCGACATATCTCTTTCCCCCACAGGATATTGAGCTATCCTCTCCTCAGGTAAGTCATAATCATAATCTTCGATATTTATTGCTCCTCTTTCCATTAAATTAATTGACCTGCATTGTTTGCCGTGTGCCGTGTGTCGTGCGTCGTAAGTCGTGAGTCTTTAGTCGTGAATCGTGTGCAAAAGTAGTTAATATTTCTTACCTTTGCACCGCAGCAGGCTGTTCCATCGCGCCGTTCTGAGATTTATCAATAGGCGGTGAGGAAAGTCCGGGCAACAAAGAGCACCATACTTCCTAACGGGAAGATATCCGCGAGGGTATAGTTAGTGTAACAGAAAATAACCGCCTTAGGCGACGCCCCGAGCGTAGCCGAGGGGTAAGGGTGAAAAGGTGAGGTAAGAGCTTACCGGTCCGGGTGGCAACATCAGGAGCCGTACACCTTATGGGTTGAAAGACCATGTATACCGGCGATCAGGGCTGCTCGTCCAGTGCCGGGGGGTAGGTCGTAGGAGCACGGCAGTGATGCCGTGACCAGATAAATGATGGATACCGGTTTTAATATCTCTCGCAGAAACCAAAACCGTACAGAAACCGGCTTACAGGCCAGCTGCAAACAGAAAAGGCGCCCAAATCGGACGCCTTTTTATTTTATTCTATTTTCATGTAGAGACGCAATGCATTGCGTCTCTATCATATCCCTTGTCTTTTATAGGTAAAGACGCAATGCATTGCGTCTCTACAATACAACAAAAACCAAAATCATTATTTGATTTTAAAAACACTGTCTTCGATAGGAAGATTTACTTCAACTTTGTCAAAAATTATCATGAACTCCATACCCTGTGCTGATGAGGTTGTCTTCATAGGTAGAAGCAGTCCGTTAGTTTCTTTGTAATCAGATGGATATGAATCAACAGTTACAGTTGTTCCCTGTGAACTGACCGTGGTGCTGTTCTTAACAAGAAGATAGGATGCTTTGTCGATAAACATATCTGTTGTGTTTCCTCCATCCAGACTGACTTTTATCTTGAATGCAGGCTTGTCGTTTACATTTTCCTGTCCGACAAGTGTGAGTTTGCCCTCTTTCAGATATGTTGCCATGAAATTATTGAAAAGGTTGCTGGTCTGGGTCTGTTTAACCTGATCTGCAGACATTTCAACAGGTTCGGCGGAGCCTGTCATAGGATTGATTGAGTATCCTTTAACACCGTCAAATACAGATATCATTTCCTGTCCGTTGAAATTGGTGACAGTCTTGATTTTATTTGGATTTTTCATCCACATCTCAAGCGGAAGATCCATTCCCATCATCGACATCTTTCCGGTGATCTTGATTGTTGACAGAGCAGAAATTTTATCCTGCTTGTTGGCTTCTGAGTACTTTTTTACAATTTCTTCAAGTGATTGAGCATTGATAGCGGTTGCAATAATTAGTCCGGTAAGGACAAAAATGAGCTTTTTCATGTAATTGGATTTAAAATTTAAATGATTAAAATGAATTTATTGTTTTTCTTAATACGACAAGCCTGCCTAAAAGTAAGTCCATACCTGATAAGATCAGCATATTGGCACCATCTGATTTTGCAATTCCGGGATTCGGATGAGTTTCGATGAAAATTCCATCAGCCCCGACACTTATTGCTGCTTTGCCAATAGTCTCTATCATATCGGGTCTTCCTCCCGATACCCCGGCCTCCTGATTTGGCTGCTGAAGTGAATGTGTTATATCCATTATAACAGGAACTCCGATCTTCTGCATCTCCGGGATATTTCTGAAATCGACAACAATATCCTGATATCCGAACATATTACCCCTGTCAGTCAGCGTGATATTATTGTTTCCTGATTCTTTTACCTTTTCAACGGCGAACTTCATTGAAGCTCCTGAAAGAAATTGTCCCTTTTTAATATTAATCCACTTTCCTGTTTTCGCAGCAGCGACCAGAAGGTCAGTTTGTCTGCACAAAAATGCCGGAATCTGAAGAACGTCAACATAATCAGCAGCCATCTGTGCCTCATCCGGATTATGAATGTCAGTGATTACAGGAACGGAATACCTGTTCCTTACTTCAGCAAGTATTTTTAAGGCTTTTATATCGCCTATGCCTGAAAATGAATCACCTTTGGATCTGTTGGCTTTCCTGTATGATGATTTGAAAATAAAAGGAATACTGTATTTCTCTGATAAAGACTTAAGATGTTCAGCTGTTTCAAATATAATCGCCTCACTCTCAACAACACAGGGACCGGCAATTAAAAGAAAATTACCTGATTCTTTGAATTTTATTCCGGGAATATTTATTCCAGCTTTAGACATATTGTAACAAAATTAGAATTTTTTTTATAATAAAATGATAATGTCTTTTCTTTTCTCTGTGTAACTCTGTGCTTCTCAGTGTCTCTCTGTGACAGTTCTTTTTATTTCACAGAGATCCACAGAGGCATCACAGAGATTTCACAGAGATATTACTTATCATATTTGTAAATATCTTTCCACATTACAGATAATCTCTTTCTTATCTCTTCTTCTTTTGGATTAGCTCCCGGATCATAAAAAGTCCTTCCTTTTATCTCCTCCGGAAGAAAATTATCCTGAACAAAATTACCTGAATAGCTGTGTGCATATTTATACTCTTTTCCATACCCAAGGTTCTTCATTAGCCGGGTAGGGGCATTTCTTATATGTAACGGCACAGGAAGATCTCCTTCTGTCCTGACAGCCTCAATTGCGCTCTCAATGGCCATATATGATGCATTGCTCTTTGGTGAGGTTGCAAGATATACGGCAGCTTCAGAGAGTATTATTCTCGATTCAGGCCATCCTATTACATTAACAGCTTCAAAGCATGCCTGGGCGAGCAGAAGTGCATTCGGATTGGCAAGACCTATATCCTCTGCAGCAAGAATAAGCATCCTTCGTGCAATAAATTTCGGATCTTCACCGCCTTCAACCATTCTGGCCAGCCAGTAAACTGCGGCATTCGGATCACTGCCCCTGAGCGATTTAATGAATGCCGAAATAATGTCGTAATGCTGTTCTCCGTTCTTGTCATACATCGCCAGATTCTTCTGGACATGTTTCAGCACCTTCTCATTATTAATAATGATCTTTTCAGATGACGCTTCATCAGATTCCGAGCTTACAACAAGTTCAAGCGCATTATACAGTTTCCTCGCATCTCCTCCGGAGATTCTGATAAGAGCTTCGTATTCTTCAATTGAAATATCAAGTGCAGCAAGATATCTGTCTTTTTTAAGTGCCGTATTTGTTAATGATACCAGTTCATCTTCAGTCAGTGGTTGCATTACGTACACCTGGCATCTCGAAAGAAGAGGGGATATAACTTCAAATGAAGGATTCTCAGTTGTGGCTCCTATTAATGTTATTACTCCCTGTTCAACTGCACTTAAAAGAGAATCCTGCTGCGATTTATTGAAGCGGTGAATCTCATCTATAAAGAGTATGGGATTAGGTTGATTGAAGAATTGTTGTTTCTTGGCTTTTTCAATTGTTTCTCTAACATCCTTAACGCCTGAATGTACTGCACTAAGTGAAAAGAAAGGTCTTTTAAGTGTATTTGCGATGATGCCGGCCAGAGTGGTTTTGCCTACTCCGGGAGGACCCCACAGAATAAAAGAAGGAATATTCCCCGACTCAATTACTCTTCGCAGTACAGCATCCTTGCCAACCAGGTGTTCCTGACCGCAGAAATCTGCCAGATCCTTGGGTCTGAGCCTTTCAGCAAGAGGTTGATTTGCCAGCATCGAAAAAGATTTTGCGTAAAAGTAATAAAACAATTTTTCTTATGATAGTATTATGAAGCCATGCAACCTAAATTGTGACTTTATTGTTATACTTGTAATTAGAAAAAGTAATCTCTCATGCTAAGATCCTCAGTAGCCCTTCTTATTCTGATCTCACTTTCAGGTTGTTCCGGTAAATCCGGTTCCATAAATAACATAATTAAACAGGGCAAAGGAATTATTACAGATCATGGGATGGTGGTTTCTGCACATCCTGAAAGTTCACTTATAGGTACAAAAATACTACAGGCAGGAGGCAATGCGATTGATGCTGCTGTAGCTACTGAGTTTGCGCTTGCTGTATGCTATCCTGAAGCAGGTAATATTGGTGGTGGGGGATTCATGGTTATCAGACTTGCTGATGGAAATACAGATGTTATAGATTACAGGGAGAAAGCACCATTAAGTGCATCACGGGATATGTATCTTGATAAGGCTGGTAATGTTATTGAAGGCTTAAGTACTGATACTCATCTGGCCAGCGGTGTTCCGGGTACTGTCGACGGTATGATAACTGCTCATTCCAGGTATGGAGTACTTCCATTTAAGGATGTTATTCAGCCTGCTATTGATATTGCAGAAAAAGGATTCCCGCTTACCAGGGGACAGGCAGTCCGGCTTAATGTTGCAAAAACAATTTTTCTTGCAAGAAATGCTTCACGAACATCATTTATAAAGGATTCCCTATGGAAAGAAGGTGACACTCTTGTTCAGAAAGATCTTGCAGGAACACTCAGGCTGATCAGGGATTTTGGCAGGGATGGTTTTTATTCAGGTAAAACAGCCCGGCTGATTGTTAAAGAGATGAAGAGAGGAAATGGAATTGTCTCTGAACAGGATCTTAATGGTTATAAGTCAGTTACCAGAGATCCACTTACTTCAGATTATAAGGGGTATCGGGTAATCACAGTGCCTCCCCCTTCAAGCGGAGGGATAATTCTTATTCAGCTTCTTAAAATGACTGAAAAATATCCTGTTAAAGAGTGGGGATTTCATTCTTTTAAAAGTATTCATCTGATTGCAGAAGCTGAGAGAAGATCATTTGCTGACCGTTCAGAATATCTTGGCGATCCTGATTTTATGAGTGTAAAGTCAGATCAGCTTATTAACAGTGATTATTTGCTTTCCCGTATGAATTCATATGATGAAGAAAAGGCATCAGTTTCAAAGGATATTAAACCCGGATTGCCGGAAGCATATTCCAGCGAGGAAACAACACATTATTCGGTTGTAGATCAACTTGGAAATGCAGTTTCTGCAACCACAACTCTCAACGGAACCTATGGTAACAGTATCGTTGTCGACAGCGCTGGTTTCTTCTTAAACAATCAGATGGATGATTTTTCAACCAAGCCGGGAACACCTAATATGTATGGCCTGGTAGGAGGCGAAGTCAATTCGGTTCAGCCAGGAAAGAAAATTCTCAGTTCTATGACTCCGTCAATTGTTGAAAAAGATGGAAAACTTTTTCTTGTTGCCGGATCTCCGGGTGGATCAACGATACCTACCACTGTTTTTCAGTTGATAATCAACGTTATAGATTATGGGATGAGTATTCAGGATGCCACCGATGCCGGCAGGTTTCATCATCAGTGGCTGCCTGATCAGATCAGTTACGAGCAGGCTGCAATCGACAGTATCACAGTAGGGAAGCTGGCAAATATGGGGCATTCTCTCGTCAGGCGCTCATCTATAGGGAGCATTAATGCTATAATGATATTACCTGATGGGAGAAAGGCCGGTGGTGCGGATAAAAGAGGTAATAATTCATCATGCGGATACTAACAGTTTTGTGGTTCAATAATTTTTACTAAATTGCCTCAAATTTATTTTATTTAAAAAAAATAAATTAATACTTTTAACAATTGAAATATAGATTTTTAGTTAGAATCAGATTATTGTTATTGTATTTGAATACATTCAGATATATTCAGTTATGAAAAAAACACTGCTTATTGTAGGTATCATTCTGGCGGTAATCGTTGCCCTGCCGGTCATTAACCTGATCAGATGGACTTTTCAGTCGAAAAAGCCAATGAACATTATATTGGTAGACAAGACTGTTCCTAACATAGAAAGATTACATCATAAGTCTTTCAACTGGATTCTGACCAACGAAAGATTTGTTAAAAAGGAGAATAAATCAAGCTACTCGTACAGAAAGGATTACTACGGTTTCTACCCACAGAGACCATTACGTGACCATAAATGGGACAGAAATGATTATCGTCTGACAGATCTTATTAATCTGGCTGAAAATAACGATGCTGTCTATTTTGCTGACACTTATGGGGTATTTTTCAATGACTGGTACAGGGGAATAAATAAGAGCCGCAAGTCAAGAAAATTATACGGTAGTCTTAATAATAATGACTTCCTCCTCATTAAGGAGATGAAAGACAGAAATAAGCTTATTGTAATGGAGTATAACTCCTTCGACTACCCAACCGCAGCATTCGAATCTGTAAGGACACAGGAAAAACTTGGTATATCGTTCTCTGGCTGGACAGGTAAATATTTCCATACCCTCGATACAACAGGTCCTGAATTTCCAATCTGGATGACAGCTATGTACAGGAAAGAACATAAGAAACCATGGACGTTTACGAAGCCTGGAATAGTAATCCTCAGAGAAAAAAATATTATTGTTCTTGAAGAGGGAACACACCTGGCGACTGCTTTACCACAGATCATTACCAGCCCTGAGTACGCAGAAAAATACGGTGTTGCTGAGTCAGTTGCCTTCGACCAGTGGTTTGATATTATTGATCCTCTGCAGAATACAGTTATTTCAAAATACAAGATTGCCACTACTCCGATAGGAGATACATTGTTGGCCGTCAGTAATTTATTAAGTGAGTTTCCTGCTGTTACCCAGGAATCAGTTACAAAAACTGTATTCTATTTTTCAGGCGATTTTGCCAGTACTGATATTCCTTTCTGGATCTCCAGATTTAAAGGTGTTAACAAACTTAAAGGAATACTCTATTCTGATAAGCCTGAGGATACAAGAAGATTCTTCTGGCTCTATTACAGACCTTTGGTTAATGGAATATTTACCGAGTATTACGATTCCAAAAAAACAAAATAGAATAATATACGATATCAGAATGAAGGGACATGTCGCGGCATGTCCCTCTTTTTTGATACCCGCTCATTAATACAATTCATAATCTGTTAAATGAAAATATCAGTAATTCAATCCGACCTTGAGTGGGAAAACAAGTCAGGCAATCTTAAAAAGCTTGAAAAGCTGATAATTCCTCTCTATAATATGACAGATGTTGTTGTACTGCCTGAAATGTTCAATACAGGCTTTTCCATGCGTCCGGCAGAACTAAGTGAACCTGCTGATGGAGAAACACTTGTCTGGATGAAATCCGCTGCCTCAAAAGGTAATTTTGGTCTTTGCGGGAGCTATATGGTTCGTTCTGAAGGCAAATATTATAACCGGTGGGTGTTCGTATCCCCCGAAGGTGAGTCATGGTCCTATGATAAGCGACATCTCTTTAGCATGGGGGAGGAGAACAAGCATTTTTCAGCAGGAAAATCCAGATTGATCTTTACTTTCAGGGGTATCAGAATCAGTCCATACATCTGCTATGATTTACGATTCCCTGTCTGGAGCAGAAACAAAAATGAATACGATCTGGCAATATATTCAGCAAACTGGCCTGAAGCAAGAATAAATGTATGGGATACACTTATTAAGGCCCGTGCTATAGAGAATCAGTGCTTTGTTGCCGGATCAAATATTATTGGAACGGATGGAAATGGTATTAAGTATTGTGGTAATTCGGTGATTATCAGCCCGCGGGGAGAAGTTATCTCATTCGCTGAAACGGGTAAAACCTGTTCTATAACTTCAGATATCTCTCTTGAGGAGTTGACCGATTTCAGAGCCAAATTCCCTGTATCCAACGATGCCGACAACTTTTCCCTAAGTCTATAAACTAAGTTTCGGGGATGAATGAGAAATTTGATAAGAAAGTTTCCCCTCCTTTTGAAGCTAATCTTGCATCACATCTCAATTTGAGTAATTGCTTAAAGAGATAAGTAGATCCCTCGCTGGTGCTGCTAATGACATCTTCCTGCAACACATTCTTTATTAAATAATTACACTTTTGTAGCCAGCATTGATCTATTAATCTTATAATGAGAGAAGGAGATCCTTCATTCATCCTTTTCTAATTGTGGGATATTGAGAAATTATCAGGAAGGATGAATTCAGGATGACACCATTTTTGGTGTGAGGTATGTGTAAGGAAGAAACGGCGATTCGCGAGTGAAATATACCACGAATAAAATGTCGTTGCGAATCGCCGTTTCTTCCTCCCATGTCCCAAAAAATAACCTGTTCCAATTCCGAAAGGGCTTGGGAGGTTTGGAGGAAGGCCCGCTTAACAAGTTGTGTATAAAGATTAGCTTTCAAAAGGAGGGCCTGCCCCGCTTTTGGCGGGAGGAAATGTCACTTCCTCAGCGCCTCATAAAGCACCACCACCGGCGCCATCGCCACCCTGCCAGTCCCATCTTTTATATGATGTCTGCAGCTGGTACCCGGTGCAGCGATAATGGTTTCTGCATCAGAATTCCTCACTACAGGAAATAACACAAGCTCCCCAATCTTATTCGACAGCTCAATATGTTCCTTCTCGTAACCAAATGATCCGGCCATACCGCAGCAACCTGATGGAATCTCTTTAACAGAGTAATTAACCGGTATAGAAAGTATTTCAATACTGCTTGCAGAAGATGCTATTGCTTTTTGCTGACAATGACCATGGAGTAATATATTTGCCTTATTTTCAACAAATAAGCTGCGGTCAATTCTTCCTTCACGGTATTCTCTTGCAATAAATTCATCAACCATAAAACTGTTGAGAGCAATTTTATCGGCTGCCTCTTTCAATTCTGGCCCGGCAAGTTCCGGATACTCATCCCTGAATCCCAGAATAGCCGATGGTTCAATCCCCAGCAATGGCATATCCTTATTAATAATAGGGGAGAATACCCTTATATTCTCCTGAATTCTCTTCCTGGCACTCCTGACCAGCCCCTTTGATAAAAATGTTCTTGCGCTTACACTATGGTCAACAGTTACAACCTTATAACTGAGTGAGGTCAGTAACCTGATTGCAGCGATGCCTGCCTCAGTATCGTTATAATCAGTGAATTCATCAACAAACAGGCATACAGTGCCCTGTGGATTGACGGGGTTTATTGAGGAAATATTCTTTTTTATCCATTTCCTTAGTGTGGTTCTATATAATAAAGGTATCGACCGCTCAGAAGCAAAACCAATAACTTTCTTGAATGTTCCGGAGGTAATTTTGTTCTTCAAAACAAAGTTATAGACCGGAGGAACCAATGATCCGATCTTGTTAAATGCTGTAATGTAGGCAATTAACCTTGTTCTCAGAGGAATGCCGTGTTTGTCGTACCAGTGCTGCAGGAACTCTGATTTTATCTTTGCAATATCAACACTTGAAGGACATTCCGATTTACAGCCTTTACATCCAAGACAAAGATCCAGAACATCATAGATCTCCTTATGATCCCATGGATCGTCTCCCTGACTGATAAATTCGCGTACTACATTTGCCCTTGCCCTTGTTGTTTTATCCTCATCTCCGGTTGCCATGTAACTCGGACACATTGTGCCACCGATCTTTATCGACTTGCGGCAATCTGCTGAGCCGTTACATCTTTCTGCAGCTCTCACAAAACCATCACTTGAGGAGAAGTCATAGATTGTCTCGATTTCTCTTGTGAGCACCCCTGGAACGTATCGTAGTGAGCTGTTCATTGCCGGGGTATTTGTGATCTTCCCGGGATTCATAATTATCTGCGGATCCCAGCACTCTTTCACCTGTTTTAGCAGCTGGTAGTTCTTTTCTCCAATCATCAGGGGAATGAATTCACCTCTTAACCTCCCGTCTCCATGTTCTCCGCTGAGTGAGCCTCTGTACTTTTTTACAATTTTGGCTGTTTCGAGTCCGATACTTCTGAACAGCTCAACATCTGATGTTTTCTTAAGGTCCAGAATCGGCCTGATGTGAAGCTCCCCGGTACCGATATGTGCATGAAATACAGCCTCTTTGCCAAAGCCGGCAAGCATTCTTTCAATATCATCTATATACTCCGGCATCTGCTCAACATTAACTGCTGTATCTTCAATAAGGGATACCGGTTTGGGATCACCCTTCATATTCGCTAATACACCCAGTCCTGCTTTCCTCAGTTCCCATACTTTCGAAATGTCCTTCCCTTTAACAACTGGAAAAGCATACCCGTAACCGGCTTCCTTCAGAGCGCTTATCAGTTCAGAAGCAACAGTGTCTATTTCCTGAACACTATTTCTGGCAAACTCAACAATAACAATTGCTTCAGGATCTCCCTCTAGAAAGAATCTGTTATTTCTCTGACTTACATTATCCTCGGTAAGCTTAAGGATCTTGTTATCCATCATTTCCACGGCTCCCGGACCAAATTTCAGAGCGATAAGATTAGCAAGGAATGCATCGTTTCTTTTCTTCAGATGAACACATACAAGTGCCTTATTGACAGGTGGTAAAGGAACAAGATTAAGCTTAATTTCGGTTGTGACAGCCAGTGTTCCCTCTGAGCCGGTAAGCAACTTGCAGAAGTTGAATTTCTTCTCTGATTTATCATTAAATATTTCCGAATCAAGTAGCATGTCAATGGCATATCCGGTATTCCTTCTGGGTACTTTAGGATCGGGAAATCCTTCACGGATGCTGTTTTGATTCTCCTTGTCCCCAAGCATTTTTTTAATATTCCTGTATAAATCTCCCTCCAGATTGGTAAGATTACATTTTAATTCGAAAGACTCTTTATCCAGAGGCCCGAATGTGGCTTCACTTCCGTCGCTCAGAATTGTCTTTAATTCAATTGTATGGTCACGTGTGGATCCGTAAATAACAGAATGAGAGCCACATGCATTGTTGCCTACCATTCCCCCGATATTGCACCGGTTTGAGGTTGATGTCTCCGGCCCAAAAAACAAGCCGTGTTTTTTAAGTTCAAGATTGAGCTCGTCAAGAACAACGCCCGGCTCAACTCTAACCCATTTCTCCTCTTTGTTTATCTCTACTATCCTGTTGAGATGCCTGGAAATGTCTACAATTATGCCTGAACTGACTACCTGGCCCGCTAATGATGTACCGGCGGCCCTTACAGTGATACCTGTTTTTTCTTCCCTGGCAAACTGAAGTAGTTTTTTTATGTCCGAATTATTCTTGGGCCAGGCTACTGCAAGTGGCTCCTCCCTGTAGGCAGAGGCATCCGTAGCATAAATTGCTTTTGTTAAAGTATCAAACTTTATTTCACCATCAAGATTATTGGCAAGAGAATCAAGTCGTGACAGAAGGTTGTTCATGTAGATTAAAATATTTGAGCTGCTAAATTAGAAAAATGATTTGATCGTGGTTTTATGTTTTGTTTTTTGTTAAAATTTAATTCTTAAAAAAATCAATAAATGATATTAATCATGTTATTCAAAATTGTTTAATAGAACTTTTTTTTCGTACATTTATAAAAAATATTTGAACTCATTAATATATTGATACACAATGGAATTATTAGATCGCATCAAACAAAATGCCAAGAAACACAACATGCGTATTGTGCTTCCCGAAGGATATGAAGAAAGAACAATTAAAGCTGCTGATATAGCAATTCAGGAGAATCTTGCCCAAATCATACTTATAGGCGATCCTGCTGAGATTATTTCACATGCAGCGAAACTGGGACTGAAGAATATCTCAAAAGCCACAATAATTAATCCAAAATCGCATGCCCGGAAAAATCATTATATTGATATTATGGTCGAACTCAGAAAAAGTAAGGGCATGACAAAAGAGGAGGCTTCCAAACTCATTGAAGATCCTCTCTATCTTGGAGTTCTGATGATTAAGGCAGGTGATGCCGATGGTGAAGTTTCAGGTGCTGATCACTCAACAGGCGACGTATTGCGTCCTGCATTCCACTATGTAAAAACAGCCCCTGGCATCTCAGTCGTATCAGGTGCATTTCTTATGATACTTCCTGATAAGAGTTTCGGAGAGAACGGAGTAATTATCTTTGCCGATGGAGCTGTTCATCCTAATCCAAATGAAAAAGAGCTTGCAGAAATAGCAGTGGCATCTGCTCATACTGCCAGGGCTATTGCCGGTTTTGAACCAAGAATTGCGATGCTTAGTTTCTCTACAAAAGGCAGTGCAAAACATGCAATGGTCGATATGGTTGTAAATGCTACCAGAATTGCAAAAGAAATGGCTCCTGACCTGCAGATCGACGGTGAATTACAGGCCGATGCTGCACTTGTTGAAGCGATTGGAAAAAGTAAAGCCCCTGGCAGTTCAATAGCCGGAAAAGCGAATGTTCTCATATTTCCTGATCTTAACTCCGGAAATATCGCATATAAGCTTGTGCAGCGACTTGCTCATGCAGAGGCAATTGGTCCTGTGTTACAGGGTATGGCCGCACCTATTAATGATCTCTCACGAGGTTGTTCAGTTAGCGATATAGTAAGCATGATAGCTATTACTTCAAACCAGGCAGCTGGATTAAAAAAATAAGAAAATAATATTTCGTATGGCAGAAAATACAGAAAAGCTTGAAGATTATGGCCTGTCTCATGAGAGTAAGACCAAAACAATGTTTTCAAGGGTAGGAATTGTTGGAGCGGGTTCAGTAGGACAAAATATCGCGAGAATGATAAGCTCAAAAGGAATGGATGTGATCTTCCTTGAGCTTAACCAGCAGAAGATAGATCAGGCATATCAGGAACTTGCTAAAGAACTTGACCGGATGATTGAGCGCTGGGGTATGACAAATTCTGAAAAACTTGGCATATTGTCAAGGATCAAGGGTACAATGAATTATAATGACTTTAAAGGGTGTGATATCGTAATAGAAGCCATTAAATCATCCAGCCGTGAGCATAGTCATGATATCAGGATGGCAATTTTGAGAAAAATTGAACAGCATGTTGACCGTAACACAATAATTGCTACAAATTCCTCAACACAGGTAATAACCGAACTGACTGCTGACCTTGAACACAAGGACAGATGTGTAAGTTTCCATTTCCTTACTCCGGAAGCAGATGCGAGGGTTGTTGAAATTGTTAAAGGTCTCTACACATCTCAGGAGGCTTATGATAATACTATAAAGTTTGCCAATCTTATTGGTAAAAAAGTTGTTCCTGTAAAAGAATCTCCCGGTATTATCAGTACACGACTTTTTGTTCCGCTTATAAATGAGGCTTGCGAAATACTGATGGAAGGTGTTGGAAGTATGGAGGATATAGATCTGACAATGAAAGTCGGTTTTGGCCTTCCTCTGGGTCCTTTTGAAATGGCAGACAAGATCGGTCTCGATAAAATCCTGCGCTGGTGCGAAAACCTTTATGATGAGTTTGGCGATCTCAAGTACAAGTCATCACCGCTTCTTAAAAAGCTTGTAAGGGCAAATCAATGGGGCAGACGCACTGGAAGAGGCTTTTATGAGTACAATAAGGATGGTGTGAAAATCACAAAGAATGTCTCACTTGAAAGTTAGGTATAACATTTGCTGATAATATTACTTTTATAAAACATTGATAATGAAAATATTAGTTCTTAATTGTGGCAGTTCATCTATAAAATATCAGCTCTTCGACATGGCTACTGCTGTAGTCCTGGCTAAAGGAATTGTTGAAAAAATCGGATTAAAAGGTTCCTTTTTGAAAAATGAAAGATTCGATGGTGACAAAGTAAAGCTTGAGGGTGAAATACTTGACCATCAGACAGGTATTGAATATCTTCTCGGCATGATGGTAAGCAAAAAGAGGGGGGTTATCAAGGACCTCAACGAAATCGATGCAGTTGGTCACCGGCTGGTACATGGCGGTGAACTGTTTCAGGAGAGCTGTTACCTCGATGATGTAACGATCAAAGGTGTCGAAAACTGCTCAGACCTTGCACCTCTGCACAACCCTGCCAACCTCAAGGGTATATATGCAATGAAATCAGTATTGCCAAATGTTCCGCAGGTTGGGGTATTTGACACATCTTTTCATCAGACTATGCCTGATTATTCCTTTATGTATGCATTGCCTTATTCCCTGTATAAAAAGTACGGTATAAGAAGATACGGATTCCATGGTACAAGTCACAGCTATGTTTCAAAGAGAGCCTGTGAGATTTTAAATGTTGATTATAAATCGAAAAAAATAATAACCTGCCATTTAGGTAACGGTGCATCTATTACTGCAATAAAGGATGGCAAATCGCTTGATACTTCGATGGGACTTACACCTGTAGAAGGACTTATCATGGGTACCAGATCAGGTGATGTCGATGCAGGTGCACTGACTTTGATAATGGAGAAGGAGGAGATCGATTTTGCTTCATTAAATACTCTCCTTAATAAGCATAGCGGAGTTCTTGGTGTTTCAGGTATATCATCCGACATGAGAGAAATTGAATCAGCAGCTGCAGAAGGAGATGAGCGTGCTATACTGGCATTAAAGATGTATGAATACCGTGTTAAGAAATATATTGGTGCCTATGCCGCTGCAATGGGAGGCGTTGATATTCTTATATTTACAGGAGGTATTGGCGAGAACGGTTCAGAGACAAGAGAAAACATATGTAAGGACTTTGAATTTATCGGTATCGATTTCGATAAATCAGTAAATGAAGGAGTTCGCGGCAAAGAACTCGTTATAAGCAAGAAAGATTCCAAAGTCACAGTTATGATAGTACCTACAAATGAGGAATTTGTTATAGCTTCTGAAACACGCGATATTGTTGATGCCCGCAAAGCCAAGTAGATAAATAAAATCTTAAAATACTATACAATGGTGTTAAAGAACCTAAATGACCTGAAACATCTTGTTGAGGGCGGACCAAAGAGAAAGTTAGTCCTCGCTGCAGCTCAGGATCAGCACTCACTGGGTGCTGTTATAAAAGCCTGGCATTCCGGCATAATTGAGCCGATACTTATTGGTGATAAGGAGGGTATTCAGAGCATTTGTGCTGCAAACAATTATGATATATCCGGATTACGTATTATTCATGAAACGGTGCCTGAGATGTCAGTTGAGATGGCTGTTAAGATGGTCAGTTCAAAACAGGCAGATATACTCATGAAAGGAAAGATAGGATCTTCAACGCTTCTGAAATGTGTACTGAATAAAGAGTGGGGACTGAGAACGGGGAATCTTTTGTCTCACTTTGCTCTTTTTGAAGTAGATACATATCCCAAGGTAATAGCAGTTACAGATGTGGCAATGAATATTGCACCGAATCTGCAGGATAAAATAGCCATAGTTAATAATTCAGTAGCCTGCCTGAACCGTTTGGGTTATGTTATGCCTAAGGTTGCTGTTTTGGGAGCAGTGGAGATGGTTAATGAGAACATGGAAGCCACTCTGCATGCTGCTCTTCTTTCAAAGATGAATCAGCGTGACCAGATAAAGAATTGCATTATCGACGGTCCTTTGGCATTTGATAATGCAATTAGCCTTGAAAGTGCACAGCATAAAGGAATAAGAAGCGAGGTTGCCGGAGATACAGATCTTTTACTTATGCCTGATATTGAGGTTGGTAATGTGCTCTATAAATCGCTGGTATTCTTTGCGAAAGCAAAGGTTGCTTCAATAATCCTTGGTGCAATGGCACCAATTGTACTTACATCCAGATCGGATTCTGAGCAGGCAAAATTCGACAGTATACTTTTAGCTGCCGCTTCCTGCAGATAATCAAAATATGATCAAGTCTCTCCAACAGTTGGAAGAAAAGGTGCTCAGTCTGAAAAGGAAGCATCGCATTGCAGTTGCCTGGGCACAGGATACAAATACTATTGGCGCTATTGATAAAGCTGTAAAAAAGGGATTTGCTGAGGCTCTGTTACTTGGCAATAAAACAGAGATCAAAAAGACCTGTCAGGCTGAGGGCATCAATTATAAGAACTTCACAATAATAGAATGTGAGAATGAAATTCTGGCTTCTGCAGAGGCTGTCAGATTAGCACGGAACAATGAGGCTGACGTGGTTATGAAGGGCCTTGTTGGAACCGATAAATTTCTCAAAGCTGTAATGGATAAGGAAAAGGGTATCATGTATCCGAATGCAGTACTTAGTTATGTAGGTGCCATGGAGATCCCTGCTTATCATAAGCTTCTCTTTATAACTGATCCTGCTGTAATTCCGTTTCCTGATCTTGATCAGAAAGTTGCCATGGCTGGATATGCAATAGAAATGGCGCATAAATTCGGAATCACTAAGCCAAAGGTCGCACTTATCAGTGCAACAGAAAAAAAGAGCCACCATTTTGCAAGCTCTGCAGATTACACAGCAATGTGCCAGTTGGCTGAAAGTGGTCAGATCATGAATTGTACAATGGATGGACCGCTTGATCTGTTCCTGGCATGTGACAAAAAAAGTGTTCAGATAAAAGGGGTTGATACCCCTGTGGATGGAGATGCTGACATATTACTGTTTCCGTCGCTGGAGTCGAGCAATCCATTCTATAAAGGTTTAATGCTTTTTGCAGGTGGTGAACTTGCCGGACTGATCAGAGGTACCACCAAACCGGTAATTGTTATGTCAAGAAGTGAAAGTGAAAAATCTAAGTATTACTGTATTGCCCTTTCATGCCTGATGGCTTAATATACAGTCAGTAAAGTGTATACATCTAAAGATATTGTATGGATATGTCAGAACGATTAATACTTGCAATAAATCCTGGTTCTACTTCAACAAAATTTTCCCTGTTTCAGGAAGATAAGCTGGTATTTGAGAAGAATCTGAGGCATACATCAGAGGAATTGAAATCTTTCGCGAAGATTACAGATCAGTTTCAGTTCAGAAAAGATCTCATTATGAATGAGCTGCTTGAAAGAAAAACAGATCTTAAATCGATAAATGCCGTAGTTGGAAGAGGGGGACTGGTAAAGCCAATCGAATCAGGAATCTATGTAGTTAACCAGCAGATGAAGGATGATCTCAGAATAGGTATTATGGGTCAGCATGCAAGCAATCTGGGAGGACTGATTGCTGATGAAATTGCTTCTTCTCTTCCTTCTGCCAGAGCTTATATAGTTGATCCTGTTGTTGTTGATGAGCTTCAGCCTGTTGCGAAGATCTCAGGACATCCTGAAATAACAAGACGGTCAATCTTTCATGCTTTAAACCAGAAAGCAGTTGCACGTATTTATGCTTCCTCAATCGGCAGGAGCTATGAAGATCTGAATCTTATAATTGCCCATATGGGCGGAGGAGTCAGCGTAGGAGCGCACAGAAAAGGGCGTGTTATTGATGTTAACAACGCTCTGGATGGTGAGGGCCCGTTCTCTCCTGAGAGGTCAGGTACGCTTCCTGCCGGACAACTGTCTGAACTATGTTACAGCGGCAGGTTTTCCCACGGTGAAATTAAGTCGATGCTAACAGGTAAGGGAGGGATGGTAGCTTACCTTGGAACCAACAGCTTTATCGATGTGTGGAAAATGGCGGAATCAGGTAATGAAAAGGCTAAATTGATTTGTGATGCGGCTGCATATCAGGTCGCAAAAGAGATTGGCGCAATGTCAGCCGTCCTTAATGGAGAAGTCGACGCAGTGATACTCACAGGGGGTATGGCGTATGAAGTACCTTATGTTAAGCAGATTGAGAAAATGGTTCAATATATTGCTAAAGTGGTTGTTTATCCGGGCGAAGACGAAATGAAAGCCCTGGCATTTAATGGCCTGCTTGCCCTCGATGGGAAGATTGAAATCAAAAATTATTCCTAAAGGATTTCGATTTACGGATTACTTAAAGCAACTGGCAGTATCTTACCATTGAACACCTTATGACCGGTTAATGCGAACTCCGCAATGAATTCACCCATTTCTTTCGCACTAACTGGGGCTCTATATCCCGGAAAAGCTTCCTCAAGCATCTCAGTCTGTACCGCTCCCAAAGCCAGGCAATTAACTTTTATCCCGTCAGCCTGAAATTCCATCGCCAGACATTCTGTAAGGCATGCCAGAGCAGCTTTTGAGGCGCTGTAATAGGAGAGCCCTCTGTACTTTGAACTGCCCTGAAAACCGCCCATACTTGATATATTGACTATATGTGACCCCTCAGCTAAAAGAGGCTTAATCAGCCTGATAAATGCTGCAGGACCAAAGAAATTAATCTCCATCATTAGTCTCGCTTCAAAACTGTCTGTTTCGGTAAAATCTTTTGAGACCAGCAGCCCTGCTACATTTATTAGGATATCTGCCTTTTTAAAATTACTTCTTATAATATTTAGCAATGAATCAGATTGTGCATCCAGATCTGCAAGATCAATAACCGCTGTTATCACATTGGTGTACTGTTCATTTATGTCATTCAGAGCCTTCTGGTTTCGCCCTGTCACCAGGATTTTATTATCAGGATTCTTAGCAAGTATATTCACAACTTCCCGGCCGATCCCTCTTGTTCCGCCATTGACAATTATGTTCATTTTAAATGTAGTTGAGTATATCTGTATCTGCAAAATAATCCTCTAAGATATTCAATAGTTATCTCCTTTGCAATTTACAGGCCCTGGCCTGAGTAATTCTGATTATGCAAAATTCCGAATTAGTAAATTAACAGATTTAGTCGCCTTTATCATATTAATTTAAAGATATTAATCTAATATTCTATATTTGCGAATAAATATTTAATTAAATATTGGTTAGGTTAATAAATATAAACAGAATAAGATGTTAAGCAATAAAGTGGCAATTATAGGTTGCGGAAATATCGGAATCTCGATTATCAATGGGTTACTAAAAGCAAAAACAATTGAATCTGAGAGTATTACTGCAACAAGAAGGAACATAGGAGAGCTCTCGGTCCTTGAAGGAACTGGAGTAAGGCTGACAAACGACAATGTAGCAGCAGTGAAAGCGTCAAGGCTGGTTGTAATTGCAGTAAAGCCATATAACATTGAAGGTGTACTTAACGAAATTAAAGACCATCTTATACCGAAACATCATATTCTGATATCGGTAACAGCGGGCATACCTCTAAACCAGATCTCCAAAACAGTGGGTGGTGAAATCACTGTGTTCAGGGCAATGCCAAATATCTCTGCAAGCGTTGGAAAATCAGTAACATGCGTTTGTCATAACGGAGCAGGTACCGTGGAATCTGAATCTGTAAAGGCTCTTTTTGATTATGTGGGTACAACAATGACAATAGAGGAAGATCTGATGGAATCTGCTACTATCCTTGGAGCCTGTGGCATTGCATATGTTTTAAGGTTTATCAGGGCAATGATTCAGGGAGGGATTCAGATAGGTTTTGATGCAGTAACAGCCAGTGCTATTGTGAATCAGACTGTAAAGGGTGCAGCAGAACTGTTAATTGAAGGACATCAGCATCCTGAATTTGAAATAGATAAGGTGACCACTCCGAAAGGATGTACAATTGTTGGTTTGAATGAGATGGAACATAATGGTTTCAGTTCATCTCTTATAAAAGGACTGGTGGCTTCATTCGATAAAATAGAAAAATAGGGGTTTTACATATCAGGATGGCAGTTTTTTCGTTTATTTGTAGCACTTACATTAATTGTTACAAAAAACATACAATGTTAAAACTCAGGAAATCATCCGGGATAAGTCATTTTTCAAAGACTATTATTTTACTGATTGTATTTCAGCTTGTTATCTGTAATAATATAATAGCCCAGAGGGAGAGAGAAGAGCCTCCTCCGCTTAAAGAGCGTTTGTTTTTCGGGGGCAATTTTGCATTGCAGTTTGGTACTATCACAAATATTCAGTTATCCCCTGTGGTTGGAATCTGGTTATTACCCCGCCTTGCTGTTGCCGCCGGACCAGATTACAGGTTCTATAAATACAGTTATGACAAGACAAATATCTATGGAGGGAAAGTTTACACGGAATTTGTTCTCATTCAGAATCTTAACTCAATAATCCCGATCGGAGGCAATACCGGCGTTTTTCTTCATCTTGAAGATGAGTTTTTAAGTCTGGAAACTGAATACTGGAAAAATCCTCCTTATAATAGCGAACGTTTTACAATAAACACTCTTCTGGCCGGAGGTGGTATCAGTCAGCAGATTGGCAGAAGAGCATCAATGAATTTTATGGTTCTCTGGGCCTTAAATGAATCAATCTATGATATATATGGTACCCCTGAAATCAGAATCAGCTTTAATTTTTAGCTGTTAATGCTTTTATATCAGGTGTTTATACTCTATTTGTCAAAAATCCCGAAATTATTTCCTATCGTATTCTCCTGCCGGTATTTTAAATTATCTTTGAACCGGTTTTAAAAAAAATAAAATGAAGATTGAAAAAAATAAAATGGTCTCTCTGATTTATGAACTGAGAGAAAGCAATTCTGAAGGCAGAGTAATCGAGGCTCTTGATGAAACAAGGCCGCTTACATTTGTTTATGGGACCGGCAGGCTGCTGCCTGTTTTTGAATCGAATATAGATTCATTAACTGCCGGAGAGCCTTTCAAATTTGCACTTAGTTCAGAAATGGCTTACGGTGCCAAGAGGGAAGACATGATAGTAAATGTGCCGATTGCTGTATTCGAGACAGACGGAAAACTAAATGAAGATATATGCCAGGTTGGACTTGAAGTTCCTATGATGGACACCGAGGGAAATCCATTGAATGGTATAATCAATGAAATAACAGATACTTACGTTAAAATGGACTTTAACCATCCAATGGCAGGACAGGATCTTTATTTCTCAGGAAAGATAATTGATGTTCGTGATGCTACTGAAGAAGAAATCCATCCCTCTGGTCATGGATGTGCAGGGTGCGGCGGACATGAAAGTTCTGACTGCTCCGGAGGCTGCAGCTAATTAAAAAATAACACTTTTTATAATGAGTAAAATCTGGAAATTCTTTCCCTGGATTCTGATAGCTGTTATCAGTTTTACTCTGGTGCTGATGGTTATTCAGGCCAATAATCTGCTTGAGATACCATCTTCTATATTGTTTATATTCAGAATATTAAGTGTTTCTGTTCTTGTTATCCATGCCTTTCGTAAAAAGTCCCTCACCACCTGGATTCTGGTTTGTATGGTTGCTGGTGCGGAATTTGGTTATGATGTACCGGGAGTAGCTAAAAAGCTGCAGGTTTTCAGCGACATCTTCCTGAGAATGATCAAAACCATCATTGCTCCGTTGCTGTTCTCAACTCTTGTAGTTGGAATAGCAGGTCATGCAGATATTAAGCAGATAGGAAGAATGGGATGGAAGTCGTTGTTATACTTCGAGATTGTATCTACAGTCGCGCTGTTCATAGGACTTCTGGCAATAAATATCGGCAAAGCCGGTGTTGGTGTGGTACTGCCACCAAGTCCTGATGTGCCGGCCATTTCAACAATAAAAGCTCAGTCTACAAGTGACTTTATTCTTCACATATTCCCTGAGAATATTGCAAAAGCCATTTTTGAGGGACAGATCCTTCAGATTGTTATTTTCAGTATAATATTTGCTATAGCTGTTGCCATGGTCAAGGAGAAATACCGTACTCCTATGATCCGGTTCAGCGAAAGCCTTGCTGAAGTAATGTTCAAGTTCACAAATATTGTAATGTATTTTGCTCCTGTTGCCGTGTTTGCAGCAATTGCCTATACAGTAGGCCATATGGGGCTCGACATTCTGTATAACCTTTTCAAATTACTTGCTACCTTATATGTAGCGCTTTTCGTTTTTCTGATTTTTGTTCTGCTTCCGATAGCTCTGTTATTCAGGATCCCGATAAAACCATTTATCAGAGCAGTTTCAGAACCCGCAACAATAGCCTTTGCAACATCTAATTCCGAATCAGCCCTTCCTTCAGCAATGGAGGCGATGGAGAAGTTCGGTATACCCCGGAAAATAGTTGCTTTTGTAATTCCTACCGGATATAGTTTTAATCTCGACGGAACCACATTATACCTTTCACTGGCTACAATATTTGTTGCTCAGGCAGCAGGTATAGATCTTCCAATTGATAAACAGATACTTATCTGTTTAACTCTGATGCTTACCAGTAAAGGAGTTGCTGGTGTTTCAAGGGCTTCCCTGGTTATCCTGCTTGGGACTGCTGTAAGCTTTGGCTTGCCGACAGAACCAATTTTTATTATTCTGGGCATTGATGTATTAATGGACATGGCCCGTACTTCAGTAAATGTCATTGGCAATTGTCTCGCCACTGCTGTAATTGCCCGCTCTGAGAAAGAGTTTGATGATGTTGCAGCACGTAATTTCACAGCCGATTAATACCTTTCTCCTTCATTCTGTCTGATCAATTGTCCAAACGACCTTCTTCTTTTCCTGATCTTAATCCTATCTGATTAATAGTCCCAATTGCCGTCTTCTCTGCCAGATCTTACTCAAATCTGATTAATTGTCCAAATTGCCGTCTGCTTTAGCTGACGGATTTAATAATATCTCATCCCCGCCAGAATCAGATATTTCTCAATGGAGTAGGGAATAGTCCGGAATTTTCAATTCTAGGGGATTATTTTAATAATCCACTATTTCCTGAAAAAATCACAGAAATACAATAGTTACAAATGTATACGTAATATAGATGTTACAGATGTAAATCAGATTAAACATGACAATTAATTACAATCGTAACTGATATTTGCATTTTAAAAAATTACATCATTAAATAAAACATGGTATAGATAGATATTCCATTTAAATAACTATAAATCAGTTATATAATAGCATAATATGAAGTCTTGGTTCTGATAAATAGTGGCATTTCCGGATAATTTCAATAAAATTATTTAGAAAATGGACTTAAAATACTGTATACCAGTTAAATATATATCTAAACTACTGCATTGCTTTAGATAATTGAATACTTAAAGTACTTTATATCAGTTATTTATATAATAAAGATTGAGATTACAGGAGTATAACATTTAGTAGAGTTACAAATGTAAATCAATAAAGTTATGAATGGAAATTATTTTCTGTTTACATTTGTAATATTAATATTTTTTGAAATGAGGGAGAGAATACTGGAATTTCTTAAAGCTGAAAATAAGTCTTCAGCTCAGTTTGCAGAGGAGATTGGTGTTCAGCCATCAGGTATTTCACACATATTCTCTGGACGGAACAATCCAAGTCTTGATTTTGTACTTAAAATGCTTGAAAAATACCATTTCCTGTCAACTGAATGGCTCCTGTTTGGCAGAGGATCAATGTATAAGGACAGCAGAATGCAGACATTATTTGAAGAGATTAAAACATCAGAACGTGATAATGAGCTTAGCATGTTTGATAATGATGACGCTGCCAGAGTAAAGGACAATGTGACTCCGGAAAAGGATCCAGCCGGCACAGTAAGGCAAAAATCAGTCCATCAGGGTTCTGGTTCTTTAAGCAGGATTATCTGGTTTTTTGAGGATAATAGTTTTGAGGAATATTTTCCACGTTGACTTATGTTAATATTTTAATTACTTTGATTGAAATATCTGAATCTATTATTTTCTGAAATCACTCTTTAAAATTATCTTTGCAGCAAACCAGTTAAAGATGTCAAAGCGCATAGAGGATTTTAAAGTCATTGAAAATAAGCGCATTATCACAGATTTTTACGTTTTGGAAATTGAAGGAGAGAAGAGACTTCCTGAAATAGAGCCCGGACAGTTTGTTCAGGTTCGTGTTGATGGCAGTTCGGAAACATTTCTGCGTCGTCCTATATCTATACATGATGTTGATTACAAGAGAAATACAATAAAACTTCTTATCCAGGTTGTTGGGAAGGGTACTGAAACCCTTGCAAGATTGAAGTCCGGAGATTCCTTAAATATTATTTATCCTTTAGGAAACTCATTCGGGGAACCCGTAAAAGGTGATAAAATCATCCTTATTGGCGGAGGATGCGGTATCGCACCTTTATTATATCTGGGAAAACATCTTAAATCCATAGGCTTTTCACCTGATATATTATTAGGATTCAGGAATAAAGAAAGGATTCTGGAGCATGAAGAGTACTCTGCTATTGGAAACGTGTATATAACTACAGAGGATGGTTCGGTAGGCGAAAAAGGATATGTAACAGACCATTCGGTTCTGGCAGATATCAAATATACAAGAGTCTACTGCTGCGGTCCTGATTCGATGATGAAAGCCGTTGCAGGTTACTCCAAAAAGAACAATATTGCCTGTGAAGTATCACTTGAAAACCTTATGGCATGCGGTATAGGAGCCTGCCTTTGCTGTATTGTTGATACTGTAAATGGCAACCTCTGCAGTTGTATAGATGGACCTGTTTTCAATATAAAAGATCTGAAATGGTAAATCTGGGAATAAATATCGGCGATCTTAATTTTAAGAATCCTGTGATGACTGCCTCAGGTACTTTTGGATATGGGCCTGAGTTTGATGATTTTATCGATGTTTCACGCCTGGGAGCAGTTTTTATTAAGGGTCTTACTCTTGAGCCCAGGGAGGGTAATAAATATCCCCGGATGGCCGAAACTCCGGCAGGTATGCTGAATGCTGTAGGTTTGCAAAACAAAGGAATTGAATATTTCGAAAACTCCATTTATCCCCGGATTAAAGACTATGATACCCGGATTATTGTAAATATCAACGGCAGCTATCTTGATGATTATGTGACGCTTGCTGCAAGATTAGATAAACTTGAAAAAATCCCGGCAATAGAATTGAATATTTCCTGTCCGAATGTAAAAATGGGAGGGATGGCATTCGGAACCAATCTCGATTCAGCTCGAGAAGTGACGCGAGCTGTAAGGGCTGCATATAAGAAAAAGCTTATTGTTAAGTTATCTCCAAACGTTACAAATATTGTAGATTTTGCTAAGGTTGTAGAAGAAGAAGGTGCTGATTCTGTATCACTTATCAACACTTTGCTCGGAATGTCAGTCGATGTTTCCAGGATGCGTCCCTCATTATCAACAATTACTGGCGGATTATCCGGTCCGGCAATCAAACCGGTTGCGTTGAGGATGGTCTGGCAGGTAGCCAATGCTGTAAAGATTCCGGTTATCGGAATGGGCGGGATTATGAATACTTCTGATGCCCTGGAGTTCCTTCTTGCGGGTGCCAGTGCTGTGCAGATCGGAACAGCTTCATTTATTGATCCTCAGGCTTCAGTTAAGATTCTTGAAGGTATTGAGGAATACTTATTAAAGAAGGGATTTAAGGATATAAGTGAGATAATCGGATATATCAATAAGAAAGGCTGATCTAGCTTTTAATGATCGCGGTAGTTATTTCGTAAAATCAGAAAACATTTTATAAACGAATTGTGTTTTTTATAATTATTACTATAAATTTGTAAGAATTATATTAAATAATGTTTCATTCGTTTAATTAATCGATGCAGAAATGACGGAAAATTTACAAATTGACAATCTTGATAAGAAGATTCTCGACATTATAACAAAGAATGCAAGGATACCATATCTTGAAGTTGCCAGGGAATGTGGTGTTTCAGGTGCTGCAATACATCAGCGTGTTCAGAGGCTCATCAGGATAGGCGTGATAAGGGGATCTGAATTCAAAGTAGATCCTGTAATGGTTGGATTTAAAACCTGCGCTTATATTGGTGTTTTTCTCGATCATCCCGGAAATTTCCGTGATGTCATAAAAAAATTCAAAGAGATTCCTGAAATAATTGAATGTCACTACACAACAGGAAATTATTCATTATTTATTAAAGTATATACTCGTGATAATGAGCATCTGAGAATGATCCTGACCGATACTATTCAAAATATACCGGGAATAGTCAGGACAGAAACTTTAATCTCACTTGAGGAATCAATAAACAGGCAGATTCCTGTCCTTTCAAAGTAAAAAGCCTTGATATAGTTGGGATTACGTCTTTTTCGTGAGTTCATTTCAAAATCCGGAGGTATAAATTCAGGAAAAAATGTGAATTATTTATTTGTATTAAAATAAATTTATGATACATTTGCACTCGCAAAAATAAGGGAGGATTCAGTAGCTCAGCTGGTAGAGCACATCCCTTTTAAGGATGGGGTCCTGGGTTCGAGCCCCAGCTGGATCACAAAAAAGGAAAGCAATTGCTTTCCTTTTTTGTTTTAATTCAGTTAAATTAGCACTTCACATGGCTAAATAATAAATAATGAAAGATCTGTTTAAAGACAAAGTAGTTATTGTAACCGGAGCCTCCTCCGGCATTGGAGAGGCTGTAGCCCGTGAGTTCGCCCGCAATGGGAGCAAAGTTGTACTGGCTGCCCGTAATGAGGCCAGGCTTTCTGCAATTCACACTGACTTAAAAGCACTGAACTACGAAGCCATATATATCAAAACAGATGTTAGTGTTGAAGCTGAGTGTAAAAATCTGATAGAAAAAACAGTTGAAAAATATGGTACGATTGATATTCTGGTTAATAATGCCGGAATTTCAATGAGAGCTTCTTTTATCGATGTTGAGCTTGAAGTACTTCACAGGTTAATGGATGTAAACTTCTGGGGCACTGTTTATTGCACTAAATATGCCCTTCCGTTTATAATAGAACAAAAAGGTTCCCTTATTGGCGTTTCGTCTGTTGCGGGATTTCATGGACTACCCGGCAGAACTGGTTATTCCGCTTCAAAATTTGCAATTCATGGTTTCATGGAGACTATCAGGATAGAAAACCTAAGGAAAGGTCTGCATGTAATGATAATAGCTCCCGGCTTTACTACAACAGAGATCAGAAAACATGCATTAACTGCCAACGGTACTGAACAGGGCGAATCTCCAAGGGATGAAGGTAAGCTGATGTCGCCTGAGTATGTTGCAAAATGGGTACTGAAAGGTATCAGAAAGAAGAAAAGAAACAAGCTTCTTACCTGGGATGGCCGTCTGACAGCACTCTTCCAGAGAATCGTCCCTTCTTTTGTAGATTGGGTATACTATTACGAAATGTCGAGGGAACCCAAATCCCCGATAAAATAATCTGCACCTGTTCTTTGCTGTCTTTGCGTAAGTCTTTGCCTGCCAATGGCTATAGAGACCTGCGGTTAATGGTTTTATTTTTTTTGTAATGAATTGTCATTTGATACGTCATATCATTGAAACAATTTATTAATTAAAAATGAAGCCATGAAAAAATTATTATTATTTATTGTTATTTCATTAACAATCAATTCTTTATATGCGCAGCGATCAATTGATGCCTTATTCGATAAATATGCCGGAAAAGAAGGATTTGTAACAGTAACTCTGAGTGGAGATTTGCTCAGATTTGCCAGATGCCTCGATGATGATACAGAGGATGACGACAGTTCGATACCTGCCAATGTAACTGAGATAAGGGTACTTGTACAGGAAGACGACAATATTCAGGTTGATAATTTCTATGACCTCGCTATCAGAGGAATTAGAGTTGGTGATTATGAGGAGTTTATGAGTGTCAAGAAGACCAATCAGGACTTGAAAATGTATGTAAGGGCGGAAGGCAACAAATTCAGGGAGTTCCTGTTAATAGCTGGCGGTGAGGACAATGCATTGATCCAGATCAAGGGTGAAATGACGTTTAAGGAAGCAAAAAAGTTCTCTGAGGATGCGAAGAAAAACCATGGATTGAATATTGTTGCGTCTCATAAGTAATAACTAATGTAACTATCTTTAAGCAATCATTAGTTATTTTCGCAAATGACCAGGGAGAGGTTTAACGAATATGTACTGCAGCAGAGCCGCAAACTATATGGATATGCCTTCCGCTTCCTTCGTAATCAGGAAGAGTCGGAGGATGCTGTTCAGGAAGTATTCATTAAACTGTGGAAAATGGGGGAGAAACTTGATAATTATTCAAGCATAGATGCTCTTGCGACTACAATGATAAAAAACTATTGTATCGACCAGATCAGGAAACTTAAACACTCGATTAATGATGAAAGCGAAATTAATAATTATGAGTACAAGACGTCGCCATCTCCGCACGATCAGATGGAAAACGCTGAATCAGATGCAATTGTCCATAAGATTATCGGAGATCTTGATGAAAAATACAGAACTGTGATTGAACTCAGAGATATAGAAGGTTTGTCATATGAAGAGATTGCTGAGAAAACAGGACAAAACATTAATAGTCTCAGGGTTACAATATCACGGGCAAGGGGATTTATACGCGAAGAATATAAAAAGTACAATAATGAATAACGAGGAATTAAAAAGGTTACTCGAAAAATTTTATGATGGCGAGAGTTCTGTAGAAGAAGAAGAGGTATTGAAGAGTTTCTTTAGTGAAAACGATATACCGCAGGGCTTTGAAGCTGAAAGAGCCCTATTCAGTTATTATTATTCTGCAATGAAAATTCCGGAGCCTTCGGTTGAGTTTGAGAGTAGGATAATCAAAGGCATTGACGAATTTGAGCATAAACAAACTACTGTAAGAAAAAGAAACATTACCCTTTGGTTACTTAGCACTGCAGCCACGTTGTTTATAATGGTTGGTTCCTATTTTTTCTTCTCTAAAAAAGAAGGTATTAAGGATACCTTCAGTGATCCCGAAATAGCCTATGCTGAGACAATAAAAATCCTCAGAGAAGTTTCAACACAACTGAACAAAGGAACAAGAACACTTGAGCCTGTAGGCATTATAAATGAAGTGAAATCAAAAAAAATCGAAAAGAACCTGAAGAACCTTGAGTATATACAAAGAGCTATAGATTTAACAAGGATTTCCGGTGATAAAGAATAATGTAATATTGATTATATGAAAAAGTTAATTCTGTTTTTAACTGCATTGGTACTGACTATCACGATTGAGGCTCAGACTAACCCGGTAGATGAGATGTTTGACAAGTATTCTGAGAAGGATGGATTCACAGTAGTCTCAATCTCTAGCAGGATGTTCAGTATGTTTGCAAATCTGGATTCTGAGAATCCAGATGCTGATAATCTTATCCGCAGATTGAAATCCATCAGGATACTCTCTGTTGAGGATTCATTGTTGAACATAAACATCAACTTCTATAATGAATTGAGTAAAAAGCTTAATTTAACTGTATATGAAGAGCTTATGGTTGTAAAGGAAGGAAGAGATATAACAAAATTTCTGATAAGGCAGACAGGCAATATTATTTCTGAATTACTTGTAATTAAAGGCGGGCCAGGTGGCAATTCATTAATTTCGATAAAGGGCGATCTGAGTATGAAGAATATTTCAGATCTTTCTAAGAATGTTGGAATTCAGGAACTTAAGACTCTTGAGGAACTTGAGAAGAAAAAACCTGAAGATTGATAAATAACTATTATTATTTTCCCACGCAACCTTTGTTGTTATGATGTTGTTATATTAATATAAGCGAAACACCCAATGTGTTTTGGGTGTTAAGTTTTTTTTATATTTGTAATTAATTGAATTTTATATCAATTTAAACTACTATGAACAGACTAACAACAAAGCGGATAGGGGTACTTTTAAGCGCCCTTTTTATTTTTTCTTCTGTAGTATTCTCACAGATTGACAATGTGGATTTCCTCAGAAGTGCCCCGGCTGACGGAGCAAAGTATCTTCAGGCTTATATTTCACCATGGGCAAATGCTTTCGGATCAGGGTTGAACGGCGGCTGGTATAACACTGCTAAACCTCATAAGTTTGGAGGATTTGATATTACCACAGGAATTAATGTCAGCATGGTCCCGGAATCTGCAGGTACATTTGATCTTTCAAAAATTGGTCTTTCATCATCATTATCAGGTACTGGAAAAGCTTCAACAATTTCAGGTCCAACTACTTCTGGTCCTGCAATGGCGTATACAGCAAGCGGAGTAACACTTGCCTCCTTTAATGCTGTACCCGGTACAGGCTGGAAGATAATTCCGGTTCCTACCGCACAGATTGGAATTGGGTTACCTTTTGGTACTGAACTTAAAGGAAGGTTTATCCCAAAAATCACAATTAAGGATGGAGATATCTCATTATGGGGTGTTGGTGTTGTACATAGTATTATGCAGTATTTCCCTGGTAATAAGTTGCTTCCTTTTGATGTATCATTGTTTGGAGGGTACACTAAACTTACCGGAAATGTTCCTCTCAACATGCAACCAGGAACTCCGTCTAACTATTCTCCAACCGTTAGCTTTGCTGATCAGAATCTGAATATCAATGTAACAGCCTTAAATGTTAGTGCTATTGCTTCGCTTAATATTCCGGTATTGACAGTTTATGGCGGACTGGGTTACTGTAAAACGAAGACCGGAATGGAATTCACTGGTAACTTTCCAACACCTTCACTGGTTACAACACCAGCTCCTCCGCATCCTGAGTATAACAACTCCGGGGTGAAGACAGGAAAAGATTTCCCTTCAATGAGTATTGAGAACTTCTCAGGATTAAGGGCAAACATCGGATTAAGGATTAAGCTTGCAGTAATCACTATTCATGCCGATTACACCAAAGCCCAATACAATGTCTTTTCTACAGGTTTGGGAATTTCGTTCAGATAACAGAATAAAGATATTTTCTGAAATCCCCGGGGTTCCCAACCACCCGGGGATTTTTTTTATATCTGAATAAATATTTAAGTTTACTTTTAGGGCTGAAAACAAATCAGGATTACAGATGGGTGCTGATACAAACAGGATCAATAGCGCATACAGGGCATTAATTCAGGCTTCAAAGAGCACTGTCTCTACTGATGATGTTTCAAAGATTCAGAGGGCTTTTGAAATAGCAGTGGAAGCCTGTGGTGATAAAGTGACCATTACAGGCGAGCCTGAAATACTGCACGCACTCTCTGTTGCAAGAATTATTGCCGATGAAATGGGGCTTGGACTTACATCTATTGTAACTGCGTTGCTTCACGATTCATTCAATAATCTGAGTATTAGTCAGCAGGAGCTTGAAAAGGAATTTGGCAAAAAAACAGTAGAAATTCTTACCGGATTTTCACGAATCACAAGTATCGACTCTATGCAGTCTTCATACCAGGCAGAAAACTTTCGCAAACTTCTGCTTAGTCTGGCTGATGACGTGAGGGTCATTCTCATCAAGCTTGTAGAACGACTTGAATATATGAGGAACCTCGATATGGCTCTTGAAAAGGAGAGGGTTCCCATGGCTTCTGATACCTATTTTCTTTATGCTCCACTGGCTCACAGACTTGGTTTTTACAATATTAAGTCAGAAATGGAGGACCTTGCTGTAAAATACCTTGAGCCTGAGAGATATACTGAAGTTGCCGAAAAGCTTAAACTGACTAATGCGTCAAGAAATAAGCTTATCCGCGACTTTTCCTACCCTTTAAAGGAAAAGCTTGAAAAGGCCGGCTTGAAATTCACTATAAAAAGCCGGACCAAATCGATACACTCCATAATGCTGAAAATGAAGAAACAGGGAGTGGATTTTGAGGAAGTATACGATCTGTTTGCTGTGAGGATAATTATTGAAAGTGCTGATGAAAATGAGAAATCAGATTGCTGGAGGGCCTATTCAATAGTAGCCGACCTGTATCAACCGAATCCAAGCAGGCTCCGCGACTGGATCTCTGTACCGAAATCGAACGGATATGAATCACTTCATACTACGGTTGTAGGACCGAGGGGTAAGTGGGTAGAGGTGCAGATCAGATCGTTCAGGATGGATGAAATAGCGGAGAAAGGACTTGCTGCACACTTTAAATACAAAGGAATAAGAGGTGAAGGCGGACTCGATTCATGGCTCACCAAAATGAGAGAGATACTTGAATCTTCTGAAAAAGAGGATAATACATTCATGGATCAGATCCGGTCAGGATTATATACCGATGAAGTTTTTGTCTTTACACCAAAAGGAGATCTGCGACAGCTTCCCGCAGGAGCAACTGTGCTTGATTTTGCTTTCGATATACACACCGATGTTGGAGCATCCTGTGTCGGGGCTAAGGTGAACGGGAAAAATGTAACAATAAAGCATGTATTGCAGAATGGCGACCATGTATCAATAATACGGTCCAAAAACCAGTATCCGAAGCAGGATTGGCTCTCATTTGTTATAACAAATAAGGCCAAAATAAAGATCAAACAGGTTCTGAATGAAGAAAAGACCAAGGCTGCAGCTGAGGGAAAAGAGATACTAATGCGCAGGCTTAAGAACTGGAAAATGGCCTACGGTGATATTTTAATATCAAAACTCCTTAATTCTTATAATCTTAAAACCGCACAGGACCTCTATTATCTAATTGCAAAAGAGAAGATTGAGCTTCTTCACATAAAGGAGGTGTTGTCAAGGGACGAGACAATAGAATCTCCAATACCTGCTTCTCTGATACCAGAGAGAGAATATAAAGAACCTGTTGATACTCAATACTCAGAATATCTTATTATTGAGGACAGGGTAGAGGGATTGGATTATAAACTTTCCAAATGCTGTAATCCTGTTGTTGGTGACAGCGTATTTGGTTTTGTTACAATTCTTGACGGAATAAAAATTCATCGTAAGAATTGCCCGAATGCAGCAAACATGATTGACAGGTACCCTTATCGGGTAATTGCTGCGCGCTGGTCGAAGTCGAAGAATAGCCAGGTCAATACCTCTGATCAGGTCTGACGGGAAGCTTTGCCATCTTTTCGACTTCAACAGAGGGAAACCCGAATTCTTCAACAACTTTACCGAGAATGAGGTAGGTTCCGCTTCCTTTAAACGGATAGTATTTTAGTGATTGTGAGAAGTGAACGGTATCAAAGAAGTTGCCTTCAGCATCGATGAAGCATCCGAAATTCATCCAGTCGTTCTTAACAGTCTTGATATATTTTATTGTAACCAGATGCCCAACCATTCTCACTTTCTTTCCTTTGTAATTCATCAATTCCATAGCTTTTACCTCTCCCCGGAATGGTGTTATCAGCATATCAAACCAGCTCATGGTAACAGGGAATCCGAACAGTTCAATCTCATCATACACATCTTCGGTTTCTCCCTGAACAAGATCAGGAAGTGAAAAGTCACGGACAGGAGAGGAGAAGAGCGGTTTTGTCTCCTCATGGTTACTTTTATTGATCATCATATGCGCTTCCCATAATAGCACAGCCTTCTTCTTTCCTGTAAACCTGAACGCACCTGCCCTTATCAGAAGGATCAGCTGTTCAAGTCCGGGATTAACTCTCGTAACAAAATCATTCAGCCCTTCAAATGGACCATCAGCATTGCGGATCTCCTCAATTGACTGGGCAATCTTGTACTCGAGGCTCATAATATGAATAAAACCGATATAGATGTCAGTCCCGTAAATTGTTGTTTTATAGGTACTTTTATTCACACATGGCAATTGGATCTTTGCTCCGAACCGTCTTGCTTCATGCACGTATACCCAGGTCCGGTAGAAGCCTCCGAAGTTATTAATTACAGCAACCATGAACTCAAGCGGGTAATGTGCCTTTAGAAAAAGACTCTGATAGCTCTCAACGGCATAAGAGGCAGAGTGGGCCTTTGAGAATGAATACCCTGCAAAAGACTCGATCTGCCTCCAAACCTCTTTTGTAACCTCCTCGCTGTAACCTCTTTCGCGGCAGTTTGAAAAGAATCTTTCGACAATGCGTTGCATCTCCTGCTTTGATCTGTGTTTTCCGCTCATGGCACGGCGCAGGGTATCAGCGTCAGCCAGGTCGAGTCCGGCAAAATGATGACACACTTTTAATACATCTTCCTGGTAAACCATGACCCCGTAAGTCTCCTCAAGCTGTTCTTTCATTACCGGATGTATGTATTTGAAATTATGTGGATTATGAAAGCGATAAATGTATTCCTTCATCATGCCTGAACGGGCTACCCCTGGTCTGATTACAGAACTTGCAGCAACCAGTGTTGTATAATTGTCGCACTTCAGTTTTTGCAGAAGACCGCGCATGGCAGGACTTTCAATATAGAAGCACCCCTTTGTCTGTCCGATTCTGAGATACTCCTTTACTTTTTCATCAGTTTTGAATTTCTGAATAGCATGGACATCCACATCTATTCCCCGGTTACGCAGTACTATTTCCGCGCTTTCTCTGATATGCCCGATTCCTCTCTGGCTCAGAATATCGAGTTTTTCGAAACCTATCTCTTCGGCTGTGTACATATCCCACTGGGTTGTCGGGAAACCTTTAGGCGGCATATCAAGAGCAGTGTAGCATGTTATTGGTTCTTCGGATATAAGTATCCCGCCTGCATGAATACTCCTCATATTGGGAAAATCGGCAATCTTCAGTCCGGTCGAAAAAATGGTATTTGTGATCTCGTTTCTGTTTGTCTCTGCTGAAGGATTATCTATCAGGGAATCAATCTCTTCCTTTGGCAATCCATGTACCTTTCCAAGCTCACGTACAATCGACTTGCCTCTGAAAGTGCTCATGGTACCGAGAAGTGCAGTATGTTTGTTACCGTATCTTTTAAAAATGTAATCGATAACCTCGTCTCTCTCTTTCCAGGAATAATCAATATCAAAGTCGGGAGGGGAGCTCCTTTTGGGATTAATGAACCTCTCAAAGTAAAGGTTTAGATCGATCGGGTCAACATTAGTGATTTTCAGACAGTAAGCAACTACGGAGTTCGCTCCGCTGCCACGTCCGACATGATAAAAACCTCTTGCCATTGAATATCTTACAATATCCCAGGTAATAAGAAAATAGGCTGAAAATCCGAGTTTATCTATTATCGCCAGTTCGTGCTGAACCCTTTTTTTTGCTTCTTTGTTATCCCTGCCGTATCTGTAGATCATGCCATCCCATGCAAGTTTTTCGAGAAGCAGCTTATCATCATATCTGCTGGCCGAATAGATCTTTTTGTTCTTAAGGCTATCCCTGTCGAACTGTAATGAACAGTCGTTAAGTAGTTTCTGTGAATTAATTAACAGCCAGTTGAAGTCTTTCGATGTCACGGTATTATCTGATGCACTTCTGAAAAACTCATCTTCCCCGGCACACTGCCAGGGTTTCAGATGACTGAGCAGGATATTATTATCAACAGCCCTGAGGCTCTTGTGTATAAATATATCGTCTGTCTCTGCAAATGTTACTGGCTGAAGCAAGACCATCATATCCCTGTCGATTGATACAGGCATAGTAATGAGCCTGTTTATTTCACTTCTTCTTATGCCAATACGTTCATTATCAAATAGTTTCCTGTCAGGTGTCTTTTTTAAAGAATAAATCACATACGATTCAGAGAAATGCGGAGCAGGGAATGGCACCTGTTCCTTATCAGAATTGAGCTTTGAAAGAAATTCATTCAGCTCCATTAATCCTTTATTATTACGGGCTATTCCTATGTACTGCAGTTCATTACCGTTTCTGAATTCTATACCGGCTATGGGCCTTACATTGTTTTTACTGCACTCTCCGGCAAATTCGGGTATTGCTGTCGAGTTATTGATATCTGTAAGTACAATGGTGTCATTGCCTGTTGCAATAGCTTTCTGCACAAGCTGTTCCACGGACATTGTGCCGTATCTCAGACTGTAGTATGAATGACAGTTAATATACATATCCCCTGAGTCGTTCCTCCATCATATTCTGCTCTTTGAGAGCGTTTTCAAGCTGTTTAAGGGCCTTTTCCTCCCTTTCGCTTATGGTCATTACTCCGGAAGCTCTCCTTACCGCATCCCGTCCGAAACGCTTTCGCAGTTTATCCATTGCCATATACAGGCTCACCTTCTCCGGTGTATCGTCAAACAGGTCAAGTTGCTGTACTCCCCGTACCATGTGGCTGAATCTGACCCCGATGAGTCTTATCAGCATGCGTCGCTGGTATAATTTGCCAAAAAGCTCTTTTACGATATCTGCCAGTACATGGTCGAATGATGTGTATGGGATGCGTTTCTGAAGCGTATGTGTGTCAAAGTTGGAGTATCTTATTTTTACAGTTACGCAGGAAGTCAGCTTCTCCTGTTTCCTGAGTTCAAAAGCAATCTTTTCAACCATGCTTACCAGCAGCTGATTGAGCCTGACCAGGTCGGTAGTGTCTTTTTCGAAAGTATGTTCTGTGCTTATAGATTTCTGCTCGGAATAGCTGATTACGGGAGTGGAGTCTATTCCATTGGCTCTCTTCCACATCTCGATGCCATTTTTTCCCATCAGTTTCTCAAGCATCTCAACGGGGATGTTCCTGAGGGTAAAAATCGTTGCAATTCCCATTGAACGGAGTACCTGGTAAGTATTCTGACCTATCATCGGTATCTTCCTTATAGATAAAGGGTCGAGGAATGGGAGCACTATTGCTTTTGGTACCTCAATTTCGCCATTTGGCTTTGCCTCGCCGGTTGCAATCTTCGATACAGTCTTGTTTACAGAGAGTCCGATTGAAATAGGCAGTCCGGTCTCCTTAATTATATGTTGCCGCAGTTCGTGCGACCATTTGTAGCATCCGTAGAAACGGTCCATGCCGGTAAGATCGATATAATGCTCATCTACTGATGCTTTCTCGTACAATGGCGCCCTCTCTGCAATAATGGCTGTCACAATATTTGAGTAGTTGCTGTAAAGCTCCATGTCGCCGCGTATTATTATGGCATCGGGACACATGCTACGGGCCATCTTCATAGGCATGGCAGAGCTTACACCATATCTGCGTGCCTCATAGCTGCAGCTCGACACCACACCACGGTCCGACATTCCGCCTATAATAACCGGTTTGCCGGTAAGGCGGCTGTTCTTTAATCTCTCAACCGATACAAAGAATGTATCGAGGTCGAGGTGAAGAACGGATCTGTCTATGTTGCCGGAGATAATCATGATGTTTTTCAAAGTTCCTCTGTGGCTCTCTGTGTCTCCTCCGGATTTTCTCTGTGTAACAAAAAAATAAGAACTTACACAGAGTTCCACAGAGAAGTCACAGAGTTACACAGAGAAGAATAAAAATTATTTTACTTTTTTTTGGTTATAATATAAATATGTTTTACTTTTGATTAGAAATTAATCAATCTAGTGATTACAATATAATCAATATTTCATTATGTATTTCGGATCCAACATAAAATTTTTGAGAAAAAGGAGGGGAAGAACACAGGATGATGTTGCTTTTGCCCTTAACCTTAAACGTTCAACCCTCAGCGGTTACGAGAACGGTGTGGCCCAGCCAGGTATAGAGATATTGATCTCTTTTTCAGGATATTATAACATTGCAATAGATACTATCCTCAAGATTGATATATCAAAATTATCTGAGAGTCAGCTTGGTGAACTTGAAAGAGGATATGACGCTTATGTAAAGGGCAGTAACCTTAGAGTATTGACAACAACTGTCAATTCAGCAAACCGTGAGAATATCGAACTGGTTCCTGAGAAAGCCAAAGCCGGTTATGCAACAGGGTACGCCGATCCTGAATATATCGGTGAACTTCCTGTATTCACACTGCCTTTTCTTTCCGAAAAGAAGAAATACAGAACATTTCAGCTTAAAGGCGATTCAATGCTTCCGATACCTGACGGATCGTGGGTGACAGGGGAGTACCTCCAGGACTGGATGGGAATCATAAGCGGAAAAGCATATGTGGTTTTTACACTCGACGACGGTATAGTATTTAAGGTAGTTGAAAACAATATACGCACCGACGGCAAGCTGATCCTCTATTCACTTAATCCTATTTACGAGCCATATGAAGTACATATAAACGAGGTAAAGGAGATCTGGAAATTTGTCAATTACATAAGCAGTGAGATCCCCGATCCTGTGCTGCCTGAGAAACAGATGATGAAGGCTGTTGCCAGCATGAAGCATGATCTGGAGCGGATAAAGGCTAAACTGGGGAATGATATTTCGGATGTTGATGAAGAAAAATGACGGAAGACGGAAGACGGAAGAAAGGCCCTACTTATTCTTTTCTTCGGTCTCCGGTCTCCGGTCTTCAGGCCAATGGATCCATTTTCCATGTTCAAATCCAACAGGTATATTCTCCTGTTTTTCTAATTCCTCAAGCGTAATCTTCAAATGAGGTAATGTCTGTAAGTGCTTAATATCTTTGTGTTTATTTATAACATTTGACGTCATTATTATAAACACTCCGGGTTCAATGAAGTTTCGCAATGCAGGTGATTCACATATTAATGGTGCACCATCAGGTACCTCCTTCATTATTTCATTAAATGCTTCTGACAATTGATTGTCATGCACCTTTGCAAAGTAAACTTTTGCGGCTCCCGCCCTGATCATGCGGGAAGTATCTTTTGAAGAATCCCGGTTTGTCTCTTCATAAACAACATATCCTGCCTTTTCCGATTTGAGAATAAGTCCGGGTGTAGTCTCATGAAAATGTGGTGTTATCTTAATTGCTGTGATCTTCAGACCAGGGAAGCTTTCAATTATCCTGCAGGCCAATGACGTCTTGCCAGAATTAGTGCCGGTGCCGGCAATGAGAAGCAAGTTAGGGATTATCATTTTTATCAGGATAAGGAAATAAAAAACTCTGTGATTCTCTGTGTTTCCTCCGGATTTTCCCTTTGTAGTAAAAAATTAAAAACTTACACAGAGAAACACAGAGAAGACACAGAGCTACACAGAGTAGGAACTTATATGTGAGTATTACTCTTTTGTCAAAGCAAGTATAAGCTGGATGATCTTCTCGTTATCCGATGCAGGAATCTTTCCGATAGCCAGATATCTGCATACTCGGTTTTTATCAAGAATGACTACTGAATAGTTATCTTCAGGTAAACCCCATAAACTCTGAAGTTTGGCATCATAGTCGAACAGAATTGTTGTATTGAATTTCTTGGCTTTGTTTCCGGCGATAGTACGGATAAGTCCGTTTGGTTTCCATGTTGATTTGCAGTCTACAATACCAAAACCTTTAAAGAAATCCCTGCTGATACGTTTCTCAACATCAACAGCTTTATTTACAGCTTCGTTAAATGGTTCATTTAATTCAGATTCATCAGGATCAACATAATTAACCTGTATAACTTTTCCAGCCCAGGTATTCATTGTAAATTCTTTCTTTTCAGAATCAGTAAACATCCATTCCGGGGCTTTCATTCCGACAGCCAGCTTGACATTCTGTTGTCCGAAAACGACAGGTAATGCGAATAAACTGAAAACGAGAGTGATGATCATTTTTTTCATAAGTCGTCTTTTAAAATTTATTTCGAAATATATGAATTATTTATCATTAATTAATTTTTGTGGTTTTTATCATTTATCCGGCCAGTTATATTACTTTTGCGGTCTAATTTATTTCTATGCAATTAATAAGAAATATTGCGATCATTGCACATGTTGATCATGGGAAAACAACTCTGGTTGACCGTATTATACAGGAATGCCAGGTTCTTGACCAGAGGAAGGAGCAGGGTGATCTAATTCTTGACAGTAACGATCTCGAGCGCGAAAGAGGAATAACTATCCTCTCAAAAAACGTCTCGGCTAACTATAAAGGTGTAAAAATAAACATTATTGATACACCCGGACACGCTGATTTCGGCGGTGAAGTTGAAAGGGTTCTTAAAATGGCTGACGGTGTCTTACTCCTCGTTGATGCCCTCGAAGGACCTATGCCTCAAACTCGTTTTGTACTTGGTAAGGCAATTGCACTCGGACTGAAACCAATCGTCGTTGTTAATAAGGTAGATAAAGACAACTGCAGACCCGATGAGGTTCAGCAGGATGTTTATGAGCTTATGTTCAACCTCGATGCTTCTGATGATCAGCTCAATTTCGAAACTGTCTTCGGTTCTTCCAAGCATGGCTGGATGAGCAGCGACTGGAAAACTCCGACTACAGATATAAAGTATCTTCTCGATACCATTCTGAAGGAGATACCTGAACCTCCATATGTTGCAGGTACAGCCCAGATGCAGGTGGCATCTCTTGATTTCTCCAATTATGTCGGAAGGATTGCTATCGGACGTGTATTCAGGGGAGATATTAATGTGGGGATGGATTATACCCTTTGCAAGAGAGATGGCAAAGTTAAGAAAGTAAGGGTAAAAGAATTATATGTCTTCGAAGGTCTGGGCAGAATCAAAACTGATTCTGTCAGATGCGGAGACCTTTGTGCTGTAATCGGACTGGAAGATTTTGAGATTGGCGATACACTTGCCGATCTTCTCGCACCTGAAGCTCTGCAGCGAATTGAGGTTGATGAACCTACAATGAGTATGGTTTTTACAATCAACAACTCTCCGCTTTTCGGAAAGGAAGGTAAGTTCGTTACTTCACGCCATCTGAGGACCAGACTGATGAGGGAAACAGAAAAAAATCTTGCACTTAAAGTTGAGGATACAAAATCAGAAGACACTTTTAATGTTTTTGGCAGGGGGATACTGCATCTTTCTATTCTTATTGAGACTATGAGACGCGAAGGATACGAGTTCCAGGTAGGAAAACCTAAAGTCATTCTGAAAGAAATTGATGGTGTAAAATCCGAACCTTACGAGACATTAACTATTGACGTGCCACCTGAATATTCGGGGAAAGCTATTGAACTGGTTACCCAGAGAAAAGGGGAGATGATAATAATTGAACCTAAAGGTGACCTTACGCATCTTGAATTTGACATACCATCAAGAGGATTAATAGGATTAAGAAATAACATGCTTACGGCCACCGCCGGTGAAGCTGTTATGCATCACAGGTTTAGAGCATACGACAAATACAAGGGAGATGAACTAATGCCTAAAGAAAACGGTTCTCTTATTTCTCTCGATATGGGCATGGCAACAGGACATGCCATTGACCGTCTTCAGGACAGAGGAAGATTCTATATTGATCCGGGAGAACAGGTATACCGCGGACAGGTTATCGGGGAAAGCACGAGACTTGGAGATCTTGAGGTGAATATTGTCAAGGGGAAAAAGCTTACAAATATGAGAGCTTCGGGATCAGATGAGAGTCTCAGGATTGCTCCGAAACTCAGATTCTCGCTCGAGGAAGCAATGGAGCAGATCAAAGATGATGAGTATCTTGAAATTACTCCTATTAACCTGAGAATGAGAAAAATGCCTTCATATAAGTTCGCCTGAATTCTTTTATATAACAACAACATAAGTATGAAGATAAGAAAAATGCTTTTGTTATTGCTTATTGCAACTAGTTCCATATCTGCTGCTTATGGACAGGAGATTCCTTATTCCAGGTTTGGTATGGAAACTAAGGATGCACATATACCCGAAGGTCTTAAACCAGGTGATAAAGCACCATTCTTTACTGGTTATGATCAGTTTGGTAAAACAGTTGATTTGAATAAACTCCTGGCGAAAGGACCCATAGTATTATTCTTTTACAGAGGAAAATGGTGTCCCGTATGCAGCAGGTATCTGAACAATTACCAGGATTCTCTGAACATTATAACTGACCAGGGATTCAATGTAGTAGCTATAACTCCGGAGTCGATTGAGAATGTTGAACAAACAATCAAATTACATAAGATCACTTTTACAGTTATATATGATTGTCAGGAAAAGATTATGGATGACTATAAAGTGATGTTTGCTGTCACCAAAGCATACCAGGATAAGATATTATCTGCTACCTCTGTTGATATAGCTGAAAATAACCTTCATAGTCCAGCTCACCTACCGGTGCCTGCTACATATATAATTAATCGTCAGGGTATTATAACTGCAGTTCAATTCGATCCTGATTATCAGAACAGGGCATCGGTAAAATGGATGCTTAAAAATCTGGGCGGAGCACTTTAATAATCATTCAGAAAATCATTGAGTGGTTTCATTGCTTTAAACGCCTTTACAGTATAATCAAATAAATCATTGCTTACCACAAAGTCGTCTTTTACCTCGTTAAATACAAGGTAGCTTTTAAATTTAAGTAGTTCTATATCAGGATGATCTGTGGGGTAGCCTTTTGGTGCTTTTTTTAATTTTTCACCATCTATTTTCCCAAAATACTTTATAAAATCTTTATTTTTAATAATCGCCCTGATTTTGGAAGGATCTTCATCAATTTTCTCCCGTATTGCTGACAACCATGGGGCCGGCGGCATATAAGCCCCGCCTGCGATTATACTTTTCCCAGGTTCAATATGAAAATAGTAACCTGCTAGTTTATCACCGTTTTTCTTGCCACCTCTCACCATAAAAGCTCCGAAATGAGTTTTATAAGGTGATTTATCATTAGAGAAACGAATATCCCGGTTGAACCTGTATACACAACTCTTGACTTCAAGACCTTTCATAATCGGTTCAAAAACAATTATTTCATCCAGAAGACTTTGCACGAATGATTCAAAGTTTCCTCTTGCTTCATTATACTGCGCTTTGTTCTTCAAAAACCAGTCACGGTTATTATTCTTTCCAATCGCTTTCAGATAGTCGATTGTTGATTTATTAATTGTCTCCATAAAATCTATCCTTTTTGTAACAACCAATTTGACAATAGAACAACAACTGTGCTCTTTTGTTGTTGTATCTTTGTCAATCAAATTTACAAAAGATAATTAAATGGCTGAAGTTCAAAAAAAGAAGATTACACTTGAAGGTCTGAGGAATGCTTTAAAACTCTACAGTTATATTAAGCCATTCCGTGTTGAATATGGATGGGGTATGTTTTTTCTTTTAGGTTCAAGTATTGCCAGCCTGGCATTTCCAAAGCTTCTGGGAGAACTGGTAAACTCAGGGAATGCAGGGAATCTTTCAAACGACATAAACCGAATTGGCTTATTACTGGTTACTACATTGCTCATACAGTCATTATTCTCATATTTCAGAGTTGTACTTTTTGTTAATGTTACTGAAAAGACTTTAGCGAGCTTGCGACAGAAAACATATAATCATCTTATTAAGCTTCCGTTGAAATTCTTTGAGAAACACAGGGTGGGAGAGCTGAACAGCCGGATTTCATCCGATATCTCACTGCTTCAGGAGACTCTTACAACCACACTGGCTGAATTTATCCGTCAGATAATTATTATTACCGGTGGTATAACACTTCTGACGATTACATCGTGGCGACTTACACTATTCATGCTGGCAATTTTACCGGGAATGATGATGCTTGCAGTTATATTCGGAAAATTTATCCGCAGGTATTCCAAACAGGTTCAGAGTGAAGTTGCAAAATCAAATACAATTGTTGAAGAGACACTTCAGGGAATTCAGATTGTTAAGACATACACAAACGAATTACTTGAAATAGAGAGGTACAGAAAGAGAACTACCGAGATTGCAGGCATTGGAATGAAAGGAGGAAAGTACAGAGGTGCCTTTTCTGCTTTCATGATCTTTGGTTTATTCGGAGCAATGGTGGCAGTGATCTGGAGGGGCTCAGCAATGATGGCATCGGGAGTTATTGATGCCGGTGAATTATTTTCATTTGTAATTTATTCCGGCTTTGTCGGGGGAAATTTTGGTGGCATGGCCAATGTCTATACCCAGATCCAGAAATTCATAGGTGCTACAGAGGAATTGTTTGAATTATTTAATGAGTCGGAAGAAGAGCTTAATAATGAGTCGGTTATAAAGAATGAAGAACTTTTGAAAGGAGAAATAACTTTCAAGGACCTCTCTTTCAGATATCCATCCCGGCCTGATGAGGATGTCTTATCTTCTCTTAATCATAAGATTACTGCAAATCAGATGGTTGCATTAGTAGGCACAAGCGGAGCAGGAAAATCGACTATCGCTTCTCTTCTGCTTCGGCTTTATGAGCCTACTTCAGGTGACATTTATTATGATGGCAGGAAATCACATGAGTATTCTCTGTCAGCACTGCGAAGTCAGATTGCCCTTGTTCCTCAGGATGTTTTCCTTTTTGGCGGAACAATAAAGGAGAATATCTCATACGGAAAGCCCGGATCGACCGATGAAGAGATCTATGATGCTGCAGCAAAGGCAAATGCTCTTGAGTTTATTGACAGGTTTCCGGCAAGACTTGATACAGTTGTTGGTGAGAGAGGAACCCAGCTTTCCGGCGGTCAGCGACAAAGAATTGCAATTGCCAGGGCAGTTCTTAAGAATCCGAGAATTCTTATCCTCGATGAAGCAACATCTTCCCTCGATTCAGAATCTGAAAGGCTTGTCCAGCAGGCTTTAGAGAATCTGATGGTAGGCAGAACCTCAATCGTTATTGCTCACAGGCTTTCTACAATCCGCAAAGCCGATCAGATCCTGGTTCTCGAGCGTGGTACAATCGTTGAGCACGGAACTCATGAGGAGCTTCTAGGACTGGAAAATGGCATTTACCGAAATCTGAGTTCGCTTCAGTTTGCAGGATAGAATGGCGTTACTTCCGTATATCAAACGCCATAAGTACCTTACCGTGACGCTGATATAGTATCCCTTTATTTATAACAGGATGTGCAAAGTGCTGAGCATTTCCCTTTTTTATTCTGAAAGAGCTGACCTTTTGAATTTTTCCCTGATTATAACTTAACAACATTAAGTCACCTTTCTGGGTGTAGTAATAAAGCATATTGTCAGCTGCAATAAGAGCCCCGATACCTATTCTTAGAGAGTCAGTTAGTACACCTGTTTCAGCATTAATAGCCCTGATGTCAGGTGAAACTGTGCCGCATCCATACATATAATTGTCTATTTTAACAATGCCTCCCATATAACTGTCGAAGCCCTTATTTCTCCAGACCTGGGTGATACCGGAACCATCATCAGACAGCCGGAGTTTTACAGCGCAGTTACCGTCACCTGCCACATAATAAATTGACCCCTTGTCATAAATAACTGTATTGCAATGAGTATCTCCATAACCTGGACCTCTTTTATCGGGAGGATAATTGTCCTGTTCATGTGCCCACAGAAGTTTGCCATCCTTTGTGTCAAATCCCATTAAATGGTAGGATGAAAAAGTCACAAGAATGCTTCTTCCTCCGTGTTCTATTAGTTTTGGAGGGTTGTATGCTGAAGCTTCTCCAAATCCTTTATTGGTCCAGATGAGCTTTCCTGTGAACCGGTTTAGCGCTATAACATTATTAATTTTGCCGCCGGCTGTCCAGAATACTTTATCACCCTGAATAAGTGGTGCTTCTGAGTGTCCATGCAAAGGTAGAATGCCTTTGAGGTCAATTATAAGATCTTTCGACCATACAACTTTTCCTGTTGTTCTGTTAAGGCAATAGAGATTCCCCAATCCTGATCCGACGTAGATAAGATCGTCAACAATTGTAGGTATGGTTCTTGAGCCCGGGTATGATTTCATCCATTCTTTCCCCAGGGTGGTCTGCCACTGTTTTTCGCCTTTCAGGTTGAAACAGTATAGAATCAGCATTGAATCTGTTTCACCGGTAATATAAAAGTTATCCTCAGTAAATATCGGAGTGACAAATCCATTTCCAATATTGTCTATTGACCATATTTCGCGCGGACCTTCTTCAGGCCACGATTTCAGTAGGTTTGATTCATTGAAGATTCCTGTCCGGTCTTTTCCGCGCCATTCATAAATTTTAGTTTTTCCCTGTGGAACAGGCAACAAAAGGAGTAATGGGAATAGGAATGTAATTAGATTCATAGATTATTATTTTACAGTAGAAATTAAGCTGCAAAGATACTTTCCTAACTTAAAGTATTTAAAAAAAAGTAAATAAAAATGGGATATGGTCCGCTAAAACCCTGGTTTTATACTTCACATATCCCGCAACTTACGAGGTGGAAACAATAGTTACCGATTATTGCTTGTCGTAAACCATTGTCTCAGCCATTTCGCCGAATGATGACGAAGCGCTGGATTCAATAACTAAATTGGATCCATCCATCTTATACACTTCAGTAACGATCATTTCATTACCATCGCCCATCGCGAATTTTGTTATGCATTTAATCGACTTTTTATCCTCAGATAAAGTTAGTGTAGACTTTTTCTGTGTATCCTGCCAGCCAGCATTTACACACTCTTTGCCATCCAGAGTAAACTTATCCTTAGTTGTGAATTCCTGATCCTGAAAGCTTGAGTGTCTCTCAACATTGAGCTCATTAGCACCCTGCGTTATTATGATCTCTTTAGGAGCCATGCTGAACTGGTCACCCAGTTTGCTTTTTGTATTGTTCAGTTTCCAAGAACCTGAGAAATCGGCTACCTGGGCTGAGATTACTGATGAAATCAGGAAAGCAGCAAAAACCAAGAAATTTCTTTTCATAATTAATAATTTTAAGTTAAATCCAATATTTTTCAGGAAGTTAAGTAACAATAGATATTTACACCTAAAGTTATATAAATTTTGAAATATCCCCAAGGTGAGAAATAAACGATAAATTATTATAAATTTGAAATGTATAAAGATAAATTCAAAACAGGTGAAACATAGTTTCAGAATAAGGTTACTTTTTAATAGCTACTTATTCTTTTTCTTGCTTGTATTGGCATGCAATAGCTGCAGTCCTGTTCCGGAAAATAAGTTCCAATCTGAAATAGACAGAATTGCACTGAAATACATAGCTGACAAACGAGAAGCTATATGTAATATTACTGCAGCAACTTATGGAAAGGACAGGATAATTGTGAAAGGTGAAACTACAATTCCGGAGATTAAATCTGATATAATTAATGCTTTAGCTAAATCTGATATTGGTCTAATAGACAGCATCATAATACTTCCTGACACCTCTTTATACAAGAAATGTTTTGGTGTCGTGACATTGAGTGTTGCCAACCTGAGGAAAGAACCTATGCACAAATCAGAACTTGTTTCCCAGGCTATTCTTGGTACACCTGTTATAGTACTAAAAACGGAGGAGTCTTGGGTATTGGTAAGGACACCAGACAAATACATCTCCTGGACAGAGAAATCGTCCCTGATGTTGATGGACAAAATGAATTCTCCAACTGGAAAAGTGAAGTGAAAGTAATATTTACCGAAAATTCAGGATGGGTATATACATCTGCCGATGAATCAGGAGTTGTTGGAGATCTAGTTTCAGGAGCAATTCTTATTAAAACAGGTGAATCAGGTAAATATGTAAATATTACATTTCCGGATGGGAGGGCAGGGGTCATAAGAAAGTCTTCATCTGTTGAGTATCCGCACTGGAAAAATGATAGACTGGTAACACCAGATGAAGTAATTAAAACTGCATTCACTTTCCTTGGATTACCATATTTGTGGGGAGGAACATCTTCAAAAGCAGTTGATTGCAGTGGTTTTATGCAATCGGTTTTCTTCAGAAACGGTCTCATTCTGTCAAGAGATGCATCTTTGCAGGCATTGCATGGTGATCATGTAAGTGTATCAGAAGGTTATTCTGATCTGCAAAAAGGAGATCTGCTTTTTTTCGGAACACGTGATGAAAAAGGTGATCATGTTACTCATGTAGCTCTTTACATAGGTGATAGTGAATTCATTCATGCCTCATCGAGAGTAATGATTAATAGTCTGGATTCATCCAGGACGAACTTCAGCAGTTTCAGAAAGAATTCTTTACTGTCCGCCCAGAGAATACTGGGAGCAGAGGATGATTCAGGAATCGTGCATGTCAGCTCTCATGAACTGTATTGAAAATCAGGCTGTTTATAATATTAGTAATAGAAAACACAGAGAATTCAGGATGAATAATAGAAGAAAATTTATTAAAAATTGCACAATGCTTGCAGCAGGAGGAGTTGGATTCTCATATATTTCATTTGGTTGTCAGAATTCAAAGTCAGATCAGAAAAATCCCGGGAAAAATGGCAAAATAGTTTTCAGGTTCAAACCTTACGAGTTACAGCTAAAACACGTTTTTACACTTGCTTCCGGATCAAGAAGTACAACTCCTGTAATGCTCACAGAGATAGAATATGATGGAGTTATAGGTTATGGTGAAGCATCCATGCCGCCATATCTCGGAGAAAGTCATGAAACGGCAACACAGTTTCTGAAAAAGATAGATCTTTCGAACTTCTCCAGCCCCTTTCTGATGGAAGAAATTCTTGCATATACTGATAAGCTGACACCAGGCAACTATGCAGCCAAGGCTTCTGTTGATATAGCCCTTCATGATCTTGTTGGCAAGCTCATGAATCAGCCATGGTACCGGATTTGGGGACTAAATCCTGAAAATACTCCAAATACTTCATTTACAATTGGTATTGATAAGCCTGAAGTAGTAAAAGAAAAGGTTCGTGAAGCATCCCCATATAAGATTCTCAAAGTAAAGCTTGGTCAGGGAAACGATAAAGAGATGATAGAGACTGTAAGAAGTGTGACAGATACACTTATTTGTGTGGATGTTAATCAGGGCTGGGCCGATAAAAAGATGGCTCTTGAAATGACCTTTTGGCTTAAAGAACAGGGAGTTGTATTTGTTGAGCAGCCAATGCCAAAAGCTAATGTTGATGATATCGCCTGGCTGACGCAAAACAGTCCGCTACCGATAATAGCCGATGAAGCAATTCAGACAATTGCTGATTTTAAGGGAATCCAGGGTGCTTATAGCGGAATCAATATTAAGCTGATGAAATGTGGCGGGATGAGAGCTGCCTATACCATGATTGGCATGGCAAGAGCGCTTGGGATGAAGGTTATGGTTGGTTGTATGACAGAAACATCATGTGCCGTATCAGCTGCTTCACAGCTTTCTCCAATGGTCGACTGGGCTGATCTTGATGGTAATCTGCTGATCAGTAATGATGTTTTTGAGGGAGTTACTGTAGTGGATGGTAAGGTGACATTGCCGGATAGACCAGGCATAGGGATAATACCGAAAAGTTAAACACATAAGGATTGCTTCGTCGCACACTCCTCGCAATGACTGACTAATAAATAGTAAAAACAATGACAAGAACCACAAAAAGAGTACTTTACGGAGTACTTGCATTCTTTGGAGCAGTTATTTTAGGAGGCTGCATCTACCTTAATACTTTGCTGCCTATAATTACTGGATATGCTGCAAAAAACCTTTGTTCTGCCGTGTTTGTCTCGGGAAGAGAACAAAATGATGTTGAAAACGTTGATCTCAATTTCTCATTCATTAAGTATACCAAAAACAAGGTTGATATAAATAATAAGAGTGTTACAAGTCGTTTTCTATGGAGAAAGTCAAAAGCAATCTACAGGGAAGGATTTGGCGTCACACTTTTGAGGGATTTCAAGGAAAAGGAACTGCGTTCTGAGAAATATCCACTGAGTGTTAAGTCAGGATATTCGCAGGATACAATCGCATGGCCGTTAGGAGATGTTATACCAGACACTGTAACCGGTATTAATCTGGAAGCTCTTAATGCAATAACAAAAAGTCTGATTGAAGATAATGCTTATACAGGCAATGCATTTGCATTCATGGTTCTGCATAAAGGAATTCCGGTAGCAGAGGCATATAAACCGCAGTTTAACAGTAAAACAAGGTTTCTCAGCTGGTCGATGGCAAAGAGTTTCACAAATGCAATTGTTGGCGTACTTGTGAAAGAGGGAAAAATCGATATTCAGTCACCGGCAGATATTGAAGAATGGAAGGCAGATGAAAGAAGCAAAATAACAATGAATGACCTGATGCAGATGCAGAGCGGTCTTAAATGGAATGAAGATTACGGTAACAGATCGTCTGTTAATGTTATGCTTCATTGTGAAAGTGATATGGGAAGATATTCTTTTGAACAACCGCTTGAACATAATCCGGGTACATTCTGGTATTACTCATCAGGAACTACAAATATAGTTAACTGGTTGATTCGTAAGCAGTTTCCTGATGATTCTACTTATTATCAGTTTCCTTATACCGAACTGTTTTTTAAGACAGGAATGCCTGATATTATTTTTGAAGTTGATCCTACAGGTACAAGGATCGGATCTTCATACCTGTATGCTACAGCCCGCGACTACGCCAGGTTCGGGCTTCTATATCAGAATGATGGCGTTTTTAATGGCGAAAGAATCCTTCCTGAAGGATGGGTAAAATATACAACATCAGAAGCTAAGGCAAGCGGAGGAGAATACGGATCTTTCTTCTGGCTGAATAAGAGCAAAAAACTCCCGTCAGCACCTGAAGATATGTATATGTGTGTCGGACACGATGGGCAGAGAATTTTCATTATGCCTTCACAGGAATTGGTAGTTGTAATATTGGGATATTCTTCAACATCAAAAGGAGGAATGGATTTTGACAGGTTGCTTAAGGATATTCTGAATACTCTTTAAAATGCTTAGCGCCTTAGCGTCATAGCGAGAAAGAAAACAGGAAATGACAGAAGATGAAGGTCTGAAAAGGGAAATAGGGTTGTGGGGGCTTGTTTCCAATTCCATTAATATTATTATAGGCGCAGGAATATTTATCCTGCCGGCACTTGTAGCAGAAAGGCTTGGATCGGGAAGTATCTGGGCATATCTTGTTTGCGGTTTTCTGATGATTTTCATAATGCTGTGTTTTGCTGAGATTGGTTCGATGATTACCAGGACCGGCGGGGCTTATTCATATATTGAGACAGCTTTTGGTAAGTATGCCGGTTTCATGACAACCAACATATTTATCTTTGGAGCAGCCATTATGGCTAATGCTGCAGTGGCAAATGGTCTTGCTGATACACTTGCATATTTTATACCGCAATTTGAGTTACAGTGGGTAAGAATTCTGTTTTTTGGTGTAGTCTTCGGAGGACTGGCATATTTAAATATCAGAGGGATTAAGAATGCTATTATGATTGTGAAAATTAACACTATAGCAAAGCTGGTACCATTACTGATGATTGGTTTACTCGGATGGTTCTTTATTAATCCGTCAGATAGTCAGGTAGTTGCCACTAATTCGTCAAGGGACCTTGGCGAGATATCTCTTATATTGCTATTTGCATTTGTTGGTGCCGAAACAGCCCTGAATGTAAGCGGAGAGATTAAAAATCCTGTAAAAACTATTCCAAAGGGCATTATGCTCAGTATTTTGATTGTTGTTATCCTTTATATTCTTATTCAGCTTACAGTTCAGGGTATACTTGGCAGCTCAATAGTTGATTTTCGCAATGCGCCATTGGCTGAGGCCGGCAAGCGTATGTTCGGACCAATCGGAGTTACAATTGTTTTGGTTGGTGCTTCATTTTCGATGTTTGGAAATATAAGTGGAATGGTTCTTAATATGCCAAGGATTCTTTTTGCAGCAGCCAGGGACAAAGTACTTAAATCAGAGGCACTTGCGTCGGTGCATCCAAAATTCAGAACACCATATGTTTCAATAATTGTTTATGCAGCCATTGGATTCATTTTTGCTTCAATTGGAGAATTTCGGCAACTAGCAATGCTTTCAAGTGCTTCATATTTATTGATTTATCTGGGAGTGATACTTGCACTTATCCGGTTCAGGATTAAAAACTACGGAGAAAAGGGTCATTACCGGATACCTGGCGGGTATATAATTCCGGGAATCAGTATTCTTACAATAATATGGGTATTGTCAAATCTTCCTTTAAAGGAATTGGGAGCAATGGCGATATTTATTATTATTCTGACGGTTGTGTATTTTATTTATAGATTGGTTAGAAAGGAAGAAGCGTAAAGCGTAGAGCGTAAAGCGTAAAGCGTAAAGCGTATCTGATTTTATGTCAACCAGCAAGCTGGCAGGAAATTATCTAATAAAGCCTATAATTAATATTATGTAAAATAGAATATATTGAAATTGATTCAGGAATCAAGTATCTACTGCAAGTGCAAACTTACTGCTATCCCCTGTTTATCAGCATATTGAAACAAAAAAGGGATGCATTGCGTCCCTTTTGTATTCAGTTCAGGTAATTATTACTTACCATCAATTACATCAAGTTTAGTTTTGATTGTATTGTATTTGTCAGTCATCTTAAGTCTGTAATACAGTTCTTTCAGACTTCTCATAGAATAAACATCATCAGGTTTCAGTTCATATGCTTTTTCCATGTATGGAAGTGCTTTTGAATAGACAGCATTTGCCTGATCAATTGCTTCGGTGTATTTTTTTACATCCATAATTTCATTTGCTTTCACAAACATATCTGAAGCTTTGTTGATATAGGCTGCTCCCATTCCGTATTGTGTGTCGTATAAATCACCTTTAAGTTCGATTGATTTGCCGAGTTCCACAATAGCTTCATCATTTCTGTTCTGATTCAGGAAAATAATCCCAGCAGCAAAAAATAAGCTGTAATTACCCGGATCTGCTTCTTTGGCAACTTTGATATATTTCAGAGCTTCTTCATTTTTATTACTCTTTATATAAAGGTCAATCAGCTGAAGAGTGATGCTCTTGTCGCCTGGGAATTTTTCAGTAAGACCTGTAAGAATAGATTCAGCTTTAATTGTGTCACCTTTTCCCAGCCAGCTCTCATATATCTGATAATAAGGAGTGATACCAAGATATTTCATCTCAGCACACTTCTCGAAATATTTGATTGCTTCATCGTATTTGCCACAATTAACTGCAGCCAGTCCGGCATTATAATACATCCCTGTATCAATTGCTCCGGCGTATTTATCACTTTCAGTTATTTTTATCTGAGTTTCAAATGATTTCAGGGCACCTTCATATTCCTTGGCCTCGAACCTGGCACTACCCTGAGCATAAAGATTAACAGCCAGTGAGTTGTAGATCATGTTAGTAATGATCTTTTTCTTCATTGATCCTTTTGGATCAAGTTCCATTGCTTTCTCATATGAAGCGTATGCTTCTGCAAGTGGATCGGGATAGAACTCTTTGAATTTTGGATTTTCAGATTCAAAAGAGGCCTGGCAAAGTTTACCTTTAGCAAAATAAGTGTTAAACCAGTCTTTTGATTTTTCATCTACCATTGCCTGGTCAATTGCTTCTTTAGCTTTGTCGAGAAGGCCCTGGTCGATATAGCTCAAGGCGCTTGTAACTTTGCCCTTCTGGGCCATGGCTCCGAATGAGATACTTACTACGGCTGCTATCAGCAGAAAATACTTTTTCATGATTATAATTTTAATTAAATTGTCTTTAAAAATTTTCCAAATTTATAATATTACTTATTAAACATCAAATTCTTTGCCATTTTCCTCAGCATTAATATTACTTTCTTCATTTATAACAGTTTCAATTGGCTCATCGTCCTCATTTACAAGTACACAGGCTATTGAGGCTATAATATCGTTTTCTCTTAAATTGATCAATCTTACTCCCTGGGTTGCCCTTCCCATTACCCTTAAAGCAGATACCGGGCTGCGAAGAATGTTTCCGAATTGGGTAATAATCATCAGATCGTGATTATCAGTAACATCTTTCAATGCAATAAGGAATCCGGTCTTATCGGTAATATTTATGGTCTTAACTCCTTTTCCGCCTCTGTTTGTGATCCTGTAACCATCAATATCTGATCGTTTTCCATATCCTTTTTCAGAAACAACCATAATATCTTTTTCTTTTGCTTCAACAGTGATCATGCCAATAACAAAGTCGGTATCCTCATTAGCCAGCCTGATTCCTCTTACTCCTGAGGCAGTTCTTCCCATCGGTCTCACTGATGCTTCAGGGAACCTGATAGCGCGTCCCGACTTGACAGCCAGCATTATATGATGCTGACCGTTAGTCATTCTGGCCTCCAGTAGCTCATCACCTTCCCTTACCGTAATAGCATTTACCCCATTGATCCTGGGCCTTGAGTACGCCTCGAGTGATGTCTTCTTGATAATTCCCTTGGTGGTACAAAGCACGATGAAGTTATTATTAATGTATTCTTCATCATTCAGATTCTTGACATTTATAAATGCCCTGACATTGTCATTAGGTTCGATGTTAATAAGATTCTGCATTGCTCTGCCTTTCGATGTTCTTGAGCCTTCAGGAATTGCGTAAACCTTCAGCCAGTAGCATTTTCCGTTTCTGGTAAAGAAGAGCATTGTATTGTGCATTGTAGCAATATAAAGATGCTCAATGAAATCTTCATCCCTTGTGGCACCGCCTTTTGCACCTGTACCACCCCTGTTTTGTCTCCTGAATTCAGTGAGTGGTGTTCTTTTAATATATCCCATGTGAGAAATAGTAATAACCATTTCATCATCGGCATAAAAGTCTTCAGGATTAAATTCTTCCGCGTTAGGTACTATCTCTGTACGACGTGCATCGCCATATTTCTCTTTTATTTCAAGAAGTTCATCTTTTATTATCTTCATCTGAAGTTCAGTACTGGCAAGGACACTCTTCAGATAATCAATGAGTTTCATAATCTCATCATACTCTGCTCTGAGCTTCTCCTGCTCAAGTCCGGTTAGCTGGCGCAGGCGCATTTCAACTATAGCTCTCGACTGTATGTCAGAAAGTCCGAATCTTTCCATCAGTCTCTCGCGGGCTATTTCAGGAGTCTGAGATGATTTGATAATTGCAATTACTTCATCTATATTATCACTGGCAATTATCAGACCTTCAAGGATATGTGCTCTCTTTTCTGCCTGGTCAAGATCGTATTTGGTCCTTCTTATAATAACCTCGTGACGATGTTTTACGAAATAATGAATCTGGTCCTTTGTATTAAGTGTCTTAGGACGCCCCTTCACAAGTGCGATATTATTTACGCTGAATGAGGTCTGAAGAGATGAGTATTTATAAAGGTTGTTAAGGACCACAGCTGCGCTTGCATCTTTTTTGAGGATTATTACAATTCTCATCCCGTTGCGGTCCGACTCATCATTGATATACGATATTCCGTCGAGTTTCTTCTCATTAATAAGATCAGCAATCTTCCTGATCATTTCTGCCTTGTTGACCATGTAGGGAATCTCATTGACAATTATACACTCCCTTCCTGAATGAGTCAGTTCTATGTCGGTTTTAGCCCGAACAACAATCCTTCCCCTGCCGGTCTCACATGCATCCCTGATGCCCTGACTTCCGTAGATTATTCCGCCTGTCGGAAAGTCCGGTCCTTTGACATACTGCAGTATTTCATCACTGGTTATCTCATTATTGTCAATGTAAGCAACTGTAGCGTCAATAACTTCTGTAAGGTTATGAGGCGGCATGTTTGTTGCCATACCTACTGCAATACCTGAGGCTCCGTTAACCAGCAGTTGCGGAATTCTGGTTGGCAGAACGGTAGGTTCAGTAAGTGAATCATCGAAGTTTGGCTGAAAGTCAACAGTCTCCTTATCTATATCGGCAAGCATCTCCTCAGCAATTTTCTTGAGTCGTGCCTCGGTATAACGCATTGCGGCAGGACTATCACCATCCACAGATCCAAAGTTACCCTGGCCGTCAACCAAGGGGTACCTTAATGACCATTCCTGAGCCATCCTTACCATTGCTTCGTATACCGATGAGTCACCATGCGGATGGAACTTACCGAGCACCTCTCCTACTATCCTTGCAGACTTTTTATATGCTTTGTTTGAAAGCACTCCCAATTCAGACATTCCAAACAGTACCCTGCGATGAACAGGCTTAAGTCCATCTCTGACATCAGGCAATGCACGCGATACAATGACCGACATTGAATAATCAATGTAGGCCGACTTCATCTCCTCCTCAATATTTACCTGGATGATTCTTTCTCTCTCTGACATAACAGACTATTAATTAAACATTTACACGCAAACCTCCATTCCGGGGTTTGGAATTACGAAAATAGTTAATATTTGGCTATTTTTGACCTTTCCGTGCACTGATTTTTTAACATTCTTTGTTCATAATTGGGCATGAAAATTGTCATACAGATATTATGCATAATTTACCTTTGAAAATGTAGTTATGCGTAACTTTGTCGGAGTATATCTGACATATTGTCGTTAACTTTATTAATCAGCTAATTGAAAGATCAAAATATGGATTCACAATTTTCGCAAAGGGTAAAAGATATTCTCGGGTATTCTAAAGAGGAGGCTATACGGCTGGGAAACAGTCATATAAGTCCGGAGCATCTTTTTCTGGGCATACTCAGAGACGGTGAGAGCGTGGCGATAGAGATACTTATTAATCAGGGAATAGATCTTCTGGTGCTTAAGGGTTCTCTTGAGAAGAGCATTAAGGTGGAAAGCCCGGTTCCTGTGGCTGACCACGAAGTAATACCCTTATTAAGAAGTACTGAACGGATTCTCAAACTGGTATATCTTGAAGCTAAAGCATTAAAAAGTAATACTATTGATACAGAACATCTGCTTTTAGCGATCCTTAAAGACGAAAATGCTCTTGTTACGAGGTTTTTATCTGAGCTTGATGTTGATTATCAGTCAGTGAGAAGGATGGTTGAAGCAGAATCACCGTCTGCCAAAGCCGATTTTCCAAGGGATGAGGACGATGAAGGTCAGAGTTTCAGTGGCCCCGGTAAAGGTCAGCCCTCCTCTCCTTCGTCTTCAAAATCATCATCTGACACTCCTGTTCTTGATAATTTCGGAATTGACCTTACCAAGGCAGCCGAAGAAGGAAGACTTGATCCGGTTGTCGGAAGAGAACGGGAAATTGAGCGTTTGGCACAGATCCTGTCGCGCAGGAAAAAGAACAATCCCGTACTTATTGGTGAACCGGGAGTAGGAAAGTCAGCTATAGCAGAAGGTCTGGCACTGAGGATTATCAAAAAAAATGTATCAAGAGTACTTTTCAACAAAAGAGTAGTTGCTCTTGACCTTGCATCAATAGTTGCCGGAACGAAGTATCGTGGTCAGTTTGAAGAGCGAATGAAAGCTATTCTCAACGAACTTTCCAAGAATGACAATATCATACTTTTCATTGATGAAATACATACTATAGTAGGTGCCGGAGGCGCAACTGGATCACTGGATGCTGCCAATATGCTAAAGCCTGCCCTGGCCCGCGGAGAAATTCAGTGTATTGGTGCGACAACACTTGATGAATACCGTCAGCATATTGAGAAAGATGGTGCACTTGAGAGAAGATTCCAGAAAGTTATTGTTGAACCAACTTCAATTGAAGAGACAATTCACATACTCCATAATATTAAGGAGAGATATGAGGAGCATCATAATGTAATGTATACCGACGATGCAATTGATGCATGCGTAAAACTTACAAACCGTTATATATCAGACCGTCATCTTCCCGACAAAGCGATTGATGCACTTGATGAATCAGGTTCCAGGGTGCATATTTCAAATATTGTTGTTCCTGAAAAGATCCTTTCTCTTGAAAATCAGCTTGAGGAGACCAAGAAGGAAAAGATGATGGCAGTCAAGAATCAGAATTTCGAGAAGGCAGCAAGCTTCCGCGACCGTGAGAAGGATCTTCTGGACATGATTGATCAGGAGAAGAAGAAATGGGAAAAAGAACTTGCTGTTAATCGTGAAACGGTTGATGCTGAAAAAGTTGCTGAAGTTGTTGCCATGATGACAGGTGTTCCTGTTCAGAGAATTGCAACAACCGAGGGTACCAAACTTTTAAATATGGCCGATGAGCTCAAAGGAAGCGTAATTGGTCAGGATGAAGCAATTTTGAAAGTAGTAAAATCAATTCAAAGGAACAGAGCCGGACTTAAAGATCCCAACAAGCCGATAGGTACATTTATTTTCCTTGGACCTACCGGTGTTGGAAAAACCCAGCTTGCAAAGGTTCTTGCAAAGTTTTTGTTCGATACTACCGATAATCTTGTGAGGATCGACATGAGTGAATACATGGAGAAGTTCTCTGTGTCAAGACTTGTGGGGGCACCTCCTGGATATGTAGGATATGAGGAAGGCGGACAGCTTACCGAAAAGGTAAGAAGAAAACCATACTCGGTTGTACTTCTTGATGAGATAGAGAAAGCACATCCCGATGTATTTCACATTATGCTGCAGGTACTTGATGAAGGTCAGCTTACCGATAGCCTTGGAAGACGTGTGGACTTCAGAAATACCATTGTTATTCTGACATCAAATATCGGGACCAGGCAGATTGCAGAGTTTGGACATGGAATCGGATTCGATACTTCTGCCAAACAGGCTTCTCGTGATGAGCATACAAAGAGTATTCTGCAGAAAGCACTTCAGAAGACTTTTGCTCCTGAATTCCTGAACAGGATTGATGATGTAATAATGTTTAACTCGCTTGGTAAAGCTGAGATTAACAAGATCATAGATCTCGAACTTAAAGGTCTGTATGACAGGGTTCAGTCGCTGGGATATAAACTGAAAATAGCAACAGGTGCGAGAGATTATATTGCTGAAAGAGGCTTTGATGCTAACTTTGGTGCAAGACCGCTCAAACGGGCAATTCAGAAGTATCTCGAAGATCCTATGGCTGAGCTTCTTATTAAAGCCAATCTTCATGAGGGAGATCTGATAAATGTTGGATTCAACAGTGCAAAATCTGAGATCAAAATTAAAATTCAGCATAAAAAAGAGGAGCTGCCCGAGAAGACAGATACAACAGTTTAATTGCCCCCCAACCCCCCCTAAAGGGGGGCTATTATTCTGTAAATCAGTGAAATATTTTCCTTATGCAGTTTAACTCCCCTTTAGGGGAGATGCCGCAGAGCGGCAGAGGGGCTGTCGACCTCAGCGTTTAAACAGGACTACCGTACAGATCGAAATCTCCACTTTTTGTAATTTTTATATTGTAGAAATTTCCAGGAATCAGATTGTGATCAACAGAAATCAGAACCTCCTGGTCGACTTCCGGACTGTCATATTCTGTTCTTCCTATAAAAAATTCTCCCTCCCTCCTGTCGATTATAACCTTAAATGTTCTTCCGACAAGGGATTCATTTAAATCAGCCGATATATTCTGCTGAAGTTCCATTAGTTCCGCCACCCGTGATTCTTTTTCGTCCGTGGGGATTTCATCTTTATACTTTTCATAGGAGAAGGTGTCCTCTTCATGAGAATATGCAAAAACACCAAGTCTGTCAAACCTGAATTCTGATATAAAGTCTTTAAGTTCAGTGTAATCCTGCTCAGTTTCTCCCGGATGTCCTGCAATCAGAGTAGTTCTTATCACAGCATCAGGAATCTCATTGCGGAGTTTGTTCAGGACAAATTCGGTTTCCTTCCTGTTGTGTGACCTTTTCATTAGTCCGAGCATATTGTCAGTAATATGCTGAATAGGTATGTCAATATAGCGGCAGATCTTTGGATTATCTCTGATTAAAGGAATAAGTTCCATCGGGAAATTTGCAGGGTAGAGATAATGGAGCCGTATCCATTCGATTGATTCAATTTTTAATAACTCCCTGACAAGTTCAGGAAGTGCTTGTTTTTTATAAAGGTCGAGGCCATAGTAACTAAGATCCTGGGCAATCAGTATAAGTTCCTTAACTCCTTTTCCAGCGAGATTTTCAGCCTCTTTTACTAATTCTTCCAGTGGCCTTGAAATATACTTGCCACGTATTGCCGGAATGGCACAAAATGCACATGTACGGTCACAACCCTCAGAGATTTTCAGATAAGCATAATGACCGGGACCAGTTATTGTTCTGTCAGTAAGAAGATCAGAACGCATTGTGACACCCAGTTCATTAAGAATGTCATTCATATTGTTAACACCGAAGTATCGCTTAACTTCAGGAATCTCATGTTTCAAAGCATCAACGTATCTTTCAGCCAGACAGCCCATAACATACAGATTGTTAATGCGTCCGGCCTCTTTTGCTTTAACAAACCTCAGGATTGTGTCAACGCTCTCTTCCTTTGCATCATTAATAAACCCGCATGTATTTATTATTACTGTTCCGGCTGTAGTATCATCAGAATCATAGATAACGCTGTATCCTCCTGCACTTAGTTGTTTAAGCAGTTTCTCCGAATCGACAACGTTCTTGGAACAACCTAATGTTACAATATTTATTTTTTTATTTTTCATGAAATCATTTAGAGCTGAACAGCGAATCTACAAAATCGAATCTGTTGAATATCAGAAGGTCTTCGAGTTTTTCGCCGATTCCAATATATTTAACAGGGATTTTAAACTGATCCGATATTCCAATTACAACCCCACCCTTTGCTGTTCCATCGAGTTTGGTTATTGCCAGAGCAGTTACATCGGTGGCAGCTGTGAATTGTTTTGCCTGTTCAAATGCGTTTTGTCCTGTTGATCCATCGAGAACCAGCAGAACCTCATGAGGTGCATCAGCAACGACTTTTTCCATTACCCTTTTTATTTTGGATAATTCAGTCATCAGGTTTATTTTATTATGGAGTCTGCCGGCAGTATCAATTATCACAACATCAGAGCCTTCGGCAACAGCTGAACGCAAAGTGTCGTATGCCACAGAAGCCGGATCGGAACCCATCTGCTGTTTGATTAGCTTTACTCCTGCCCTGTCGGCCCATATCTGAAGCTGATCAATAGCTGCAGCACGGAATGTATCAGCAGCACCAATGAGTACATTTTTTCCTGCAAGTTTGAACTGATGAGCGAGTTTTGCAATAGTAGTAGTTTTTCCTGCCCCGTTTACACCAACTACCATAATTACGTATGGCTTTGTTTTGAACGGAGTTGAAAAATCTGATTCCTTATCACTCTGATTCTTTTCCAGAAGTGCAACTATTTCTTCTTTAAGAATATTATTTAATTCGCTTGTATTCAGGTATTTATCTCTCGCAACCCGGGCTTCAATCCTTTCAATAATGTTTAGTGTTGTTGTGACACCCACATCAGAGGAAACTAGTACTTCCTCGAGGTTGTCAAGTACTTCTTCATCAACCTTAGATTTTCCTGCTACAGCCCTGGAGAGCTTATGAAAAACGCTTTCCTTAGTTTTTTCGAGCCCTTTGTCAAGACTCTCTTTCTTATCTCTCCCAAGAAATCCCAGCAAAGCCATTTTGAATCAATTATGAAAAGTAAATATAAAAAAAGCTTCCTTCTGCTAAGAAGAAAGCTATGAATATCTTAAGAGTAAATTGTATTAATGTTTCTCTTACTTTTTAGTGAAGAAGTCCTTAATGTGATCATTATGAACGATCTCTTCCTTGAACAGGTAAGCTCCGGATTTATCCGACTTGGTCATTTTGATACACTTTGTAAATGCCTTGCCTGCTCCTGTCTTAAGTGTTGCAACAACTTTCTTTGCCATGGTCTATACTGTTTACTTTATTTCTCTGTGAAGTGTGGTTTTTTTAAGAATAGGATTATATTTTTTCCTTTCAAGACGATCAGGAGTATTCTTCCTGTTCTTGGTAGTAATATACCTTGAAGTTCCCGGTTGTCCGCTTTCTTTATGCTCGGTACATTCCAGAATTACCTGCTGCCTGTTACCTTTAGCCTTCTTTGCCATTTTCTATTCTGTTTTTAATAATTCAAAATGTAACCTTTTTCCTTTGCATCTTTCAGAACTCTTGTGAGTCCGTTTTTGCTTATAAGACGTATGCCTGCAGCTGAAATTTTAAGAGAAATCCATCTCTCTTCTTCCGGCAGATAATATTTCTTTACAAAAAGATTAGGATAAAATTTTCTCTTGGTCCTTCTCTTTGAGTGCGAAACGTTATTTCCAGTCATCGCTTTTTTCCCTGTAACCTGACAAATCTTTGACATTGATGTTTGTTTTACTTCTTAACTAACGTTTGTCCCTTTAAAATGAAGCGCAAAATACGTGATTTTTATCTGATTATACAAATATTTGATGCACTTTTTTTAACTGCATGCCACCCAACCCCCCTAAAGGGGGGCTAAGTATTACATATACAATTATATAACACTTGTTCATAAACTGGCTAAATGTTGATAATCTGCTTTCTGAGGAGGTTCAATGCAGCCAGTGAAAACCTTTTAATATTGCTTATTCTGTCATTTCCCAGAATCCGTTTCTCTGTTACTGTCCCTTTTTCAGATGCAACAGCTATCCATAATGTTCCGACAGGTTTTGATTCAGTTCCTCCTTCAGGACCTGCAATTCCTGATGTAGCAACTGCAAAATCAGTATTTAATAATTTTCTGGCTGCAATAGCCATTTCAATTACTGTTTCTTCGCTTACAGCACCATGCTGTTTAATAGTATCTTCTTTTATTCCAAGTAATTGAGTCTTGACAGAATTTGAATAAGCCACAACAGATCCTTTATAGTAAGCTGAACTTCCGGGAACGCTTGTAATCATATGGGCAATCTCTCCGCCGGTACAGCTTTCAACAGTACATAAGGTTTTATTCTTTTCATTTAAGAGTCTTCCGATTACCATTTCCATAGTCTCTTCATTTTCAGCGTAAATGAATTCAGGAATTACTTTAAATAGTTTCTTTACCTGTTCTTCCAGTATTTTTTCGATAACAGATTGTTCTTCGCCTGTTGCTGTAAGTCTGAGTTTTATGATTCCCCATGCAGGAAGATAAGCCAGTTTAACAGCAGCAGGAAGAGCCGCTTCAAATTCGGTAAGGATCTCAGCCAGTTTAGCTTCAGCTGTTCCATAAGTCATTATATTCCTGTGAATTATGATTTGTGATGTAAAGCGTTTTCTGAGTTCAGGAAGTACATGTTCCTGCATAATATATTTCATTTCATAAGGAACCCCAGGCATTGAAATATATATTGTCCCGTCTTTTTCAAACCACATGCCTGGTGCCGTCCCTGCAGCATTTTTAATAACAAGACATGATTCGGGCACTTCAGCCTGTCTGCGGTTATTCTCATTCATCGGGAAATTCCTCCGGGCCAGCATGTCTTCAATCATCTTAAGTACTTCTGTATTCATAACCAGCTTAGTGTTAAAGAATTCACACAATGTCTGTTTGGTTATATCATCGCTGGTTGGTCCAAGACCTCCGGTAATCAGAACCACATCAGTTTTTCCGGCAGCTTCATTCAGGGCATATATAATATCATCTCTCCTGTCGTGGATGGAGGTCATGCGATATACATCAAAACCTGCCTTGCTAAGTTCAGCACCCATCCAAGCTGAGTTAGTATCTACCGTCTGACCTATTAAAAGCTCATCACCTATTGTTATAATTGCTGCCTTCATTTATTTTTGAGGATTAAAAGATTTACAAAAATAGATTATGTATTTTCATCTGGCAATTTAAATCAGATAAATGAACAGACAGGATATATTAAAATCTGCGGAAGAGTTCGCAAAGCAGAGGATGGCAGGGTTTGACAGCGGACATGACTGGTACCATATAGAAAGAGTGAGGAAACTGGCAGTTTATATAAACGATAAGGAAAAGCTTGTTGATCCTTTCGCTCTGGATCTTGCCGTTCTGCTTCACGACACTGCTGATTCAAAGTTCAATAAGGATAATCAGGAAAACGGTTATAAGATTCTTGAAGAATTCATGAAAAGTGCGGGATTAGATGAGATTATTGATCAGGTAATCAATGCGATCAGGAGTGTTTCTTTCAGTAATAAAAAAACTTATGATGGAGAAAAAGATCCTCTGCTAATGGTTCTTCAGGATGCCGACCGTCTGGATGCCATTGGGGCAATTGGTATTGCCAGGGCCTTTAATTATGGAGGCTTCAGGAATAATGCAATATATATCCCTGGCGAAATTTCTGATGGTAAAAGCAAATCAACAATAGGACATTTTTACGATAAGCTTCTGAAACTGAAAGATTTGATGAACACTGAAACAGGAAGAAAACTGGCTGAAGAGAGGCATTTATATCTTGAAAATTTTCTGAAGCAGTTTTATAGTGACTGGGATTTTGGAGTTGGATTGCAGGAATCTGAAAAATTACAATAAATTTGCATCATAAAATTTCAGAGTACCAATTGCGGGAGTAGCTCAGGGGTAGAGCATCAGCTTCCCAAGCTGAGGGTCGAGGGTTCGAATCCCTTTTCCCGCTCAAAAAGATAAAGACGCAGCATGCTGCGTCTTTACCTTTTATGAGCCTCCAATGGGACTCGAACCCACGACCTGCTCATTACGAATGAGCTGCTCTACCAACTGAGCTAAGGAGGCAAATTATTTCACAAATATAATTAATCAATCGAGTTTTTCCAGCCTGCTAAGCAGGGGTGGATGCGAATAATGAAAGAATACATATGCAGGATGCGGCATCATGTTAGAGAGGTTTTTGACAGAAAGCTTCTTCAGTGCAACAGCAAGGATTTCTGATTTGAAATATTCCTTGACAAACCGGTCAGCTGCATATTCGTTTTTCCTTGATATATAGTTTGTCAACAATCCGATTAATAAAGATAAAGGACTATAAAGTATTCCAAAGACAATCAGTCCCATATGAAAGCTTGTGGTCCTGGATCCTAATGCTTCCGACAATGCCGGATTATTAACCATAAGTGAAAAAAGGAAAAGCATCAATCCGGTAAGAATTACAGAGAAAAGAAGTGTTATTAACACATGTTTCTTCCTGTAATGTCCTATTTCATGAGCCAGTACGGCAACTATCTCCTCTTCAGTAAGTTCCTTGTGCAAAGTATCATATAGTACAATTCTTTTCTTTGGCCCGAATCCTGAAAAATATGCATTAGCCTTGGTACTTCTCTTTGAACCGTCAATTATATAGATGTTTTTGAGTTTGAATCCGGTTTTATTTGCAAATGCTTCTATTGCTGTTCTTAAGGAACCTTCTTCAAGTGGAACTTGTTTATTGAACAGCGGTACAATAAGTTCGGAATAAAAAAGGTTGATAAAAACAGAAAAAAGTGTAATCAGACCCCATGCGTAGAGCCAGAAATTCGGACCGGATTTATAATAGAACCAGGTTATCAGTCCCAGAACAGGTGCACCTACCAATAGCGCAATAAACCACGATTTGATATGATCTGTTATAAAGGTCCTCACACTCATAGTATTAAATCCATATTTCTTTTCAATTACAAAAGTGTCATAATAGCTGAAGGGGATATTAATAATATCTGAGGCGAATCCTATAATACCAAAGAATATTAGTGAAATGAGCACAATATTCATTGTGAATGATCGTGCTAAACCATCAACCATTGCGAAGCCTCCGGCAATAATCATAACGAGTATTATTACCAGATTGAAAGAGGATGTCCAAAGTGAAAGAGTGTTGTTTTCTTTCTGGTAGAGCTGTGACTTCCTGTACTCCTCTTCATCGCAGATTCCTTTTAATTTAAGGGGAAGGTTTTCTGACCACATTTTGGAATTCAGATGATCAAGATATCTTTCGATAATAAAACCTGCCACAGGAATTATGATGATAAGATAGAAGATTATATTGTCCATTTAATGAGAGGATGGTAAAAAAAAGAAGCAGGGCCCCCGTTTAAAATAAGTGTGGAATAAATATGTCTCGCTGCATTTCCTCGTGCTAAAAAGGATGGGTGCCCTGCGGTTTCGTAAAGATAATAAATATTTTTAAGTTAACATACCTCCACAGACATGAATTGTTTGTCCGGTTACATATGATGACAGATCGGAAGCGAGATATAAGCATGTATTTGCCACATCCTCAGGGGTTCCGCCCCGCCTCAAAGGAATTTTTTCAGCCCACTCTTTTTTTACATCTTCAGGTAATTTTTCTGTCATTTCAGTCAGAATAAAACCTGGAGCAATCGCATTGCATCTGATATTTCTTGAACCAACTTCTTTTGCTACGCTTTTTGTGAAGCCAAGTATGCCTGCCTTCGATGCGGAATAGTTACTCTGTCCGGCATTGCCTGATACCCCAACAACAGAGCTCATGTTTATTATGGATCCGCTTTTCTGTTTGAGCATTGTCTGCAATACAGCTTTGGTAAGATTAAATACTGACTTAAGGTTAACAGCAATAACAGCATCCCATTGGTCCTCTGTCATTCGCATAAGTAGAGTGTCTTTTGTAATTCCGGCATTATTTACAAGTATATCAACTCGCGTAAAATCCTTTACAACATCATTTATTACACGCTGGGAATCGTCGAAACTTGCAGCATTAGAGACATAACCCTTTGCTTTAACACCCAGTTTTTCAATCTCTTTTATAGTATTCTTAAACTCTTCATCATCAGCTATATTGGTAATTGCTATATCTGCACCTTCATGAGCAAATCTAAGAGCAATTGCTTTACCTATTCCTCTTGATGCACCTGTTATCAGGGCTGTTTTTCCTGCTAATAATCCCATTTTGTTCTGTTTTAAAATTTTTGCAAATATAAAATATTTTTGCCCCCATCCCCCTAAAGGGGGCTATATTGTGATTCAGATTTAACCCCCCTTTAGGGGGGCAGGGGGGCAAATAGACGCAAATGTTAATATAATTATTTATTAATCAATTAAATACATTATTTAGCCATTAATACTTTTGCTACTGTTGCACCGATTTCAGCAGGTGATTCAACTACATGAATGCCGCACTTTTTCATAATCTCCATTTTGGCAGATGCAGTATCATCCTTTCCGCCAATGATTGCACCGGCATGTCCCATTCTGCGACCCTTTGGTGCCGTTTGTCCGGCAATAAAACCTATTACAGGCTTGGTGCTGTGATCCTTTATCCATAAAGCAGCCTCATTCTCCATGCTTCCCCCTATTTCGCCTATGACTACGATTGCTTTTGTTTCATCATCATTCATCATCAGTTTTACTGCATCAAGAGTTGTGGTTCCTACAATAGGATCGCCACCGATTCCAATGCAGGTTGACTGTCCCAGTCCCATCTTTGTAACCTGGTCAACAGCTTCATAGGTAAGAGTTCCGGACCTTGAAATAATCCCTACAGTCCCTTTTCTGTGTATAAATCCGGGCATAATCCCGACCTTTGCTTCACCGGGAGTAATAATACCAGGACAATTTGGTCCTATTAACCTGCAATCGAACGATTTAAGGTACTCTTTTACAATAACCATATCTGATACAGGGATCCCTTCAGTTATTGTCACAATAAGTTTGATTCCTCCATTTGCTGCTTCCATAATTGCATCAGCGCCAAATGATGGTGGTACGAATATCACTGAGATTTCAGCACCTGCAGCATCTACGGCTTCCCTGACTGTATTGAAAACAGGAAGGTCGAGATGCTTCTGACCACCTTTACCGGGAGTTACTCCACCTACAACTTTAGTCCCGTACTCAATCATTTGAGTGGCATGAAAAGTGCCCTCTGTTCCGGTGAATCCCTGGACTATAACTTTAGAGTTTCTGTTTAAAAGAATGCTCATAAATATCAGATATTAAGTAATTTGTTTGCGTTTTGTTCTGCAAAACTAATATAGTTAAGCCTAAACTTAAGGTTCAAAAATACCGAATAATTATCGGCTTTTCGTTATATTTGAGTGATAATTATCATATCCATAATCGTGAATATCGATCCAGTATTATATATCGGAATTTCACAATCATTCTTTGCAGGATTACTTATTTCTACCAAGAAGCCATTTACAATAGCTAACAGACTAATGGCCTCATGGCTTTTTCTTATCTGTTCTGAGATGCTTTTTACCCTTGTAAACAATAAGCTTCTGGAAATATATTCTTTTCCTGTTGTTGCTTTTACTTATGGCCCGTTGCTTTATTTATATGTAAAGTACATGACACGTCCGGATATGAAGTTCAACTGGTTTGCCCTTTTTCACTTTATACCTTTTGTTATCTTCCTGACAGTATCTGTCATTTTCAGAGCACAGCCGCTGCTTGAGGATCTGAAGAGCTTTTTTGTACGCGATAGATTTATATCACTCAGGATAGTATATGGATTCAGCTTCTTTCTGTCTGTCACAGCTTACAGCATCCTTGCCTTTATTGAGATAAAGCGGCACCAGAATAACCTTATGAATCTGGTTTCCTACACTTCAGGTATACTTACGCTTAACTGGCTGAAAATTATTTCTGTCAGTTTTTATGCTGCCTATTTCATACTGTTTATTCTTGGCGGATTAAATATGCTTGGTAACTATATACCTTTTGACCCCTATTTTGTAATATTTGGATTTATCACACTCTTTTCATTTGTGTACAGTTTTTATGCTATCAGGCAGCCTGTGATTTTTGGTCAGGAGCTGAAACCTGAGCCTGTTGATAAGACGGAACAGGAGAAATACGTAAAAAGTGGTCTGAAGGAAGAGCAGGCAAACAAATACCTCAGAAATCTTATTTCTTTCGTGGAAGAAAAGAAGCCATATCTTGACCGTGATCTTACCATTCAGGATCTCTCAGCAATGACATCTATTCCCCGGCATTATATTACCCAGATTCTTAATGAAAAACATAAAAAGAACTTTTTCACTTTTATCAATGAATACAGGGTAAAAGAAGTTATTGAAAGATTTTCAGATCACCGGTATAACAATTATACAATTCTTGCAATTGCTTTTGATGCCGGATTCAATTCCAAGACAACTTTTAATTCTATCTTCAAGAGCCATACAGGTTTAACTCCCCGGGAGTACAGGGAGAAAGCATCAGGTATTTCTGCATAGAAAGTCCTGCCCGACAGGCACGAACAACAACTTTGCAAACCATTGGTCCGGCACAGCCGGATCAGACTAATTTCTGGTTCATATCCGGTTCCTTTGCATAAAAAACAAAATGATTCTTTTGCGAAGTTCAACAATTGGATTATTCTTAATTCTCCGGCTGTCACTTGTAATATACGCACAGGAAATTACATCTGGAGAAAGTGCCGGGAATCAGAAACTAATAAACTTGTCAGGTTTTGTCAGGGCAGGTCTATATTCCGGGATAGATCATGGAGACAGGAATAAACCATATGTCTCCAGTGCATTTTCAGATTTAGGAGTGATGATGGAAGCCGGCAATGGCCTTAATTTTAAGGCTTTTGCTGATATGCGGTTCAGATATGGTGCGGAATTTCTGGAACCGGTAAGTTTTCTTGATTTAAAGGAAGCCTGGGTTCGGTTTTATGGAAAAAAGTGGGATCTGTCAGCCGGTCAAAAGATTATAAAGTGGGGAAAAGCCGATTTTACAAGTACAAACTCCAGATTAAGCCCGCAAAATCTTCTTTCGCGTTCACCTGACCGTGAAGATATTGATATGGGTAATCTCCTCTCCTCTTTCAACTGGTATCCCTCGGAGAATATTAATATTGAAGCTGTTGCGGTTCCGTATTACAAGTCATCAGTATTAATTATTGATCCGATTCCTTTACCTGAAAATGTAACTATCGATCAGATCCGATCACTAGTTACGGACAAAGAAATGTTCAGTTATGGTTTCAGAGCAGATATACACCTGTCAAACATTGACTGGGCGCTATCATGGTATGATGGTTACGATCCGATGGCTGGTATTTCCCTTTCCGATTTCAGACTTGATATGACAGGACCAATTCCTTCAACTTATACTGAGTTGAAAATGACTCCTTACAAAACCAGAGCACTTGGACTTGATTTTGAAACAACCTTAGGAAGTTTTGGTCTCAGAGGAGAGGCGGCGTGGTCTGACCCTCACCTTTCATCGTTAGTCGATGAGCATGTTCCTTTACCTGAACTAAAATGGGTTATCGGAACTGACTGCTCGACAGGTAACTGGAGAATAGCCGGTGAATATTCAGGAAAGCGTGTGAATCATTTCACAGAGCCGGATGTACAGCCGTTAATTGGCAGTGAACCTGATTATCAGCTTCTTGCTCAACTGATGGCAGATCCGGGTTTTAATTTGCCGGAGTATGTAAGGCAGCAGGTTGGCTCATTCAATCGTCTGTACAATTACCAGCTTGAAAGATATTATCATTCAGGAGCCTTAAGGATAGAAACTGACTTTGCTTACGGAAAGCTAATGCCATCAGTATTATCAATCTACAATTTTACATCGCATGATTTTCTTTTACTTCCTGAATTAAGGTTTAAACCTACAGATGGGTTGACTATTACCGCGGGAGCTGAATATTACAGCGGTATAAAGGGTTCTCTTTATGATATTACAGACGATTTTATGAATTCGGTTTATATTTCCATAAGAGTAGATTTCTGAAAGCATGACAGAGCTAATAATTAGATTCAGGTGGCTGATTATTGTCATCTCCCTGGCACTTGGCGGCTTTTTCGGATTATTGATTCCATTTGCTGAAACCGATCCGGATATCAGGAACTATGTACCTGCAGAAATGAATTCAAGGATCGAGACTGACAAGATAGAGAGCGAGTTTGGAGTTCAGGATATGGTTGTCATTATCTTCTCTGACAGTTCTATTCTAAGTGAGGAGAACCTTAAACAGATAAAAGCAATCGATCGCGATCTCGCAAAGCTAAAAGGTATCTCAGACCGTCTTTCACCATTTACAATAAGGGGCATAAAGGGAGAAGACGGGATGATGGTAGCAGAGAAGCTTATTGAAAGCATACCTGTTGAAACCGCTGAAGTAAAAGAACTTACTGATCGTGTCCTCAATAACAGATTTGCCCGTGATATTGTCATATCTTCTGACATGACAACTGCCTCAATAACAGCAACAATTGACAGCAGGATTCCTGAATTTGAAACTCTTGCCGGAATTGATTCTGTAATCAGAGAACATCCGGGAAGAACAAAAATAGCTAAAGGCGGCCTGCCATATATCAGGAGGCATATAATGGAAGATGTCAGAAGGGACGGACTGCTTCTTGTTCCGGCAGCTCTGGTGATTATGTTGCTTGTTCTCAAGCTTACCCTTGGCGACTGGAGAAGCGTATTTATGCCCTTCTCGGTTGTTCTGATTTCCACTTTGATAAGTATGGGAATGATTCCGCTTCTTGGATGGAAAATGTCTATAATGACTCTGCTGGTTCCTATTATTCTTATAGCAGTAGCTAATAATTATGGAATTTATCTTGTTGCGAGATACCAGGAAATAAGAAAACAAAACAGTGCAATTTCAAATTATTCTTTGATCAGTGAACTACTGGGTTCGCTTAATATGCCAATTCTTTTCAGCGGTTTAACAACTATAGCAGGGATTCTCGGACTGTTAACACATTCTATTATTCCTGCGAGAAGGGTAGGTATACTGGGAGCTTCGGGAGTGACAATAGCTCTTGTGATGAGTCTTACTCTTATACCTGCGTTTATTTATCTGAGAAGCTCCAGGAAAACCGGACTAATAAAAAGTAAAGTAAGAAAAAATACAAGTGAGATTTTCCTTGCCAGACTTTCCGGAATAATTATTAACTATCCACGGAGCATACTTATTGTTTCTGTATTATTAACTGTCATTATCTCTTCAGGAATTTTGCTACTGAAGACTGATACGAACCAGGAAAACTATTTTCCAAAAAAGCATCCTGTCAGACTTGCTTCGAATATAATTAATGAAAAATTCGGAGGATCCCAGACAATCTCTGTTATGGTTTCCGGCGATATTAAGAGTCCCGAAGTATTAAAGGCTATCGACAATTTGACATTACAGATGGAGAGCCAGAAAGGTGTAGGTACCGTATTTTCAATATCACAGGCTGTCAGAGAGATGAGCAAGGCAATTTTTGATAAAGGAGAAGATGGTTATGACAAAATTCCCGATTCAGGCAACGCGATTGCCCAGATGTTTGAACTGTATAATATGAGTGGTGATCAGGATGATTTTAAACAGATCATGAACTCTGACAATACAAAAGCTCACATATTGATAAGACTTGCAGAGCCTGACAATAAAATTATCACTGAAGTGAGTAATAAAATTGCTCTACTTACCCGGGATTTCCCTGCTGAAGTGACTATCGGCGGTTATGCTATTATTATGTCTGATTTTGCAGGATCAGTAATCAGAGGTCAGCTGAAATCACTTTTGTTTGCTCTTCTTACGGTATTCATTCTTCTGGCAATAATCTTCAAATCATTTAAGGGAGGACTGATTGGTTCAATACCCCTTGCAACTTCAATTGTTATTCTGTTTGGATTTATGGGACTGACAGGCATTGCCCTTGATGCAGCCACCGCTCTTTTGACCTCAATTATGATCGGAGTTGGTGTGGACTTTACTATTCAATATGTCTGGTGTTTCAACTCATATTTCAGTAAAGGATTATCTCATTCAGATGCTACTGAAGCTGCAATCCGGACTATTGGCCGCAGTATAATAATAAACGCAGCAAGTGTAATGGCAGGATTCTCTGTACTGATGCTGTCAGGATTTACTTCTATCAGATTCTTTGGATATCTGGTATTAATCTCCATTGGCGCCTGCCTCATTGGTGCCATACTTATCATTCCTTCTTTTATAATGGTATTCAGGCCAAAATTTGCAGGTAAAGAATTCTTAAAACTTAATAAACAAAGTGATGAAGACAAAAATTTTAGCATTATTACTGCTTCTTCCGATATACCAGGCAGCGGCACAAGAGCCTGATGCCTCAGGTATAATGGACAAAAGCAGGGAATTAAGTATGGCAGGTTCGATGAGTGCAAATATTAACCTTACCATCCTAGAAAAGAACGGCACAACACGATCCAGAACAATCTCAATGACAACCAGGAGTTACCCTGAGAGACAGGAAAAAAGATTTATAAAATTTTTAGAACCCGCTGATGTCAGAGGCACAGCTATGCTAATCATTGATAACAGCAACAGTGCAGATGAGATGTGGATCTATTTACCGGCACTAAAGAAAACAAGGAGAATTGTAAGCTCCGAAAAAGGTAAAAGTTTTATGAGTTCTGAATTTTCAAATGCCGATATGAGTTCCCCTGCACCGGCAGATTTTACAAATAAGCATATGGAAGGATCTGGAAAAAACGGTAAATGGATTATAGAAAGCAGACCGGTAAACGAAGACAAAGCTGATGAGTATGGCTATTCAAGGAAGATAAGCTACTTGATGATGGAAAAGTATCAGATTGAAAAAATGGAGTTTTATAATTTTGATAATGAGCTATTTAAAATAATTGAGATCAAGAGTGTTTATCCCCTTCAGGATGGAAAATACCTGGTAAAAGAAATGACTGCAGAAAATATCATAACAAAAAGAAAATCAGTGATTTTAATGACTAAAATTATTGAGGGAGCCAAGGTTGATGACTCGGTATTTAGCTTACAGAATCTCGAAAGGTGAGATTTTATCAGCCACCAAGGCACGAAGACACAAAGTAGCACCAATTCTTAATTAAGGAATGTCTTGGTGAACCTTTGTGCATTGGCGTCTTCGTGGCTATTAAAATTTGGCATAAACCAAGAGCTCACAGTTTCTCTTCAATTAAGTTTCATACATTTGCTTAAGATTTAAATGCAAAATGATCAGATCAGGAGAGACTATATGTGCACCGGCAACTGCTATTGGAGGTGCGATAGCAATTGTAAGAATCAGTGGTTCAGAGTGTCTCAGCATATGTGATAAGATTTTTTTCGCGGCTGATAAAAAAATCAGGCTGACAGATCAAAAGGGCTTCACAATTCTTTTTGGAGAAATCAGAGATAGTGAATCAGTAATTGATGAAGTGCTCTTGAGCATTTTCCGTTCACCCCACTCCTATACCGGCGAAAATGCTGCTGAAATTTCCTGTCATGGCTCCCCTTATATTGTTAACAGGATAATGGAACTGCTAATCAGAAACGGAGCAATCACGGCAAATCCTGGTGAATTCACACAGAGAGCTTTTATAAATGGAAAAATTGACCTGTCTCAGGCCGAAGCAGTTGCTGATGTTATTGCATCTACAACCTTTGCAGCACATAAGGTAGCTGTAAATCAGATGCGTGGTGGCTTTTCCGAAGAGATTGGCCGGTTGAGATTTGAACTTCTGAATTTTGCATCACTTATTGAACTTGAGCTTGATTTTGGAGAGGAAGATGTTGAATTTGCTGACCGCAATGATCTTAAATCCATAATATTAAGTGTAAAAAAATTATCGGATAAACTGACAAACTCCTTTTCACTTGGTAATGTTGTAAAGAATGGAATTCCTGTTGTTATTGTTGGTAAACCTAATTCAGGAAAATCAACACTACTCAATGCTCTTCTGAATGAGGAGAAAGCAATTGTGTCTGACATTCCCGGTACTACCCGTGATACAATCGAAGATACAATTACAATAGATGGATTAGCTTACAGATTCATCGATACTGCAGGATTACGCGACACTGCTGATGTCATTGAAACAATGGGAATTAAGAAAACCCATGAAAAGATATCGCTGGCTTCTGTGATTCTTCTTGTGGATGAAGTTTCAGATTCATCAGAATCAATAAACAAGCGGATCAGGGCAGTCAGGGAAATGATAAAGGAGTCAGAAAAGCGATTGATAATAATCATCAATAAGTGTGATAAATCTCAACCCGGACAAAAAGAAGAATTGGTTAAGGAAATAAGTCTGAATAACGGGGAGATTCTGCTGTGTATCTCTGCAAAAGAGAAATCAGGTCTTGACGAACTAAGGTCAATCCTCGGAGAAGAAGTCCTGAAGGAACGGTTGAATTCAAATGACGTAATAGTCACTAACATAAGACACTATGAAGCCTTACTACGTGTGTCGGAAAGTTTGGACAGAGTGTTGACCGGACTTGAAAATCAGATTCCGGAAGACCTTATTGCCATCGATATAAGACAGGCGATTCATTATCTTGGTGAGATAACAGGGCAGATTACCTCAGATGAGATTCTTGGTAATATTTTTAAGAATTTCTGTATCGGGAAATAGCAAATATTAATTACAAAAAATTAAACTTATCCTTATATGAAACAAAGATATATTGCCTTTGATGTGATTGAGAAGTTTATGATGGGTATCCTTGAAAAGGCTGGAATTCCCTCTGAGGATGCCTCTATTATTGGCGATGTACTGCTTAAGGCCGACAAGCTTGGATTTGACTCCCATGGAGTAAACAGGCTTAAACCAATTTACCTCGACAGAATAAAGGAGGGTATTCTTAATCCGGTTACTCAATTTGAAATAGTGAAGGAAGGTCCCACAACCGCAGTAATTAACGGGCATAACGGCATGGGGCATGTTATAGCATTCAAATCAATGAATCTGGCCATTAAGAAAGCCAAAGAGTTCGGAATGGGCATGGTAACTGTCCGTAATTCAACTCACTATGGTTTTGCAGGATATTATCCGCTTATGGCTGTTAAAGAAAATATGATCGGTATTACAGGAACAAATGCAAGACCATCTGTTGCGCCTACCTTCGGAGTAGAGAATATGCTTGGCACAAATCCGCTTACTTTTGGAATGCCGAGCGATGATCCATTCCCATTTCTCCTCGATTGTGCCACTTCAATAACACAACGAGGAAAGGTAGAACTTTATGCCCGGGAAGGCAAAGAGATGCCAAAAGGATGGGTTATTGATGAGAGTGGCGAGAGCAAGACCAATTCGGTTGAAGTCCTCGAAGATTTTATTAAGGGACGTGCTGCTCTCACTCCTCTTGGCGGAGTTGGTGATGAAACAGCAGGATACAAAGGTTATGGATATGCCACAGTAGTCGAAATTCTTTCTGCGGCACTTCAACAGGGTGCATTTATGAAGATGTTATTAGGATTTGAAAATGGAAAGAAAGTACCATATCCCATCGGACACTTTTTTATAGTTATTGATATAAGTGCATTTACGGAGCCTGAGAATTTCAAAAAGACAACAGGTGATATACTCCGTGAACTCAGGGCTTCAAAGAAAATGCCCGGTCAGGACCGAATCTATACCGCCGGTGAAAAAGAGCATGAAACCTGGCTTTCAAGAAAAGACAAGGGTGTACCATTTAATGATCAGCTGCTGAAAGAGTTTCAGGGTTTATGCAATAGTTACAACCTGAAAGAATTTCTTCCCTATTTTGAAAGTAAATAGATCAAATGATCAGGGGTGAATATATTTCCCCCGGTATTCTCTCTTAAGTAATTTGGATGCTTCCGGATTTCCAATGATCTCTTTCTTTTGCTGATCCCATTTTACGAGTGTTCCGGTATAATATGAAATCATGGCCAGCTGAACAGTAGCTGTAGACTGGAATGCATCTTCGGGTGTACAGGCAATAAGGTTTTTATCTTTGGCTCTCACAGCTTTAATGAATGTCTCAACATGATTCTCCTGCATTAATGGAGTCGGAATATTAAGATCTTCTCTTTTTGCATCTCTACCGGTTGGGAAAATCGCAACCTTGTTATCTTCTGCAAAGATTGACCCTTTCTCTCCATGGAAGATGATCCCGTTATTAAATTCTTTCACCGGGTCACCTGGACCCCACAAGCGGTGCTGCCATACTACCGACGCCTTTTTGAAAGCCATGTTAGCAGTGAGGGTATCGGGTGTTGTGATTTTACCCTCATATGTGAAGTTACCACCTCTGGTATAGAACTCTTCCGGCATGCTCTCATTCATTATCTTCCGAATGATATCAATATGATGAATTCCCCAATCAGTGAGATGTCCGTTTCCATATTCCTTTTCCAGTCTCCAGGCCTTATGACCGATATTTGGCCTATAGTCGAGCTTTGGGGCTGGTCCGCACCACTCTTCCCAGTCAAGAGATGCCGGCGGAGCCTGTATTGTATTATCCTGTGGTCCCGGATTATAGTGAATCTGAGCAACAATCTGATGAACATTACCAATCTTTCCGCTTTCAATGAGCTCTTTTGTTTTCATGAATGCAGCACTTTGCCGCCTCTGAAATCCCAGCTGAACAATGTTGCCAGCCTTATTTGCAGCACTAACCATTGCAATTCCTTCTGCTATATCATATGCAAGAGGCTTTTCACAATAAATATCAAGACCTTTTTTGCAGGCTGCAATAAACTGCAAAGCATGCCAGTGAGGCATTGTTCCGATGAAAACAGCTTCCAGGCCCTTCAGATCAAGAAGTTCCTGATAATATTTGAATGTTTTGGGACGTAATCCCTGAAGTTTCTCAAGTTCGTCAGCACTTGCTGAAAGATGTGACGAATCAACATCGCATATAGCAATCACTTCTACTCCACCTACTTTAAGGGCTGCCTTAGTTATTACCATGCCATACCAGCCGGCGCCAATAAGGCCTATCTTCAGTTTTCTGTCTTGATGAAGCGATGGAAAATATAATGATGATGCAGCAGCTGCAGTTCCAATGGAAGTAACTTTAATAAAATTTCTTCTTTTCATAATCAGATTATTTTTGATAATAAAGATAAATACAATTAATAAATTTACCGCAATTCCTGAATTCTGAGAATCACGTTTAACAATTGTTGCTTACAAACAGGTATTAATGAAAAACATTCTCTTTACCGATGCTCTGAAACTCAACAGGCCGACAGCCTTCAATGTGATGGTAAAACCAACAGGGCCTGTTTGTAATCTTAATTGCACCTATTGCTATTATCTTGAGAAGAGTAAACTTTTTCCCGGAAAGAGTGATTTCAAGATGAAAGAAGATGTCCTGGAGAATTTTATCAAAAATTATATTGAAGTACAGGATGTTCCTGTCGTAACTTTTACCTGGCAAGGCGGAGAACCTACCCTTCTGGGACTGGATTATTTTATAAATATTATTGAATTACAGAAGAAATATGCTGGTGGAAAGGCAATTGAAAATGCATTCCAGACAAACGGAACCAAACTTAATGATGATTGGTGTAAGTTCTTTACTGACAATAATATACTTGTCGGTATCTCAATAGATGGTGAAGAACATAATCATGATCATTACAGGAAAACAAACTCAGGCGGACCAACTTTTAAGAGAGTCATGAAGGGTGTTGAACTTCTTCATAAAAACAAAGTTGAATTCAATACTCTGAGTGTAGTTAACAGTTATAACGTGCATTATGCAACCGAAACTTACAGATTTCTTAAGAAGATAGGAAGCGGATTTATTCAGTTTCTGCCTGTTGTTGAAAGGAATACAAATAAGCCGGGAGCTGAGGAACTGAATCTGGTTGCTCCCTCTTTTGGGCCTGATGCACGCGTAACAGACTGGTCAGTAGGTGCAAAAGATTTTGGGAAGTTCCTCATAACCATTTTTAATGAATGGGTACGAAATGATGTTGCCAGGTATTATGTTCAGATCTTCGACACAACTCTTGCAAATTATGTTGGTGAGATGCCCGGATTATGCGTTTTCTCGGAAACATGCGGTGATGCCCTTGTAATGGAGCATAACGGTGACCTGTTCTCATGTGATCACTATGTGTATCCTGAGTATTTTCTGGGAAATATTATGGAGAAACCGATTCTTGATATGGTCAAATCGCAGCGTCAGTTTGATTTCGGAATTGATAAGCGGAATAAATTACCCCGTTATTGTCTGCAGTGCGATGTGCGCTATGCCTGTCATGGTGAATGCCCGAAACACAGATTTATCAATTCTCCTGATGGACAGCCGGGCCTGAATTATCTGTGTGAGGGTTATAAGATGTTTTTCCACCACGTTGAGCCATATATGGATTACATGGCAAAAGAACTTAAAAACAAACGTCCTCCTGCCAACGTAATGCAATGGATCAGGAATAAGGATAGTCAGGTAGTTAAACCGGTTTTACCGGAAAGAAATGATCCTTGTCCATGCGGCAGCGAAAAGAAGTTCAAGAACTGCTGTGCCGGTTTGCCGATATACAAAATGTAAAGACTCAGCATCTTTACACCAGATTCGAATTATCATCAGAGAAAGTGCATTACTATTTCTCTAATACACCTTCAATGAGCCTGAAATCGTCTTTTCCTGAGAATACATTTTTAGATGATACCCCCACTTTGTCGTTGAGGAAAATGCATGTAATCGTTTCAGTATGTGGACTTTCAATATATCTTAATGTGAGCTCTATTGAATTACTGTCGAGCCATGTATAGCTTCCCGCAATCTTAAATGGTCTTAGAATTTCGATATTTTTATTGGGTACCAGATTTGGCCCGGGTAATTCTGTTTCGCTAAGGTACCAGCTGGCATGTTTAAAATTTAGCACATAGTCAGTATTCGATTTATTGATATGAAGCGTAACAAGGGAATCACCATTGATCAGGGAAAGGCTCTGAATCTGTTGATTATTAGGCTTAAACAGGAATTTTTTTCCGCTGATCATGTTCCCTATGTTGGAAGAAGCTGATTTATTTTCAGGTTTAAGTGCAAGTGATAATAGTCTTGTTCTAAGTGCTGATACTGCATCTTCATTAGCAGGAAGACTCTCTTTATGCATAGCAGGTAAGAGATATTTCCATACCAGGTTTAATTCCTTCTGCATATCGTCGGTTTGAGATGTAATTGCCAGAACGGCGTCCTGATCAGGAAAGACAATCATGTATTGTCCATAAGCACCATCACCTCTGTATGCATTATTCCGGCAACGCCAGAACTGGTAACAGTATCCCTGTGTCCAGTCACTTGAATCCTTTATTGCCTTTGGGGCATTTGGAGCCTGATCTATCTTGAAAGATGTAGCTTCATCAATCCACTCTGCTGGCAATAATTGTTTTCCGTTCCATTTGCCTCTTTGAAGATAGAACTGACCTGCACGTGCAATGTCTTCTGTTTTGAGTCTCAGTCCCCATCCTCCCGTATTTATACCCTGTGAGTTTACTTCCCAGTCAATACTGTCAATTCCAAGGGGGATGAAGAATCTTGGTGTTAGATAATCTATAACTTTTTCACCTGTAACTTTTTGTACAATAGCGGATAACATAAATGTAGCCAGCGAGTTATAAAGGAATTTTGTCCCTGGTTCATCCACAACAGGGGTCCTTATAAATGTTCTTGTCCAGCTTCCTTTATTTCCTGCCACCCTGTATGTCGGATCAGGATCCTGTCCTGCAGACATTGTAAGAAGATCCTTAACTGTCATTTGTTCGAGCTTTGTGAAAATAGTATCAGGAACATCCTCAGGAAAAAAAGAAAGGACCTTGTCGTTTACCGTAAGCAGTTTTTCACTAACCGCAAATCCAATTGCAGTTGAAGTAAAGCTTTTGCTCAGAGAATACATTGTATGTTTAAGATCAGGTCTGTATGGATCCCACCACCCTTCCGCAATTACTTTTCCATGCCTGAGAAGCATAAAACTGTGTATTTCATTTGCTTCAGTATCGGCAGCATTTACAAACCGCAGAATTGCTTCAGATGATACTCCTTCTGCTTCAGGTGTGCTTCTGGGAAGAGAATTATCCGTTTTGGTTTCAGTACAACTGACTATTAAAACCAATATAAGAGAGAGGAGCAGCAGACTTTTTAATTTATTCATAAAGGCAATATTTTATTAATACAAATTATTTAGGCAGTAAGCTTTTTGCCAGTTCCTCACTATCCTTATACTTAGTCATAAGTTTCTTTAATCTTTTATGCAGGTCAGCTTTAACTGAACTATAAGCCGGATCGTTGTAAACATTTTTCATTTCCTGCGGATCAGTTTTAAGATCAAATAGCTCCCATTCATCAATATCATAGTAAAAATGAATTAGCTTATATCTTTCAGTACTTATACCATAATGTCGCTTAACGCTATGAACAGCAGGGTATTCGTAATAGTGGTAGTAATGCTCTTTCCTCCAGTTTGCCGGTGTTTTACCTTTAAGTACAGGCACCATGCTTAATCCCTGCATATCTGCCGGAATCTTAACACCCGCCATATCAAGAATTGTTTCAGCAAAGTCAAGATTCGAGACAATATCTTTATTTACACTGCCTGGTTTGGTTGTTCCGGGCCATTGAATAAGAAGTGGTGTACGATATGATTCCTCAAACATCCACCGTTTGTCGAACCAGCCATGTTCTCCCAGATAAAAGCCCTGATCTGAGGCATATATAACAACAGTATTTTTATCAAGACCGTTTTCTTTAAGATAATCGAGCACTTCCCCGACGCTTTTGTCTACTGCAGCTATGCAAGCCAGGTAATCCTGCAGATAACGCTGGTATTTGAAACGGATTAACTCCTTTCCTGTAAGATTTGCTCCATAAAAATAGCTTATAATCGGATCATATACTTTATCCCAGGCGGCCATTTGCTCAGGTGTCATACGGTTAAGACCAACATTTTTAGTCTTTGTTCCTGCAGGATAGAGTTTGAGATCCTCTATAAGCCTCATAGTTTTTGAGATTGACATGTCCTGCGATTTTTCAGCAGTTCCTCTGTTAGAGTAGTCATCAAAAAGAGTTGAAGGTTCAGGGAATGTGACATCCTTGTAAAGAGATAATTCATCCGGTCCAGGCTGCCATTCGCGGTGAGGTGCCTTGTGGTGCATCATCAGCATGAAGGGCTTGCCTGTACTTTTCACACTTTTTATCCATTCAATGCTTTTATCTGTAATAATCTCTGTTACATAACCCTGTTCTACATGCTTTCCGTCTTTATTAATAAAATCGGGATTGTAATAATTTCCCTGTCCCGGCAGAATCTCCCAGTGATTAAAACCCGTGGGGTCTGATCCAAGGTGCCATTTGCCTATCATTGCAGTATTATAGCCTGCTGCCTGAAGCAGCTTCGGAAATGTCTGCTGCGAGCCGTCAAATGGTGCCTGTCCTTCGTTCTTAACAAAACCATTTAAATGGCTGTATTTACCTGTGAGAACTACCGCTCTGCATGGTCCCGAAATAGAGTTTGTTACAAGGCAGCGGTCGAAGCGCATCCCATCCCTGGCAATTCTGTCAATATTTGGGGTTGGAGCGAGATCTTTAAGCGGCCCGCCATATGCACTGATGGCCTGATAAGCATGGTCGTCGCTCATTATGTAGATGATGTTCGGACGTTGCTGGGAAGATTGGGCCTGCAGAAGCGGAGCTGCAGCTGTCAGTCCAAGAGCAGTAAAAAGTTTGAGGTTAAGGTTCATATGCAAAAGTTTAAGTTCAAAAATCAAAGTGCAAAGTGCAAAATGCAAAGTTTAAATGTTATTACCATATGTTGTGCGACTGATAATTTCATCTTGTAGGTCTTCTGATAATTCTGTAAAGTAAGCAGTATATCCGGCAACACGGACAGTTAAGCCCCTGTAAGATTCAGGCTCAGCTTTTGCTTTTATAAGTTCTTCATTTGTAACCACATTGAACTGGACATGATGAATTGGAAGTGAAATAAATGTCCTCAGAAACGAACTGAATTTATCCCGGTCGTGTTCATTTTTAAAGAATGACGGAAGAAACTTCATATTCAATAGTGTTCCATTACTGGCACGCTCTGAAGGGATTCTACTCACAGAGTTTAATACAGCAGTCGGTCCGTGAGTATCCCTTCCATACATGGGCGACAATCCTCCGTCAGCCAGTGGTGTCCCTGACAATCTTCCATCAGGAGTGGCTGCAACGTTTTGTCCCATAGGTACATGTGCTGAAACTGTATATAGGCCCATATGATATTTACCGCCCCGGTAATTTTTGTATCCAGACAATTTATCAGCAAAATACATGATACATTCTTCACCGTATTCATCTACCCATTGTATATCATTGCCGTATTTTGGTACAAGGTTTAAACATTGCTGCCTGATATTCTCGTTTCCTTCATAATTTCTCCTAAGGATCTCAATACAAGTCTTTTTTCCGATAATTTCTTTATCAAATACCAGTTTCTTAAGTACAGCAATGCTATCAGCAATGTTTGCAACCTGAATGGCCTGGATCCCCGAATAATTGTACTTTGCCCCTCCTGCCGTCACATCCAGACCTTTAACAAGGCAATCATTAACGACTGATGAGAGAAACGGTGAAGGCAGGTGTGTCTGGTGAAATTTTTCAACAACTTCACATGCTTCAGTCATCTTAAGGATGAAGTGGTTAATCTGTTTCTTAAAGGCTTTGTCAAAATCACCGAATTCTAAAAAATCAAAAAGATAACCTGTTTCCAATCCCAGCTGCCTACCAGTGAGCATACATTTGCCATTGTTCATTGTAAGCTCAAGTACTTTAACAAGATTGAACATAGCCGCATCGCTCCAGCCAAGAAAATTTCCCTGAGTGGTTAACTCCACACAACCGACAAGCGCATAGTCTAATGCATCTTTTATCTCAATACCTGCAGTTTTAAGAGATGGAATAATACTTTCATCATTTGCAATCTGAGGCATTCCTGTCCCGAGCCCTATAATACGGGTACATTCTTTTATAAAATCAGCCGGAGAGCCTTTATGTAATCTGGCTGTGAGGTTGGGTTGTGGCAAACGTACATGGTCCTGGGCTTTTAGCAACATATAGGATAACTCATTGGTAGCATCCTCACCCATTTTTGATTGTCCCCCGATTGTAACATTGAATCCGATAGGAAACCCGGCAAAGTATTTCGCGCTGTGCGAGTTGCGCATGTAGACTATATGGTTGAACTTTATAAACAGTGCATCAATAAGTTCCTGTACGACACTTTGATCTGTTTTTCCCGATTTTATATCAGAAATGTAGTACTGATACAGGTATTGATCTATTCTGCCTGGTGAAAATGAGGAAGCATTGGACTCCATTTGCAGTATAACAAACAGGAACCAGACGGACTGAATTGCTTCCCGGAATGTTTCAGGTGGTCTCTTTGAGAGATTATCACATACTTCAGCAATCTCTTTAAGATTCTTCTTTGATTCTGAATTGTTCTCAATAGCTGCGAGATCAAAGGCCAGCTCACTGTATCTTTTAATGAATTTACATGAAGCATTAAGTGCGGCAGATACGCTTTTATAGAACATTGCTTTATCAGGAGTGCAATCTGCAATATATTCATCAGCAGTCTTTTTTAGTCCGGCAGGCCCGAACCTTAACCATTTTTCAACATCCGGACAGATATGCCCCTGAGCATGATCTTTCTGATTAATCTTTACAACCTTCTCAATTGCTGACAACGGTTCTCCAAAATGCCCATAGATGTTATCTTCAAGGGTTTTTCCTTTCCAATAGGGTTCAATGACTTCTTTGAAATAAATTTTATCCTCTGATCTTACATTAAAAGTATCCTGAGGACGGGAAGGGAGGCTGTCAATTTCGTTTATAAGCCATGTAATGCCTGCTTCCGGAAAAACAACACCTGCCCTGATATCCGGTGTTCTGTTCCCAACAATAAGTTCCTCGGGATCAATAGATATGGACATCTTACATAAAGCTTCAGACAAGGCCAGTGCACGTTTCATAATGACAGGCAAATCCTCATTTTCCCTATATATGCGCGTAATGATTTTTGCCTGCTCAATGGATAAAAAGCGTGAAGCATCAAGAGTTTTTTTCTTAAGTGAAATTATCCTCTCAGTAGGTTTTTGCCATCCATGCTCTTCGCCCTTTGCCATTTGCTATTTGCCCTTTTACCTTTGCATTAATTATCTTATCTCAAAACTACCTTTTAATTCTTCACTTTCTTTATACCCATATCTCACCGCTTTTACCCTGATATTATAGCTTCCTGGTTTCAGATGTAAAGGTCCATTGTATAATAACCAGCGTGGATTTTTAGACTCCTCAAAAGTATATACTAGTGAAGCTCCGTGAGTTGGACAATAAAAGCTCAGAGTCATTGGAGAAGTATAGACTCCTCCTGTTCTGTAAATTTTTGTTGCACGGTCCTCATTACTGTTAATTACAAAATACGGAATATCTGATACAGGCTGTTTCCCTCCCGGCCACATCTGCTCAATCATCTCAGGCTCATTCATATGACCAAGATCACCAGTTTCGAGAGTCCATGTTTTATGTCTTTTTCTCAGATCTGCAAGAACAAGCTTTAATGAGGGATCATTAATCAGGTTTTTTAATTGAAAAGGATCTGCTTTTACATCATAAAGCTCTTCGGGAGGGCGGTTATATGCCATCCAGCTCTTCTGCGGACCAGTGAGTTTTCCTTCTGCATCAAGACGAAGCATCTCCTTAAATATTGGCATATTGTTCAGGTAAGGAATCCAGATCGGGTACGGCTCGTTAGGGTAATAGTTACGAATATAGAGATAATCCTTTGTGCGGACTGAGCGGATCATATCGTATGATTCATCAACCCTGTCGCGTGCAGCAAATACAGCATCTCTGGGCTCACCAATCTGATCACCAAGAAATGGAATTCCCTGCATATGTGCAGGAACCGGAATACCTGCCAGAGAGAGAACTGTTGGTCCGAAATCGATCGAGCTTATAAGCCTGTTGTCAACTACAGGTTTTGATTTGCCGGGAAACTTTATTACCAGGGGAATATTAAGACCTGAATCGTATAACCATCTTTTACTTCTTGGCAATCCGTCTCCATGATCGCCCCAGAAAAAGATGATTGTATTCTCAAGTTCCCCCTCTTTCTCAAGTTCTGAAACCAATGCTCCGACCACTGAGTCGAGTCGAGCAATATTGTCGTACATCTTTGCGATATTCAGTCTTATTATTTCATTATCAGGATAATAAGGTGGAACTTTTACTGTTTTAGGATCCGTTTTAACGTTACTTATATCCCAGTCCTGGCTCTCATGAGTACCGACCCAATTGAAAACCGCAAAGAATGGCTGGTTCTTATCCGGACGATTTTTATAGTGAGCTTTTTTACTGCACTCGTCCCAGATGCTTGCCGGAACAGGATCTTTCGAGAACTGGTAATCTGTTTTGTTATTGTTGGTACAGTAGTAACCTGCAGCCCTCATATATTCTGTGAAAGCTTTAACATAATGAGGAGGAACAGCGGTGAATTCAAGAGGATTTTCAACACCCCGTCTGTAGGATGTAGTACGCATATGCATACAGCCTATTGACGTCTGGTACATACCGGTAATAATCCCGGATCTGACAGGTGCACTAATGGCTGCAGTAGTAAAAACGTTGGTGAACCTCGTTCCCTGTGATGCCAGCCTGTCGATATTTGGAGTTTTGGCCACCTGGTCTCCATAGCAGCCCATGTGCGGACTGAGATCTTCGGTGGAGATCCAGATAATGTTCGGACGTTTTACCTGTTCCTGTGCGGATAAATTGGATACCAGCAATGAAGCTGCGCCAATTCCAAGAAAATGTTTAATGTTTATCATATTTTATCTTTTTTTGGGTTGCCCCCCAGCCCCCCTAAAGGGGGGTTAAATTGGTGATATATAAATATATGACTATTTTATTGATCCTGCTTTTCGCCTGTTTGTTCCCGGTTGTTTTGTTATTTCGTCGCCAAGATCCTGTCTAGCCTTCTCAGCAATTAATTCAAGTTCCTTAACTTTTTCAGGATAAATTTCAGCCAGATCGTACCATTCACCCGGATCGCGCCTGAGGTCATACAGTTGAGCGGTTTTAACAACCTCTGTTCCAGTTGGTCCGGGCCAGCCATCTGTACCCGGTTTCTTACCCCTGTAGGTTCGACCGCTATGAGGCAGAACCAGTTTCCAGTAGTCTTTCTGAACTGCCTCAAGAGCGTTTTGCTGATAGTAATAATAGAATTCATGCCGGGGAGATGCTGTTTTGTCTCCAAGCATCAATGGAAGTATACTGACTCCGTCAATTTTCTTTTCAGGCAGTGATGCTCCTGTAATTGCTGCAAGTGTTGGCAGGATATCAATTGATGAAGCAAGCTGATTGCAGATATCACCGGCAGGAATGATACCCGGCCATCTCATTATGCAGGGAACACGCTGGCCGCCTTCCCAGCTTGTTCCTTTGCCTTCACGAAGTCCGCCTGTTGTCCCGGCATGATTTCCGAAGTTGAGCCACGGTCCGTTATCACTTGTGAAGATCACAAGAGTGTTCTTTTCCAGTCCATTCCTTTCAAGTGCCTTCATTATTTCACCAATTGACCAGTCGACTTCCATCATTACATCACCGTACATTCCCTGTTTGCTTTTTCCTCTGAATTTTTCTGAAACACCCAGGGGAATATGTACCATGGAATGAGGAAGATACAGGAAAAACTTTTCATTCTTATGGTTATCAATAAATTTTACTGCTCTTTCGGTATAGTCAGTAGTAAGCTTATCCTGACCAGCGAGGTCGGGCACCTCTCCCACTTTTTCATTACCCTCTATCAGTGGAAGAACAGGATATTTCATTTTATTGCTTGAAGTATCCTTGAGATGTATAGGTACTCCATCGAAGTCAACAGGCCACATATCATTTGAATATGGGATCCCGAAATATTCATCGAATCCATGCTGAAGTGGCAGGAAAGGCTTCAGGTGTCCAAGATGCCATTTTCCGATGATGCTTGTATGATAGCCCTTTGTCTTAAGTACTTCAGCTATAGTTGTTTCTTCAGAGTTAATACCAACCTGCGCCCACGGCATCAGAGCTCCTGATATACCAACGCGGTTTGGATAACAACCGGTCATCAGTCCGGCCCTGGAGGCACTGCTAACTGCCTGGGGGCAGTAATACCATGTAAATTGCATGCCCTGGCTGGCCAGACGGTTAAGGTTCGGAGTATCATACTGGTTTGCTCCGGTTCTGCCTATGTCGCCATAGCCCATATCGTCCATAAGTATTAGGACAATATTCGGAGTTGCAGGTTTAAATGATGTTGTTTTCTGAGCTAATGCTTGTGTTGCTGCCAGAGTAACAACACCAAGGCTTACTACTGATTTTAGAGATATCATTATTTGAGTTTTTTTGTTACACAGAGTTCCACAGAGACCTTCGCCAAGTTCAGGCTTTCACAGAGTTACACAGAGCAATACTTATTTATCTCTGTGTCTCTCTTTGTCTTCTCCGTGTCACTCTGTGACATGTTCTTCAATTACTTTCATTTTATGTTTCCAACCCATACAGGATTATTGGTCATCATTTTTGCACCGGTTTTAGTCCGCCACTCCTGAAGCAGTTTAAATAATTCCTTTGTTTTTTCAGGATTTGAAGCTGAAATATCATTTGTTTCAGAAAGGTCTTTCTCAAGATCATACAGTTCCTGTTTTCCTGACTGAAAATTATCAATAAGTTTGAATCTTCCCAGCCTCACTGCACTTCCCGGCTCGACACCCTGATTAGAATAGTGCGGATAGTGCCAGAAAAGAGGTCTTTCCTTCAGTTTATCCTCTTTAAATAAAGAAACAAAGCTGACGCCATCTGTTTTAACCCCTTTTGCAGATGATCCTGTCATCTCTAAGATAGTTGAGAAATAATCAATTGAAGAGACAGGAGTCTTTATTTCGCTGCCCGGTTTGCCTTTGGAAGGATATCTTATGATTAAAGGCACCCTTATGCCTCCTTCGTATAGCCATCCCTTTCCTGCTCTTAGAGGGGCATTGCATGTGGGTGAACCTTCAGATGTTGATAATCCGCCATTGTCTGAAGTAAATATGATAATAGTGTTTTTGTCAAGCTTAAATTCTTCGAGTTTCGCGAGAAGCTTTCCTATGTTTTCATCAACACTATATATCATAGCAGCATATACAGGATTGCTCTGGATAACTCTTTCTTTAAAATTATTGCTCATTGATGGTAAAATCCAGGCTTTATTCCTTGTAAATGCCTCCTGTTTTGAAAGCCCCATTGAGTCTGCACGTTTTGTGAAGTATTCAATAAGTTTCTCTTTACCCTGCATTGGATTATGAACTGCATAATATGAGAGATACAGATAGAATGGTTTTTCCTTGTTATCAGTTATGAAGGAAATTGCTTCATCTGTCTGCCTGTCAGTGAGATATTCACCAACAGGTCCGTCTTCAAGCCTTGGATTACCATAGGGAGAGAAATATCCGTTTGCAACATTATTTTTAACCGGGGAGCCTTTACTGAAACCGCCTTTATTAACGTCAAATCCCTGATTTTCGGGCCAGTATTCTTCGGTCTCCCCAAGGTGCCATTTCCCGGAGATCATAGTTTTGTATCCATTATTCTTCAGCACCTCGGCAATAGTAGTTTCATTCAGGTCAAGCTGCAGTTTGAAGGGCAATGCCACAAGCTTATCCGTAGCCGATCCGCTGTTGCTAGCCTGTCTGCCCGGGATCCAGTCTGTTATGCCAGTATTTACGGGGTATTTTCCTGTCATAACTGAAGCCCTTGTAGGCGATGAAACCGGACAGGAAGCATATGCATCTGTAAACCTTACTCCCTGCTTAGCAAGCCTGTCTATGTTGGGAGTCAGATAGTACTTACTGCCATAGCACCCAAGATCAGTATATCCATAATCATCAAGCAGAATGAAGATTACATTTGGTTTTGCAACTTCAGGTTTAGATTGAATGAAATCTGCATCAACCGGAACTATTGCTGAAGTACTTAAACCAATAACTGCATATAGTTTTTTCATAATGCTAAGATCTTATTTAACCGCAGAGTGACGCAGAGTTTTGCAGAGAGCCGCTGAGAATCAACCATCGGAAAATCTTCTCTGCGTCCCTCAGCGCATACTCTGTGGCCCTCGGCGGTAAAACGATTCAATATTTGAGATTCAAAGTAAAAACTCATGAATATATTTTAAAATCTTGTTCTTCCGTCATTTCTAACTTTTTGCAGAAGTTCTGTTAATTCCTTAACAATAAGAGGGTTCTGGGCAGCTACATTGCTTTTTTCTCCAAGATCAGTTTTAAGATTATATAGCTGTGGTTCAGGATCATTTCCGGTTTCAGTATTTGTATTTACCTGAATCTTTTGTCCGCCGCCCGGCTCAATGAACTTCCAGTCACCTTTTATAATTGTGAGTCTGCCTGCATGTTCAACAAGATATTCACGTCCTGTCTTTGATTTTCCCAGAAGAGTATTCAGACTATTGAAACTGTCAGGTGCATCATCTTTTGCAAGAGATTGTCCGGTTAATGAAGCAAATGAAGAAATGAGATCGATCTGACTGAAAAGTGCATCAGATGTGCCCGCTTTTATTTTGCCGTTCCACCTTGCAATAAAAACAACTCTTGTTCCACCGTCAAAAAGACTGTATTTGCCACCTCTGAGTGGTCCGGCAGGCTTATGATCACCAAGCAGTTCAACAGCCTGGTCTTTGTATCCGTCATCTACAACCGGACCATTATCACTTGTAACTATGATTAAGGTTTTCCCTGAAAGTTTAAGGTTATCAACAGTTTTCAGTATTTCGCCAACAGACCAATCGAACTCAAGAATAGCATCGCCTCTGGCTCCCATCCCGCTCTTTCCCACAAACCTCTGATTTGGAGTTCTCGGAACATGGATATCATGTGTTGCAAAATAGAGGAAGAATGGCTTGTCTTTATTATTTTCAATGAATTTAACAGCTTTGCCGGTAATTACATCTGCAATATCCTCGTCAATCCATAGAGCTGACTTACCGCCGCTCATATATCCTATCCTGCTGATTCCGTTTACAATAGTCATATCGTGACCATGACTCGGATGTAATTTGAGTAATTCGGGATGGTCCTTGCCTGTTGGTTCTGTGAGTATGGGATCTGTAAAACTGACTTTTATCGGATCTTTTGGATCAAGGTTAACCACCCGTCTGTTTTCTACAAAAACGCATGGAACACGATCGCCTGTGGCGGGAAGTATAAAGTTGTAATCAAATCCGATATCCATCGGACCAGATTTAATTTCTCCGTTCCAGTCAGCGCCACCTTCTTCACCCAGACCAAGATGCCATTTGCCTACAACTCCGGTTGTATAACCTGCTTTTTTCAGTATCGATGCTATTGTAGTGCGTCCGGGTTGAATAATTGCAACAGCATCTCCGGTTGCCACACCTGTTCCTTTTTTGCGCCAGGCATATTCACCTGTTAGAAGCGAATATCTTGAAGGAGTGCTTGTTGCTGATGTGCAGTGTGCATTGGTAAAACGCAACCCCTGTTTGGCAATCCTGTCAATATTTGGCGTTTTGAGACTAGTAGCACCATAACAGCTTACATCGCCGTAGCCAAGATCGTCGGCATAGATTATTATTATGTTTGGTTTTTCTCTTGCCTGGGCATTTGCCGGCTGGGTTGATGCAAGTGACATTATGCCAATTGCACCGGGAATAAGATTAAATTTTTTCATATGTTCAGGATTCCTTGGTGATTCTTTGCGCCTTGGAGTCTTTGTGGCGAAAAAAAATGCCACCAAGACACTAAGACACTAAGGGACACCAAGTTATTTAGTTGTTGATTCATTAGCAAACGGAAAAACTTCAGACGGTTTATGTGCCTGTTTCATAAGTTCTTCCAGTTTTTTTACTATTTCAGGATTAGCTTCTGCGACATTATTGGTTTCACCCATATCTTTTGAAAGATCATAAAGCTCAGTTACAGTTTTATCGGGTTTGTCAATATTAAGTTTTACCGCTTTCCAGTTGCCCATTCTGATTGCTGTTTTTCCGCCCTGCTCATGAAATTCCCAGTACAGATATTCATGCTGTTTCTGTTTTTTACCCAGAAGCTCTGGAAGAAATGAAATGCCATCCACTTCAGCCTTGACCTCTGCCCCGGTTATCTCAGCAAAAGTCGGGAGGATATCCCAGAAAGCAGAGATATGATCGCTTTTTGAGCCTTCCTTAACTTTTCCGGGCCATTTCACGAGCATTGCAGTTCTTATGCCACCTTCATACATGTCACGCTTATATCCCCTCAGTTCGCCATTGCTGTTGAAATAGTCAGGGTCTGCTCCTGCTTCAAGGTGCGGACCATTGTCAGATGCAAAAACCACAATTGTGTTCTTTTCAATTCCAAGTTCGGTAAGTTTTGCCATCAGCTCGCCAACATAATCATCTAACTGAGCAATCATTGCAGCAAAAGCAGCATGGCCCTCAGGTTGTGATCCATATGGACCTTTTCTGAAAGTTGGTCCGTCGTCTACTCCTTTGAATGATTTTTCAGGAAGGAATTTTCCTCGGAACCTGTTCATATATTCTTCTTTTGCAAATAGTTCTGCATGCGGAATTGTTGTCGGATAAAAGAGAAAGAATGGTTTTCCTTTGTTTGTTTCAATGAAGTTAAGAGCGGCTTTATGTATCAGATCAGCACTATAAGCACCTGTTTTGCTGCTATCGTTTTCCGGAAGCAGAATCTTTTCATGATTATGCCAGAGATGATCAGGGTAATAATTATGAGCCAGACTCTGGCAGTTATAGCCATAGAACTCATTAATTCCCTGTAAATTAGGATCTCCATCTGATTCGATGAAACCAAGTCCCCATTTCCCGAAAGCACCTGTAGTATATCCTTTCGACTGCAGCATTTTTCCCAGAGTGAATGTGTTTGCCGGTAAAGGCCAGTTACCTTCGGGCTCCCATCCTTTATTTCCGCGGATTGGAGTATGTCCGGTATGTAAGCCGGTCATGAGGCTTGATCGTGAAGGTGCTGAAACAGTGCAGCCTGTATAGTGCTGGGTAAAAAGCATGCCCTGTGAAGCTATCCTGTCGATATTAGGTGTTGAAAAGTTCTTCTGACCGTAGCAGCTCAGGTCACCATAACCAAGGTCATCGGCAAGGATATAGACTATATTAGGTAATTGTTCATTCTTTGGTGCATTGCTGCATGATATCAATGCATAGGAAGCGCATAGTGCCAGTGGAAATTTCCTTTTCATATTATAATTTTTATTAAGAATGAATAAGGATAATATTCATTCTGATATCTAAAATTATAATTTAAAATCGGAAAATCAACTAAAAGTTAAATCCATTAACCACAAAGGGCACAAAGGATATTCGCAAAGGGCACAAAGGATTTAATCATACGTATGAAAATGGGCGCAATGGACAATAATTCATTGTTTTAGCTTTGAGTCCTTTGTGTGTACTTTGTGTCCTTTGTGGTAAAAAGGATGTCTATTTATACGAATCATTATGCACACTTTTCACTGCCCTGCCTGACGGATCGTTCAGGTTTCTGAATGACGAATCCCAGGCCAGTGCTTCAGGAGTGCTGCATGCTACAGATGGCACTGATGGTACACATGAAGCGGCTGAATCAGACGGAAAGTGCTCTGTAAAAATGGTTCTGTACAGGTACTCTTCCTTTGTAGGAGGAGGATTGATCGGGAAACGGTATTTGGCGTTTGCTAACTGTTCATCAGATATTTCTTTGGAAGCCAACGCTTTAAGAGTATCGATCCAGCTGTAGCCTACTCCATCGGAGAATTGCTCTTTCTGTCTCCATGCAACACTTGCAGGCAGGTAGTCCTCGAAAGCTTTTCTCAGTACCCACTTTTCCATTTTATCTTTTACTATCATTTTATCCTTAGGATTAAGGCGCATTGCGACATCCATAAACTCCTTATCCAGAAACGGTACACGTCCTTCAACACCCCACGCTGCAAGAGATTTGTTAGCACGCAGGCAGTCATAGAGATGCAGTTTGCTGATTTTTCTCACTGTCTCTTCATGGAATGATTTTGCATCCGGGGCTTTATGGAAATAAAGATATCCGCCGAATATTTCATCAGCTCCTTCACCTGAAAGAACCATCTTCACTCCCATTGACTTGATTACCCGGGCCAAAAGATACATTGGTGTTGATGCACGTATAGTAGTAACATCGTATGTTTCAATATGATAAATAACATCACGAATGGCATCAAGACCCTCCTGAACTGTGAAGTTTATTTCATGATGAATTGTTCCGATATGAGTAGCCACCTTTCTTGCAGCAGCCAGATCGGGGGAACCCTCAAGGCCAACAGCAAAAGAGTGCAGCTGCGGCCACCATGCTTCGCTTTTATCCTGGGTCTCTATCCTTTTTGGAGCGAATTTTTTAGCTATTGCCGAAACAACAGAAGAATCGAGTCCGCCTGAAAGAAGAACCCCGTATGGAACATCCGACATAAGCTGGCGGTGAACTGCAGCCTCGAGTGCAACTTTCAGATCCTCTATGCTCGTTTCATTGTTTTCAACAGCGGAATACTCCATCCAGTCGCGCTTATACCATTTGGTCATCACACCGTCTTTACTATAGAGATAATGACCCGGAAGGAATTCCTGAATTTTATTGCAGACTCCTTCCAGAGCTTTCAGTTCTGAGGCAACATAGAAATTTCCGAATGAATCCCAGCCTATATATAAAGGTATGATCCCAATATGATCCCTTGCAATAAAGTAGCAGTCCTTCTCCTTGTCATACAGCGCAAAAGCGAATATACCGCTAAGATCTTCAATAAAGGCTGGTCCCTTTTCCCTGTATAGAGGAAGGATCACCTCACAATCAGAATGAGTTAAAAATTCATATGAGCCTTCGTATCTTTTACGGATCTCCTGGTGATTGTAAATCTCTCCGTTTACAGCAAGAATCAGATTCCCGTCCTTGCTGTACAATGGCTGTTTTCCCGATTGAGGATCTACAATTGAAAGCCTTTCATGAGCGAGTATAGCTTTTTCACAGTAAAATATTCCTGACCAGTCAGGACCACGGTGCCTGACTTTTTTTGACATCTTAAGGACTGTAGCCCTAAGTTCCATATAGTTGACTTTCAGATCGAATACTCCAACAATTCCGCACATATCTTTCTACTGTTTAAAGCTTGATTAAGTAATCCATTTTTAAATTCAGGTTACAAATCTAATGATATTTTGTTAATCACAAATCATTTTGAAATTAAAAACACTATAAAATAGAAATAATATAAGTAAATATATAAATAAACTGAATAAAAGCTATGTATTAAGATGATTTGATAAATATTATTAATATGACAAAAATCATGTTTTGGATTCATGTCATGGTTAAAAGTTTAAGACAAAATGATGTTAAAAATTCTTAAAAACCATTCTAAATAGTAGCAATATATCACCCATTAAACTGTTATCTACTTGGATTTTTTAACTTGCGCCTTATAATTGAATTATACTTTTTAATGTCAGCAGAATCTAAATATAAAACTATAGTAATCGGAGTAGTAATTTCGGTGTTTGTATTGTCCCTTGCGTTGTGGCTCTCGGGCAGTTATTCTCATGCTGAGATCATTAACAGGGTCCCGGGAATGGATAACAGGCCGCCAATGGTAATCAGAACTGATTCTGTGGTAATTGGCGAGTTCTTCGATACAATTGCTGAACCTGATGAGATTCTGCCGGGCAGCTGGCCAAGATTCAGAGGCGCTGATTTTGATAATATCAGTAAAGATCCGACACCGCTTGCTGAAACCTGGGATACCACCGGCCCTCCGATCGTCTGGAAAGCAACCCTCGGTGAAGGATATGCCGGACCGGTTGTCCATAACGGCAGGGTGTATATTCTTGATTATAACGAACGGCGTAAAGCAGATGTCCTGAAGTGTTATTCACTTGCTTCAGGAAAGGAACTGTGGCGTCGCTGGTACTATGTCGAACTTAAAAGAAACCATGGGTATTCCAGGACAATTCCGGCTGTAACAGATAAGTATGTTGTAACAATCGGACCGAGATCTCATGTTATGTGTACCGATCCGATAAACGGCAATCTGCTGTGGTCGATAGATCTCGAGAGAGAATATGGTATTCCGGGACGGGAAACAGGAAGAATAACTCCTGACTTCTTCTCAGGACAGTGTCCATTGATCGATAATGACGTGGCAATAATTGCTCCGGGTGTTAAAGCGCTTATGATAGGTGTTGATTGTGCAACAGGAAAAGTACTCTGGAAGACTCCCAATCCTGATTCTTTAAGAATGTCGCATGGCTCAATTATGCCAATGACAATTCATGGCAGGAAGATGTATGTTTATAATGCTGTTGGCGGTGTTTGTGGCGTGTCTGCGGAACCTGAAGACGCCGGCAGACTGCTTTGGTCAAATACAGAGTGGAGCCCTGCAACAACTGCTGCCTCACCCCTGCTTCTCGGAAACAATGAGATAGCTGTATTCGGAAGCTACGGTGCTGGCGCCGCGAGAATAGCAATTAATTTTGATGGAAGTAAATTCACTACTACAGTAAAAGAGCAGCATAAGGGAACAGAAGGAATTGCCAGTGACCAGCAGACTCCGATTATTATAGGAGATTATATCTGGAGCGTAATGCCGGAAAATGCTGGCCCGCTAAAAAAGCAGCTTGTATGTTTTCATAAATCCGATCTTCGTAAACCTGTATGGTCGAGCGGAAAAGACACCAGATACGGTCGCGGATTAGGTCCCTATATAGTAAGCGGAAATAAAATGTACCTGCTTGATGATGATTGTAATTTATTTCTTTTTGAAGTTCAGGAAAAGAGTGTAAAGCTGTTGGCTAGTCATAAGATCATGGATGGAATCGAAGCATGGGGACCGATGGCAATTGCCGGTAAATACCTCATAATGAGGGATGCTAGAAATTTACTATGTTTAAATATTGGTAAAGACTAAAAGATGAATAAGAAATTTGCTGCTATATTTTCGGTGCTGATTATACTGGTATTTATCGGCTACATGGTCTTTGATACTTCAAAATCAGAAGGTCCGGATACTTCTTCAACCACAATTGAAAATGCGATTTATCCTGATGGAAACTGGAAGATTGAAGATGAGTTCAGCGTTAAGGAAGGATCGCTTAAGGCTGTTACTGCATCACGCTCAGGAAATATCTATCTCGGAGGTGATTCCTTTGTATCATGCTATGATTCGAAATTAAATCAGTTATGGACCCTCAAAGCACCTGCACCGGTTACTTCACTGGGATATTTCGGGGATACTATATATGCTTCAACAATGGATATGGTGCTTGTTATCAACTCCGAAGGAAAGTTGCTGAATGAATGGGGCCCTTTTGAGAGTAACAGTATAATCACTTCTATTTCAGCTAATAAATCGAATGTTGTTTTTGCTGATGCAGCAAATAAGACTTTATTTATCCTTGATAAAGGCGGTGAGGTTAAGAAAATGGTTGGCAGAAATGACGGACAGTTCATTGTACCAAGTCCATATTTTGATGTTGCACTCGATTCCGCTGGATTTATCTATGTTGCAAACACTGGTCACAGAAGGATTGAAACCAGAGGCAATGATGGAGTTACAATCAGTTACTTCGGGGAAGCGGGAACAGCTCCTGATGCTTTCTGCGGATGCTGCAATCCTGCACATTTCATCAAAACAAAAACAGGCTATATTACAGCAGAAAAAGGAATTAACAGGATTAAAATATTGGGTGAATCTGGGGAGTTTATTGAATTCGTTTCTTCAAAAAATGATTTCACACCCTCGGTCCCGCTTGATATCGCATCAGTTGACGGTAATACAATTTATGCAGCAAATCCTTTTGATTCAAAACTTTATATATTTAAAAGAAAAGGCCCCCCTGCCCCCTAAAGGGGGGGTAATCATGCTTTGGATTGAAGCCCCCTTTAGGGGGTTGGGGGCAAAAACTGGCAATGAGAACGCAGATTAGAACATTAAATATCAATTGTTTATGAATCGAATCGATTTCTTTAAAAAGATCATGAGGTACGGACTATTGGCCCTGCTAACACTTATAGTATTTGCACTGGGCAATAAAATTGTTACCGGAAAAGATTGTTCAGCATGTCCCGGCAAGGGAGTGTGCAGTGGTGAAACAGACTGTAATAAGTATTGATAACCAGAGCTATGGCAGAAGAGAAAAACAAATATCAATCCAGAAGGGATTTCGTCAGCAAAGCAGGTAAGCTGATTATTGCTGCTCCCCTGATCATTATCCCTGTTGCTCTTGCAAAGAAGACAGAAACTACAGGATATGTCTGGCAGATCGATCCATTTAAGTGTACGACCTGCGGAAACTGCAAGACCAACTGTGTAATGACCCCCTCTGCATCAAAATGTGTGCATGCTTACCAGATGTGCGGTTATTGTGACCTGTGCGGCGGATATCAGCGTCAGGGTGTAAAAAACATCAGTACAGCTGCTGAAAATCAGCTCTGCCCCGTTGGCGCTATTGACAGGGAATTTGTTGAAGAACCCTATTTCCAGTATACAATAAATGAGGATCTGTGCGACGGTTGTGCCAAATGTGTGAAAGGATGCGGGGATTTCGGAAACGGATCACTTTATATGCAGATAAAACACGATATATGTGTGAATTGCAACGATTGCTCAATTGCCCGAACATGCCCGTCTAATGCGATAAGCAGGGTGCCGGAAGGGTTTTCGTATATAGAGAAAGACAAAAGAAAAAAGTAAAGAGACAAAAGTAATTAAGCAAAAGTGAAAAAAGCTCTTCCGTATATTATATTGGTCCTGTTATTGTGCTGGCACGCAGTTATGTTTGCGCAGGACAGGTTTCCTCGACCTGAATTTGAAACAGATTATGTTTATCCTGAGCATCAGATGCCAACACAAAGGGCTCCCTTCTGGCAATACATAGATCTGGCAGTACTAATTGGTGCTCTGATTGTTACAACATGGCTTGCGCTAAAAAAGCGGTCAAGGCAGGGCTTACTGTGGATGTCGGTATTTTCATTGGCTTACTTTGGGTTCTACAGGCAGGGCTGCATTTGTTCAGTCGGATCAGTTCAGAATGTCTCCCTGGCGCTTTTCAATGATGGATATACTATTCCACTAACCGCGCTGCTGTTTTTTATAATACCGCTTGTCTTCGCGCTTCTTTTTGGAAGGGTTTTCTGTGCCGGGGTGTGTCCGCTTGGAGCTATCCAGGAGCTGACAGGTTTTGCGCCTGTTAAACTTCCGAAGACTGTTGATGTTGTTCTTGCATCCGTTCCCTTTGTATACCTGGCGCTTGCTGTTCTTTTCTCTGCCACAAACAGCACCTTTCTGATCTGCAGGTACGATCCCTTTGTAGGGATATTCAGGCTCGATGCCCCATATACAATGATAATATTCGGTGTGCTTCTTCTGCTTGCCGGGATATTTGTAAACAGACCATATTGCAGATACTTATGTCCGTATGGTGTTCTGCTGAATATCTTTTCACGATTTGCAGGCAAGCATCTGACAATAACTCCGGCTGAATGTACAAATTGCAGATTATGTGAGGCTTCATGTCCTTATGATGCAATTTTACCTTCAAATACAGAACAGGTTTCAGAAGCTCCTGAGAGATCAAGAAAGCGGTTCATCCTCTATTTTCTTTTCATCCCGCTGTTTGCAATTGCAGGAGGGTATCTGTTTAAAAACCTGGCTCCTGCCCTTTCAGGTGTAAACAGCACTGTAAGACTTGCCAGAGAGATCAGGTTTGAAAAGGAATCAGGAATTGAAGCAGTAACAAAATCTGCTCTTGCCTTTAAAGAAGCAGGTCAGACTGAAGCTGATTTGTTCGCACAGGAAGAGTTTATCATTAACAGATTCAGAAAGGCATCACCCTGGGCGGGAATATTCCTTGGAATTGCACTTGGCATAGGTATGGTGTCTCTCTCAATAAGGCGTCGCAGAACTGAATATAAACCCGATCAGGGAAAGTGTTACAGTTGCGGAAAGTGTTTTAAATATTGTCCTATTAAAGTAAAAAGTAGTAATGAAGTTTAATCTTACTGATAAAGATATCAGCGTACTTAAAGTAGTTAGCCAGATAGCTGGCGCATTTACAGTCATTGTGGCATTAACTATGCTTTTTAGCCTTATTCAGTTAAAAACAATTAATCCGCTTGACAGTCCGGCTTTGCTATCAGTTAAAGAACAATTCGATAAGGATCCTGCAAACGCTGCAAAGGCAGAACAGGTAAGAGCAATGGATCTTATGGCCCGTAAAGCTTACTTTTCATCAAGGTGGCAGGTTGAAACAGGTTCATACCTTCTACTTGCCGGGGCCTTGATATTTATCCTGAGCCAGAGACTTATTGCCGATAATCAAAAAATATCACCGGTTTTTCCAGGTGCAAAACAGGACCTGTTGACAAAACAGGAAAAAAACAGAAAATATCTGATTGCAGCTGCTTCAATCATTGCTGTGACAGCTATTGCATCTTCATTTCTGCTGAGGGGAGACCTTCCCGATACTTCCGGTCAGGCAGTTGCAGGAGCGTCAGGAGAAGCAAAGAGCAATGCCAAGGTACCGGAACCTGATAAGACAAATTATCCAGCATTCAGAGGTCAGGATGGTCGTGGAATAGCCGGAGGATCAGGCTATTCTACCGAATGGAATGGGGCCGAAGGCAAAAATATAGAATGGAAAACGGAGATCCCGAAAGATGGACAGAGTTCCCCGGCAATATGGGAAGATAAGGTTTTCATAACAGGTGCTGAAGGAAAAGAGTGTGAGGTGTATTGTATAGACAAGAAGACCGGAGATTTGCTATGGACCGGACATGTTTCCAATATTCCCGGAGAGCCTGATGTATCGCCTGAAACAGATCAGGATGTCGGACTTGCCGCATCAACAGTTGCTGTAAATGATAAGGTAGTCTGTGCCGTATTTGCAAACGGAAACCTGGCCTCTTTTAATCACGACGGAAAGCTGATGTGGTCGAAAAACATTGGACTTCCAGAGAATGTTTACGGCTATTCATCTTCTCTCATGATGTACGAAAATACACTGCTTGTCCAGTTCGACAGCAATGAAAAGATTTCTCTTATGGCATTTGATGCAGAATCAGGTGAACTTAAATGGGAAACTATCAGGCAGGGACGTCCGGTGTGGTCTTCGCCGGTAATAGCATATTTTGGAGGAAAACCTCAGCTTGTAATCAACGGTAATCCTAATGTTTCAAGCTATGATGTTGTTACAGGAACAGAGTTATGGTCAATAGAATGCCTGACAGGTGATGTTGCACCTTCACTTGCAGTAAACACTACAATGGTCTATTCTGTAACTGATTATGCAAAGTTATCGGCTATTAAAGGCGGAGCCGGAGCATCAATAGTATGGGAGGATAACACCTTCACTCCTGATGTTTCCAGTCCGGTTGCAAGCGACAAGTATCTATTTGTCGCTACCGGGAACGGAGATATTGCCTGCTACAACGCTGAGAAGGGAGACACTCTCTGGGCAAGATATTTTACCGATCAGTTCTATGCTTCCCCTATTATTGCAGATGATATGTTATACCTGCTCGACAGGAGCGGCGTAATGCATATACTTGAAGCAGGACCTGAATATAAAATTATTTCAGAGGCACCTCTTGGAGAAAGAGCAGATTGCACACCTGCCTTTTCAGATAAGAAGATCTTCATAAGAGGAAAGAAAAATCTTTATTGCATTGCTAAGAACTGATGACAGAAGAAAAAAATATAGCGGCTAAGGAGTGCGACTGTAATCCAACATCAGTTGCAGAGATCTGTGCAGTGGTAGATGAAGTTATAGCTGTCACTGGCGGAGGAAAAGAGAAGGTTATTGAGATACTGCAGGAGGTTCAGAAAAGGTTAAACTATCTACCGTCTGAGGCTCTTAAGCATATCTGCAGCGTTACAGAGATTACACCCGGACAGATCTCGGGAGTATCTACTTTTTACTCTCAGTTCCGTCATCTGCCTGTCGGAAAGCATACTGTTAAGATTTGTTCCGGGACTGCCTGTCATGTAAAGGGCGCACCTCTGATCTCGGAAGCTTTTAAGAGGGTACTCCAGATCACAGACACTGTAAATGCCTCACCGGATAATCTCTTTTCTATTGAAGAGGTTGCCTGTCTGGGTTGCTGCACTCTGGCTCCTGTTGTACAGATCGATGAGAAGACATATGGTCACGTGAAGCCTACACAGGCTGATGAAATTATAAAGGATTTTCTTCATTCAGGAAACAAAAACCTGAAATCAATCTCGGAGGAAATAATTGAGGATATTGATGCGGAAGTCAGGATAGGTATTGGCTCATGTTGTGTTGCCGGAGGAAGCAAGGAGATTCTTACACAGATCCTGGATGTAAAAGAAAAGTATAATCTCAATATCAGACTGAAATCGGTTGGTTGTGTCGGTGTCTGTAATCAGACTCCCCTGATGGAGATTGTAAACAATGATAGCAACCATTCGAGGTATACAAATGTAAAAAAACAACAGGTTGAGGAAATCCTCCTTAAACATATAAAGCCCAGGTCTTTAAACAAAAGAATAAAGCATAATATTAACGATCTTGTTGATACATTTCTTTCTGAAGACAAGCTCTTCAGTCAGATAAATGTTCCCGTTGCACAGAGAGAAAAATACCTCAATAATTTTCTGAATTACCAGATTCATATTGCAACTATAAACAGCGGATCTTTATCGCCTGATTCTTATGATGAGTACTCTAAATCAGGCGGGTTCGCCGCTTTGAGAAAATGTATTGATCAGATGGATCAGGAGTCTATTGTTAAATTAATAACAGACAGCGGATTGAGGGGAAGAGGCGGTGCCGGTTTCCCGACAGGGAAAAAGTGGGCTATCTCACGACTAACTAAAGGTGAGCATAAGTATGTGGTCTGTAATGGCGATGAAGGTGATCCCGGGGCTTTCATGGACAGGATGCTTCTTGAATCTTTCCCCTACAGGGTTATTGAAGGGATGATGATAGCTGCCTTTGCAACAGGCGCTAATGAAGGTATATTCTACATCAGGGCAGAATACCCTCTGGCTGTATCAAGAGTCAGGGCGGCCCTTAAAAAGTGCTATGAGAACGGAATACTTGGTGATAGTGTCTGTGGAAGTGCTTTTTCATTCAATATTACAATATTTGAAGGCGCCGGAGCATTCGTCTGCGGTGAAGAGACTGCACTGATAGCCTCTTTGGAGGGAAAAAGAGGCACTCCTCATTTGCGGCCTCCCTACCCTGTTGTTAAAGGATTCAGGGATTTGCCAACACTGGTAAATAATGTTGAGACACTCTCACTTGTTCCATGGATTATTAATAACGGTTCAGAGGCTTTCAGTTCAATCGGAACTGAGAAAAGTAAAGGCACAAAGGTATTTGCGCTGGCAGGAAAAATCTCAAAGGGCGGACTTATTGAAGTACCGATGGGCATTACCATCAGACAGATTGTGGAAAGTATCGGCGACGGTGTTGCGCCGGGAAGGACTTTTAAAGCGGTTCAGATTGGTGGTCCGTCAGGAGGATGTATTCCTGCAAGTGAAGCTGATACTTCAGTTGATTATGAAGAACTTACCAAAATGGGTGCGATGATGGGCTCCGGAGGAATGGTTGTTCTTGATGATACAGATTGCATGGTGGACATGGCAAAATATTTCCTCACATTTACTCATAAACAGTCATGCGGAAAATGTACTTTCTGCCGGATCGGAACGAAACAAATGCTCGATATCCTTACGAAACTTAGCGAGGGTAAAGCAGTGCTTGCCGATATTGATGAGCTTGAAAAACTTTGCAAATCTGTTAAAGATGGCAGTCTCTGCGGACTTGGTAAGACCTCTCCAAATCCTGTTCTGACCGGATTAAGATATTTCAGGGAGGAGTATGAAGAGCATACAAAAGGTATTTGCAGAGCAAACAGATGTCAGGCTTTGATTAAATATAATATAAATGACAAGTGTACAGGATGTACTAAATGTTCGCAGGATTGTCCGGTAAACGCAATACCATTCAAACCTTATGAGAGACATGAGATAGACCAGTTATTGTGCACTAAATGTGATAACTGCAGAATAGTTTGTCCTGAAAATGCAATTGAAATCATAAACACCAATGCTAAAAGTTAAGATCGATAATACAGAGCTGGAAGCTCCGGAAGGGTCAACTATTCTGGATATTGCCACAGGTGCAGGTTTCAGTATACCCACCATGTGTCATAAGAAAGGTATACCCCACTATTCATCCTGCATGGTTTGCATGGTTAAGGACAAGAGATCGGGCAATTTCGTACCATCATGTTCTGCTCTTGTTCAGGATGGAATGGACCTTGATGTTTCTGGTGAAGATGTGATTGCTCTGCGTAAAAAATCAGTGGAACTTCTGCTTTCAGAGCACAGGGCTGAATGTGAAGCCCCATGCAGGGTTGTTTGTCCGGCCGGATATAATATCCCCCTGATGAACAGATTGCTTGCCGCAAACGATTATGCCGGGGTTGTAGAATTGGTTGCTTCGGAAATAAAATCAGGAGAGATAAAGTGCATTGACTGTGCTGCATATTGCGAGAATGCCTGCAGAAGAAAGAAGATTGATATTCCTGTTTCTATACGGAATATGAAACTGTTTATATCGAAGCAACTTAATGATTCCAACAAGGTTGCTGACGCCTCAGATCAGGTTACCGAAGGAAAACAGCCTAAGCCTTTTGCCTCCAGAATAGGTAAACTGGAGCCTTCTGAACAGCTGGAATGGCTGAAAGAGTGCATAGGAGAAATTGTAAGATACAGGGATATCCCTGATTTCAAATCTGCTTCATCCGAATCTGAAAGCTGCATGCATTGCGACTGCCGTGCTGCAAATGACTGCAGGTTAAGGGAGCTTGGTGAAGCATTTTCAATTAAAGATCCGAAAGGAAAAATTGTCAACTCCCCTATTGTTAAGAAGATAAATCATAAAACCGGCCTGGTTTTTGAGAATGCCAAGTGTATTAAATGCGGATTGTGTGTAAGGCTCTGTGAAGATTCGAATGATGAACCGGCGCTCTGCTTTATCCACCGGGGTTTTGTGAGTATAATTTCAGAACCGCTTACTGAAGATTTTGATAACATACTGAAAACAAAGAGTCAGGCAGTAATTGATATCTGTCCGACCGGAGCGTTAAGTAAATTCAAGTAAAAGGTAAAAGTGAAAAGGTCAAAAGTTAAAAGTTAAAAAAGAATAATGAAATTTTCACCAAAAAACAGTGATACAAAGGCTGATAGAGAGATTCTCTCTAATGATATTTCCTTGGTGCATCTTAGTGCCTTAGTGCTTTGGTGTCGAAAGAAAATTTTTTGCATTTTGCTTTTTTCATTTTGCTTTTTGCAATATTCATTTACCCAAACCGGTGACACTGACTGGCCACTGTTCAGAGGCAAAGCTGATCTTTCAGGAAGATTCGATTCAGAGCTTCCAGCTGCGCCATCACTGCTGTGGAGTGTTACTACAGGCGCGAGAACAAAATCATCCCCTGTAATAAGTGATGGAACAATCTTTTTCGGAAACGACAAAGGCACTCTGACAGCCTTATTTTCTGATGGGAAAATAAAGTGGCAATATGAAGCTGGAAACCTTATTGAAGCAGCTCCTCTTGTATTTGGAAATAAAGTAATTGTAGGATTGAATAATGGTAAACTGATAGCAGTCGATAAGATTACCGGCAAACTAATCTGGACATACACAACAGACAATCAGATTTCAGGATCGGCAAATGTGTGGGTTTCAGGGAGTAAAGCTGGGATTGTTGTCGGAAGTTACGATTACTATCTGCACTGTATTGATCCAAGAACAGGCAAGCAATTATGGAAAATTGAGACAAACAATTATGTGAATGGCACACCTTCTATCCAGGATGGTAAGATTGTTTTTGGCGGGTGTGATGGAGTAATCAGAGGTGTGGACCCGCTGACAGGCAGTCAGACAGACACAGTTGATGTCGGAGTATATATTGCAGCCTCTCCTTCGCTTGCGGGTGATATGGCTTATTTTGGCGATTATGAGGGAACAGTATTCGGGCTTAATATCCGTACTAGAAAGATTGTATGGGAAATCCCCGGTACTGCAGAGTCCGGTTCTGTTTTAGCTGTTCCTGCTGTCGGAAATAATTTTGTTGTAATAGGCAATGAGGATAAATATCTTTACTGTTACAATGCTTTAACAGGTAAATTAATCTGGAAATACCGAACAAACGGGCGTATTGTGGGTTCTGCAGTTGTGACAAAAACAAAAGTTCTTTTTACGAGTATGGATGGAACTGTAAATATTCTTGGATTGACTGACGGAAAGAAGCTATGGAGTTTTAATTCAGGTACATCCATTGCCAGCTCGCCTGCAGTAATTAAGGGTAAGTTTTATATCCTTACTGAAGACGGAAGATTATTGGCATTTGGTGAAAAGTAAAATTTTTACTCTGTGTAACTCTGTGCCTCCTCTGTGTAACTCTGTGTCAGTTCTTAAAACTTTTATTACACAGAGGAAATCCTGAGGAGACACAGAGAACCACAGAGAAGAAATAATTAATCTATGAAAATAGTTTATTTGATTACAGGTTCGGGAGGCTCATTTTATTGCGGGAATTGTTACCGCGATATGATATATCTCCGGGCAATCAGAAAGGTGCCAGGGATTCAGGCCTCAGCTATTCCTTTATATCTTCCGCCTGAAGATGATGTAGTTGAATCAGGCATGGACAAGAATGTCTTTTTCGGTGCTATCTCAATGTACCTCAGGGAAAAAGTACCATTCCTGAAGAATATGCCTGTTTTCTTTGATAAAATAGTTGATTCCGGTCCGATGTTACGCATGGCGGCCAAACGTGCCGGCACCACAAGTTCTGAAGGTCTGGAGGATATGACCCTGAATATGATTAAAGGTGAAAATGCCTTTCCAGAAAAAGAGCTTCAGCGACTTGTTGACTATCTCTGCAGGGATGGTAAACCTGATGTCATTCATCTTTCAAATGCATTAATAATTGGCCTTGCCAGACAGCTAAAAAGAAAAATCGATGTTAAAATTGTCTGTTCACTTCTTAATGAGGATGACTGGACAATTGAGATGGCTGAACCATATCAGTCAAAAGCATGGAGCCTGATCGCAAGAGAAGCGCCAAATGTGGATGCTTTCCTGACTCCAAGCGAGTATTACAAGAAGTTCTTTATCTCAAAAACAGGAATAGAAGATCGCCGTTTTTATGTTGTTCCGCTTGGACTGGATCCTGATCATGATATCCTGAGTGTTGTGAAAAAGGATAACTGGCCTGCAATCGGATACTTCTGCAGAATAAACGCCCATAATGGTTTTGATAAACTGGTGGATGCATTTATTAAACTGAAGTTGCAGGATACACTACCAGGACTTACACTTCATGTCTCGGGTGGTTATACAGGGGTTGACAAATCCTTTATTGCTGAACAGATCAGAAAAGTTAAGGAAGCAGGACTTAAAAGTTTTATCAGGATCTATCCTGAATTTCATGGAAACAGTAAGCAACAGTTCTTCAGTAACATCGACATAATGAGTGTGCCTGTGCGTAAATATGACGGATATGGTTTGTATCTGCTTGAGGCAAATGCAGCGGGAGTACCGGTTGTTCAGCCCGCTACAGGGGCATTTCCCGAGATTGTTGCTAAAACCGGCGGAGGGATCACCTACTCCGTTGATGATATTGACGGATTAACAGAGGCACTTAGCAATATGCTTAATGATAAGGTTCTTATGGCGGAACTTGGCGCTAAGGGCAAAGAAAAAGTACTCAAGGAACTTTCTCTTGAAAAAATGTCTGCCAACCTTTCCATTGTTTATAAAGGACTCCAATAATTTTATTAAACTGTTCTTCCTTGGCGCCTTAGTGCCTTGGTGGCAAAAAATGTTCAATATGCTTTCAATTAAAAATATATCAAAATCATTCACACAACGCGGACAGGTTCTTAATGACCTTTCACTCGAAGTGAATGAGGGTGAGTCAATTGCGATAATGGGCCCATCAGGATCGGGAAAGTCAACTCTTCTGAATATTCTGGGCTTACTCGATAAGCCTGATGCAGGGGAAATCCTTTTTAAAGGTTCATCCATAGCCCAATTCACTGATGATGAATCAGCTGCCTACAGGAACAAAAATATTGGATTTGTATTTCAGGATCATCTCCTGCTGCCCCATCTTACAGTTAAGGAAAATATATTTCTTCCCCTGCTGGCCTCAAAATACTCTTCTTCAGAACTGTCAGCCAGAGAAGAAGTTATATTTAAGCTAATGGAGAAAACAGGAATATCTGATCTGAAAGACAAGTATCCTTCGAATATTTCAGGCGGTGAGGCTCAAAGAGTGGCAGTGGTACGATCTCTGGCTAATAATCCCTTAATCCTTCTTGCTGACGAACCAACAGGCTCACTTGACAGCCGTAATGCTGAGAATCTGGGTGATATGCTTCTTAAAATGAACAGGGAAACTGGAATAACTCTGATACTTGCAACACATTCAGAGGAGCTTGCTAAGAAAATGTCAAGAGTATTCAGACTTGAGGATGGTAAACTGCAATAATATGATACCAGGAAACTTCAGGATTCTGATAAGTTCACTTAAGTTCTATCGTAAACCGGCTCTTTACCAGGTGCTCATAATTGCATTGCTGTCTGCAGTTATAACAGGATCTCTTCTTACCGGAAAATCTGTGAGAACCAGCCTGAAAAAATCAGCCTCTGAGCGTCTTGGGAACACGGGATTAGTAATAAGTTCAGGTATCAGGTTTTTTGATAGTCAGCTTGTTGGCAGGATTGATTCAATTGCGGGTATCAGTTGTACAGGTTTGCTTGAGCTAGATGGTTTTAGTCAGAGTATAACCAGTCAGAAAGGTGCATTTAACACCCATATTTATGGAATAGGTAATGACTTTTTTCAGTTTCATGGTAATCCTTCATTTAATCTCAAACAAGGCGAAGCGATAATTAACAGAAGACTTGCCGATCATCTTGAATTAAAGCCAGGTGATGACATAATAATCAGGTATAATGAGTTAAGTGATATTCCTGCAGATGCTCCTTTTGCCCCTGCAGCAGATGAGAGTAAATCAGTAGTTATGAAAATCGGTGCTATACTGGAGCCAGATCAATACGGTAATTTTTCACTGATGATCAGCCAGATTACTCCAATGAACATTTTTATTAATCTTGCTGATCTTCAGATCGTTTCAGATACATCGCCGAAAATTAACAGGTTACTTATTGATAAGAAGGCAGGCATTTCTTCGACAGAAGCATTTGACCTTCTGAAAAAGTCATTAAAGCCATCTGATGCCGGATTAAGAATCAGATCTATTGCAAAAACAGATGAACAGGAGTTGATATCTGACAGAGTTTTTATTGACTTGCCGGTAATTTCCGGAATAAGTAATCTGATTCCAACATCTTCTCCTGTAATAACATATCTTGCCAACAGAATAAAATCAGCTTCAGGCTCTTCACCATATTCCTTTGTATCGGCGATTCCATCTTCAATCTATCCTGAGATTGTTTCCGGCAATGAAATAATTATTAATAACTGGCTTGCAGAAGACCTGAAAGTAAAACCAGGAGAATCAATTCAGCTTTACTGGTATGCCCCCGATTCTCTCAACAAGCTTGTTGAAAAGAATGAAGTGTTTGTTGTCAGTAAGATTGCGAAAAGTGAAGGTATCTGGGCCGATTCGCTTCTGATGCCCGATTTCCCGGGGATTGCCGGAAGTGAGTCCTGCTCATCATGGGATGCAGGCGTACCAATCAAAATGGATGAGATCCGCGACAAGGACGAAGAATACTGGACCCTTTACAAAGGGAGGCCCAAAGCGTTTATCAGTTATGAAAAAGGAAGGGAGATCTGGGGCAGTAATTTTGGACCTGCCACCTCAATACGTATACCGTCAGGTATTACAACAGATGAAATTGAAGCGAAACTGGATGGTGCTCTTGATCCGGCTATCCTTGGATTTTCAGTTGAAGACATTGCAGGAGAATCGGTTAAAGCTGCCGATGAAAGCGTAGATTTCGGAACCCTTTTTCTCAGCCTTGGATTTTTCCTGATTGTTGCTTCAATCGTCCTCTTATCTTTTGCAGTTTCCTACTATTTTGAAACTAAAAGAGGAGCAATAAATACTTATTTTGCTCTTGGCTTCAAAAACAAGTGGATTGAGAGGCTCCTGTTTAATGAATCAACATTAATTGGTGCCTTTGGTTGTTTCATTGGCGCCCTGGCAGGGTATCTCGTAAACATCTTAATTACAGGTGCTTTGAATTCAGTCTGGCAGGGAGCGGTACAAACCAATACGCTGTCGGCATCCTTTGATTTGATGCCAATTCTGATTGGTTTCATCGTTACAATGCTGGTCATGAGCCTGTTTATGTGGTTAAAAACCAGGAATTACCTGAAAAGCCTTAATCGCAGGGAAAAGGATTTGCACAAGTTTGCTTCTCCGGGTCAGAATCTGATTTATCTTATAGTTACTGGTATCTTAACTGTTTCACTGTTTTCTGTTTCCCTGATATTTAGTGACAACAATACTGCTTTTAGTTTTGGAGCAGGGACCCTTCTGCTGGTCACCTTTATTTTGTTTTGGCGGCAGCTTTATATCAGACGAAGTAAAGAAAGTCATACAGGTTTAAGAACCGGAAAAAGTATATCACGTCTCTACTATTCATTTTATCCGTCACATGCTGTTACTCCAATCCTGTTTATTGCTGCCGGCATCTTTGCAGTATTCATAACAGGTGTCAACAGGATGGATTTTGATGAGAAGCTGCTTAAAAGATCAGCAGGTACCGGCGGTTATCTTTTATGGTGCGAGAGTAACATCCCGCTTACGGCGGATCCGTCAACTCAAAAAGGAAGGGTTGACCTTGGGCTTGATGATGATTCCCTCTCAGCCATGACAATTACAACAATTAAAAGATCTTCTGGCAACGATGCAAGCTGTTTAAATCTTAATCATATTACCTCTCCCCCCTTGCTTGGCATTGACCCGGATGAGTTTATTTCAAGGGAATCATTCTCATTTGCGAAGGTAATTAAAGGTAAAAATGTTGTTAATCCATGGACTTATCTTAACCTTAATTCGGGTGCATCAACTATTTATGGTATTGCAGATCAGACAGTTCTTGACTGGGGACTAAAATTAAGTATTGGTGATACACTTATTTTAAGAGCCGAGACCGGACAACGACTGAATATAATAATAGCTGCCGGATTGAAATCCTCAATTTTTCAGGGTTATGTGATTATCAGCAAGGAGAATTTCAGCAAATACTTTCCTTCAGTATCAGGTACATCAATAATGCTTGTAGATGGTGATAAGGCTAGAACTGATCTTTACAAAAGTACCCTTAATGAGAGACTGTCAAACTACGGACTGAATACAGAGCCAACTCCCGAAAGGTTAAAATCTTTTTATGCTGTTACAAATACATATTTAGCAGTATTTGGGGTATTTGGAGCTTTTGGTATGATCACCGGTGTTGCTGGTCTTGGATTTGTACTATTAAGGAACTATAACCGGCGCAAACGGGAATTTGCTCTGATGCTTGCGACAGGCTTCACGGTACAGAAAATCCGCAAAACCATCCTTTCTGAACAGGTATTGATTCTTTCTGCCGGAGTGGTATCAGGAGCATTATCTGCAATTGTAGCCACTCTCCCATCTCTCATGGGTGGTCAGGACATACCCTGGATCTACCTTATGAGTATGATTCTGGTGGTTATGTTAACCGGATTTCTGGCGATCTGGTTTTCCGTTAAACAGGTCACCGGTGCTGAACTTATTTCTTCACTTAAAAAGGAATAGCTAAAACTTAACATTGTATGTAACAGAAATAATGTTGATATCTGACTTTCTCGGTATAAAATCGCGTTGAAAAATATACCCGAGTTCAACCGAATGTTTTTTTGCAATCTTATATTCAAATCCAGCTGAAATTCTTTCCTTTCCTAAAAATCTGTCAGAATTTTCAAACATTGGGCTGAATGATTCAAAGCTCAGGTATGGGTTCACAGGAAACTTTGGAATGTTGTACTCACACTTTAGTCTGATTCTTCCTGTAAAATCAGGCGTTTTATCATCACCTGGTTCAAAGTAGGTCCTGATTTGTGTCTGGAGCCTCAGTCTGACAGACAGAGTAAAATCTGCAATTGGAAGAGTTCCCCTGATATCCGACATAAATTTATGGCGCAGATGAAACAGGTCATCATCTTCTATAGTATTTATAAGTCTGTATGAACCTGCTGCCAGAAAATTTTTATTGAATTTATAGGAAAGGCCACTTTCGATATAGGACTGCTCAATTTTAGCAGCATTGTTGAATGTACGTATCATGGCAGATACATCTGCTTCAAGCTTTTTATTTATGGCAAATTCAGAATTTATTCCATACCATATTCCAAAATCATCATCCTGGCTATAGCCTGATTTACTGATAAATAATAAAAAAAATGACAATAAAATAATCCTACCTCTCACTAAGTTCTTTTTTATGTCCTACCTGTGTGGAAAGATTATCAGTTTTATCTGAAGTTTCAAAATAGATTGTCAGATAGCATACATCCCTTAACAGATCGATTTCACCAATTTCAACACGGTTAATTTTACTAATGCCGGTTCTGAGCTGAAGATCATTTATCAATTCCTGGTGATTTTCAGGTTTGATAAGGTTAATCTTTTCATAAGTAATACTCTTTGCAGAGATATGTTTCATTAACCACTTCTTCTCAAGCCCGTAGGTTATTAATATTATAATCAGGTTAGCAAATAAGATACCCGGAATACTTGTGGCAGTGTCTGAAAGTGAGTTAATTACAGATACTCCTATAATCAGGAACAGGTATGTCATTTCTTTAATTGGCATTGTGGTTGTCCTGTATCGTATAATTCCGAATATTGCGAAAAGTCCCAGTGCAAAACCGACCTGAAGCATAACATTAGCCAGAAGGTAGCAAAGAAGGAAGACAATGCTTGATATAAGTATATAGGTGAACAGGTAGTCTTTCCTTCTAGTAGTTGTGAAGTACAACCATCTTACAATTACAAGAATTACAATGAGGTTTAGGGAAAACCGACCCACAAGTTCAATCAAGTTCGACAGGCTTGATATGTCAGTACCCGCTGATTGTGTGTTTTCAAATGCCACCAGAGCTAATGCTTTCATCTTCAATCTTATTTAGTTTCAGTAATTTAGGTTTAAGTCTGTTTTTACGCAGGGAATCATTTAGTATTGCACTTCCGATACAGTATTTACTGAATCCTGTCGGATGAATACCCATATTCTTCAGGTTATCATTAAACGGAGAGGATGCAGAATGACCCTCCTTTTTCAATTCAGCAATTGCGATATATGGCATTTCAACCCGGTTCCCTGTTTCTATATCTGTAAATGAGAGATCAAAATCAAGGGTGATCCTTTCTATTGTTGCAAAACTGATAAGTGTGGTTCTTGTGAACCGGTTAATAAGAACCGGTTTCAATACAGAAGGATCTACTGAAGAATGTTCTCTTATAAAACTACCGGATATTTCATCAAAGGATTCAGATACACTATTAAAATTCAGCCGGTTCTTAATGGTTCTGTTTTTGTTGGTTTTTGTTTTTACTTCAAGAAATGACTCACCTGTTGATTCATATGTCCTGAAGCGAATCTTGTGTCTTTCAAGATGCCCATTGACATGCTGATAATAAAACAGAAAGTCAGGTGTGTCAAGATATGTGGTTGTATAAAGCTGTGTCTTCAGTTTTTCAATTTCAAGGACTTTGTATTTGCCATTCAGATTATTTATCAGATCGGCAAGCTTGTTAATTGAAAAAACATACTTCGTATCTGTGCGGTTCATAAATCTCACACAATCCATTGCAGCTAATCTTACTGGTTTTAGTTTTACTAAAGAATTAAATATCAGTTCGTTGCGCATAGGATTTGATCACCCTTTTAAATAAATGTTACTTAGTTGAGCTATTTGTTGCGTTATAAGTCGGATTTTGCCATCTGAATGAACCGGTCCCGTCAGGAACTCTGGAATAAGATAATTCAGCTGTCTGGGCAGGATATGATATTTCATCTATAACCGACAGATCAGGATTTGACAAAACCAGTTCCTCTCCGCCTGACGATAGTTTGAAATTTGCGTGCAATCCGGCCTGAGTAGTATCTTTATCAGCCCATATAACAAGATATCCCTTACTTTTAATTACAGTTCCTGGCGGTATCTTCCATTTTGATGTTTTGGTGTCATTATCAGATAGATAATAACCAGAAATATCTATGTCTGCCAAAGTAAGGTTGTATAGTTCAAACCAGTCATCATATTCACCATTCTGATCAGCAACAATGGTTGAGTTTACTGCCATAAGTTCATTAATAACGATATTTTTAATCACCGGATCTTTTTCTTTCTCACATGAGAAGTTTACAGTGGCAATAATGAGTATCAGAATAGATATCTTGTAAATTCTCATAATTAATTTCCGGTATGTGAGAGAGAAGTAAGGCCGAGATTCAAATCAGGTTTTGTACCTGAAATTATCAGAGCAGCTCCAAGTGCAGATGCATTTGAGATCTCGGAAGTATATACTAATTTAGACTTATATGCTTCAGCAATAAGATTGAGAAAAAGGACATTTTTAGAGAAGCCACCTGTAATATAAATTGTTGTAATATCGTCATTTTCAGGTATTACCAGGTTAATTGAATCAATAGTAAGATCGCACAACTCGTTCATTAGCTGGTGGTATGCTTCCTCAAAGGTTGAAAACTCATACATGTCAATATATTCCCTGAGTTCCCTGTAATAAAGGCCTGACTGGAAAAAATTCTTCTTAGTGCCATACTTTAATTTCAAACGGGAAGACAGTTTTATGTCTGCAACAACTTTTTTATAGTAATCATCAGGCTTACTGAAGTGTTCAGCAATACGTTTTGAAGCGGTCTCGTGAAGAAATCCCAGGAATATGCGTGAGGACTTAACAGGTTGCATAGTAATACTCATATAGCATAGGCAATCCTTATCAAGTTGTTCTGCTGTAAGTATTTCAGTATTAAATGGATTCATATTTATACACCAGGTACCTGTTGACAAAAGCAGAAATTTTCCCTTGCTCCCAAGAAAATATGGAGCAAGTGATGCAGAACTATCATGAATGCCTATACCGACTTGTAATTGCTTACCTCCTATCTCTACCTGATTCAAAGTATCCACCGGAACAGGTTCAGGCAGGTTTAGTTCCTGATTTCTCACCCAGCTGTGGTAATTCATATTATCAAAGTCCCAGAGAGCAGTATGACATCCTATTGATGTATGCTCGGAGTAGATCTTGCCAGTGATTGTATATGATAGATATTGCGGGAAATGAAGTATGTGTCTGACTTTTGAAAAGACTTCTGGTTTGTTCTTTTTAAGCCATAGCACCTGCATTCCTGAATTTAGCATTCCGAGTGCAGGCGACGCAGTCTTTCTGCAAAACTCATCCCTGCCACCATTCCTTTTATACAATCCTTCAGGGATCTTTTCTTCAATCGGTTTCAGATAGTTATAAACCGGTGTAAGCCTTTTCCCGTTTTCATCAAGATAGACTAATGTAGCACCGTATGTGGTGAAATTGACAGCTTTAAGGCTATACTTGTCAGACTTCACAAGAACAGCCAGAGAATCTTTAATCCACTTTTCAATGTGTTCAATATCATCACATTCAAAACCGTCATCGTCTAAGATCACAGGAAATTTCTGCTCAGATTCAGAAACAACCCTGAGTTCCTCATTAAAAAGGATTAACTTTTTATTTGTTTTGCCAATATCGAATATGGCAATAACTGTCTCTTTCATTTTTTATTTCCTTGCCCCCAAACCCCCTAAAGGGGGCTTTATTTTGTAAAACTTTAATATCTCTAACGTTTTCTTAAAACTTCTTTTTCGTATTTTGAAATTTCGTCAATATAATCCTGTCCTACAGGTATTTTGTTTATTAAGCAGTAATAATCATACACTGCACCAAAAGGCTTTGACTTGAGCATCTCAAGCAATGCCAGCCTTTCAAAATTCTTACCCTGTTCTTCGAACTTTACAAGGGTTTTTGTTGGTTCGAGCAGGGCATACATAAATGCCATTTGTGCCGAACGGGTACCAATAACATAAGCACCAATACGGTTAAGGCTGGCATCAAAATAATCGAGACCGATATTAACTCTGCCGAGAGCTTTGCAGCGTACTATTTCGTTAGCAATTAAAAGTAACTCCTCATTAAATGTAAGAACATGGTCACTGTCCCAGCGAACACCCCTGGTCAAATGAAGCAAGATCTCATCAACAAAATGAAGGATTGAAGAGATCTTATCTCCAACCTGTTCAGTAGGATGGAAATGGCCATTATCGAGCGTTATCATTGTATTGTTTTTTATCGCATAGCCTACATAGAAATCGTGTGAGCCAACAACCATCGATTCTGAGCCAATGCCAAAAAGTTTACTCTCAACAGAGTCTTTGAGGTATTTCTTAGGATATTTAACTGCAAATATTTCGTCAAGTGATTTCTTGAGCTGTTTGCGAAGTGTATTCCTGTCAACAGGTGTATCTTTCGAACCGTCCGGGATCCAGATATTGTGAACAGTCGGTGTTCCGAGCTGCTTGCCCATTTCTGCACCTATTGCCCTGCAGCGTTTTGTATGTTCAACCCAGAATTTTCTGATCTTTTCATCTTTACTTGAAAGAGTATAACCATCATCTGCTTTTGGATGCGAGAAGCAGGTACAGTTGAAATCAAGACCCATTTTTCTTTTCCTGGCCCAGTTGATCCAGCCCTGAAAATGTTTTACTTCGATCTGATCACGATCTACAAGTTTTCCTCCAAACTCACCATATATTGCATGCAGATTCAATCGTTGCTTTCCGGGCAGAAGCGACATTGCCTTATCAAGGTCAGCTCTCATCTGTTCAATGTTTTTAGCTTTCCCCGGGAAATTACCTGTGGCCTGGATTCCTCCGCCACCCAGAACTGAATCAGGCTTCTCATATCCGCCAACATCGTCAGTCTGCCAGCAATGTAAACTGATAGTTATTTTATCCAATTCAGCAATAACCTGGTCTGTATCCACTCCCAGTTCTGCATATTGCTCTTTTGCCAGTTTATAGGCCTTTTCGATAACCTCTTTTTTCATATATCTTGTATTTAAGTAGTACCTAATAACTTAATAACCCAATAACCTTATAACTTTATTCCATATAAAACACCTGCTCCAGTGGAATTGTTACAGGCGAATTATCAGGATTAGTTTCCATTATATCTGCCATATATTTCCACCATTTTTTAACAATCTCAGTATTGCCGAGATCCTGTGATGAGCTTTCTCCTGACTGTTCCTGGTAAGCGAAGAGTGTATTGCTCTCCTCATCAAGAAATATAGAGTAATTGCCAATACCCTCATTTTTAAGGAGTTTTACAAGTTCCGGCCAGATCTCACTATGCCTCTTCCTGTATTCTTCCTTGAAGCCCGGAAGCATCTTCATCTTAAAACCAAATCTTTTCGTTTCCATATTCTATCCGAGTTTAACAACAAACGTTGAAAGTATAAGAATCAGGATTCCAACAAGCAGTACAATTATTGTTTTTTTCTTAACACCCTTCCATTCATTTAGAAATATGCCCCAGATATTGCTGATTGCAATATTAAGAGCCATTAATATGCTCCAGCCAAATACTGCCATTCCTTCCGGAAGCTTGCTTGATCCCATTCCGAAAAAATGAAATTGCAGAAACCACAGGAAACCAGCTAGAAATGTAAAGAAAAGGTTGTTGAGAAGTACACTTCCGGAAACTGTGTAATAATCTTTGTATGTTTTATTCTTTATATTCAGGTATCCGCAATATATAAGATTAGTTACAAATCCTCCGAACAGAATGAAGATCAGCGATGGGTTCTTCTGAAAAAGAGGATTTGTTCCATGAGCCAGTGCAGCAGCCTCAATCGGTTTTCCTGATTCGAAGCCAAAATTAAAGCAGGCACTCATGATCCCTGCAAATATTGCAATAAAAATACCCTTCTTAAGAGCAAACTCCTTTACTGCGGCGCGTTTCTCCTCTTCAGTCATTTCACTGCTTTTCAGCGAACCTGCATAACCAATGACTGCAATTCCTGCAATTGTAATTGAAACGCCAACGATGGTCAGAATACCTGCTGTGGACGAGAAAAGGTTGTCGCCGGCAATAATTGGCGGTATTAAAGTACCGAAAGCAGCACACAGACCAAGAGCAATGCTTTGACCTAGTGCAACTCCCAGATATCTGATACTCAGACCAAAAGTCAATCCTCCGAATCCCCATAAAGCACCAAAAAACATTGCCATCAGTTTTGCTGACGAGGGAGCTTCATTAATAATAGGCATTAATTCTCCCTTTGGTACAAATATGAAAGCAAAGAGAACCGGAGCAATTAACCATGCTGCAACACCCTGTGTTATCCAGTATGATTCCCATGCCCATGATTTGACCTTTTTGAATGGCACATAGAAACTTGCAGCACCAATGCTTCCCAGTGCAATCAATAAAATACCTGTAATTGGATTCATGAAAATTTCATTATTTTAAGTGAACTGCAATTTATAAACTTTCAGGAATGAAATTGACATTTGCTAATTTTTTTATTCAGACATTTTTTCATAATCTTGATATAAAATTACCAAATATTTAAAAATCATGAAATCATTCAAACTCTCCCTTCTCTTTCTATGTCTGTGTACCGGTCTTTTCGCACAGGATCTGTTAGTAAAAGATCCGACTTGTGAGCACAAAAAGAATCCGGTTGGCATCGACTACAAGCAACCCAGGTTTTCATGGAAGATCGACGGCTCGGGAAATGGAATTATGCAAACAGCCTATTCCGTAAGAGTAGCAACAGATAATAAATTTTCTTCCTCCGGAAATATATGGCAATCTGGCAAAATCGAATCCGCGGAATCAGTTCTTCAGCCTTATAAAGGTCCTGCACTCAAATCTGGACAAAGGTATTTCTGGCAGGTGAAAGTCTGGGATAATAAAGGAAGGGAGTCAAAATGGAGTGAGACTGCTTTTATAGAAATGGGTTTGTTATCACCGGCTGACTGGAAAGCTAAATGGATTGAGATGGAAGGTGATACACAACGTTACAGCCCGTCACCTCACTTCAGAAAAGAGTTTGCAATGAACAAAACAATTGCCAGCGCAAGAGTTTATGTTACATCTCACGGATATTATGAGCTTCATCTGAATGGGAAAAAAGTAGGTGATCAGGTCTTAACACCGGGCTGGACTTCCTACGGAAAAAGACTTCAGTACCAGGTTTATGATGTGACAGACATGATTGTAAAAGGCAATAATGCTGTTGCAGCAGTACTTGGTGATGGCTGGTACAGGGGAACTCTGGCATGGGGAAATAACTGGGCAATCTATGGAAAGAGTCTGGGATTATTAATGCAGCTGAAAGTAACTTTCACTGATGGCACAGAGAGTCTGATAGTTACTGATGAGACCTGGAAAGCTTCAAATAACGGAGCTATAAGAATGAATGATATTTATAACGGTGAAACTTATGATGCTACAAAGAAGCTGACCGGATGGAACTTACCGGGATACGACGAAAGCAGCTGGAAAAAGGTTATCACACGAAATTATAATAACAGCATTTTAATTGCTTCTGAAGGTTCGCCAATCAGAAAAATCCAGGAGATAAAACCTGTTAAGATTTTCAGGACACCAAAAGGAAAACTGATAGCAGATATGGGCCAGAATATGGTTGGATGGTTAAGGCTTAAGGTATCAGGTCCGAAGGGTACAGTTGTCACTTTGCGCCATGCTGAGGTGATGGATAAGTTTGGAGAATTCTACACTACCAACCTTCGTGCCGCAAAATGTCAGCTGACTTATACTCTTGCCGGCACAGGTGAAGAAGTATATGAACCAAGGTTCACTTTTATGGGTTTCCGGTTCGTTGAGATAACCGGCTTCCCGGGTGATCTTAAACCAGAAAACCTTACCGGCGTTGTTGTTCATTCTGATATGAATGTCACAGGAAGTTATGAAAGTTCAAATGCATTGCTTAATCAGCTACAGCATAATATACAGTGGGGACAAAAAGGCAATTTCGTTGATGTGCCTACAGATTGTCCTCAAAGAGATGAGCGTCTTGGATGGACAGGTGATGCGCAGGCATTCTGCAGAACTGCGGCATATAATATGGATGTATCTTCCTTCTTTACAAAATGGCTTAAAGATGTGTCTGCCGATCAGAAACCCGGCGGAGAAGTCCCGGATGTAATTCCGGATGTTCTCAACAAACAGGATGCAACTACAGCTCAGCCGTCAGCCGGCTGGGGAGATGTGGCAGTTATCGCTCCATGGACGATGTACCTTGTTTATGGCGACAAAATGTTTCTTGAAAATCAGTACCCAGGCATGAAAGCATGGGTAGAGTATATAAGGAAGAAAGCCGGAGAGAGCTACATCTGGAAAGGCGGAAGCAAATATGGCGACTGGTTGTTTTATCACCCGCCAGTGAATAATCATACTGAAGCAGATGGTTACACTGAGCGCGATTTCATTGCTACAGCATTTTATGCTTATTCTGCAAGTATCCTGTCAGAAGCTGCAAAGACACTCGGAAAAACTGACGATGCAAAATTATATAATGATATATTCAATAAAGTAAAAGAAGTATTTATCAATGAATATGTTACAAAAGCAGGCAGAGTAGGTACCAACTCGCAGACATCATATGTACTTGCCCTTATGTTCAATTTGTTGCCTGATGAACTCAATCAAAAAGCTGCAAAATTTCTTGCTGAAGATATAAAAAGCAGAGGTAACAGATTATCAACAGGCTTCCTGGGAACCCCATATCTATGCCATGTTCTTTCTTCGAACGGGTACACCGATGTAGCTTATGATCTGCTTCTTCAGGAGAGATACCCTTCATGGCTATATCCTGTAAAAATGGGTGCCACCACTATATGGGAGCGCTGGGACGGACAGAAGACAGACAGCACATTCCAGGATGCCGGAATGAACTCTTTCAACCATTATGCATACGGAGCAATCGGCGACTGGATGTACAGGGTATCAGCGGGTATTGAGATCAAATCCCCGGCTATAAACAGCTTGTTCTTCAACCGCATCCGTCTAAGAAACTTACATATTCAAAAGCATCTTTCGAGAGTGCATATGGCACTGTTGCTTCAGGATGGGAAAGAAAAGGCAATACAATTCTTGTTACTGTAAAAATCCCTGCAAATACGGAAGCAACTGTTGTTCTTCCGGTTATGGCGGCATCAAAAGTTATTGAAAACGGAAAACCAATTACAGAGAACAAGAATTTTTCTGATCTGTCAGTCTCAGGAAACAAACTTAATTTCAAGGCAGGATCGGGAACTTATGTTTTTGAATATACAGAAGAGTAATAGTATACCTAAAAATATTATTTTTAGCGAAATTTTCTGAGAAGAATTTTTACCGCAGAGAGCCGCTGAGAAGAGCTGAGTGCCGCAGAGAATATCATAATATAGATACCTCTGCGGTCCTCAATCTATTACTCTGTGTCCCGATAGCTATCGGGACTCTGCGGTTAAATAGATTTATAGGTTAAAGTAATTAATCTCGAGTAATTATTATTGAATGGAGTTTTTTAACAATCATCTGGGTGAGTTTGCTGCGTTACTAACAACATTGTTCTGGACAATAACTGCGCTGGCGTTTGAATCTGCAAGTCATAAGATAGGATCTGTTGCGGTTAATATCCTCAGACTTGTGATCGGATTGGTATTTCTGAGTGTTTTCACCCTGATCAGAAGAGGGTTTATTTTACCCCTCGATGCAAGTGCTGAAAACTGGATATGGCTTTCAGTTTCGGGATTAATCGGATTCGTATTTGGCGATCTGTTTCTTTTCAAGTCATATACAATGATAGGCTCCAGATTCTCAATGCTCATTATGACTCTGGTCCCTCCTATTACGGCTTTCTTCAGTTTTATAATTCTTGGAGAGAGATTAACACTGTTTCATTTTTTTGGTATGACATTAACATTCTCAGGTATTTCTATTGCAATCTTCAGCCGGAGCGGGAAAGGTGAAAAGCTTACACTTAAACTTGCGCCAAGAGGAATACTCTATGCATTTGGAGGTGCAGTAGGTCAGGCATTAGGCCTTGTCCTGAGCAAGTTTGGAATGAATGATTATGATCCTTTCGCATCAACGCAGATCAGGATCATTGCCGGGATTATAGGTTATACAATGCTTGTTACAATACTTGCCCGCTGGAGAAGTGTGGCGATTGCAACAAAAAACAAAGACGGGATGCTGCTGACTAGTCTTGGTGCATTTTTTGGTCCCTTTCTTGGAGTCTCATTTTCATTGGTTGCAATTAAATATACAGAAGCAGGTATTGCGTCTACAATTATGGCGCTGGTACCTGTTTTTATAATAATCCCGGCAGTTCTCCTTTATAAACAGAAAGTTACTCTGGCTGAGATAATTGGAGCTATTGTGAGCGTAGCCGGTGTGGCACTTTTTTTTGTATAAAAGACAAATGAAGTCATGGATCCCGAAGATATTAAAAACCGGAATATTGAGAGTGAATTCATATTTTCTGCATCAAGGAGCAGTGGTCCCGGAGGTCAAAATGTGAATAAGGTCAGTTCAAAAGTTGAGCTGCGTTTTAATCTCCTTCAATCCTCCTCTTTTACAGAAAATGAAAAAGAACTCCTTTTCAGAAAACTTAAGAATAAGATCAATAAGGAGGGAGAGCTGTTAATTGTTTCACAGTCGGAACGTTCACAGATTTTAAATAAGGAAGCAGCTACCGAGAAGTTCTACCTTATGATTTCAAAGGCTCTGACGATTCCAAAATACAGAAGGGCAACCAGACCGACATTTTCTTCAAAGCTTAAAAGACTGGAAGAAAAGAAGAATCGCGGTTCGATAAAGAAACTCCGTAAAGATACAGGTAGTCCTGAAGAATAGGGTCTTTTCTAACCACAAAGGACACAAAGTAACCTCAAAGAAACACAAAGGTAAAAAGAAGAGTACCTCTCTTTGTGACCTTTGTGGTTAAAGGATTTAAACTTGCTTAAGCTTCCATTTTCCCCTTCTGAAAACAAGCCATGCAATGAAGGTCATGAGCGATTCGGCAACAACAATAGCAATGAATACACCTTCTTCATTTAATCCTGCTTTAATTGCCAGCAGATATGCCAGGGGGATTTCAACCATCCAGAATGCAAAAATATTAATTTTAAGAGGTGTTGAAGTATCTCCGGCTCCGTTAAAGGAATTCACAAGAACCATTCCGAGTCCATAAGCTATGTATCCGATACTTATGATCCTCAGACCTACCACTCCTGCTTTAACTACATTCTCATTATCAATAAAAAGACGTATGAATGTTTCCGGGAATATAACCAGAATAATTCCGATAAATCCGAGGAGTATCATATTTACCCAGCCAGTTGCCCAAACAGCTTTCTCTGCTCTTTCAGGCTTTTTTGCTCCCAGATTTTGTCCAACAAGAGTCGATGCCGCATTACTTAGTCCCCACGAAGGCAAAATTGTAAAGCCAACTATCCTGATGGCTATTGTATATCCGGCTAAAACTTCGCTTCCGAAAATGGAAATAATCCTCACCAGTGCTATCCAGCTTGATGTTCCTATGAGGTTCTGACCAATACTTCCGAATGAAAGCCTTAGCAGTTTTAGCATTACTTTGAAGTCAACAGCAATATGTTTTAAAGTTATCTGAATCCGTTTCTTTCCAAAGAATAACAGATAGAACTGAACAATTACTGCTGTTCCTCTTCCAATTGTTGTTGCTGTTGCAGCGCCGGCTACTCCTAGTTCAGGGAATGGGCCAAGACCAAAAATCAGACACGGATCGAGTACTATATTAATAATGTTACCGATCCAAAGAACTTTCATTGCAATTGCTGCATCACCCGCACTTCTGAAAACAGCGTTAATAATGAAAAGCATCATTATGACAACATTCCCTCCGAGCATTATCCTTGTATAACCCGACATACGATCAACGATCTGGTGTGAAGCACCCATCGCTTCAAGTAACCTCTCAGCATTAATTGCCCCGGGTATACCTATTAATAGTGATACAGCCAAACCAGTCATAATTGCCTGAACGGCAGCATGTGCAGCTGAATCAGGATTCTTCTCTCCTATTCTTCTCGATACAAGTGATGTAGTTGCTGTACCTAACCCGATAGCTATGGCGTATATTATAGTTATCATTGATTCTGTAAGACCTACTGTGGCTACAGCATCAGCTCCAAGCTTTGAGACAAAGAAAATATCGACAATTACAAAAACTGACTCCATAATCATTTCAAGTACTGCCGGAATAGCAAGCAGGAGAATAGCTCTGCTGAGCCGTCCCTCAGTAAAATCCTGTTCCGTCCCTGATATGGCCTCCGAAACGTCTCTGAAGAATGACCGCAGTTTACCTGTTGTTTTATTTGAAGCCTTATCCGTACTCACTTTAAATCTGGTTATCTGATTTTGATACTGTTAATAACTCAGACTCCCTGCTTTTCAGAAAGAGTCCGGTAATTGCAAGAACTGCAGCAAAGATTGCAATAATAAAAAATACCTGTTTAAACCCGGACGATGGTATCTTATACGAAGCAACCAGGGTTCCGATTATTGCTGCTCCTGCCATTTGTCCGATGCTTATAAATATTGTTATAATGCCCTGAGTTGAAGCTCTTTCGATAACAGAGACTTCATTCAGCATTATGTATCTGAGAGCTGAACCAGAGAGAATTGAAAATCCCAGTCCCAGAAAAACTCCTCCCGTATAGAAAAGAGACCTTTTATCACCTATTGAACTCAAGATTAAAAAACCTATTGCGCTTAATATTAATCCGGCAATTATAAGAGCCCTTGAACCATATTTGTCGAGGAGACGTCCTGATACAGGAGAGCCTAATGCAGTTGCAATAACAACTGGCAGAAGCATGAAACTTGCAGTTGCTGTAGCTACTCCAAAACTTGCAATTGCCATTGACGGAAGGAAAACAAATGAAGCCTGAAAGACCCCTGTTCCGATTGCAATTAGTCCTGTGAGACGTATTTGTCTGACAAGAAACAAACCTGGATTAACTACAGGAGTTTCCGCCCTTTTTTCAATGTAGACTAATAGGAAAACTGCGCAGAATGAAAAAAGAAGAAAAGGAATAACATTAACCGACAACAGGCTGTCGGTAAAATTGTTAGCGTCGAGTCTGTTAATCCCATAAGCAAAAGCTGAAAGTAATGAACCAAGTATAATTATCCCTTTCCAGTCGATGGAAGAAACTTTTCCGACAGGTTTTGACGGAAGAAGTCTGTTACTGAAATATATCAGGAATGCTGCAATAGGAAGGTTAATATAGAACAGGTCATTCCAGACAAAGAATCTGAGAACGACTCCCGCGATCAAAGGACCAAGAATAAAAGCAAGACCGAATACAGCTCCGATCAATCCAAGAGTTCTTCCCCGTTTTTCTGGGGGGAAGATATCCCCGACGACTGCTGATGCAACAGGAAAAATACCAGAGGCACCGAATCCCTGTATAGCTCTTCCAATCAGGAGAATATTGAAGTTTTCAGATAAAGCTACTACCAGTGACCCGAATGCAAAAATTGAAATCGAGATAATATAGATCTTTCTGCGGCCATACAGGTCAGAAAGTTTTGCCATCAATGATATACCAACCAGATTGGCAAGAACATAGATAGAAAAGATCCATGACATAAGTTGTTTATCGACTCTGATAGATTTTTCTATAGCCGGAATTGCTGGTCCGACAATCGAGATATCGAGAGCACCCATCAGGACACCAACAAACAGTAAAGCCAGTATCCGGTTATTTTTATTTTTCTCATCCATTTAAATGGAAATTGGTATGATAATTGAATAGTCTGTAAACAAAATTTTAAAATGATTGTTCTTTTAAGAAATCAGATTGCAAAAGTATTTTAATTTTATCAAAATTGTCTCGGGAATATCTTTAAAAGGTTGTGATTTTAAATTAAAAAAAGCATTGAGATAGAGTTTTAGGAAGAATAATAACCCCTGATAAGGTTGATGAAAAAAATTATTATCTCATTCGACAAAAATCTGGCAAAAAAAGTACCAGTATCAGGGGTGAAATTATTGAAAGAATAAAATGGCTTATAATACACATATTCAAATACATACAATAGACAAAGTGATGCAGTAATAAATCGATTGTTAATAAAATACAAATTGTGTTAATATTTATGGCATTCGAATGATACATTGTATTTATAGATTATTTATTTTCGTCACTAAATATTTTAGAAAAACAGTAATTAATTTAAAAACAAACAAACTAAAAAGAAAAGGTGAAAATTCTCATCATCTGTTATGAACGCTAACAATAATGAGGCTACGACACTCGATGGAGAGAGTCGCCTCGTGGGTTGCTCTTCTGATGAAGAGCCTGGCGCGAAAACCACGATTTTTTCGCAAATTGAAATCCCAAATCAGTCAGTTAGCAACCGAAGTTCGGAGTTCATGCACCGCTACTTCCCCCTGACAACTATCGACTCCTGGAATGATTGGAAATGGCAGCTTCGGAATGCTTACACAAGCATTGAAGACCTAAAGAAAATCATGAAGTTATCCGATAAGGAGATAATGGCTATTAATAATCTTAAAGGCCGCCTCCCATTAAGGATTACACCTTATTTCGCATCATTAATCTATAACACAAAAACATCACATCCTCTTCGCAGGAATGTGATTCCTGTTGTTGAAGAATTAATTGAAACAAAAAGTGAGCAGTCTGACCCTCTGCATGAGAAATCATTTTCTCCGGTGAAGGGTATTGTACACAGATATCCCGACCGGGTCTTATTTACAGTAACACAGGTTTGTTCAAATTATTGCCGCTATTGTACCCGTTCACATACTGTGGGCAGGCTCGATAAGCTTGGAAAACAGGATTTTGAAAAAGCATTTAGTTATATCGCAAGTCATAAAGAAGTAAGAGATGTTCTGATAAGCGGGGGAGATCCGCTTACATTATCTGATGAAACTCTTGACTATATACTTTCAAACATACGTAGCATTGAGCACGTTGAGATTATCAGAATAGGTACAAGGATACCTGTGGTACTTCCGCAGCGTATAACTGATAATTTAATCTCAATACTTAGAAAATATCATCCGCTCTTCATCAGTCTTCATTTCTCTCATCCTGCAGAAATCACTGATGAGTGCGCCAAAGCCTGTATTAAACTTGCCGATGGCGGATTTCCTCTTGGAAGTCAGACTGTTCTTCTTAAAGGTATAAATGATAATGTACCGGTTATGAAAGAACTTATGCACAAATTACTGAAGATAAGGGTAAGACCATATTACCTCTATCAATGTGATTTAATTCCGGGTTCGGGTCATTTCAGGACAACAGTTAAAAAAGGTCTTGAGATAATTAAAGGACTCAGAGGATTCACGAGCGGTTACGCAGTACCTACGTTTGTTGTCGATGCTCCCGGTGGAGGAGGAAAAATTCCTCTTCTCCCTAACTACGTGGTTGAACATAATGAAGAAAAAATAGTTATGCGGAACTACAAGGGTATACTGTGTGAATATCCTGAAAAATAAGTTATAGATGAAAGTTGGTCTGACATTTGATCTTCGGTCATGGTATATTGACCGTGGCTATTCCATGGATGAAACTGCTGAATTTGACAAGCAGGAGACAGTTGATGCACTTGAGAATTCCCTTAAACTTATGGGATATGAGACTGAGCCTATCGGTAATGCTTTTCAGCTTATCGAGGCTCTTGCTGCAGGTAAAAGATGGGATATAGTTTTTAATATCGCCGAGGGACTATATGGTGATGGAAGAGAATCTGTCGTTCCGGCAATACTTGATCAATACAAAATTCCGTATGTCTTCAGTGGTCCTGTAATAATGGGCTTATCGCTCAACAAGCATATTGCCAAACTTGTTGTATCAGCTGCCGGAGTACCAGTTAGTCCGGGAATTCTGGTATCAAACATTAAAGACCTTGACAAATACAATTTAGAATATCCGCTTTTTGTTAAACCGGTTTCTGAAGGTACCGGTAAGGGGATTACAGCAAAGAGTCTTGTAAATACATATGATGAATTGAAATCAATGGTGGAATGGATTCTTGCTGAATTCAGGCAGCCGGCCCTGGTTGAAGAGTATCTTCCGGGCAGGGAATTCACTGTGGGGATTGTTGGTTATGGCGAAGATGCTGTAGCAATAGGAGGAATGGAAGTAATATGTGCAAATAATCTTCCATATTCAGTTGAAGTAAAAGAAAATTATCAGGAATATTGCACGTACAAACCTCTTGATGAAGATATAAGTGCTGAATGTAAATCAGTTGCTCTGAGTGCATGGAAAGCACTCGATGCAGTTGATGCAGGAAGGGTTGATCTTAAAGCTGACCGTAAGGGAAGGATCTGTTTCATTGAAGCAAATCCGCTTGCAGGATTGAATCCGGTTCATTCTGATCTGCCTATTCTTTCGAGGATGTATGGAATACAATACCAGGAACTTATGGAGATGATAATGAAGGCGGCGATTAAGAGGATAAAGGGTTAGAAAGTTAAAAGTTAAAAGTTAAAAGTTAAAAATTCAAAGTTTAAAGTTCAAAGTTGAAGAGTAAAAGTTGAGGAGTTGAAAAGATGAGGAGATGTTGTATAATTTATAACCAACCCAGTATTGGGGCTTTGGCAGATGAACTTGATGTTCTTGATCAGGTGGCACATATTGAGGAACACCTTAATAAAATTGGTTATCAGGTATCAAGGAAAGGTATAACTGACCGTTTCATGGATGAGATTCCAGTGCTGGCTGCTGAAAAGTACGATTTCGTTTATAATCTTGTAGAATCAATAAATAATAAAGGAGAGCTTAATTATTTCATTCCCGCTCTCCTGAATCTGTATTCAATACCTTATTCAGGTAATCCTCTTGAGGCTATGTTCCTGACAAGCAACAAGACACTTGCCAGTAAAGCGATGAAGAACGCCGGTATAGGAAACCCCTCCTGCTATTTTCCTTCGCAGAAAAATCTGCTCAAACCTGGAAGGAAGTATATTGTAAAGCCGATCTGGGAAGATGGCTCGCTAGGCATAAGCGAGGAGTCTGTATTTGACTGTGTACCAGGCTTTGAAGAAAAACTTGAAGGATTGGATGATTCCCACTGGTTCATTGAAGATTTCATTGATGGAAGAGAATTTAACATGAGTGTACTGGCAGGAGAGAATGGTCCGGAGGTACTACCACCTGCTGAAATTGTATTCGTTGATTATGGTGATACTAAGCCAAGAATAATTGATTTTAAGGCGAAGTGGGAAATGGATAGCTTTGAATATGAGAATACAGTCAGAGAATTTCCAGGTGACAAACTCGGCAAAGAACTCGAGAGCAGGCTGAAAGAAGCAGCGCGTGCCTGCTGGCATCTTTTTGGACTTAAGGGTTATGCCCGTGTCGATGCACGAATTGATAAGGATGGAAATGTTTATGTAATTGAAATAAATGCCAATCCCTGTATATCTCCCGATGGCGGTTTTGTTGCTGCAACCAAACAGGGTGGCTACACATTTACTGAGGTAATTCAAAGAATTATCAACGATTTAAACAGATAATTTTTTTATGAAGGGCCTCAGTACAGTTCTCCTACTCGTAATGTCAAATGCTTTCATGACAGTTGCGTGGTATGGCCATCTTAAAATGAAGACTATGAGCAGGTTTGAGTCAATCAGTCTCTTTTCAGTTATCCTGCTGAGCTGGGGAATTGCATTTTTCGAATACTCACTTCAGGTTCCTGCTAACAGACTGGGTTTCAGAGAAACAGGCGGCCCTTTTTCACTTGTAGAACTTAAGGTAATTCAGGAAGTTATATCGATACTTGTTTTTACAGTCTTTACTTTGCTGGTATTTAAAAATGAACAGTTCCGGCTGAATCACCTTATCGGGTTCGCGTTTCTTATACTGGCTGTCTATTTTATCTTCAAACGATAACAAAAGATTTATACAAAAATCCCTTTGTATTGAACTTTGTGACCTTTGTGGTTAAAGGGTTTTTATTAAGTTGGCATTGTAAAATGCAGGATTTCCTGTTACCTCCTCCCCTAACCACTCTGGGCTTTCAAACGATTCATTATCAAAAGATAATTCGATCTCTGCAATCACCAGACCTTCATTCTTACCGTGAAAAACATCGACTTCAAAAGTATGCCGGCCGGCAGGAATTAAATACCTGGTCTTTTCTATTCTGCCCGGTAAACAAAGAGCTGTCATTTCTTCTGCATCTTTAATTGGAATATTGAATTCCCATTCACTTCTCGATATAGATTTGCCCTGGCATCTACCCTTGATTGTAAGAAAAGCTTTGTCATCTGTTATTCTGATCCTTATTGTTTTATCAGGATCAATTGAAAGATAGAACTGCCTAATACTGATCTGCTTTATTGCAAGATGCCTGAATTCTCCAGTTACAAGGAATTTACGCTCAATTTCAGTTGCCATTTTTATTTCAAAGTTAGTTAATGCAGTCTGAAATACCGCATGAATCTTCAAATCAGGATAAATTAATATTTGTAATTAGAAGCCTCATAATAATAACATATTTTAGTCTTTTGTAAATAAAATTCATATATTTGTAAGGATGAGAAGGCGTTAACTAACAGATTTAAGAGTCTTAATCATCAGAAATAGTAATAGTTTAGGTTGTGAGGGTGAGAAAATGGTTTTGGGTTGCCGGCAGCAGACGGCAACCCATTTATTTTATATCTTTAGCCGAATATTGTTTTTATCTTAAAATATGGAAGTAAAGATTACGCCCTCATGGAAAGAAAAACTGGGCAATGAATTTGAATCTGACTATTTCATAAAACTTGCTGAATTCGTTAAGCAGGAGTATCTGGCAGGCGAAGTTTATCCTCCGGGCAGTCTGATCTTTAATGCATTTAATCTTTGTCCATTTGAGAAAGTGAAGGCTGTAATAATAGGTCAGGATCCATACCATGGTCCGGGACAAGCGCATGGCTTATGCTTTTCTGTAAAAGATGGAGTAGGCTTCCCTCCCAGCCTTATTAATATCTTCAAAGAAATCAATCTGGATCTTGGGATTTCACGTCCGGCATCAGGAAACCTCGAGCGCTGGGCATCGCAGGGCGTATTGCTTTTAAATGCAACACTTACAGTGAGGGCTCATCTGGCCGGATCGCACCAGAAAAAGGGTTGGGAACAATTCACAGATAGTGTAATAAGTACACTTAATAAAGAGAAAGATCACCTTGTGTTTTTTTTATGGGGAGCTTATGCCCAGAAAAAGGGTGAAGCAATTGACAGGTCAAGGCATCTGGTACTGGAATCTGTGCACCCCTCTCCTCTTTCAGCCTCAAGGGGATTCTTTGGCAACAAACACTTTAGCAAGTGTAATCAGTATCTGGAGGAACATGGTGTTTTGCCGGTTGACTGGAGATAGGTCTTTATGCCGCTTTGCGGCGAGTTATAGAGTCTCTACTCCTGTCATGATAATTTTCTCCAATTCACCATAATCTTCAAAGCCCACCGATAATCTTATCATTCCCGGCTCCGGATATTTTGCTCCCCATACTGCGTCAACAGGCATAAGTATTGTATGAGGGTCACCCAGTGTGGGGATAAGTTTTATCTTATCTGAAACCGATTTTATGAATTTATCTCTCCTGCTCCTTTTTTCATTTCCGTCTTTGCCGTCAAAATCAAAGGTGATCATTGCTCCGTAACCTTTCCCCCTGAACAGTTTTTTTGCTATAATGTGGGTCGGATGACTCTTCAATCCGGGGAACCAGACTTTCTTTATCAGAGGATTTGAATTAAGGTATTCAGCTAATTGTGAGGCATTTCTGCACTGTTGAGAGAACCTGAGTTCAAAGGTCTGTATCTGAGTTTGTAATCTGTATGCATCATCGGGTGAAAGCATATGTCCTACAAATTTCCTGTACTCAATAGCCTGCTTCATTATCTCCGTATCATTACCACAGATCACTCCTGCTGTAAGATTTCCATGTCCGGAAAAATATTTCGTAGCGCTGTGAATTACTATGTCCACTCCTTCATCCAATGGCTTTAGAAGCCAGGGAGTTGCAAATGTATTATCAAGGATTGTTTTAGCTCCATATTTTTTGGCAATTGCTGCAATTTCAGTGACATCTGAAACTATAACCATTGGGTTGGATACCGATTCTATGTAAACAATCTCAGGTTTAAGCTTTGAAATAACCTTTTCAAAATCAGCCAGATTATATGTTCCGTTTTCAGGGGTAAAATAATGAATATCGATTCCTCTCCTGTTTCTTAATACAGACTCAATAAAAGAAATGGTTCCGCCATATATTTCAGTAAAAAAGAGCCATGGTTTTGTAGCTGCCCCATGCTGAAATATTGATAATGCAGTGTCAATAGCAGACATGCCAGACTGAGTCAGGAGAGCCCAGTTACAGGCTTCAAGCTTCATTATCTCTTCTTCGGCGGCGACTACAGTAGGATTGCGGTACCTTGAATAAATATAATTGACGGGAACACGTTCATGTTCCGTTTCCTTCTTAAATGCTGCTGCTGTTGTCTCTGCATCAAAAAGTTCAAAACCAGCATCCCGGTAAACTGGCATCCTGGCGCTGTTAACTTCTTTCTTTTTCATTCTTTAAAGATGTTATATGTCTGATTATAGATGTCTTTATGTTTAACTGATCAAAATCGATATAGAATATCATTCTGTCGAGTAATTCGCCTGTGAGAAAAAGTGCTGTGATAAAATTAGTTAATGATCTGTAATAAATGAGAGCAGCTCCTGATATTACTAATAAAGCTATCCGTATTATTCTCAGAACTGTATATGAATCTCTGTTTCCGGTATCCATAGACTTTGACCAAGAGAGAAATATTTTCAATATTGCAATGAATATAAAAGGAATAAGACTTCCTGACAGAAACGCAATCATAAGCAATGAACTGATAAAAGTCTGTCCGCTATGGAGACCTGAAGGTTTTGGTTTCTCCGCATAAGTATAAACATTGTCAATAGAGAGCAGAAAAAGAAGTCCCGCTACGGAGGAAATTATCATCAATGCCGGAAGTTCTGAATAAACAGCTGTAACAGATACAATTGAATAAATAATGAATGAAACTATTTCGAGGCTCAGCGGTGAGGAGTTAATATTTAATACAGCTCTCCAGGCCCTTGTTACTTTCCCCAGGTGGAAAAGAGAGCCGATGGCTGCCAATACAGTGATTGTCAGAAACAAATATAAATCCGGATTGATTCCCCTTATGACAGATGAGCCAAGATAAGCAACAGAAAGAGCAGACAGAAAACTAAAAAACAAAAGACTATACAGACTCGATTTAAAATAGTTTTCATCCTTTGGTGGAACAATGTCTGTTTCAAAGCTTTGCTCAGGTATTATCTTTACCGGAAAAATATTCTGTTGTCCGGCAAATTTTAGAGCCGGATTAATAAGTTTTTCCGGAAACCATGATGGTGTATTATCATCAGTATTAAATGGGAGATCACCAAAGCCCAAAGCGCCTGTAGGACAGGCATATGTACACGCAGGCACTCTTCCTTCGGCAAAACCGGTATAACAGAGATTACACTTTCCTATTACCTTTTTTTTGTTATCGAATTTAGGTGCATCGTAAGGGCAATTCCATTTGCAGTATTTGCAGCCGATACATTTTTCATCGTTAATAACAATTGCACCTGTTGCTTCATCTTTAAAATATGAGCAGGAAGGGCAACCCTCCATACACACTGGTTTTTCGCAATGATTGCAGGCCAGAGACAAGTTAACAACAGGAAGTGATGTAATTGTTTCATTATTATAAGTATAGACAACACGGGGACTTACCTTCCATCCATTTTCAAGAATACAGGCTGCCCTGCAGGCGTTACATGCAACACATTTATTCTGGTCAAATATGAATCCTTTACGCATGTTTATAAAATTCTCTCAACTTCAACTTTATTATCATGGAATGCTGCTCCATAACCCATATCTGTCTCTCTGCCTTCAATCAGAGTATTACCCCCGCCTCCTTCGCCGTACCAAATGCCGTTCGGAAGCACTACTGAACCTTTTGGTATTCTGTTAGTCACCCGGGCAAAGCTGATAATCTCGCCGATCTGATTAAATATCCTGATTCTATCACCTGTTGATATATTTCTTTTCTTTGCGTCAGCCACTGAAATACCTGCTGCCGGTTCAGGAACTGATTCTTTTATGATTTTCAGGTTGCCAAACTGAGAGTGAATTCTGCTTCCTGTGTTTGGAGTTATAAAAGTCAAGGGATAATTTTCAGCACTGGCATCAATGCTTTGGGAAATATATTGGGGCAATTGAGAAATACCCCATTTCAACTTAGCCTCTTCAGAATACAATTCAATTTTTCCTGAAGGTGTATCAAATTTCATATCAGACCATGCAATCTCCTGTAAGCCTGGCGCAAGAACAGGACCTGATTTAAGATCTTTCAGACTAAGATGTGAGTATCCTTTTATTCTTTCCTCCAGCCATCTCTCAATGTTTTCATTGCCTGGTTCAGGGAGAAGTGAATTATTAATCTTCAGATCCATTCTTTTTGCAAGGTGATAATATATCTCAGTTTCAGGCATAACCTCCCCAGGCGACTCTATTACCTTTGGCTTGTACTGAACATACGGTGACCAGTATGAACCTATAATATCCGATTGCTCAAACATGTCTTTTGCAGGAAGAATTACATCAGCGATTTTTGCAGTATCAGTCATGAATTGGTCAACAACTACCTTAAACCCTATTCCTTCAAACGTTTTTCTGACATTAACAGAATCAGGAGATTGCAGCAGTGGATTGCCTCTTTCAATCCAGGCAGCTTTAAGTTCAGGATTGGTGGTTTTCAACATATCTGCTCCAACCTTCGCCATTGATAGTGTCCTGCGGTATGGGGCATCCTTTAGAGGATCAGGATAATATGACAATGGTTCTTTCAGATCATCAAAAACATAGCTTTGCAGATTGGCATAATTGAATCCGGCACCTGATTTACCAATATTGCCTGTAAGAACTGCCAGCGAGAGGATAGATCTGATTGTCTGACCGCCATTCAGATGCCTTTGAAGACCATATCCGGGGAGGAAGGTCACCGGGCCACCTTCTCCTATCAGCCCGGCAAGCTCTATTATATCAGAGGCCGGAATGCCGGTTATTTTTTCAGCTTCTGCAGGCGTAATTTTCAGCGATTGCTTAAACTCATCGAATCCCTTCACATAATTATTAAGAAAAGTAAGATCAATTAGTCCCTTTTCTATAAGAACTGATGCGATAGCCAGTGCAAGGGCTCCGTCTGTTCCGGGTACCGGACTAAAGAGCATATCAGCTTTGTCAGCTGTAGGGGTTCTAAGCGGATCAATTACAATTACTTTACACCCGTTTTCCCTGGCTTTTGCTATAAATACGATCTCCTGAATGTTAGTCTCGGCAGGATTTTTACCCCAAATAATTATAGTTTTGGCATTAACAAGGTCCCATGGAACATTATGCTTTACAGACCCCATTGTTAACCTGACTGCTTCAAGGCCGGCTGGCCAGCAAAGGTTTCCGTAAGTTGTTGTTGCTCCCCCGAAAGCTTTCCAGAATTCTGAGCCGATATCATTTGTGAGCCCCGACATTCCGCTACCTTTGTACCAGAGCACACTGTGAGGTCCATATTTTTCTCTGACAACGATCAGCTTTTCTGCGATCAGATCCAGAACATCTGATGTGGAAATTTGCTGAAATGTGCCATCAGCACTTCTGATCAAAGGGTAAATTATTCTGTCGGGTGAGTGAAATCTTTCAATATATGAAAGGCCCTTGATACAAGGACCCTCAGGAGTTGCAAGATTATCGTTATACGGCAATATCCTCCTGATTCTATTATTTTCAACCTGCACCCTGAAGGAACAGGTGCTATAACAGTTCCTTGGACAAGCTGTTATGAATTCTTCCATTTAATCCAATGGTGCATCCAAAGGGTACACAACCTTGAGATCCAGCTTTTTGTTATTGAAGTCGGAGATCCATACTTCATAAGTCATTTTTACTTGCCCCATATATGTTAATCCCCTGTAATCAACAGCACCTGTCGAAAAGATCTGACCATTAATTTTCGCTGAAACCTCAGCTTTTATAAAGGCTTTTTCAAATCGTCCATACTCAGACAAAGCACCAGGCAACACATTTCCGAGGGTATCAATTCCTCCTGAGGTATTTACAATTACCATCGAAAATGTCTGATCTGAAATATTTTTAATTCTGACGTCAGTCGGACCCTCCGGATCAAATTTAGTCTTCTTACATGCTAAAATTGAGGTTGCAATTACTAATATCAGGATTAGCTTCTTCATAGCAGGAATAATTAGTGATACCTTTAATTAATTTGACCTGAAATATAGTAAATAAGTTGCAATAAGGTTAAATAATATTGAGACTATTTACCGGTACCCACCCTTTATTCCCGTCAGAAAGACGTATTTCATACCACTCGCCTACTTCATCCTCGATAGTAACTTTTGTTCCATCGTGGAGCACGAAAAGGTCAGTTCCGCTATTGTCAGGTGAGCTTTTTCCGCTTACTAACGGACTGATTATAATTGCTCTGTGACTATCGTAAACAAGACTTTTATTTCTAAGGGCAAATGAAAGTGAAGATACTGAAAGAAGGAAAAAAATCATCGCCATCCAGAATCCGGCGACTTTAAACCTGTATCTTGATGTGTAGATATAGAGTGATAGCAATAACAGAGAGAGAATGAAACAAACAAGACTAAAAACTGCCCAGGTATTTGCTGCCACAAGCAGCGAAACGTAATTATACCACCTGACAAAAAACAGTTCAGGTATCTCCTGAAACCTGTCCACAATAAGAGTTCGGGCAATCTGGAGATTATAGTTGATATTCTCATCAGAAGGTTTGAGAAGCCAGGCCCGCTCAAAAAACAGAATAGCCGACGGAATGTTATTCATCTTAAAATATGCATTCCCAATATTGTAACTGAGGTTTGCGGAACGGTAACCTGTATTATACAGATCAAGCCAGTAATCAAGAGCTTCCTGATAATTTCCTGATGAAAAGGAAGTTACTCCCTGGTCAAACTTTGCCTTACCTGTTTCCTGAGATAATGCAAACTGTGATAACAGGGAAGTAAATGCAATTATTATAATATATCTGAAAATGACTTTCATTGTTTAGCCTATTGAGTTTTCAACTGACTTTATAAACTGGGTTGCCCCCTCAAATATCGATTCAGCTTCAGTTCCTGATGATGATGGGGAGAATCTGGCGAATTCGCAGGTATCGAGAATATGATTCAGGTTCGTTATCCTCTCATCATTGATTCCCCTCTCATTGAGTGTAGAAACAGCATTTGTACGTGTCAGTTCTGATACCGGAATGTTAAGTTTATCACTCAGATAGCCCCATAATGCTTTAAGAATTTCCTCATAGAATTTGTCCATCTCCTTATTCTTAAGACAGACTGATGCTGAATGAAGTCTTTTTACAGCTACTTTTCCGGCCTTTCTGTTTCTTACTAGTGACAGGTCAGAGTTTCTTCTTACATGCTCTCTTCTCAGAAACAGAACAAGGAAGAATGCGAAGATTGCAAATGCATAAGCACTATAGAATGACCGCGATGAAGTGAGAAGCAGTCCTGGTTTATCGAGCCTGCCAGACTCATTTTTAATGAATCTTATATCTTTTCCAAGATACTTTACATCTTCTTTAGAAACCCCGCCGTAAACAGTAATCCCGGTATTTTGCTCATCGCCTTTTCTGGCATGAAAATGGAATTCTGAGGTAGTAAGCGTTTCATACTTTCCTGATGAAATATTATAATATGAATATGTTACCGGCGGAATTGTAAAATCACCATAATGACGCGGAATAAGCAGATATTCAAAAATCTTTTGCCCTGATGATCCTTCTGCTCCGTTTTTAATTGATTCTGAGACCTTCGGATCGTAATTTTCTATATCAGGCGGCAATTTAAGCAGTGGTGTCGGAGCTATCTTGAGATTTCCGCTTCCATTAATCGTAATCCTTAAAGTAACCGCATCATTTACATTAACAGAATCCTTATCAAGTGTTGCCTTAAGACTGAGTTTACCAACTATACCTGAAAAATCAGCTGGCTTGGTCCCCGGCAGAGGTTTTACTTTAACTTTTAGTGTCTGACTTGCAATTGCCTTAGGTACAGTCTGATATTGAGTAAAGAAATCACCAAAGAAGGGATCTGACTGTGCAGATTTTTGCTGAATAAGCACCGAAAGCTGGACGGGATCAATTGTTACTTCACCTGTAATCTGAGGGTAAAGAAGAAACTGCTGGACGATTCCTGTTCCATAAATAGAACCATTTACTGTTTCCTGCTGAAGCGAAGTAAGTGGCGGTGTTTCAATATCAGTTTTAAGGAACCCGTTAAATGAAGGGAATTTTATTTCGTTGATACCTGACAGATTAACCTTTGTGAATAATTTCACAGTAGCAACTATATGTTCACCCAGGTATACCTCTTTTCTGTTAAGGGAAAGGTTTACGAAGACATCTCCTCCTGATGAGCTGATACCTTCATTATCTGTCTTTGAAGTACTGCTTTGAGTTGCAATCTGATTCGGAGTTGTGCTGGAAATTACTTCGATGTACATTGAATCTGATCTGTACTCCTTGTTTTTAAGCGTAAATACAGCTGGCGGAATCACAAATTTTCCCTCATTTACAGCCTGGAGATAATAAACATATGTATAGGATGTCTGAGTAGACATCCGGTTATTAATTATCTGTGTACTTGAACTGTATGACTTTTGGGGTCCCATTAACTTGACAAATCCTGTGAACGGAGGAAATGCTACTTCCCCGCCTCCTGCATTAACGGTCCACATAACACTGAACTGCTGTCCTGCCGTAACTACTGCAGGGTATTCAGCTTTCAGCACAATATCCTGAGCTGTAATGCTGGCGGATATTATGATAAGTAGCTGAATTAGAAGTGCTTTTTTCATTTTTACCTGATCAAATTACCAGTTTTTAACTGTTTTAACCTTTGCTTTGGCAGCTTTTGCAAGTTTAACTTTTTCCTGAACATTCTTTTCATCATTTGCCAGAGCATTCAGAAGTCTTTGTGCATCATCTTTCGAGATACCCTGCTGTTGTTGCTGCTCCTGCTGCTGCTTATCCTGCTCGTCCTTTTTATTCTGCTCTTTCTGCTGATCCTGGTTTTTATCGTCCTGCTTCTGCTGATCCTTTTTGTTGTCTTCTTTATCCTGGTCCTTCTTATCCTGATTCTGCTGCTGCTGTTGCTGTTGCTGTTGCTGCAGAAGGTCCTGAGCATAGGCAAGGTTGTACTTTGCCTCTTTACTCGCGGGATTCAGTTTCAGGGAGCTTTTATAAGCTGCAATGCTCTCCTCGATTTTCTTAGCCTGCAACAGCGAATTACCCAAATTATAATAACCGGCTGACTTTTTATCCTTGTCCTCATTCAGGTTTATGTTCTCAATAAACTGTTTACCAGCATCTTCAAACTTGTTCTGTTTATACAGAGCATCACCTATATTAAATACTGCCTCGGGAGATATCTTATTATTATCTATTGCTTTCCTGTATGAGATTTCTGATTCTGCAAAATTAGTTTTTCCATACTCCCTGTTCCCCTGTCTGATGTATTTTTTATCAGCCTGGGCATTCAACACGACAGAAAATATCAGGAAGAGGCAGCTCATAAGAAATATGCTGAGATTTCTGTTTGATATGTTTGACTTTCTGATCATTTCAGGAACAATAAATTAAACCTTAAATTTAAATAATCTTATATCAGCCAGCTTTCTGTTTTTCCTGTCCATAATGAGAAAATCGAACAGCAACAGAAAAACAGCCAACGCTGCAAAGATCTGGAACTGATCATTATATTCAGTATACATAGTGCTTTCGAGTTCCTGATCTTTCATTTGTCTTATCTCGCTGAATATTTCATCCAGTCCAATATTAGAGTTGCTGGCCCTAACATAGGTTCCGTTAGCACTCACTGCAACTTTCTTAAGGATATCCTCGTCAAGTTTTGAGATTACAGTGTTGCCCTCAACATCCTTGAGAAAATCCCTTCTGCCGTTTACAATCACCCTCACCGGTACTCCTTCAACAGATCCTATTCCGATTGTATGGATTACAATACCAGCTTTTGCTGCTTCTTCTGCCATTGACACAGGATCGTCTTCATGATTCTCACCATCGGTGATTATCACTAATGCTTTACTTTTTTCCTCTCCCGGACTAAACGATCTCATCCCCAGGTTTATTGCTGCTCCTATAGCAGTTCCCTGCTTGGGAACCATGTCGGGATTGATTGTTGAAAGGAACATTTTTGCTGAAATATAGTCTGTTGTTACAGGAATCTGCGTATATGCGTCACCAGCAAAGACTATAAGACCTATTTTATCGTTGCTCAGATCATCAACAAGTCGCGAAATTGCCTGCTTCGCCCTTGTAAGTCTGTCTGGCTGGATATCTTCAGCAAGCATCGAATTGCTGACATCCAGTGCAATAATTACTTCGACCCCCTGCTTTTTAACATCTTCAAGTTTTGATCCGAACTGTGGTCTCGAAAGCATTATTACTGCAGCTATGAAAGCAACAGACTGAATTATAAATTTTATAAGCGGTCTCGATTTTGACATTTCCGGAACTAGTGTCCCGACCAGTTCGATATTGCCCAGTTTTTTTAATGCCCTCTTCTTTCTTATATCATTAATAATATACAGCAATACAATAACCGGAAGCATAAGCAGCAAGTACAGGAAATCCGGGTTTGCAAATCTGAACAATTGCATATATTGTACTTTATGTAAGGTTTTTAAACAGAGTATTTCTTATCAGAATTTCGAATGCAAGCAGGCAGAATGCAATCAGTGCAGGAAGAAAATATTTCTCTTCCTTCCGGTTGAACTGCCTTACATCGATTTTCGATTTTTCAAGCTTGTCAATCTCATTATAAACCTGTATAAGCTTGTCATTATCAGTAGCTCTGAAGTATTTTCCTCCTGTTGTCGCAGAGATTTCTTTAAGCACTGCCTCGTCTATCTCAACAGGCATGTCCTGGTATTGGATGCCGTAGGGAGTCTGAACCGGATATGGTGCCATACCCTGGGTACCAACACCAATTGTGTAAACTCTTATTCCGTATGTCTTTGCAATACCGGCGGCAGTTACAGGAGCTATTTCTCCCCTGTTATTTACTCCGTCTGTAAGGAGTATAATGACTTTGCTTTTTGCTTCGGAATCCTTAATTCTGTTTACAGATGTTGCCAATCCATTACCAATTGCAGTTCCATCTTCTATCATACCGCTCTGTATCTCGCGCATAAGGTTTATCAATACTGCATGATCAGTTGTAAGCGGACACTGAGTGAAGCTTTCACCGCTGAAAACAACAAGTCCGATACGATCATAAGGTCTGCCCGAGATGAATTCAGTTGCAACATTCTTTGAAGCTTCAAGCCTGTCTGGCCTGAAATCCCTTGCAAGCATACTGCCTGAAATATCGAGAGCCAAAACGATATCAATTCCTTCAGTTGAGATGTCCTGGAACCTGTCAGTAGCCTGGGGACGGGCAATGATTACAATAAGCAAGGCAATGGCTATTGTCCTGAAAGCAAACAGTATATGACGCAGATAATATCTGAATGTTATTCCTGCATTTGCAAAAGGATCTAACCCTGGCACTCTGAGTGAAGCGTTTGCTCTCTGCTGCTTAAAAATATAGAAAGCTACCATGGCAGGTATTACTATCAGAAGATAGAGGAATAGAGGTTCAGCAAATGTTATTCCTTTCATACTTTGCCCTCCTCTGTTTTAAGAGCGCCTGCTTTTTCCTCAGCGACTCTAAATTCCTCTTTTGTAACCTGTACAAAATCCCACGAATTCTGAAAATGGATATCATTCTCAGCTGGCTCAGGATTATACTTTGCAAATTTTACAAGATCTGCTCCGCTGAGTATGGTTCTGAGCTGATTATAATGCGCATCCTTTTTAAAACCAGTTTTAACCAGTGCTTCAAGTGTCTCAGCAGTTGTGAGTTCGAGAGAGAATACGTTGTACCGGTTTTCAAGGTATTGCCTCAGTATCTCTGTGAGCCTTGTATAGTATAGTTTTATCTCGCCTTTCTGCCAAACCTGATCGTCTCTTAATCTTTCCAGTTCGCGGAAAGCGATTATGTGAGCAGGTTCCCTGATAATAACTTCTTCAACTCCTGTTTCTTTCTTACGGAATTTCTTTACCAATCTTAGTCCGTACCAGATAAGTGCTGCCAGCAATGCTGCAGCAAGTACCCAGGGTATAATTTCCCCTATTGTTACCGGTGCCCTGTAGGGACTTATTATATCATATATTTTTGCTGTTGAATCAGATGGAGCAATCTTCACTCTCATCACTTCAAGCTGTGAATAGTCAGAGTAAAACCGCTTTATTCCTTCCTCGTTTTTTAATTCGGCATATACAGGCGGAACCTGATAATAGCCGGAATCAAAGGAAGTTATAAGATATCTTTCTGTGATTTTTAGTCTTCCATCTCCACCCTGAGCAGTATCAAATAATGGTCCCGACAAAATCTCAATATTTTTCATCAGGGAATCCTTAAAAACAGGGAGTGTAAGTTTGAGATTTGCGGGTTGTTCTACGGTGACGGTATATTTAATCTGATCACCGATGTATATACGCGCTGAATCGAACGCTGCGCTGACAGTAACATTCTGACTGAATGACGCCGGTGTAACTGCCAGAAAGAATGATATGTATAAAACCAGTCTCTTCATTTTCTTATCTGCTCTCAAACAGTTTTATCAGAGGTTTTACATAATCCAGATCAGTTCTCAGCTCTGAAGAGTCGACCCCGCATCTTTTAAATATATTCCGTATCATCATTATATGAGCTTCCCACCAGTCACCGTATGCTTTCCTTGTAGCTTTAGATGATGTGTCGACCCATTTCTCAAACCCTGTCTCAGCATCAGCAACCTTTATAAGTCCTATATCCGGGATTGCAGTTTCGGCAGGATCATAAATCTTTAAGGCAACTATATCATGTTTGTTTGATGCAATTCTGAGTGCTTCTTCAAAATCAGGAACAATGAAGTCAGATATGATAAAAGCAGTGCACCTCTTTTTAATTGCATTGGTCAGAAAGCGCAATGGCTCGTCGAGGTTAGTCTTGCTGCTCTCCGATTTGAAGTCAAGAAGCTCGCGGATAATCCGAAGAATATGTTTTCTGCCTTTCTGGGGCGTGATGAACTTTTCAACCTTATCGGAAAAGAAGATTACTCCGATCTTATCATTGTTAAAAATTGCTGAAAATGACAACACAGCAGCAACCTCTGTCATCAGGTCCCTTTTGTAACTAACTGATGTCCCGAAGTTTCCCGATCCACTCACATCAATGAGCAGCATAACCGTCAGTTCCCTTTCTTCTTCAAAAACCTTTACATACGGATGATTAAATCGAGCTGTTACGTTCCAGTCAATACTTCTTATATCATCACCGTACTGATATTCCCGTACCTCACTGAATGCAATACCTCTTCCCTTAAACGCGCTGTGGTACTCCCCGGCAAAGATATGTCTGCTCAGACCCCGGGTCTTAATCTCAATTCTCCGTACTTTCTTTAATAATTCAGTTGCTTCCACGTTACAACAGATTATTTAAGTGGCTTTATAGTTATAATTGAAGACCATTGTTCATCCTTTATTTCTATCAGATAATCAATGCCATTCTTTCTGTCAATCCAAATGTTTTCACCATTTTTCTTACAATTGGTGTTGAACTCTTTGATTTTTTCAGCTTTGGTAACCGAGTCGCAAATTATTCTGATACTCCTGCAAATTGAATCGGTGCCAAGAAAGAACAATAATGTTTGAGTCTCTGAATTATCAGTGTATTTCAGATAGTTAAATCTGTCATTGTTTACTTTGTTGAAACTCATATTTCCTTTATTATCTTTCATATACTTTCTTATTTCAAAATCTTTATAGCCAATCAGATTCTGTCCTGACAAAAATCCAGAAAGAGTTAAAAACACAAAGAGCAGGAAGATTTTCATAAGAGACTCATTATGGAACCTCAACAACATTAAGAATTTCCGTAATAATGTGGTCCTGAGTTATATTTTCTGCTTCTGCCTCATAGGTAAGACCGATCCTGTGCCTCATAACATCAGCACAAATTGTTCTGATATCTTCAGGTATAACATATCCTCTTCTTCTTATAAAGGCAAAAGCCTTTGCTGCCAGAGACAAATTAATTGAAGCTCTGGGAGATGCTCCATACGATATCATGCTTTTGAATTTCGGCAATCCAAATTTTTCAGGATATCTGCTGGCAAAGACAATATTAAGAATATAGTTTTCTATTTTCTCATCCATATACACCTCTCTGACAACATTCCGTGCCCTTGTGATGTCATCAATTTTCAGTATACTGCTGGCTTTAGGAAAATCTTTTGCGAGGTTCTCCCTGATTATCATCTTCTCTTCTTCAATAGAAGGATAATCGATAACAACTTTCATCATAAACCTGTCTATCTGAGCTTCAGGAAGAGGATAGGTACCCTCCTGCTCAATAGGGTTCTGAGTTGCCAGCACAAGAAATGGTTCTTCAAGCTTAAAAGTTGATTCGCCGATTGTAATCTGCCTTTCCTGCATAGCCTCGAGCAGGGCGCTCTGCACTTTTGCGGGAGATCTGTTAATTTCATCAGCCAGAATGAAATTTGCAAATACCGGCCCTTTCTTGACTATAAACTCTTCTTTTTTCTGACTGTAGATCATTGTTCCGATAAGGTCAGCAGGAAGCAGGTCGGGTGTAAACTGTATTCTGCTGAATTTTGCATCAATAATTGACGCCAGCGATTTTATGGCAAGTGTCTTTGCCAGTCCGGGAACTCCTTCAAGAAGTATGTGGCCATTTGCCAGAAGTCCGATTAAAAGGCTGTCGGTCAGGTGTTTCTGTCCGACAATAACCTTATTCATCTCCATTCTGATTATATCGACAAAGGCACTCTCCTTTTCAATTTTCTCATTCAAAATTCTGATGTCAGCAGTTTGCTCCATAGCTCAAAAATTTAAGTAGCAAATATAGTAAATCGTCTATCAATTATTATATGTAAAACTGTTTCTAAAATTAACGTACAAAAGAAGCACACCTAAATATAAAAAAGTGTTAACAAGGTTTTAAACTTTTGTTAAATGAATGCGCTCGCATCTGATAATGAAATAGCAATATGAGTTTGTTTTTAAAAATCCTGCTCTACCTCGGAGATCCTTCGCTAGCGCTCAGGATGACATGTCATTTTGGGATTATTTTTGGAATGAAGTGGCGATTCGCAAGTTATATTTGGCATATTCATCGATTTTTATGCGAATCGCCACTTCATTCCCCCATCATACCCAGATCCGTGTGTTATCCCGAGCCTCAGCGAGGGATCTCCTGCACTTTGAATCAGGCTTTCACCAAAATGAGTTTCAATTTTTGATGCCAGATACTTATAATTGTGGTTTCTCTATTGTAATCGGGTTCCACTCAAAACCACCTTGTACTGAACTTCGTACCAGGAGGATCAGAACCAGCGGAATGAATGAAAGATCAAATGATTGGGGTAGTATAAAATGAATTACCAGGAATATGGCAGAGATATAAAAAACCAGTCTGAACCATATGGTTTTGCCTATATTAAGAAAGATCGATAAAAGTGCAATCAAAATGAACGGGTTCAGCCAGAGTATATTAAGGTTCAATTTCATCTGCTGATGATCGGTGAAAAAGTTGAAAAAGATCATAAGCACAGCAAGAACAGAAAAAACAAAGAAGACAATCACATCAAATATGTTATTGGCCTTCAGGCTTTTTATCCTGGCGGAAATAATAAGTATTATTAAAAGAAGCAGTGTAAAAACAACAACAGGCGAGATAAGAAAATTCTTTTTGACTACAGGAATCTCAAAATCGATAATTGTTTCCGGATTCTTAAGTAATGGAATCATCTTTCCATCTCTGTTTACAACTGCCTGCGACAATTCTTTCTTTAAATCAAGCGGAAGGAACATCCTGTCGCGATAGAGGGCTTTCTTATCGCCGGGAGAACCCATTATGAGATTAATACCAAACTGGAGCCAGAGATACGGAGCCTGGTATTTACCAACCATCTCTCTAAAGGTAGGAGGCTTTTCTGTTTCGACGGGGGGATACAACAGCTTTGCTCCTATTGCTTTCTCAAGGAGGTCCCTGATTCTGGTTGAACAGTCGTCATAAAAGAAATCATATCTGTAACTTCTGTTCTCAGGTTTTAGGTTCTCATTAATAAAAGACAATAAATGTGCAGTTTCTTTTGAAGTGATATTAAGCTCCTGCGACTGTACAAATCGCTTTTCATAGATGTATCCCTGCACAAATCGCTCAAGAGGATCGCTGTCAAGAAGATAATCGAGCCTGCCTTTAGCAAATTTCCAGGCAAAATTCGGTGTACTAAAATCAAATACCCCCCAGTTATAGACTATATCGCTGTTTTTTTCAGGAATTACCACCCTAAGGGCGCTGTGCCCGTAAATTGAATATGTTTCAGTTCCTGGTCCGCACGTTAAAAGATAAACTATTGTATCTTTAGCCTGTTGCGAGAAAACACCGGGAAGGTATATCAGGCCGAGTAGCAAGCTTATAATAAATTTCTTTTTCATCATGTAAACTTAAGAGATTTTTATCATATTTCCATAATGCTCAGAATCGTAATATGTATATCAGTTTTATGTATGGCATATCCTGCATTCTCGTCGGATAGAAGTCTTATAGTTAGTAATATCTCAATTTCAGGTAATAAAAAGACCCGATCGAATATAATTCTCCGTGAACTTACTTTTCAGGAAGGCGATACATTATTGAGTTCAGATCTGGAAAAACATACTTCTCGTTCAAGAGAGAATATTCTTAATACTTCGCTTTTCAACTATGTGACAATAAATATCCTGAATAATTCTGATGACAAGCTTGATGTTTTTATAAATGTAGAAGAGCGATGGTACTTCTGGCCTGCGTTGATTTTCAAGTATGAAGACAGGAATTTCAGTGCATGGCTTAAGGCAAAAGATCTTTCTAAAACCAAGTATGGTTTTTCAGTTGAGAAGTTTAATTTTTTAGGAAGAAAACAGAATCTGAGGATCTCATTTTTGTTTGGGTATGCTAAACAATTTGAGATTTCATATAAGAACATTGCATTAGACAGAAACAGAAGACATTTCATTGGCGGGATGGCTGAAATTTCAAGGCAGGATGAGATGATATTCGATACCAGGTATGATGAACCGGTTCTCTTTAAGAGTACATACCAGCCTGTATTTGAGAGAAATAAGTATACCATAAATTATACTTACAGGCCTTTCCTGCATGATTTTCATAATCTGTTCATCAACTATTTTGAATATAAAGTCTCAGACACCATTCTTAAACTTAACTCTGATTTTCTGGCAAAGAACATAAACGAGATGGAATGTTTTACTATCGATTATGTATATACAAAAGATAACAGGGATATAAAGGCGTATCCGCTGAGAGGTTATTATTTTGAGTTGCTTGCAGGACAGACTTTCTCTCAGCCCCTCTCAAAAAAATCATTTTCATCGACTGTTATTATCCCTAATTTTTATAAGTATTTTGAACTCGGCAGCAGGTTTCATTATGCTTCCAATCTTACCTTAAAGTTATCATATAACAGCACCAATTCGTATTTCTATTCAAGGTCACTGGGATATATTTACAACCTTCACGGATTTGAATACAATACAATAGAAGGAGAACATTTCATCATCTTTAAAAATCTGGTTAAATTTACTCTCTTAAAACCGAAAGTTACTGAATTAACTTTCCTTCCCCTGCCAAAATTTAACAAGATACACTATGCTCTGTATTTTAATATGTTTACTGATTGCGGCTATGTATCAAGTAAATACGCATCATCAGAAAACCGCTATTCAAATAAGTTTCTGTACAGTGGCGGAGTCGGGCTGGACCTTGTTACTTACTATGATAAGACATTCAGGGCAGAATATTCAGTAAACGGTTTTGGGAAAGGGGGATTCTATTTTCATCTTACAGCACCAATTAATAAATAATAAAAAATTCCAAAAAGCAATGAAAAAAACAGCAGTTATTCTTTTACTTCTATTACTCACCAATAGTATGGTAATGTGGTCACAGAGCAATCGAAAAACAGTGGTAACAATTAAGGGTGAACAGTTTTTCATTAACAGAAAACCTACCTATGAAAAGCGCTACTGGAATAGTTATAAAATAGAAGGTCTGTTGATGAACTCCAGGATGGTACAGGGTATATTCGATGATTTGAATCCGGAAACCATTCAAAACTGGTCCTATCCTGATACTAAAAAATGGGATCCCGACCGTAATACAAATGAGTTCATAGCCAACATGGAAAAATGGCATAGTTACGGGCTTCTCTCCTTTACTATAAACATGCAGGGAGGAAGCCCTTTCGGATATTCATCTGACCAGCCCTGGAATAATTCAGGCTTCAAAGAAGACGGATCATTAAGGATTGAGTATCTGAACCGTCTTGAGAAAATCCTTGACAAAGCAGATGAATTAGGTATGGTACCAATTGTAGGATATTTTTATTTTGGCCAGGATGAACGGCTAAGTGATGAAAAAGCAGTTATTAATGCCGTTAATAACATGACAGACTGGCTTTTAGACAAAAAATACAGAAATGTACTCGTAGAGGTTAACAATGAATGTAATGTCAATAAATATGATCATGAGATTCTCAAACCACAACGGGTGCATGAACTTATCGAATTGGTAAAGAAAAAGACGAAGAATGGCTACAGATTATATGCCGGAACCAGCTATGGAGGAGGATTCATTCCATTACCTAATGTGGTTAGATCATCCGATTTCATTCTTTTACATGGCAATGGTGTATCTGATCCGGAGAAAATTTCAGCAATGGTTGATAAGACCCGACTGGTTGAAGGATATACAACAAAGCCCATCTTATTCAATGAAGATGACCACTTTGAATTTGATAAGGAGAATAATAACTTCACTGCTGCTGTAAAAAAGTATGCGTCATGGGGTTATTTTGACTACAGGATGAAGGATGAAGTATATGTTGATGGATATCAGAGTGTTCCGGTTGATTGGGGTATTAATTCAAAACGAAAGATTGGGTTTTTTAACCTGTTAAAGGAGATTACCGGCACCAAATAGAAATCAGGTTTTGGTTACTTACCCGTTTTTGTTAGTTTTATACCGTTAAAAAGAACTTTAAAATATTTATCAAATGAAAAAAGTATCAGTATTGCTCATCGGACTATTATCACTCTCAATCATCAGCTGTAAAACAAAAGAAACTTTCCCAATAACTGACCTTCATGTCCACCTGAAAGGTAAACTTACTATTGAAGATGCGGCAAAGAAATCAGTTGCTGAGAATATTCAATATGGCATTGCAGTTAATTGCGGTGTTGGGTTTCCTGTACATAACGACAGTCAGATTGACTCTGTTTTAGCAACATTTAAAGGCTATCCGCAGTTTTTCGTGGCGATGCAGGCTGAAGGCAGGGAGTGGGTAAATACTTTTTCAAAAGAATCAAGGGAGAAATTTGATTATGTATTTACTGATTGTATGACATTTACTGATGAAAAAGGCAGACGTAACAGGATCTGGATGAAAGATGAAACATGGATCGATGATGAACAGCAATTCATGGATTATATGGTAAATACTCTGGTAACAATCCTGAATACCGAACCAATTAATATCTATGTGAATTCAACTTTCCTGCCAGCCCAGATGGCTGACAGATATGATCTCTTCTGGACTCCGGAGAGAATGGACAAAGTTATTAAAGCTGCAAAAGACAATAATATAGCCATAGAGATTAATAACAGGTATAAAATTCCTTCAGCAGCTTTTATCAAAAGAGGAAAAGCAGCCGGCGTTAAATTTACCGTCGGAACTAATAATGCTGACGAGAATTTTACAGGCGCTGAATATGCCCTCGCCATGATAGAGGAATGTGGTCTTAAACAAAGTGATTTCTTTGTGCCTGTAAAAAAGGTAAGATAAATCATTGTAATTATTTAAAGCGGAAAGTTTGGAAAGTTTTGATCTTGCAAGAGTACTTAAGTTTCTTCCAGGAATAGTTATTGGTTTAACTGTGCATGAATTCTGTCATGCCTGGATTGCACATCTGTGTGGTGATTCAACTTCTAAGGATCAGGGAAGAGTTACACTTAATCCGTTGAAACATATTGATTTACTTGGTTTTGTATTTCTTATCTTCGCAGGATTTGGCTGGGCCAAACCTGTTCAGTTCGATGAAAGAAATCTCAGAAATCCAAAGTACGACGTAATTAAGATAGCTCTTGCCGGACCGTTATCTAATGCAGTGCTGGCTATGATTCTCTCTGTTATTTTTTCAATTGTCTCTTCATTTTTGCCTGCATATCAAACATCCGGAATGCAGATCTTATCGGAGGTATTTATTTATGCAATATATATCAACTGGGGTCTTTTTATTTTCAATCTGATACCATTGCCCCCACTCGACGGGTCACATCTCATTTTTTATCAGCTTAGAAGGTTTCCGGCATTATATGATGGATTATATAAATATGGTTCCCTGCTCCTATTCGGACTTCTTATTGCAACAGCAATAACAAAAATTAATTTTCTGCCTATCTGGCCGGCCATACAGTTCCTTGGTGAAGGCTTTCTTTCGCTGGTTGGATATTAGTAGAATGCCAATACTGGGATGATGATTTTAGAATTGCAAAAGATCAAACAGTCTGGAATTTCCTGAAGTAAGCCAGTCTCTTTCTTTGTCTAAAAAGAAATCCGGCAACTTGCAGGGAGTAAGTGCATATTTATTACGGATGATACTTAGTGTATTCTCATCAGTGCACCTTAAATATATCTCGTTATCACGATAAAGAAAGCCAATGCTTTTCTTGTTCATATGATTGAGATCAGTACTTAGAAATTTCTGGAAGACATTCCATATTTCAGTAAGCTTGTAAGTTTCCATCAATTCAGGTATTAATCAATTCTATAAAGCTACGGATTAACCTGACCAATCCTAATTATAAACAAAAAAAGAGAGACAGTTTAATGTCTCTCTTGTGATTCCGGAGCGACTCGAACGCTCGACCCACAGCTTAGAAGGCTGTTGCTCTATCCAACTGAGCTACGGAACCCTTTAACGGGTGCAAAAATACATTATTTTTCAATTTCTGCAACCTGATTCCTTAAAACAGGTAAATATTAAAGTTTTTAAGTACAATAAATCATTCAAACAAATCCTATTTACCTCATTTGTAGGAGATTCCTCGCTGAAGCTCGGAATGACAGGGTAATTGGGAATCAAAGGGGGAAAGAAGTGGCGATTCGTATATTATATCACTGAATATTACGTTATTCCAACGAATCGCCACTTCTTTCCCCTTACTCATAAAAAATATTGTGTCATTCCGAAGCGTAGCGAGGAACCGAGTCCCCGTTGTACGGGACGAGCTCACCGAAGGTAATCTCCAAGGATCAGCAGGTACTTCCATAGAAAATGTCATGTAATTACAAGGATTTCATATAGTTGACCAACCCTTTCATTTCAATTATCTGTTTTAGCTTATCAGGGAGCGGTTCAAAATGAAATTTTTCTGTTCCAATACTAATATCCCCGCTTTCAAAATTAATTCTGATATCGGTGTCTGGCCTGTAGGCTTCAACTGCTTCTTTATGTACAATAAGCACCAGGCCCTGGTTAATTGATGACCTGAAGAATATTCTGTTCACAGATTTTACGATAATTGCTTTAACACCGGCATGTGCAAGTCCGACAGACGGATGCTCCCGTGAACTGCCGCAACCAAAATTTTCACCTGCAATGATTATGTCGCCTTTCTGAACATTTTTGCTGAATGCCGGATCGAAATCAGCAAAGAGAAGGGGCATAATAGCCTCGGGATCAGTACTGAGCACATTGTAGGTGTGCTTGCCGGCAAACATCTGATCGGTATTCAGGTTATCAACATCAGAGTAATTCCAGACACTTCCATTTTTTCTGTTCTCCCCTGATTTAATCTCAAATGTTTTACTCTGTGTTATTTTATAAGGATAGTGTTCTTTTCCAGGCTTTTCCCTTGGGTCAGTTATTGTACCAGTAAGAGATGAGTGTGCTACAGTTGCTGGTGAAGCAAGAAATATCTGAGCCTCCTTATTACCCATTCTGCCGGAGAAGTTACGGTTGGCTGTAGAAATAACTGTATGTCCGTTTGCCGGTATTCCCTGACCGGTACCCAGACATGGTCCGCATGAGGGAGTAAGAACATTTGCCCCGGCTTCAACAAATGCTGATATAAGGCCCTCTTCAATTGCCTGCAGAAAAATCTTACCCGATGCCGGTATTACATTAAGTTGAAATCCATCCCTTATGTTTTTGCCTTTTAAAATGCCGGCTGCAATCCTTAAATCCTCAATTCGCCCGTTTGTACAGGTACCTATAAGGCCTTCATGCACAACTGTATCTGCAACCTGAGCAACAGATTTTATGTTATCGACATTATGTGGTGCAGCTACCACCGGGAAAATCTCATCGAGATTAATCTCTATCTCACTGAAATATTTTGCACCGCTATCTGACCAGACACCTGCTTCTTTCCTGTTAAGAAAGCTTTCAAGCACTTCATCAGCAGGGAATACAGCATTTTTTGCACCCATTTCGGAAGCAAGGTTTGCAATTGTCATGCGGTCGGAGATGTTGAGAGTCTTAACTCCGTCACCGTGATATTCGATTGACATATAATTGGCACCATCTGATCCTATCATTCCAATTATCCAGAGGGCAAGATCTTTTGCAGAAACATCTTTGCCTAATCTCCCTGTCAATGAAATTTTTATTGATTCAGGCACACGGAACCAGGTTTCACCTCTTTTCCAGATTCCGGCAGATTCAGTACGATCGATACCTGCCGCAAATGCATTGAATGCGCCTGCTGTTGAAGTATGGCTGTCGCTGCCTACGATAAGCATTCCTGGCTTAGAGTGATACGACATAATCTGATGACAGATTCCTTTTCCGGCATCGTAAAACTTTTTAATACCCTGTTTGGTCACAATATCCCTTATTTCCTGGTACTGTGTAGCAAGTTTTGCATCAGCAGGCGGGGCATTGTGGTCAAGGACAACAAGCAGCTGGTTGGGATCAGAGATACTGCTTCCTCCCATTTTCTGAAAGGTCTTATATATACTTGACGAATTATCATGGGTAAGTATAAGATCAGGTCGGGCAAAAACAATGGATCCAGCAGGAGCTTTGAATATTTTTTCTGCGAAGGTTTGGGGTTTCATTTATTATCATTTAAGTGTACATTAATAAAAGGCGCAAAGGCACAATGGCACAAAGGCTTAACGGCTTAATGGCCTGTAATATCTATTTGCCAAGCAGGCCACCTTTATTATAAATTTCAAACTGAACTGACGAGAATGGTTCGGCTTTGGTTGATTTATTGTTATTCAAATTATGCAATTCTCCTGTCAGCAGATTAATCCTTAGTAAATCACCATCTTTTAGTTCCAGTGTAGATATGGTGTCACATGAGATAATTGGGAAAGAAGCATTGATGGCATTCCTTTCATAAATAGCTCCGAACGATTCGGCTATAATAGCCTGAATACCAAGCGATGCAAAGCAATCAACAGCCTGTTGCCTGGAGCTGCCGCAGCCAAAGTTCTTACCTGATATTACAATGTCTCCCGAATTTGCTTTTTTTGAGAACTCTTCAAAGCCTTTCATGTTATCAAAGGTATATTGACCCATTTCCTTCAGATCGGTTATAGCCAGATACCTGTTATGGAAGATCATATCTGTGTCGATATTATCTTTTTGAATCATCCAGACTCTTCCTTCAAGAACAGAATTTTTAGCCTCAGTTCTGTTTTCATTCACTGCAGTTTTATGTACCTCAGATGCTTTCGCGGGTTTAACAAACAAAGCAGGCGCATCAGGAATGTTATCAGGTGTTGTGATGTAACCGGCTATTGCTGAAGCAGCAACTATTTCAGGTGATGCTAAATAGACACTTCCTTTTCCCTGCTTGCCCGGAAAATTTCTGTTTCCTGTGCTGATAGTAATTTCTCCCGGACCATTCTGACCAACCTGTCCGGCTGCACAGCCAGCACAGCCCGCATTAGATATCAGTGCACCAGCTTTCTTAAAAATGTCAATAAGTCCTTCATTAAGGCATTGTTTCCATATTTCATCAGTAGCCGGTACAATTTTAAGAATAACACCGGGAGCAACTTTCCTGTTCTTAAGGATTACTGAAACCTTTCGCATGTCGCTTATCCGGCCATTTGTACAACTGCCAATAAATGCTGAATCAATTTTCTTTCCACTAACCTCTTTAATATCAACTGTATCGTGCGGTTCACCAGGCCTCGAAACCATTGGTACAAAGTCTGATACATTTATATTAAATGTTTTTTCATATGTAGCATCAGGATCTGCAAATACAGGGATAAATTTAGCCAATGACCTTTTGGAACAGTATTCAATTATTTCTTGTGATGGAGGAAAAAGTATAATTATAGCTCCCATCTCAGTAGCCATTGATGAAATTGTGATTCTGTCATCAAGACTGAGATTTTCTGCAGATGGACCATCGATCTCAATAGAGTATCCCAGAAGTGAGTTAGCTCCGAAAATCTTAAGAAGATTCAAAACGACATCTTTAGAGCTGACATTTTGAGGAATTTCTCCCTCAAGGTTAATCCTTACAGAAGGCGGCACCTTAAACCACACCTTTCCATTATGCCAGGCAGCTGCGATATCCATGTCGCCCATACCCTGCCCGAACGCACCCACTGCTCCAAGGATATTTGCATGAGAATCAGTTGAAACCGCTGTTGCACCGGGATATACATATCCCTCCTCAATTAACAAATGGGTGCCTATTCCGGCATCAATATCATATACCTTTATTCCATTCTCTCTGGCAAATAGCCTGCATATATGCTGATTCACAGCGTATTTCTGGTCTGATCCGGTTGGATTGCAGTCAAAAGTAAAAAGAGTCTTTTCAGGATTTTCTATTGATAGGCCGTGATCCTTTATGTTTTTAACAACATTTGCACCTCCAAAATCGCGTGAAGCCCTTGCATCGATGATGATATCAACAATTTGACCCGGCGACACAGTACTCTGAACAGAATGTGCTGCAAGTATTTTTTCAAGCAAAGTCATTGCCATAGTCTGATAATTAATTGTTAAATATTCCGGGATGGAATATTTCTGACATTATTTAAATTGAGCCCGGTAATCGCGGGGTGATATTCCCTCTGTTTTCCTGAACTGTTTATTAAAGTTGGAAATGCTGGCAAATCCGCATTCCATTGCTATATCATGAACCTGATATTCTGTTTCGCGCAACAGGTAGCATGCCTTGTTTGTCCTTACCCGGTTGAGGTATTCTACAAATCCTGCCCCGCAATTTTTCTTGAAATATCTGCTAAAAGCAAACGGACTCATCTTAGCAATTTTTGCAATTTTTTCGAGCGATATAGGTTTGAAATAGTTTTCCCTTATAAATGAATAGACATCAGTCATTCTTTTATTTCCTCTTTCATCAAAAGCAAGCTTGTAATTCTCGCTGCACAGATATCCTTTTTTCTCTGATGAGATAAGTATCCGGATAAGATTAAAGAAATCGATCATCTTATCTATACCTTTATTATTAGTCATCTGAAGCAGATATTTCTCAGCTTTTTTTGCATCCTCAATTGAAAATACAATACCTCTTTCAGCATCATTCAAAAGTCCTTTAAATCCCTGAAATTCGTGTTGCGACAATAATGCATCGCCCAGTGAAGAGATCTTAAAATGCACCATTATTCCATGTTTTTCAGGCATTGTATTGTTCTGGCGATAATAATTCCAGCAATGCGGGATATTGCCTGCAATAAAAACCATATCATACTGGTCGAATAACTCAACACTGTCACCAATTATCCTTGTCCCGTTACTTTTTATATTAAGAACCAGTTCATATTCAGGATGAAAATGCCAATAGCCTCCCGGATCTGCAATATAGGTGGCACGGAATCCTCCGCCATCATCGTAAAGTATCTTTTCAAGTTCTGCTACCATTAAATTTGTATAGTTTTGTCCTGTTGCTATCAAATTTAAGCAATATTTTCCCAATAATACACATGAAAAAATTACATATTTTTTTTAATATTATTTTGATTAAATGATTTTTTAATATAAATTTGTTACCAAGCTCATGCTATTGGTATTAAGAGGAGATGAGCAAGGGTAGGGAGTGAAAATCAACAGGATTGTATTGCAGACATTGACTTTCACATCAGGAACCTGAGGAATAGCGCCAGCTTACCATGGTTCCATCCTTTTATCAGACAGTAGACACGGGAATTATCTCATTAATAAAACCCGCTCCTGATTCTCACAACCACCCTTTCTCCTCTTATTTTTTTTGTCTAATATTTCCCTTCTATATATCTTTAACAACTGTTAACCTTTGTGTAAATTATTGATATACAATAAATTAAATTGTTGTGGCACGTATTGAAATGACCTTGTGGTGCTGGATAATTAAATTTAATCTATCTTTGATTAAGGCCATTCAATTTGGGATCAGGGGAATTTAAGAATTAAACAGATAAGATAAGAAAAGAATGAAGACCTATATCAGAAGAAGGGAGAAAAACAGACATCTGGTTGTTTTCTACGGAGCCTGGGGGACAGACGAAAACGTTTTTATTCCTCTCTGCAATGATGAATTTGATTTCATTCTGTTCTATAATTATTCTGCAGATGAAGCTCTCATCCTTCCTGAGATGAAGACATATGATAAGATTATACTTATAGGGTGGTCACTTGGTGTTTGGGCCGCGGAGTATCTGTCTCCCAAGACTGGGATAAAACCTGATATAACGATTGCTGTGAACGGAACTCCTGTGCCTGCTGATGATCAGTATGGTATTCCGCTTAATGTTTTTGAAGGTACCCTGAATAATATAACAGAGGAGAATATTGAGAAGTTCTATTTCAGGATGTTTGGTGATAAAAAGACATACCTGACCAATATTGACAGAGTTCCTCACAGGACACTAAAGTCGTTGCACGATGAGCTCAGATGGCTCTATAACAGAATTATGGAGCAAAAAGAACCAGGATTCAAGTGGGATTATGCCGTAACGAGTGAAATTGACAGAGTTTTTCCATCAGAAAATATGGATGGATACTGGAATAAGGAGTCAAATACAACTCATATCAGACTGCCTCTCCCCCATTATTTCTTCCATAAATGGAACTCTTTTACCGATTTCATAAGCTTTGTAGAATTGTATGATTCGCTTAATCCGAGGCAACAGAAAGCGGCAATCAGGAAACTTAAAGATCTTTGATTAAAACATTTGAATTTGATTTGGCAACAAGCCTGTCAAATTTCTCAAGCATTGATAAAACCTTGTCGTAATCTTTGTTCTTAGTTACCATAATCTGTTCAGTTCCATTTTTATCCAGACGTGAGAAAACGTAACTGACGGTAAGCTTATTTACATCCAGAGCTGGCTGATATAATCTTTCCTTCTTATCATTCTCATGAATTATTGATACGAGATTAACATGGCTGAGATCCTGTAGAATATCACGAGCCAGTCTAACAGGAATCTTCAGAGTATTAGCTATAGATTCAGCACTTATTGGCTTTTCACCGACAACGAAATTCCTTATAATCAGTTGCAAGATCATAAGAACGAGAGCACGTTTCTGAAAATTACTGATATTCAGAGATTCGGATTCGAATTCATATTGCGATACATTCTGATTTGCAAAAGAGAGTTCGGCTCCCAGCAGTACTATAAGCCAACTACTTTGTAACCAGAGTATAAAAAGCGGTACAGCAGCAAAGCTTCCGTAGATTGCACTCAGCTTCGCAATTCCAAACTGGAGATCTATATAAAGCCATTGAAGCACCTGCAAAGCTGTACCTGCAACAATACCCGAGATCAGTGCAGGTACGAATTTCACTTTAGCATTTGGCATTATTATATATAGTATGGTCAGGGTTAACCATGTAATAAAGAATGGAGCAAACCTGACAAGAAAACTTATAATTGGCTTGAAAAATTCGAGTATTGGTGCCCTGGACATGTATTCAGGAAGAGCAGTGCCTATAAAGATTGTAATACTGCTCGACAGTACAATAAAGACCGGAGCAATAAGCATAATTGTGAGATAATCAGTAAATTTCCTGTACCATGGTCTGGAAGACCTTATCTGCCAAATTGAATTGAATGAACTTTCAATATGTTCCAGTAGAGACATCACAGACCAGAATAGTATTATTACTCCAACCCCTGCCATATATCCACCACGGGTATCTTCAATGGCGCTTCTGGCTTTTGTAAGAATAGGAATAAGCATATCCTGATACATGTCGAAATTGTCAAGAATAATCTTCTCAAGATTTTTATCAAGTCCAAAACCTTTGGCAATTGCAAATGCTATGGCGGCAACTGGAATTATAGATAATAATGAATAGAATGTAAGCGCAGACGCCCTCAATTGTACTTTATCTTTTGAAAACCCTCTGGCAGCAAGTACTATTATCCTTAACTGCCTGAAAAGAAAGACTTTCCATTTGGAAATTTCTGTCAGGGGTGTGTGCCAGATCGCATAATTCAGCCTTTTAACCAGATCAAGAAACCATGTAACAGGATTTGCCATATTATTTAACCGCTAATTTGTAATTCTGCTGAGCCGGAAAGGACTCTCTGCATCAAATATACGAAATACCTCACTGTGTGTATAGTAAGAGTTGAAAAAAAATGCTATTTTCACTAAGCTATTACTCAATAATATGGAGATTAAGATACTGGAGTTTGTTAAGGGAGCAAGCGAAGCAAAAGGAGTTACAGTCATTATTGATGTATTCAGAGCCTTTTCTGTTGAATGCTATGCTTTTGATTCAGGTGCAGCCAGGATAATAGCTACAGCAACTCCGGAAGAAGCCTTTGAATTAAAAAAGAAATACTCAAATTCTGTTCTTGTTGGTGAGAGAAATGAAAGAAGGATAGAAGGATTTGATTTTGGTAACAGTCCTACCGAAATATTAAAAGCAGATCTTACTGGTAAAACAGTTATTCATACAACGACAGCAGGAACACAGGGCCTGGTAAATGCAAAAAATGCTGACCTGGTATTAGCGGCAGGTTTGGTTAATGCAGGTGCGGTTGCTGATTATATAAAACTTCTAAATCCGGAATATGTTACACTGGTTGCCATGGGCTACAGAGCTACTATCTCTGCAGCAGAAGATCTGTTATGTGCGGACCTTATAAAAGCAAAGCTTGAAAAAGGACCAGAGTTTGAAATTTCGAAAATATCTGATCTGAAAAATTCTTCAGGAAAAAGATTCTTTGATCCGCTGAACCTTGACTTCTCACCCCCCACAGATTTCTTTTTATGCACTATGGCTGACAGGTTTAATTTTGCACTGAAAGGAACAGTCAGAACTGACGGGAATGTTGATATAATGCAGGTTGAGATTTAAAATGCCGCTTGCGAAGCACATATAAGATAAACAAAACAATGCCTATTCGCAATGAATAAAAGTATATCTTAATCAAATCAGAAATACCGGAAGCACGTTCCTTCTTCCGTGTATTTCCCTGTAGGTGCAGAACATACAAATCTTGTAGAAATCAAAAAGTAAAAGGGAGATTTTGCTTGAATCGAGCCGGATTTCCATTCTTTCCCTATACCTTATAAATATACCGGCAAGAATAAGAGTTACCCTTAAATATTTCAATCTGTTGTAGAATCGCAGAATTCTTACAGTGTCGGAGAAAGTTTTCTTATCGGTAACATTATCATAAAGCATACTCAGATTCTCAATCCCAAGTTTGGTTTTGGTAAGAAAATCCTTATTTGATTCCAAACCCTCGTGTACCAGTCCGTTATCGATGTGAAGGATATCTATACCTGCTTTTTTTAACTGATATCCAAGCAATGTATCCTCATGTCCATATTGCTTAAGTTCTTCATTGAACCTGATCCTTGAAAATACTGCTTTATCAATAAGAACATTGAATGTTGAGAAAGCAGCATGAGGATGTTTATTTCTTTCAATTGCTTTTTTCTGCTCTCTTTCTCTGCCGAATTTCCACCTTAAGAGTTTATCAGGATCTCCCGGAGAACTATCGTGATATAACGTTCCGCCACATATTACCTTTGATATACTCGCTGCCGGAAGCCATTTTAGCATATAGGCTTCTGCGGTTCCCGGAAGCATGGTGTCAGCATCAATGAAAAGAAGGAAATCACCTTTTGCTTCAAGGGCCAGCCTGTTTCTTATGGCAGCTCTACCAATATTCTTTTCTGAAATAATCAGCCTTACTTTGTCACTTTCCAGCTGCCTGTATTTCTCCCTGTACTCCACAGATGACCCATCATCGCCAACAATTATTTCACAAAATTCAGGTACTTTATCAAGGGCACTTCTCATATTGTGTACAAGCGCAACTATATCATAATCATTAACCGGGATAAGTATTGAGATCTTCATTTTTCGGATGGTGGTTATTAAATCAAAAGTACAATTTATTTTCCGAAATTTGCTTCGTAAACTTTGGCAAAGAAATTGCATTGGCTAATTTTGCAGATGTCATTAATAATCTGAATTATAAATGAAAAAGGTTTCAATTATTATTCTTCTATCGGTTTTTCCGATTATTCTTCACGGACAGATAAAGAGCGGATATGATATTGATGTCACAATACGGGGCTTGCAGGATTCCGCAATTTATCTGGCTTATCACTTTGGTGACAAACAGTACATAAAAGATACAATAGACCTGAGCAGAACCGGCACAGCTAAGTTTTCCGGTAACGAATCCCTTCCACAGGGTATATATATGATCGTGCTTCCCGGGAGGAAGTATTTTGAAATTCTTATTTCAGATGATCAGATTTTCTCGGTGGAATGTTCCTATGATGATTACTTCAATACTCTTAAGTTTTCGGGATCTGACGAGAATACAGCCTTTGTTGCCTATCAGAAAAAATGGCTCTCAATGCAACAATATGCTTCTTCAGTTGCCAAAAGAAACCAGGCAAACAAACAGAATAGTGATTCATTGAGAATTCTTACACAGCTTCAGAAAGATACTGAAGAGAATATGAAGGGTTACCTCAGAAGTGTTGTAGCAGCAAATAATGGAAACCTGCTCGCGGTTCTTGTTAAAGCACTTCTTCCAATTGATGTTCCTGAAATAAAGATTCCAGCAGGTCCCTCTAATCCTGATTCAGTGCGATGGATTCAGGGTTACCTGTATACAAAGAACCATTTTTTCGATAATGTAAGTCTTACAGATGAAAGACTTCTGCGTACCCCCATTCTGTATACACGACTGGAAGCTTTTTTTAAGAATGTGGTAATTCAGGCACCTGATTCGCTGAATAAAGAGATTGACATCATAATTAAGAAATGTGAAAAAAACTACAAGATCTTTCAATTTGTATCTGTCTTCCTCTTTAACCATTTCAGGGAAAGTGAAATTATGGGACACGATGCAGTAATGGTAAAACTGGCAGATGATATATACCTTTCCGGCAAAGCTGACTGGGTATCCAAAGAGTTTAAGGATGACCTTAAAAAGCAGATCGATCTGATAAGGCCCAATCTTATTGGGAAAAAAGCTCAGGATCTTGTAATGAACTCATACAAAGGAATTTTTGTTTCACTTTATGATGTAGAAAAGGAATTCACGATTTTATATTTCTGGGAACCTGATTGCGGACATTGTAAGGAATCAACGCCAAAACTGAAGGCATTCTATGATAAACCACACGATTATACTTTCGAGGTATTCGCTGTTTGTACAACGGCGGAAAAGGAAAAGTGGTCAAAGTATATCGAGGAGAACAAACTGACATGGATAAATGGCTGGGATCCGGCCAGAACATCTCATTTTGATTTCTATTATAATGTACAGTCTACTCCGATGGTATATATACTGGATAAAAACAAAAAGATAATAGCCAAGAAGATTTCCGTTGAAGAGATTGGCAATTTCATTGACAATTACAAAAAGTATTTCAATTAGTCTCGTCCTGCTGACTTGTCAGATGCACAATCAGTTTGTGGATTGAATCATAACCGGCAGAACCTGATTCGGTGATTAGCTGCCATTTATTAATGTTTCCGGGAAATGTTTTGATATATGGAAATGCCTTAACATCAGAAATTCCAAATCCTGATCGTTTAACAGCTTCTTCTGTCCAGTGCCTGATAATACCATCACCCTCAATATAATATGAACCCCGCTCCTCTCCCCTGAAAGTAAATGTTCCGTTCTCAGTGTTAAATTTAACCGGCGACAGATCAAACAGGTGATCAAACGCTCCGGCTAAAATAAGATCTTCAGGCGCACCTTCAATCAGATGATTATCAAGCACAAGCCAGATTTTATCAGCCTGACTAACAGCCATCTGCAGATCGTGAGTTGAAAATATAATTGTCTTCTGATTCTGACGTGAAAGCTGATGCAACAGGTGCAAAATTTCATATTTGCTCCCTATATCCAGAAAAGCTGTAGGTTCATCCATAATCATAATACCTGTATCCTGGGCAAGGATTCGGGATATCATTACCTTCTGTCGTTCGCCGTCGGACAATTCTGATACGTATTTTTTACTGAAATCGGACATGGATGTTTTCTCAAGTGCGCTCTTTATTATCTCATCATCTTCAGGCTCTATCTTCCCAATCCAGTTAGTGTGAGGAAACCTCCCGAGAGCAACCAGATCATACACCCTCATATTCGAGACTTTCACTATCTCTGTGGAGATATATCCTACTTCCCTGGCAAGGTCTAATCTGGTGTAGTCCCTGATGTCTTTTCCATAATAAAAAATTGATCCTGAAATACCAGGCTGAAGTCCGGTTAAAGTCCTGAGAAGAGTGCTTTTGCCTATTCCATTTCTGCCAATAATAGCAATAAGTTCCCCTTTACCTGCAGCGGCATTTAACGGAGGCAGAAGAGCTTTTTTGCTTTTTCCTGAGATATACCCGATCTCCAGATTATTGATAGATAATATGTTACTATTAGACTTCATCAGAATTGTCCTGAGTATTTACGGTTTCTGAATATTACCCATATTACAACCGGGATACCGATCAAAGAAGTAACAGAGTTTACAGGAAGGACGCTTTCTGAACCAGGTAACTGTGAAATAATATCACTTAGAAGCATCAAGGCAGCACCTGCGAGGATTGTCCCCGGTATTAAAATCTTATGATCAGATGTCTTAAAAAGAATTCTGACAATATGAGGCACTGCAATTCCGATAAAACCTATAGGACCACAAAATGCTGTAACACTTCCGGCAAGAATGCTTGTGCAGGTAAAAACAATAATTCTGGCAAACCTGATATTTAAACCAATACTTCCGGCATAATTCTCGCCAAGCAATAATGCATTAAGCATTTTAACCGACAGGAAGCTGAGCAATATTCCTGCCGACAGAGAAATCAGAAGGACCTGAAGTTGTCCCGATGTAAGATTCCCCAGACTTCCCATTGTCCATATTACATAAGCTTTAAGCATAGTTTCATTGCTGAAATACTGCATTATAGTAACAACGGCCGAGATGCCGCTCGAGAGCATTATACCTATAATCAGGATAGTCATAATGTCTTTGACCCTTGAAGAGATGGCCATAATTAACAACATAATTGCACCTGCTCCTATCCACGCGGCAACTACAAGTATCCAGTTACCCAGACCACTGATATTATCAGCTGAGAGGTTTGAAGAGAATCCAAGTATAACAAAGGCTACACCAAGACTGGCTCCGGAGCTAATTCCGAGAACATCAGGTCCGGCCATAGGATTTCTGAAAACAGTCTGCATCTGTAATCCACTCAGCGACAACCCTATCCCTACAGCAACTGCAGTTATTGCCTTTGGGAGTCTGAATTTCATTATTATGGTTTCATAATTGCTTCCGGTATCATTAAGCAATGCTTTCAGAACTTCTTTTGCGCTGATAGTTACCGATCCAAACAGAATATCAAGAATAAATAACGCGACAACTGTAAGACCAAGAATAAGAAATAGTACCCTATATCTGATACCTGTTTCAGTCTTGGTATTTGACAGTATATTTTTCGTAGCAGACAATTATTTAATTATTTAAAATTTTCTGATAAAAAAACAGTTCATGTTCCCTGAAGATTTCCGGATGAATTATTGCAGCAATATCTTCAAGAATAAGATGCGGAAATACCGTACCGCTTTCCCAATAGTCATTCCCTCCTTTTGAAGTAATCCGCCTGTTGTTATTGAAAAGATTACCAGTCAGATAGCATGGTAATTTGGTCAGTCTCTCATCAACAGCATTTATCTCACTGCCTGATTTTATGCTGCCTATATTTAACCAGTAATCAGCCTTTAAAGCTCCAAGGTAGACATTTTCTATACCATAAGGCATAGAGACGTCTGATTCCGTATCCTTCCACAGATAATCACCCCCGGCATCACTTATAATTTTACTTATGAAGGAATTTCCGGGAGAGACATACCAGGTGTCTTTATACGGGAGACCCAGTAATACTTTTGGTCTCAGAGATATGTTTTCGGAAATAAACAATCTCAGGCTATCATATGATTTAAGTTCCGACCTATATATGCTATCAGCTATTTCCTCCTTACAGTATAGTGCCCCGAATAGTTTTATCCATTCAGCTTTCCCAAGCGGATCGGTTTCGAGATAATCTGCATTAAAAATTACCTTAATTCCAAGTTCTTTAATTTTTCCGACATAACCTGCTGATTCGCTTCCTATACCATACATCATTACAAGATCAGGTGAGATTGAAAGTATGAGCTCCTTATTTAGACCTGAGTCGTAGCCAACATCTGAAATCATACCTGCGTCGATTCGTTTTGTCAGGCTTTCCGAGAAGACAAATCCGGGACCTGAGACGCCTGAGACTGAAATATCTTCGCCCAGAGCAGATATCATTGCCAGATGAGTTGTTGACATGCAGACTATACTTCTGACAGGAACAAAAATTACATCAGAAGAATTGAGTTCTGATGGAAATACAGTATCTCTTCGTACAAGATTATAAACCAGATTAACATTATCCGCACCCTGCCATGGGTTGATGATAGTTACTTTAGAATAACCTTTCCGTCTTTCTATCTTTAACCGCTGTGCTTTGTCAGTCACATAATTTCCGGTTGATGTATTATTAAGTGTATTGTTTACACTTTTTCTGCTGCATCCTGGGAGAATTAATACAAGGACAAGCAGAAATCCGGATAGAGTTCTGAACTGCTTAAAAAAACTGACAAAAATATAATTCATTTGAATGAGTATATGGCTATTTAAAGCACATCAATCCCGGTATAATGTCTGCAGTAAGAGTTGAAAGTAAAGTACCATCTTTCCTGTATTGTAATACATATCCCCTTTTCTGGTAATCAGCCGCATCTGTAACGAATATATCACTGTTTGAGGGATTGATTCCAAGTTTATAAAAATAACGTTCTGATTCAGCTATCAGTGGTGAGGAAGGCAAAGCTGAAGAGCTGATATTCAGCTGTCTGACCCCACCATCAAGATAGTACATATTTTCTCCGTTCCTGTCAATATTAAGGCAGGATGGAGAAGCTTGTTTGTCAGGAAAAACAAGCTCTTTAACTACCTTATTCGTACCAGTGTTAATTACGTTCATTTCGGCAGGAGTTGTTCTCATCCATCCGCCATTGCAAAGCACCCAGAGCATTCCGTTTTTGTCAAGGACCATACTCTCAGGCTCTGCTCCTACCTGAATTGAATCGGTGACTTTATCAGTTGCAATATTTACGACCATTATTTCATTTCCGCCAACCCAGTTTGAAATGTATGCTTTTGAACCGCTCACAACAATTGCCTCTGAGGTTCTTCTGAGATTTATATATCCTGAAATCGAATTGTTATTCAGGTTGATTATCGCAATTGAGTCGGAATAGATACTTGTCACATAAGCTTTTGAATTGGTGGCGATTGCCATATTCCGGGGAGAAATAAGGTCATCAATAGTTGACTGTGCCAAAAGTGTATTTTTATTTACAACCTCTATTTTACCTGAGTTATTCACCACGATATAAGCCATGTCGCCAAAAATTACCATTGAATTTGGCACGTCTCCAAGAGGGCGTTTATTTATGTTCAGAAACAGATCGTTATAGATTTTTGCGGAATCGTATGAATAGTAAGAGAGAGAGCCATTTCCCGATCGGAAATTCCCTTCATTCAAAATAAAAACACCACTGCCAGAAAGATAAGTATCGATTGGTTTATCATTAATCTTAGTGCATGATAAAACCATGATTAAAACAGATACCAGAATAAAGAGTTTTCTCATTGAATTGTTATTTATTTAATTGGATTAATAGTTTTAATGAATATGTTCTTCCGGGCAGAGGGAAATATGCAATTGACTGATAGTAAACATCAAACAGGTTATCAATATTAAGGTTAAGATCAATTAATGAATCTTTAATCTTAATTTTATAACCCGATGAAATGCCATTCAGAAGGTAAGCAGGAAGTGATTTGGTGTTATCTAAGGTAATAAATCTGTCTCCTGTGAAATTTAATTTCCAGGAGGTATAAAGAGTCTTATAAATAAATTGCCAGGAAGCGTTTGCAATATTCTCAGGAACATACATAAGCTGATTCTTTTCTGAGTCGGAACCATCGTCGTATGCTCTTGTATATGAATATGAAGCTTCAAGTACCGAGACAAATTTATTGAGCTTGTACTTTGCTGATAATGATGTTTCAACTCCCATCGAGCTGACGTTCCGGATGTTTTCAGCAGTCCAGTAAGAATATGCTCCCGGCCGCCACTGAACCATGTCTTTTATTGTGTTCCTGAACGCTGAAACAGAATATTTTATATTAATTGAAGATGATATCTTTCTGCGCAACTCATAAGTAAGTTCATATATGTAAGCATATTCATTTTTTAATTCAGGGTTACCTCCGGGAGACCAGTAAAGATCATTCAGTGTCGGGATTTTGGAATTTCTTGAGATATTTGCCTTCAATATATCTTCCTCTGCATCAAGTAATCTGAATTGCAATCCTGCAGAGAAATCAGGGATCAGGAATTTGTCCTCATCGAGAATCTCTCTTACCAGGATATTTGTCCCCAGTCTGTCAGATAGATTGGATTCAACTGATGCTGAAAGGGCTGTAGTATTACGGATAATCCGTCCGCCGTAATTATTTGAATTGACCTCATTCAGTTCTTCGCTTATGGCAAGCTTTAACTTGCTGGCGGTTAAGATATTTTTTTCAGCACCGGCTTTAAATGACAGACTATTGGAAATATTGCGTGAATCTATTGATGCCAGGGAATTCACATAATCAAGTCTGTTCATCAACCATGCACCAGTTATATAAAAGGCCGATGCTGCTTTATCCAGGTTATAACTAAACATAGCTCTTACAGATTCATCTGATTGTCTTTCAGGAGTTCCCTGTTGCTGTATTAGCATTGATGAAGGCAGATTCCGGTCAGAAGACTGGTACCAGATCCGTGCAGAGAGGACACTTTTCTGCCATCTGTAGTACAACTCCTGCATCAATCCTTTATTTTTCACCTGATTGTTTATCCGTGTTTCCCAGGCCGGATCAGAACTGTTCACTGTATTCAGGTACCGGAAATCGTTTTCTGCTGAATAATAAAAAGCCCTTGTATTTGTTTGAAAACTTTCATTTCCGGTCTTAAGAGAAACTAATCCGGAGTAGGTACCGAAACTCCCTATTCCGGGACTGATCGTTGCAGAAGTTTCATTTTTCCAGTCAGGTTTGGTCTCCAGATTAATTGTTCCGCCTATACCTCCACTTCCGAGTGTCATAGAGGCACCACCAAAATATATCTGAATATTATCGGTCATTCCGACCGGAAACAGAGAGAGATCTGATTGACCGAGCATCGGATTATTAATATTTATTCCATTCCAGGCAATCTGTGTATGACCAGCACCTGTTCCCCGGAATGCAGGTGTTGCAGTTCCTCCCATCCCGTAACTTTTGATAAAAATCCCCGATTTTAGGGATAGGACTTCAGCAACTGTTCTATGACTGTAGCTGGTAACTACAGAGGAGTCAAGTGATTCTTTCCTGTAGCCCGGTATCTCCGATGACATCCTGTTACCGGAAATGACTACCTCACTTATTCTGATAGTATCTTTATGTAAGGCGATTTGCCCGTTTAGTGAAATGGTAAGAAGAAGGGCAATATATATGAAAGTATATTTCAAGATTCAGAACAATTAATAATTTATTAAAACGGGCATAACAGACTATTATAAAAAATCAGTTTTAAATCTGACATTTATTCATTGCCCGGGGAAAAAACAGAGGTAGGAATCATGTATGATCCGGCGCTTTTCTTCCCGAAAGCATTGAATATCAGCCTTGTCTGGCAGGTCTTCTGACTTATCCCGGTTTTCTGAAGCCTTCCCATCCCTGGTTATTGGACAGTGGCAGGTATTTCAGATAGCCATCATCCCGCAAAACGCGGGATCGGGCATCACAGCAGCGGGTACTGTTGCGGATTCAAACCGCATTCCCTTTTCATTACAATGATTTTATTTCATTGTAAAACCATAACACTACAAAGATATGAGATTTTTCAATTGAAGTTCCAACTGATCATGGCAGATATCAACAGTTGTTAACAATGATCATGTAAGATGTGTAGTTTATGTAGGGAATGGTCGCGACCATTCCTTACATAACAACCAGTTGTTTAAGAATCTGTTCACCGATGCCAATCCTGTAACCTGCCGAAGAGAAAATGATATTTCCGTCTTTATCTACCAGAATAACATAGGGCAGACTACCCTCAGGTTCAGGAATGATCTTAACTGCATCTTTGAATATCCTCAACTGCTCATCGTTGGAAAAATAACTTTTTGACGGCAAACCCTGGAGTTTATCAGGACTGAATGAATTATTTTCTGAGCCGGATATTGTGAGAAAGAGGAAATTACCTCCCCATTTATCTAGTTCACCTTTAAGTTTTGGGAGATCATTAAGAATGTGTTTTGTTGGTTCTTTATCCGGCTCTATCCAAATAATTACTGAACCTTTATCTCCGGCTCCTTTTATAGTAACATTGCTTTTCTCAAACAGCGTAAGTATCATTTTAAGATCTGCAGATCCAATAATTTTCTTTACTGTGCTATCTTTCCTTATATTAACTTCAATAGTTTTATGTTCATTTTCAGCAAGTTGAAAGAAAGAAAGTTCCGATAATATCCTGCTGTCTGCCAGTCTGTTTCCGGTAACCAGCATATAGTTTCCCATAGGCAGGGCCAGTTCTTCCCTGAAATCTGTTACTTTTTTATTAAAATCGTAATCGAGAGTATTGTATCTTCCATTTTCAAATCGTGCCAGAGTAAAATGAATAAAATACTCCGGAACAGGTTTGGCACCATCAGAAATAAGCTTTATATATCCCATGTTTCCGGCAGGCCTGGTCTGATCATTGAAATAGACGTCATTCCACTTGTCCTCAGCAAAGTACTGAGGAATATTCCGTCCGGGTTCCAGCCGCGAAGGAATTCCCAGCGACCTGCAAATCGCAACAAAACAAATCGCACGGGAGGCTTCGTCTGATACTTTCAGGCTATACACTCCTATCGGCGTGAGAGGCGTTTTATAATAGTTTTCTTCATTAGCAATTTTTATGTTTTCATTTAAATACTTTATAATTACAGATGGATCAGATTCCGCTTTGCTTATAAGAGTCCCGGGAATGTTATTTCTTAAATATCCGCGCCATGAAACAAGTATTTCATTTGCAATTCTTGGATTAAGAATATATTCAACAAACTGATTATCTGTAGTGTTTTTGGCATTGATTAAGTGATCTTTAAGTACAGCTGCCTTAGTATCTCTGAGATCTTTATCCGCAAGTATTTCAAGCAACGTAACAGCCATATTTACCAAAGAATCAGGGGTGTCAAGCAGAAATTTTCTTATCTCACTGTAATTACCCATGCTTCGTGAAATTATTGCTGCTGTTCTGATCTCATCAATACTGAGATCATCTGCCAGTTTTTTTACTTCCTCAGGTTTAATCCAGGTATTCAGGTAATTCAGGCGTATTGAGTCTTCCTGTTTTAATCTCAGAGAGTTCTGATCTATCAATGTCTGTGAAGGTCCGGTCAGGGGAGTGAGCATTGGCGGTACATTCAGATCAAGTTCAACAGAATAACTGCCGGAAGTTTTACTGTTTAGTGTTAAGGTTAGTGTATCTGTTTCCGAAACTGAGATCTTTTTGTAATCAAAATCATCACCTGAAGAAGCCCATACAAGCAGATCACCAAATCCGGTCTGAAACCTGCTAATTCCGTTTTGATCTGTTGGCACTGAAGCCAGAGTATAGAACTCGGCATAGTTGTAAAGTTTATAATCAACTGCAGCATTAACGACTGGAGTTCCGATATTATTCAGCACTTTGACAATCAGCTCCTTTGTTGCAGCATACTTTGAAAGATTATTAACATCGGAATAGTTATTATACCGGTTTATTGAATTCTCATTACCATACGGAGCACCGAAAGATTTAGTATGAACGAGCATTGCTCTCCTTGCCTGTTCAGTGAACCAGCCGCGATCAAGAGCAGGTTCAGGTTCACAAGCCCCGAGATAATACCATTGTCCATTATCCCATATTTCGACCCAGGCATGGTTATCGTCATTATGAGCCCAGCGCGGAGTGTAAACCTGTCGGGCCGGTATACCGGCCGTTCTCAGTGCGGCTGTTGTGAAGGTGGATTCTTCGCCGCATCTGCCTCTGGCGGAAAGAATAGTACTCATTGGTGCAGATGTCCGTATATCAGATGGCTGATATATAACTTTTTCATGACACCAATGGTTTATTTCAAGAGCAGCTTCTTTCAGACTAAGTCCCTTAACCCTGTCTTTCAGCTCATTATAGTATACGATTCTGAACGAATCAAGGTTCTCGTTGTTTATTCTGGGAGGAAGAACATAATGTAAAAAAATGTCTTCAGGAATCTGTTTACCCCATGCTGCCTCAGATCGGCCTGAAAGGGCTATATCGACATTGGCCAGAAAGAAATCTCCGGAATAATCTGCAAGGTCACTTAAGGGCATAAATGCAAACAGGAACTTAAGGCCATCGGTTTGTTCACCGGTCAGATCTTTATCAAAAACAGAGAACAATTCACTTTCACGCGCGCTGGCAAGCATCCTTTTATTGTTAAAGGATTTCTCTATTGTATCTCTGTAGGCTTTATCTTTAATGAGTTTGGTATTTGTACAACTCAGGCAAAGCGCTATTATTAGCACCGGCAGAAATTTTAGATACATTTTCATTTATTAGCTTCTATATGGTTCCACAGGAGTTCCGGACAATAAGTTCAGGAGGTATATTAACTTGTCGTTTAAATTTACTTTTACCAGAGTTCTTTACTTCTGACCAAATCATATTGGCAACCTTAATTGACATCCCTGAGAGTGGCTTTCGAAGACACGTAACAGGTGTAAACATCAGATCGAAACCCGTTCCCTCCTCCATCGATATAACAGCAATATCCTGAGGTACTCTTAGTTTCTTTTTTCTAAGCAATGACATAACAGGATAAACCATGTTAGCGTTTATAATTATCATGGCATCGGCACGATATGGAGGACGAAGGAATTTTTCCAGCTGGGCAGATTCAATTTCATCATCGGTAAGAGGTTTATCCAGTTCAACAACTACCGGTCTGTTAATCTCAGTCTTTTGGTTCAGTGCCTCAATTAAATCCTGTATTGTGTGAGAATCTTCGCGAAGAGTTTTTTTATCAGCAGCAATAATAATATTTCGATAACCAAGCTTATAAACATGATTAACAACCATTTGAGCTCCAGCAGCGGTGTCTGTGCTGATCGTATTCAAACGAAGTGTTTTAACCTGTTTCTCAAGTATTACGAAGGGATAATCAGTCGAACGCAGAGCTCTGATAGTGCTCTCATCTGCAGCTTCACCCAGCAAAATAAGGCCTGTGTAGAATTTCTTAAAGGAACTGACTAAACGGTCATATCTCTGATCATCAGGATCTTTGGTAACTATTGAGAATCCAACACCGATACTTGAGAATGCTTTTTGCAAGAATGGAGTTATCTGAATCACGAAAGGATCATTCAGGGTTGGTACTATCATACCAAGCACACCAGGTTTTTCCTCAACAGGTGAAGGTTCATTCTTCTCCTGAAGGTTTTCAAAATAGCCCATCTGCCGGGCAAGTGCAATTACTTTTTCCTGGGTATCTTTTCTGATTCCCTGCTGATCAGCTTTATTATTCAGTACAAGAGAAACCAATGTACCAGAAACCCCCAGCCTTGCGGCTAAATCTTTGTTTTTAAATTTTTTCCCCATTTCCCCATTTGATTGAGAGAAATAAATTTAAGACTTTTTTTTATTCAGTTAGTTAATTTAATGTTTTTTAACTATTGAGGAAAATCCATTAACCACGAAGGGCGCAAAGGTATACACGAAGGACACAAAGAAATAATTGAACAATAACATCAATTATTTCTTCGATCCTGCTTTATGTTTATTAATGTAAATCAGATCCAATAATTATTTTTTTGGAGGGTTAATACCTCTCTGTTTGGCAGCAGCTTCAAGCCGCTGCGTCCATTTGGATTTCTTCAGTGGTTTCTTCTTGTTTTCTTCAAGTGTAGCCAAAACAGCATCCACATTTATAAATTGCTTGGATATTAAATTCTGACCATACGTTAACATATTCGCAAGGAAATAGTAGTATGTAAGTCCTGATGAGAAGTTATTCAGAATGAGCATAAACATTACAGGCATCATATACATCATCAGTTTCATCCCAGGCTGGTCTGATCCGGGAGTGGATCCGGTCATCTTCATTGTGAGAAGAGTTGATGCGGTCATAAGCAAAGTGAACAGACTCACATGGTTTCCGTACATTGGTATTGTAAATGGAAGTGTCAGAATTGAATCATAGGTTGAAAGGTCGGTAGCCCACAGGAAGTGTTCCTGTCTTAACTCAATTGACACAGGAAAAAACCTGAACATAGCAAAAAGGATTGGCATCTGCAGGAGCATTGGCAGACATCCTCCCATTGGATTCACCCCTGCCCTCTTATAGAGATCCATCGTAGCCTGCTGTTTCTTCATCGCATCTTCCTTCTTAGGGAATTTTTTTCCCAACTCTTCTACCTGTGGCTTAAGAACCTGCATTTTAGCGGTAGACTGATAAGATTTGAAGGTCAGAGGAAATAAGACGATTTTAATAATTATTGTAAGAATAAGTATTATTAAGCCATAATTTCCAATATAGTTGTCGAGCCAGTTGAATATCGGAATAATAGTAAACCTGTTTATCCATCCGATAATATTCTTGCCGAGGAATACAAGTTTATCTAATTCCAGACCCTCTTTTTTAAGCACTGTTATACTATTTGGACCATAGTATAATTTCATGCTTACTGCATTAGCCGCAGCAGGATTAAAAGGTACCCCCACTTCAGAAGTGTAATATCTTATATATTTTTCTGAAGTCAGTGTCTTTGTTGATGAGATTGCACCATTCAGAAAGAAATCGTTTGTAATAATCGCTGAAGAAAAGAACTGATCCTGAAATGCAATCCAGCTTAATTTGGTAGTGATATCAAGTTTTTCCACTTCCTTGGATTGCCTGTTTTTCAAATCAACAACATCATCCTGATAGTATTTAAACCTGATATTTGAGTATTGATCTTCATTCTGTCTGCCCTTTTCCTGCTGCGGCATATACATTTCCCACTGAAGTGTCAGACTATTCTGGTTACCTGCAATTATACCTTCCATTGATCTAAAAGTAACATCAAAGTCAACCATGAATTTATCGGGCGCCAGGGTATACTTATATTCAATATACTTATCATCTGCAGCCATCAGCCTCAGAATTACACTTTGAGCTGAACTCCCGACCACAAATGATTTCTGTTCAGAAACAGGTTTGAAAAACAGATTGTTAGTTTGAACTGCTTTATTATCTGCAGTGAAGAAATTAAAGCCAAATACAGTAGAATCGCCTGAAAACAGGATTAATGGCAGCGAATCATGAGTCCTGTATTCCTTTAATCTGGCAGAATATACCTTTCCGCCTTTCAGGGCAATTTTGAGTTCTACCTTGTTATTCTCCAGGGTAATAAATTCATTTTCGCCGGCAGCAGAAGAGGAGAACACTCCTAACTGACTTGCATCAACAGGCAAAGAAGCAGGCACAGCCTGAGATAATTCGGCTTTTGCCTGGGGAGCAACAGTGGTGTCAACAACCTGATTTGCCGGTATTATACCAAGCTTCAGATTAAGCTCATTTAGTTTAGCAACAACATCAGGCTGATTTGGCCTGATATTCAAAGCATTAATATATTCTGTTCTTGCAGTTTCAAATTCTCCCTTATTATAGCTTGCCTCTGCAGAGGTAACTGCCTTCTCGTATAGTTTATTGACCCTGCTGTTATTATATACACTGAAGCCAATGAAAATCAAGAAAATTAAAACCAGACCTGTTATTGTATTTCTATCCATTATATATTATTATTTGTAGAGACGCAATGCATTGCGTCTCTGCGGTTATTTTGTTATTTAGACGCGAAGCATCGCGTCTCTACCCTATACATGCTTTAACGAAACTGACAAAGAGCGGATGCGGGTTAATTACAGTGCTGCTGTATTCAGGATGAAACTGTACACCAATAAACCATTTATGTTCAGGGATTTCAATAATCTCAACAAGATTTGATTCAGGATTGATTCCGACAGGAACCATGCCTTTATTCTTGAAATCCTCGAAGTATTTATCATTGAATTCGTACCTGTGACGATGCCTTTCAACAACTTCAGTTTTCTTATATGCCTCATATGCTTTGGAGTTTTTGCTAATTATACATTTATAACCTCCAAGCCTCATTGTTCCGCCTTTATCAATAATGCTCTTCTGTTCCTCCATAAGATCGATAACAGGATATTTCGTTTTATGATTTATTTCGGTTGAATGAGCACCCTCAAAACCAAGAACATCTCTGGCAAATTCGATTACTGCACATTGCATCCCAAGGCAAATACCGAAAAACGGAACATTGTTTTCCCTGGCGTATTTCGCAGTATATACTTTGCCTTCAATGCCCCTGGAGCCAAAGCCGGGAGCAACAAGAATCCCGTCGAGTCCCTGAAGTTTATCATTGACATTTTTTTCAGTAATATCTTCGGAATGAATGTATTCAACATTAACATTGCACTCATTTATAGCACCGCTGTGAATAAATGACTCTGCAATTGACTTATATGCATCGGGAAGTTCTACATACTTTCCTACCAATCCCACTTTAATAGAATGTTTAGGATTTTTCAATTTAGTAAGAAACTCTCTCCATTCTTTAAGTGCAGGTTCAGTATCAACAGGAAGTGCCAGTTTGCGGAGAACAGTTTTATCCAATCCCTGCTCAAGCATTTTTATGGGCACTTCATAAATAGTTGAAACATCCACAGATTCAATTACAGCATTCTCTTCGACGTTACAGAACAGGGCAACTTTTCTTTTAATATCATCATTCAGATGCCGCTCTGTTCTCAGAACCAGCAAGTCGGGCTGAATTCCTGTTTCAAGAAGTTCTTTTACAGAGTGTTGTGTTGGTTTTGTCTTTGATTCACCGGTAGATGAAAGAAAAGGAACAAGTGTTAAATGAATAACAATACAATTCTGGGTTCCCAGTTCCCATTTTAGCTGACGAACAGACTCTATATACGGTAGAGATTCAATGTCACCGACAGTTCCACCTATCTCTGTTATAACAATGTCAAACTTGTTACCGGAACTCACGAGTTTTATTCTTCTCTTGATTTCATCGGTAATATGAGGAATAACCTGAACTGTTTTGCCCAGGTAATCACCCTTTCTCTCTTTATTGATAACAGACTGATAAATCCTTCCGGTAGTAACGTTATTTGCCTGACTTGTGGGTACATTAAGAAACCTTTCATAATGTCCCAGATCGAGATCAGTCTCAGCACCGTCAAGTGTTACGTAACACTCACCATGCTCATAAGGATTAAGAGTACCCGGATCGACATTAATATATGGATCGAGTTTCTGGATAGTGACAGAATAGCCTCTGGCCTGCAATAATTTTGCAAGAGAGGCGGAAATGATACCTTTTCCCAATGAGGATGTTACTCCTCCCGTAACGAATACGTACTTAACGTCTGCCAAAGCAAGAGATTTTATAAATTAACTAACTGATTTCATTTGCATTAATCATCAAGACCTGATTGGTCTATCATCTTGACTTTTTCCTCAAGAGTTTTAATAAGTTTTTTTGCACTGTCTATTTTTTCCTCTACTTCCTTAATCATAGTATCAGCATTTTTTGATTTGGCAAAAAAGCCGATATTATTCTCCCAGAGGACAATGTCGCTTTCAAGTTGCTTTATTTTGGTAAAGAACTTATCCCTTTCATTTCTAACTTTTCTCGATGATTTTGGATTAGCTTTCAGGCTATCGAGTTTGGTTTTATATTTCAGGATGCTCTTATCGTCATCGCCGATTTTAAGCTTATCAAATTCCTTATTCAGGGCATTACGATACTTGTTTGTTATTTCGTCCTTCATATTAAACGGAACAAAACCAATATCAGTCCATTTTCTCTGAAGTTCCTTAAGTCTTTCAAAAGCGGCCTGAACATCAGTTCCCGGTTCGAACTTTTCAAGTTCCTGAATGATATCAAGTTTTGCTTTAAGGTTGTCTTCATATGAAGTATCAAGCTGGGCAAAAAACTCTGCTTTCCTGTTGAAGAAGTGATCGCAGGCTTTGCGAAACCTTTTCCAGCATCTTTCAGATTGTTTCCGGGGAACAGGACCAACCTCCTTCCAATCTTTCTGTAATTTTATAAGGGCATCAGAGGTAGCCTTCCAGTCGGTACTCTCCTGAAGTGCTTCAGCCTGTATACATAATTCATTCTTTTTCTGAAGGTTGGTGGTTTGAATTTCTTTATTATCAGCGTAAAAACCACGTTTCTTTTCGAAGAATGCATCACATGCATCTCTGAATCTCTGATATACTTTGTTATTTTGTTTTTTCGGTGCGAATCCAATCGTTCTCCACATTTTCTGGAGCTCTACTACCTTACCAGCCAGTTCATCAAATTCCTTGAAATTTTTAATATCCTGAAGATTGATGGCTTCAACCTCTTCACATAGTGCTATTTTGGCTTCCAGATTCTTTCTCTGATCGTCTTTCTGTTTTTCGAAATACTCGTGGTGTCTTTTATTTATCTGTGAAGTCGCTTCCTTAAATCTCTCCCAGATCTCATTTTTTGATTCGATAGGCACTGGACCAATTTCACGCCATTGATTATGAAAATCCTGCAGATACCTGAATGCATTTATAGGATTTGGCTCAAGTAAAAGCTGTTCAGCCTTTTCGCAGAGAGTAACTTTGGCTTCCAGGTTTTTCTTCAGATCAAGGTCCCTGAGTTCCTTATTTATTTTAATATAATCATAAAAGATCTCAACATAGTGGTGATAATTTTCCCAGAGATCTTTAAGCGAACTCTGAGGCACTACTCCGACAGAATGCCATTCATTCTGAAGAGATCTGAAATCATGAAAGGTTTTATTAATCGATTCCTCCCTGTTTACAAGATCCTTTATTTTATCGATAATATCGTACTTCTTCTTGAGGTTTTCGTATTTCTCTGCTTCCTGAACTTTACTATAATCGGTTCTTTTCTCTTTATATTTATCGAGAAGGTATTTTACCTTGGCATCATCTGGATCTACCCATGCACGATAATCCTCAATTTTCCCTCCCTCTTCAAGAAATTTATTCTTTCTCTCTTCAGATTCAAGTTTAAGCTTTTTATAAAAAAGAGCTTTCAACCTCTCAACATCATTCCTGATTTCAGAAGCTGGCCTGTTTTCTACAAGCAGGCCAAGTGTTTCAACAATTTCATGTTTTGAGTAGCCTGAATAATCAACCTGAGGAAGCTCAATGTCATCAAAATCATGTTCTTCTGTGGTTTCTTCAGTCTCAATTTCCTGCAGTTTATCTGCGTGTGTGGCATCCTCAGTTCCGGCAGCAGTATCATTTGCCCCGAATTGTTCTTCACGAACAGAGTCATCCGGATTTTTCTTGGTCATAATCAATCCTTTTATAGTTCAGCTCTTTATCAGAATTTTGCACCATGGCAAACCATGGAATTTTCAGAGTACGAAAATATTGAAATATTTAATAAAACTCAAAGATTTCCGATAAATAAATGTGAGAATCAGATATTAACAGAGTATGATGCTCTGCCCGAGTCAAACATTTGGATGTATGAAATGGCAATATCAGTGCTAAGGATTGAATGTAAAATGAATAATTGTATATTTGGGAAAAATCAGGAATCAGATCGGTTTCCTATTGTTTTATTTCAAAAACTATTGTTAAATGGAAAAAAAGGATATCATAATTTTTGCTGCAGTTTTAGCTTTTCTTGCTGTAAGGTTATATCAGAAATATGGAAAAAAGGACCAGAAAGGAACTGCGAATGAGAAAAAAATATCTTCTGACACAACATTCTTCTCAACTTCAAAAGATGATGATTACGAACCTTATTCAAAGAAATAGGGAATATTATCTTTTATTTCTGGATACCATATAGCGGAAAGGATTTATTATTTTTTGCAGCAATCTTATATCATCCGTTATTATTTCTGCTGTCCCCTGCATATTCTGAGTAAATTCCAGTTTCTTCCCATACAGTGTTGTCAGACCATTTGGCAGATCAATCTCAATGATGTATGCATCCTCTGCCGGAACCAGTGATTTTGATTTTACAACACCCCTGACCATTCCATATTCAAGATAGGGATATCCTGCAAGCTTAATATTTACCAGCCGGCCCTGAATGACTTTACCTGAGCGCTGCATCTTTAAAGTAATTCTGCCGATATATTTTCCATGATCGGGAGGCACAATTGTAATAACAGGCTCATCTTTTGTAACAGACTGATTGGCACTCCAGTATCTGGTAAAAGTAGCAACACCGTCTATCGGAGAAATCAACAGATAATTATTTTCCCAGATTGAAAGCTGTGATCTGAGGTTTTCAAGTGACTCCCTCAAAACAGATTCCAGTTTATCATTCTCCTCTACTCTTTTTATCCTGTAATCAATAAGCAACTGATACTTTTCAGATATTGCAATTTTCTTTTCAGACTGCTCAAGTCGTACCTGCTGAAGTTCGATGTTAATTCCTATCAGGGCCTGGCGTGAGATTTCCAGCTGACTCTCCGGAATAACTTTACCGCCATAAAGAACTGAATCCCTCCTGTACTTTTTAAGTTCCAGTGCTCTGTTCTCCATGTAAAGAGTCTCTTTTACCTTCAATCTGTTTATATACTCCTGAAGACCACTGATCTCATCTTCAAGAGACAGAATTTTATTGCCATAGTAATCGTTGGCTGTATAACTGTTGAAATCTGAGAGGTTTTTAAGAAATAACGCACAGGAGCCCTGAAGTTCGCCAAGCTGCGTTAAAGACGGGAAGCGGTTGAAATTCAAATTATCAGGGGAACCAATAGTATCAACAATCTGCCTGAGGGTTGTAATCTGTTCGATTGATGCAGTTGTTTCCATTACACCAACAAGCTGATTTAATGAAACAATATCCCGGTCCTTAACATATAAATACTTTATACGTCCTGTCATTTTGCTCACGAGAGTCACCGGAGGATTAACGGTTGTTATTTCAACCGGAGATGGAATTGTATCGGGATACCTGATCAGCCATGCAAAAAGAATAAAGATACAGAATACTGAAATGATGATTGTAGTTCCCCATCGCGTTATTCTTCCGGGAGGATTACCCATTATTTCATTAACCGGCTCAGAGTAAATTATATCAGGTTTAGCCTCTTTCATCTTTTCAATGTCCAAGTTCGAGCTGGTTCTTTACCAGATTATAGTATGCTCCTCTATTGGCAATAAGAGATTCATGTGATCCTGATTCAATTATACGTCCACTATCGAGAACTACAATCTTGTCGGCATTTCTTACTGTACTCAATCTGTGAGCAACAATAATAACTGTTTTTCCTTCAAAAAAAGAGGCAAGGTTTTCCACTATAGCCTTTTCATTATTGGCGTCAAGCGAATTCGTGGCTTCATCAAATAAAATGATATCAGGATTCTTGTATATAACTCTTGCGATTAATAAGCGCTGTTTTTGTCCTTCACTCAGTCCGTGACCGTTTGCACCTATTTTCGTATTATATCCCAGCGGCAGTGATTCCACAAATATTCTTATATTGGCTATATCTGCTGCCTGAACAAGGCGTTCTTCGTTAATCTCCTCCGTTCCCGGAGCAATATTGTAAGCAATTGTATCGGAAAAAAGAAAACCATCCTGCATAACGGCCCCTACTCTTTCGCGCCAGACTCTGAGACTAAGATTAGATAACCTGGTGTCGCCGATCAGAATCTCTCCACTTACTGGCTGATAAAATCCAAGCAACATTTTCAGAAGTGTAGTTTTTCCGCTTCCGCTTGTTCCGACTATTGCTGTCACTTTGTTCTCTTCAATGTAAAGGTCAACATCTTTCAGTGCATAAGGTGAACGCGGACCTTCGTACTGATATGAAAGATTATTGATATAGATATCCTTCTTATCAGGCAGTTTCCGGACTTTCAAAGATGAATCAGGCTCCTCCTCATCAAGATCATGAACTTCAGATAGCCTGTCGAGACTCATTTTAGCATCCTGTGACATCCTGAAGAAACTAATTATCTGGCTCAGGGGCACGTTGAGCTGTCCGATAATGAACTGGACAGCAAGCATCATACCAAGTGTCATATCTGATTTAAGCACTGCGGTTGCTGCTGTAATCGTTATAAGGATGTTTGTAATTTCATTTATAAATGTTGCACCGGCTGACTGATACTGAATTAAACTTAATCCTCTGACTTTTAGCTTGAAGAGAGTAGCCTGGAGTTTCTCCCAATCCCATCGTGTACTCAACTCACTCTGAGTGAGCTTTATCTCCTGCATACCATTTACAATATTTATCAGTTTGCTGCCGGATTTTGACATAAGCTTGAACCTCTGATGATCGAGTCTCGCCCTTGAATTCATAAAAAGTGAAACCCATCCGATATACAGCAGTGAACCTAAGGCAAAAATCAGTAGTATTTTAGTACTGTAGATAGCGAGTACAATACCAAAAATGATCAGGTTAAAGAAGGAGAATAAGATATTCAGGCTGGTTGAGGTCAGAAATTCTTCGATTCGGTTATTGTCTTCAATTCTCTGAAGAATATCTCCGGTAAGTTTGGAATCAAAGAAGGAAACAGGAAGGGCCATTAGTTTTTGCAGAAACCCTGACAATATTGCAACATTAACCCTGGTACCAATATGCAGTAATAGCCATCCACGTATAAACTCAACTGACATTCTTCCTATAACCAGTGAAAGCTGGGCAAATAATATAAGGTAAATGAAACCTATATCATTATTATTCAATCCAATATCAATGATTGACTGGGTCAGGAATGGAATTATCAACTGAATCCCGCTGCCAAGCAATAAGCCAAGGATAAGCTGAACAAAATATTTTCGGTATAGCCTGAAGTATTTAAACAGGAATCTGAAACCGGACGATTTTTCCTTTTCATTTTCCTGATCGTATAGCGAAGGTGTAGGCTCAATAATCAGAACAAGTCCTGACGGTTTTCCATTACTGATTGTTGAAGCCCAGCTTCTTTCAAACTCTTCGCGGCTGTATTTTACAAGTCCGATAGCCGGATCAGCAATCCATATCTTTTCATTTTTGATCTTGTATACTACTACAAAGTGCTTCTGTCGCCAATGAACAATGCATGGTAAAGGGACATTTTCGTTCAGCAGATCGAAAGGAATTTTAACACCAATTGTTCTGAATCCCAGAGAATCTGCTGCTTCAGAAAGTCCGAGAAAAGAGACTCCTTCTCTTGTTATAAAGCATTTTTTTCTAAGGCTGTCTAATGAAAAGTTCCTTTTGTAAAATCCTGCAACCATCTTGAGACAAGCTGGTCCGCAGTCCATTGCATCGGGTTGTTTTACGAAGGGAAATGACATTATTGAAATTGACCAAGTGATTTAAAATGTAAGTAAAGATATTTATATTTTGGATACCAATAACTCATATTTCAGACTAAATCCAACCAGCCATTCAACGACTTCCGGAATTGGATAACGAAATAGTATATTTGTTAAATCTTTTTATAAACATAATGGGGTTGTTTAAAAAGTATACCGACATAAATCTTATTGAAGGAATCAGGCAGCAGGATGACAAGATTCTGAACTGGCTGTATGATAATTATTTTCAACAGGTTAAGAAGCATGTTTTAAGCAACAGTGGTTCGGACGATGATGTTTCTGACGTTTTTCAGGACTCAATTATAGCTTTATACAAGCAGATAATTGAAGACAGACTGAACCTCACTACAGATCTTAAAGGATATTTTTTCAGTATTGCCCGGAATGTATGGAGTGCTCAGTTAAGGAGAATCAGGAGAACAAGTGTTCTCGAAACAGATATTGCTGATGAAGATGATAATAGTTTAATAGACGATCCGACACTCGGGAGAGTTGTAAGCAGGGCATTCCTTAAGCTAAAACCAGATCAACAGATGGTACTAAGGTTATTTTCAGAAGGAAAGTCCTATGAGGTTATTTCTGAGATAATGGGTTTCAAAAATGAGACATATGCCAGACGGAAAAAATATCTGTGCAAGGAGGCTGTTATTGAACTTGTTAAGGAAGATCCTGAATATCAGGAATACTTGCGTCTTCTGAGATAGAATAGTGCTGTTAATAAAATAACACAAAGAAAAGCTATTGCAGGCCGGATAATACTAACCGGATAATACAAAGGATCATTATTACCATATACAATCAATGCCGACCAGAAGTAAGGATGTGACCTAAGTTGATCAGAGTTTTTTAAATACTCCAGTCTGGCCATTCTGAGTGAAGCACTTTTTGTATAACCCTTTTTTATGTTTTTATAGAACATTTTTACAATTTCGGTTCCTGATTTATCCTCAATCTCCCACATTGACATCACAACCGAATGACTGCCCGAATAGGTAAATCCTCTGGCAAGGCTCAGGATTCCCTCACCTGTAAAGAGAATGCCAGAACCTGTATTACAGGAACTTAAAACCACCATTTTTGCTTTCAAAGGGATTCCGTAAATCTCGTATGTTTTAAGATACCTGTCCTCAAGTGTATCAGCTTCCGGACTGAATATAAGTGTTGAGTGCATAGGATCCTTGTCATTCAGCACTGTATGCATAGCAAGATGAAGAATATCATAATTACCTGATTCTTTTTTAAATGAAGATTCCTTCGCGTCAGAATTTTCATAAAGCTTACCCCCTGTAATTTCAGTTACAAATCTTGCTTCCTCTCTCGCAAACGGAAGATCCTTAAGGGAACTGCTTTCTCCCTGCCTGCTTAATAATACAGACTGAATATCTATGGCTTCGGGATAATCGGGAGCAAATGCCAGGAGAGTGTTTCTGAATCCCGGTCCTCCGGTTACAGACTCTGACATAAAAGTAGCCGAATATGTATAAGATATATCATATTTGGCCATCATAAAAGGGACTTCGCGGTACAGGGGTTTATTGTCAGGGAACTCACAAGTTGGAAGAGTCTCAAAAGGTATATATGACAGAATATTATCCGGGGAAATAATCAATTTGTCGGATACCAGGAATGGTAAAATTGGCTCTAACAGTGCTTTGTATAACTCAGTTCCGGTAATTTTGAATTCTTTAAACGCAGAATAAGCATCATCGGCTGGTCCAGGCATTGCCAGCAGCTTTCTGAATTTTTTTACATTATTAAATAGTGAATCATTAACGGGGGTAGCAATTAATTCCTTGTATTTCCTGTTGGCGATGAAAATGAACAGAAGTGAATCTGACAATAAATAGTTAATATAATTGCCCTTTCTTCCAATGATCTGATTAATATCATCCATAGAGGCAACCATTGTATTATACTTCATTGAATAATACTCAGGATACGCATTTTCGAACATGAGAATAAGAGAGTCTCTTGACCTAGTAACGTTCAGAAGATTTTCATTAATCGTATTTATGAGATTCTGATTAGGTTTCTCCTTTAAGCTCTCAATATCAATTCTGGCGTTAAGTAATCCGATCTCATTTTTCAGTTTGAATTCATATTCGGCAATTTCTTCAGGAATCTGGAACTGAGTCGCTTTCAATTCTCTCGTTGATGCCAGCAATCCCGCCACCTTACTTTTTTCTGAGTATTCGAAGGCCTTTGACAGGAATTTTGCATCACCTGAAATCCTGTAAAGTTCGTGATAGTCACCTATTGCAGAAAAATATGCGTTTCTGTATTTATCCCCAAGGATAAGCCTGCTATCCTCCTCACTAATATTGATTCTCATCTTTTCAAGCAGAGCAACAATTATCTCTGCGGTTTCTGCGGAAGCCTCGAGATAATTATAGTTTCTAGTCTCCATATATAAAGACTTAAGAATAGTATACTTCGATCTGAAGAGCCTGAATGTTGTTTTCTCTGGTTTCAAAGAAGTCAATTCCGGATTATGAAAACTGCCTTTGGTAAATTTTAAATTATAATGAATGGATATAAAATTCTGAATAGTTTCAATTGCCTTTACCCTTTCACCGTTAACAGCCAGAGAAAGCGAATATCCTATATTTATTCTTGGCCTATGCAGGATATCATCCGGATGCTTTTCCAGGTATTTCATGCACTTTTTCAGACATGTCAGTGATTTAATAACATCAATTTTGTACTCTCTCAGATACTCACCATAATTATAAAGAGCCTCGTAGTATACTTGGGGATTTTTTGCAGAATCAGCTGCTGATTTATTTAATATAAAATAAAGAAGCTCTTCACCTTTATGACCATTGCCTTTATTACCAAGGATCACAGCATAGCTATTTACAATGTTAATATGAAATACAGAATTCTCCTTAACACTTAATGCAATTGCGACTCCCTGCCTGTAGTATTCTTCTGATTTGTCAAAATTCCGAAGGGCTTCATATGCGATTGCAAGATTATTAATCAGATTTAAATAATTCTCATCATTCGTGATCTTGTATTCTTGATAAATTGATAAAGACTTTTCGAAATAAAGCCGGGCTTTTGAGAAATCTGCAAGCCGGTTATAACTAACACCCAGATTGGAATACAGATTTCCCAGTGTTTGACCAGGTACACTGTCGGGTTTACTTTCGGCAATAGACAGAGCCGAATTTAGACAAGATATGGATTTCTCATTTTGCTGAGTTTCGATATAAGCTGAACTAAGGGATGCTAACGGATAAAGAAGTTCAATGCTTGTTTCTCCAAAAAGGTTTGAAATAATTTCAATTGCTTTAAGCTGACTTTCTGCAGTTTTATAAAAATCACCCAACTGTCTGTGAGCAATCCCAATATTATAACAGGCTCTTGTAAACCGAAGATCAAAAACCTTTAAGGACTCCCTAACTTCCATCGATTTTTTAAGGTTGGTGATTGAAGAAGTCGGATTCCCTGTTAAAAGATAGAATATACCAATTATATAATAAGAATCAGACCCTTCCAGTGATGGAGTTTTAGTATGGTCTAATATTTGATTAAGTCGTGAAATAATGTCTAGAATCTTCTCTGAATCTGCCTCTTTAATATTATTATTCATTAAGGTTACAAGCGCTAATAACTGAGAATTTAATTCCTTCAGCTTTATATCATTATCACTCTGATCAGAAAAATTGATTTCCGCCTGAGATTCGAAAACGATTCTGGAATTAATCTCTCTGCAGTCAGATTCTTTTGAAACAAGGATCAATCCTCCAAACAGTAATAAGAATACGGTTAATAATCCAGATCTATTTAGCTGTGGCGACATCAATCCCCGGAATTAAACTTTAATTATTAATGATAAATATCCCCTTTTAAGACTACATATCCAAATAATGAGAACTCTGAAAAATAGACGACTGTAAATACCTGAATTCATGCATATTAAAAAATATTTTAAAAATACCTGATTTTTTTGTGTCACAAAACACCCTCTGCCGACATGTAGGTTAGAAAAGGAAAATTGAATTATTAATAAACAGGAAATACATACTCATTTATAAAAGAAATATGAAAAAACTGGACTTTGAAAAGAACTATAGCATTTTAATTGAGTTTACTCTTTCATCTGAAGAGATGATATGTGTGCGGGGCGGAGATGGTGAAAATGATCCAAAGCCGGGAACTGATCCTGTAAGAATATAAGTTTTTACACCTAAATTTATTTACTCAACTAATAGTCTGATTTTATTAAATATATTGTATTAAAAATAAGAGTTGTTTTAATATTAATGATCTGATATTTGAACGTGATTCAAATATTCTTAAACATGCAATTATGAAAAAAGAAGATTTTTCATACTTCATCGAACGGTACATTGCCGGCGAGATGAGTGATTCCGAAAAAGTATGGTTCGAAAAGGAACTTAATGGCAACAGCATTTTAAATGAAGAGTTAAAATTAAGGAAGCGCACTGACGAAGTCCTGAATAAACAGGATATAATTTCCCTTAGAAACAAACTCTCATTAATTGAATCCGGCAGACGGGAAAAGGGCAGTGTATTGAGGCTACAAAATAAATTCTACTATGGAATAGCTGCTTCTATTGCGGTTCTCGCAATTATAGGAAGTATTATAGTAACCAGTAACAGAAACCTAACCACGGGTGAAATTATAGAACGGTATTCATCGGAATATGTACCAACATCCGGTCAGCGGTCTGCTGGATCGGAAATGAATGATTTATTTTCACGAGGACTGGAATATTTTCAGAATCATGACTATAAAAATGCAGCACTGTTTTTCAGCCAAGTAGTTGAAAATGAGCCTAAGGATATGTATGCTACTCTGCTAAATGGTATTTCAGATTATGAAGAAAGCAAGTATAACGATGCAAAGAAATCGTTCGGTATCGTTATCGAAGATAACAAAAACCTGTACATAGATCAGGCACAATGGTATTTGGCCTTATGCTATCTGCAGACTGATGAGAAAGAGAAGGCTGGCAGTCTGCTTCGGATAATCATAGATGAAAATGGCTCATATGCCAATCAGTCGAGAAAGATTCTGAAAAAGATAAAGTAAAATATAATTAACTCAAGTGATTATGTTTGATTTTCAGTCAAATGATTCAGGTGAAACAGATAATTCAGAAATGAATTACAATAAGAAGAAAGAAGTCATGAATCCGGTAAAAAACAGTATAGCTGATTGTCCATTAGTTCTATCTGGAATGTCACATGAGATGCGGACTCACATGAATGCGATTGTAGCCTTCTCATTTCTTTTAAAAGAGAATTGCATTCATACTTCAGAAAGCAACGAGTACAGCAGCCAGGTGTTGAATTCTTGCGAGCAGTTAATAGGACTCTTTGACAGCTTTCTTGATACTGCATTATTAAATACCGGTAAACCGGTTAATGACGCCCGGTTGTGTAAGACAGATAATTTATTGGATGATCTTCTGCAAGAGTTCAGGGAGAGTATTAAGAAACAGGATGCAAGGAATATTGAACTGATAACTGACAGCTATTTTTCAGATTCTGCAGAAGTTTACTTGGATAAGAACAAGCTTTTCAGAGTGCTTCGCTGCCTCTTTCAGGTGTCATTAAAAACCACAAACACAGGTTATATAAAAATAGGGTATCAATCTGGTAATGAGAAGATCAATTTCTATATTCTTGATTCCGGCCAGGGTTATTTCAAATGCAAAGAATTTCTTCATACAGAGGATCTGAATGAATCGCTGTTAATTCATAACGATGTTCCTTCAGCGATCAATATAACCCTGGCCAAGAAGCTTATTCAAATATTGGGGGGAACTATCCGGATAGAGAGTAATGGACTTTCCGGTTCAGGAATTTACATATCAATTCCTGTAAAAAAGCCAGCGAACCCCGATATTCCAATTAATAAATATGTTAATACCATGATCTCAATCTGAAAGGATATGGATTAAATCAGATGTCTGCATCAATCAATGTGATCAAATGGCTGTTCTGGTTTCAGGCAGCCATTTTTCATTTTTTTACCTCTAAAATTCTGGCTTCTGTTCTCCTGTTCAGTTTCCTTCCTTCGGAAGTCACATTATCTCCTAATGGCATGCTGTTTCCGTATCCCTTATACTTTAGACTGGCGGACGGAATACCCTTACTTATAAGATAATCTACTACAGAAAGAGCTCTTTTTTCCGACAGGGTCAGATTATACTCATTGGTACCGGTTGAATCTGTAAAGCCTCCGATTTCTATTACTATATTCTTGTTTTCGGAGATAAGGTTCACCAGATTGTCTAATTCTGATAATGATTCTTTTTTCAATTGCCATGAATCAACCTCATAAAAGACATTGGCAAGTTGCATCTTTTCACCTGCCTTAAGAGGACTAAGAACAATCTTCTTTATGAATGGTTCTGCAACACTATGTTCTCCTTCAAACATAAAATTCTCCGAATAGAATAGATACCCGCGTTTAATTATATTGATACCATAATTATATCCTGAGGGGAGACAGACCAGAAAACTGCCCATTCCATCTGTTGAATTTTTTATAATTTTTTGATTGGTAGAAAGATTAATCAATTCATAATCAGCTTTTAACATTTTCCCGGTCTCTTTGTCGTAGACCTTTCCTTTAAGGTAAGAAACAGGATTTGGTCTGGCTGACTCGTATAAATTGAAGCTGAATATGTCTTTTCCCTGAGACTTGTTTCTGGTAGATGAGAAATAGGCTTTTTTCCCGTTTGATTCAATTACAAGTCCCATCTCATCACTAAAAGTATTTATAGGGTAACCCAGATTTTGTGGCTCAGTCCATGTACTATCGTCATTCATTCTGGTCAGGTAAACATCAAATCCACCCATGCCAGGGCGCCCGTCAGATGCAAAGTATAATGTTCTTCCGTCAAAATGAATAAATGGTGACATCTCATCCCCTGCTGTATTAATGCCATCCCCGAGGTTTACCGGTTCGGTCCATTCATTTTTTTCATTCAGACGTGAATACCAGAGGTCTTTTCCCCCGATTCCGCCCTGACGGCTGCTTGCAAAAAAGAGAGTTCTTCCATCTGCACTGATTGATGGTTGTGATTCCCATCCCGGAGTATTAACCGGCGACCTAAGGTTTGCAGGTTCAGTCCATTTTCCATCATTATTTGATGAGAAATAGATATCGCAGCTGCCCATCCCTCCTCTTCTGTCGCATGATGTGAAATACATATAATTGCCATCTGATGAAAGAGATTGAGCTCCTTCATTCTGTAAGGTATTTAAAGGAGGTCCTGCATTAAAAGACTTATTCCAGATTGTGTCTGAATATATACTTATATAGAAGTCTTCCTGAAGAAATACCGAGTTTGATGGATAGTCGCCGGGATTATCCTGTCGTGTGAAAACCAGTTTGGACCCATCAGCAGAAATTGATGGCCAGTATTCATCCTCTTTAGTATTGATACCGCTTCCAACATTAACCGGATTGAAAGGGATTGGATTTTTGACAGCCTTTACAGCAAATTCACAATCTTTGAGACTTTTTGCAGCTACCAGTGTGTTTTTTGCTGACATTCCCGCCTGAGCAAGATATACCTTATAATGTATCAGAGCATTTGCATAATCTCCTGATTTCATCTCAGCCTCTGCAAGTGTAAAAAATACCGGTTTAAAAAATAGTGAATCAATTTTTACAGCTTTGCGGTAATTGATTATCGCCTCACCGTACTTTTTTTGTTTAGCCATAAGATCTCCAAGCATGATATAGGCCTCATAGAAGTTTTTATCCTGAGAAATTGCCTCCCTGAAATTGGCCTCAGCATGTTTGAAATCAAGGAAATCATATGCAGCCAGGCCATCATTATAAAACCTCATTGCCCTGTTTGAAGAAGTATGGAAATTCTGAGAGTGTCCGTTTAATGAGAAAACGGAAAAAGCAAGTATTATCAATGTTTTAAGCTTCACCATATTAATGCTATGGAATATGCATATACTTATGAGCCTGAAGAGAGATTCTCCAGTGAGGATATTGCTTGATATATGATACAATTTCAGGCGTAATATCTTTAAACCTGCTCCACTCCGGCTGCAGAAATAGCCTGCAATCGACATTAACCATTTTACGATATTTTTCAGCCCAATCAAAATCATCTGAATTCTGAATTATAACTTTCAGCTCATCAGCAACACCACATATTTCATCAACAGGCGGCATATTCCTTTTAGGTGATAAACAGATCCAGTCCCATTTGCCACTCAACTTATAGGCGCCCGAGGTTTCAATAAAAGTCTTTATATTATTCTTCTTTAATCCATTGCACAGATAATCAAGATCCCACATCAGTGGCTCTCCTCCGGTAACTACTACAGAATTTGTGCCAGACTTCAACACTCTTTCAATTATTTCGTCAGCGTTTACCATCGGGTGAATATTGGGGTTCCATGAAAACCTTGAATCGCACCAGCTGCAACCTACATCGCAGCCTCCAATACGGATAAAATATGCTGCCTTGCCGGTATGATAGCCTTCACCCTGCAGGGAGAAAAATTCCTCTACCAGTGGAAGATATGAAGTTTCAGTTTGCATCTTTCCGGATTTTATTTAGTTTTCTCCAAAAAGCAGTTTATATTCCTTTTTACCGGCTGTTGAGACCCATTTTTCCGGAATGAACTTCCAGTTATTTATTGGAATCGGATTAACTGTTTTCTTTTCTTCAATGGATTTTAAAAAGTAATATCTTAAATCCCTGTCAGTTGATGTCAGAATCCTTGATCTTAATTCATTTTTATCAATACCTGCCCCTTCTGTAAAATGTCCTCCTCCACCATTACCCCGGTATGAGTTAACGGCAACTTTATATGTTTTATTTTTCTCAAAAGGCTTTCCGTTTGTAAATCCGGCAATAGTGATCCGTGAACCCTCCGGTTTACTGACATCAAGTGTATAATCGATACCTGAACCAGAATCAAAATTATAAGATTGATTTCTGAACCATGCTTTTCCATTTGTAAGAAGCAGTTTTCCATCTTTATCTGTGCGAAGTTTAAGTAACAAATCACCGGAGCTTCGCATTGTATTAACCCATTCGGAATATGAGTATTCAAGGTATTTCTGAATTTCTTCACCGGAAAGAGACATGGTATACAGAAAGTTCTCAAACCGGTATAGTTTAAACATATCACTAACTGTTATTGGCCCTTTCGAAATGCTTACATCAAACGAAAGTGGAGCAGCAAATGATAAATCCGCACCTGTTATTTCCATCTGAACAGAATGAATCATATCCACAAATGCAGATGGACCAAAATATGCATCCCTGGAAGTTATTGTTGAAGAGGAGTTTCCAATTACCCTGTTAACATATTCATCTACTGTTTTATGCTGTGGAGTGAATTTCTCAATAAATTCAGGATCAGGCTTATATTCGGCAACTTTGATTATCTGTCCCGTAATTTTCCTGATCTTTTTTCCTTTTATCTTCTTCGATGAAATGACTATATCAGCCTGTGCAATATTCTCTGATTTGCTGCCACCGTTCAATATAAGAATTGTATCTCCGGCAGCGTTGAGAAATTTTTCATTTGCAAGTCTGTGATCATGACCATTAAAAATAATATCGAAACCAGGCACATTGTAAGCAACTGCTGCTGAGCCATTTTCAGTTAAGGGACTGATTGTTTTATACTCCTCACGTGAGCCATCCCAACCTGAATGGAAAAGCCCAATTACAAGATCAGGTTTTTCATTTTGCATTATTGGCATCCACTTTTTAGCAGTTTCTACCATATCCCTGAATTCAATTCCTTTATATAATTCCTCCGGCAGCCAGGTTGGGATTGCGGGAGTAACCATTCCGAATACTGCTATTTTTATGCCGTTTCTGATTATAATATGATATGGTTTGAAATAGGGCTCGCCTGTTTTTATATCTACCGCATTTGCTGCAAGCAGAGGGAAATTATATTCTCTTACAAGTCTGTCATAAACAGCATGACCTGCCTCTACATCATGATTACCAACAGTACCTGCATCATAGCCCATATAATTCATAACTTCTGCTCCGATATGAGGTGAGATAGTATCAATGAAGTTATAATAGTAAATAGTTGGCTGGCCCTGAAGGTTATCTCCATTATCAAGCAGAATAGTAATATCCTTTTCTGCCCTAACCTGTTTAAGATAGGTGTATGTTGAAGCAAGTGAGACATCAATCTTCTCCTTTTCGATAAAATCGTATGGAAGAATTACACCATGAAGATCTGTTGTTTCAAGTATGCTAATGCTTTTAGTGCCGGAACAGGAAACCAGAATAATTATTAAGAGCAATTGTGCTGTAAAAAATCCGGCTTTCTTAAATTTAAATATTTTCATTTTAGAAGATTGTATTAGTCATTAACAAGCTCATAGCCATTTATTTTTCCCTTTTCTGTCTGAGAGATTCCATTTTTCATCCAGTATGGCATTGGGGCACCCTTCAGATAATGATCAAAAAACTGCATCTTTCTTATTGAGATATCTTTTCTGTTGGGTCTTTTTACAAGATTATGAGCTTCATCATTATAGGTAAGCATCCATGCCGGTTTATCGAGCCTTCTCAAAGCTGTTATGAATTCTATTCCCTGATACCATGGTACCGCTCCATCAGCATCATTATGCATTAGAAGAAGCGGAGTATTGATCTTGGGAACAAAAAATATTGGTGAATTCTCGATGTATTGAACCGGTTTTTCCCATAGAGTTCCTCCTATTCTGCTCTGGGTGTGCTCATACTGAAACATTCTGCTCATTCCTGATTCCCATCGTATACCTCCATATGCGCTTGTCATATTAACAACAGCTGCACCGGCATAAGCACATGCAAAAAGATCAGTTTGTGTCACCAGCCATGCAATCTGATAACCGCCCCAACTCTGTCCATCAAGCCCGAGTTTATCTTTATCTATAAAATTGTAACGGTCAAGCAAGGCATATGTGCCACTTACAACAGCATTGTAACAGCTCTGTCCGGGATAACCGGTTTTATAAATAATATCCGGAACAAAAACCAGGTATTCGTTACTTATTGCAGTTGGAATATTTATTCGTGAAGCACTGGGTACAGGAGCAATATATGTATATAACTCATCTGAACTCCTTTCATAGAAATATACTATCATAGGATACTTCTTTGAAGGATCGAAGTTCTCAGGCTTATAAAGTATTCCCTGTAATTTCTCCCGGTCAAATGACATCCATTCAATCAGTTCAGATGTACCCCAGGTAAAGTTTGATTGCTGGGGATTGGTTACAGATATCTTTTTGGGATTCTCAAATTTCAGATTGGTCAGATAGAGATCAGGTGATTCTTTAAATGTTCCTTTTTGCAAGATAATAAGATCAGACTTTTTTGCTTTAGAGAATCCTGAGGGGAAAGATGCTTTTTCCATAAGCATAGAATGCGGATCACCGGGTTTTCCCTGTTTAAGAGAATAGAACCCGCTCTCTTTGCTTTCATAATTAAAAGCAGAAAGATAAATCAGTTCTTTCCTGTTAATAAAATCATCATCCTGATCAAGCTTAACATATCTTAACCTGATATTATTTTTTCTGCCGAAATTATTGGTAATATTCACTGGTGCTTCACTTCCTGAAAGATCAACAGACCAGATATCAAAACGGTCATAAATAAAAACATGTTTTTCATCATCTAAGTATCCGGCAATGCCATGGGGCGATGGATCATCGGGCATATCATTTAGCTCATCACTGAGAGGCACTTTTATTGAAGAGGTGATATTCTTTTTAACACCATCAGGCAAAGCCATAGCGATCCAGCCTTTCTCAGAATTATCCCAGTATAACAGGTATTTACACGATGGGGACATTGTAGCTCTTGAACTGCATTTTTCAAGTATTTTTGTCTTAATTCCTGTGCTCACATTGATTAAATAATAGTCTGAGAAAGAACCTCCGTCCCATGAGGAAGATCTGCGGTATTTAAGATCAGATGAACCCAGTGCCAGTACGTTATTTCCTTTTTGATATGTTCTGACATTTGGAATTACAGTATCGCCAAGCTGAAACATTTTACCAGTGTTTAAATGATAAACAGCCATAAATGTACGTTTGTTCTCCTCTTCAAGCTGCTTTTTCTGCATTGGCTGAAGAATATCATCCTCCCATGACCAGATGTCGAGTTTGAATTTTTCATCTTCAAGAAGAGTATCTTCGGGCTGTTTCACCGGTTTTCTTGCGGTACCTAAAAAAAGTCTTGTTCCATCGTCTGAGAAGGAAATGTTCCCGTTTTCACCCGGAGCCCAATTATGAGGCAAGGCGCTGTTTGACTGATCAATGATTTTTGATGCTTTTGAGAAATTGCGGGATAGCCACAGGTCGTAGATTTTTATTTTTGCTGTATCAGAAGAATACATAAATGATACAGAAACTCCTGTCCGGTCAGAAGTGAGCTTTTTCAAGCTTCCTCTGGCTTCGAAAACCAATACTGGTACCTCTTTTTGAGTATCAAATACATTAAGTTTAAGGTTTTCAATTTTTGTTGTATCAGGAATACTCTGCAGAAAACTGATTGATTTTCCATCTTTAGCCAATACATAATCAGTCACATCCGGGTACCTGTACTCCTTCTTTAAAACGGGATTGTAAATCACAAGTTCAGAACCCTTTGGTTCCGCAGTTTTTGGCTTTTTCCCGGCAGGCAATGCGGTTTTAGCAGTATCTGCAGCTGTTTTTGTGCTTTTATTGTCAGAAGGCTTTTTTTCAAGAAGGTATGCCATCCAGTATGAATTCTTTTCAGCTACAGAAAATGATTTGACTTTCGGAATACTTATAATCTCATCATTTGATAATAATCTGATCTCAAGATTATTCTTAGGCATTTTATCGTCTTTGAGCTTTTTCTTTTTTGCCTGACGTGTTTCATCATATGAGGGTATAATCTGATAAACCAGAAACTTTGTGTCTGGTGAAAACACTGCTTTACCACCCCTGGCAATTGAATCGAGCCTCGATGTTAATACATTATAAACATAAAGCCATCCATCACCCTGCTGAGGATTTATTGTATATGTTATCCATTTCCCATCCTCAGAAATTATCTGAGAACTGAGGCTTTTCCATCCATCATAAGCATTGTTGTCTATTGGGATTTTCTGAGAAAAAAGTTGAGTGAAGGATAATACAGATATAAGTACAAGTAAAAAATATTTTTTCATATTAAGTCATTATTATTAATTGTTCAAACTTATGAAAGATTAATGATTTTCTCATAATACGTGGTATGTTATAGATCAGATATTATTGTTAATTATATATTTGTTCACAAATAATATATTATGGTAATTACTGGTCTGGAGTCAATTCTGAAATCATTTCCGCCTGCTTTAAAGGGTAAAAGAATTGGTGTTTTATGTCATGCACCAAGTATAACAACTGATTTTATTCATATTGCTGAACATTTCTTCAGGCGGGATGACTGCAGGTTAACCGCACTATTCGGTCCTCAGCATGGAATACATGGTCAGACACAGGATAATATGATAGAATGGCAAAGTCATAATCATCCTGTTTATAATGTTCCTCTTTATAGTTTATATGGAGAGCATCGAAAACCAACAAAGGAAATGTTGAGTAAGATTGATGCCCTTATTATTGATTTGCAGGATGTCGGAGCGCGCCTTTACACCTACATCTGGACCGTTAAACTATGTATTGAAGCATGCACAGAGGCTTCAGTTCCCATAGTGCTTCTTGACAGGCCCAATCCTATCGGCCGGCTTCCTTTTGATGGTCCAGTACTTAAAAAGGAATTTTTTACTTTTGTTGGCGGGGCATCGATCCCTTTATGTCACAGGATGACAATGGGCGAAATGGCACTATGGATTAAGGAAAAGTACTACCCTTCCTGCGATCTGAATATTTTTTGGATGACGAACTGGAAAAGATCAATGATGTATCACGAAACAGGCCTTCCGTGGGTGTTTCCATCTCCAAATATGCCAACAGAGAATACTGCTATTGTATATCCGGGTACAGTACTCATAGAAGCACTTAACCTTTCAGAGGCAAGAGGAACAACAATACCTTTTGAACTTTTTGGAGCACCATTCATTGATTCAGTAAAACTCAAAAAGAACCTTGACAATCGTAAAATAAAGGGATGTGCATTCAGGATACACGATTTCATTCCAACTTTCCACAAGTTTAAAGGCGAGAACTGTTACGGATTACAGGTTCACGTTACAGACCTGAATACATTCAGACCAGTTGGTACTGCCCTTGAAATTTTCGATGCTATAATTGAAACATCACCGTCAGATTCGCTTAAATTCAATTCACCTCCTTATGAATATGAACATAATCTAATGCCCTTTGATATTTTAGCTGGAGATTCAGGCATGAGAGAAACACTGATAAACAGGAGAAGTATCAGGTCAGAACAGGAAAGATGGGCATCGGAAATTGAAAATTTCAGGAAAGAGTTTTCGGTATTATCAGCTTATGAAGAATAGCAGTTCGAAACGAAACTTATTGCTTTTTTCTTTTCAGGTTAATTACCAGTTTTTCAATAAGTGCCTGAGACATAATTGGTTTGATAATATAATCGTCAAATCCGGATATTGAGAATTTTTCTCTGTCACCAAGGAGTCCATATGCCGTCTGTGCGATAATAATAATATCATCACGCATATTTCTGATAGATTCAGTAGCCATATATCCATCCATTACCGGTAATTGAATGTCCATGAGAATAATCTCAATATCAGTATGTTTGATAACAAGATCAACTGCTTCCTGACCATCACCGGCATTGTATAGAACCGCTCCGGTTTTCTCAAGGATCTTGTTTAGGTATAGTTTGCTCGACAAATCGTCTTCTACAATAAGAATTTTATGTCCTTTAAGATATTCGTTTTCCATAACAATCATTTATTGAAAAAGGCCTTCATCTCTTAATAGAATAAGCACAGAGGAATGAGGAACAATTACATATTTTTCTCTGTTAAATTCAATTTCTATAGCGCTATTTTGCAGATAAACAGCCTGATCTCCCTCTTTAGGTTGCAGAGGGACATACTTTGGTTCATCAGTACTGTTCTTCCAGGGTTCATCACTATCGCTGATCGACGGTATTGGGTAACCGGGTCCAACCTTCACAACATAGCCAATCTGTACCTTTTCATTTTCATTCACACCAGGCGGAAGCAGTAATCCGCTTTTGGTTTTCGATTGCGGCACTTTTGGTTTTATAAGAATTCTGTCGCCTATTACGATCAGTTTCTTTAAATCTTTTTCATCTAACAAAACACTCATGTAAAAGGTCTCTTTTGAACAAAAGTATCATTTTTTACAATAATCATTAAACAGGGATCGAGAAATATTTAAATTGCGGTAAAATGAAAATATTTTAACCACGGGGTTGCACGGAGTTAAAAATCAGAATAATCTATGTCAGTTGACATTTATAAAACTATTAAGGGAAATGCTGAGGGAATCTTCAGGGACAGGGGAAGCAGGTTTCTGGCTTATGCTTTTCCTGTTACAGAACTGGAAGAAATAAAACCCATACTGGATCAATTGAGGAAAGAACATCATGATGCAAGACATCACTGTTTTGCATACATGCTAGGCAATGAAAGGGCTATTTTCAGATCCAATGATGATGGAGAGCCATCAGGTACCGGAGGAAGGCCGATTCTGGGTCAGATAAACTCATATGGACTGACAAATATTCTGATTGTAGTCGTCAGATATTTCGGCGGAACGTTGCTTGGAGTCAGCGGATTAATAAATGCATACAGGTCTGCTGCTGAAAATGCAATTCAGAATTCGGAAATCATTGAATGTACATTGAAGGAGTATTATGAAATTAAGTACCCTTATGATTCGATGAACGCAGTTATGAAAATACTAAAAGAAGAAGATATAAGTCAAACAGAACAAAGTTTTGACTCTATATGCAGTATCAAAATATCAGTGAGGGCTTCTGTAAAAGAATAAGTTTTAAATCGCTGCAAAGAGTTAAAAGCATACAGATAGAGACAAAGTACTTTGAAGTCGCTAAGGCGCAAAGATAATAGCCTGTCATGCCGAGCCCCAGCGAAGCATCCCCGGCATTAAGCAAGAACTCTATAAAATCAAGTGAATCATGCAACATATTATAAAATTATCAACATCGCTCCTATTATATTTTTTTCTTCACTAAATTTGAAATAGATAACCCAAAGAGCCATTAACAAGTCAAATTAATGAAAAACAGAAGTTTAGTATCAATAGATGACTTTTCAACTGAGGAGATACTCCGGATCCTTGATCTCACAGAAGAATTTGAGAAGGAACCTACAAGCAGGCTGCTGGAGGGAAAAGTAGTTGCCACACTGTTTTTTGAGCCTTCTACACGAACAAGACTAAGTTTCGAAAGCGCAATAAGCAGGTTAGGAGGGAAAATTGTTGGCTTTTCAGATGCCTCAAATTCAAGTGTTTCGAAAGGCGAAACACTTAACGATACAATCAGAACTGTTACTAATTATTGTGACCTCATTGTCATGAGGCATCCCATTGAAGGAAGTGCAAGATTCGCGAGTGAAGTTGCTACTGTACCTGTAATTAACGCAGGTGACGGTGCTAATCAGCATCCTTCTCAGACCCTTCTTGATCTTTATTCGATTCGCAAAACACAGGGGAAACTGGATAATCTTAACATTTTCATGGTTGGAGATCTTAAGTACGGACGAACAGTACACTCACTGATGATGGCAATGTCGAGATGGAATGCCACATTTAATTTCATTTCGCCTGAAGAACTTAAGATGCCTGATGAGTTTAAACTGTATCTCGACAATCTTGGTCTAAAGTATTATGAACACAATGATTTCACTGATATTATTTCAAAGGCTGATATTATTTATATGACACGGGTTCAAAAGGAGAGATTTTCAGATCCTATTGAATATGAAAAAGTTAAGAATGTTTATGTATTAAGGAATTCGATGCTTAAGAATACTAAGCCTAACATGAGAATTCTTCATCCTCTGCCCAGGGTAAATGAGATACATCAGGATGTTGACCATAATCCAAAAGCGTATTATTTTGAACAGGCACTGAACGGGGTATATACCAGACAGGCGATACTGTGTTCATTACTTGGAATCAAATAACAAAGGAAAAAGAGATGAAAGAGCCGAAACAAATGAGCGTAAGTGCCATTCAGAATGGAACTGTAATTGACCATGTGCCAGCAAGAAACCTTTTTAAGGTAATACAGATCCTCGGACTTGACCGCATTGATAACCAGATTACTTTCGGGACTAATCTCGAGAGCAAGAAGCTTGGGAGAAAAGCTATTATTAAGATTTCAGATCTGTTCTTCCAGGATGAAGATATTAACAGGATAGCACTGGTTGCGCCGGATGCCAAGCTGAATATTATCCGTGACTATGAAGTTGTTGAGAAGAAGGTTGTTGAGGTTCCAGACTATATAATCGGAATTGCCAGATGCATGAACCCGAAATGTATTACCAATTTTGAGACTGTTACTACAAGGTTTAAGGTTGTTTCAAAAAAGAACGTTTCTCTGAGATGTCATTATTGTGAAAAGATCACCAATCAGGAGAATCTGCAGATAATTTGATATTTTTCTACTTAAACACAGCTGTCTTCGTAAGTCTTTTGACTATCAAAACAGGTAAATTATATTCCTGCTCAATCTTGGAGATTCCTCGCTAACGCTCGGAATGACGGGGTTTGGGTGGGGGAAAGGAAAGGCGATTCGCACAAATTTGAAATGTCGATATTTTAGCGAATCGCCATTTTTTCCCCTATGATCCGATAAAATACTGTCATCCTGAGCGGTAGCGAAGGATCTCCAGCCATTTCTACCTCAATCGATCATATGATTTCACCAGATTATCATCCTTTTTTATCCCCCTGTAAGCAAGGTAAGAAAGAATAAACTGAACTGCCGGAATTGTCATTTTAATCCCGGGGATTATTTCAGCATTGTATCTTCTAGTAACTAGGTATGAATAAATCACAAGTGAAATAACAAGCCCTGATATCAGTGCAAGTAATACCTTACAAAGAATTAACTGCAACCGCCTGTTCTTAAATAGAAATATTGTTACTAATGACAATACGGGGATAATGATCATCAACAAGGTGACAGGGAATGTTTTGAAAACAGGTCCTGAAATTCCTGATATCCCAGCCAGTGTGAAAATAATAACAGTACCTGATTCATCTGAAAAATTAATAAATTCACCGCTCAGGAATAAAACAGATATCAGTGTTGTCAGAAAGAGGTATACAGTTTGAATTCTTTGAATCATAATAATAGAATTAGACACGACAAATTTAATTCCTTTTAAGTAATATAAAAACAATCAAATACAGTGCGAGTGATTTATGGTTTTTTAACATATTTTTAGAAAATCGCCATCCATGAAGGCTCATATTTTTCATACATTTGTGCCTTCAAACACCTCATTGAGCATTTATTATAAACTCATTATCTCAATAACATGAACAAAAGACTCCGCTTAACCATTACAATAATTCTTGTAGTTTTCCTGGGGGGAATCGTTTTTTATCCAAAGTACAAACCCTTGCTGGTAAAAAAGATGAATGTACCTGGTGCAGGTCAGGGAGCCGGACCGGTCAGGCAACAACAACAAAAACTCAATGCAGTTGGATACCTCATAGTTCCCACTCAGATGAGTGAGTTAATAAATTCAACCGGAACCCTTAGGCCAGATGAGGAGGTTGATCTTTCTTTTGAAACCGCAGGTAAAATTATTAAGATAAATTTTGTAGAAGGCACAAGAGTAAAACGCGGAGATCTTCTGGCAAAAATAAATGACAAGCCTCTGCAGGCTCAATTGGAAAAACTTCAGGTTCAGTTAAAAATGGCTGAAGCCAAGGAATTCAGGCAAAGAAGCCTTCTTGACAAAGATGCAATCAGTCAGGAAAGTTATGATCAGATTCAAACAGATGTACAGTCAATCAAAGCTGACATTAATTTGATCAAGGCAAGGATATCAGAAACTGAGCTAAGAGCGCCATTCGATGGTTCAATAGGATTAAGATATCTTAGTGAAGGAACTTATGTTACAGCAAATACAAAAATTGCCAAATTAGTTAAGTTAAATCCGATAAAAATTGACTTTTCAATACCTGAAAAATATGCTTCAGACATAAATATTGGATATCCAATTACCTTCTCAATTGTCGGAATTGAATCTGATAAATTATATCACGCCTCAGTTTATGCTTTTGATCCGCGTATTGTTGAAGGCACACGTACAGTTTCACTCCGTGCATTATATGATAATAAGAATGAGGAACTTAAACCCGGAAGATATGCCGGAATCACACTTGAATTATCAAAAATTGAAAATGCAATTTCAATTCCTACGGAATCGATAATTGCTGAAATGGAAGGTGAGAAAGTATTCGTTTATAAGGGAGGCAAAGCAAAGTCTGTGAATGTAACGATTGGTTTGAGAACAGAATCAAAAATTCAGATTACTAAAGGTCTGAATTTTGGAGATACTTTATTAACTACAGGAATTATGCAATTAAGACAGAACATGCCTGTAATTCTTGATACTGTAATACTTAACAAATAACCGGATTTAAAATGAGTTTATCATCAGTTAGTATTAACAGGCCGGTATTAGCAACAGTATTTGCTATTGTAATACTGCTGTTTGGAGTAGTAGGCGTAACCTTTTTAGGTATAAGGGAATTTCCAAGTGTCGATCCTCCTATTATTAATGTCCGTACCTCCTACCCCGGAGCTAACTCAGACGTAATCGAAACACAGATTACGGAGCCTCTGGAAATTAACAAGTGTCAGCCGTCAGGGAGGCAGCGATATAACGGTTGAATTTGAACTCTCTGTTGATATGGAGACAGCTGCAAACGACACCAGAGATAAGGTATCACAGGCAATGAGAATGCTTCCAAGAGACTGCGACCCTCCTGTTGTAGCAAAAGCAGATGCTGATGCCAACCCAATATTTCAATTTACTATAGAAAGCAACAAAAGATCATTGCTTGAGCTATCTGAGTTAGCAGATCTTACATTCAAGGAACAACTTCAAACCATACCCGGTGTAAGTGCCGTGACAATCATGGGGGAAAAGCGCTACGCGATGAGGCTCTGGCTCGATCCGGTAAAGTTAGCAGGATACCAGATGACTCCATTGGATGTCAGGAATGCAATAAGTCGTGAAAATGTTGAACTTCCCTCAGGAAGTATCGAGGGAACTTCGACTCAGCTAACGATCAGGACACTCGGACTTATGTCAACCCCAAAGGAATTTGATGATCTTATTCTAAAACAAACAGGAGATCAGATAGTCAGATTTAAAGATATCGGGAGAGCGGAACTGGGACCGGAAGATATAAGAGGGATACTTAAAAGTGATGGAGTTCCGATGGTTAGTAATGCTATTATCCCGCAACCCGGGTCAAATCACATTGATATAGTTGATGAAGTTTACAGGCGTCTTGAGTATATGAAGAAAGATCTTCCGTCAGACGTTAATGTAAAAGTTGCATTTGACAATACTCAGTTTATAAGAAACTCGATAAACGAAGTAAAAGATACAATTTACATAGCATTTATTCTTGTAGTTGTGATCATATACTTCTTCCTCAGAAGCTGGAGGGCAACACTAATACCGATTCTGGTAATTCCGGTATCTCTGATTGGATCATTCTTTATTATGTACCTTGCGGGTTTTACAATAAATGTTCTTACCCTTTTGGCAATTGTACTGGCAATTGGAATTGTTGTTGACGATGCAATTGTAGTAATGGAAAACATATATGTAAAGGTTGAAAGTGGCATGGCTCCTATGCAAGCCGGTTTAGAAGGATCTAAAGAGATATATTTCGCTATTATTTCTACAACTATAACACTTATCTCTGTATTCTTCCCAATTGTATTTCTTCAGGGAATAACCGGACGTCTATTCAGGGAATTTGCAATAGTTATGGCTGGAGCAGTTGGAATTTCCGCTTTTCTGGCTCTGTCACTTACTCCCATGGTTTCGTCAAAACTACTTCGTCATGAAAAAAAGCACAGCTGGTTTTTCAGAAAGACTGAAAAATTCTTTGCAAGACTAAATGAATGGTACCGTGGTGCGCTTGAGTCCTTCCTTAATGTTAGAAAAGTTACCTTTCTAATACTAATTGTGACTTTTGCTCTGATTTTTTTCCTTTGGAAATCGATCCCGGCAGAAATGGCACCGTTAGAAGACAGATCCCAGATCACGATAAATGCAACCGCGCAGGAAGGTGCGACATACGAATATATGCTTGGATATGTAGATGAGCTCTCAGAAGAGGTTGGTCAGCTTGTTCCGGAAAAGCATGGAATAATTACTTTTATCAGAGGTGGCAGCATGGGCATGGTCAGATTAATGCTTAAGGAACCTGGGCAAAGGGAAAGGACGCAACAGGAAATTGCTGATCAGTTGGGTGTATACGTAAGAAAAAAAACAAAGGCAAGAGCGATGGTCATGCAGCAGTCAACATTCGGAAGCAGAAGAGCCGGCATGCCAATTCAATATGTTTTACAGGCTACCTCTATTGAAAAGCTTAGGGAAGTACTTCCCGCATTTATGTCAAGAGTACAAGAAGACCCAATGTTCCAGATGGCTGATGTTAACCTCAAATTCACCAAACCAGAATTAAGAATCCATATAGACAGACAAAAAGCAAGCAGTCTGGGTGTTTCAACTCAAAATATCGGACAAACACTTCAGCTTGCTTTAAGCGGACAGAGATTCGGGTACTTTTTTATGAACGGAAAACAGTATCAGATTTTAGGTGACCTTGCCAGAAGTGATCGCAATAAGCCATTGGATCTTAAGTCACTTTATGTAAGAAATAATTCCGGGGACATGGTACAGTTCGATAACCTGGTAACTTTTACTGAGGAAACTGCACCACCATCACTTAACAGGTACAACAGGTTTGTGTCCGCTACGATATCAGCCGGACTTCCAAAAGGAGTGACTATTAGTCAGGGACTTGATGAGATGGATAAAATTGCCAGTGAAGTACTTGACGATTCATTCAGGACAGCATTGGCTGGGGATTCCAAAGATTTCAAAGAGAGTTCCTCAAGCCTAATGTTTGCATTTATGCTTGCACTCATTTTAATATTCCTGGTACTTGCAGCTCAATTCGAAAGCTTCAAAGATCCGTTTATTGTAATGATGACAGTACCCCTTGCTCTTACCGGTGCTTTGATCTCAATGTGGTATTTCGATATTACAATGAATATTTTCAGTCAGATTGGCCTCATCATGTTAATCGGCCTAGTTACCAAAAACGGAATTCTGATTGTTGAGTTTGCCAATCAGCGTAAGAGCGCAGGTATGTCAAAATTAGAAGCTATTAAGTTTTCTGCTGCAGCCCGATTCAGACCAATCCTGATGACAAGTCTTGCCACAATACTCGGGATCAGCCCATTGGCTCTTGGATTGGGAGAGGGAGCACAGAGTCGTGTATCAATGGGTATAGCAGTTGTCGGAGGTATGTTTTTTGCCACATTCCTTACACTTTTTGTTGTCCCGGCAATGTATACCTATATTTCAAGTGAACCAAAAAAGATTGAAAATGAAAATGAGGCTTCTAACGCTTAGTATATTTATTGTTTTATCGCTCAAGCCTGTTGATGGTCAGATAGTGTATGGTCTCAAGGATTGTATTGGAATAGGTTTGGAAAGAAACTTTTCAATACTTGTTGCCAGAAATAATGAGACTGTTAGCAATAATAACTACACTATTGGCAATGCAGGGTATCTACCCTCCCTCGATCTGAGCAGTCGTTATAGTGGTACGATTAATAATACTACACAGAATCTTGCAGCAGGGGGACAGACAGTAAGTAACGGTGTTCACAATACAACAGCTAATGCCGGTGTAACATTAGGGTGGACAATCTTTAATGGATTTAATGTTCAGACCACCTATAAAAAGCTGGATGAATTAAAACAACTTGGATCACTTAATTCCCAGTTATCTGCTGAATACCTTATTGCTGATATTATCTCAGGATACTACAATTATATTGATCAGGTTCAGGCACTTAATAATGTTAAATATGCCCTTACGCTTTCCAGAGAGCGATTGAGGATTGATGAAACCAGATATCTCCTTGGTTCCAGTTCAAAGCTCCAGGTATTGCAATCGAGAGTTTATGTAAATACTGATAGTTCAAAGCTTTCCAAGCAAATTGAAGTTGTGAGGGCAGCTCAGATAAAGCTTAATGAACTTATGGCTGCAGAAGATATGGGTATTCTGTTTGCAACAAAAGACACGTCTATCGATGTTGAAACCGGATTGCTCTATGAAAAGCTGTTAAATGAAACACTTGAGGGTAATACCAGCCTGTTAATAGCATCGAGGAACAAGACTCTTTCTGAACTTGATTATAAGCTTGTTGTTTCAAGGTCCTACCCATATCTTAATATGTCAACCGGATATAGTTATAACTTTAACACCTATTCTGCCGGAACAAATAAAAACCAGATAACAAACGGGATGAATTATGGTCTGACTCTTGGATTGAATATTTTCGATGGATTCAACCAGAGAAGGAGTATCGCGAACTCCACTATAGATAAGGAAAACAAGGAGTTAAAGTACCAGGAACTGGAACAGGGTATCAAAGCTGATCTCCTCACACTATACAATGCTTATAGCAGCAATCTCAGGCTTATAAGACTTGAGGAGCAGAACCTTCAGACGGCTGCTGAAAACCTTGACATCGCTCTGGAAAGGTACAAATTAGGGAGCCTCTCAGGGCTTGATCTCAGAGAAGTACAGAAAAGTTTGCTTGATGCAAAGGATCGGCTTCTTGCAGTTCAGTATCAGACAAAACTGGCTGAGATTTCATTGATGCTTATTTCAGGGAATATAATGGTGTATTATAAATAGGCACAGGGCATGGAGCATGGCATGGAGCATGGAGCATGGAACAAAGGGCAAAGTGCAAAGTGCAAATAGCAAAGTGCAAAGGAGCATTACTTGTATTATCCCCGGTTTATTGTAAATTTGGGGATAATTTTTTTCTATGGAGAAGAAGACTGAGCTTATCACAAATAAAGACGGAAGTATATTTCATCTGAATCTCCTCCCCGGAGACATTTCCAATAAAATCATTATTGTCGGGGACCCGGGACGTGTGGATATGCTGGCTTCCCTGATGACTGAAATCAGGGTAAGAAAAGAGAACAGGGAATTCAGGACAGTAACCGGATTTTTTGAGAATACCGAAATCACAGTTATTTCTTCCGGTATTGGAACAGATAATATTGACATTCTTATTAACGAACTAGATGCTCTGGTAAATATTGATCTTAAAACAGGAATTGTAAAAGAAGAACCAGAATCCCTTACATTTATCAGAATTGGAACATCCGGAGGATTGAGGTCTGATATTCCTGCAGGATCTTGTATATTAACAGAAACAGCAATAGGGTTTGACGGACTTCTGCACTTTTATGAAGGATACGACTGGATTTTGGATACAGGATTATCAGACTACCTTGCTGAGTACCTCGAATGGCCTGACACACTCTCCTACCCTTATGCGGTTAATGCCAGCAAGGACTTAATTGAAGCGTTCAGTAATGAGAACTTCAAAAAAGGAATTACAATTTCAGCGCCTGGCTTTTATGCTCCGCAGGGAAGAAGACTCAGGCTTGAAACATTTGATAATGAGATAAATAACAAGTTGTCAGAATTCTCATTCAGAGGAAGGACAATCAGCAACTATGAGATGGAAAGTTCAGCGATATATGGTTTGTCGGCCCTATTGGGTCATAAAGCGCTAACAATCTGCCTTGTAATAGGCAATCGTGTTACAGGAGAGTTTGTACAGGATTATAAGCCGTTGATGAGGGATCTTGCCCTAAAGGTTTTCAAACTAATATAACATAGATTTTCGTTGATTTTCTTTATCTGCCCCTACCCAAAAGGGTGTAAAGAAAATCAATGGGATGTTCTCCATAATTCAAATTTGAATATATTTGTATAAATAACTACTTAATTTATTAAGATGTCAGAAAACGTTACTAATAATAAGAATGTCAGGGATGACGAGATAGATCTTTTGGATCTCTTCAGAAGAATTGGAAAAACCTTCAGTAGATGGGCAAATGCATTAGGCAGGGCATTGCTTATTTCAATTGTATTTATGCTCAGAAGATGGCTTCCATTAGGATTAAGTGTAGCAATGGGGCTTGGAGTTGCGTTCTTATTTAAAGCAACATCTGATTCATCCTACACATCTGATCTCGTTTTGAGGAATAATGTTGTATCGACTGATGAAATGATAACATACATAAACAGGTTACATACATTTTGTGTTGAACAGAATAAAACAGCTCTGACCCAGGCAATATCATTATCACCTGATCAGATAAAGAATATCAATGACATAAGTGCTTTCTGGATAATTGATAACGGTAGAGATGGGGTACCTGATTTTGTTGATATTGCAAAGAAGCATGATGTATATGATACTGTTAATGTAAGGATGCTTGACAGACTTAATGTGAGAGTAAAGATTAATTCACCTCAGGAGTTAACTAACGTAAAAAATGGTATCATTAATTATATTAATTCACAACCTTTGTTTCAGCAAAGAAATGAAGTTAGGATAAGGCAGAACAAAGAGATGCTGGCCAGGTTGGATTATGATATTCTTCAGCTAGACAGTCTTCAAAAAGTCAAGTATTTTGAAGAAACCAGAAGTATGCAGCCAAAATCAGGAGGACAAATGGTTTTCCTTCAGGAACAAAAAACCCAACTGATTTATTCTGACATCTACCCCCTGTATGCCAGAAAGCAGGCTCTTGAAGCTGATCGTGATCTCTATCAGGGTATTGTGACAGTGTTAAGTGATTTCACAATTCCTGCCCTTAGAGATAATGGTGCTTTCTTTTATGCAAAAAAATATGTGCCATTATTTTTATTCTTACGCTACTTGTGTTGATACTTTTGGCAAACAGACGAAAACTAACTGAAGTCTATAACAAATACTAATAAAAAGGGAGCCCGAAGCTCCCTTTTATTTTTTGCCCCCATACCCACTGAAGGGGGCTTTATTTACTCTTTGTTTTTGATTCTACATGTAATAGTAAAAAAGAAAAAAGGGAGAAAAAAGAAACTCCTGCAAGTCTGTTTAGCATTGTCTCGAAGAGAAAAGATATAAATACAATCAGTATAAATATAAGATATAGAGTGTTATCAGTTGTGACAGCTATTACAGTCATAACCACAAATATGGCTATAAAAATAATTAAGCCTACGAGACCATGCTCTGCTGCAATTTCAACAAACTGATTATGAGCATTAAGGTTTTTGACTTTCAGGATATCTTCATAACCCAGCTTCCTGTATTCCTTATTAAGTTCAGATTGTATATCGCCTGTTCCCACTCCAAACAGAATATTTTTTTTGATAATTATTACAGCAGAATGCCATATCCTGATCCTGTCTTCTTTCATTGACTTAGTAACTAACTCTTTTCCTGAATTCAATTTGTAATAGTAACTAAATCTTGGATTAGAGATTGACAGAGGAATCAGGACTATGATAGCCAGTGCAAAAAGAAAAACAAGTAGTTGCCTTTTCCCTGTATTCCTGAATTTAAATAACAAATATACTGGCAGAGAGATAATTGCAGCCAGAATCTCAGCCCTTGATGATAATAAATAGATTGAAAGGAATAAAACCAGACAAATAAAGATCCATAAATACTTATAAATAGATTTTTTATCCTTTTCAAGAAATGATTCAATGGAAATGAAACCAGAAAAAAGTATAAACATTGATAAATATGAAGGATGCTGTTTAATGGCCAGTTCTGAAGCGTAAAAATAATTCAGCCAATAATCAATGGGAGGGTGAGGATTAAATACCCATTCCCCATTATTAAAAATAAGAGATCTGTATAGTGCATAACCAAAACATACCAGCAGAAAAGCAAATGTACTGAGTGCAAATATCTTTAAAAGCAGAAAGGATTTTTTTCGAATAAAATTTCCAGGTGAAAACAATACAAGCGGGAAAACCAACAAAGACATCCGTAGTTCTATATTTCGCCATCCTTCCTTTGGATTGTCAGAGTAAATCATTCCAATGATTTGCCAAATAAAAAACAGGATAAATAAAACAAATACTATTCTGGCTTTATGATCAATTGTTGTATAATCATACGTCCTTGTAAATATGCTTAACAACCATGCTACTCCCCAGAGAATCATAAATGGAGGGAGATACCAGTGATATACAGGTAAAATAATTATTGTGAGGAAAGCAAAAATATATGTTAAGGATCCTTCAAGCAAGAAATCTTTGCCAAAATATCTTTGTAAGAAATTATGCATAATGTTCAATCCCAATTTGCCGGATGTAAAAGAATGATAACTTTCTTCCCTGGTTTAATAGTATCAAGATTAATCATTCCCATATTCCATCTTTTACCATTAATGAAATTGCTGTCATGGAAAAAATAATCCTGATCCAGAAACCCACCTTCATAGGCAAAAGCATAACTTGAAAGAGAGTCTTTTTCAATCTTAATGGTCTTATATCCTTTGGTAATATATTCATAGTTCCATCCATTATTGGGGTACTCATACCAGAAGTATGCATTAAAATACTTATATATATAGCAGTATTGAGACCCATGATAAGTTGTTCCCAAAATATTTATGCCATTGCCACGTAAATATTCAAGTTCATTCTTCAAGTATTCTCTGGGATGAATACCATACATTAACTGGAGTGTTACAAGGTCATTATGAAATCCTATTTCATGACCATATGCATCCTGAATCTTTTTTATGTAATAAATAATGTTCTCATTTCTCACAAAATCAGCACCAACTTTTTTGCCATAGTAGTTTGCAGTATGCAATACAAAATATGTTGATTTAATACCATACTTATGTTCACGATATGCAAGTTTTACAGCAGCGGCGATATTCTCGTCAATATCATATCGGAGAGAAAGTACAACTTTGTCTTTTGATTCAGTGTTTTTAAAATCTCTTAACGGTACAATTAAAAAATGATCAGAAGATGATATATATTGTAGGAAATCATCATAATATAGATAGTTAAAAATTGGTTTCCTGACCTGTACTCCGTTATCTATAATAATATTTTCTGTTATCTCTATTGTCCGGTCTGCTTCAGGATAAAGGATTTCTTCTTCCTTAGAGCATCTTATCAGAAGTACCCAGGAAAATATGGTAATAAACAAATACTTCAGGAACAAGTGAAATTTGTTTTTTGCAATCATATTCATAAAAAGAAGCAATGAGTTCAATCCCCTATTCGCAATAATAGTAAAATTTAGATTAACTTTTTTATTATTCTGACTTTTCCGATGAAACTATATCATGATACATTTAAGAACTTCCGGGCTAAAGCCATACACCACAGGCAATACAATAACCACGGACTTAAGTCCGTGGTTATTGACAATCAAATGATTAAGGACTTTAGTCCGAAATAAAAACTACTTACAATTATTAATAATCCTGCAAATTCTACTTACTTGGTCCTGAGTAATTTCGGGATAGACAGGAATTGAAAGGATCTCATTGGTAAAGTTTGAAGAAACAGGGAAGTCTGAGGTTTTATGTTTCTTATAAAGATACGCATCCAGGAATGGTAAAGCTTTTGGGTAATGAATTCCGCAACTTATATTGTCTCCATTCAAAGCCGTTATCAGTCTTTCACGAATCTGAGTTCTTATAACAAACAGATGAAATACATGTTTCTTGTCATTTTCAAAAAGGGGTAATATTAATCCTGAACTGGTCTTTAAATCTGACATGTAGATATTTGCAGCACCTCTCCTGCTTTCATTCCATTTGTCCAAAAATGGAAGTTTAACACTAAGGATTGCTGCCTGAATCGTATCCAGTCTGCTGTTTCTTCCAATAATTGAATGCAAATGCCGTTCAGCAAGCTGCCCATGATTTGTAAACATCCTGGATCTTTCAGCAACCTCCTTGTTATTAGAAATTATTGCTCCAGCATCACCGAATGCTCCAAGGTTCTTACTTGGAAAAAAGCTGAAGGCCGATGCAATCCCAAAAGTCCCGATTTTCTTCCCTTTGTATTCGGCTCCATGTGCTTGTGCACAATCTTCGATAACAAATAAGCCGTGTTCACCTGCAATAGTCATTATTTCAGTCATATCAGCCGGAGAACCATAAAGATGTACAGGAATTATCGCTTTCGTTTTCTTTGTAATTTTAGCTTTAATCCTGGTGGTGTCAATTGTATAGTTTTCCGGATTAATATCAACGAATACCGGTTCAGCACCAACATTATTTACCGCTTCAGCTGTAGCTATCCATGTCAATGCTGGAACAATAACTTCATCTCCGGCATTAATATTTAATGATCTTAGAATAATTTCGAGTGCATCAGTTCCGTTACCACATCCAACACAAAACTTTGCCCCGATATACTTTGCGAAATCATCTTCAAATGATCCTACAGACTTCCCTCTGATAAAATTATTATCTTCAACACATTGGCTTATTGCAAAATCAATCTCATCTTTCAGAGATATGTATTGTGCTTTAAGATCTACAAGAGGTATTCTTTCAGAGTTTATCATTTAGAGTTATTTTTTGCTGATGTATATATTTTATCAATAATTTCAACAGTTTTTAAACCTTCAAATCCATTTGTAGCTATCCTGCCATGGTTTAAAAGGACCTCAATTACATTCTCATATACTTTGTTATGGTTTGACATTGATCCTACATACTGACCATAGTTATTTGGAGGATTACCTTGTGGGAGGTTTCCAATTTTATAATCCTTGATATTCTGATATTCAAGCTCATTTAAATACTGTCCACCGATTTTTACTGTGCCATTCTCACCAAAAATAGTCAATGAGCCTTCCATATTCTTAGCATAACTGTTCACATTGTAATTTACTGTCGCAATCGCTCCATTAAAGAACTCCAAAATAACAACACCCGTATCCTCAAACTCAATAATCTCACTATGATTGAAATTACCCGTCATGGCTTCTACTTTTCTGACATCACCGAAAAACCAATACAGCAAATCAATAAAATGACTAAATTGTGTATAAAGGGTCCCTCCATCCAGGTTTTTAGTCCCTTTCCAATCAGAATTTGTATAATATTCTGGATTACGGTTCCAAAAACAGTTCAACTGTATACTGAAAATTTTACCAAACCTGTTTTCATCCAGAGCATCTTTAATTGCCTGGACAGGAGGATTATATCTATTCTGTTTGAGCTTTTATTTTATTAATGTCACAAACTGCTTTCAGTTTTGCCTGTTTTGCAATCTGCTCGGCATGTCTTTCAGCAATCCTGCCACAGCCAATCAATGCGAAATTTAGATTACCCATTTTTTCTTTTTTTCTTTAATTCATCGTTAATGATCTCAATAATCTGATTACATCTGTTCTCAACAGTATGTAATGTTAATGTCCTTTTCTGCCCTGCTAAAGCAATCTTCTTTCTTTCATCTTCATTTTCCAGGAGCCATTTTGCCTTTGCTATACAATCTTCTTTATTTTCATAAACAACAACTTCACTACCTACATCAAACAAATCACTCATATTCGATTTATTATCTGTTAACAGGCAACTCCCAACACCGGTAACCTCAAACATCCTCATGTTGCCGGCAAAGTTGCCTGCGACACCTATATGGTAATTCAATACTACTTTTGAATCATGAAATAACTGATACATATCAATACCAAAGACAGGGAGTTGTTTTTTTGCAAGCAATCCTTCCGAATATTGTTTTACAGCAGTTTTATTTGATTCAAGAACAGGGAAATACTTCTTTAACCAGGTCATATTACTTTTATCAAGAAACTGATTTGTTTTATAGAGTATCTGTTTTGCAGCAATTTTATTTTTTGACTCCAGATTTACGTATAAATCAATATCAATACCTGAATTAAGAAGCCCTTCTATCAGTTCTATTCTCTCCCCATGGAATCCGGTTCCAGTAGCAAGAGATCCGGAGAATATAAAATTTCCCTGAATAGCTCCCTCTCTATGCGTAATACGTTTCAGGATGCCCTGATCGAAACCATGATAAACCAGATATGACCGGAAACCCTTTCTAATAATATCCTCTTTTAAACCGGGTGTACATGTAATAACAAAATCGACATACTTTAGACGCTCCAGTATTTTTGGTCCCATGGGCGAACAGTGATATGCAATTATGAGAGAAATGCTCTTGACTTTATTTCTGATATTCTCAAGCCAGGATGTATCAGTAAAGCTTAGATTTTCAATCCAGAGTACGTCTGGTTGGAATTTCTTAACCTGTTCAAACAAAACCTGTTCAGGCTTATCACTTTTATTCCCATTTTCCAATTTCCACTTAGTCTGAAGATCATGAGAGTTAGCTATTACACATTTCGTCTCGAGTCCAAGATCACTAAAAGTCTTGGTATAAGCACCGGCAAATTCCGTAGTATCTTCAAGTAAAAGATCATAATGTGCTGCATAAGGCATGTTTTCTGATGAGTCAAAACGACTTCTAAATGATTCCAGATAACCCGGATACATTGTGCTTATTGTGAATAGTTTAAAGCTCATCTAATGGAGAAATGGAATATTGGAAGAAGTGAGCGCAAATCATATCGATAGAGTCTTTATCTTTCGTTCGTAACCAAAAACAATGTACAACATCATTGTAATAATTACAAGGTAACAAATTACCTCAATTGAAACGTAAATACGAAGAAAATCAAGAAAGTCATATTTGCTGAAAAGTGTAAGTGAAAGAATTGAAATAAAGTAAAACAACTGCCAAATGCTCAGTAATTTTATCTTGTTCATTGAAATAAAAATGGCGCTGAAGGAGGCCACAAAAAAGTTCAGAGCATAAGACCAGACAAGAATCTGGGATATTTTCCCTGAGAATGCATTTCCCTCACCAAAACCGATTTTAAATATCTGAACACCAAAAAATCTAATAACAATTATTTCAGTTACTCCGATAACTGATACAACTCCAAGTATCAGAAGCAAATCTTTCTTTAAGGTTTTCCGATCTCTGAATTTTTCTGAGAGGCTCTGCAGCAGAACATTCGATATTGATGTGGCAATAAGTGCCAATGGAATAGAAAGCAATAATCTGGAAAGGTCAAAAAAACCAGTCATTTCGGCAGAATAAAACTTATTCACAAGGAGTACAGGAAGGAGAAAGCTACAAGCACTCATGAGACTTGGAATTACATTGAATTTTGGAAATTCCGAATATTTTTGAGCGACATATTTAATTTTTTCAGTACTAAGAAGACTTAATGAGAGCCCCCGTTTGGCTCCCTGGAGAATACCTGAAATTATGTTTGCAACATGACCAATCAGGTCTCCATATATTATACCATGAGAATTATTTAAAACTTAAAACCAAGCTGCCCAACTCCCTCAAATCCTCTTCGTACAAACTTATTTATTGAAACAGGAAGGAATGCTTTTCTCTTATTAACCAGTTATTTATACTCTGGTAGAAACTGTAAAAAAAAATGCCCAGAGGCACTAAAAGAGATATTCAGAATACTTCTCAGGCAGGTTGAAAAAGCTGAGAAACTGTGGCTGCCATATTATAATAACCAGTAATAAAACAACATTGAATGCCAGATTAATTAGTACAGTTAAAAAAAATATATTAACAGCATCCTTATTCTTTCTAGGTAAGATTATAGCCAAATCATATTTGAATGATGAGATAATTGCCAGTATCCCAACCAGGCTAAGATACACCGCATAAGCACCGAAGATCTCAGCAGAATAAAATCGCCTGAGTATAGGTTGAAGCAGAATGGGGATTAACTGCGCGATAGCAGTTCCAGAGACAAGGATGGATGTATTCTTAAGTAATTCTGATCTTTTAAGAGACTGGAAAAGTTCTGCCCTGGTCATCAAAGATCAGAATAAAGACAAATGATAAAAGTAAAAAGACAAAAGTAGAACCTATTTGATCTATTTCTTCCAGACATTTGTATTAATATAATCTATATAAGAGAGGATTATCCTGACCACTTTATCTGAAACATTTGGCATTGAGTAGTCATTAACAAGTCTTAATGAGCGGACTTCTCCCCTCTTTTGATCCTTTAAAATTGATAATCCTTGCGAAATACGATCATATTTAAGTCCAACCATCATAACTGATGCCTCTTCCATAGCTTCAGGGCGTTCATGAGCCTCACGGATATTCAGGGCCGGAAAATTCAATATTGATGATTCCTCAGAGATAGTCCCGCTATCAGATAATACAGCAGAAGCATTCATTTGGAGATAAACATAGTCAAGAAAACCAAAGGGTTTACTTAATACTACTAACTTATCAAACTTAATTCCTTTTGCTTCTATCTGTTTGCGGGTTCTGGGATGTGTGGATACAATGACAGGTAATTTGAATTCTGCTGCAATTGAATTTATTGAATTTACCAAATCATTGAAATTTACCTCTGAGTTCACATTTTCTTCCCTGTGTGCTGAAAAGACAAAATATTTTTCTTTTTCTAATCCAAGTTCTGAAAGTGCCTTTGACTTTTTAATGTTGTTAAGAAAGTGATTTAGAACTTCAAACATAGGGCTGCCTGTTTTGATTATCCTGTCGGCAGAAAGCCCTTCTCTAAGAAGATATTCCCTGGCAATATCACTGTAAGTTAGATTTATATCACTTATATGGTCAACAATTTTCCTGTTAGTCTCTTCCGGAACACGCTGGTCGAAGCATCTGTTACCAGCTTCCATATGAAATACCGGGATCTTTCTCTTTTTTGCAGGGATTGCACACAGGCAGCTGTTTGTATCTCCCAGAACAAGAAAGGCATCCGGCTTTTCCTTTTCCAATACAGGATCAATGTTTATTATTACTTTCCCAATGGTCTCAGTTGCAGTAGCACCAGCAGCATTTAGAAAATAATCCGGTTTTCTGAGTTCCAGATCTTCAAAAAATATTTCATTTAATTCATAATCATAATTTTGTCCGGTATGAACCAAAATATGCTCAATCGCAGCAGTTTGATCCAGTTTGGCAAGTACCCTTGATAATCTGATTATTTCTGGTCGTGTACCAACTACTGTAAGGACTTTAATTTTCTTCATTTTACTACTTTCTCAAAAAAGGTATCAGGATTCTCCTTATCAAAAGGCTCATTTGCCCAAAAAAGTGTAATAAGCTCATCAGAACCAGTGTTTGTAATCGAGTGAGTATATCCGGGTAAGATATTTACGACTGATGGTTCTTCTCCATTTACAAAATACTCATGTGTTTCATCAGTTATCAAATGTCGGAATTTAATAACAGCGCTACCCTCAATCACACAGAATTTCTCATTTTTAAGATGATGAAAATGATTTCCTCTTGTAATGCCAGGATTTGTTTTAGAGATGAAAATTTGTCCAAGTGATTTTGATTTTATTAACTCAAACAAATAACCCCTATCATCATTTTGCCTGACAACAGGATATTGTGCATTTTCAAGCGGGATATATGACAAATATGTAGAATGAAGTTTCCGGGTAAAGTCACCCTCCATATTAGGGATCATGACTGAGGCGGACATATTCTGAAATGATTTTATTAAATCTGCAATTTCACCCAAAGTAACTTTATATGAAGGGCTGACTGACAAGAAAGAAGAATTTTGCTCCTCTCTGTTTCCTGACAATAATTGCTTGAAAACTTTAACTATGTCATCAACATGAATGAGAGATATTTCTTTATTTCTATCAGAGATGACTATCTCTTTCCCATTTGCAATATTATAACAGAACGTCGCTACAACTGAGTTATAATTGGGTTTGCACCATTTTCCAAAAACATTAGTAAATCTATAAATATATCCAACTCCACCTAAGTTACGATACTTATTTAGATGCGATTCAGCTTCAAGTTTACTGCGACCATAATCATTATCAAGCTCAGCCTGAGTGGAGGAAGAAAGGATAATTGGGACAAACTTCTTTTTATCTATAAGATAATTAACAATGAACTCTGTTAGTTCTGTATTATGTTTACTGAAATCACTAACATCTACCGGTCTGTTAACTCCTGCAAGATGAAAAACGAAATCAATGTTATCAAGGGTCTTCTTCAGATAGTCCCTATTATGTTTAATATCAAATTCAAATACCTCAATATCAGGCATAAATCGAAGGTGAATCAGAAGATTTTTCCCAATAAAACCATCAGAACCCGTTATAAGAACTTTTTTCATATCCGGTTGCCTTTAATTCATTTTGAACATAATCAAGCTTCAACAAAAGTTTCTTTATAGCAGGAATACCCAGTATAGTAGTATTATGAGAAGTGTAATCTTCCTTTGCAGAGGTTTCCACAATACCATCAACAAAATAACCATCATAATTTAGGTCCCTGTTATCTGAAGGAACCCTGAAATAATTACCCATATCTTCAGCTTTCACCATCTCTTCACGACTAAGTAATGTCTCATAGAGTTTTTCACCATGTCGTGTTCCAATAACACCAACGTTACTTCTTGAATTAAAGAGTTCAATTATTGCCTGAGCAAGATCTCCAACAGTTGAGGCTGGTGCTTTCTGGACAAAAATATCTCCCGGATTTCCATTTTGAAAAGCAAAAAGCACCAGATCAAGTGATTCATCAAGAGACATCAGGAACCTTGTCATTGAGGGGTCTGTGACAGTTAATGTTTTATTTTCCTTAGCCTGTTTTATAAACAAAGGAATAACTGAACCTCTGGAAGCCATTACATTTCCATAACGTGTGCAGCAAAAAACAGTTTCTGTTGAAACCCTGCTGGAAGCAATAATAATTTTCTCCATCATAGCTTTAGATATTCCCATTGCATTTACAGGATAAACGGCTTTATCTGTACTAAGAGAGATGAAACGCTTTACTTTATTTGCAATTGCTGCCTTGGCAACATTCTCGCTTCCCATAATGTTTGTGAGAACGGCCTGACTAGGGTAAAACTCGCAAGAAGGAACCTGTTTAAGAGCAGCAGCATGAAAAACAAAATCTACCCCCACCATAGCATTATTTATGCTGTCATAATCTCTTACATCACCAATATAATATTTGATTTTTGGTTATTATAAACCCTGCGCATATCATCCTGCTTCTTCTCATCACGCGAAAAAATCCTGATTTCCTTGATTTCAGTATTTATGGATCTTTTCAGGACTGCATTTCCAAAGGAACCTGTTCCGCCTGTAATAAGTAATACCTTATTCTTATACATATTTTTAATAAGTTTGTTATTAATTATTTCTATGTAAATCTATTAACCACAAAGGTCACAAAGGATCTACACAAAGTACACAAAGAATATATTTAATCATTTTTATTACTTATCTGATTTTAGATCTATCTTCTCATTTATAAAGAACTTCATGACTGAATGGAATACTCTTTTCCTCAGACTTTCCTTATGTGTCATCTTTTCCATTTTCATATTATCTAATCCAAAAGACTCGAGAAGTTTTACGTACTCAGTATAAATCTCAAGCAAAACTTTTTTTATAGAAACAAAAGCATATATTGAACCGGCATTCCATATAGTATCACTTTCTTTTCGTAATGAAGAGAAGTGATAAATAATCAATGGTTCTCCATTTACGAAATATCGTTCATTCTGTTTTGTAAACTTATAGTTAGTAGCATTCCAGTGACATACATTTACTCCGATGTTCTCAATTATCTTCACTCCTTCATATCGTTCAGGCCATGAATCGAGGAAGATCTGATCTGAAAAGAATTTCAGTTTATATCCGGGTATCTCAGGATACCAACTATCACAGTCTGACTTCCAATCTCTCAGACATTTTAAACCAGTTTCTGAGTTTCGGAATAAATTAACACCTACATTGTATTTACCGTAGCTTCTTGTAAATAGGTCTATAATAGGATGAAGCCGGTGGGAGCAAAATCCAACTGAGGAATCCGAAAACTCTTCATATAAGGAATTCAATGAGTCATAAACGTATACATCCGCATCAAGATAAAGCAATATATTAATCCCGGGATACTTTTCGATTAAATATAAGCAGAGATTGGGTGTCGCACTAAAATAATATTGCTTTTTATCTTCAAATTTCAATATTGAAGTATTAAAATAAGTATTATACTCATCAATGGAGATTGGAGTAAGGTTCTTATCATTCAAATTTTAAGAAATTCATATGATTCCTTATCAAAAGTGAGTACAAAAAATCAAAATCTTTATGATACTGTTTTACAGAATAGAATAATGCCAATCCTCTGGGCAAAAAATTAATATCAAAATAGGTACAGATGTATTTCTTATCAATCATTTATAAAATGGCTTAAAGGCGTAAAGGCGCAGAGGCACAACGGCGCAAAGGCAATATTTAGGTTTGAGCATATCAATTCCTTTTTAGTGCAAAGTGATTCATTACATCGCAGACTCTGTAAATTTCATCTTCTGTATTTCCGTAGGATATTGGCAGACTTAAGATAGTGTCATGTATTTCCTTTGCAATTGGAGAAATCTGGTTATCTATGATTCCTTTCATTGCAGTTTGTAAATAGGGAGGAATCGGGTAATGAATCTCTGAATGTATACCATTTTCTCGTAAATATGCCTTGAGTTTGTCTCGGTCGGGAGTCCTGATATTGTAAATATGAAATACATCGTGAAACCTGTCTTCCAGCACAGGTTTAATAAATGTGTCATTAAGATTTTCAAAATATATGTTCGCCAATCGTCTCTTATGTTCTGTAATCTTATTAAGGTGTTTTAGTTTAACTCTCAGGAATGCAGCCTGAATTTCATCCAATCTGGAATTGACACCAATCATGTCATTCTTATATTTTACTTTTGACCCATAATTCCTGATGATTTTTGCGGTATCATAGTAGTCTTCATTATTTGTGATCAGCGCCCCGGCATCGCCGAGTGCACCCAGATTTTTTGTAGGATAAAAGCTATATGCTCCAAAATCTCCAAAAGTTCCCGCCATTCTGTTTTCAAAAGTAGCTCCATGAGCCTGGGCACAGTCTTCAATGACTTTTAGATTGTGTACTTTGGCTATTCCCAACACTTTATCCATTTCACAGCATTTGCCGTATAAATGGACAACCATAATTGCTTTTGTTTTTGATGTAACTTTTTCAGAAATTTTGCTTGGATTTATGTTGTATGTCAGTATATCCGGTTCAACTAATATTGGCTTAAGTCCATTGTTTATGATGGAGAGAATTGTAGCAATATAAGTATTCGAAGGTACTATGATCTCACTTCCTTTCTTAAAATTTAAAACCCGCAGAGCGATTGATAAAGCGTCCAAACCTGAAGCTAAACCTGCACAATACCGTGAACCACAATATGCTGAGAATTCTTCTTCAAATTTATTGACATTAGTGCCCAGAATAAACCATCCAGAATCAAGAACCTGAGCAAATTCCCTCTTGTAATCTTCAAGAAACTCCTGATTTGACTTATTTAGATTTTCGTATAATATCTCTTTACTCATATGGTTCAAAAATATAATCGTCTGCATCATAATATTCTGAAGCGAAAACCATAAGTATGCAATCTTTAGTAAACCTATCCATCCAATGATAGTCTTCAGGGTTAATAATCAAGCATTTTGATGGCGAATCCAACAAATATTCTTCAACTTGTTGGCCTTCTCCAGACTGACTAACTATTCTGCATTTTCCCTGCAATACCAACGCAGCCTGAATGGTCTGTTTGTGTCGATGAAATCCCCGATCAGAATTATCAACGCCGTAAATGTAAAATACTCTTTTAATTGCAAAAGGGATAACTTTCTCGATAACGGTCAGATTTCCTCTGTGGTCTGTGAAGGTTTTAAGATTGACTAGGTGGGCCATTGTAATGTTGGTTTTTAAACTCGAGGTAACAAAGAAAACGGAAATAATCAACCACCCCGGCCGGGAAAAAGGGCCTCTTAAAAGCAAGATAATCAGCACTCCCGGCCACCCCTCCTTCAAAAGGAGGGGAGACTTTTACTTATTCAATGAAGCCAATTTTTAAACATTAAAGAAATAGACTCTTATTATATCTAATATCTCTTTATGATGAATAATCAGATTCAACATTTTCTTTTGAATAAATACCCTTTATAAAGAGATTTTATATTTATCCTTTCATTAATATCAAAGTCATAGACTAAATCGTATTTTTCCTTAAACAAACTCAGAAACCTGGATTCACTGAGAAACCAGCAGCAGTAAGAGGCTTTATAAATCTTCTTTGGCACTGTTTGTATGGTAAGTCTATCAATGTCATTTTCTATAAACAGAGACCTGTCAAATAATATGTAATCAAACTGTTTCGAGATAATCTCTTCAAGAAGTTCATATGGCTTCTCAATGTACTGTATTACACTGGAAAGCAAGATCACATTAATTTTATATTTAAGCAGACACTCGTCTATCGAATAATAAAAATGAAGATTTTCATCTTCAAATGACTTAATACCTTCATTAACAAAATGTTTCTGCTCAACAATACACCAATTATGTTCTGATAGAGATTTTATAAAGGAGAGGTTTTGGAAATAACTTGTACCCAGAGCACCTCCGAAATCCAAGACATTAAGTTTATTATTGTTCTGATTGGCAATCCACAATAATGAAGCAAGAAGAGGAAATGAATATACTTTCTTGTCAAATGGAACAGAGTCCCGTTCAAAGGGAATTTCACCATTTTTTACTTTCAAAGCATTGTTCAGAACCTTATCAAGGATCTGCTTTTCATCATATCCCTTGCATTTTGACTTTGCTTCGTTCCAGGATTTGTAATTTCCATGCCAACCGTAGAAGATTCCAGAGCATTTGCTTATCAGATAATCTGAAAATACTGTTTTAATTAAGGTTTTAAAAAACTTCATTTCATTTTTTCAAAATAGAGGAAATGCAATCGACTATTCTTTTAAAGTCACCATCAGACAAATTGCTGCCTGATGGCAGACATAATCCACTGACAAAAAGATTATAGGAAACATCATTTATATATGATGGACAGGATAAGAATACAGGTTGAATATGGAGCGGTTTCCAAAGTGGTCGTGATTCGATATTCTCTTTTTCAAGGCCCAGGCGAATGTCCTCACGGGTTATTCCATTACAATAATCAGGATCAACGACAATTGTTGTAAGCCACCTGTTAGACTTAAATTTTTCAGACGGTTCTTTATGGAATTTTATCCCTTCAAATAATGATAAAGCATCAACATATTTATGGAAGTTTTTTCTACGACTGTCTACTCGTGAATCTAATACTTCAAGCTGCCCTAATCCAATACCGGCAAGGATATTGCTTAGTCTGTAATTATAACCTATCTGTGAATGCTGATAATGCACAGCTTTATCGGCGGCCTGAGTTGATAAAAATCTGGCATGATCTACATATTCTTTATTGTTCGAAACAATAGCTCCGCCTCCGGCTGTTGTAATTATTTTATTTCCATTAAATGAAAGAATACTAATATCTCCAAAAGATCCACACTTTCTGTTATCATATTCGCTTCCTATTGCTTCTGCTGCATCTTCAATAATAGGAACATTATATTTTGATGCAACAGCAACCAGTTCATCAATTTTAGCAGGCATTCCATACAGATGAACAAGGATTATAGCTTTGGGTTTTTTGCCAATCTTAATTCTGTCTTTAATGGCTTCTTCCAATAAAACAGGATCCATATTCCAGGTCTCTGGCTCACTATCGATAAAGACAGGTGTTGCTCCAAGATAGACAATTGGATTGGCTGAGGCGGCAAAGGTGAATGAAGAACAAAGCACTTCATCACCATGTTTTACACCTAAAACTATCAAAGCAAGGTGGATCGCAGCAGAACCAGAAGAGAGTGCTGCGCAGCTTTTAACAGATAAGTAATGTGCAAGTTCTTTTTCGAATCTATCAACATTTGGACCTAATGGTGCAATCCAATTAGTAGCAAATGCTTCATTGATAAATTTCATTTCTTCACCACTCATATGAGGAGAAGAGAGCCAGATTTTTTGATTCATATTGTAATCTTCTTATATTCGACTTTACTTATTTTGGACAAACCTGATTAAGAATCGATATTACTATTCGGATAGCAATTATTTTTTTTAATTATTCTTCCCGGATTTCCAACAACAACTGAAAAGTCAGGGACATCTCTGATTATAACGCATCCAGCACCGATAATACACCATTTTCCTATTCTTATGTTCTGTATTACGGAAGCTCCGGTTCCAACATGGGAACCTTCTCCGATGTTAACATTCCCGGAGATGGAACATCCTGGCGAGATATGGACAAAATCTTCAAGGAAACAATCATGATCCACAGCAGCATTTGTGTTAATAATAACGTGATTCCCCAGAATAGTACCTGAATTTACAGATACACCTGGCATTATAACTGAACCTTTACCGATAACTGATCTTCTTGATATAGAACTACTAACATCAATAGCGACACCAAAATTTACGCTTCCAATTTTATCTACTACTAACTTTCCTGTTACATTATCACCAATTGAGACAATCAATTCAGAATTCAATATAAGATATTGGTCAAATATCAAACATTTATAACCGAAAAGGCTTGAAATATCAGGATTGTCGTCAAACAATCCTTCAATAGAAATTCCTGAATTCTCCAAAATTTCAATGACTACTTTCCCATGCCCTGAAGAACCGTACAAATACATCTTAAGCTATAATTTATTTCCCTTAAACTTTTCGATAGTCGCATATCCTTTCGAACTTATACCTTCCGAAAGAATAACTTTCTTTAAAGTCAAAACGAAGATTTTTAAATCTAACTGGAATGATATATTATCAACATACCAGTTATCGTATTCAAACTTTTTTTCCCATGATATTGCATTTCTTCCATTTACCTGCGCCCATCCTGTTATTCCTGGTTTTACTACATGCCTCCTATTTTGCTCTTCATTATATAGTGGCAGATATTCCACCAAAAGCGGACGGGGACCGATGAAGCTGAGGTCTCCTTTTAATATATTTATAAGCTGAGGTAACTCATCTAAGCTAGTCTTCCTTAAAATTATCCCTAATTTTGTAAGTCTCTCTTTATCTTCCATTAAATTGCCAACATGATCTCTCCTAACATTCATTGTTCTGAACTTGTACAATTTAAATATCTTTTTGTACAAACCGGGCCGCTCTTGAATGAATAATACCGGTGTCCCCAAATTAAAATGGACCAGAATACCAATAATTAACAAAAATGGGGAAAAGATCAGTAACAGGAATAAAGCAAAAGTATAATCAAGCAGTGGTTTTAGAATAGATTTATACATACTTTACTTTAATCAGGATTTCAATTTCTCGTTTATAATCTGAAACGCTTTTTCAGCTGTACAGTTCTTCCTAAGATACGAGTAACCATTCTCACCCATTGATGTTCTTAAATCTTTATTCTTATATAACCGTTCAAAATTACCTTTATAAGATTTCAAATCGCCGGTAATCGACCATAGACCACTACCGGACTCTTCCAGTAAATTATTAAAATCTGTATTTCTATCTATCGCAGCCAGAATTGGGATCTTTGCTTCCCAATAAGCTAATGTCCGTGATGGTATGTTTGGTATTGTAAATCTACCGTCAAGGTTTATAAGTCCAATATCACAAACTTTTACTAATTCGTGATATTGTGACCGAGGTAATGAATCTTTAATAATTACATTTTTCAAATTCATCTTGTGAACTAGATGCATTATTCTTTTCTTCTCGGTGCCTTCTCCAATTATAAGAAACACAACATCATCGAGATAAGTAATATCTATAGCCAGCTCGAGAATAAAGTCAATTTGCTGAGGTCTGCCAAGATTGCCTCCGTATAATGCAATGAACTTATTATCTAAACCATATTTGCTTTTCAAAGTTGCATCAGGATTTGTATCCATACTTACATTTTTCCAATTAGGTAATAAGTGAAGTTTACCAGTTTTAATCTCAGGATTATGCTCCTTTATATATGAAATATTGCCCTGGGACATGCAGCCAATATAATCTGAGATTGCATATAGTTTTTTTTCCTGTCTACGAAAATAGGCTTTTAAAAATGGATTCCTTATTATCCCTAAATCAATTGCATTTTGAGGAAATATATCCCTCAATATCAGATATATTTTTGCATTATACTTTCTTCTAATTTTTTTTAAAGTCTGCAAATATGTTACTGGTGGAGTTGGAACAATTAAAGCATCAAATGAAACTCCGTCATAATACTTTTCTATTGACATAGAAATCTGGAAAGGCAAAATGAGGTTAGCCAATCCTTTCATTATAAATGAAGTATTAAATAGTTCGAAAGTCTTTACTCTTAGAACATTTATATTCTGTTCTATACTAATAGTAGTTTCTTTTGGGCCATTTGCAACTGCAACAGAAACATCATTTCCGTTGGAATAAAACTCTTGTGTTAAATCAGTGTACATTGATGTATTTACTTCAACATTAGGATAGGCAATCATCAGAAACAGGATTTTCATACTTTTCCAAATGGCATTCGCCTGTCTATCAATTTGGTGATGGCGTATAAAACCAAAATATTAAGAATAAACAATGGAATTAGAAGGAAGTCATAAATTCTTGATAAAAAAACTAATCCAATAATTATTAAATTCACCAAGATTGAAAACAGTAATGTTATTCTATGTGAAAATCCAGATTGAGTAATTCTCTGATATGCATGTTTTTTATGAGCTGTTGTCAGTTTTTCATTATTCCTCCATCTCCTGTATAATGTAAGTGTTGCATCAAACCAAAAAAGTGAAGTCAGCATAATCCAATGAATTATTGATAATTGAGTTTCATTGTGAAAATATATGCCTAATACAATTAGAATGAAACCTAGTTGGGTACTTCCAATATCACCCATAAAAATCTTTGCTTTTGGCCAGTTCCAGATTAAGAATCCCAGGACAGAAAAGATCAGTATGAAGTTAACTATGTTGCCAGTAAATATGTACATCACCAATGAAATTAGGATTGCCTCGATTGATGCATAACCATCAATCCCATCAAGAAAATTAAAGAGATTTATAAACCAGACAATTCCTATTACAACGATGATATCAATTAAAAAAGATGGGGCTATCTTAAATAATGTAAGATCAACTATTCCAAGACCCTTAAGCATTACAAGTGATATTGATGCAGTAACAACCTGAATAACTAATCTATATATAGGCTTGATATTAATAAGATCATCGATAAGGCTTATACCAGCGAGAAGCAATCCAGGCATAAATGCTAGATAGAATCTTTCATACAGGTGACCGGTAAAGTATAATACAGACAAGCCTGTATACCATGTAATTACAATTGCCAGCCCTCCTCCACGGGGAGTTGGAGCTGTATGTGAACTTCTGTCATTTGGGATATCCAAAATCTTATATCTAAGCGCATATAGTCTTATCAGATAAGTCATTATAAACGACACTAATAAAATAAGGCCAGATAGAATAAATATATTTTTCAAATGATTTGCTTAAAAATCAATAATGAAAGAGGAAACAGTTCCTGGGAATATAAAGTCACAATTGGCTAGAATAGTAATCAATCATTAGCTTTTTGTGCTATATACGAATCTACCATTCTCTCGATTCCTTCTTCCGTTGAATATGGAGGATTGAAGTCAAGTAATTCAAGAGTTTTACTATTATCAAATTCAAGGGAGCCATATAAGCGAGATAATATTTGAGGGAAGAATAAGTTGCCAATTTTCAGGAATATTTCAGGTACTTTAATAAGAATGACCTTTTTCCTGAGATATTTAGAAATTAATTTTACCAGTTCAGATGTTGAAATGGAATCCTTGTCCTTGGCAATAAATAACCCTGATACTCTTTTTTCGATAATGCAATCTATGTAGGCTACAAGATTCTCAACAAATGTAAAACTCCTTTTATTATCTACTTTCCCGAATGGCAGTATCGGTAATCTTTCACACAGTTTCATAATACTTAACATATTGGCTTTCACTCCGGCACCATAAACTAATGGGGTTCTGATTACTGAGACAGTAAAATTCTCATCTTCAAGTTTTCTCAATCCGAGTTCAGCTTCTAACTTGCTTTTTCCATAGGAGTCATCAGGGATACATGGAGAATCCTCATTTATTGGCTTAGGACTTCCCTGATTATCCCCATAAACCTTTACAGTACTTAGAAAAACAAACTGTTTAACACCAGCTTTTTTTGCATTTTCAGCAACTTTAAGACAAAGATCTCTGTTGATTTCAAAATAAACATTTTCAGATATTTTTTTTGTCTGATGAACAATTGCAGCCAGGTGAATAATACTTGTAAACTGGTTGAAATTGATATCCTCGGGTTTTCTCTCAAGAAGCGAGACTTCTTCCACATTACTAAATTTTGAATAACGAATGTAATTCCTACCCAAAAAGCTATTTGCACCACTAATAAGTATCTTCGGATTCAATTTAAATAGATAAAATTATTGCTTAGATTCACTTTTATGTATATGATGAATAAAAAATGGAAGAATCATGAAGAATCCCATAATTGGGGGATCAAAAGGACTTCCGGCACTAAAAAAGGAGAATAAGAAAGTGATAGAAAAAAAGAGAAAAAGGATTGGATATTCTCGTCTGTATTTTATGTAATAGGAAACGGCCCTATAAAAAAACACCAGATATATTAATAATCCTATTATTCCAGAGTACAATAAAACAGATAAAAATGGATTATGAGGATAATCGCTTGCAGTCTTGTCATTCAAAAATCGATAGCCAAACCAATTTAAAAAATTAAAACCTCCACCGAATATTTTTTGTTTCCAATTATATTCTTTACAATATATTTGCACGGCAAACTGCCAGCGCATAATTCTATCCCCAATGAATTTATTATAACTTGGGGTAACATACAAATTTTTTCTATAGGAAAAATAAGTTGTGTCCTCTGCAATAAGAAGTGATGACCATCTTCTAATTGGGTCCTTATCAACTATCTGTAAATATTGCATAATAAGTGGGGGAATGGATGGTAAAAGATTAGCCTTAAATTGGTTTGAATCATAAATACTTATATTGTGTGTAAGTGAATCCCTTAAACGGATTATTTCATATTTGGGGTATGCAAAAATAACATACCCTTTTAATGATGAAAAATTGTATACATTAAATTTTGAAATGTTCAGAAAAATTGAAGCTTCACCATCATCACAATTTGAGTAAATAGTAAGTTTTTGCCATCTCCCTTTATCTTCATTCTCAGAATATGCAAATTTTGGCAATTTATTATTACTGTTTAGATCAATAATTTCAACATTTGCAATATCAACAATTGAATAATCTTGTAATGAATTTAAGAAGGAGATCAGATCTGTATGTGTTTCTTTAAAAGTATAAGAACAAACTGCCTCATTCCATCCATTTTCTAGTTTTTTAATATCAAGTGGCAATGATGAAGCTTCATAACCCGAGTTTCCATCACTAACCCACCAGCCAATTCTAAAGGGAACATCAGTTCCTTTATGCACTTTAAAAAGAAATTTAATAAGGTATTTATGTCCAGCATAGTAAATTATTGATTTTCCAGTATACCTCAACGACCAGTCCACTCCATTTCCATTAGTTCTTGAAATTCTTATTCCATTTCCAAATGGAGTTTTTACGATTTTGTGAGTAGTCGAATCAGAATACAGAGCCCAATAGACAGTACCCATTGAGAAATCACCGTTTAACAAGAGACTCTCGGTTTCAGTTTCATTGTATGTTAATGGATCATAAATTTTATACTTAGTTTCTGTATTACCAAAGGTTGCTCCGGAAGATGATAATGACACTGAATTTCCATTAAAAGAATCAGAAACATAGCAATATACTGAAGCTGAAATAATATCTCCTTTTTTTACTTCTACTGTTTTAAATAGAGTCTGAGATACTGCGCTCCCGTTGGAAAAAATCGATGCAGAGGTACTATCTAACATATATCCTTTTGCTCCGGGGGGGACTATTTCAGAATTTGAACCAGTCAATGGATAAATTATTTTACTATTTATATTACCCCAACCGTTTTCAGGACTAAGAGATTCATAAGTTTTTGAATCCCAAATTCTATTATAAGTATCATAATAAGTTATATCATTAAACCCTGCAGAAATATATCTTGTAAGAATAATAGCAACTCTTTGTCGGATTAGAATATTATCTTCTAATCCAAATGAATGCAAAAATTTATCTTTAATCTTCTCAGAGGTATTAAAGAGAATATTACAGGTAATAAAAACAAACAAGACAATAAAAATAGTCAGGAAAGAATAATGTGATAAATATTTCTTTGATTTAGCACTCTTATTAAATATAGTTTTAATTGAATATCCCAAAAGTATAATCAAAATTAAACTAAGTGTGATAAGTCCACGCCTTGAACCTGATAAAAGTACGCATATTGAATTAATTAAAACAATAAGATCAAAGAATGCTCGCTCAAATGCAGTATCGGCTTCTCTAAGAAAAATAAGAGAACTTATGATACCAAAAAAAACTGGCAATAAAATAAAATTATAATCAGTAGTTAATAACGTTTGAAATTTGAAACCAGAATTCAAATTTGGTATCAACTCCGGAGCTTGATAAACATCAAAGAAATTATAAATAATGCCAATGGATAGGATTAGTGTTGTAAAAATAATTAAGTTAAGTAACCTTTTTAGAAGACAATTAAAACCGTCTTTTGAATTTATTATTAGAGACATTAAGAAAAACAAAACCAATAATGAAATGGAATTTATTAAATCTTTAAATACTGACAAATAAAGTTTGTTGGAAAGAAAAAAAGTAATAAATAAAAGGAAAACCATACTAAGTACAATGTAAAACTCTTTAAAAAACGCACTAGCCTTTTCAGCAATATTTTTTTTCTTCGTATACAAAGCATAAAACATTAAACCGATCATGGAAACAAGTAAAGGAAATTTTAAAACAGGAATAGTTGGTCTAAATAAATATAAAAGAATTGTTATACTAATTACATACATTTCAAACCAATTTAGATTAGTTTGTTTACCGAAATTTATCATAATAATTTTATGCACTTTCATAAACAATATATCAAATTATGTCCAGCTATTTTTGGGGTTAAGACATCGACTCCAGTAAAGTCAATATTATTAACAATATAATATTGACTACAAAAACCAGAATGCCCTGATATTGCAAATATCTTTGTCTTATAATTATCTTAAACTAACAAATTGAAATAGCTTACTAAAATATTTTGCATATATGATTATTATGTTTGTGGAAATGCCATTTTCCAGGCAAGCTCTTAAAATTTCATTATTCAATATTATATTGCTTTTGAGGGATTTATTACTAACACCCCCTGTCCTCATTGTAACTAAGGGAAATTAATATAAATTGATTTCAATTTATGAATATACAAAAATCGTAATAGCAGTTCGAAATCAGCAGCAATTTTATAATCTTCTTTGTAATAACCATAGCATTCAAAATACTCCCGTTTTGTATAAAAACTTGGATGTGCTGGCATAATTCCAAACTTAAATTTGCTTGGATTAAACCTCTTTGACGAATAATATCGTACATTCTTTTAAATTTTTATGGTTAACAAACTGGATATCACCATAAATTACGTCAATTGGACTTCTATTAAACTCATCAACTATTTTCTGAACTACAAATTCATCAGTTAAGAAATCATCTGAGTTTAGTATCCCAATAATATCTCCAGTGGCAAGCTTAATTCCTTTATTCATTGCATTATAGATTCCAGAATCGGGTTCTGAAACGACTAATGCTATACCCTTAAAAGATTTGATAATTTCTAAGGTACTATCATCTGAACCTCCGTCAATTATTATGTATTCGATATCCTCATAATTTTGATATAGGACTGATTTAATACAATCTGAAATATAATTCATACTGTTAAAGCAAACAGTTATTATACTTACTTTCATTATTTGTCTTTAATTTATTAGACCTGCTTTAGATTGAAGAAAATACTTCTTTATAGAATTGTATAACATCAGTGTAACATTTGTCCCAAGAATATTTTTGGGTTTGTATTAATCCTTTATTTATTAATGCATTCCGTACTTTTTGATTTTCTAATTCTATAATTTTTTCAGCAAAATCTTCTGCACTTATTCTATCTACAAGAAGAGCAGCATCACCTGCTATTTCTGGAATTGATGATTTGTTTGTAGAAATCACTGGACATCCTGCTTTCATTGCTTCTATAATCGGTATCCCAAACCCCTCATAAGAAGAAGAATAAATTAAACAAAATGCATGATTATATATAAGATTTAGTTCCTCCTCAGAAAGACCATTAAAATAGTGATATCTATCTGGAATTAAATGATTTAGAAATGAGATCTCTTTTTTTGATAAAAATCCGCCACTAACTATTACAAATTCAAAATCAGAAAAGTGTACCAATGTCTTCACCGCAACATCAAAGTTTTTATAACTGGCTCTACTACCAATAAAAAGTAAATATTTTTTATTGTTCAAGTTGCAAAAGTTTCCCAACAATGGTGTAGACACATTAACTGGACGGAATAACTCGCTAACGCCATTATATATGACTTTAATTTTACTTTGATCTGTTTTAGGAAAAGTATTTAATAAATCATTTTTGGTATTCTCTGACACACAAATTATCCCTGAAGACCTCTCAATTGCGATTTTTTTCTGATAATGATGAACTTGTTTCGCCAATCCTCTAGAATATTTTTCATAGATAAAATCATGCACAGTAGTAACATTTATTGCTAATTTCGATTTTGAATAGCGATAATAACTCGAATGTACTAATGTAGGTTCATAAATATTAATATCTATAGGCAAATATCTTTTCAAACGAATAAAATCAGGGTTCTCAATATTCAACTTATCTTTAGAAATTAACAAACTTGACCTATGAACATTGCTATTACTTTTCACATTAGGAATGTCAATAAAAGTACAATTTAGGTTATCAGCAACAACTCTCTTAACTAATTCATACCAATATACTGAGATCCCACCTGAACGTTGAAGGGAAAAAATAATATTATCTAGAAGCAACTTCATAAAGTATCAGCTTATATTAATAACCAAATATGTTATGCTTAATAAATTAGTAAGTCTTGCTAATAATTAATTCAAATCTGAAGTTTTTGAATTCATATATAAATCCACAGAATAAATAAATAAAAGAAGAATTGTGGTTTGGAAAAGACCAAAAACCTCAGGTCGTTGAAGGTACATTATCATTAAAATAATAAAACATTTTAGGACTGTAATATTCAGCATTATTTTTTTACCTAATAATCTAATAGCCTTAAAAAGAATCAAGAATGGGAAAATGAATATTAATATAAAGCCAATTATTCCATGAACAGCTAAACTATATAAAATATTTGCTCCATGAAATGGTTTTCCAATTAAATATGCTTCTCCACTTCCAAAAAGCGGAAACTTCAGAAAAGTACTGAATGCCGTTTTATATAGCTCTATTCTATTGTTTCCAGATAAGCCAGTACTTTCACTAAAATTGAAAAAACGATCAATCGTCATTAGGTATAAGAAGTAAAGTTTAGTATTTTTAAGAAGATTAATTATTATAAAAAAAGTAGCTAATATGATAATTAAGACTATTGCCGATCTTGCTTTTTCATTACTTATAAACATAAAAAAATATAGTATTAAAAAAATATAAAAAGCAAACGACAAAGTGAAAATTTGAGTTATAATTATTATTAATTCAGTTCGAGGATTAAGCTTTAACAGCCTGTTCATTAGTATTGCATAAATAGCATAAAAGCTCATAGCTCCAGGTTCGTCAAAAACTCCTGAATATCTTATCATTGAAAATTCACCCCAATTAAAATATGTATTAGTGGCTGTTAACCAAAAAATATACCCAGGTCTTCCATCTTTATTAGTATATTCCATTATGGGAGAGTATTGGAAAAGCAAATGAGTGAAAAATACAAGAGTTCCAAGTATTCCAAGAATTGTAATTAACTTGATAAATTGTTTTATTATGACAAGAGGGTCGACAAATGTAAAAATTACAATGTTCGCAATTAAAAAACTTAAAGAATGCATGCAGATCGTTATATACGATATATCACTTTGTAAAAAAAATTTAAATATCCAATAAGATATCTGCAGTAGAGTAATTGGAATTATGAAACTGTTTTGCACAAATATTTTACCATGAAATAGAAGTAAAATCACGAATATAATTCCTAACGCAAAAATTAGTGTTTTATAAGGATGAAATGGGAAACTACAAAAAATAAAGGGATAGGCAGCTGTTAAGTAGAGCCAAATTAAGACATTAATCGACGTATTTGTATGAAAACTGCGCAACTTTTCAGGAGGAGTCATCTTGATATGATCCATTTTATTTTCCTAAAAGACGATGTTAACTTGATCCCAAAGACCTTCATTATTTTTCCTTTAAGGATTGTAAACAAAGTATAACCTGATTGATAGATTCTGTTTTTTACGCTATCATCAAAGGACAAGCTTATAATTCTGGTTTCAATAATCGTAATTGGATTTGAATATGACTTGCCCAAAATTGATGTTTTAGCAAATGGTTCTGGAATATATAAGAACTCATGACCTGATTTGAATAAGCTCAACATCAGGTAATAGTCAGCTGCGAGTGTAAAATTAAGATTAAAATTGTTTGCTCTCATTACATTACCTTTTACAAAGCATGCTTGATGTGAAAAACACATTCGTTTCCAAATATCTTTAATTTTTTTTGCTTTAACTTTTAATTCAAGTAGATTGGCTTGATCATAGGCAATTAAATCCCCATAAACAATACTTATGGTTGGAGAAATTGTGGAGTGGAAAATATTGGATAAGGTATTTGGCGACAAAAATTCATCATCACTATTCATGAAATTTATCCAATCACCTTTAGCAATTTTGATCCCTTTATTCATTGCATCATATATACCAGCATCGGGTTCACTTATCCAATGATCTATCAGATGCTCATTTCTTTTGATAATATCTACAGTACCATCAGAACTATTCCCATCTATTATAATAAATTCAATGTTCTTATAGGTTTGATTAGCAATACTTGAAATAGTTCTTTGTAAAGTTTTTACTCCATTACGCACGACAGTAACAATACTAACAAGTGGTAATGTTTCCGGTAAGCTTTCATATATATCCATCAAATTTATTCTTAAATTATCCTAACATTTCTTCGTATATTTTGATATGTTGTTTAGATAAATCTTCAGTATGAAATTTTCTAAGTACAGTTCTACGGCAGTTTTCTTTCATTGATTCTCCATTCTCCAGCAAGTAAACAATACCCGTTGCTAAATCATTAATATCAAAACATTTAGCTAAATACCCCGTCTTCTTGTGCTCTATAATATCAAGTATTCCACTTGTTTGAAAAGCGACTACTGGTGTTCCACAACTAATTGATTCAAGACTTGTTAAACCAAAACTTTCTACCATGGAAGAAACTACAAGGACATTTGTACTATTATAAATGGCCGCTAGACTGGTTTTGTCCTTAATAAAACCTAAATAGGTAGTTGCAACTGGCAAATTAAGAGGTAAAATTCTATCGTATGTTCCTAGAATAAGGATATGTAAGGAATCTAAATAATTAGTTTTTGAAATTATTTCTAATGCCTTAACAAAGAAATTAAATCCTTTATTTTTATCTAATGAAGGATCCGAAGCTACAGAAAAAAGAATGATTTTTCTGTTTAATGGAATATTAAGTAAAATTCTAGCAAAATCAGAGTTAATTGGCTTGAAAATGTTAATATCGATCAGATTAGGAACTATGTTGCATTTCAAATGATTAATTAGCATGCTACTTTTAAATGCTTCATATTCCCATAAACTAGGAGCAATGAACCTAATTTTTAAATTTTTCCACCAAAATCGCTTTAAAGTCCAAACGTATTTGTCAATATCAATGCCTGATGAACTTTTGGATCTATTGTCCCTCGAATAACCTTCTTTATATCGCAAATCATTCTCTAAGATATTAGGGTGATGTTCAGTCCCGCAAAAGGGCCATGAATCATGCAAGGTCCATATGACAGGTTTATTAATTTTTGCTACATCTTTTATAGATAGCATTTCTCTATTTATCCAATGCAAATGGATAATATTATATGGACTTTTATTAATAATTTTTAAAGCCTTGCTGGAAAATATACCAAGTGAATGATGTATTGGATTAGCTGTGCGCTGAAATTTAAGAATATATTCAGAGATTTTTTGTTTTACTAGATTAAGGACAAAACCCTTCTTTGAGACTAAAATAATATCAGAATCGCGATTCTGTTTTTTTATTACTAAAACATGGCTATCTATTCCTTCCCTTTTTAAAGCTTTATGAAGTTCCATACAAGCAATGTCTGCTCCTCCAAACCCATCAGAATAATTAACATGTAGTACTTTTAAAGCTGATCCCATATATTTCGAAAATTGTTTCTTAACGAATCTAAATACATATTCTTGTAAATATCGAAGCTTTCATTTTCATATATAAATATTCTTGGCAATGAAAATAAATTCTTTGAATTATTCTTTAACAAGTAACTATTGTTAGTTGTTACTGCAGTTTTAAATCCGAGTTCAGAAATAATTTTAATTTCATTTTCAGTTATTGCAAAGCCATCTCCGTATGGATAACAAAAATGTTCCACTGGTTTTTCGAGATTTTCTTTAAAAAGTTTTTTCGATTTATTTATATCATTGATAATATCATCCTTTGACATCATCATAAGCGGAAAATGATCATGAGTATGACATCCTAAAGTAACTAATGGACATTTTTCCAACTCTCGAAGCTGATCCCAAGTGAGAGGTAAAGAATCATTATATTTCGCCAAATTAACATCGTACAGAGCAAAAAGATTACAAAATGCTTCAGAAAATTTCAACGGAGCTATTTTCAATATTTTTTCTCGTATTTTTAAAAAAGAGTTCTCTTTTTCAATCATATTATTGCAAGGATATGAAACCCCATCTGAGAGCTCCACGAGTTCGTTTTCTAGGATAATATCTTCAAGCAGTAGCCACCAATAAATAAATTTCTTTTCAATAATTGAGGTTGATAAATATATAGTAAATGGCACATTATACTTCAAAAAAACTGGAAAAGCATTTTCAAAATTATCGCGATATCCATCATCCAAAGTAAAACTAATTACTTTTCGTATTGATTTCTTTCTAATAAGAATTTCGAACAACTCATCAATACTTATAAATGCATAGCTATCCTTCTTGAACTTTAAAATAAGATTATCCAAAAAATCAGGAGTAATTTTTAAATGCTCATTTAACCATAATCTATTATCATCAAACTTATCAACACGATGTAGCGTTAGAATCGCACCAGGGCTGTTTAACGCTTTTTTTATAAATAAATTGAGCAATGGTAATCTAAGAATTCTACGAGAAAAGTTCATATTTTTTTTGCAATTACTCCGAGGGTAAGCTGATAATCATTGTCAACTATGCTCAGCAAATTTATGTTAGGTAAATCTTCGACTACAACGCCTTGAAGAAAAGCTGTTGCAGCAATTACATTTCCCATTGATACAATTTTAATTTCCTTAAATCCAGCATTTGAAAATAAAAGTTGAAGAGATTTATCTGTAAATCTCCAATAATCTCCCCATCTTTCCATATCATATCTTGAGATTTGCGAAATTCCTGAAACAGTAGCCAACAAAACGCCACCTTTTTTTAATATTTTATAACTACCTTCAATCGCCGATTTTACATCAAAAATATAATTATAAGTTTGGGTACAAATAAAACAATCAGCAAAATCTTCTGGAAGGCCATCTGGCATTGTGAGATCCCCATAGATTGTTGCATCCTTAAAATTTTTATCGATATGCAAAACTTCATAATTAATCCGTTGTCCACTATAAAACTTCTTCGAATAGGTGCTCTCTGCGATTTCCAATACAGTTCCTTTTATATATTTTGAGTTTTCCGATAAAAATTTTTCAATATAATATCTGTCAATGGGAGTTCCCCTGTCAAATCCAAATTTATTACTTATTGGATTTATATTACTTAAGTCATTAAATATGATTTTCTTATAAGGGATGAAAAGTTTGAGTATCCGCTTAATAATTTTCTTCATTTATATATTTCCTATTAAAATGTTCAGTATTTTATTAATTATCAAAGCATTACGGTCTAATCGCAAATATACAATCCTTGATTCTCTGCCTAGTCTATCAACAAAATATATTAAATAAATATCCTCATTTAAGGGAAAGATGTATTCACTAAAAAGGTCTTAACAATTCTTTCTGGACTTCTAAATCATCAATCAGAAAATTGTAGAAAGAATTTAGCCAGTAAGAATCGCCTAAATACTGATCAATTAAATAATGAAAGGCGTCTAGTGCCTGTATATCATTAATTCTAAATGAGTCCCAATCGATAAGTTTATATTGACCTTCTTTCTTAAGAATATTCCTTTTATGAAAATCTCCATGGCATGGACCAATATCAACTGGTTTATCAAGAATTGCTTTTAAGCAATTCTGAGTCTTTTTCTCCCAGGATAATCCACACTTTTGATTTATTACTTTAAGGCCACTATTTATAAACTCAAGCTCAGTTAGCTTATCAATAATCCTGAGAGTACTATACTTCCTAAACCTATTTAAACAATATATGGCAGCAATGAAATGTTCTGATTTATCAACTTCATCAGATGCAAGTTCTGATGATAATTCTTTATAAAAGAAATTATCCCTAAAAGTTGTTTCAAACAACAAATCTTTTAATTCCGGGTAAGCATTAGAGCAATTCAGATATGATAAATATTCATTTTTTATGTGACGATTAAATGGAGAAATCTTTACAAAGTAATTTCTAGTTAAGCAATTTATGACATGTGGAACGGCACTAGATTTTAGAATTGTAAGATGATCCTTATATTTAATTTTTATTATAAGTATATTATATAATCTGGTTACTTTATTGAAAAAAAAAATTACCTTAATAAATATTTTAATAATTATATCCCTCATTATGATATTTACTATCGCTAAATATTTTTTTTATTTCAGCAAAAACAGGATGTTCCTGAGGTGCAAACATTAAAAGTCTTTCAGATACAATATCAAATGCTTTATCTGTTTCAACAATACCATTCTTTTCCCAAACATTGAACAAGACCTCAGAATCAATAATTCTATTATCCATTAACATCAATCTCATAAGTCCTTCGTATACATATTTTGCAGTATCTATTTGATTACTAGTAAGCCTACTTAGTCCTGAAATATTTTTCAACGTATCAAAATAATCTTTTTTTGAGAATGGTTCAAACGTAAAGCCAAAGCCAGCATAAAATGGTTTCCCCGCTAAAATGACTGGAATACCAAAACAACTATATTCAAGACCTACGGTTCCCTGTGCTGTAACAATTGCATGAGCTATAGTTATTATACTTGCTGTACTAAAATCAAATGGACATATATAAATGTTATTTGAATTACATGCTCTAACTAACTGCTCAACTTCGCCAGTCTCATTATACAACAGAGCTGATGGGTGTGGTTTAATTATCCAATTAATTTCTTTTATATCCTTAATTGTGTCAATTGTATCTTTTAACCAAATATAAAAATCACTGAAAAGCATACCATCACTTAATCCTTGAGGTGCGTCTGAAAAAACATGAGCAAATACAAATACAAAAGGAAGATTATCATGAATGTCTAGTTTGTTTCTTAACTCATCAGACGAATAAATATGCTTATTCCGATAAGCCAAAGTAACATCAGATTGCTCAAACTTACCATAAAACCTCTCACATAAACGAGTATTAACAGATTCCAGAACTCCTTCTTGATCCTTTAATTCTGGCAATAAATCCTCTATTTTTTGATGATTATATATATGAAATTTTGGATTTAACCCAACAAATCTACTGGGTTCGAAGTGAAATAATTGCATATCGGTCGTTTCAAGAATAGGAATATTCCTGTTAAAACAGACGCGCAACATTAATCCGTATAGGAGATATTGTGAATGAGTAGTCACCAGAAATTTAACCTTTTTTTTATTAAGAATTTTCTCATAAGCATTAATGGTTGAAATTGCTAACAGAATATACTTAGCAATCTTCAAATGCTCCTTTATGTTTACATAATATTGTTTTTTTTCGTTCTTTATTACAGTATCATATAAAAGATCACCATACAAAATCCCTTTATGTTCTAACTTCAGGAGTTCATCTATTTCTTTACATTTTTTTGATATTTTGTATGATTTTATGAAGGTTACAATTTTAAATAAACCAGTATTGATATTTTCCTTAATTGAGATCAAACTAGTAATTCCAAAGGAGGCATACAGAAGTTTTTTTTCAATCTCATTCTCCAGAAAATCTGTCACCAATACAATTGATTTTAATTGAAATTCGGCTTCAAGAGCTTTAGCAATAAGACCTGTTCGCAGAAGATAATTAGGGCCCGATGAAGCGTGGATGCCTTCAACTAAAATTAAATTATCGGTTTTTGGTTCATTCTTAATCCAGTATGTACTATTGACTTTTGAAAAGTTTGCTTTTGAATTAGATATTTTTTTTGGATTAATTATCCTTATAACTTTAAATGTAACCTTTTGACAAAATATTGGTAATAGTGAAAAAAATACATTTATAAGCCTCATAAAATAAGATTAAAAATTATTATGATTAATATATATTTTTTTTAAATAATCTTTTTTCAAGCTCAAGACTACTGGGAAATATAGTGTAATTATAATTGTGATGATAAAATATATTAAACCAGAAATACTTAAATAGACAATGGCATGAGCAGAACTAATTGCAGGAAATAATTCAATCGAGAATTTAACTATTAGAGCTAAAAAAACAAAAATTATTGGTATGATGATAAAATGTATTAGATAATTAGTAGCCTTGACTTTTAAAAAATGTGTATTTACAAATAAATAGATAATTCCATTAATGAAAGCAAGGATTGTTTCCTTTAGTGCAATCCCAGCTCCCCCCATATTTAACCTTGAGAGCATAATAAAAGAACTAATAATACTTATAGGAGCAAAAACAATATTCATTATCAGAAATAATCTAGTCCGACCATTCGAATAAATAACACTACTATGTATCAAAGCATAAATCGAAAATAGCGGATAAAAAATAATAATAGATAATATTGGACTAGCTAATATATATTGATCACCTCCAAATAGCAAAATTATTCTCTCTGAATTTGTAAATACATAACAACAAAAAAAAGCTGTAATTGCATAGATAACAGGAGATTGATTCCGAAATATTTTTGCCATTCCAAGAATATCATTTTTACCAAAACTTATTGACATTTCTCTCATCATCAAAGGAATAATGGGTGAGGTAAAAAGCAGACAAATGTTGGCTATATTGAAAGAAAATGAGTAGAGACCCTGTTGAAAAGAACCGCCATAGTATTGCAACGCCCATCGATCAAAAAACTGATAGGAAAACCCTAGTAAAAGATAAAAAAATAGTGGCGCACAATAATTATAAAACTCCTTTCCAAAATTTTCATCTTTAGAAACATGAACTGGATGTTTAAATAGCTTTCTATTAATAAAATATGTAATTGATATTATTAGTGATAATGAGATGAAATACTGGTAAAAGAAATATTTTGTTAATGATAAAGAACTTGTATAAATAATAAGTAATAAAACCAATACTCCCAAAATCTTATTTACAATTTTAATTATCTCCAACTTAATAGTATCTCCATGAGCATCCATTATATTACTGAGTATTTCTAAAAACCAGTTTAATCCGACAATAAAAATACCCATATAGATAAATTTGTTTTCTTGATTAGGGAAAATAGTTATCTTAAGAGGGGTTACCAAAAAGAAAAAAACAATAATAAAGAAAACTAAAAAAATAAGAATAGCTAATCGTAAATAAAAAACAATTATTGATGTAGAATTTAAATTTTGAGAAAGTTTAGTATAAAAACATGTTGAAGTTCTCATTTCAAGCATTAGTAAAACCTGTGTTAAAATACCAATAATGAAATTAAAATTCCCAAAAGATTCAACACCTAGAACCCGAGGCACTATCCCAGCTAAAGCAAGAGAAATAAAAAAACTAAGTAAGTTAGTAATTAGTTTAAATAAAAATCTATTCTTATATGAACTTAAATCCATACAAAACAGATTTCGGAAATATTAAGATGTCTATCAAAGGTTACCACACTACCACACTGCCATACTAAGACCATTACTTTTTAAAATTTCTCTTGCTTCAGTTAAGGCATCTCCCATGAAATAGAATAAGTTTGCAGTTGATACAGCATCTGCTTTGGCTAAATTGATCCCATCATAGAATTGGTCGAATTTACCAACTCCTCCAGATGCAATTACTGGAACTTTAGAGAAACAAGTTATTTCAGAAATCCCAGCAATGTCATAACCTTGTCCTGTTCCATCTTTATCTATTGAGGTAATATATAATTCACCAACCCCTAATTCTATGATTTTCTGAATAGCAGTAGAAAGCTTCAATGATGAATTTAAGCTTCCATTTCCAATAAATACAAATCGCTCATTATCAATTAATTTGTAATCAACAGATGCAACAACACACTGACTACCAAATCGTTTTATTATTCTTTCAACCATAATAGGATTAGTGAAAAGTAAGGAATTTATAACGACTTTATCCGCACCAGACTTTAGAATAGAGTAGACATCATCATCAGATTGTATGCCACCACCTGCTGCAACTGGCATAAAACAGTTTCTAACAAGTTCAGATAAGTTTGCATTAAATTTTAATAAATTCTTCTCACCTCTATTAACATTAATAACAATTAATTCATCTATAGAATACAAAAGCGAATTAATATCATAATTTTCTCTTAACCAATCCAAATCTCCTACTTCCTGTAATCTAAAGTTTCTGCTAAGCATAAAAATATCGTCCTGCATTAATAGAGTGAAAATTAATCGCTTTTTAACCATACCTATATTTTAGAGAAATTATTTAGTAGTTTGAGTCCATTGCCTTGACTTTTCTCCGGATGAAATTGAGTTCCGTGAACATTATTTACTGACACACTAGAAATAAATTTCTCTCCATAAATACAATAAGATGAAATTAAACTGATATCAATGTCAATAAGTCTATAGCTATGCACAAAATAGAAATCTGCTGAATCACCCAACCCTTTAAAAAGAGTATCATTTTGTTTAACAAAATGAACTTCATTAAAACCAATATGTGGTATTTTTAATTCCTTAGTGCTAAATTCAAATTTTGCTACAACTCCGGGGATCAGAGCTAATCCTGCAGAAGATCCATCCTCTTCTCCAAATTCAGCGAGCAACTGCATTCCAAGACAAATTCCTAGAATGTTTTTTTTCTTTATTAATATTTCCTCTTTAATTGATTCTTTAAAACCCAGTCGATTTAGATTGATCATAGCTTCATTAAAAGAGCCAACGCCGGGCAAAATATATTTTGAATATTTTTTTAGCTCCTTGGGTGAATTCACAATATCATTTTCAATACCTAAGAAATCTAGGGCACTTCGAACGGACATTATATTGCCCATCTCATAATTTATTATGCCAATTTTATTCATCATTTAGAAAGGTTGTTCTTTTAAAATCCATCTTCCATTAACCTTATGTAGAACATCTTTATTTGCGAAGCTGTCTAATACTTTCTCAAACTCCTCAAATGACATATTGAAATACTCAAGATAATCTTTTATGTAAGGTTCTGGATATTCACCATCATATTTCTTAACTAAGGATAAAGCTTGTTTCCTCGTTAGAGCCCCCCTACGGATATCAATTCCTACATCCTGGGTACATCTTCCAAATCCAAATTTTAGGAACATCAGATAAACATGAAGATCGTATAGTTTAGTATCAGTTTGTGCGAAATTTGTATAGGTACCTACTGATCTACTTGGGGATTCTTCTAAATTGAATTGATCTTTTGCTACAAGATAGTTCCTATATGAATCCCAATTCTCAAAGTAAGACCAATGAGCTATGGACGGATTCAATTTTCTGAACTCTTCTATAGAGGGATATCTCCACCAATACAGATCTTTATCACTAAATTTATCTATGAAAGATTTTGGATCTTGTCCGCTCAGGTACAATTTAATGCTGTCTTCTAAATCGTATGTTGCTTTCGCCTTTAGCTTGCTACTTCCACCATATTCAACTTCTCCTTCTTCGCCAAACATTACGAAAGGTATATCAAACACAACCGCACATCTGAATATTGCAGTTTGTACACTGATTATCCAAGAGAACATGGGTTGTCCCAATTGAATAAATGCTTTCTTAGCAATTTCTGACCCTATTTTATAGTTTGGGGTTATATGAACATGATCAAATCCGTAATTTACAAAATGCTCAAGGTTTTTCTCTCCTATCTCAAATGGAAGAGGTGGCTTTAGAGTAATAGTCAAGGGTGTCAAACCTAATTCTTTTAATTTATAGGCTACATAACTGCTGTCCTTTCCACCACTTGAAGGGCAATCACATCAAATTTATTTGGATTCCTTTTTTGATTTTTCAACCAAGAGTTTTAGTTCTTCTTGCTAGCGTTCCAGTCGATAGAAATAGTCTTCTCTGTGGACCAATTACAAGCATTACATACGCCAGCCTTATCAAATCCTATTCTAGGACGGGTTTCAGGCATTAAACATTTAGTACAATACTTCATATTAATTTATTTTATATTCACTTTTCAAAATTCCATATAATATGTGATCAATATATTCTCCATCAATCAATAATTGAGAACGAATTACTCCCTCTTTTACAAATCCAAGTCCTTCGAAGCATTTTTGCATTGCGATATTAGTTCTGCTAGTACCGCCTGTCAATTTACGTAAACTTAAATTTTTAAACGCGTACTTCATTGAAGTTCGCATAATATCTTTACTTAATCCCTTCCCCCTGTACTCTTCATCTCCAATCATGATACCCATATCTGCAATCCCAGTACGCCAGTTGATATGTCCTATTCTTTGAGTCCCGATGAACTTATTATTCTCTTTGTAATAAATTGCAAAGAAACAATCACTTTTTGAGTCCCATAAAGACTGAACATATTCAACTACTTCAGAAAAGTCAAGAGGCAAGAAATAATCTAAATGATAGATCTGAGTAATTATTTCCAGGTCTCTTAACCATAAGAAATATTTCTCATCATAAAGCTCAGTTTTTGTAAACTCACGTAAAACTATTTTTTCACCATCAATTTGTAACATAATAAAAATTATAAAGTAAAACCATCATCAACAATTATATTTTGGCCATTAACAAATTCAGATTGATCTGATAATAGAAACAGTAGAGTACCGGTTATATCCTTTGGCAGAAGCATCCCCTTATCCAAACAATTACTATTATACGCGATTATAAATGATTCTGGTTGAGCATCTTTAATTCCACCAAGCGATATTGCATTTACTTTAATCTTTTTTCCCTTATAATATTTTGCCAAATACCTTGTCAAGTGCAATAATCCTGACTTGACTACCGCATATTCGACTGGCATTGTCATTAGCGTATTATCATATATTTCAAACCTGGGGGCCATTACACCATAGATAGATGAAATATTAATAATATTACCAAACCCTTGTTTGCAAAAAAAGTGCAAAAACTGTTGAGTAGTTAAAAAATATCCACCAAGATTAATATTTATGTTTTCGCAAAAGTCTTCATAGGTTACATCTTCAAACTTTCTTCCATAGTTTTTATTTCTTGGATATGCATTGTTTACTAAAGCATTAATTGTTCCATATTTTATAAACAGATAATCGATTAATTCAATAATAGATTGTTTGTTATTGATGTCAAGAAAGTGAAATTCCACTTTTTTTTCTGGAAAATGTTTTTGAAGATTACCTGCGACTTCGCACCCTCTCTCTTTGTTTGAATCTGCGATTATTGCAATTCCATTATTCTCAAGTACAACTTTTACAAATGACTGTCCTAAAAGTCCGGCTCCCCCTGTTATTACAACAACTTTATCTTTTAACATCAATATCTTTTATAAAAGTGACTTATAAAAAAGATTTCTACGATCTTGTTTTACAGGGAATGATTTTCTTACTATTGCAACCTGACCCTGGGAAATATCAAATAAATCTAAAGTCAGATATGATTCTATGGGTTTTAATTCATTACCAATTGGATCAAAAACTACAGTGCTCTTTACATATGACTGATTATTCCCATCAATTCCAATCCTGTTAACTCCAATTATAAAACATTGATTTTCAATTGCTCTGGCCTGCAATAAAATCTTCCAATGACTAATCCTCTTCTCAGGCCAATTAGCAATCAAAAGAATAATATCGCTTTTCTTTGAAATGACCTGGAAAATTTCAGGAAAGCGCAAATCATAACAGATTGCTAAACCAATTCCAACATTTGCTACTTCACATGAACATATCTGATCTCCAGCCAGATAATAGTTGTTCTCGCCTGAAAATGAAAACGGATGGATTTTAGAATAAGAGGTCAAAAGAGTTCCATTATTATCTACAATTATCAGATTATTGGTTGCTTTATCTCCATTGAATAAAACAACACCAAAGGCAATGGCAATATTATTGTCTTTTGCCTGACAAATATAAAAGTCGATTGTGGTTGATCTATCTGGCATTTCAGCAATAACGCCTGCGTTCATAGAGAATCCTGTCAACGTCATTTCAGGAAATGCAACCATATCAGCACCTAATTCTGCAGCTTTTTCAATGTATCCAACACATTGAATCATATTTGCATTTTTATTTTCCCAAACCTGATCCAGAGAAACAAGCGCTACTTTCATAAGAACTACTAGTTAAAGGCTCTGAATACTGGTTTAATAGAAGGACCTACAAGGTACTTTTCAACACCATCCTCTAATGCCTTCGCATAAATACTCAAGGAATTCTTAACTGCTTCTAATGTAAAATCAAGTTCAGTGGTCCCATGAGCATAGGATAAGGCAATCCAGGGCATAAGAACGCCATTTTTTATCATTTCTTGTGAAAACAAGGTACGAAATGGTAAGGAAGAATTTCCTTCCCGGTCTTTGGTAACATAATTTGGAGAACACGAAATACCTGAAGCCATAAAATAGTCCTGAATGCCTAATTCTTTTGCAGCAGTGTTCATTGCGGTTATCAATTTTTCACCGTATTCCCAGAGATGATTAATGACATTATTTGATCTGTAATATTCAACTGTTTTTACAAATGCTCCTAAACCGCACATTTCTGCACCGTGTGTTGTTGATGTCAAGAATACCCGTTCAGCTCCAATTTCTTTTATTCCTCCAATGTTCATGAATTCTCTTTTCCCCGCAAGCGCACAAACAGAAAATCCATTTGCCATACCTTTTCCAAAAGTACATAGATCAGGTTCAACGTTATAGTAAACCTGCGCCCCCTGTAAATGCCACCTAAAGCCTGTGATCATTTCATCGAGGATAAAAAGAGCCCCATTCTTATGGCAAAGTTCCTTTACAATATCAAGGAATCCATTTGTAGGATGATCTGATGTTGCAGGTTCAAGTATTACACCGGCAATCTGATTAGAATATTTGTCAAACAGTAATGCAAGAGAGTTAATGTCATTATAATGAAAGTTAACAGTCAGGTTACTGAATTCTTCCGGAATTCCTTTTTTTAATGGTGTATCTCCTATGAACCAATCATCAAATGAGAAAAAAGGATGTTCGATGCAACGTACAACAAGTTTCCGTCCTGTATAGGCTCTGGCAATCTTAACAGCTGCTGTTGTTACGTTGGATCCATTTTTAGCAAATTTAACCATATCAACTGAGGGTATGAGATTCACCAGCAATTCTGCAGCCTGAAGTTCAATATATGAAGCCCTCGTTAAATTATTGCCATTCCATATTTCAGTTATTGCTGCGTTTGCTACTTCTTTCTGACCATAACCTAAAGTAACAGCACGTAATGCCATTCCATAATCCAGATATTTATTTCCTTCAATAGTGAATAGATATGCTCCTTCTCCGCGCTGAAATATTTGAGGGGCATTAGCAGGATATTGATCATCGCCACGACTATATGTATGAGCGCCTCCAGGAATCACCTTATTCAACCTTTCACTGTAATTCATGTTAAAATCCTCCATCTGAGTTTTCAATTTTGTTTAGAATTTCCAATATTTTAATATCATCATTTATAGAATTTGGGTAAGTTTCAGGCGAATTAATTCCATTTATAAAGCTTTCTATTTCTTCAATATACATTCCTTCACCTATGTTTTTATTGTATCCAGATTCGGCTGAGACTTCAGGTTGATCATATCTAATCCATCTGTTTGATTCTACTTCATAAAGATGAAAACAGGCTTCATCCCAACGCCATTGAATCTGACCAAGTTCCATATTAATAATAAGAGATCTGGTAGCATAACGTGCCGCAACATCTACTAAAATGCTTCCAACCATTCCATTGTATTTCAGAACAAATGCATAACTGTCTTCAATATTAGTACCAAATTCAATCGTTTTTCCAAGGATGCCAATCTGGGAGATATTGTCCCGAATGGTATGAGAAATTTGTTACTTTTCCATATTTGCCTTCTTTCACGATTTTGGTAATGTCTTTTATCATCGGATGGAAACGTAAAGTGCATGATGGTGCCAGAAATGTATTATTTTTGTTGTACAGATTGATTTCCTTGACCTCTTCTAAAAGCACACTTGCTTCAATAAATGCCGGTTTAGAGTGATCAATAGCCATTTTAAGGTATGGAGTATGCTGATCTGGAGGTGTGGAAATAATGAAAGCATCAAAATCTGAAAAGAAAATACCATTTATTGAATCTATAATTTTTATGTTATACTTCACTTGAGCTTCTTTTCGTCTGTCCTCTCTATTGTCAAAACCAACAATATCAGAGTAGCCTAGTGACTGAAGACATCTTACCCTTCTTTTACCCATAGATCCAAGGCCAATTACCAGAAAATTCATATAATATCCTCCATTTTATTATTCATTATAGCTTCTATTACTATAAAATCATATATATCATCTACTTCATAATTTTGCCACCTTTCGATGAAATATGGAATAATGTTATTTGTATAAAATGATTTTTCGCGATTAAAGACTTCTGTTTTTATCATGTAGATAACACCATAAGGGAAAAATGCTTTATCTGCCATTTGCCTTTGTGTTATTCTTTTAACATCCTCAATATAGGATCTAATCTTCATATCATTATCTACCTGCTTAACTATCATTGGGTGTTCCATATGAACCTCACCTAAACTTACGACACCATCAGCTGATTCATTTCCTATTGCCAACTTAACAGCTGAATCCAGATCATTTCGCTTTCTTAAGGGGGATGTAGGCTCTAATAGTAATACATAATCAAAATTAACATTTTGGGTTCTATAATATTCCAAGACATGCACTACAACATCCATAGAGGAGGAAGTATCTTCTGCCAGTTCTGGAGGTCGAAGAAATGGCACATTTAAACCAAATTGTCCAGCTATATTTGCAATTTTCTGGCAATCAGTTGTTACAAAAATACTATCGATATATTTACACCCTTTTGCTTGTTCTATTGTCCATCCAATTAAAGGTTTACCGCAGAGTAATTTTATGTTTTTTTCAGGAAGACCCTTACTTCCTCCTCTTGCAGGGATTATCGCAAGAATCTTTTTATTACCGAACATTCTTAAGGTGTTTAATTATTTCCTTTGCTTTATTATAGTCATCATGTTTGCCAATATCAATCCAATACCCAGTAACCGGACTATGGATTAGTTTTCCCTTATTTAATATAATTGAATCCATTAAATCTGTCGCATTAAAAAAAGTGTTTTTGGGCACAAGATCTAGCTTTTCACATTTTATCAAATAAATACCTGCATTTGCATAATAGGTATGTTTAGGTTTTTCTTTAAAACTGGTAATAAAATTGTCATCTAGATCCAATATGGCGTATGGAATATCAACTGAATATGGAATAGAGGCTACAGCCATATCAGCACCAGAGTTTTCAAAATCCAGAAAGAAGTCTTCAAAATCAATGTTGGTAAATACATCTGAATTAAGAATCAATAAGTTTTCCTGGTCAATTTTTTCAATTTTCGAAACACAACCAACCGTTCCGAGTGGAATGTCTTCTTCAATATAGTTGATCCTGACTCCTTTTGTGGAGCCATCACCAAAATAATCTGTTATTTGGCTCGACAGGTAGCGAACCGAAATTGTAATTGTCTCAATACCATACAAAATCAGCCTATCTATAATATGCTCTATAATAGGTTTATCACCTAATGGCAACATTGATTTGGGTGTTTTATCAGTCAAAGGGCGTAATCTTTCACCTCTTCCACCGGCCATTATAACTGCGTGAAGTGGTAAAATTGATTCCAAACGCACCAAATCATAAACCCTTTCAATTTGCCCTTCTATATTGAGCTTTGGTAAAACTTTTATTCCATCCTTTTTCAATTTATGGATAAAAGAAACTTCAACTTTTCCATTAACGAAACTAAAATCCTTTCTGCAAAATAAATGAATAGGACTTTCAAGATTATGGCCTTTAATTAACCCCCTGCGGATATCGCCGTCTGTTAAAGTACCCTTTAATTTACTATTTTGGTCAACAACAAATAATGTTTGGTTTGAGGTGGCAATATCTAGTATCCGCAATGCATCAATGCATCTTGTATCTGTTCTTATTGTAAAATCCTTAAAATTCATTAGCTCATTTTTAGTATTGAACATATTAATGATGAAACATCTTTTTTATAATAAACATTATCTCCCTGGTACTCAGTATTTGATTCAATGGTCTTAATTGCTTTCAAAATTTTTGATTTTTTAAAAGGAACATTCAGTATATTTTGACTTTGCACTCTTCCATCCTGCCGTTTTCCAAGATTAATTACCCATTTCCCTAATGAAGCAGCTTCAATAATTCCACTTGAAGTGTTCCCTAGAAGAAACGCACAATATTTCATTGCAGAAAAATATGCTTGAGAACCTAGGTTTTCGAAGCACCTTATCCTATTGTCAGATTCATTTGGGAGCCGAAGAAACCTGTTTCTAATTGTATCGTTATTAGTATCTGCATTAGGAAGTGTAATAAGAACCTGATAGTCTACAAGGTCAAGTAATACATCTGCCAATTCATCAACAAACGCTGAGTTTCTTTCAGGATAATAGGTTTCAGGATGCATTGTTACTAGTATGGTTGCGTTTTTAAGATCCAAACCAAATTTCTTACTAAATTTTTCTTTTGTTAAGAAAGAAGAATTTGTCAGATTATCGAGGCTGAGTGAACCTACATTAAAAATATTGGAATCCGATCGAATTAATTCAGATACCCGCTTTCCATGCTCAGTACATGAGACAAAATGGAATTTTGAAGCCAGGCTAATAGAATGTCTGAATACGTTGTCAATTGCTCCTAAAGTTGTTTCACCACCATGAAGATGAGCAAATTGAATATTATAGGGGATTGCGGAGATAACAGCAGCAAACATTTCGTATCTATCACCCAAACAAAAAACCACATCAAAATCATCTTGATGATCTCGCCAAAAGTCTGCAAATTTTAGACAAGTCAAAGCTAAAGATGTAGAAATGGCATTTTGAGAATCTCCTAAAATAACTGATTCGATAGGGTATATTGAATCAAACCCATCTTTAATTATCTGTGTTATGGTATATCCATGTCGATGTGAGAAATGAGTTCCAAACACAATTAACTTTAATTCAAAAAAGGAATCATTCTTCAATTTTCTTAATAATGGCAAGTAAATTCCATAATCGGCACGGGAACTTGTTAAAACTGCAATTTTTTTCATCCTGAATGAGTCAATTTTACGCAATTCCAAAAATATTAATTATTATTTGAAAATACGTCCTTCATTATAGTTCAATTAAATCATCATATTCAAAATTTCTTGAAGCTTTTTTACCAATTATTTCATCCCACAGCATAGGGCTTATTCCAGAGCCTGGTCTCTTTACTGTAATATTCTCACTTGTAAATATCTCACCTTTATTTATCTGTTTTGCGGCAACAATACTCTTACGAACAACCAATATATTCTTTTGTTCGCTTCTGCTGGGTTCCTTTACACCATCCCCTGAGAGAACAAGCTCAATGTTCCTAATTGCTTTTATCATTGCTTTCAGGTCACCAGGTTCTAAAGATGCTTTATGATCTGGTCCAGAAAGATTGCAATCCAGTGTAAAATGTTTCTCAATTACGGTAGCACCTAATGACACAGCTGCAATTGGAACCTCATAGCCAAGTGTATGATCGGAATATCCAACTTTTACACCTAAACTGTTTCTGATTGTAATCATTGCCATAAGATTGACATCTTCCATTGGTGTTGGATACTCAGTATTACAATGTAAAACAGTAATGTTGTTTTTAGGAACACCATTTAATTGCAGAACGTTTACTGCTGCTTTTATTTCTTCCAGATTGGCCATTCCCGTTGATAAAATGACCGGTTTCTGCTTTTTTGCAATATGTTGAAGATAAGGCTTGTTGGTAATTTCCCCTGATGGAATTTTAAATAGTGGAGAGCCCAGTTTGTCTAAAAAATCTATGCTTTCCTGATCAAATCCAGTAGATAAGAATTTTATGCCATACTTAATTGCTAAGTCAATTAATTTATAATGCCAATCTTCAGGCATCTCAAGCTGTTTAAGTAATGAAAGTTGAGATACATTCCCATTGCTCATATTTCTTTCCTGATAATCAGCCTTTGTTGCTGATTTACTAGCAATTCTGTCTGCTTTGAATGTTTGAAACTTGACATAATCAGCTCCAGCTTCAGCTGCAGCAAAAACTAACTTCTTTGCCAGTTCAAAATCACCGTTGTGATTAACACCGGCTTCCGCAATAATAGTAGTTTTCATGATTTGAGAACTTTTCGAGCAGGATTTCCAATATATAAACCTGGCTCATCTGGATTTTTCAGAATGCAAGCCCCTGCTGCAACAATAATATTTTCAGGCAATGAAATATTATTTGCAATTACAGAATTACTGCCGACAAACGAATTATTTCCAACAATAACCTGTCCGTTTATTACTGATTGTGTTGAAATATGACAGTTATCGCCTACAATAGCTTCGTGCTCAATCAGTGCACCAGTGTTAATAATACAGTTTTTACCGATTTGCGCCCTGGCATTGATTAACGAGTCATGCATTACAATTGTTCCCTCCTCAATTATTGCAGAAGCGCTCACATAGGCGCGGGGACTGATAATGACAGGTAAACTACCATTGTAATTTTTTACCAGTTCGAATATTTTTACACGCTTTTCAGGAGACTTAATCTGACCTATTGTTATAAGAAAATTCCTGTATTTAGCAGCTAGCATGGGAATATCATCATCTGTTCCGATTACCTTAATGCCAAGCATTTCAGTGCCTCCTTTTTCAAAAGTATCGAGAATACCGGCAATTTCATATTTATTTTCCAGCCTGAGAACATCGATGCACGAAATGCAATGTCCGCCACCTCCTATCAGAATGATTGATTCCATATCTAAATTATAACGCTGCTGGGAATATTAACAACTCTTTCTTCAAGCCATTCGGAATTAGCCAAGGAATCTTTCCGGCAGTTTTTAAACATGCTCAACTTATTCATCAGACGCCAGACAGGACGCGTCATTACTCCCTGTTCATTTGATTCTTCAAGAAACAGATCTCTTTCCTTTTTAGAATCAAAAATCAGAACATTCAACCAATAATTGGATCTGCAGAAATCAGGTTCTCTGAAAAATGCTACCGGACCTGACTCGAAATAATCACTGTATGTTTTAGCTAAAAGTCTTTTCTTCTCAATTAAAAAATCAAGCTGTTCAAGCTGAGCTAAACCAAGTGCAGCATTAATATTTGGCATCCTGTAGTTATAACCTATTTCATCATGGACAAATTCCCATGGATGCTTTACTTTTGCCTGTGTTGTCAAATGCTTTGCGTGCAGGGCCAGATCCTTGTCATTGAATAAAAGCATACCTCCTCCACCTGTGGTTATGGTTTTATTCCCGTTGAAGCTCACCACTCCAATCCTACCGAATGTCCCGGTATGCTTTCCTTTATAGTAACTTCCGATGCTTTCAGCGGCATCTTCAACCAGTCCTATTTTGTATTTTTCACATAGAGCAGCAATTTCTTCAATCCTGCAGGGATGTCCGAATGTATGCATTGGAACACATGCTTTTATTCTTTTTCCCGATGATTTATTATAACAGCCATCGGACTTCATCGTTGTTTCATTTATTAGAAAAGATTCAAGTGCGGCAGGACTTAGGCCCAATGTGTCTTTATCCACGTCAATGAATACAGGCTCTGCATTACAATAGCTTATAGCATTTGCAGTAGCAATAAAAGTCAGCGACTGGCTAATCACTTCATCGTTTTGCTCAACTCCAACAAGCTTCAGTGCAATATGAAGACCATTGGTTCCATTTACACATACCACTGCCAATTCAGATCCAGTGTACTCAGCAACTTTTTCCTCAAACAAATCAACAAATTTCCCTACACTTGAAACATAAGTGGAGTCGATGCACTCGTTGAGATATTTCTTTTCATTTCCATTAAAAGTTGGAACATGAAGAGGAATGGGATTCCCGGGTTCAGAATAAACTAATCTGATTTTATCAATTATATATTGATATTTTGCCATTTCTAGATATTGTAAATATTAGGTTTGAATTTTTTCAGGTTTTCGGGATTAACAAACCAATCGCATGTAATTTTCAAACCCGTCTGAATTGTATGCTGAAGCTTAAAGCCAGTCAGTTCCTTAAGCAAGGAGTTATCTCCCCATAACCTGAATACTTCTGATTTTTCAGGCCTGTGTCTCTGATCATCGTCAATGAATTCCACATCTGACTTCATAATCTCCTTTATCGTGTTCAATAAATTCAATATTGAGATCTCCTGGTTGGAGCTGATATTAATTTCTCTGCCAATAGTCAGTTCTGATTCCGCTATAGCAATAAATCCTGCACATGTATCCTTCACAAAAACAAAATCGCGTGTAGGACTTAAATCTCCAAGCTTTATCTCTTTCATCCCGTTGGCAATCTGGGTAATAATCGTTGGTATGATAGCGCGGGCTGATTGCCGGGGTCCAAAAGTATTAAACGGCCGGGCAACAGATACTGGCAGTCCGAATGCGCTATAGAAACTCATGGATATTGCATCGGCCCCGATTTTTGTTGCTGAATAGGGAGACTGAGGTTGTTTCGGATGTTTTTCATCTATTGGAACATATTGAGCAGTTCCATAGACTTCGGAGGTGGAAGTATGAATTAACCTGATATTGCCTCTCTCTTTGGCTGCCTGGCAAATGTTAAGGGTTCCCTTTATATTGGTATCGACATAACTGTCAGGGGCATGGTAAGAAAAAGGAATTGCGATCAGGGCAGCCAGATGGAAAATCAAATCAACATCTTCAACAAGGTTCCTGCAGAAATGCGGATCACGGATGTCACCACAGACAACCTCAAGATTACCATTTAAAGGAATATCCTCAATCCAACCCCAACTATTGAATGAATTATATTGAGAGAGAGCTCTTACATTATAACCTTTTTCAAGAAGACTTTCAACCAGATGAGATCCTATAAATCCATCGGCTCCTGTAACAAGAATTTTTAAGAATTGCATTGATTTTTTTTTAGAATCAAATTTTTATTTTGTTTAAAAGTGAGAAGTACTCATTTATCCATATATTCAATTTAATGGCAATCCTCACAAATTTAGTGAAAAGGTATGCAACTGATTGCATCATTAATTATCCAAAAATCACTATACATCTGATTTTCTGAAAACTTTATAAATGAACTTTAGGATGAATGAGGGCATAATTCTTGCTATTCCGACCAAAAGCGAATAAAAATAAATATGGCTTGGAGCCTTCAAAGCCTTGTTAATTCTAAACCGTGTTATTATATATTTGAAACCAAAAATGAATCCCGATCTTCGCTTATAAAATTTCTTATCCCGCCTAAAAAGTAACAAATATTCAGGCAGGTTCTCTAAGATTAGACCACTCTTAATAGCGTTACTCCAAAAAAGATAATCTTCAAGTCTAAGGAATCTGTAGGATACAGGCCTGCTCTATCAACCATTTCCCTTCTGAACATTACCGATGAATGAGCCAATGGAGATCGTCTTAAAATAAATTTTTTTATCTCTTCATGCTTTAAAGGTAATTTCTGATATGAAACTATTTTATCATTTTCATCAATTTCCTTGTACCATGATCCAACACAGGCAATCTTAGGATTTGAAAGAAAGAATTTTTTTTGAGACTCAAATCTATTTGATACGGAGATATCATCCGCATCCATCCTAGCAATAAATTTATATTCAGGATTATTTAAGACAATTTCTAACAAAAAATTTAGAGCTCGTGCCAATCCTCCATTTTTCTCAATTTTATATAAATGGATCCTCTTATCTCTTAAATTTATAAGATAATTTTCTATTTCATTTGAAACAGGACCATCAAATGCGATAAAAAAATCAAAGTCAGCGTAGGTCTGTGTTAAGATACTCTGTACTGATTGCTCTAAATAGCTAATCTTGTCGTTTATATATACTGACATTATTACAGCAAGATCAGTCATTTAACTAAAGACAAAAAAAAGATATAAGGTAAAAGCATATTTCCATGTAACTAAGATGCGTATCTATATAATTCCAAATACTTAGTTGCCATTAACTTTTCAGTATAGTTTTTCAAATATCTCGTGAATGCTAAATCGACCTTTTCAGGTCCATCTTCATTTACTTCTCTCAAGGCATCAATCAAAGAGCTCAAATTCTCTAGTTTAAAAAACGTAACTTCATCATTATTAAATAATTCCTTAAACACTTCCAGATCAGAACAAATAACAGGGACCTTAGACTGAACAGCTTCTACTAAAGCCAGGCCAAATCCTTCTGAACGGGAAGGCATTACAAAAAAATCAAGAAATCTATAATAAATAACCGGATTGTTCATGAATCCACAAAAACAGACCCTGTCAGAGACATTCAATTTTTCAGCTATATTTTGCAACTTTTTCAACCCCTCTCCTGAGCCAAAAACAACAAGTGCCAAGCCTTTTTCAATAGACAAGAGATTCAAAATCTGATCCAGCCCTTTTCTTTTATTCAGAATTCCTGAAAACCCAAAAATCTTTAATCCCCGGATTCTGAAATCATCAATAATTTTTACAATAACAGAATCCAGCCTAACCAGGTCATTATTTTCAGGAACGCTGTTATAAATTATCTCAAGCTTAGAGGCAGGTAGTAACTTCTCATAGTAGGTTTTCATAGATCTAGAAACACAAATCAGTTTATCAGCTTTTCGCCACAGTATTAACCAAATATTTCCGAATATAAATGAAATGAACCTGTTATAAGTAAATGATAAGTCCTCGAATACCAAATTGTGCAAAGTAGAGATATGATATTTAATTTTTTTTCTGTTCACAAATGCAAAAAAATCAGGGCGAAAACCATTAGTATGTATTATATCAAAACTGCCAAAAGGAAATGTATTGTAGTTCAATCTTTCAATCGGAACATTCATTTCCATATTAAAATCAAAAGTTGATTTGATATAATAAACCTTTATCTTTAGTGGATGATCGATTTTACTTAAATAATTTACTAATGTCTGCATAACCTTAACAGGACCAAGACTAGTTATACTGGTTACAATAATTGCAACATTTTTATCTTTCATTTTACTAAACTTTCCCTAATCCTTGCCTTTTCAAAAATTAGATGAAAAAATACTGGATAAATGAAAACCATGAGAATTACATCAAGCCTGTTAAGAAAATTTGAGAATATCAAAAGACAAACTGTAGATTCTAAGATGCAAAGAGTTGTTACCTGAAAAACATTCCATCTTTTTGTTACATATAAGCACAAACATATTGCTATTAACGCCAATAATAACATCAGAATCATACCTCCCCATCCCATTGTAATAAAGCCAACCATTAGGAAGGTACCTACTAACAACTCTGAGGATATTAAACTTGGACTAGGAGCAGTTAAGTTAAGTTTTTTTTGTGCTCTTAATGTTATACTCTGTGGAATAACACAATAAAAAATAAAACTATGCAGATTTCTATTATTAAAAAAACCTTTCGATTCATTAATATTGGTTTGCAAATTTGCAAGAGGAGAACTAACATACAGGTATGAAATATATTGATTATGACTCATCCCAGATTTTTTAAAACTTTCACTTGCGCCTAAATCATCAATTACAAATGATTTTGAAAGATTACTCCTATAATTTCCGTACACCCCAAATGAATATGAAAGAAAAGGAATTAATGCAAGAAGGAATAAAATAGAAATTAGACTTATCCTCCTGTAATGATATATTAACATAAACAATGATGAGAGTAAAATCCAGACAACTGTAGATCTTCTGAAGATTAGAATTTGTAATATCAATATCGAAAAAATGTATAATAAATATTTCTTCTTTTTACTATTCAGAAAGGTCTGCAAATAAAAGACTGAAAAAAATATCGATAATGTATTAAAGATGGGATCAATAACGGGAGCACCAAACTCTCTGTAATGAGGATCATACCGTAAAAATGGCATGTACCCCATATATAGAATATTTATGAATCCAAGAAGTATAATCAGCCAGAACACAATTTCATTCATAAAATAAGGAAACAATTGGTTTAAATTATAATTGAAACCTTTAGTATGATATTTGTAACCAAAAGTGATGAACACAATAAATGATATTCCAAAAAAAACAAGAAGATTGACTGACAGTTTAGGAAATATGTCGCTCCAACCCCATAGATAAACGATAATCGCTAAAGTGAAAGATAAGCAAAAAACATAAAAAGGATTTGTAAGAAAGAAGAGGTCTACCTTATGTTTAAGCAACCATCCCATTCAGAATATGATTTAGCCAGGATTTCAATTCCAGCTTATTAAAATAAGGATTAACACAGAATCCAACTTTTTCTTTGATCCATTTAATATCGATTTCAGGCTTGTCTGGATTCAAAATATGTATCTGATCCTGATTGAAAAAAGATTCATTAACTATTCCAGGATTGGTTGTTAAAATTTTCTTTCCGTTAGCCAATGCTGCGATAATTCTATGTGTATAGCCAGTCTGATCTGAATACGGTAAATCAAGAATAACATTAGAGTTCTGCATAGTTTTTTGTGCTTCCTCGAAACTCAGATTATCTGATTTAATGAAATTTCGTTTTAGAATCATGCTATTTGCTTCAAAAATTGAGATGTAATTAATTACCCATCGATTATTTATCTTAAGGTATTTCAGTAACCGGTAAAAATAATAGTTATGAAATGACATTTTAAATGAGGGCCTGAGTAGAAAAAAGTACTTGATGTTTTTTTCTGAAATATGAGGCACTAGCCTGTCAATAATCAATAGTCTTTCAGGAGAAAATTTACCAATGAAGGATAAATCATTTACAATTTCATTTTTCTGACTATCTGTAACATTAAAATAGAAATTTGGGAGATATTCAATGTTATACTTTAATGAATCATATATGTCAAATGTAAAAATTTTGTCAAACAGCCTGATTCTATTTTCCCATGAATACTTTGAGAATGAATCCCATAGATAGAGAATAGATCGCAATCCTGGATTAAAATATTTTAATCGATTTAATAAATTGGGACAAACTGTAAAACAGTTAATAGAAAACAATATATCAAATCTCAAATTTTCAATCTTCGCTAATTCAATCTTAATATAGCGTTCACGTGGGGAAAATAAAAAAAAATAAAATCGTCTTATGTAACGAAATTTTGAAGTCTTATTACTATAATCAAAAGCGATTTCTTTGTTTTCAATATAATATACTTCGTTCCCAAATTCTCTTAGCAAAATCACTATTTTCTTTTCAATTTCATAAAACTTAGGAATAATTAACAAGATTCGTGAAGCCATGATAAAATAAAAAAACTTTTATTTATAAATTATGCTTTGAATAAACCTTCATAATCCCTTCCTCCAATTCTATTTTTTCTTTCCAACCCAATAAATTTATTTTACCTACATCAAGCAACTTGCGATAAGTGCCATCAGGTTTTGAATAATCCCAATCAATCATACCATTAAATCCAACAATATCTCTAATCAATTCAGCAAGCTCTTTAATAGTAAGATCTTTACCGGTGCCGATGTTAATGTGGGTGTTCTTTATGTCGGCATGAGGCTTCGGGCGTGGGGCGTCGGGCTCAGAGCTCATAAAAGATGATGCTGGGTGCTGGGTGCTGGGTGCTGGGTACTTATCAAATAGATCGGCATAATTTACATTTTCCATCAAAAACACACAAGCATCGGCCAAATCATCAACATATAAGAACTCTCGAAATGGAGAGCCGGTGCCCCAGAGGGTAATGGAAACTGGGTGCTGGATGCTTGGTGCTGGGTGCTCGGTGCTAGATTCTGGGTACTCGGTTTCAGATGTGTATTTAATTCCGTATTTTGAAAGAATATTCATTATATCTGATTCGGACGAAGTTTCATTAACACCTTCAATCGGATATTTATTAAGATCTTTTCTGAGCGCATCCCAATCATTGTTTTCCAGACATTTACCTAAATGCATCTTTCTAATAAGTGCTGGGAGGACGTGCGATGTTTCAAGGTTATAATTATCGTTTGGTCCGTAAAGATTTGTTGGCATAACTGAAATAAAGTTTGTACCATATTGAATGTTATATGATTCACACATCTTAATGCCAGCAATTTTTGCAATAGCGTATGGTTCGTTAGTATATTCCAAATCACCAGTAAGGAGATACTCTTCTTTAATTGGCTGAGGACAATTCTTTGGATATATACATGAGCTCCCTAAGAACAGCAACTTTTTTACTCTATTTACATAGCTCTGATGGATAATATTATTCTGGATCATTAAATTCTCATACAGAAACTGAGCACGGTAGGTATTATTAGCAACTATTCCTCCAACCTTGGCTGCAGCAAGTATTACATATTCAGGTTTCTCTTTTGCAAAAAAATCTGCAACAGTTTTTTGGTCGGTCAGATCAAATTGAGGGAAAGGTGTAAAAACAAAATTGGAGAATCCTTTTGTAACTAAATTTCTATGTATAGCACTGCCTACCATACCATTATGGCCAGCTATGTATATTTTGGAGTCTGTTTTCAACTATTGAGGAGAATTAGAGTAATGGAGTAATGAGGGTCAAGATTATAAGATAAAAGAAAAAAGTGTAAAGACAAAAGTAAAATCTTTAAATAAGGGTGAAGCCACTAAATCATTCGTTTTTTTGCTTTTTTGAAATCTGACAAAACCATAATTTTCACCAGATCTTTAAAGGTAGTTTTTGGTTGCCAGCCAAGTATTGCTTTTGCCTTAGCAGGGTCTCCTATAAGGATATCTACCTCAGTTGGACGGAAATAACGGGGATCAATTCCAATAACTTCTTTACCTGATGATTTCAGCATCCCTTTTTCTTCTATTCCTTTACCTGTCCACACAATCTCTTCTCCTAAAACTTTAAATGTTTCTTCAATAAACTCGCGGATTGTATGTGTTTCATTAGTAGCCAAAACAAAGTCATCAGGATTCTCTGCTTGCAATATCCTCCACATTCCCTCAACGTACTCAGGAGCATAGCCCCAGTCACGCTTTGAGTCAATATTTCCAAGAATAAGCTTATCCTGTTGACCAAGAATAATCTTTGATGCAGCTACTGTAATTTTTCGTGTTACAAAAGTCTTTCCTCTTCTTTCACTTTCGTGATTAAAAAGTATCCCATTACTTGCAAATACATTATACGCTTCCCTGTAATTAACCACTACCCAGTAAGCATATAGCTTTGCTGCAGCATATGGACTTCTTGGATAAAACGGCGTTTTTTCTGTCTGTGGTATCTCTCGCACTTTGCCATATAATTCAGATGTAGAAGCCTGGTAAAATCTGGTCTTCAATCCAACCTCCTTTATAGCATCAAGAAAACGAAGTGTTCCAACACCATCCACTTCTGCTGTGTACTCAGGTACTTCAAATGACACCTGAACATGCGACTGTGCTCCAAGATTATAAATCTCTGTAGGCTTTATCTTCTCAACCAGCCTGTTCAGGTTACTCGAATCAGTAAGATTCCATAATGAAGAAAAAAAACTTTTATTCAGGTATTCAGGATTATTATAAATATGATCTATCCTGAAAGTATTAAAGGAGCTTGATCGCCTGATAATTCCATTTACTTCATAACCCTTATCCAATAATAATTCAGTAAGGTAGGACCCGTCTTGTCCTGTAATTCCTGAGATCAAAGCTATTTTTTTCATTCGATTTTTAAAGTTATGTTTGTGTGGTGTCAGGCCTTATTGCGTAATGGCGTAATAGCGTTATTAAGTTATGACGTTGAGAGAGTCAAAGTCATCATCGCCGTTTGCATTGTCTTCATCGTGGTCTCCACAGTCATCATCGGGTTGAGCATTGACTTCATCGGGACTTCCAGTATTTTAATCGTGGCTCCCATAGTCCTAATCGGAGTTCGCAACGTATTCATTGGAGTTTTCACTGTCATAATCAGGTTTGGCATTGACTTTATCGGGACTTTCTCTTTTTACATCAGGATTCGCATAGTCATCATCGGTGTCGCGACTTATATCATTGGAGATTCGTTGGTCAACAATCTTATTCTAATATCCTTTATTTCTAAAATGAAGTATCGATCATTTGAATTAAATCCAATAATCTTTTATCCTGATCTTAACTTTTATGGCGTTCGGAATCTCTTCGTCGCTAATAAGAATCAAATATCCTCCTCCTCCTGCTCCTGAAAGTTTCCATGCCAATGCTTTATCCCTGTGCATATCAATCACTTTGGCAATCTTATTATTCATCATTTTTGGGAACATTGTAATCTGCGAATTAAAGGATTGAACAAATCCTTTTGAGAACAGATTTATATCCTTTTTGATTAATCCTTCCCAAGCCATTTCAGCCGCCGAAGTAAGATTTTTAACATTTTCAGCTGAAATACTGGTATTTTCAAGTACAACAAAATCAGCAGGTCGGGGCCAGAGTGTAACCATATAAAGTCGTTCCTCAAGCCATTTTATTATTGAAAGATCAGTTATTGTCTCGAATCTCGATGGCCAGTACTGTTCCTTATCGTAAAAAAACCTGTTTATTCCAGGCATTGTGATCCCAATAGAATCCTGTGATCCACTTACATCTTTTGTACCGGGATCATTATCATATCTGAAAAGAATTTTTGCGAGTTTTTCCGGATTCTCCATTGGAAGATGATCATTCCAAAGCTCAATAGCTTTTTTCCTTGTTGATGTTGCCATTCCGGAACGTTCATTAAATTCGATTGTTGGTTCTATTGATGCTGTTATTGCCCAACCCGGGTTATGCTTTGAAACATATGGCTGATCAATCCAGGTTCCTGCCAGGTCAATTCTATACGGAATTGGAGTCTCTTTTCTTAATGTTGTAGTAGACCGTACTGGCAGATTAGCGTGAGGTATTCGCTTCAGAACTTTATACTCTATTCTCAAATCTTTGCAAATTTCTTCCTTCTCCGGAGTATGCCCATCTTCGTTCACTATGAAAATGTCGGGCTTGAGAACCTTCATATCATCAAGGAAATCAAGAATTCCACCTCCTTTGTTAATTGTTACGCTCTTCACGCACGACAACGCCTGAAGCATGTAAAGTCTTTCATCTTCTGAATTTACGGTACTTCTTCCCTTAAGATCATATATCGTCCTGTCTGAACCCAAGCCAACATGCAAATCACCATATTGAGATGCTTCTTTTAAGAAGGCAATATGACCTGAATGGAGTATGTCAAAGCAACCGCTTACGAAAACCTTCCTTGGAGTATTCTGAGACATTGCAGGAATTAATAAATAATAGGAATATAAGACAAAAGACTAAAGTAAAAAGACAAAAGTTATTAAAGGTTTGTGTTTAGGCAGTAGTTGCATATTTACTCGTATACCCCGGCACAATCTCCTTCATAGCCTCAACAACCTCCGGACCGGTTTTTTCGTAGATATTAACCAGTGCATCATTTATCTTTGGCAGGATACATTCATAGTCTGCATCAGCAATTTTGGCGATGCTTATCTTCGGATTATGTGTTGGCATTTGTTCTTCACTTGTGGCAAAGAGTTCTTCGTATAGTTTTTCACCCGGACGCAATCCTGTAAATTTTATCTCGATATCCTCATATGGTTCGAGACCTGAAAGTTGTATCAGTCGTGTGGCGATATCAAGAATCTTGATCGGTTGCCCCATATCAAAAATAAAAATCTCGCCTCCATTACCCATAAAACCTGCTTCAAGAACCAGCTGACAGGCTTCAGGTATTGTCATAAAGAAACGAGTAATCTCTGGATCAGTAATTGTTATGGGACCACCGTCTGCAATCTGTTTCTTAAATAGTGGTATAACAGACCCGTTAGACCCTAACACATTGCCGAACCTGGTTGTAATGAATTTAGTTTTAATTCCTGTCCTTCTTGCCTGTGCATGAACGAGAAGTTCGCATACCTTTTTTGAAGCCCCCATTACATTGGTTGGATTGACAGCCTTATCTGATGAAATCATTACAAATTTCTCTGCTTTATACTTGATTGCGAGATCAGAGATATTCTTTGTTCCTCCAACATTAACCCTGAAAGCCTCATGCGGATTCCTCTCCATCACCGGAACATGCTTGTAAGCAGCTGCATGGAATACAATTTCAGGATGATATTTTCTGAAAATAAAATCCATTTTCAGCTCATTTGTAACATCACCCACAATCAGTTTAAACCGGCAATCAGGGAACTTTTCAGTGAGTTCATTATTAAGATAAAAACAAGGAGTCTCTGCCTGGTCAACCAACACCAAAAGCTTGTAATCGTATCTAGTAAGCTGCCTTACAATCTCAGATCCTATTGAACCTGCAGCTCCAGTAACCAAAATTGTTTTTCCTTTCAATCCAGCCCCAATTCTTTTCAGGTCAAGTGTAATCGGATCTCTTCCCAAAAGGTCTTCCAACTGTACTTTCCTCAATTGCTTAACCTGTAAGTTCCCATTCAGCCATTGATCAAAGGACGGAGTATCAAGAATTTCAAGACCCAGTTCAATCATTGATTCCAGCACCTCTTTTTTCTTTTGAGGTGAGATATCCTTTATTGCAAAGATAAAAACAGAAATGCCCTCAGCTTCAATAAATTCCCTTGAAAGAACTTTTTGTGAATAAACGGGAAAACCATCTACTTTTTTGCCCTGCAACTTAGGATTATCATCAATAAATCCTTTTAGCTGATATCCACTCCTTGGGTCACTGTGTATTACCTTTTTAACCATTATACCTGTCTCTCCTGATCCATAGATCAACACATTTTTTCTGCTGCTTGAAGGAACAGATACGAACACGTAGAACATCTTTATGAAAACACGAAAAAATATAAGAGACACAGTAACTGTGCCATAATGAATCATTAAGATTGATAATGGGACATTGTATAAAGATTCCAAACTCACCCTCCTGGTAATTAGGGTCAGTATCAACAAAATTACAAGAGCAACTGTATTAGTTACTGCTATAATAAATGTATCCTTAATTGTAGTCTGTCTTAGTAATCCGGAATATGATTTAAACAATAGCATCAGTCCCAGATAAACCGCAGATACCAATACTCCCTGCTTAATTGCGACAGGGTAACTGAAGGTATTTAGCTCAAAATTGAATCTTAAAATATAAGCAAGAAGGAATGTAAGTAAAACTGCACTTATATCAATTAAGAGAACAAACCACCTGGGCAGTGAATGCTTCCGGAATATTTCAATTGTTTGATGCTTAAGTCTGTCAATCATTGTTCAGAAATATCTACTAATATAGTTAAAATTTGTTAAGATGCTATATAGTTATAACGGAGATTTGAGGTGAAAGGTTGCTTTCGGGAAGAAGCAAAGCGCATAGAGCATGGCGCAAAGCGGAAAAGCTTGGCGCAAATAGCATGGCGCAAAGCGGGAAAAAGCATGGGGCATAGAGTACAAGGCATAGCGAAAAACACTATTTGATTTTACATTAAGGATTTTCTGAAAAGTGTTATTTTTCTTGACAGATGATCCAATTTGTCTTTAAGTGGGTCAAGTGTATCCAGTGATAACATTTCAGATTCATTCAAGATAATAAGAATATTAACACATTCAAAAATTGATCTTCGTGATATGTTTAAAAATTGCGCAAACTCTTTGTCAGAAAATGAGCCGGAACCTTCAGCTATATTGTTTGTGATACTCATTGTAGCTGATCTTAGTTGTTCCGCGAATCTGTAATATTTCTGTTCTTCAAGATCATTTGCTACTTTGAGAAGTTGCTTAGAAACCTGAATTCCATCTTTCCATATCTCAAAATCTTCAAATCTGAATACCGATTTCATGTTTTCTGAAGCATGGCGCATAGTGCATAGCGCATAGCATTTTACTTCATATTGAACATTCTTCTCAACTTTACCCTTGCGCTATGCGTTTTGGTGTCCTCCTGGCAAACTTCCGTCTGGTCAGTCACATTACAAATCTTTGTAAGTGACTAACAATGTACTTGTTACTTAAATAATTACACAAATTAATAGGCCATTTGTGTTTTACTCTTTGCGCTATGCGCTATGCTCTTTGCGCCATGCTCCAAGCGCCTACAAATTACTCCAGTACCATTTTAATGCCTCGGTAAGTCCTTCATCAACATTCAGAACAGGTGAATACCCAAGCAAGCGCCTTGCCTTCTCTATTGAGGCAAGTGAATGCGGTATATCTCCCGATCTTGCAGGACCATACTTTGGTTCAATGGTTAAAATATTTTTGTCATACTCACCTGCTTTCTCCCGGATTGAATAGAAAAGCTGGTTAAGTGTTGTTCTTTCGCCGTGCGCTACATTATAAACCTGATTCAGTGCATCCTTTCTCTCAACTAATGCTGCCAGATGGTTTACCTGAATCACGTTATCAATATAAGTAAAATCCCTGGATATTGTACCATCGCCGTTAATCAACGGGACATCTTTCTTCATCAATGTCTTGACAAATTTTGGTATAACAGCAGCATAGGCTCCATCAGGATCCTGACGTCTGCCAAATACATTGAAATACCTTAATCCTATTACTTCAATACCATAAGTTTTATAAAAGATATCAGCATAAAGTTCATCAACGTATTTGGTAATAGCATAGGGTGACAATGGTGAACCTATTTTATCTTCAACTTTCGGCAGATCAGGATGATCACCATAAGTAGATGAACTGGCTGCATAAATAAACCTCTTCACTCCTGCTTCCTTTGAAGCAAAAAGCATTTTCACAAAACCACCAATATTTACATCTGTTGTTGATACAGGGTCTTTTATTGACCTTGGAACTGAACCCAAAGCAGCTTCGTGGAAAACAATATCAATATTCTCAACTGCCTTCAGACAGTCTTCATAATTGCGAATATCGCCTTCAATGAGCTTAAATTTTTGATTATCAATGAATGAGGAAAGATTTTCTCGTTTTCCGGTTGAGAAATTATCAAGACAAACAACAGAATTTCCGGAATATAATAATGACTCTACAAGATTTGAGCCGATAAATCCCGCTCCACCTGTGACCAACACTCTTTTATCCCTCAATAATCGCTCCATCAGAAAAAAAAACAATATTACTCATTTTAACAGAAATTAACACAAAAAATCTTACACTTTTTCAAACATAAGCAGTATCTCTCTGATGATGAATTCAGCTGTCTTTCCATCACCATAGAATCCAGGATAATCATATAATTTCTGAGAATCAATGAAATTCAGGAATTCGTTTCTTATTTTCATGGGGTCGGCATCTGTTAAACGTGCTGTTCCATTTGTCACAAGTTCAGTCCATTCAGTCTCTTTTCTCAGAACTATACATGGTTTTTTAAAGAAATGTGATTCCTTCTGAACTCCGCCTGAATCTGTAATAATCATCCTGCAATTCTTCTCAAGAAGTATCATTTCAAGAAAAGAGACCGGTGGAATTATTTTAATTAAAGGGCTCGTGCAAAGCTCATCGTAAAGTTTTTCAAGTCGTGACTTAAGTGAGATAAGTGTACGCGGATGAAAAGGCATAACCATTTTCAGATTCTTTTCCTCACCCAAAGTCTTCAGTGTAACGAGTATTTCCTTAAGCCGTTCAATATCGTCTGTATTGGTGTCTCTGTGAATTGTAACAAGAACAAAGTTGTCTTTTTCAAGAGATAGCTCCTTAAGAAAAGATGATTTCTTCTTTTCAGCCAATCCGGCAAAAAACAATGTATTGTCATACATTATGTCGCCAGTGAAATAGATCTTAGGATTATCAACCGTATAAGGAGGACTGTTTTCAGGCCGGAATCCTTCAGCCATAAGATTCTTAAAAGCTGTATTTGTAGGTGCAAAGAGAAGTGTGGAAGCATGATCACTTACAATCCTGTTTAATTCCTCCGGCATCGTCTTGTTGAATGAACGCAATCCTGCCTCGATATGTATAATCGGGTAATGGAGCTTTGAAGCAGCAAGCGCACCTGCAAGAGTTGAATTAGTATCACCATATAAAACCACACAGTCTGGTTTCTCCTCATTAAGAACATCTTCAATTCCTGTAAGCATCATAGCTGTCTGTTTTCCATGACCAGCTGATCCCACCCCCAGGTTATAATGAGGTTTATGTATTTCAAGCTCATCAAAAAAGATATCTGACATTTCCTTATCATAGTGCTGACCGGTATGAACGATAATCTCCCTGATTTCACCTGAAAAGTGCTTCCGTATTGCCCTGCTTATGGCTGATGCTTTAATTATCTGAGGACGAGCTCCTACTATATTGAGAAGTTTTATATGAGGCATTGATTTCAATGATTTTTATCAGACTTTAAAGATAAAAAAACATTAATGTTTCCAAAAGTTAATTAAACAAAAAAGGCATCTGTTTGACAGATGCCCTGATTTATTGTATGAATCGCTACTTGGCGTAATTAACCGCCCTTGTTTCGCGGATTACCGTAATTTTAATCTGACCCGGATATGTCATCTCATTCTGAATCTTTCTGGCGATCTCAAACGACAGACCTTCAGCCTCTTTGTCGTTTACTTTTTCAGCACCTACTATAACACGAAGTTCCCTTCCTGCCTGTATTGCATATGTTTTTGTAACACCAGGGTACTGAAGAGCGAGTGATTCAAGTTCTTTCAATCGCTTGATATATGATTCCACAACCTCACGACGTGCACCAGGACGTGCCCCGGAGATAGCATCACAAACCTGAACAATCGGTGCAAGAAGAGTAGTCATTTCAGTCTCATCATGATGCGAGCCGATAGCATTACAAATTTCCGGTTTCTCCTTATACTTCTCAGCCATCTTCATTCCGAGTATTGCATGCGGCAATTCCGGCTCATCATCAGGCACTTTGCCAATATCATGAAGCAGACCGGCTCTCTTCGCAAGTTTTGGATTTAGTCCAAGTTCAGCTGCCATTATTGCACAAAGATTCGCAACTTCACGCGAGTGCATCAACAGGTTTTGTCCGTATGAAGACCTGTATTTCATTTTTCCGATTAACCTTATAAGTTCCGGATGCAGTCCGTGTATTCCTAAGTCGATTGTAGTTCTTTTTCCTATCTCAAGGATCTCTTCCTCAACCTGTTTCCTGGTCTTCTCAACCATCTCTTCAATTCTGGCAGGGTGAATCCTTCCATCAGTAACAAGCTGATGAAGAGCCAGTCTGGCTACTTCGCGTCTGATCGGATCAAAAGCAGAGAGTACAATTGCTTCAGGAGTATCATCAACAATTATCTCCACACCGGTAGCTGCTTCAAGAGCACGGATATTCCGACCTTCCCTGCCTATAATTCTGCCTTTCATTTCATCTGACTCGATATGAAAAACAGTAACTGCATTCTCAATTGCGTTCTCAGCAGCAACTCGCTGAATTGTCTGTACTACAATTCTTTTGGCTTCTTTATTGGCAGTCATCTTGGCTTCATCAAGAATCTCATTAACATAAGACATTGCTCCTGTCTTAGCTTCTTCTTTTAAAGACTCTATTAGATGATTCTTTGCTTCCTCTGCAGAGAAACCGGAGATAGCTTCAAGCTGTTCAACCTGCTGCCTGTGTGCTTTTTCAAGCTCTTCTGATTTCTTTTCTACAAGTTCAAGCTGACTGGTCAGGTTTTCACGAATTGCATCCGCTTCATTCTTTTTCCGCTGAGCTTCTTCGATCTTCTGCGACAGAGCCTGTTCTTTTTGTTTGATCCTGTTCTCAGCCTGATTTATCCAGTTATTCTTCTCATTAATTACTTTCTCATGCTCTGTTTTGAGCTGAAGAAATCTTTCTTTTGCCTGAAGTATCTTTTCTTTTCTTGTTACTTCAGCTTCGGCTTCAGCCTCACTTATTATTTTACGGCTTTTATTTCTTAAAGCCAGCTGCCAGATAAAGTAAGAGGCCCCGAAGCCAATTACCATCGCTGATATGCTTATTATTATCAGCAGCCCGTTAGATATTGTTCCTATTATTAAAGTCATCATCAATCGTATTTAGTATATATATAATAAAAAACCCGCAAAGTTCCTCCAGATTTTATAAAACCCCATGTCTTAATGGCTGGAGCTACTAATCCAGCTCGGACGTCCACTGTTCCGAACCTAATCGGAAGCCCGACGAATCGGGATGAGGCCTGTCCTACCTGAACTAAGGGTTGCTCCAAAGTTTTAACTGTTGAGTTTCAAAAATGAATGAAGAAACAATGCGGGCAATTTAATTTTATTTGAAAGAACGCTGTTACTCTTTTGTCTCAAGTACTGAATCAATTTTCAGTATCAGTTCTTTTAAGGTGTCGGGAAGGTAATCATTTTCAAGTTTTTCTTCTTCTTCTGTGAGTTTAATCACATACTGGAGAGCAGCCATAGCCAGAAAATCCTGTACATCCTTATCGGTGTACCGCTGCTTATACTGCAGCACTTTCTCGTTAATCATTCTCGCCGCTTTCCTGATCTTCTCCTCATTTTCCCGTTCAACCTTCAATGGATAATATCTGTCCGCCACATTAACCCTGATTGAAAGCTTATCATCCATTGTTATATCTTATCTGTTTAAAAGAGCAACACATTTGTCAATTTCCCGCACTAGTTCTGTAATCTTCTTCTTCGCTTCCGGGGCGTTTCCGCCATCACCCAACAATGCTCCTGATAATTTAACACGCTCGTATTTAATTTCCAATTCTTTAATCTTTTCATCACGTTCCTGAAGCATGGCTTTTAAGACTTCATTCCCGTTTTTAAGTTCTGTTATCTCCGACTTAAGGCTGCTGTACCGATTTATTAATTCATCAAGTTTTCTGTTTAAAATAATTAATTCATCGTAACCCTGACCGGACATAATAAAATCTTTAGTACAAAATTAGCATAGTTAATGATATTTTCAAAAATTTGAACGAAATAGTTTGTCTGAATGACCCGGAAGTATAGCTTTGCACCTGTGAAAGATTAAACACATGAATCTATGGTTATGTTAAGACTCCTTTTTATCAGTATATTGTTTTTCAGCACATTATCAGATTTTTCAAAAGATAATACGACCTTTATATCTCCGGTTAAAATTCCTCTTCTGCTTTCCGCGAATTTCGGGGAACTAAGAATTGATCATTACCATTCCGGATTAGATATAAAAACACAGGGGACAATAGGCAAGGAAGTAGTATCTGCAGCAGATGGTTTCATTTATCGTATAAGCGTATCACCAGGCGGTTTCGGCAAAGCTTTGTACGTAAGACATGCATCAGGGTACTCAACAGTTTATGGTCATCTCGACAGATTCACCCCGGCAATAGATGAATTTGTCAAATCCCAGCAATATGAGAAAAAGAGTTTCCTGGTCACTCTTTTTCCTGCAAGAGATAAATTTCCTGTAAAACAGGGTGAAGTAATAGCATATTCAGGCAACTCAGGAAGTTCTGCAGGTCCTCATCTTCACTACGAAATCAGAAAATCAGAAAGTGAAATTCCTGTAAATCCGTTAATGTTTGATTTTGGAACAGGCGACGATATAGTTCCGATAATTGATAAATTATCGATCTATCCGATAAACAGATACTCTTTTATTAATGGGAAACAGAGCATTAAAAAAATTGAAGTAAGTGGAGGCCATGGAAACTATTACATCCCAAAAGAGAACGAGATTGTGATCAGTGGACTTGCAGGATTTGGGATCAAAGCTTATGACCTTCTGAACGACAGCTATAACAAGTGTGCTGTGTATTCAATTGAACTTACAATTGATAGTATACCAGTATTTAAGTATATTATGGACGAGTTCTCTTTCAATGAATCGAGATATATAAACAGTCATATTGACTATGAGACTTACATGAGGGAAAATACATATTTCGAGAGGACTTTCATTCTGCCAAACGACAAACTGGGCAATTATAAAGATGCTGTTAACAGAGGAATTTTCAACTTCAATGATGATAACGTTCATAAAGTACAGATCACTGTTGCAGATGCGCACTATAATAAATCAGTATTGTCTTTTAATGTCCGGTCGCAGACTGCAAAACCTGCAAATGTTTTAAAAACAGGGGATCAGAACTTTAAAATAATGCCGTATAACAGGACAAACAGATTTTCAGATGAGGATATTGCAGTAACAATCCCTTCCGGGGCGCTGTACGATACACTGCGTTTCGCCTATAAAAAGAATACGGGCAACAGCCAGATGCTATCGGATGTGCATGAAGTCCATAATAAATTTACTCCGGTCCACAAACCAATTGTCATTTCAATCAAACCGAAAACAGTACCAGCGGGGAAAGAATCCAAAATGATGGTGGTTCAGCTTTCTGACGATCTTAAGAAAAGTGCGCTCAACAGTAGCTGGAAGGAAGGGTTTCTTACAGCAGAAGCGTCTTCTTTTGGTAACTTTTTCATTGGGATAGATACTGTTCCACCTGTAATATCTTCTAACGGTCTTGTTTCCGGAGCAGATCTTTCAGATAAAAAGGAGGTAAGAATAAAAATCAGTGATGACTTTTCAGGAATAAGAACTTATGAACCAACAATCGATGGCAACTGGGTTCTTTTTGAGTATGACCAGAAAAACAATGTCATCATTCACAGGTTTGATGAAAAGAGAATTAAGAAAAATTCAAAGCACAGCCTCTCTTTGAAGGTTACAGATAATAAGGACAATTCAAGCTTTTACAGTTGCGATTTCACATGGTAGAATATCTGATAACCGCAAATAATTGGATAGGCGGATAATTATGACTACCTTTGACCATGCAAGAAAAAAAGCCAACAGTTTTTAAAACTCCCGACATTACAAAAATGCAGGAAGTCGTAATCAATTACAGAACCAAGATTTACATAGCAGTAGGTGCTGATCCGGAAGAAGCACGTGAGCGTTATCAGGCACGCCAGGATGCTAAAGGCAAAGTACTTATTATGGGTAAAAAACCATCACTCTCCTAGCTGTTTTATCTGCTAAATCTTATTGATCAGTTGATTTTCGAAGGATAGACTCCTTTATTTATCATTTTATTGATGCTGTCAACAACAAATGGTTTATCTTCCCTGTAGGTAACTCCAAACCACCTTTCATTGCTCATCAGTATCTTAATAGTAATCTCTCCGTTTTTGACGAATTTATCGACTGAAGTAGGTATGTCAAGTTCTGCTTTCAGATCGTTCCCACTTTTGTTAATGAAGTTTTTGAACTCAGAACCCAGGAAGTCATAACATGATGGCTTGAATCCCCAAAGGTTCATTGAAACAACTTCCTCACCTGTAAATTTCTGTACTGAACCATCAGGAGAAACAACCTTTGCTCCATCTGCTGTCTTTTCAATCTGACGTGTCTCAACAATATCCTTCAGCAAACCATTGGCAACACCACAAACTCCCCTGTTTACATGACCATGTTCCGAAAGTGTATTTTTTAATTTGTAACCAACTATGCAGTAACAATTTGGATCTTTGTCATTTACAAGAAAATCATGAAGAGTCTTAAACGATTCAACGCCATAATAATCATCAGCGTTAATTACTCCAAAAGGCTCTTTTATTTTGCTTGCGGTTACAAGTATTGCATGACTTGTACCCCATGGCTTTTGTCTTTCCGGATTAACCTTCACTCCTTCAGGAAGATTTGTAATCTCCTGAAAAACATAATCAACTTCTATTTTGCCTTTAAGCTTTTTAACAAACCGCTCTTTAACCTGTTCCTCTATATCCCGCCTTATAACAAAAACAATCTTACCGAATCCGGCACGTATTGCATCATAAATAGAATAGTCAATAATCGTTTCGCCGGAAGGTCCTACTTCGTCAAGTTGCTTATTGCCACCATAGCGGGTTCCCATTCCTGCTGCAAGTACTAAAAGAGTTGGTTTCATAGTCAATGGTTTTTATGTGCCACAATTATAAAGAAAAAATAGTATATTTAAAAATGAAATTCAAGCTTGAAATTTGTGTCGATACTGTCGAATCAGCAATCACAGCTCAGGAAGCCGGTGCCGATCGTATTGAATTATGTGACAACCTTGCAGAGGGAGGAACAACACCCGGACCAGGAACCATTGCTTCGGCAAGAAATAATCTTACAATTGCCATACATGCTATAATCAGACCGCGTGGAGGAGATTTCCTCTATACAGACCTTGAGTATGACATAATGAGAAGAGATATAGAATATTGCGGGGAACTTGGAATAGATGGCATCGTGTTGGGCATCCTCAGATCAAACGGGGAGATTGATATCGAACGTACTGCACGGCTTATTGAATTCGCACAACCCATGTCAGCTACATTCCACAGAGCTTTTGATATGTGTCCTGATCCTGTAAAGGGACTGGAGGACGTCATAGACACAGGAGCTGCCAGACTACTTACTTCGGGACAAAAATACAAAGCAGCAGATGGCGTAAGTCTGATAAGTGAGCTGGTAAGAAGAGCCGGCAACAGAATCATAATCATGCCCGGAAGCGGAATAAATAATTCAAATATATCTGCTATTGCAAAATCCACAAATGCAATTGAGTTCCATACAACTGCCAGAAAAACAATTGAAAGCGAAATGATTTTCAGACAAACGGCAGTTTCAATGGGAGGAATACCAGGAATTCCTGAATACTCAAGAAAAGTTGCTGATTATGAGATGATAAGAGACATAATCAATTCTCTCAATCTTATTTAAAGCAAAATCCATTAACCACAAAGTACACAAAGGATACTCAAAGTACACAAAGGGAAAAAACATTATATTTCTTTGTGACCTTTGTGCAAACCCTTTGTGACCTTTGTGGTTAAAAAGGCTCTATTCAGTTTTGGAGTTTAATGTAAACCTGATATCTTTGGAAATTCTAATTCATTAACTTCCAATTAATATAGTATAACATAATTAAAGGTAAATATTATTATGAAAAGAATCATTTCAATACTCCTGGTAATTATACTATCCGCAGCATTGCCGGATCAGATTAGTAATGCCTGTACCAACTTCCTTATCACAAAAGGAGCCTCAAAAGACGGATCTGTAATGATTACATATTCAGCCGATTCGCATGTTTTATATGGAGAATTATACTACTGGCCTGCTAAGAATTGGCCTGCAGGTACCTATGTTGATGTTTACGAGTGGGATACAGGTAAGTACCTTGGAAAGATCCCTCAGAAGGCTCACACTTATTCTGTTGTAGGTAATATGAATCAACATCAGTTATCAATCGGTGAAACAACTTTTGGCGGACGTCCGGAACTTGCTGATTCAACTGCTATAATTGATTATGGTTCACTGATTTACATGACTCTTCAGAGAGCTAAAAATGCCAGAGAAGCTATTGCTACATTTTCTCAACTCGTTAGTGAGTATGGTTATGCCAGTTCAGGTGAGTCATTTTCAATTGCAGATGCTAATGAGGCATGGATACTTGAACTTATCGGAAAAGGTCAGGGTAAAAAAGGTGCAGTTTGGGTTGCACGCCGTATTCCTGACGGATACATTTCAGGACATGCTAACCACCCGAGGATAACAACTTTTCCTCTTGCTGACGGAGTAAAATCGATTACCTCAAAAGATCTGAGCAAAATCAATAATCCGGAGGTTGAGACTGTTTATGCATATGATGTATTTGATGTTGCCCGCAGTTATGGCTGGTTTGATGGTCAGGATAAAGATTTCAGTTTCAGCGACACCTATGCTCCTCTTGATTTTTCAGGAGCACGATTCTGTGAGGCCAGGGTTTGGTCAGGATTTAATATGGTGAACAGCCAGATGGGACAGTATCTTGATTATGCCATGGGTGAAAATCTCAAGAACAGAATGCCTTTATGGATCAAGCCTGATAAAAAACTGGAACCTAAAGATGTAATGGGTATGATGAGAAATTATTATCAGGGAACGCCTATGGATATGACAAAAGATGTTGGTGCCGGACCATTTGGAAGTACAGTAAGATGGAGACCTATGACATGGGAGGTAGATGGTGTTACCTATCTTCACGAAAGAGCTATTGCAACCCAGCAGACCGGGTTTTCATTTGTAGCTCAGAGCAGATCATGGCTTCCTGATCCCGTTGGCGGCATTTTCTGGTTTGGCGTAGATGATACATATTACACAGTTTATTCGCCGATGTATTGCGGAATATCAAAAGTGCCGGAATCATATGCTGTTGGAAATGGTGATATGATGACATTCAGTGAGAATGCAGGTTTCTGGGTATTCAACCAGGTTACCAACTTTGCGTATACCCGCACCAGGCTGATGATTGATGATATACAGAAGAAACAGTCAGAACTTGAGAATGGATATTTTGCGGAAACTGTAAATGTTGATAAAAAGGCTTCGGAGCTGTTTAAGAAAAATCCTGCAGATGCTGTTAAATATTTAACAGAATATTCAGTAAAATCAGGTAACAGCACTGTAAGTCAGTGGAAAGAACTTTACCACTTCCTGTTCACCAAGTATATGGATGGAAATGTGAAGGTTAAACAGCCACTTCCAAAGAACTATAAGTATGTTGTTCCAAAAGTCTCACAGCCAGGTTACGGTGATGAGTGGAACAGGGTAATTGTTAAGAATACCGGAGATAAGCTGAAGACGAAGTAGAAAAGAGCGTAGAGCGTAGAGCGTAGAGTCTAAGGATTAAAAGATTGCTTCGTCGCTTCTCTCCTCGCAATGACGTCTTTTATACAATGGTTTCTTCAACCACGTAGTGGTGAAATATCGGTAGAAACGGATAAGATGCTCTACCAGCGCCGGAGTCAATTTTTTTATTTAAACTATTTTATTTCCGGCGCTATTGAAATCTTTTTACCGGAGTATTCGGAATATCAAAATTTTATTTGTAAGTTTGCGACCGGATTTTTGAAAACAAACTGAGAATACAAAATACTTTGCGAGATGAATTTAATGAATGTGATTGAGAAAGAATTTGCGGTAAAAAATGAGTTTCCGAAATTCGCAGCTGGCGACACAGTTACTGTCCACTATAAAATCAAAGAAGGAAACAAGGAGAGAATCCAGCAGTACCGCGGGGTTGTTATTCAGAGAAGCGGAAGCTTACATACCGAAACTTTTACTGTACGTAAGATGTCAGGCAACATCGGTGTTGAAAGAATTTTCCCTGTTGCATCACCTTTTATTGATAAAATAGAAGTTAACAAACATGGCAAGGTTCGCAGAGCAAGAATTTTTTACCTGCGCGATCTTACAGGTAAAAAAGCACGTATACGCGAAAAGAAATTTTAATATTGATCTCTTACTAATTAAAATAGGCTGTTCATTTGAGCAGCCTTTTTTATTTCTTTCTCGCAAAGTCGCCAAGACGCCAAGTTAAACTTTGCTACTTTGCGACTTAGCGAGAAAACATCTCCTACATAACAATTAAATTTTGTCGATCATTGCCTTGCTTTTGGCCTGTGCTTCTTCTACAAGCTTCTTGGCCTGAACATCTGCCTCATTTACAAGCTGGGTTGCCTTTTTATCAGCAGTGTTATTAATAGCATCTGCACTCTTTTGCGCTGCCAGCTTAGCAAGAGTACCTTTTGATGCAGCGCCATCGATTATCTTTTGTGCCTGGTCTGCTGCTTCTTTTCTAATCTTTTCGGCAGCTACTGCAGCTTCGTCTCTAAGTTGCTGACCACGCTCTTCAGCCTCCTTAACCAGCTTTGCTCCCTGTGCTTCAGCTTCCTCCCTGGCTTTATCCTTAGCCTTGTCGACAGTGTTATCTATTGTCTGTTTAACAACTTCTTTGGCTGCTTCCTTAACACCACCTGAGCTTTCTCCTGAAGTACTTCCAAAGAACGGAGCAACAACAGGCTTACTGAAAGTTCCGGTTACCTTCATGTTAACTTTCAGAATATCTGATGGTTTATATGCTATTCCGAATTTAGCGGCTTCACCTGAAAGGTTATCAATCAGTGAATTTACAGATCCCCCCAGATCAGTTCTTGGTATTTCTGTCTTAATCAGATAATTAAGGGTCTGATCAATTCCCTGATCACCGCTGACATTCATTTTGAGATTACCTGTTTTTACATCAAACGGAGCGACATAGATTCTGCCATCAGCTATTTTGAAACTGATATTAATATCTTTAAAAGTATTGCTGTACTTATCACCAAGTTTCAGAGTCTCCTTAATTTTATCGAAAGTGTTTGACTCAACAAGAGTTATCTGTTCCGACTGGATTTTGCCTGAACCATTTATTGAATTGGTAATAGGCATCATATCTTGTCCGAGAAGACTCGTAAATGCAAGTTTACCGCTTATATTTCCGTCGATACCCTTAGCAGCAGGAGCTAATTTCTGAACCGTGTTAAATGTTGCGAAAGCCTCTTTAATTGCAACTCCTTTCATATCAAAATCGGCTTTCATTACAGGCTTTAATGTATCTCGGGTATCATAATCAGCATTCATTCCAATAGTACCTGAAAGAATCTCCATCCCTGTTTCTCTTATGCTTAAGACTCCATCACGGACAATAATGTGACCTTTAATGTTTTCAGCTTTAATGCTGTCATATGAAAATTTATCAATAAGTGCATTGAAATCAAAATCTATATTTTTTGGTACCTGGATCAATGTAAGGGCGGCAGTATCTTCAACGACAGTAGTATCCAAAGCCATTTTTGACATTATTTCGGAGACATCAATAAGTTTTGAACGCATCGAAAGATTTCCTTTAATCGTCTGATCACTGAATACGTACGGAATATAATTTTCTATACGTCCGGCCAGTGCAAAATCACTCTTCCCTCCTACATTAAAACTTGTATTTGTCATTGTTGCATATGCCGGAGTGAATTCGAAACCGGCTTCGGCTATTTTCACTTCAGGATAACCTGTCATTGCCACAACCATATTCTTAATGCCCATGTTTCCTTTAGCCATAAAACTCTCGTACTGTTCCTTCTCTATCATCGACATCCGGCCTGCCATCTGAACCGACATATCGATAATTCCTGACAAACTGATGCTGTCCATAGGAACTGCTTTCATAAGGGCAGAGAGATCTATCCTTCCTATCATTGATCCTTTAAAATCAGGATCACTCATAGGTGTTTTAAGGGCAAATGTCATATCGAAAGGACTTCCTGCCATCTCCATATGAAAGACGTCAACAGCCACTGTTGTCTTGTCAAGGTCTTTGCCGTCAACGTAGACATCTGATTTAATATTGATATTCTTAATCTGTTCAGGTAAATCAGGATAGCTAATAAGACCATTGCTGACAGACATAGCTAAAGTGATATCTGGCAAGGTACTGTCAGCATCGCTGTAAATACCTTTTGCGGAGCCTGAGAAGGCGAATTCACCACTCGTCTTAAGATCTGCATAATCACTCATATATACTGCAGGGATGAGCGACAGCAGTGATTTAAATGATGTTTGTGATGTTCCGAATTTAAGATCAGTCTCAATATCATCGCCAGGCATGGCAACCATACCAGAGAAATTTAACTTCAGATCATTAAGGGCAAAATAATTTTCCCGGAAGGTGAATTTGAAATTGTCAAGGTCAGCCAGCAGATCAATTTTTGAATCCAGAACAGTTTTGTTAAGGTATTTCATTCCTTCCATTATGAAAGTAAAATCCCCGACATTTAAAGTCATCTGCATATCTGTTTCACTCATAGTCATATCACCTTTAAGAGTAAAATTCAGATCCTTCAGATATGCCTGCATGTCAGATTCGTAGTCAAGATATGCAATTGAACTATTAAGCATCGCAACATTCTTAAGCTGCACCTTCAAAGTTGATGCAGTTGTATCTGCTTCAACAGTTTCAGTAGTTGTTGTATCCTTCATTATATCCCAGTTAGCACTGCCATCTTTCAAAACAATAGCATTCACAACTGCTCTGTCTAATACTATCGATTTAACTTCATAACCAGAATCGCCAAGAAGACTTGAAAGGTTGAATACAAGATTAAAAGATCTGAAGCCGGCAAGAGTATCTCCTTCAAACTTATCTACACCAACTACCGAAACACCATTCAGAGAGAATGTCAGGTTCGGAAAGTTTTTAAAGAAGCCCAGTTTATAGTCATCGAATTTTACTGAAGCATTTACAGACTCATTAATAATCTGCTCAACCTTTGTCCGTATCTGTTCCTTGAATATTATAGGTATAGTAAAAAGCAGTACAAGAATCAGAAGTATTAATCCAAGTAAAATTTTTACAATAATTCCGGCTATTTTTTTCATAACTAAATGATATTATATTTATTACCAATTACATACTAAATATGATCAGTTTTACTTTTTAACAACTAAAAATAATAAATATTCCCCGAATTAAAAAGTCCGGAGTGCCATAAGTGCCGTGAATGCCTAAAGTACTTAGTGAAAACGTTTTTATTACTGATTTTGTTTTCGGGTTGAAACATTCCAAACTTTCGCTTACTTAAAGTACTTTTTTTTGCAATATATTATTATATTTGCGCTCGATTAAACAGGACCTGTAGCTTAATTGGATAGAGCATCTGGCTACGGACCAGAAGGTTGGGGGTTCGAGTCCCTCCAGGTTCACGCAACAGGGACATGTCATGGCATGTCCCTGTTCTTTTTATTTATCAATGAATCTTCAAAACCATTGCCTGACATGGCTGAAGGAACAGGTTTATTTGGGATTGTAGAAATTCATGATTTTCACCACTCAACAAATCAATAGATTGTAAAGGATCTCTTACCCCAATAAAAGACAACAAATCTATTGTTACCTCCTGAGATTTAAAAATATCAAAGTTACAGATAACAAGAAATCCTGAAGACTCCTTTGTAGGGTCATACCGGTAAACTGCAATTATTGCATCATGGCCCTTATCCACAAAGAAGCAGTTATCACCACACCGAAAAGCTATATATTCTGCAAGAATTGAATTAACCTTAAGTATAAAATCAGAAAATCTGATTTCATCCGGAAACTTCATCTTTGTTTGTCTTCCAATAAATTGGATCTTTTCTGTAATTCCATACTCAACTCCCTGGGTAATACCAGTAGCTCCTGTACCCATTAATGCAGCTGAAACATACCTGGGCATGGTTGATTCAACACTTCCAAATTCCTGATAAGGGGTACCTGAATCGTGAGTTGTAACAGGCATAAAGTATCTTAGATGTTTTGTTGAACGGTGGATGTAATTAAGATAATCACGCAATTGAGGTACAAACCTGTAATTCCATGGTGTGGCAAGATTTAGATTTAATCCCCACTGCACACTCTTTTGCAGAAGGTTTGTTTCGTCGGTAAAAAATTCTCCCAGGATTGCAACATCAGGGTATTCATTATGAAGTGATTCAGCGAGGGATTGTACAAACTTTGGGTCGCTGCTATGTAGATTATCGAAACGAATAAACCCCCCCGTCTCACTCGCATAATTAGCCCAGAACAATGCATACTCTGTCATGTAATCCCATATCTCTTTCCTGATTCTCGCCGATGGATGTTCATAATTAATAAGAATAAGATCATCCCACTCCAGCCAACCACGTTCAGACCAATATCCTGCTCGAAGAAAACCATCCGGTTTATTATGATCAGGTATAATCCAATCAGGCGCCTTTTTTGCAATATTACTGTTAGTCCCCACATGGTTCATAACAATGTCAAAGCAGAGACTTATGCCCAGCATCTTTGCTTCATCTACAAAATCTTCAATCTGTACAAGACTATCATTTTTGCTCCCGATTTCAAGATAACTTGTATCAATATCAAACAAATCTTTAGCGGAGTAAGGACTTTCAGAGCTATCGAGAGCTGTTACCGGGAGCAGATGCACAGCATTGAATCCCATACCTTTTATCCGGATAAGATCTTCTTTCCAGTCTTTTATTGTCCCGGAAACATTAGGAATAAGTGTATATAGACGCAGCCCGTCAATCTGAGGAGGATCGATCAGGATCCAGGCATCGGGAACATTGTCTCTGATCCAGGTCGTACCTTTATCCATTGAAAACTCAGCCCAGAAGGAATAAAGACCGGTATGTTCAGGGATGAAATGACTCTTAAAAGTCCTGTCATCAATTAACAAGAATGGCACAATTTTCTGCTTACTTTCTCCATTTGAATTTAAAATAAAGATAAAGCGCGCCATAATATTGTTGGAAAAAGGATGCTCTGAAGTTATAGTTGCAGTAAAAACCCGGTCAAGAAACCCTCTGGAAAAACTCTGTCTGCCAACAGAATATGATCGGTTGATTAGGCCTATGAAAGGTAGTAGAATCGGGCAATCCTGTAGTGTAGGAATAGGCCGGTGCCGGCTTGTCATAAGTGTTTCTGTTTCTAAATTAGTCCAGGCAAATATCTGATTTTTCTCTTAGTAAATCTAATATTTGAGCCGTTTGCTTAAAAAACTATTATCCAATCTCAAATTGAAAACGGTGGAATGATCAATAAAATAGTGATTTACAACTTTATTTCGTATATTACCATCGCAGTCAAGAAAACAGAAATATTATCACTACTGAGTTCAGATGTAAAATTCTTAAATCGTTTGAATATCAATATAATAGCATAGGTAATATTTTCAACTCAGGATCAAAAATACCTGAAACCTGAACAATTAATCGAATCAGGCGTATACTTTATATTAGCAAGCAACATGGAAGAGTATTTAAAAACAGTCAGCATTCAAATTGGACCATGGCTTATGGCACATGGAGTTAAAATTGCCATAATAATGTTGGGGGCATTTCTCTTGAATATGATTACCAAAAGAATTATAATCAGAACTGTTAGGATTGCTGTGGTCCGGGACAGTATGATGTCTGTGGAAGCTGAAAAGAAACGCGAAGATACGCTAATACGTATATTTAATGGAGGGATTAAGATTGTTATTCTGGTAATGGCAATTATGATGTTCCTGCAGGAAATTGGTATTGAAACTGGCCCGATCCTGGCTGGTGCAGGTATTGTTGGTCTGGCATTCGGTTTCGGAGGGCAATATTTAATAAGAGATCTAATATCAGGTCTGTTTATTATTCTTGAAAATCAGTATCGGATAGGTGATGTAATAAATATTAATGATACAGGTGGACTTGTAGAGGATATTAGTCTCAGAATGACAACACTCAGAGATCTAGATGGAACTGTACACCATATTCCGCATGGAGAAATCAAAATTGTTTCAAACCTTTCAAAACAGTTCGCAAGAGTAAATATAAATATAGGAATAGCATACAATTCTAATCTGGAGCATGTTATTGAAGTAATAAACAGGACTGGAATTGAACTGGCTGAAGATCCCCTTTTTAAGGACTCAATAATAAGTCCGCCAAAATTTTTACGGGTTGACAGTTTTGCCGACTCTTCAATCATTGTTAAAATACTTGGTGATACAAAACCTCTTAAACAATGGGAAATCAGTGGAGAGTTTCGTAAAAGAATGAAAATTGCTTTTGACAGGGAGGGTATTGAAATACCTTTCCCACAGGTGGTGCTTCACCAGGCTATCGAATCAAAAAATAAATCAATATGAACAAATATAATTTTGGAGTAATAGGAAATTGTTCCTTCCTGGCCTTTATTGACACCGATGCCAATGTTAACTGGCTTTGTCTGCCAAGGTTCGACAGCAGCTTTGTTTTTGGATCTCTGCTGGATAAGAAAAAGGGTGGTGAGTTCAGTATCAGGCCGGCAAATGTAGGATATAAGTCGAAACAGTACTATATTAAGAATACTAACATACTTTCCACCGAATTCGAGATGTCTGAAGGTAAGTTCAGGGTGATAGATTTTGCACCTCGTTTTAGTCAGTATGACAGATATTTTAAACCCCTGATGCTATTCAGGAAAATTGAAATAATTGAGGGAAACCCATTAATAAAAGTAAAGTGCCATCCAGTTGATAATTACGGAAAACAAAATCCTGAAACAGTAGCGGGGAGCAATCATATCAGGTATCTTAATTTAAGCAGCCAGGTAAGACTCACAACAGATATTCCGCTTAATTACATCATTGGAGAAAAGGCATTTGTGCTAAATCAGTCTCAATATTTGGTTTTTAGTTATGGTGCACCTTTAGAAGCTCCATTAGCTGAGACTGTGGAAATATTTCTTAATAAAACCAGGGCATATTGGGTAAACTGGGTAAAATCAACATCAATCCCTTCTATTTATCAGGATGAAGTTATAAGGTCAGCACTTGTTCTTAAACTTCATCAATATGAAGATACAGGCGCAGTAATTGCTGCAGGTTCAACAAGCCTGTCAGAATTTGACCAATCGCATCGCAACTGGGATTACCGTTATTGCTGGATGAGAGATACATATTATACCCTTAATGCTTTTAATAATATTGGCCATTTTGAAGAACTGGAGAAGTACTTTGCCTTTATTGAGAATATAATGCTAAATGAAAAACAATTAATCAAACCATTATACACCATTCTTGGGGAAAGGGTCCCGGATGAAAAAATATTAATGCTGGAGGGTTATTTGAAAAACAAACCTGTAAAAGCAGGTAATAACGCAACATACCAGACTCAAAATGATGTATATGGTCAGATTCTGGTTAGTCTCCTGCCTCTGTTTATTGATAAAAGACTCAATTACTTAGACACCAAAAAATCGGAGTTTATAACGGATTGGCTTCTTAACCGGATTGAAGAGTTTATGGATGTCCCTGATTCAGGCTTATGGGAATTTGGCACAACTAATCAACTCCACTCCTATACATATTTGTTTCATTGGGCTGGCTGTATGGCTGCTATAAAGATTGGCACAATAGTTAACCGAAATGATATAATTGCAAAAGCAAAGTTATTAGTTGAAAGATCAACTGTTTATCTTGAAAAATGTTACTATCCACCTAAAAAAGCCTACATGCAATCTGTCGGCAGCACCTTTCTCGATGCCAGCAATCTTCAGCTGATAACAATGAATTATCTTCACCCGGACAGTGACAGGGCACTTCAACATCTTAAAGCACACGAAAAGGAACTTTTTCAAAAAGAGGGAATATATTACAGATATTTACAGGACGACTTAGGAAAACCAAAAACTTCCTTTATAATATGCGGATTCTGGTATGCAGAAGCCCTTGCCGCAGTTGGATTGATTGAAAAAGCATTTAACGTGATTGAAACATTAAATAAATGTTCTAATCATCTAGGGCTTTTCAGTGAAGATGCTGACGAAAATTATGGTCAATGGGGCAACTTCCCTCAGACATATAGTCATGTAGGCCTCGTTAATGCTGTTTACAGATTATCGAAAAAACTTGACAAACCAATATTTCTGTAACTTATGAAGACATTTGAACAGATTGATTATAAACGCATTATAATAGTAGCTTACAGGCTGCCATTTAAGCTGGTAAAAAAGAAAAATCAATATATTGCACAGCAGAACTCAGGTGGTCTTGTATCAGCTATTTTATCATTATCTGAGAAAATGAACCTTGAAAAGCTAACTACATCCAAGATTCTCTGGATTGGGACAGGCGATTCAAAGCTTGGCGTAGAAAATTTAAATCCTAAATTCGATCTCTACCCTGTAGAGTTACCAAAAAAGGTAAATGATAATTTTTATGGAGGATTCTGCAATAAGACAATTTGGCCATTGTTTCACTACTTCCCGCAGCAGGCATTTTATGACAATGCGTATTATGAAGCATATGATATCGCAAATAATCTGTTTTTTAAAACATTAAACAAGATCATTCAACCCGGCGATTTCATATGGATACATGACTATCATCTTTTTCTCTTACCGGAGATGATAAGAAAGGCCTTCCCTGACGCTAATATTGGTTTTTTCCTTCATACTCCATTCCCATCATTTGAGATATTCCGACTATTTCCCAAGCACTGGCGAGAAGCTATTCTGAAAGGAATGATCGGAGCAGATGTAGTTGGGTTCCACACAAATGATTACACGCAACATTTTTTAAAATCAATTAAACGGACTTTTGGATATAAAACTGATCAAAACTACATTGATGTCGACAACCGGCTTTGCAGGGCAGATGGTTTTCCAATTGGTATAGACTTCGACAAATTTCACGATGCATGTTCCAATGGAAAAACTATAATTCAAAAGAAGAAACTTCAGAAGCATATTGCGGGCAAAAAGCTTATTTTTTCAGTCGACAGACTTGATTATTCAAAAGGTTTAATAAACCGGCTTGAAGCATTTGAACGTTTTCTTGAAAATTTTCCTCAATGGCATTACAAGGTTATTTTTAATATGGTTGTTATTCCATCGAGGGATAATATAGACACTTATCGTGAGATTAAGAAAGAAATTGAGTCAACTGTTGGTCGGATAAACGGGAAATACAGCAATCTCAGCTGGCGACCGGTAATCTATCAGTATAAATCAATTCCCTTTAATGAACTTGTAGCCCTGTATAACTTGAGTGATGTGGCATTAATTACACCACTTCGCGATGGAATGAATCTGGTTGCTAAAGAATACGTAGCCTGTCAGACTGAAAACAAAGGTATGCTGATTCTAAGCGAAATGGCAGGTGCCGCTGTTGAGCTTAATGAAGCCATTATCATAAACCCTACGGATGTTAAGGAAACCTCGGATGCTATTGACAAAGCCCTGTCGATGACGGCAGAAGAGAAAGAATGGAAAATTTTAAAGATGCAATACAGGTTAAAACGTTACAGTGTATTTACCTGGGCAGCTGACTTTTTCAGCCAAATCGATTATACAAAAAATGAACAGAAAAAAATGCAGGTGAAATATCTTGATGACAATACATTGAAAGATATAAAGCTAAAATATGAAAAATCATCAAAGAGGATTTTTCTTATCGATTACGATGGTACACTTACACCTATCGCCCTGCTACCCGAAATGGCATTGCTCGACAGAAAGATGGAAAACCTTCTGAGGGCTATGTCAGATGATAAACGAAACACTATTGCAATAATTAGTGGCAGAGAGCGAAACTTCATAGAAAAACAGTTCAAACACCTTGACGTAATTCTTATAGCAGAACATGGTTTTTATATAAAGTACCCGGGGGGAGAATGGATGAATAACATCGAGATTGATCTTACCTGGAAAAATAAGTTACTTCCTGTATTAAACAATTATGTCGACCGATGCAGCGGTTCATTGGTGGAGGAAAAAAATGCCTCAATAGCATGGCATTATCGCAATGCTGATGAAGGAATTGCAACACTTAGGATACATGAATTAAAAGATGACCTGGGTGATCTGTTAAATAGTGAATCAAAACTCCAAATGCTTGATGGAGATAAAGTTTTGGAGGTAAAGAGCATTCTATATGATAAAGGTACGGCAGCCTCAGAATTAATAAAAACACGTAAATATGATTTTATTCTTGCAGTGGGTGATGATAAAACTGATGAAGATCTTTTCATGGCAATTCCTAAAAGCGGATTTACAATCAAAGTAGGTTCAAAACCAACCATTGCAAGATTCAATATAAAAAATCAATCACAGATCTATGATATTCTTTCAATCTTTGTAACTTAATATCGAAAAAAGGAAGTAAAAGACTAAAAGACTAAAAGACTATGAATCTACCGCTAAAAGGAATTATTCCGCCTGTTGTTACTCCGCTACTTGACAATAATACTCTTGATGAAGAAGGACTTGAAAAGCTTATAGAGCATCTGTTATCAGGTGGTGTACACGGACTTTTTATTCTAGGAACCACCGGTGAATCATCAAGCCTTAGTTATCCTGTAAGGAAGGAACTTATAAAAAAAGTTAGTGAACTGGTCAGCAAAAGAGTTCCGGTTGTAGCAGGCATAACAGATACCTCATTCAATGATTCGCTTGAAATAGCTGAGCATGCTGCAAAATGGGGACTTGATGGTGTCGTTATAGCTCCTCCTTTTTACATGCCTATTTCGCAGGTAGAGATGAGAGAATATCTTGAAAATATCGTTCCAGAATTACCACTGCCTTTCTTAATGTATGATATGCCAGGCTGTACCAAGTTCCACATGTCAATTGAGACTATTAAGAAGGGTAAAGATTTAGGAGCCATAGGTATCAAGGACAGTTCCGGCGATATGTCGTATATGTATTCAATAATTAATGAATTTAAAGGGTCACCTGAATTTTCCATAATCACAGGAACCGAATTATTTCTTCCTGAAACAATACTTAATGGCGGACACGGTGCTGTTGCAGGAGGGGCTAATATGTTTCCCAAACTGTTTGTAGATCTATATAATGCATCACTTGACAAAAACCTTGTAAAAATAGCAGAGCTTCGTGATATTTTGATGGTAATGGAAAATACCATTTATAATATTGGAAGGTATAATTCGCGCATAATAAAAGGTATAAAATGTGCATTGTCGGTCATGGAAATATGTAATGACTATACTGCTTTTCCTCTTCGCAAGTTCAAGCAGGAAGAGCGTATTAAAGTGGAACAGGCTTTAGAAGAGCTGAATTCTATATTGAATAAAAAATATAAATAACACAGCATGAAAACTAAAACATTCTGTTACCTGATTATTGCCCTGATATCAGCAACAAATAGTGTCTGCTTTTCACAGTCGCTGGCTGAAAAACTTGGTTATAAACCAACTGACAAACTTCTCATTATAAATTGTGATGATGTCGGAATGTGTCATTCAGCAAACCTTGCAGTTATAGAGGGTATGGAGAAAGGGTTAATAACATCAGGAACCATTATGACCCCATGCCCATGGTTCAATGAGATAGCAGAATACTCACGTACTCACCCGGAGAAAAACTTTGGAGTGCATCTTACCCATACTGCTGAATGGAAATTTTATCGCTGGGGACCAGTGGCTCCTGACGCAAGTGTTAAAGGGCTGTTAGATTCTGAAGGATACCTGTGGAGAAGTATTGAAGAGGTCTATTCTCACTCAACACCAGAAGAAGCACTGACCGAAGGGCGTGCCCAGATCAGGAAAGCCCTGAATGCCGGAGTAAACATAACTCACATTGACTCACATATGGGAACAATGCAGCTGAATCCGGAATATCTGAAGGTATATGAGCAACTTGCACTTGAATTCAACCTTCCTCTCCGCATGGCGGCTCAGTCAACAATGGAAAAATTTGGTTTTCCGGAAGTAAGGAAACAGTTTGAGAAAAAAGGATTGGTCTTTACTGATTATTTTGTATATGAAGAACTTGATAATTACAAGGATGTTAAATCATTCTGGATAAACATTGTCAAAAACCTTAAGCCCGGAGTAACAGAACTTTATGTACATGCTTCCAAAGAAAGCGATGAACTGAAGGCAATCACAAACAGTTGGCGAACACGTATCCAGGAAGCAGATCTATTTACAAATGATGAGGATATGAAAAAACTTATAAAAGAAGAAAAAATCATCCTCATCGGATACCGCCCATTAATGGAACTACAGAGAAAAAATATAAATATCAGGTAATTACAGTCCCGCCTATATAATTATTCAATAGTTTCAGTTATCCAGGTATTTTCTGAAAAAAGCGTCCATCTTCTGTCGTGAGAAATCATTCACCCGCTGAACAATATCCATAGTATGAGGCCACAATGGAAGACAATATAATTCAGCAGGCACACCAAGAGTGTCTAACCGTTCTTTCAATAAAACCGATTGACTCGCCGGAACCAGATCATCCGAAGTTCCCTGAAGTATTAAAGTGGGAGGATCGCTTTTATCGAGGTAATTAACCGGTGATGCTTCTAAATAAACCTCGGGAGATTCATCATAAGATTTAGCGAGAAAAGATGTTACCAGAGTATGGTTCCTGGCATATTCTGTGGTCAGGTCAGCCGGGCCGTAAATATCAACAACAGCTTTTATTCTGTGGCTTTCAGAAATCATTAAGCTGTCATTGTTTACTGATTTCTTGTTCCACCCATAAGCAGCGAGCATAGCAAGGTGACCTCCTGCTGATCCACCTACTACAGCAATCCTGTCAGGATCGTAGCCATACTCTTCACCATGATCATAAAACCATTGCATTGCATCCTTAATATCTTCCACACATGCAGGATAAGGGCCATCATCCAGGAGCCTGTAAGAGACAGTTGCTGTTACATATCCGCTTTTAGCAAAGGGTATAAGGTAAACCAGGTAATCTGATCTTTCACCTCCCCGCCACCCTCCTCCGTGTATGAATACAATTAAAGGAACAGGTTTGCTTTTTCCCTTAAGACGATACAAATCAAGTTGAAGAGATTTCCCGTATATGTTCTTGTACTCTATGTTTTTAATTTCCTCAATCTCGGCAGGAATCTCCGGTGATTTATTTATCAGATCCTCCAGACCGACAGCCACTGCAAGATAATCGAGAGCCACAAAGTGATATCCGACGGGCATTTTATCAGGGAATAAAAAAGAATAGAATCGTGGTGTCAGCATCAGAAGGCAGAAAAAAAGAATGAAGGTCAGGAAAATAATCAATATCCTCTTTTTGAATCCCGATTTCATATAACTCTATTTGATTTTTTTTAATCAACCTTATTTAATTCCAGAAGCATCTCCCTGAGATTCTTATGCAATATCGGAGCTGTCTCGCTTCCCATTGAGTTTTCCTCTCCATACGGTGAATCATTTCTGTTGTAAGTGAAAGGTGCTACTGCATCCCACTGACTTTTTGGAATTATGTAACCGATCTCATCATTTGCGAGACCAAAAACAAATTTATACTTTCCCTGCATCATATCCCTGACAGGCGGAACTTCAACAGGATCAATTTCGAAATCGCGGCCCTCAGGAGCTTCAACCATACCGTTTAAGATCTCAGGATAAATTTCACCAGGAAGAGTGGCAAAAGAGATCGTGCCAATGTTAAAAACAGCAAGCTCAGTATGTATATTCATACAGCCGGTTGTGCCACGATCGAGAGTTCCTATCGCAGTTGCCAGCCGGAACAAGTTATTATCGATAGGAAGTGTTATTGTCCTTACAACCAGAGATATACCTGCCTTTTCAATGTTTTCTGACGGAGTTTCCATAGCTTTCAAAGCCAGAAGGGCAAGTTGCTTACCCTGAGCAGCAGCTTTTTTAAATGAAGGCTCTTTGATTTCCTCACCTGATTCAGGATCTTTAACAGCAAGACTTGGGTGTGTGGTCATTAAACCTCCCAGTGCTCCGCTGACATAAACAGCGATGCCTCCTATCCCTTTTTCCACGCCTTCGCGGACATAATGAGGAAAATCAGAAGTAATCAATAAATTTTTTCCCCAGAGTGTCTCGGGATGATCACCCCAGGCGATAAGTGACCCTAAAGTCTTGCCAGTCTCTTTATCAATTGCCCGGATTAGCCTGAGACCAGAATCAAAAACCTGAGGGTTGCGTGTATCTTTTACCAATGCAATGGCTCCTGTTTTATCTTCAGACACTTCTAACCTTACCGGCCTGATATTAGCAACTGCATTTTCAATTGATTTAACAATCTGATTTTTGACATACTCCAGATATTCCTTGTTAATGCCGCTTTTAAATGGTGTATTTCCCCATAATCCAAGAAGATCAGGTCCCTCATGTGTATGAGTCGATGTTATTATTGTATATGTAACTCCTGCATCAGGTGATAACCGTTTCCTCACATCTATAACATCATCATTCATAAATCCGATAACATCCAATGATACAATAGCAATTCTTGTACTTCCATCATCAAAAACAACTGTTCTTGCCCACAAATCATCATGAATTCCATTGGCTGCCCTTTTATTGCCGAATCCTGCTATCCAGACCGGATCAAATATCCCATTACCATTACCATCGATGAACAGGTCCCCGGCTTTAGGATCATATTCTGCATTATTATCAATATCAGTCCATCTGTCCGAAACTTCGGGAGTTATCTTTATTGCTGCAAATCCAGTTTTTAACTTCCCAGAATCCCTGGTAATAATCTTCATATCAGCTTTGAAATCTGGATTACGATCTTTCAGATTTCCTCTAATAAACAGGAATAATCCTAAGATTAAAACCAACAATAAAGATCCGGCTATTTTAAAAAACTTTTTCATAACTGTATTAATTTCCATTGATATGAGGACCACTGATTACACCAAGATACCGGCCAATCCAATATGGTAATAACCATATATCGCCGGCACTGTATTCAGAAGTCCCGCCACCATTTCCATCCAGATCAAATCTATTGGAGTTGTGTCTGCTAATCCTTAGTTCATCAGGCGGAAGAACTTCGCTAATTGTCTGATTTCTGAAGTTTGGTTCAATCCTTTCGATATCTTTTCTGGAACTGTTTGATACAGACCAGTCTATCAGGTCAAGCGGATACTGCTGCAGGTACCATATAGCCTCTTTTAGGTCTGTTCCTTTAACATCAGCTAATGCAGTCATAATATTCCATAATCCCTCCTTTTCAGGTCTTTCAGTCTCCCAGTGATCAATAATGGCTTCTCTTATTTTTAACTTCAGTGTATCATTAAATGCATATCTGTATAAGCCCCAGTATCCGCAATAATACATTTCGTCGTCTGAGTGATTCCACCCGTCAGAAAGCATCCGGCTCATCGCATCAGCACTATCCGGGGCTGCTCCTATCTGTTTCATTGGTCGCATCAGATTCTCAAAGTACCCATGGTTATTCATAAGTTCAAAGGCCGACTCCCTATACTTTTTTTTTTTTGTAAATTGGTAGGCTGTCTGTAACATTCCTATAATATTGGATGAATTAATCTTGCGGTCACCAACTGAAATATGAAGTGAATTAACATAATCAGGATTCCATCGACCCCAGCGGGTTGGTTTTCCATCCCAGTCAATCAGATAGAAATCATTTTTAAGAATTGTTGACATCAGGGTATCGATCAGACTTATGGCTTTGTTTTGCAGAAAAGCATCGTCAACCAGTTCAGCAATAACACCGAATGCAAAAATATGTCCGATTGCTTCATCGCTGCTGGTTGTGGATTTCCAGTCCCATTCAGGATCTTTTGCTCTCTGCCAGGCTTTGTCGTCATATTTATACCCTCTTCTTTCAAAAGAGCGTGAAGGAAATCCAGGTATATTATTAATTGTATACAACCTTTCCATTGCATCAAGCGACTCCCTTACATTCTGCAATGCCTCTTGTGATCCGGTAACATTATACCTGAATGCTTCAGCAGCGAGATACATCGAAGTCCACAGTCCGTCATTATCTGAATCTTCCAGACTTCCGCTTGTTAAATCACCATTTTGCATTCCTGAGACTGTTGCATTAAAACCGTTACGGATATGACGATTCCGAACCTGCCATTCGTAATACTCTGCTTTTTCAGATAAAGTCATATTCTTAAAGCAGATCTGTGCTAATCCACTGGTGGTAAGTATAAGAACAGATTTACCTGGTCCCCCGGCAATATGAACAACTGAATCTGAAGGAAGCCATCTTTCTGAAGCGTAGTAATCAAATTTGCCATCTTCCCGGAGTTTCATAGCTCCATGTGTTGAACCAAACCAGAGACTTTTATCAATCTCAGCAATTACTGTCAGATCAGTCCATGGCATTTTTCTATTAACTTTTCCAACCTGCTTTCTGGTTTTTGTATCTATTTCAATATAACCATCGGTTGTCCCGGCAACAATTTTATTATTAAACAATCCTATACACGTAAGGCTCTTATCTCTCAGAACATTTTCAATAATTCTTTTCCCTGTGAAGAATACATTAATTGATTCTTTGCCAAGTACCCAGAAAAGATCGTTCCGGTCATCGAATTTGATATCCACTATTTCCTCTCCGGAAAGTGAACCTCTCCAGATCTCACCGGAATCTCTCAGATATGCAAGGCTTCTGCCGTCAGATATAAGAAAGTCAAAATCATTTCCGCCTGTAAGTATTTTTGCATCAGACAGTATATGCGGCATATACAATTTACCAGCCCAGGTATTACTAAAAACTGACTTATTGTCTATGTAAACAAGTTGACTATCCGAGACTGTAATTCCGGACACCTTTTTATCAGAAGTTGGCTTGTACTGACTGTCCTTTACAAGTTTTCCGGGGTATAAAAACTGACCTGCATTCAATCGTAATAGTCCCTGAGATGAAAGAATCTGGATATATCCATTCCTGTCAGCAGCTGCCTTAATAAGAATGTTTTCAGGCTCAGAGTAAAATTTGATGCTGTAATCCTGAATGTACTCAATATCTGAATGTGCTTCTTCTCTTAGTAAACTTTTATCGGGAGTTTTTCTGGAACAACTTAACCAGATTATTGATAATGAAACAAATATTAGAAACAATCTTTTCATAACAAGCATTTTCAGTTTACAACTTAACGGGCAGAAACTGGCAACTCTTATGCTGAGACTGCACTGGTTGAGGTAAGTCCTGATTTTGGAAGAAAAGATACTATTACTGCTCCAGCCAATGCAATAAAAATCAATGCAGTGAATCCAATAGTATAACTTTTTGATACTTCATTATACAGTGCGCCAACCATCCATGGGCTTGTAGCTTCCGCAATTCCATCGGCAACCAGAACAATTCCCATAACTCTGCCCAATGTTTTTACGCCAAAAAGGTCACCTGCCATAAGAGGTATAATCATATAATCACCACCCAGCCCCAGTCCGAATATTATAGCAAAAATGTATATTCTCCCTGTAAATTCCGGAAGAAGAAGTAATGGTATAGCTGATGCAACAAGCAAATAAATAAGAATCATTACATTTCTCCGGGGAAACAGGTCTGCAAGCCATCCCATTAAGACTCTTCCGGCCAGACTGGAGAATCCCACCAGTGAAATTATTGCTGCAGCTTCGGACTGGTTAAATTCCAGATTCCTAAGATAGAGCTTCAGATGCTGGTTTGTTCCGCCAACCGCAGCTATTGAGCACATGCTCCCAAATGCAAGCAGATAGAAATTCTTATTTTTTAAAACAGTACTCATTTTAACTGAAGATTGTTTTTCGACGGGAGCTGCCTGACTTGCAGACGGTTCCTTCAAAAAATAAGCTAATGGCACTGCAATTAGTATAATCAGCACTCCCAGTCCCGCCAGAGCGTAGTGCCAGCCAAAATTTTTCTCAAGAGCAACTGAAATCAACGGAACAATAACAAATCCCGACCCGATACCAAGATATGCAATCCCCATTGCCTTACCACGGTTCTTATCAAATCGCCGGGAGATGAGCACCTGACATGGAAGCGGGCCGCCGAAGACATAACCAAGTGCATTGAAAACATAGAAAAAGTAAAACATCCAGAGTGAGCTCATGAAACCTAGTCCAATCAATGCTCCCCCAACCATAATTGCACCTGCCATCATCATTTTCCTGGGACCATAGCGATCAATGATCCATCCGGCGAGAAATCCAAATAAGGGAGCTATGAGAAGCTTGCTCAGGGCGTTGCCTGATGTTACTACTTTGGTTGACCATCCGAATTCCTCCTTCATAAAATCATAATAGAAAGGCAATCCGTATAGTGCAAATCCGACTATCGCCAAAAGACTGAAAAAAGTCGCAGCCAGAACATATGGCCGTGAGCTACCATTACTAGTATTATTGTCCGGTAAAAATGAACTGGCATTCATGAACTCAAAAATCTTATTATTAATAACTTAACATCTTACTATTCAGGCCTTACAAAGTTTTTGTCTGTCCAGACAATTTCCTTCTTTCTGTCAGACAGCCACAGAACCAATCCGCTGAAATGATTAACAAGGTCAGCCATATTATCAAAGTCAAATAAGCTCACTTCATCGGTAACGTTATGAATATGAGGAGCCATAGTAGTTGTGGCAAATGTTCCGCTCGGGATTCCGGTCGTAACACCTTCTCTGGTTGAAATTCTGGAAAAAGCTATATTATCCGATGATCCGAAGAGAATATGTGACAGTTTGATTGTATCAACCAGCTGAAAACCTGAATTCCTGTTATACTCCCCGACTGCGTCATCGAGGTCAGACATAAGACAGCCAGTCATATAGTATTTCTTTTTACCAAGATATTCAGAATGGCCAATCATTTCAAAATTCAGATTAGCATAAATCTTTTTTATGGGTATCAGGGTATTTGCAACAAAGTTCCGGGAACCTCTCATGCCGTTCTCCTCACCACTGAAAGCAGCAAAAACTATACTTCTGCCGGGCCTGATGCCAGATTCTTTAATGGCTTTGGCTATTCCTATAATTGCCGCAGTACCGGCAGCATTATCATCGGCACCGTTATATATGGAATCAGGTTTACTTCCTCTTTTGATACCTACATGATCAAAATGAGCAGTTAGCACAATATATTCACCTTTTAAGGCCGGGTCAGATCCTTCGACCAAACCAATAACATTTCTTTCATTTACCTGATTTTGCCGAGATGTAAACGTATAATTATGAATAAAATCAAGGGACGGGGCAACAGGTTTAAGTCCTGACTCACTGAACTTTCCGGCAATCCAGTCAGCTGCCAGTTTCATCTCAGGTGATCCATTACGTCTGCCCATCATATTATCTGAAGCCAGAAATGAAACCCATTCTTTTAAATTTTCTGAAGTTACAGCCCTGTGCTGTGAATAAGCAAGATTTATACTTGCTGACATTAAGAACGAAAATATTACTATTAACCTGGGTGACAAATATCTCATAAACAAAGTTTTATTAAACAGTTTTTCCTGCAAGTCGTGTCAATCCGTAAAATGCGCTTCCCATCAGCGATGCTGCGGATCCAAGATGTGCCCGTTCGATTCTGACAGTCGATCTGAAGTTTTCAAGTGAATTATCGAAAGCACTCTTTTTGATCATTGAAAAATATGAATCCTTAGCCTCTGACATTCCTCCTCCCACAACAATAATCTCAGGAGCAAATATTGATATGAGGTTTGCCAGTCCAATACCAACCAATTCAGCATTTTCATTAACAATTTTTAATGCAGTTTTATCTCCTGAATAACTAAGTTCAAATATTTCCTTGCATGAAGGGGAATCTGTGGTATTGCCTGCATGTTTTTTCTGCTCCTCTTTATATCTTCTTACCATGGCAGAAGCCGATGCAAAATACTCATATGAACCTCTAATGCCCAAATCGCTGAGCCCTTTATCATAGTTAATTATCATCTGCCCCACCTCACCACCAGCATTATTAACGCCTCTGTATAGTTTCCCGTTTATAATTATTCCACCTCCGATACCAGTACGAAGGGCAACAAAAATGACATTATTAAATCCCTTCGCAGCTCCAAAACGGTGTTCTGCTATTGTCATCATGTTGGCGTCATTTCCAACAAAGACGGGGAGTCCGGTTTCATTATTAACTATCTGTGCCAACGGAACATTTCTCCAGTCCTTAATTCCCTTGTCAGGACCAAGGATTATACCAGCTTTATGATCAATAAATCCCTTTGCTGCAATACCTATGCAAATCGGGTTAATTCCCAGAGCTGCTACTTTGAGCCTGATATCACGGATAGCTGTGATTATTTCTTTTTCGAGAATGTCCTTTGATTGTTTTTCCGGCAGATCACTAACTGAGGCTGCAACAATTGAACCGTCAATTTTAACAACAGCAATGTTGATTGAGTTTCGTCCGATATCAAGTCCTATAGCAGCTGCGTGATTAAACATATCAATTTTTTGATGGATGTATACAAAAATAACTTTAAATATAATTGTTCCTGCCTTAGAATTACAAAAGTTCTGATCTGATGGTGATATTTTTTGATAACTTTGGCATAAGTTTATTTATGAGGACATTATGAAAGATAAGATCAGAGAAATATTTAATAATGAAGCAAATGCTATAAATAATATTCCGGTAACAGATAGTTTTGAAGAAGCTGTAGGAATAATTCATCGCCAGGTACATGGCAAAAACGGAAAACTTGTAACAAGCGGAATGGGTAAAGCAGGGCAGATTGCACATAACATTGCAACCACATTCAGCTCGACCGGGACTCCTTCAATTTTTCTACATCCGAGTGAAGCGCAACACGGAGATCTCGGAATTCTTCAGGAAAACGATGTATTACTCGCAATTTCAAATTCAGGGAAAACCCGGGAAATTATAGAACTCATTGAACTTAAAAACCATCTTTATCCGCAAATACCCGTCATAGTTATTACCAGTAACGGGAATAGTCCTCTGGCAGAAAAAGCTGATTGCTATATACTTACGGGTGCTCCGGCAGAGGTTTGCATACTTGGCCTCACTCCTACCACATCCACAACTGTGATGACAGTTATTGGTGATGTCCTTGTTGTTTTGCTAATGGAAAAAATCGGATTCGATGCAAAAGACTACGCTAAGAGGCACCATGGGGGTTATCTTGGAATGAAGTCGAGGGAAATTTCCGGATAATTAAATACAAAATAAAACCACAGAGACACAGAGAGCACAGAGAAACACGGAGGAACTCTGTGATCCTCTGTGGTCTCCGTGTCTCCGTGGTAAAAAAAAGTAATTGGTCCTTAAATATTCCTACCTGTATTCTCAGTTTTAACTGATTCCAATGTAATTTCAAGTGATTCCTGGAATCTGTTGGCATTTTCAATCCACTTCAGAATTTTCTCACTTGCAACCGGATACTCGGGAGTACGCATAGATACTGTTCTGTAAGCATATTCTTTGAGTTCAGTAACATTGTCGAGGACTTTCATGAAATAAACCCTGAAAAAAGAATCGGTAAGGTAGAAGTAACGCTTTCTGTCGGAAGCGAAAGTTTTATAATCAATTATTTTGTTCTGAAGCAGATAATTAAGTGAGTTACTTACAGAGCTCTTGCTGGCTTTGAAGTATTTCACAAGTTCATCAAAAGTTTTCTCAGGCGGATCACTAACAGTGAAATAAGCAATTATTCTCCCTTGCATGGGTGTAAGTCCGAATTTCTCAAATACTTTACCTGTTTCTTCGATTGTTTCACGTGTGATTTTTTCCTGAGTGAGCATAACTTTGAAAATTTATTATCAAGTGGCAACTTATAAACAGACCGAAGACCGAAGCCAGAAGACCGAAGTCAAATCCAGTATTCCGAAATCCGATATTCTTCCGTCTTCAGTCTTCCGTCTTCCGTCTTCAGACTTCTTCCAAATTTAAAACAATTAGTTTACAGTTCTATAACTTTTGAACTAAAAAAACAAATTTATTTTTTCTTGGTTCAATCGGATAAAAAGATTAGTTTTGAAAGCTTCAGAGTAAAACAGTAATAATTAACTATACTATTATGACAACCAGCAACTCTCCAAAAGCCATCAGCAGGAAAGACTACATTTTTTCTGTAACGATTATCGGCCTTTTCTTTTTCATTTTCGGTTTTGTAACCTGGCTTAACGGAATATTAATTCCATTCCTCAGGACAGCCTGCGAACTAAATGATTTTCAGGCCTATTTTGTAACATTTGCCTTTTATGTTTCATATCTCGTAATGGCTCTTCCCTCTTCAGTTCTGCTTAAGAAAACAGGATTTAAGAACGGAATGTCAATCGGTTTGTGGATAATGGCAGCCGGCGCAATGATCTTCATACCGGCAGCAATGACAAGAACATTCGGGCTTTTCCTGCTGGGACTTTTTGTTGAAGGTACAGGACTTGCACTTCTTCAAACTGCATCAAATCCATATATCACAATTATAGGCCCGCCTGAGACTGCTGCCAAACGAATAAGCATAATGGGTATTGCTAATAAATTTGCTGGTGCCATTGCTCCTATTATTCTTGCAAGTGTAATATTGAAAGACTCAACGATTCTTGAAGAAAAGCTTGCACAGGCTGCTGATGCAGCACAACGTACTTTATTACTGGATGAACTTGCAAGCAGAGTTATAATGCCGTATATTATTATGGCAGTGATCCTTGTGCTGCTTGGTTTACTGCTCAAGTTCGCTCACCTGCCTGAGGTTGATACTGATGCTGAGGATGCCACAAGCGGAGAAGCAAATGCAAAAAAAACAAGTATATGGCAGTTTCCTCACCTTATTCTGGGTGTTGTTGCCCTGTTCTTCTATGTAGGAGTTGAAGTTATTGCAGGCGACAGTATAATAAGGTATGGGCAATCAATAGGAATGGATATGGAGTCGGCAAAGTATTATACTTCCCTTACACTCTTCAGCATGATCCTTGGTTATCTGTCCGGAATTATGTTCATTCCAAAGTATTTCACCCAGGTAACTGCACTTAAAGTGTCTACCATTCTTGGAGTTATTTTCTCTCTTGGAGCCATTTTTACACCGTCTACAGCAGTATTCACAATGCCGTTTATTGATATAATGACTTTTAAATCAATAGAGCTGGTTCTGCCGGTCACTGTACTGTTCGTTGCGCTGCTCGGACTCGCAAACGCTCTTGTATGGCCTGCGATGTGGCCTCTTGCACTTGCCGGTCTTGGACGTTTTACAAAAACCGCATCTGCACTTCTTATTATGGCAATAGCCGGCGGAGCAATACTTCCACTGGTATATGGGAAATTAGCAGTGAATTTCTCAACTCAGAGTGCATACTGGTTATGTGTGCCTGCATACCTTATTATAATGTACTACGCTTTCATTGGACATAAAGCCGGAAAATAAAATGGCTTATAATCTGAATGAAATATTTGAATGCTTTAAAACTGAGGGTACTTTTCTGAATGGTGAGCCTTATGGCAGCGGCCATATTCATGACACATTCAGAATTGAAACCAGGGAGCCGGAGAAGGATAATTATATTATTCAAAGACTTAACAATAAGATATTCAAAAATATACCTGAACTACAACAAAACATTGAAAGGGTAACGGTTCACTTAAGAGATAAACTGAAAAAGATACCGGGATCTGACATTAAAAGAGAGTGTCTGAGTCTAATACCATCGAAAGATGGCAAAAGCTGGATTGCTGACAAAGACGGCAATTTCTGGAGGATGTATATTTTTATATCCAATCACAGGTCTTATAACACTGTTGACAGTCCGGGAAAAGCTTTTGAAGGAGGAAAAGCAATTGGCCGTTTTCAGGCAATGCTGGCTGATATGCCGGGCGGACCACTTAATGAAACCATTCCATTCTTTCATAACATTGAAAAGCGCCTTGAGACATTCAACTTAAAGATCCGTGAAAATCCAGCAGGCCGTGCTGAGTCAGTTTCTTACGAAATAGATGAGTTTTTAAGGAGAGCAGATGAGATGAAAATCATTCTCCGTCTGGGAAGTGAAGGTAAAATTCCACTCAGAATAACACATAATGATACAAAATTCAACAATATACTACTTGACGAAAATGACAAGGCGTTATGTGTGATTGATCTTGATACAGTAATGCCGGGATATGTTCATTATGATTTCGGAGATGCTATCAGAACTGTCACCAACACTGCATCTGAAGATGAGACTGATCTTTCGAAAGTAACAATGAATATAGACCTGTTTAAGGCTTATGCTCAGGGCTACCTGTCTGAGTCGGGTAATACACTTAATAATACAGAAAAGGAGTATCTGGCATTTGCTCCGAAACTAATCACCTACACTATAGCATTGCGCTTTCTCACCGACTATTTAGATGGTGACAATTATTTCAAGATTCATCGCGAGCATCATAACCTTCAGCGAGCAAGGGCACAACTCAGACTTGTCATGAGTATGGAGGAGCAGTATGATGAGATGAGGAGGATTATCAGTAGGCTAACTTAGGTGCCGGGTGCCGGGTGTTTGTTACCAGGTAATCGGTATTCAGTAATCGGTAACCAGAAACCAGAAACCAGAAACCAGGAACCAGGAACAAAATAACAGGTAAGAATGAACTGGACAAAAGACGAAATAAAATTTTTAAAGACCCTGAATAATCCGGATAAGATTCAGGGTTTTCTTGATTCGATAGACTATAATCCGGTATATGAATGCAGATCACCCAGATTTGTGATAAAAAAAAGATCGGCACACTGCTTTGAAGGAGCATTGTTTGCTGCCGCAGTAATGCAGTTTAATGGTAATACACCATTAATCGTCGACATGAAGGCTTATAACGATGATGATCATGTAATTGCAGTGTATAAGGTTAATAATCACTGGGGTGCGGTTGCTAAATCAAATTTTACATCATTAAGATTCAGGGAACCGGTATACCGCTCCATACGTGAACTGATAATGTCTTATTTCGATTTCTTTTTCAATACAGCAGGGGATAAGTCACTCCGCTCCTACTCATTACCATTAAATCTTACGAAGTATGATCCGGTAAATTGGGCAATTACTGAAGATGATCTTGAATTTATTGGTGATAAACTTGAGAGCATGAAACATTATCCCGTTGTAAATAACACGATGATTAAACAATTAAGCAAGGCAAGCGATACAGTACTTCAGGCCGAACTTATGGGATCAAATGCAGAGGGACTTTTTAAACCGGCATAGGGGGCACAGGGCGGGCACAGAGCACAGAGCACAGAGCCAAAAGCGTAGAGCGTAAAGCGTAGAGCATAGAGAAAGGGAGAAAGGGAGACGATTGAGCTTAGAACTGAAAGCGGTCGAAAAATAATTTTAGCTATTTTGCTGTTTATCTTAATATTATAAACAAAGCCTTCGAAACGGTCGAAGGTTTTTTTGCAATAACCCCGAAAATGTCTATTTTTGACACGGTTAAAATATAGGGTATGGATTTATCGGGTAAATATTATAAGGCCTTCACCGACCGGCAGGAGGCAATTAAAAAGCAATATAGTCCGGAGCAGGCTGAAAAACAGCATGCAAAAGGAAAGCTGACTGCTTATGAGCGTATCAATCTCCTTTTTGATAACGGAACATTTGAAGAAATAGATGCTTTCGTAACACCTGCTGATCAGCCGGTGGAATTCGGAAAAGTTGAAAGATCGTATGGCGACGGAGTTATTGTTGGCCATGGAAAAGTAAACGGACGTCTCATATTTGCCTATGCTCAGGATTTCACCATAATGGGAGGTTCTTTGGGTATCGTGCACGCAAAGAAGATAGCAAAGATCCAGGAGATGGCTCTGAAGATGGGTTCTCCCATAATTGCACTCATTGATTCAGGAGGAGCAAGAATTCAGGAAGGTGTAGCAAGTCTGAGCGGATATGCCGGAATATTTCATAATATTATCCATTCATCTGGAATAATACCCCAGATTTCAGTAATACTTGGTCCGGCTGCAGGTGGAGCAGTCTACGCTCCTGCCCTAACCGACTTTGTATTCATGGTAAATCATACCAGCTATATGTTTGTTACAGGACCTAATGTTGTTAAAGAGGTTCTTAATGAAGACATTACCTCAGACGGCCTTGGCGGAGCAGAGGTACACGCCAGAAAAAGCGGGGTAGCACAGATGATTTACGATGATGAGGAAAACACAATTCTTGCTCTTAAAAAGTTCCTCTCCTATCTTCCTTCCAATAATGTGGAAAATCCACCAGTGGTTGCTGATGACGGATCAATTGGAGACTATAATGAAAAACTAAGAGATATTGTTCCTGATGATCCGAATAAGGCCTACGACGTTAAAGATGTTATAAATCAGATCGTTGACAGGAACAGCTTTTTTGAAACGGCCGAGTTGTTCGGAGCCAGCCTGGTGACAGGTTTTGCCAGATTAAGAGGAAAAACAATAGGAGTTGTGGCAAATCAGCCAAAAGTACTGGCAGGTGTCCTTGACATAGATTCTTCTGTTAAGGGTGCAAGATTCATCCGTTTCTGCGATGCATTCAATATTCCGATACTTACTCTTGAGGATGTGCCAGGTTTCCTTCCGGGTGCCGACCAGGAGCATGCAGGAATAATACGTCACGGTGCTAAAATGCTTTTTGCATACAGTGAAGCTACTGTTCCGAAAATAACAGTAATCCTTAGAAAAGCTTATGGCGGTGCCTTCATAGTAATGAACAGCAAAAACCTGGGAGGTGATTTCAGCTTTGCATGGCCATCTGCAGAAATAGCTGTTATGGGTCCCGATGGTGCAGTTGCAATCCTCTACAGAAGAGAACTTGCTGCTTCAAAGAATCCTGCAGAACTCAAAAAGGAGCTTGTCAAGAAATACCGTGATAAAATTGCGAATCCGTTTATTGCCGACGAACTTGGTTACATTGATGAGGTAATTGATCCTGCATTTACCAGAAAAAAAATACTCTCAGCATTAAATGCTCTTAATAATAAATGGGTTAAAGTGCCTGCACGAAAGCATGGGAATATGCCTCTTTAACGGCACAGAGCACAGGGCATGGGGCACAGGGCATAGAGCAAAGCGCAAGGGGCCCGGAAATATTTTTGAGTAGAGACAGCATGCTTGCTGTCTCCTTAAATGAGAAAGAACATTACTACAATATGAAGATAAAGAGAATATTAATAGCCAACCGGGGTGAGATAGCAGTCAGAATCATGAAGACTGCGAAACTGATGAAAATAGAGACAGTTGCAGTACAGACTGCAGTTGAGCCTAACGCAATGTATCTCTCATCAGCTGATGTCATCTACGATAATACAGAAGATAACTCAGAGATCCCTGTATTCCTTGATATTGAAAAACTCATAGCTATTGCACTTAAGACAAATGCAAATGCGATACATCCGGGATATGGATTTCTTGCCGAGAACGCATATTTTGCACAGAAGTGTATCGATAACAAGATCATTTTCATCGGGCCCTCTCCTGATGCAATATATAAGATGGGAAATAAGACAATTGCCCGTAAAATAGCTATGGCAGGTGGAATACCTATGGCTATGGGACATGAGGGTAATATTGCAAATGAAGAAGAGGCTGTACTGGTTGCTGAGAAAATTGGCTATCCTGTAATTATAAAAGCAGCTTCTGGTGGCGGAGGAAGAGGAATGAGGATTGTGAGGAAATCTGAAGAGATGGAAAAGATGTTTATCATCGCCAGCAAGGAAGCAGAGAAATCTTTCAATGACCCTTCTGTCTTTGTTGAAAAATACATTGAAAATCCGAAGCACATTGAATTTCAAATACTTGGAGATACAAAAGGAAATGTGATTCACCTTGGTGAACGCGAGTGTTCAATACAGAGAAAACATCAGAAGTTACTTGAAGAAGCCCCCTCTTCCGCACTTGATAAAAAACTCAGGGAGAAAATGGGAAAAATGGCTGTTCAGATTGCTAAAGCTGTAGATTATCATTCAGCAGGCACTGTTGAATTTCTTCTTGACTCAGAAAAGAATTTTTATTTTATGGAGATGAATACCAGGATACAGGTAGAACACCCTGTAACTGAAATTATAACAGGTATTGATCTTATTGAGCAGCAAATCAGAATAGCTAACGGGGAAGAACTTAAATTTAAACAAAGTGATATAAAACTCAGCGGATGGGCAATTGAGTGCCGGATTAACGCAGAGGATGTACAGGCAGGTTTTGCACCTGATCCGGGTAAAATAGTCAGTTTAAATATGCCGTCAGCCCCATGCGTACGGGTAGATACAGGTGTTCAGGCAGGTTCATCTATTGTTGCTAGTTACGATTCAATGATTGCCAAACTTATTGTCAAAGGAAAAGATCGCAAAGAGGCTATCAAAAACTGCAAAATGGCACTTGATAAAGTCTGGATAAAAGGAACTAAGACCACTCTCCCGTTTTTCCGCATGCTCATGCGTCATCCGAAATTTCAGGATGGAAATTTCACAACAGCTTTCATTGAAAAGGATCTTGAGAAATTCTACTTTAACAGCGAATATGAGGAGATGCTTGCAGCATGGCTGGCTACCAAATTATTTGTTGAGGAGAACCTGAATGATGACAGTATCAACATCGATTTCAAAAATGGAAAAGACATGAGTCCATGGTTGCTGAACAAGAGAATTAATCAATTTTAAATCGGGTTACTACAATGGCAAACGACAAACTTCAGATAAATAAGCTTTTTGCTCTCTCATCAGAAAACAGAAAATTCAGTTTCTCTATGCCCCTCAAGCATACTATTAAGATTGGAAAAAGAGAGTATGAGGTAAAACTCAAGTCGGATGAGAAGCTGGGAACCTACATTCTCTGGAAAAACCGTAAGTATCCGGTTGAGATTATTCGTTCGCGTCAGAATAAATATGAGATTCTGTTCAATGATATAAGCTACACGTTTACTGTTGAGACTCCATTCTCTCTACAGAGGATGAAAGTTCTCAACTCTAAAAAGGGTAAAGTTGTTCAGGAATTTGTTAAGGCTCCAATGCCAGGCAAAATCATTGATGTACTTGTCAGGGAGGGAGCTACAGTTACACGAGGAGAAGCTGTCGTAATTCTTGAGGCAATGAAGATGCAGAATGAAATTCTGGCCCCTGTCAGCGGAACAATAGTAAAGGTCTACGCAAAAGCTAACACAAATGTTATGAAGGATGATCTTCTGGTGGAAATCAAACTATAACATTACCAACCGTTAACTCAAAACGACCATTCGTAAAATATTTATGCTTAAAGTTAATATTTGCATGTAAATTGCAAGTACTAAACCGGATTGTGTCGACTTGTTAAATTAGAATTTTAGGGAATGGCCTTTCGGTTAGGATATAGATAGCGAGAAACTAAGTATATTTAGTTTTTATGAGACCGATAAGAAAAATACTAATTGCACTGCTCATCATCAATGGAATATCTTCCGCATTAACAGCAGGACTTTCAGCATCGGAGGTATTTCAGCAAAACAAAAAATCCAGACCGGCAGGAAATAAAGCGGATGTTGAAAGGTACTCCAGTTCAGCCCTTAGTTATGGCTCAAAGATTATTTACCTTGAAGTTCAGAAAGCATACATTGATACAGCTGAATTAATATGCAAAAAAGAAAACATCGAGATTCCTGCAATTTTACATCTTGCCAGAGCTGAATATTTTTTCAATACCGGCGATTATAACAATTCCTCCCAGGAAGCCTCTATTGCTGTAAAACTGGCTAAAAGCTTTGATGAGACTGATGTTTTAGCCAAAGCGCTCAATTTTCTTGGAAGATACTACCTTAGAACGGGTTCCTTTAAAGAGAGTATTGAATATTTCGAAAAAAGCATTGAGTTATTAAAAAAAATAAAACTGAAAGGATTTACAACAAGAAGCTACAGTGGAATTGCAGATGTTTATAAGACCCTTGGAAATCAAATAGAGTACCGAAACAGCCTTCAGAAAATGATTGATGCAGGATCTGAGGAGATGGATACATTATTTATAGAGGATGGGCTTTACAAACTTGGAACTGATTTTCTGAGTAATGAAAGGGATTTCGAGAAAGGTGATTCTCTTCTGAAAAAGTGTAATGAAATTGCCTTAATACGGGGAGATACAGCATTTATTTCGCTATCCTATGCTAATATGGGATGGAACTTCTATCTGGAAAAGAAATATAATGAAGCAATCAAAACATATGAAAAATCATTGAAGTACAGCATCCCTTTTAAAAGATTTGCAGATGTAGCCAATGCACTGGGAAACCTTGGCACAATATACAGGGATATGAGCAAGTATGATCAGGCTCTGAAATATTACAACAAATCAATTGATTACGCTCAGAAAGTTGAAGATGTTTATAACCTTTCATGGGTATATGACGATATGAGTCAATTGTATATCAAGCTGCAGGACACATCAAACGCGTATAAATCTTATGTATTATTCAAGAAGTATAGTGATGCACAGATAAAAAAAAGTAACGTTTTAGGATTAAGCGACGCCAGGATCCGCTATGAAGCTGAAACCCACAAAAAAGAGCTCCAGTTACTTTCACTGAGAATACGTAATCAAAGACTGATGCTTTACGGTTTTACAGGTTTATTTGTTCTGTGTATTGCCATTGGAATTCTTATAATAAGCCGGGCAAAGATCAATGCAAAGAGAAGAATAAGTGAAATGAACCATAAGATATCTGAGATAACTCAGGCAAACCTGAGGCAGCAGATGAACCCGCACTTTATCTTTAACACGCTCAACTCTATCCAGTACTATATGTATCAGCACGATAAACTTGCAACAAACAATTACCTTACAAAGTTTTCGAGCCTGATGCGCAAAGTGCTTGAGAATTCACAGCATACTGCAGTACCGCTCCGTGATGAACTTGACGCTCTCAACCTCTACCTTGAGCTTGAAAAAATCAGATTTAAGGATAAGTTCGATTATAATATCGATATAGATGAGGAGATTGACACTATTCTTTATAAGGTCCCAACAATGCTCATTCAGCCATATGTAGAAAACTCCATTTGCCATGGCCTGATGCCCCTCGAAGGAAAAGGGCAAATAAAAATTGATCTGAAACTGAAAAAAGACTATATTTCCTGTATTATTGAGGATAACGGGATTGGCAGAGAAGCAGCGAATGAAAAGAAGACAAAATGTGAAAAAAATCACAATTCGCTTGGGACACAGATTGTTAATTCAAGACTTGATCTGGTAAATACTTTGTACGGAACAAGTCTTAAAACAATATATACAGATCTGAAAAACAAAGATGGAGAACCGGAAGGCACAAGGGTAGAAATCCATATTCCAATTCTGACATGAAGCATAAGCTTATAACAGTAATTATTGACGATGAATCGGACGCAGTCGATTTTATAACATCAATTATCGGTGAATACTGCCCGGGACTTGAGGTTAAAGGTAAGGCTCATAATGTTAAGGATGGTGTAAAACTTATAAAGGAGATAAAACCTGAACTTGTATTCCTTGATGTTGAAATGCCAAATGGTACCGGATTTGACTTATTAACACATTTCCCCGAGAAGGATTTTGATGTCGTGTTTATAACAGCATTTAATCATTATGCCATCAAAGCCATAAAGTTCAGCGCTGTGGATTATATCCTTAAGCCAATTAATATCAATGAATTCATAGAATCGGTTAACAGAGTTATTCAAAAAAGAGGCACTAATTCGAAGGCCGGAAATGAAAACTTTGAAGCTCTCCTTGAGAATATCAGAAGCTCACATCCTACAAGGCTTGTTATTCCAACCTCCGACGGCAGGGAGTATCTGAATCCGAATGAAATAATAAGGATTGAGGCTGACAGGAGTTATTCATGGTTTCATATAGTCGATAAAAAGAAAATCCTTGTATCGAAGCACCTCAAAGAGTTTCAGGATCTTTTAAATGACAGGAATTTTTTCCGTCCGCATAACTCACACCTTATCAATCTCGATTATGTCAAAAAGTATGTCAGGCACGATGGCGGTTATATTGAAATGACTGATGGATCGCAGGTGCCTGTCTCACGAAACAGAAAAGATCTATTTCTGGCTCATATGTCGAGATATACCGGTTAGCAGGTAATTCAGACTGGTTTCCTCCTGAACAGAATTCTGTAAATAATAATTACAGGACCCGAGATAATAAGTATCGAAATAGCACCTGAAATCACACTTTCGACCCGGACATCTGTAAGCCATGCCCAGCTTATCCAGTAAAGAGGTGAGAAAAAAGCAAGACAATTGAACGGACTGTTAAGCAGAAGTCCAACCGGAACCGCAATAAGGACCAGAGCACTTATCAAATAATTTACGGTGTTGGATGCTTTATGGTATATCCTGTTAGTAATAAGGAATACCAGATGAACTGACTGTAATGAGAGTAACACCGAAATATATAATGATCTCAGCCAGCCTTCAAATGGGATCGGATCAGTTATTATTATTGCCAGCAGCACTAACACAAAGCTCAGAAAAAAGGTTTCCAGTATCCTGATAAAAAAAATTGCGCTAATTTCCTTTCGGTAATGCTGAGTAGGCGATGATAAAAGGCTTCTATGAGAAAAACCTGAAGCCAGGATGAATCCAACAACTAAAGGAATCGAAGAAATCAGAACAAGAGAAATTATTGTAAAATAGTCTTCCGGCTTCAGTCTGTTTCCGGAATTAATAAGAACTGAGATAAATGGAAATACGAACTTAAGAACTGTAACAAGTAATACAGGTATCAGTATGGCAGAAATAATTACAGGTCTGTGTATAATTAACTTTAAATCAGTCTTTAACAAATCCCTGAACATACACTCTGTCTTAAATTACAAATAAATAAAAGGTTGTCTAAAAGGGGGGGGGGGGGGGGGGTTTTTAAGGAAGTCCTTTAGGGGATTGGTACAAAGAGAATGGATTTATGAGACGCCCTCTCTAATATTACTATTAGCCTTTAACCGGTATGTGTTTAAGTGTTTCTACAAGAAAATTCCAGAATTTGCCAACAGATTCTATATTGACTTTCTCATCAGGTGAATGCGGGTATCTGATGGTCGGGCCAAAAGATATCATATCCAGTTTTGGATAAACACCACTTATAAGGCCGCATTCAAGACCAGCATGAATAGCCTTAATATCCGGAATCTTTCCATAGAGTTCATTATATACAGAGCTCATAGTCTTCAGGATTGGTGACTTCATATTTGGTTTCCAACCAGGGTATGCACCAGTAAGATTAACATCTGCATTAATAAGATGGAACACAGCAGCAATTTTCCATGCTGTTGCTTCCTTTGCAGAGTCAACTGAACTCCTGCACAGATTGTGAGCAACAAACTTACCATCCTTACAACTCACAATAGCGAGGTTGTTTGATGTTTCTACAAGTCCTTTCATAGCCTGACTCATTCTAACAACACCATTGGGACAAACAAAGACAGCCCTTATAATCCTATACTGGTCGGCCTGATTCATCACTTTCGCCGGGACTGATACTTTTTCAAATGCAAATTTCAAGTCAGGCTCAGTATCAGAAAACTCAGCTTTATATATTTCTTCATACCCTTTTACAAAAGCCTCAAATTCAGCAGTTTTTATTTCAGGGACGAGAAGTAATGAATAAGATTCACGGGGTATTGCATTTCTCAGATCACCACCGGCTGCTTCAGAAAGTCTTACACCAAAATCTGCTTCAGCCTGCATAAGAAAACGGAACATAAGCTTGTTTGAGTTTGCTCTCCCCATGGCGATATCAACTCCTGAATGCCCGCCTTTAAGACCTTTTGCAGTAATTCTATACGCAGCCATTCCTTTAGGAGAGGCTTCCTCAGCATAAGTTTTTACAGCACTGACATCAATTCCACCGGCACAACCAACATACAATTCACCCTCGTCCTCAGAATCGAGGTTCATCAGAATATCACCAAACAATAACCCTTTCTCAAGTCCGAAAACACCTGTCATGCCAGTCTCTTCATCGATTGTAAAAAGTGCTTCAACTGGTCCGTGAACAATAGTTGTTGATGCAAGTACTGCCATAGTTGCAGCAACTCCTACACCGTTATCGGATCCAAGTGTAGTACCGTTGGCTCTGACCCATTCCCCATCTACTATAGTTTCAATCGGGTCTTTTTCAAAATCATGTTTCTTGTCGCTGTTTTTTTGAGGCACCATATCGAGATGTGTCTGGAAAATAATACCTTTCCTGTTCTCCATCCCTTTAGTAGCTGGTTTTCTGATTATTACGTTTCCAACCTTATCCACGAGTGTCTCAAGGTTATGCTTTTTCCCAAAAGCAACCATGTATTCAACAATTCTCTTTTCCTTCTTGGATGGTCGTGGGATCTGGGTAATTTCATAAAAATAATTCCACAATTCTTTCGGCTCAAGTTTTCTTATGTCGCTCATATTCAAATAATTTTAATTGTTGTAAATTTAGTGTATAAAATTAATGTAATTTGGTAACATAAACAATGTCTTTACTAAGGATATGCCATAGATTCAAAATTGTAACAAAAACTTAATAAACAATTCCTTTCCGGTTTCATGTCAAATTTGTTACTTTGTAAAACCTAAACTTGACAAATTGTTATTTTATATTCTTTTAAAAATGAGCAATATAAAAATCCTACCAGGTTCATTTTTCAGATCAGATATCTTAAACAAAAAATCATAGACCAACATGACATTTTTATATATTGTAGTTGCACTAGTACTGATCTTTGACTTCATCAACGGTTTTCATGATTCGGCAAACTCAATTGCAACTATAGTCTCAACAAGAGTACTTTCACCTGTTGCAGCAGTAAGTATGGCAGCCTTTTTCAACTTTATAGCTTTTCTTGTCTTTCCATTGAAAGTTGCTACTACAATCGGAAAAGGAGTGATTAATCCTGATGTTATAAACCTCACAGTTATTGCCTCTGCACTCATTGCGGCAATATCATGGAACCTTCTCACATGGTGGCTTGGACTTCCTTCCAGTTCATCACACACACTTGTAGGCGGACTAGTTGGCGCTGCGGTTGCTTATTCAGGATGGGGGTCGGTAGTATTTGCAGGGGTAATTAAAATTGTAGTATTTATAGTAATAGCTCCCTTACTTGGAATGATTATGTCGTTTTTGATATCTGCGCTGGTTATTTTTCTTGTAAGAAAAAAATCACCATCAGGGGTGGATAAACATTTCAGGAGGCTTCAGCTGCTTTCGGCTGCGGCTTTTAGCCTTGGCCACGGAGGAAATGATGCACAGAAGTCGATGGGAATTATCTGGGTAGCACTTATCGCAGCAGGTTTAGCGACCAAGAATGATCCTATTGCTCTCTGGATAGTACTTTCCTGCCAGGCTGCTATTGCATTGGGAACATTACTGGGCGGCTGGAGAATCGTAAAAACTATGGGACAGAAAATAACAAAACTAAAACCATTCGAAGGATTTTGTGCTGAATCAGCCGGTGCATTAACATTATTCGGAGCTACTCATTTTGGTATACCGGTAAGTACAACACACGTTATTACCGGAGCAATAATGGGGGCAGGTGCAAGAAAAGGCGTTTCAGCCGTAAAATGGGGTGTCACAACAAGTATTTTCTGGGCATGGTTATTAACTATACCAGTATCAGCGGTTGTAGGGGCACTTATGTTTTGGTTCCTGAATGCAGTGATTTAATAAAATATCCGGATTAGATTAATATAATATTGAAAATTATGAATATTGACAGTTTTCTTAAATTTTTTGTTCCGAAAGATCACTCTTTCTTTCCGTTATTCGAAGCTGATGCACAAAACCTCGTTAAAGCTACCGAACTGCTAAAAGAGCTTATGTCGAGCACTGATTTAGTGGAACATGAAAGACTCTATAAGGAGATCAGGGATGTAGAACATATTGGTGATGAGATTACAAACAGGACCTATGAACAGCTTAACAAGTCCTTCATCACTCCATTCGACAGGGAAGATATTCATGAACTAACTGCTCACATTGATGATGTTGTAGATTCAATTAACGGAATCGCACGCAGAATGTGCTTATACAAGCCGAAAAAAATGATACCAATCTATGTTGAGCTTGCTCAGCTGGTATATGATGGCGCGAAAGAGGTGGAAGCAGCTATTCATTGTCTGAAAGATCCGGTTGCGAATAAATCAAAAATTATGCTTGCCTGCGACAAGGTGAAAGCCATCGAGCATGAGGCTGATGAGTTATATTTCAAGGGTGTATCCGAATTATTTGAGAAAGAAGAGGATCCCAAAGAACTTTTGAAAAACAACAAAATACTCGAAATTCTTGAACGATGTGTAGATGAAGAAGAGGATGTTACAGATACTCTCAAAGCTATACTTATAAAAATGGCTTAATAATTCATTTTCAGTAAAATACAGAGGCAGGACTATAATACAGTCCTGCCTTTTTTCTTTCAGTTAATTCAGACTAACGAGTAGTTGATAATTGTCTCGAAACATTATTGTCGAATCGTTTTATATTTGATTCTATTATTATTATCTTGTTAAACCTGATCCATACAATTTTAAGTAATGGCTTTTCTTTATTTTGTAATATCATTGGTGCTGATATTTGATTTTTTAAACGGCTTTCATGATTCAGCCAATTCTATAGCGATAGTTATTTCTACTAAAGTCCTGTCACCTGTTGTTGCTGTTACCCTGGCTGCTTTTTTCAATTTTATTGCATTCTTTTTCTTTCCAATGAAGGTAGCACATACTATCGGCGGAGATGTTGTTAATCAGGAAGTTGTTAATCTGACAGTTATTGCATCAGCTTTAGTTGCTGCTATTGTATGGAATCTTCTTACCTGGTGGATAGGACTGCCATCAAGCTCTTCCCATACACTAGTGGGCGGACTCGTTGGAGCTGCAGTTATGCATTCCGGATTTGGTGTTATAATTTTTTCAGGTTTTTTAAAAATAGTAGCGTTCATTTTCATCGCCCCAATACTGGGAATGCTGATGTCATTCATTATTTCATCACTCGTGGTGTTTTTATTCAGGAAAGTCACGCCATCAAATGTTGACAAATTATTCCGCAGGCTTCAGATTATTTCATCTTCAAGCCTCAGTCTTGGACATGGAGGCAATGACGCTCAGAAATCAATGGGGATAATATGGTTGGCACTAATTGTTTCAGGACTGACTACCAAAGAAGATCCTATTGCATTATGGATAAAGCTTTCATGTCAGACAGCAATTGCTTTGGGTACACTTTTCGGCGGATGGAGAATTGTAAAAACAATGGGCCAGAAGATTACCAAAATAAAGCCATTTGAGGGATTTTGCGCTGAAACAGCTGGTGCACTGACTCTCTTCGGGGCAACTGGTTTCGGGATTCCTGTGAGTACAACTCATACGATAACAGGCGCTATAATTGGCGTAGGTGCAAGAAAAGGTGTTTCATCAGTAAAATGGGGTGTAACAACAAAAATCTTCTGGGCCTGGATTCTGACTATTCCTATAAGTGCCGGCATAGGAGCAATTATGTATCAGATCTTTAAGGCAGTCGCAGGATAACTTATTTGCTGGTATTCAATAAAATAAAAAGGGCCCTACTCACCGGCAGATCCGGATAACTATGACCCTTAAATATTTTAAATTGTCTTACTTTTTAGCCATTTCAGCACAACAAGGAGCGGCTGCAGTTTTGGCTTCAGCTTTAGGTTCGCATGCTGCAGTGGCAGAAGGACACGCTCCGCAACCGGCAGCAGCTTCAGTAGCCTGTTTCTTAACTTCCTGTGGTGCATTCTTTGCATTTACAAAAAGAATGGCTACAATTGCTAGTATCGCTACAAAGGATATTCCAATAATTACTTTTTTCATAACTGTATTAATTTGGTTTCACTGATAAACAAACATATATAATAAACAATTGTTGAGGATAAAAAGTTTGTTAAAAAATCGTTAATTCTATCAACTCTTTATATTAGGCAGTTCCAGTCCATACCCTTTCTTCTTGTCTTCAGCCTTAAGAAGAAGTGCAAACACAAGAGCAAGAACTCCGAAACCTGCAAAGATCATCATCGGAAGCGTATAGTTGTAATTTGATACCTCAACACCATCAACAAGGTGTGTTCCCGTAATACAATATTTATTAAGGACCCAGCCTATAAGAGCAGGAACACCCATCAGTCCCCAGTTCTGTACCCAGAATATCATCGCATATGCAGAACCAAGCTGTTTCTCAGGAATGATCTTAGGCACAGAAGGCCACATTGCTGAGGGAACAAGAGAAAAACCTATTCCAAGCACAATAATAAGGAATATCGCAACCGGTGTTTGTTTAAGAAATGGTATTGAGAATAATACATGGACTATTATAAGCAGAATTGATCCGAGAATCATAATACTGGCACCTTTACCCTTACGGTCATACAGATTGCCAAAAAGAGGTGTTAAAAGAATTGTACCAAAAGGCAGCAAAGCAGGAATTGAACCGGCAAATTCCGGATCAACACCGAATTTATTAACCATTAAATCAGATGCATACTTCAGGAACGGGAATACAGATGAATAGAATAACACACACAGGATTGCAATATACCACCATCCCTTATTTGTAACTATTAACCAGATATCTGATAAACGAAATGATTCCTCCTCTTCAGTAACACCAGTTCTACCTGCTTCAGCGGAAACCGATGCATCCAGTTTTTTATCCATGAATGTATAGATAAAGAATGCTATCATACCAATACATAACATTATAAGGCAAACAAGAATCGGAGCTGATACACTTCCGAAAGCATTAGCTATCGGAACAGATGTCGAAAGCGCCAGGGCAGTTCCCATCCTTGCTGTAGCCATCTCAAGTCCCATTGCAAGGGCAAGCTCCTTCCCTTTAAACCATTTAACAATAATCTTTGAAACAGTTATTCCGGCTACTTCCACTCCTACCCCGAAAATCGCAAATCCAAGGGCAGCAATCACTACCTGCCCTTTCATTCCGAGGATAATCGATGAATCAAGTGAGTGAGTGGAGATAGCCCAATATTTCAGAGCAGTTCCGATAACCATAATGATGGTTGCCATCTTACCGGTAAACCTTACTCCCATCTTATCGAGAATGATTCCGCCGATTATAAGCATCACCAGGAAGACATTAAACCAGCCGTATGCGCTTGTAAAAATGCCGTATTCTGCACTGTTCCAAAGAAGTTCTTTCTCGAGCAATGGTTTCAGCGGTGCCATTACGTCTGTTAAGTAGTAACCGCATAACATCGTAAAGGATACGACGGCCAGCGCACCCCAGCGTGCAACCTTGGAGTCGCGTAAAGTATTTGTAATAGTTTCCATAAGTATTGTTTAGATAATAAAATGTGTGGCGTAAATGTAGAAAATTTAATAATTGAAAATCCAGAAATTGAACAGTTATCTTAAACTAAACTTCGGTATGATTGTTGATATGTTTAATATGAGCATAAAATTTTTGGTTTTATACTAACATTTTGGCTTATTTTGCAAAAGATTTAAATAACATTTTAGTTAATTAATTATATGAAAAAGAGTTTATTAGTTTCACTTTTATTACTGGCTGTAATTACAGTCAAATCACAGACTGCCAATTCAGATGTTAAATGGCTGACAATTCAGGAGGCTGAAAAACTTAACAAGACTGCTCCCCGTCCTTTCTTTATAGATACATATACTGACTGGTGCGGATGGTGTAAAAAGATGGATAAAGAGACATTTACCAATCCTGTTATTTCAGATATTCTTAATAAGAAATTCTATCCTGTAAAATTCGATGCGGAAGGAAGTGAGAGCGTTACATTCCTTGGTCAGACTTTTATAAATGACGGAAAAGCAGGAAAAGCTCATCAGCTTGCTGTTGCTTTATTACAGGGTCAGTTGTCCTACCCGACTGTTGTATTCCTGACCACCCAGAAAGACGGAAAACTGGGCGTCTCGCCTGTACCGGGTTTCAAGGAGCCAAAAGAGATGGAGATGCTTCTCAGCTTTTTTGCTGACAAGGCATATGAAACTTCAACATGGGAAGCGTTTCAGAAGAGTTTTCAGGGGAAGGTGAAGTAGCACAGGGCACAGGGCACAGGGCACGGGACTCAGGGCAATAGCGTAGAGCGTAGAGCGTAAAGCGTATGGACTTAAGAGAAACTATTTACCAATAATATAGTTTGCAGGAAGCTGGACTATATTTCCGAATTGATAGATAAGTTTTCTTGAATTGTAGAGTACTTCTGTACCAATACTGATTTTAATATTAGCAACATCGGGAACTCTGTAAAATAGTTTATCGTAAACAGTCCCCTCTGAATCTGATTCTGGTTCAGGTTTGGTAATAAAAGTAATTTCTTTGCTTTTCTTTTCCGGAACAAATTCAATAACAACCGGTTTGCCGCCTTTGGAGTTTTCAGCCAATGGTCCTGTTATCTCCGATAACTGGAACAGTATAACCTGCTTTCCAATCATATCTTTTGAAGGAATTACCTGACTGGTAAATGTCCGTTTTTCAATAATAGTCTTTCCTGCAAAAAGTTCAGTATACTCCTTTTCAATACGGTTCATTTCGTTAATAGAAGCATCATTCTGTGGAAACACATTAGCTTCACCTGTCAGAATCAGATGCTTACCATCCCTCATTTCCATCAGCCTTTTTGCTGCTTTCTCAGCGAGTTGCTCGGTAGTGAGTTTCTTTTTCTTCTCAACAATGTATGGGATCCTTATAAACGTTGAATCAATCGAAACACGTTTATAGGCAGTATCGCGTTGCATTAGGTAGTATTCGTCTGAACCAAGATCGAACGATATAAACTGGTCAGTTCCATTTTTATCCAGTCCGGGTTCAAAGCCTGATGAAAAACCAACTGAGTTAAGATCAAGAATAAGCCCTTCATTCTTAAGTTTCAGGGCATTGGTATGTAACAGCGAATTACTTTCGATCACATATAACTCTGAAGGGTCCAGCTCCTCATTTGTTTTAACGGTAATCCCGCTAACCGCCCACGATTCATTTTCCTTAGTTATCACCTTATCAAGTCCAAGCAGATCTCCTGCAAATTTTGCATATGGTCCGGGAATTTCGATTGTTCTGTCCATTTCAACAATCACCGTAAAAACTGATCTCGGAAGGCCGTAAACAACACTTCCCTCTTTTACTGAGTTAGCCTCCGAGAGAGAAGATACCGAGACCTGCTGATTATCAAGCTTTCTTACAGGAAAGCAGGAAGAGATCATAATAATACCGCAGATCAGGAATGATATTTTTTGAATTGGTTTCATAGTATCTAAGTTCAAAGTTCAAAGTTCAAAGTTCAAAGTTCAAAGTTCAAAATGCAAAGTTAAAAATCAGATTCGTATTATGCCGTAACGCCTTTACGCCGTTGTGCCATTACACCTTTACGCCATTGCTCCGTATCTTATTAAACGCCTTTCCTATACAATTAATTATATCTGATGCAATAATTGATTCATAACACGATTCTTCCGCTGCAATATCACCTGCCAGACCATGAAGGTAAACGCCGGTTATTGCAGCATTTTCCGGAGAATAGCCCTGTGAAAGCAAAGATAGGATAATTCCAGTTAGAACATCTCCGCTGCCACCTGTAGCCATACCAGGATTACCGGTGCTATTAAAAAATACTTCACCGGATGGTATCGTTATCGTTGAATGAGCACCTTTCAATAACACTATACAGTTATACTTTTCTGAAAAAGCTATCTGCTTCTGAAGCCTCTCATAACTATTTTTTGTTTTACCAATTAGCCGTTCAAACTCTTTTGGATGAGGTGTAAGTATTGTACTGGAGGGCAATAATTGCAACAGATCAATATTTAACGAAATGATATTCAATGCATCAGCATCAATCACGAGTGGCTTTTTACACTCTGCCAAAAAAGATTTTAAGGCAAGCTGAGTTTCTTCATCAGTCCCTATACCCGGACCAATCCCAACAGCAGTAAAATTTTCAAGAGGGCCGATTCCAGAAATGATTTTTTCTGATCTGTCGTTTATAACCATTGCTTCAGATACAGATGACTGAATAATCAGATTCCCTCCTGATGGTATATGACAAGTAATTAGACCTGCTCCGCTTCTCAAAGCTGCCCATGCCCCAAGCACTGCAGCGCCCATCTTTCCTTCTGATCCTGCGATTAGTAATCCATGTCCGTAAGTACCTTTATGATCAAACTTGTTTCTGCTCTTTAATAATGGTAAGATATCGCTGCATAAAAGTAGTCTGTAAGGTGAGACAGTCGTCTGAATGGCTTTTTCATCCAGTCCGATTGGCAGAACTATCCACTCTCCCGCAAACTCAGCATTCTCAGGAAACATAAAGGATAGTTTCGGGAACTGAAATGTGAGGGTATAATCAGCTCTTATTATGCCGGTATCTGAATTATTTGTATTGTCCTCACCAAATAGTCCGGATGGCAGGTCGATTGAGATAACGAGCGAATCTGTTTTATTTATCATCGAAATTACCTCAGCCGGCAATCCGGTTACAGGCCTTGTCAAACCTGAACCAAAGATTGCATCTATAATAATATCACCTGATCTTAAGAAGGGTAATTGACTGATATCTTTTATAGTATTGATTGTAACATTTGTTACATTTTGAAGACGATCGAGATTCAGTCTGCAATCATCGGAGATTTTATCAGACACACTAATGAACTGAACATCTGCCATATAACCGTTACTTCCAAGCATTCTGGCTAAAGCCAGTCCATCACCCCCATTATTACCTGTACCTGCAAAAATCACAAAATGTTCAGAAATACCATACCTGCCGGTTATCCAGTTAAACAGCTGTGCTGAAGCCCTCTCCATGAGATCAATTGAAGCAATTGGTTCATGACTGATTGTATATGAATCTATTTCTTTTATCTGTTCACATGAAACTATTTTCATCAGGTGTTTATTTGTTTACAAATTTAATATATTTGTTTGAGGACAATACCATTGTTTTTTATCATGTTTGCCTGGCAAGAAGGATAGTGAACAGGAATTGTGAGTATGAATTAATTACTAATATAAAAATAACTAATATGTTAAAAAATCATCCTAAGGGACTGCTTGTAGCCTTCTTCTCAAATATGGGTGAAAGGTTTGGCTTTTACACAATGATGGCTATCCTGGTGCTGTTTCTTCAGGCCAAGTATGGCCTCCCAGCTGAAGAAGCAGGCGAAATCTATAGCTGGTTTTATTTCAGTATATACGCTCTTGCACTTGTAGGAGGTATTCTTGCTGATTCAACAAAAAAATACAAAACAGTTATTCTTTTCGGTATAATAATCATGTTTGGAGGATATCTCCTTATGGCGCTGCCCGGAATGCCTCTGATGTTTACCATTCTTGCACTATTCACAATAGCTTTTGGTAATGGTTTATTCAAAGGAAACCTACAGGCTGTAGTCGGGCAGATGTATGATGATCCGAAGTACTCAAAACTTCGCGACTCTGCGTTTATGATTTTCTATATGGGAATAAATATCGGCGCTTTTTTTGCCCCGTTTGCCGCTTCGGCAATGAGGAACTGGTGGCTTAAAACAAATGGATTTTCCCATGATGGATCTCTGCCTTCACTTTGCCATCAGTTTAACAATGGCACACTTAACGACACAGCCAGATTTCAGGAACTTGCTAATGCGGCTAATCTTGCAGGTCCTGTAACTGACCTGAAAGTATTTGCTGAAAGTTATCTAGAAGTATTTGCAAAAGGATACAATTATGCATTTGGAATAGCAGCCGTTGCAATGGTCATTTCCCTTATTGTGTATGTATTCTTCAATAAATACCTGCCGAATAAGGAAAAAGCTACAGTAAAAGGAGAATCAGAAATCCCATTCAAAATCACACCCTTTTTATCTGCATTCGGAGCATTAATTGTTACCGGTTTAATCTTTAGCTTTATTCTAAGTTATGCTACAGGAAGTCCATTTGGCAAAGTAGTTGCAAACGGAATGGCTTTCGGCCTCTTTGCCGGTTTTGTTACCTGGATGCTAATGAGTTCAAAAAAAGAAGAATTCCCAAAGGTATCATCACTTATCCTGGTATTTATTGTTGTGATCTTTTTCTGGATGTCATTCCACCAGAATGGTCTAACACTTACAATGTATGCCCGCGATTACACTGTTAAACAGGTAGAACCATTCACAAACGTTTTCTTTACGATGCCTTCAATTCTGGCATTTATCGGGTCAATTGCCGGTCTTGTTCTTCTTGTTAGAAAAAGCCTGAAAGCAAATGTAAAAGTCATAGGAGGAGCACTATTTGTTGTAGCATTCCTGCTTTCAATATTCTTTATCACAGGATTTGACCCAAGCGGGCTATTTGGCAAGGTATTTAATGCATTCGGTCCCCAGAACTCAATATCTCCTGAGATTTTCCAATCGTTCAATCCTCTATTTATTGTAGCGCTTACATTTCCTGTAATGGGAATTTTTGCATGGATGAACAAAAAAGGTATAGAACCTTCAACACCTAAAAAAATCGGCATTGGAATGATAATTGCAGCAATAGGTTTTATTATAGTTCTTATTTCCTCGCTGAATCTTTCATCACCTCAATTACTTGCTGGTTCACCTGTGGCAGATGCAGAAAGAGTCTCACCATACTGGCTTATAAGCAGTTATCTCATCCTAACAATAGCAGAACTTTTCCTGAGTCCAATGGGTCTGTCATTTGTATCAAAAGTAGCACCATCAAGATTCCAGGGCTTAATGCAGGGAGGCTGGCTGCTTGCAACAGCAGTAGGCAACAAACTTCTCTTTGTTGGAACCATTTTATGGGACAGAGTTGAGCTTTGGCAATTATGGCTCGTATTTATTGTATGTTGTCTGCTTTCAGCCGGATTTATCTTTTCAATACTTAAAAAGCTTGAGAAAGAGGGGAAATAGGTAATATATAAAATCTTATAGTAAAAGAGGCTGACCGAAAATCAGCCTCTTTTGTTTTGCTAATTCCAGGGGATCCCTCGCTGGCGCTTCGGGATGACACTGGATACGAGGTCTAGGGGGGGAAAGAAATGGCGATTCGCTATAGAATAAATATAAGGTAAATAAATTGTCTGCGAATCGCCATTTCTTTCCCCTCTTTGACCCTCTATTGACGTGTCATCCCGAGCGATAGCGAGGGATCCCCGGGATTCAGCAGGTGTATAGTAAGAATAATTTGCCGTCAGAAAAGCACTATGAAGGAGTGAACCGGATTTGAGATCATCCTCATTCAATTACAAAATAATCAAATATTATATCATCAATATAACAAATCATATAGTTTATAATCCTAAATATTTAATATCTATAATTATTTGCTGCTATTTGCCATATTTTTGCTATTTTTGCACTCTTAATCTATGCATCCTTTGAGATGCATTTTTATTTATTAAGTTTTAAGCCATGAAAGTCCTGAAATTTGGAGGCTCATCAATAGGAACACCTGACCGGATAAAGGGAGTTAAAAGGATTATAGAATCAAACGAAGCCAAATGCGTTGTTGTTGTATCAGCATTTCAGGGTGTTACCGATGAGTTAAAAAAAATATGCGAACTGGCTTCATTAAGAAACGATGAATACAAGACGCTATTTGAAAAGGTTCGCTCAAGGCACTCTGAAGCAGCTAAACAGCTTATCAAAGACAGGAAGCTCACTGACCTGAAAGAAAAACTCAAAATTGTCTTCGACAACCTCCATGAAACACTGAAAGGTATTTATCTTCTAAGAGAATTGAGCAAACATTCTCTCGACCAGGCCCTTTCAACAGGAGAAATAGTCTCTTCCCTGATAATCAGTACATATATTGATGGAAGCAAGTATGCTGATTCACGTTCCTTTATCAAAACAGACAGTAATTTTGGATTTGCTGGGATCGACTTTAAACAGACAAACTCGCTTATTAATAATCATATAAGCAAAGAAGATAAGATTACTATTGTTCCGGGATTCGTTGCAAGCAATCTTTCTGGAGAGACAACAACTCTTGGAAGAGGAGGTTCTGACTATACAGCTGCAATAATTGCTGCTGCAATAGATGCTGAAGTACTTGAGATATGGACTGATGTAGACGGATTTATGACAGCAGATCCAAAAAATGTTGAAAAAGCATATGTAATTGAGAACCTTACATATTCCGAAGCAATCGAGCTTTCCCACTTCGGGGCAAAGGTTATCTATACTCCTACTCTTAGGCCTGTATATAAGAATAACATACCTGTACTGGTGCTTAATACCTTTAAACCTGAGTTAAAAGGAACTTTAATAAGTAGTAAATCTGCCGATAACAAAAGGAGTCCGATTAAAGGGATCTCATCTATAGATCATATCGATCTCATAACCCTTCAGGGAGCAGGCATGGTTGGTGTAACAGGCACATCCATGAGACTCTTTGGTGCCCTTGCCGGAAGAAATATCAACATAATTCTGATTACCCAGGCTTCTTCTGAATATTCAATAACATTTGCTGTTACTCCTGCAGACTCAGTGATTGCGGCTGAAGCGATACATGAGGAGTTCAAAACCGAAATTGATATTAATAATGAACTAAAAGTTTTAATTGAGAAGAATCTGTCGATAATAGCCATCGTCGGAGAGCAGATGAAGAATACTCCCGGGATATCTGCCACACTCTTTAAAGCATTGGGAAGAAATGGCATTAATGTTATCGCAACAGCACAGGGATCTTCGGAATTGAATATTTCTGTAGTAATTAAAAATGAGAGTCTAAGGAAAGCTCTTAATGTTATACACGACGGATTTTTCTTATCACGATTTAAAGAGATGCATCTCTTTATAGCTGGTACCGGACTTGTAGGGACAAGCCTTCTGAAGCAGATTCAAAAGCAGCATGCAATACTTCTTGCGGAACACTCTCTGAAGATCAACCTGATTGGCATAACCAACTCAAGAAAGATGGTAATCGACCGGAAAGGTATCTCACTTGATGACTATAAAGAGACTTTGAAATCTTCGGCAGAAAAGGGTGATATTAAAGAGTTTGTCCATCAGATGACAAAACTGAATCTCCGAAACTCGGTATTTATTGACTGTACCGCCGACGAAGCTGTAGCTGCCAGGTACCCCGCCATATTGTCAAAATATGTTTCAATTGTAACAGCCAATAAAATTGCATGCTCTGCTGACTTCACGTATTACCAATGCATTAAAAATCTTGCCGGCGAGAGAGGTGTCAAGTTTATGTATGAGACCACTGTTGGTGCCGGACTTCCGATCATAAAAACAATTAATGATCTCATTCTTAGCGGAGATAAAATCCTTAAAATTGAGGCCGTACTATCTGGTACAATGAATTTTATATTCAATGAACTGAGTCCGGAAGTGCCTTTAAGCTCTGCTATTAAAAAAGCCAGGGAGAAAGGGTATTCCGAACCTGATCCAAGAGTAGACCTTAGCGGAACTGATGTTGTGAGGAAGATTCTGATACTTGCACGCGAAGCAGGCTATGCAATTGAAAAAGAAGATGTTGAAGTCAATAAGTTTCTTCCTGAAGATTGCTTTGAGGGTGACCTGAATGATTTTTTTGAGAAGGTTAAGGGTTATGATGCTGAGTTCGAGAAAAAGAGAAAAGAGCTTGTCAGACAGAATAAAAAATGGAGATTTTTTGCTACGCTTGATGAAGGAAAAGCCAGAGTTGAACTTTTAACTATCGGTATAGACCATCCATCGTTCAACCTCGAAGGCAGCAATAATATAATTCTGCTTACAACAACAAGATATCATGAATTACCTATGGTTATTAAAGGTTATGGAGCAGGTGCTGATGTGACTGCGGCTGGAGTATTTGCGGATATTATGAGGGTTGTGAATGTTTAAATGGCGCAGGGCATGCTTCGGCTACGCTCAGCAACCTAAGTAAAGTAAAGCGTAAAGTGTAAACTATAAAGGAAAATGATTGTATTATTGACTGATGAACAAAACTCCTATTAGATACTACTCAACAAATCTGAAGGCACCAGAGGTAAGCTTCGGTGAGGCTTTGCTGAAGGGGCTTGCTCCGGACGGAGGTTTGTATATGCCTGTATCATTTCCGGTAATAGCATCAGAAGAGCTGGCCTCGTACTCAGGCAGGGAATATTATGAAATTGCATTTTCATTTCTCTCCAAATTCCTTGGCACTGAAATACCGGCTGACGAATTATTAAAATTATGCAAAGATGCTTATAACTTCGACATTCCTCTTGAGAAAGTAACTGACCGCAAGTATATTATGAGACTCGATCAGGGACCCACTGCTTCTTTTAAGGACTTCGCAGCAAGAATGATGAGCCGGTTAATGCAATACTATCTGTCGATAAACAATAAGTATCTTACTATTTTAACTGCAACATCCGGAGACACAGGAAGCGCAGTTGCCAGCGCATTTTACGGTTTGAAAAATATAAATGTAATTATACTGTTTCCGGCTGAAGAAATAACACCGATGCAGAGGAAACAAATGACTACCCTTCAAAAGAATATCAAAGTTCTTTCTGTTGATGGCAAGTTTGATAATTGTCAGGATCTGGTAAAAAAAGCATTCCGTGATCCCTCACTCTCACATCTGCCTCTCTCCTCAGCAAATTCAATTAATATTGGCAGATTATTACCGCAGGCTGTGTTCTATATATATGCATGGTCGAGGCTTAACTCGGGAAAAAGCGAAAAGGCAGTTTTCAGCGTTCCGTCAGGTAATTTCGGAAACCTTATGGGCGGACTGATTGCATTCAGAACAGGGCTTCCGATAAAGAAGTTTATTGTCACAACCAATGAAAACAATGAGGTTTCGGAATTCATAAAAACAGGCATTTATAACAAGATCAGTCCTTCAAAGAACTGTATTTCAAGTGCAATGAATGTTGGGCATCCAAGTAACCTTGCCAGAATTATTGCCCTCTATGGTGGTATCATGGATGAAAATGGCAATATTATCAGAGAACCGGATATCAGGAAAATGAGGGAGCATCTTCATGGAATTAGTTTTTCTGATAATGATACCAGGGAAGCGATTGCTGATATATACCGAAAATACAATATTATCCTCGAGCCACATGGTGCACTTGCATGGCTGGGGATTAAAGATTACTCGGAATCAGTAAAAAACAATAAATCGGGGCAACAGCTTTATATTTCACTTGAAACTGCTCATCCTGCTAAATTCCCCGAAGAAATCATTCCTTTGATTAACTTCAATCCTCCTCTTCCACAGTCGCTTGCAGGGCTGACAGATAAAGAAGAGAAATTATTCACTATAGGTAATGATTATAATTTACTGAAAGAATTTATTCTCAAAGACAATTAATGGCCGTATCTTTATAAAATGTATATAATTTGTTCTGATCTTGAAGGGGTATTCGTACCTGAAATCTGGGTAAATGTATCAGATAAAACTGGGATTGAGGAATTAAAGCTGACCACCCGTGATATCAGCGATTACGATATTCTGATGAGAGGACGCTTAGAAATACTCAAAGAACACAATCTTACCCTTAAGGATATTCAGGATGTAATTTCCAGGCTGAAACCACTTCCCGGAGCACTGGAATTTGTCAATTGGTTAAGATCAAAGGCGCAACTGATTATTGTTTCAGATACTTTTATTGAGTTTGCTGATCCGCTCCTGGAACAACTTGGCAGGCCAACACTTCTCTGCCACCATCTTTCCACCGACAGTTCGGGAAATATTATCAGCTATAACCTCAGACAGAAGGATGCTAAAAAGAAGGTAGCAGAAGCTCTTCAGGGACTGAAATACAAGGTTATTGCTATAGGTGATTCATATAACGACATTTCTATGTTAAGAAAAGCTGATGTCGGAATCCTATTTAATCCGCCACAAAATGTTGTTGATGAACATGGAGATCTCATTGTAATTCGTTCGTACGAAGAGCTTAAACAGACTATTTCACTGCTTATTGATGCAGAGAGCCAGGAGTAATTTGCAATCTGATTCTTTACTGTTAACAAATTAACAGTTCAATAACCAATAAATATCACTAATTGAAATATGAGTTCATTAATTTTCTATTTTTACGTTATTCACTCACCTAAATACCGGCAAAAATGAAACTACCTCCATCCTCCAAGAACTGGCTGACCTTTATAGGAGCAATAATTGCCGGAATAAACCTGGCACTTATTATCCTGTTATTCATTATTTCTTCAATTTTTGATAAGGGAAGCACTAATCTTGGGCTGTTCATATATATAATCCTCCCCGGATTTCTCATAATGGGACTGCTTTTGATACCAATCGGAATGATCCGCGAAAGGAGAAGAACCAGCAGGAAAGGATTTGTTTCAACAGGTAATCTTCCTAGAATAGATTTAAATGATCCCCGACACAGAAATGCTTTTATCATTTTCACGGTAACAACAATAATTGTGCTCTTTCTTTCAACAATGGGAAGCTTTGAAGCATATCACATTACTGAATCTGTAGAGTTTTGCGGAACACTATGCCATGAAGTAATGGAGCCGGAGCACGTTGCTTATCAGAACTCACCTCATGCCAACGTGCTCTGTGTTGAATGTCATGTTGGTTCAGGTGCTTCATGGTATGTAAAATCCAAACTTTCCGGAATGCATCAGATATATGCTGTACTGACCAATTCATTTCCCCGCCCTATAGAAACTCCCCTGCATGACCTGCGTCCTGCAAGAGAAACCTGCGAGAAATGTCACTGGCCTCAAAAATTTTATGCACGCTCCCTGTGGACCAACAAATATTTTCTGACTGATTCTCTTAATACAGAATGGGATGTGATACTTCAGATGAAAACAGGACCGGAATACAGCGGACTAGGGTTAAAAGAGGGTATTCACTGGCATATTAATCCAAACGTCAATATTGACTATATCTCCGATGATGATAAAAGAGAGGTTATCTCATATGTAAAATATACAAACAAAGCGAATGGTGAAGTAACGGTTTACAGAAATGAGGAATATCCTGTTACCGATAGTACTATAAATGCTGCAACACCAAGAACGATGGACTGTATCGATTGCCACAACCGGCCATCACATAATTATAATTCACCAAACGTATACTTTGATAAAGCCATGCTTACAGGTGCTGTATCCAGCAGCATCCCGTTCTTTAAGAAGGTAGTGATGGGGATTTTAAGCGGGACATTTAATACAAAAGACTCTGCAATGCTTATGATTGAACAGGGAATTACCGACTACTACAAAACTGAATATGCTGATTATTATGAAAGTAACAAAGAACTTATAATTAGTTCAATAAAATCTGTTCAGGAAGGATACTCAAAGAATACTTTTCCTGAAATGAAGGTATCTTATAACTTTTATCCTGAACATATCGGACACCTTGAAACCAATGGCTGCTTCAGATGTCATAATAATACTTTTAAATCTGAATCAGGCCGTGTTATTTCCAAAGACTGTAATCTGTGTCATACAATAGTTGGCCAGGGTAGTCCTGGAAAAATGGAATATTCAAGCATAAGGGAGAATCTTGAATTCAAACATCCGGTTGATATCGGAACATCATGGCAGGAAGCTAATTGCTCCGAATGCCATCTGTATCCATATTAATCATTTAAAAATTTCAGAAGTATACCTGTCAGCTACTTCACTCTGATCTTTTGAAAGACCTGATATAATAATTATCTGATTATCTCTCCATGACAGAAATATAGTACCGTTATAGCCGTCGGTAAACATATACTTTCCGCTCCCTGCTCCTACTTCATCGAGTCCTGCTGATTTAAGATATGCATCAACAGATAAGATTGCCTCTTCAGGTGAATCCTTCTCCAAAATAAATATTGAAAACATATCGCTTCCAATCTCGTAAGTGGCTTTATATGCTTTGTTTAAGAATTTATGCCCCAGAACACTCTCATTAATATATGTTTCCTCATTAATCATTTTTCCGGTTTCGGGGAACTGGGAGAGAACAGCAGGCATTTTAGAATCGCCTGAAAGCATATTGGAAACCTTAAGTGCCAGGGATTCAGCCGACAAAAGGGTTTTCTCGTTTTTTGAATAGGTTCTGATTTTTACATAGTATTCACCCTTGAAGAAATTAATAGATCCGTCAGCAACATAGCCCTGGGCTCCAATATTTTTGAAATTAAATGAAGGTGACCGTTCAGTTGAATATATTCCAAAGGCAAGGGTATTACTGCTATGCCGGTAAATCTCGAGTTTGATAACATTCTTACCCTTCTTATATTCTGCTACATGCAAATCAACAAATCCGTACGCAAGGTAATTATCTGCGGCACCATTAATAAAATCCCAAAGATTTTCAGGTTTAAACACCGGGTAGTTTAAACTTTTCCTGTACCCTGAAAGTTCAGGCATGGTAAAATCCTGTGCGACAGCTGTTCCTGAAAATATAATCAGCAACAATCCAATAGTAATATTTTTTCTCATTTTACTGTAAGTTCCTGATTCTTATTTCAATGCCTGTATCTTTTAACAAACTCAGGAGCAAATCTGTTTTTGTCTCACCAAAATGATATGGATACAGAATTTTTGGTCTGAAAGCACGGGCTGCGTCAGCAACCATCTCAGGTGTCATTGTATATGGCAGATTCATTGGAAGAAATGCTACCTCAATGTTCTTAAGGGCTTTCATTTCAGGTATATTTTCAGTGTCGCCGGCAACATAAATTCTTTTTCCGCCAATTGTCAGGATATAGCCTAATCCTGCTCCTTTTGGATGGAAAGGCTGCCCGGGTGAACGTTCATTAACAATATTATAAGCAGGTACTGCTTCGAAGACAATATTGTTGAATTCCTGTCTGTCTCCGCTCTTCATAACCATTGCCCATGGAATTTTAGAAGATGAGTTGCCATTCAATAAAACAAGAGTTCCGGGTTTCCTGAGGGTATCGATAAGATTTACATCAAGATGGTCTCCATGCTCATGTGTTACAAGTATAATATCGGCTTTTGGGAAGAAATCATAATTTCCAGCGCTGCGCACGGGGTCGATGTAAATGATATAACCATTTATTTTAAACATCAGAGATCCATGCCCGATAAAATGCATTTCAACAATACCTGCCGATGTATTTAGTTTATCATATGCAGGAGGCTCCTGAGAAAACCCTGAAATGGTCATAACTGCAATTATTAATGTTAAGAATATCTTTTTTATTCCGGGAGTATGTGTGTCTATCATATATTATTAATATTTATTTAAAACAATCAGATTGTATTATGTTCTCATAGTTCAGTCTATTCTTATACCCATTACAAGGATATCATCAATCTGTGGTGAGAGTCCCCTCCATTCAAGAAGATTCTTTTCAAGCAGATCTCTTTGTTCTGTCATGGAATAATCCTGAATTCCGAGAATAAACTTCTTAAAGTTCTTCTTCATGAATTTTCTTCCGTTAGGTCCGCCAAACTGGTCAATATAGCCATCTGAAAACAAGTAATATGATACTCCCTTTTCCAGCGGATCTTCATGGAAGACGAATTCTTCATTCATTTTTGATGAGATCCCTATTGGCATCTTGCTTGCTCTTATTGTTTCAAGTATATACTTACCATCTGACATTGAGCCATCTGCATCATCTGAGGTGTCAGTCTGCCTCATATTAGACTCCTCTTCAGTAAGTCTTCTTACTTTGAAACACGGATTATAGGCACCTGAATACTCTACTTTTTTAGCATTAAAGTCAATTACAAGAAGTGCCAGATCCATCCCGTCCTTTGCTTCATCATCACTTCCAACCTGTTTTAATGATTCAGTAACATGAAGCCGTAACTCCCTCAGAATGGTATTAGCACTTAAAGTGATCTCCCTGTCAATTATTTCATCAAGAAATGACATTCCGAGCAAACTCATAAATGCTCCGGGTACGCCATGGCCAGTACAGTCAGCTGCAACAATATAAAGACGTTCGCCCCTTTTAGTCATCCAGTAGAAATCGCCACTCACTATATCTCTTGGTCTGAACAGAACAAAATAGTTTTTAATATTCTCTGAAAGTATTGCTTCCGATGGCAGCAAGGCCATCTGAATCCTGCTTGCATAATGTATGCTTGATTCAAGTTCTTCTTTCTGCTTAACAACTACAGCAGTCCTTTCAGCCACTATACCTTCAAGTCTTATGTTTTCATTTTTAAGCTTTCGTGTATATGCTTTAATTAATGCCACGATAAGAAGAAATGCTATAAGCGCAAAGCCTACATAGGCTAGTAAAGTGGCATACCAGGGTTTAAGTATAATAAAATCATAGCTAAGTTCACTGCTGCCTGTAAGGCCGGTAAGTGTTTTTGTCCTGACTTTAAATGAATATTTACCGAAAGGAAGATTAGTATACTCTTTTTTGGAATACTGGGCGGCCATAGTATTCCCGTAAGAGATTCCCTCCCATTTTGACCAATCATTATCAAAACCTTCAAGCTTATAGCTATATTCTATCAGCAGCTCTTCAGTGAAATTTGGAGTTGTCCATTCAAACCTGAGTTCATTCATATCATACCCAAATTCAGGCACTTCAGTAACAGAGCCTGAGATTACCGGGATTCTCCTGTTTTTATTATCTGTCTTATAGAATGTACCTTCCATTACCACAGAATCAGTTCCGGCGGTTATTCTGACAAAAGATGTTTTTACCCTGGTGGTATCTTCAAGTAGTTTTGACTTGTCTGCAACGAAGAGGGATTTCGATTTAAGCATATATATTTTGCTATCGATATCCATTATATCAAGCATCGTAATATTGGGAAGCAACTTCAGGACTCCGGAATAACTTTCAACAGCATTATTGTTTTTTCTGAAGAGCAATTCGGTTACGCCATTATCAATTCCGCTATACCATAGATCCTGATCAGAGTCGATGTAGAGATTTGAGACATTCCTGCCTTGTGAGTACCCCCCTGTAAGAGCATTGTCGCTGACAAACCTATCGGAATTTTTGTCATAACGCAGTATTCCAGCTGAAGTGGTTACATACAGTTCACCCATAATGGTATTAATTGAACTGATATCTGAATCCGGGATTCCTTTATCAGGGCCATATTCAGTCAGAAGGGTATCATTTGTCAGAAAAGTAGCAGAAAAAAGTGAATTCGGGTCGTCAGTAAAAAACCAGAGTCCTCCCTCCTTTTTTTCTATCATGCCCGATATAACACCTGAAATTTTCTTCAGAGAGCTTATGTAAGACCATTTCGAACCACTATACTTAAGTACAACGATTCCTCCGTTCATAAGACCAACATATACAACTGAAGGATCTGAATCGGATTGAAGAAATCTGCTCGCATTATATTTAAGTATTTTATGTGGAAGATTCAGACAATTCTGTTCAACTCTGGTGACAAAATCATTTCTCGATATTTGAAGGATACCATTCAACGAACCAGCAAGCAGAAAATCACCGGAAGCAGATCTGATATAATCAAGTGGAAAAACCTGCGTATTTGTTCCCGATACCTCTCCGAATACAATTTCATTTTCACTATTCAGCTTGCTTTTCAGAATTCCGGCATCTGTAGCCAGGTAAATACTTCCGTTAAACTCTGTTACGTGATTCAACCCCGAACTAACTCCCTGTTTCTCACCGAAATGAGTCAATGGAATATTCAAATATGCTTTACTTATAATTCCCTGAGTGGAGATCCATAATTCAGAATTCCTCTGAGGATCGCAATGCATTGCAATAATAGTATTGTCGCCAAGATCAGAATTCTCCTTTTTAATCTGCTGGACAAGAGCTCCTGTTTTGTTAAAAATAAGTATACCCTCCTGATTTGTTGTTCCTATGGCAAATAAATCATTTGCCAGAATAGAACCGGCATAAATACTAACTTCTTTAAGTTTTCCGTTAAGCTTACCATCGATGAAACTGTTATTTATTTCACCTGTAGTATAATCATATAGAAAAAGCCCGTCATAGAAAGTTCCAATTAGAATTTTGGTTTTATCAAATGGTAACAATACAGTGCAAGCCATCTTTTTAAAGAAATAACCTCCCGGCAACGGAGAGATTGTATTGTCTTTCAGTTCAAAGAGGCCCGACAGGTTGTCAGCAAGAATCAGTCTGTCATTAATTTTAACAAGCCTTATTGCATCAATAAGCTTATATTCCTTAAGACTTATTTTAACAAGTGAATCATTATTAATATCATAGATATAAATCATCTTTGGTCCCTGAAAATAGACTTTGTTATCAGATATAATAGTTGAGTAGATATATCTTATCTCAGGAGTTGAATCCACACGTGCTGCAAGTGAGATATATTCAGTTCTTCCTTTCATGTCAGGCTGCAGATAGCCAAATTCAAAAGCAGCTCCTACATATACCACACCTCTGGAGTCAGATGTAAGTGAGAATATCCTGGGATTATTACCAATCATAATCTGTGACCATTGAGTACCATCGTACTTAATCACTCCGCGATCCTGATTACCGAAATATACATTCCCAAAAGGATCCTGTTCAATGCACCAGTTCTGTTCTGAACCACTTGTCATCTGGGTACTGTAATTTCTTATAATAGGAACCCCATATTTATTAACCTGTCCCGATAAACTAATAAATAAACTCTGAAGAATAAATACTATTACAATCCTATTCATATAAGGTAAGATTCGTTAACGTTACGAAATCCACTATAAAAATACGAATTTTATGTTTTAATCAAATTTATTAAGGATACAATCGTTCTTTCTTTAATTTTTGGTAAATTGCAATCAGAATTTAGGTTATTGTGTTAATTAATTAACATTGATGCGTTTAGGGAGAAATAAACAGACTACTTTGTTAGCAGTTTTTCTGCTTTTATCAGCATCAGCCGGCGGACAGGCAGAAAGAAGTGTCAAATACCAGTTAAATGGCAATTTGCAGGAGAATAATGTCCGCTTCTTAAACAATTCTGTCATTATTAACTACTCAGCACCGGAAATCAATATTGAAAATATTAGCAATGAAGCCGGTACTTTTTATCGTGTTGCTATTCCCGGGCATATGCCAACAGTAAAACCTGGGAGACCTGAGCTACCGGTTTACAGTAAGCTCATTACCATACCCGATGGAACTGATTACTTCATCAAGATTTCCGAAGTAAGATCAACCAGAATAAAACCTTCAGGAAAAAAAATCAGCGGACTTCTTTATCCTGCTCAGGAGAGCGAGGCTAAAACTTCCCCGGGAAATCAAAAACGATTTGTTTTTGATAAGTCTGCATATGAGACAAAAGGAATAATTGCCTCGGACACAGTAAGTATTGAGAAGATAGGCACAGTCAGGAACAGGAATCTGGCAAACCTTATTATATCTCCTGTCAGATATAACCCTAAATCAAATGTACTTGAGGTAATTACTTCAATGAAGATTGAGATCCTTTTTACATTATCAGAGGTGTCCTTCTCGAAATCAATGATATCTGAATCATCTTCCTCAGTTGAATCCCTTTCTGAAAGTGTTATGGCTGCAGATCCTGGAGAAGTTGTTCCCGGATTCACTGATAAGCCTGTAAAAATGATAATCTTAACCGATACTGCTTTTAAGAAACATATTAAGCCGTTTGTTGAATGGAAGACTCAGAAAGGATTCAGGGTACAGGTATTATACAAAGGGACCGGACTGGCAGGAAATACTTATACCCAACTGAGAGATACGCTTACTAAAATATATAATGCAGCAACAGAATCTGATCCGGCTGCTGACTATCTTCTGATTATCGGTGATATAAACAGAATACCATATTACGGCACCGGACAAATTACTGACATGTATTATGCCGAGTATGACGGGAATGGCGATTACATACCTGAGATGCATGTCGGAAGACTTCCTGTTGCCGACACAACCGAGTTGAAATCAATACTTGGCAAAATAATTCAGTATGAGAAATTTCAGTTTGTACCAACAAATAAGTTTTACTATGGTGCAATTGCTGCTGCCGGCTCAGATGCCGGATATGCAACATATATGAATGGCCAGCTTAAATATCTTGTAACAAATTATCTGGCTGCGCAGACAAGTATAAAAGAGAGTCACTTTTATTATCCATCAGCACTTGATACCGAAAAAGATTCAATTATCAAGCTTATCAATAAAGGCACCTCCTTTATAAACTATACTGGTCATGGCGTTGAGAATGAATGGCTTCATCTGAAGTTCAAAGTTGCAGACACAGCCCTGCTAAAGAACAAAGATATGTACCCGCTTATAATTAGCAATGCTTGCAGAACCGGTGCATTTGGCACAAAATACTCACTCGGCAACAGGATGGTTCTGTCGGAAAATAAGGGAGCGATAGGCTTCATAGGATGCTCCAACGATTCATACTGGGATGAGGACTATTACTGGTCGGTAGGCACCATTGGTACCATCTCGGCCGATCCCACCTATGCAGGTACCGGATTAGGTGCTTTTGACCGGTTGTTCCATACACATTCTGAATCTCCTTCAAACTGGTATTACACTCTGGGTCAAATCAATTATGCAGGAAACCTTTCTGTTAGTGCGAGCACCTCTGCGAGGAAAAAGTACTACTGGGAGACCTACAACGTTATTGGCGATCCAAGTCTGATTCCAATTATTGGTCAGCCAAAATCGTTTACATTTACAATTCCTGATACGCTGCCAAACGGAATCAAATCAATGACTTTTAATATAGAGCCGTTTGCATATATTGCTGTTTCACGTGCAGGCGTATTATGGGATGCCTCTTATGCAAGCGCATCCGGTTCTGCTGTCCTGGAAATGCCCGGACTATCAAATGATTCATGTCTGATTGTGGTGACGGGTCAGAACAGGTATCCCATTATCAAGACAGTACGCTTTTCAACAGTAAATAAGGAGTTTTTGAATTTAACATCAACCAGCATTAATGACGTTCTTGGAAATAATAATCTCAGGGCAGATTATTCTGAGACCTTTTACCTGAAACTTACTGTCGGCAACCTTGGACTTACAGATGCAACCGGAGTATATGCAAAAATATCATCTGCATCAGAATGGCTAACAATCAATACCGATTCAGCATACATAGGCACCCTGCTGGCGAATTCGCAGATAGTTCTGTCCGACAAACTGAAGATAACGGTTAAGGGAAATGTTCCTGATTTATCGGCTGCCACAATTCGGATTATGCTGAAGGACAATAAAACGGAAAAACAGTATTCAACTGAAATATCGATACATTCGCCTGACCTCCAGATTATCAGTTGTATAATGGATGACAAAACTATCGGCGACGGAGATTACATTGCTGATCCTGGTGAAACTTTCAATCTTATCTTCAGAGTAAAAAATCAGGGTTCAAGCGATATTTCAGGGCAGTTCAGTATTTCAAGCCTAATGAGTGAGATAACAATACTTGAGCCAAGCAAGAATTCTGGAGTTCTGAAGTATGGACAAATTACTGATATTCCTGTACTTGTAAAATTAGCAGAAACAGTTCCTTCGGGATATAATGTTTCAGTTAATTCGACACTGGATTGTACTCCGTTCCTTATCAAAAAAGATTTTGCATTCCGTGTTGGAAGGATCAGGGAGAGTTTTGAAGCGTCATCTTTCACTATATTTCCATGGATAAATATAAGCCAGATTCCATGGACAATAAGCTCGACAAGTTCCGCAGACGGGATTATATCAGCAAAATCCGGTGCAATATCCCACAACAGCACTACATCCCTTATAATCAAAACCGTTTATACAACTGCCGATTCACTTAAGTTTTACTACAAAGTATCATCTGAAACAAATTACGATTATCTGTCATTCAGTCTGAACGATAAAGAGATCTTTAAAAGATCAGGCGAAGTTCCGTGGACAAAGAGAGTTGTTGCAGTTCCGGCAGGACTTAATAAGATGGAATGGAAGTATAAAAAGGATCAGTCAGTTTCGGGAGGGACAGATTGTGCCTATCTTGATATGATAGATTTTGCGGTAAACGGATATGTAAGTTACATCCAGAAAGATCTTCACGTTGCTAAATTATCCGAACCGGTGGAGAAAGAAAAATTCGGAATGGAGACAATAAGTGTTAAGGTCCTTAATGAAGGAAAAGATATATTAAACAGTTTTAATCTTGCCTATTCAATTAACGGCAAACAACCTGTCCTCCAAACCTTTAATAATCAGCTTATACCTAATGGTGATACTGTTACAGTTTCGTTTACAGTTCCGGCAGACATGAAGAAATATGGGATCTACAACATTTCTGTTTATGGTTACGACAACAAGGATGACTACCTTAAGAATGACACCATAAAACTGAAAATTGAAAACACAAAGCTGAATGAGACTTTAAGTGTCTTCCCTAATCCGATTGCGAATGAGTTTACCATATACATCAATTCACAGTTGGCTGAAAAACTACGGATATCCCTCACAAATGTATCTGGCAGAAAACTACATGACTTTGAAAAAAGTGTAGTTGTTGGCAAGAATACTATCTTATTCCCCGATATACACCTGGCACCTGCTGTTTACTATTTAAATATCAGAGGTGCAGTTATAAATAAGACAATCCCTGTACTAAAGATAAAATAGCGATCAAAAGATGCCGGAGATAAAACCCTCTAGAGAAACAGCTTTCGATTTATTTAAAAATACAATAAATCAGACAGTCTTTTAAAACATGCACTTTCTGTTGAAGGTGTTATGAGATATATGGCAAGAAAAGCCGGTGAAGATGAAGAGAAATGGGGAATTGTCGGACTGATACATGATCTTGACTATGAAATGTACCCTGAACAACACTGCACTATGACTGAAAAGATCCTCAGGGAGAATAACTGGCCTGAGGAATACATAAGGGCAGTGTTAAGTCACGGCTGGGGACTTGCCTCAGATGTAAAACCGGAATCATTGCTTGAAAGAACAATATATGCTGTTGATGAGCTGACAGGACTTGTTGCAACCAGTGCATTAGTGAGACCATCGAAAAGCGTGCTTGACATGGAAGCCAGATCAGTGAAGAAGAAGTGGAACGATAAGAAATTCGCTGCTGGAGTTGACCGGACAGTCATTGAAAAGGGAGCTGAGATGCTTGGAGTTAGTCTTGATGATCTGATTACAGACTGTATTATGGGAATGCGGGAAGTAGCAGGGGAAATTGGTTTAAAGGGATTATAATTTCTCGCAAAGACGCAAAGTCGCAAAGATAAAAAAACACGAAACCCTATTCTTAGCGCCTTGGCGCCTTAGCGAGAAATTAAAAAGGCCGAATCATTAGATTCAGCCTTTTCTATTATAATAAAAACTGCTTAAGCAGGCATTTCAGGTAATGACCAGCCTTTGCGATAGTTATGTTTAACCATCTGAGCAGCAAATTCTACTGCACTTACAGGCTGGGTATATACCTTCTGGAATGAAGGATGTCCGTCTGTGATCGTGAATTTGTCTTCGAGGACAATTCTAATCTTTTCGTCAGCTGTAATGTTGGTAAACTTCATATTTACACCATCCCATTCAAGTTCCTTGTTAAGACTCTGCAGTCTTACAGCGAGAACGCCCATAACAACCATTTCGTTGAATGGTCCGGCTTCTGAGAAGTTAGATTTGGTTTCTACCCTGCTCTCCGGAGACTCTTTGCAAGCGCGTACCCAGTCCATTTCATGTTTTGAACCTTCAACTCTGCGCTCTGTTTTTGGAACCTCAGGCTTACGGCCTGATAATAACCAAGGATTTACACCGTAGCAACCGCAAACGAGTGTATCTTTTGTTCCGTGGAAGAGAACACCACCACCCTGGTCGTTCATGTTTTTACCAGCTGGCCATCCGGCTGGTTTTGCCGGCTGAAGACCGCCATCGTACCAGATAACTTCAACCTGTGGTAATTTAACTTTTGCATTCTTTGGAGTAACTCTTTCAGGATATACAAGTTTCACCATCTGTGCAGTTGGAGCGCAATCAGAAAGGAGTAATGTTGAACTTCCCTGAGCTTTGATAGGATATTGCAATTTGAGACCTTTGAAGATCGGATGCATAATGTGGCAAGCCATATCTCCAAGTGCACCTGTACCAAAGTCCCACCAGCCTCTCCAGTTCCATGGAGTATAGGCGGCATTGTATGGACGCATTGGAGCTGGTCCTATGAAAAGATCCCAGTTAAGTGTATCAGGAACCCATTCACCTTTAGGAACATTGAGTCCCTGTGGCCATATCGGACGGTCAGTAAAAGCTTCAACTTTTCTTACCTCGCCAATTTCACCATTCTGTATCCATTCAGTTGTAAGGTTCACACCTTCACCTGATGAACCCTGATTACCCATCTGTGTTGCAACTTTATGTTTTGCAGCAAGTTTGGTAAGTAACCTTGACTCATATACTGAGTGAGTTAATGGTTTCTGAACATAAACATGTTTTCCCATAGTCATTGCTGTGGCGGCAACGATAGCATGAGTATGGTCAGCTGTTGCAACTATAACTGCATCAATTGATTTTCCCATTTCATCATACATCTTTCGCCAGTCCCAGTAAGCTTTAGCTTCAGGATTTGCATCAAAAACCGGTTTTGAATAACCCCAGTCAACATCGCAGAGAGCAACAATATTCTCTGTTGGTTTAACTGCTTTCAGGTTTGAATTACCCATACCTCCGATACCAACAACAGCAATATTAAGCTTGTCACTGGGAGCCCTGTGGCCAAGGCCACTGACTGCAGAGCTTGGGATTATAGTCAGACCTGCGGCAACAGCACCGGTTGTTCCTATGAAGGACCGGCGTGTAATGTGTTTTGAATTTTCTTTCATTGTCAGGTAGATTAAAGTTTTTTTTGATCTATAAAATTAATAATTATATAATAAGTATGAACTTATAACAACATATTTTAAAACATACAGCATTAACTACAGCTCCCTGATCCAGATATTCCTGTAAGCTACGGGATTACCATGATCCTGAAGAGCTACACTGCCCGGACCATGTTTCTTAATAAAGTATTCAGGTATACCTATATATTCAGTTGGTCCTCTCAATACCACATTATTCTGTACCAGGACCCCATTATGAAGTACTGTAACCCTTGGTGGTACAACATAGACTGTAGAATCATTCCCAAAAATCGGAGCAGTATAAATTATATCATATGTCTGCCATTCACCAGGCTTCTTACATGCATTTACCAGAGGAGGATACTGCTTATATAAACTGGCAGCCTGTCCGTTACGATAAGTTCTGTTATTGTAGCTGTCGAGTACCTGTACTTCATAGAGTTCCTGCAGAAAGACCCCGCTGTTACCCCTGCCCTGGCTCTCACCGGAAACATCAGATGGAGTTTTCCACTCAATATGCAACTGGAAATTTGAGAATGTTCTTTTTGATTTAATATAACCGGCTCCTCTTACACTTATAAGTTCACCGTCTTTAACGATCCATTTTGAAGGGTTTCCCTTCATGTCGGACCATTCTGAGCTAACATCGGTACCATTAAATAATACTATTGCATCAGAAGGAGCATCTGAATTTGTGGTTCCCGGCTGAATTATTTTCACTTCGGGCTCCCATATTTCAGTCATTCCCGGTTTCATCTGTTCAGGTACAGGATACTTTTTTTCAGTCGTTGCAGTCTGCTGAGCCTGTCCAAAACTTATTAAGCAAATAAAAGCTAATAAGCTGGTAAACATTAGTTTTTTCATTGTTGATTTTTTAAGATTAGTTAGTTACGTTATTCGAGTAATTTTTAATTTGAAGGTTGATGTTATCGCAAATATAGCTTACCGTTTTTTAAAAACCTAATGAGATCTGATGCCATTTTTTATAATAGGAATATATGAGTATTAGGGATATCATTCCTGCTTAGGCCCGAAGATCCCTCATTCCTCCAAACCTCCGCAAGCTCCGGTTTTTCGGAATTCGGGATGACAAACGAATCTTGGTATGTGGAGGGGATCTTATGAAGAGAGCAGGAACTAATTAACCAAAAACCGATTGTTAAAAAAAAGTTAAATTTAATTCGATTTTAATTCGGTTTTAATTTTGTTTTTAGATATAATCATATTAGTTTTGATAGTTGAATGATTAAATGGTGAAATTTTTTAGAATACCGGAATGATCTGCAAGTCGTCTTTTATCAGAATCTATTACTTTTCAATATTAAATATTTATACACCCTAATTAACTAACTTAATGAATCCAACTATGGGAACCTTGAGAAATTCTGTTTTTCTATGGAGGAGAAGTTTTCTTACTCTTTTCCTGTTTTGCTTTACAATTGGTTTGGCCACTGCTCAGCAAATTACTATTAAAGGTAATGTTTCTTCAGCATCTGAAGGAGCACTTCCTGGTGTAAATATCGTTGTCCAGGGAACATTAACCGGAGTAATGAGTGACGGATCTGGAAATTACAGCATTGTAGTGCCGGGTCCTGATGCAATTCTTGTTTTCACTTCAATCGGCTACACACCTAAGTCAGTAACTGTTGGAACCCAGACAACTATTAATGTTGAATTGGAATCTGCAGTAAGTGCTTTAGGAGAAGTTGTAGTTGTAGGTTATGGAACTCAGAAGAAGAGAGAAGTAACCAGCTCTATAGTAAGTGTTAAATCAGATGAGTTCAACAAAGGAAATGTCAGCAGTCCTGTTCAGCTGATCCAGGGTAAAGTGTCCGGATTATCCATAACAAAGCCCGGAGGTAACCCTAATGAAGGGTACAACATCCGGCTCAGAGGATTAAGCACAATCGGAGCTAATACAGGTCCCCTTGTTGTTATTGACGGTGTTATCGGAGGTTCTCTTGATAACGTTGACCCTAATGACATTGAATCAATTAACGTTCTGAAGGATGGTTCAGCTGCAGCTATCTATGGTACAAGAGGTTCCAGCGGTGTTATACTTGTTGAAACCAAACAGGGTAAAAAAGGAACAACAGTTATTGATTATAATGCCTATGTAACTGCTGAAATGGTTGCAAAATTTCAACCTGTGATGACCGCTGCTGAGTGGAGAGCACTTTCTGCCGAGACAGGTCTTGGAACCGATTTCGGAGCAAGCACAGACTGGTTCGATGAAACTACAAATACTGCCATCTCACAGGTACACAATTTAGCAATGTCAGGAGGAACCGGAAATTCTACTTACAGGGCTTCTGTTAACTATCGCGATGCTCAGGGTGTAATGATAAATACAGGTTACTCTCAGATTAACGGCAGGATAAATATTACACAAAAAGCTCTTAATGACAAATTTACACTTGATGTTAATCTTGGCGCAACAGAAAAAGATGCTGAGTTTGGATTTTCAGATGCTTTCAGATATGCAACTATATACAATCCGACTGCACCTGTCAGAAGTACAGATCCCGCTTTTACACAATATGACGGATATTTCCAACAGGTTCTTTATGATTATTACAATCCTGTTCAGATACTTGAGCAGAACGTCAATAACGGGAAAGACAGGATTATGAACGTTTCTTTAAGAGGCAGCTATGAGTTGGTTAAAGGATTAACACTTGATGCTTTTTATTCACTTCAGGGCAATACCTCTTTAAGGGGTGAATACTATGATAAGAATAGCTTCTGGCAGGGAAAAGACAGAAACGGAAGGGCTGTAAGAAATATCAACAGCTCTACCAGCACACTTTTTGAAACAACCGCAAAATATAATGGTGAAATCAGTTCTTCGGTCAGTTTAAGTGCTTTAGGCGGTTATTCTTATCAGGATTTTGAATATGAAGGTTTCAGGGCCAACGGCGGGGATTTTCTTACAGATGCATTTACTTATAACAACCTCGGTGCGGCTCTCGATTTCAAGAATGGCCTAGGCGAAATAACCAGTTATAAAAACTCAAATAAGCTTATCGCATTCTTTGGTCGTGTTAACCTGAATATAAACAGCGCATGGTTTGTAACTGCAAGTGCAAGATATGAAGGTTCTTCAAGATTTGGTGCCGACAGCAGATGGGGTTTGTTCCCGGCAGTTGGTGGTGGAGTTGACCTGGCTAGTTTAATCAACGTTAGTTTTATCGACAACCTTAAAATCCGTGGTAACTATGGATTAACAGGCAACCAGCCAAGCAGCAGTTATCTTTCACTGCTTCGCTTAGGCCCAAGCGGAAACTTCTTCTATAATGGAGAGTTTGTTCCTGGTTATGCACCTGTAAGTAATGCAAATACAGATCTTAAGTGGGAAAAGAAAGGTGAAATGGACTTCGGTTTTGATTTTTCTCTTTTCAAATCCAAATTATCCGGATCATTTGACTTCTATTCAAGAACAACTACCGACTTGCTTTTCTCATATGAAGTACCTTCTCCTCCAAACCTCTATAACCAGGCAACTTTGAACCTTGGCGAAATAAAAAGTAGCGGTCTGGAATTGACACTTTCATTTAATGCAATACAGAAAAGTGATTTCAGTTATAACATTACATTCACTCCTTCCTACACCCTTTCAAATACCCTGGTTTCACTCTCGGGTACATATAATGGAGCTGAGCTGAAGTACGGAACACGTGACATGGGCGGTATGGGTGCACCTGGTCAGAGCGATGTTCCTCTTGTAAGAACTGAAGAAGGTAAACCAATTGGCCAGCTTTGGGCATTGGTTTTCAAAGAAATTGATGCTACCGGAAACCTTATCTTTGAAGATATTGACGGAAACGGAACCGTAAATACTCTTGACCGTCAGGTTGTAGGACATGCATTACCTGATTTCCAGTTTGGATTCGGTAACGTGTTTACTTATAAAAACTGGGATGCTAATGTTTTCTTCCGTGGTGTTTTCGGACACGATCTTATCAATTCATACCGCGGTTTCTACGAAGTACCAAGGATGATCGGATCATATAATCTTCCTAAGACAGCTACTGACATGAGAAATGCTTCAACCGGAGTTCTCCTGAATAACTCTTCAGGCGTTCTTTCAAGTTATCACGTTGAGAATGCTTCATTTGTTTCTCTTGATAACCTGAGTTTAGGTTATAATTTCAATCTGCCTAAAACTGCAGGATTCAGCAAAATCCGGTTATATGTTGCAGGTAACAATTTATTCTATATCACAGGTTACAAGGGTGTGGATCCAAACCCAAGATATGGAGATATTGAAAACAGCAATAATCCTCTTATACCTGGTGTAGACAGAAGAAATACATGGTTCAGGACCAGATCTACTTCATTTGGTATAAACATTATTTTTTAATCCTGATAATGAATAAGATATGAAAACGAAAGAATATAACATAATGAAAAAAACGCTAGTCCATTTAGGATTATTAATAGCTGTGCTTATCGTGACTACTTTTACACAGTCATGTACCAAGCTTGATGAAGAACTGTATGGCGAGGTTACACCTGCCAACTTCTTCAAAACACAGGAAGAGTTCATCTCCGCATTGGGAGCTGCATATACTCAATTTGCTGATTATGCTTCCGGTGACCTGATGAATGTCCAGGAATGCAGTACTGATGAGGGTGTTTATCCTACAAGAGGTCAGGACTGGGATGATGGTGGTACCCAGAGAAGGATTCATTTACATGCCTATGGAACTGAAGATGGATATGTTAATGGTGCCTGGAACTTTGGTTTTGGAGGAGTAAATACTACAAACCGTCTTATTTACCAATTCACATCGCTTGTTGAAAGCAAACAGGTTGATCAGGCTGTTGCCGATGCATATATTGCAGAACTCCAGACTGTCCGTGGTTTCTTTTACTGGCAGCTAATTGACCTCTATGGTAATGTTCCATTGGTAACTGATTTTGCAAAGGCCGACGCCGCTCCTGCTACAAAATCAAGAAAAGAAGTTTATGATTTCATTGTCGGCGACCTTGCAACTGCTGTTCCAAAACTTTCAAAATCTGTTGATGGCACCACTTACGGTCGTATGAATTATTATGCAGGACAGACACTGCTTGCAAAGTTGTATCTTAATGCAGCAGTTTATTCCGGCACAGCAGAGTGGGATAAGGTTATAACTGCATGCGACGAAGTTATTAACTCAGGTAAATACACACTAGAGAGCAACTATTTCACTAACTTCAATGTAAATAACTCAGGATCAAAAGAATTCATCTTTGCAATTCCTTACGATCAGGTATTCTTTACAGGTTTCAACCTTGCAGTTCGTACATTACATTATGGCAGTCAGGACACTTATAATCTTACTGCACAGCCATGGAATGGATTCTGCACACTTGAAGAATTCTATAATTCCTATGATGATGCTGACCTCAGAAAAGGTGATGCTGGAACACTTACCAGTCCTGCTATCAGAAGAGGTAACTTTATTGCAGGTTATCAGTATAAAGCAAGCGGCGGATTCGTTATGGACGACGGTTTTGAGAAGCCAAACCTCACCCGTACTCCTGCTCCACTCCTTGGAGACCCTGACGGAGCCAAATTGAATCTTGGTAACATTGGTTCAGGTCAGCCACAGATTAATGAATTAGGTCCACAGGCTTACAGACAGTCAGGTGTAAGAGTAGGTAAGTGGGAAATAGCTTTAGGATCACACCCTGATGCGATGAGCAATGACTATGCAGTATTCCGCTATGCAGATGTACTTCTTATGAAAGCTGAAGCTCTCTTCCGCAAAGATCCTAACTCAGCTGCAGCATTAGCACTTGTTAATCAGATCAGAACCCGTGCTGGTGTACCTGCCCTCACTTCTCTTGATGGTAAACTAAGCTACGACATGGCTGGTCCTGTTGTTGCAGGTGGTGAATTATTTAATGAGATTGGCCGTGAGATGTTCGCAGAGAACCACAGGCGTCAGGATCTGATTCGTTGGGGATTCTACAACGACGTTGCAAAATGGGCTCTCCCATTTTACAATCCTGGTGATGTTATCAAAACCGGTGCATACCTCACAATCTTCCCTATTCATAAGGATAAAATTGCAGCTAACCCGAATCTTGTACAAAATCCGGGCTACTAGTAATAATACATAAACAATATTTATTTAAGAGCAAGCAAGTACTAAATTTGCTTGCTCTTCTTTTTTATCTTGCAGTTCATTAAAAAATTAATTTGGTTTTGATATAGATTGTATTTAGAATGGCTAAAACAAGACAATTATTGAAATTTGGGTTAATATTCTGTTTATTCATTCTGCACTGGTCATGCAATCGTGATGATAATAAATCATTTAGAAAGCCATTGTTCACATTAATAAGTGATAAGCATACCAGGATTGACTTCATAAACCAACTTGAATATACCGAGGAATTTAACACCTATACGTACAGAAATTTTTACAACGGTGCCGGTGTTGGTATTGGTGACTTCAATAATGACGGCCTTCCGGATATCTACTTCTGTGGTAATCTTGCAGATAACAAGTTATACATTAACAGAGGTGATTTTGTCTTTGAAGACATTACAAATCAGGCTGGTGTGGCATGTTCAGGAGCCTGGTCAACAGGTGTGAGTATTACAGATATTAATGGTGATGGCTGGCTGGATATATTTGTCTGTAAATCAGGAGATCCCGGAAGTGCAAACAGACATAATGATTTATTTATAAATAATAAAGACCTTACTTTTTCAGAGAAGGCTGAAGAGTACGGTTTGGCAGATGCCGGATTATCAAATCATGCATCATTCTTCGATTATGACAGGGATGGAGACCTGGATTGCTATCTTCTGAACAATTCTTTTCAGTCGGTAACAGAATTTGACATTAAACCAGATCAGCGACAGATCCGCGATTCACTCGGAGCAAATAAACTCTATCGGAATGATGGTAACCACTTTGTTGATGTAAGTGAAGAAGCCGGAATTTTTGGAAGCAAGATTGGTTTTGGACTTGGAGTAAGTGTGGGTGATCTCAACAGAGACGGGTGGCCCGATATTTATATATCGAATGACTTTTTTGAACGTGACTATTTGTATATAAATAATAGAAACGGAACTTTTACTGAATCTCTTGAAGATCAGCTACGTGAAACAAGTCTTGGTGCCATGGGAGCTGATATTGCAGATATTAATAATGATGCATACCCCGATATATTCGTAACTGAGATGACTCCTGAGGGAAATTCAAGGCTTAAAACAAAGGTAATGTTCGAGGACTGGAACAGATACCAGATGAAGCTTAAAAATGGTTATTACCACCAGTTTGCAAGGAATGTATTACAGCTTAATAACGGAAACGGTTCTTTCAGTGAGATAGGAAGACAAAGTGGTGTAAGTGCCACCGACTGGAGCTGGGGAGCCCTGATTATGGATCTTGATAATGACGGATGGAATGATATTTTCGTCGCTAACGGTATTTATAAGGACTTGCTTGACCGTGATTACCTTGATATCTATTCAAACCCGTCTGTTATGAGGTCAATCATAAATACGGAGGAAAAGGCTATTCTGAAAGTCATCGATATGATTCCTTCAGTAAAGATCCCAAACTATGCATTTCACAATAATGGAAATCTCACATTCTCAAATAATGCTGAACTATGGGGTCTTGGAGATCCTTCATTCTCAAATGGTGCAGCTTACGGGGACCTTGATAATGATGGTGATCTGGACCTTATAGTAAATAATGTAAACATGCCCCCATTTGTTTACAGAAATGATTCGGATCAGAAATCTGAAACAAATTTTCTTGTAACGGAACTGATCGGTACCGGAAAAAACAGTGGCGCAACAGGTGCCTCGGTTACACTATACTACCAGGGTAAAATTAACTACAGGGAAGTTATTCCGGCAAGAGGATTCATGTCATCGGTTGATAAAAGACTTCATTTTGGTCTGGGCTCAGCAACTCTGATTGATTCATTGGTAGTTAAATGGCCAGATGGCAATTGCTCTAAACTTATAAATGTTCAGGCTAATCAGTTCCTGAAACTGGATGAAAGCAAAGCCGAAACAGGTTGTTTGCAGAAACAGGAAATTAACCAGGATAATGTCTTTCAGCAGATTGATCAAATCAGAGGTTTGGATTATGCTCATGCTGAAAATGACTTCTCAGATTTTGACCGTGACCGCCTGCTTTTTCAGATGATATCAAATGAAGGTCCTCATATTGCAGTCGGCGATGTAAATGGCGATCTCCTGGATGATTTATATTTGTGCGGGGCAAAAGATTCACCGGGAGCATTGTTTGTGCAGGATGAATCGGGAAATTTCAGAAGTACTAATACAGAACTATTTAAGGCCGACAAAATATCGGAAGATACTGATTGTGCTTTCTTTGATGCTGACGGAGACGGGGATAATGATCTGTATGTTGCCAGCGGAGGTAATGAGTTTCCGTCAAGCTCATCAGCCCTTGGTGATCGTTTATATTTAAATGACGGAAAAGGAAACTTTTCGAAATCAGACCAGATATTTCCTGATGGAAAATATGAAAGCACTTCCTGTGTGCAACCTGCTGATTTTGACAAAGATGGTGATATTGACCTTTTTGTAGGTGTTAGGCTGCTCCCCTTCAGTTACGGAGTTCCGGTAAATGGATATATTTTAGAAAATGACGGACAAGGCAATTATTCAAATATCACAGAGAAAGCAGCACCTTCATTGGTTAATATAGGTATGATAACAGATATGGTTTGGGCTGACATGGATAATGATTCTGACCTGGATATGGTAATTGTCGGAGACTGGATGCCGGTAAAAGTTTTAATAAATGACAAGAATACCTTTATAGATAAAACTGCGCAGTATGATTTATCAGAGACTCAGGGATGGTGGCACACAATAACAGCAAAGGATCTGAATAATGATGGAAATGTCGACTTTATACTGGGTAACCAGGGCTTAAATTCGTTTTTTAAAGCCTCTGTCAAAAAGCCTGTAACAATGTATGTTAATGATTTTGATCTGAACGGCAGCACAGAGCAGATTATCTGTACGTACGACGGAAACAAATCATTTCCGGCTGCAATGAAAGATGATCTTGTGAAGCAAATCTCTTCACTTGAAACAAAATATAAATCATTTAATGATTACAGAGATCAGACAATTGAAGATATCTTCCCTCCCGAAGTATTAAAAAGATCTGTTATATTAAGTGCCAGGATAATGGAGAGTTGTCTAATGGTCAATTCCGGGAAGGGAAGTCTTAAGCTTTCTCCTCTCCCGTCTGAGGCTCAGTTTACTCCTGTCTATGCCATTTCTGCAAATGATTTTGATGATGATGGATTATGTGATATCGTTTTAGGAGGGAACCTTTACAGGGCAAAACCTGAAAAAGGAATATATGATGCCGGCTATGGCCTTTTTCTGAAAGGTAAATCAAATGGATCTTTCCAAAGTACTTCAGCAAATGAATCAGGGATCTTTATCAAAGGAGAGATCCGCGACCTGAAAATTATTAATATAAATGGAATCCGGGTCCTTGTTGTTGCAAAAAATAATGATAATTTTCAGTTCTATAAATTTTGACTTAAATAGTATGAAAAAAATAGTTTTATGGCTTGTTTCTCTGATGGTTATTGGATATATAACATCCGGGTGTTCCCCAAAAGCAGAATATGAGAGAAAATTAAAACGGGAACTTGCAAGCGGAATCAGAAGTGATTCATTGTTCATGGGATTGTATCTTGGAATGCCAGACAAAGATTTCTACACTAAATGCTGGCAGCTTAACAGGAAGGGCTTAATAAAACAGGGAGGTACAAACACCACTGTTGAATATCAGATGAGAAATGAATTGAAATATCCGGCAACTATGGATTTTTATCCTTCATTTGTCAACAGCAAAATCTCCGAAATGCCTGTCCGTTTCGTTTACAGCGGATGGGCCCCCTGGAATAAAGAGCTGACATCCGAGAAGCTGCAGGCTGATGTGCTGAGTTGGTTCAAACAGGTTTATGGTAATGATTTTATGGAAGTACAGCACCCTGAGAAGGGAATGGCATATGTTAACATAAGCGGCAACAGACGCATTTCAATATTTAAAGAGGACGAATTGCATGTCTGGGCTGTTTTTACTGATATGCTTGTAAAAAAAGAACCATCAGATTCCTCAAAAGTTGTAAATAATCCGATTGATAACATAAAAGAACTTAAATAATTTGATGATAAGGCCTGGTCAATTCGTTAAAGTAAAACTTCTGCTTGCCTGGCTATTACTGCCGCTAATTTTTTTTGCCTGCAAAAATTCTGCCAGGAATGCTGATAATAAGTTATTTACGCTGCTTCCCTCTGAAGTTACACAGGCCGGTTTCGTAAATCACCTTGACTATGATGTGCAGCTAAAGTCAAAATTCAATATATACACTTTCCGTAATTTCTATAATGGTGCCGGAGTTGCCCTGAATGACATAAATAACGATGGTCTGCCCGATATCCTTATGGGGTCCAATATGGGTACCAATGTACTTTATCTGAACAAAGGTGATTTCAAATTCGAAGACATATCACTCAGCTCAGGAATTCAGGGAAAGGGATGGTCAACCGGTATAAGCTTTGCAGATGTAAATGGTGATGGATATACGGACTTGTATGTCTGCAAATCAGGAAGTCCGAACGGAGAACAGAGCAGAAATGAATTGTATATCAATAACGGAGACCTTACTTTTTCAGAGAGAGCAAAAGAATACGGTCTGGATGAACAGGGAAACTCTACACAGGGAGTATTCTTTGATTATGACAAAGACGGTGACCTTGATATGTATCTTCTGAAAAACTTCCCAAAAGCAATTGGAAGCTTTAATCTTAAAGAGAATCAACGATCTGTCAGGGATACACTCGGAGGACACAAACTCTTTAGAAATGACGGAAATAAGTTTACCGATGTAAGTGAGGCTGCCGGAATTTATGGCAGTACGATTGCATTCGGTCTGGGAGTTACTGTCGGTGATATAAATATGGATGGATGGATGGATATTTATGTTTCAAATGACTTCTTTGAGAGGGATTATGTTTATATCAATAATCAGGATGGAACTTTCAGGGAGACTCTAACACAAATGATGAGATCTATTTCAGCTGCCTCTATGGGTGGAGATATGGCAGATATAAATAATGACTATTATCCAGAAATATTTGCAACTGATATGCTCCCGGAGCATAATGACAGACTCAAAACAAAAACAACATTCGATAATCTCGAAAATTATAAATCGAGTGTTGAAAACGGCTATCATCATCAGTTTACCCGCAATGTTCTGCAGCTGAATAATGGTGATGGCACATTCAGTGAAATCGGCAGGTTGGCCGGAATTTATGCTACCGACTGGTCATGGGGAGCACTGATTGCGGATCTTGACAATGATGGCTTAAAGGATATTTTTGTAGCTAATGGGATCTATAAAGACCTTACAGATCAGGACTATATACAATTCTTTTCGAACCGTGACATGGTTATGTCTATTGTTTCAGGAAAAAATGTGGATTACAAGAGACTTATCGATGCCATACCTTCAGTAAAAATCCCCAGCTATGCATTCAAAAATACAGGCGATTATAAATTTATAAATGAAGCGGATTCATGGGGTCTTGGTACTCCGGGATTTTCAAATGGAGCTGCCTATGGTGATCTCGACAATGATGGAGATCTGGATCTTGTAGTGAATAATGTGAACCTTCCAATGCATGTTTATCGCAATGAATCGAGGCAAAAAATGCCGGAGAATCATTTTCTGAAAATAATATTAAAAGGTGAAGGTGCCAACACTGCAGCAATCGGAGCAAAAGTGACTGTGAAGAATAAAGGCAGCATTGTATATCTCGAACAAATGCCAATGAGAGGATATTTATCGACAGTTGATTCCCGTCCAAACCTCGGACTAGGCAATATTACAGTTGTTGATTCACTTATAGTAAATTGGCCTGATGACAGAACAACAGTGCTGACAAATGTAAAAACAGATCAGATATTAACTCTCCATCAGAAAGATGCGGTTAAAAGCACAATACATTCAGTGGATTTCATTAGTTCTCAAAATGTTTATTTCGAGGATATTACAAACGAGAACAGGATAAACTTTGTGCACAGGGAGAGTGATTTTAATGATTTTGAACGGGAGAGGCTTCTCTATCATATGGTTTCAACTGAAGGGCCAGGGATGTGCAAAGGAGATGTGAACGGAGACGGACTTGATGATATCTACATTTGCGGTGCTAAAGGAGAACCAGGGGCTTTGATGATTCAGCAGAATAACGGATCATTTATTACAGTTGAAAAGGCTCTGTTTGAAGAAGATAAAATATCTGAGGAAGTTGATTGCGCTATGTTTGATGCCGATGGTGATAAGGATATGGATTTGTATGTTGCCAGCGGAGGCAATGAATTTCCGGAAAGCTCATCAGCGTTAAGCGATCGTTTGTATATAAACAATGGCAAAGGCCAGTTTAAGAAATCCGATCAGGTATTGCCGGCTGGAAAGTATGAAAGCACAGGCTGTGTAAGTGCTGAAGATTTTGATAAAGATGGAGTTATTGAATTATTTGTGGGGCTCCGTCTTAAACCATTTCTGTATGGTGTACCTGTGAGCGGATACATTCTGGAAAATGACGGAAAAGGAAATTTCACCGATGTAACCTCTAAGGTTGCCCCTGAGCTTCAGAATGCAGGAATGATAAGAGACATGCTATGGGAAGATGTTGATAAAGACGGAGATAAGGACATGATTATTACTGGCGACTGGATGCCTGTCAGAATCTTCATTAATGAGAATGGTACTTTTAAAGAGAAAAAGGATGCAATGGGATCCGAAAAGACATCAGGCTGGTGGAACTGCCTTGAAGCAGCAGATTTTGATTCGGATGGTGATATAGATTTCATAGCCGGAAACCATGGTTTAAATTCAAGATTCAAAGCTACTGAAGAGAAACCTGTCACTATGTATGTAAATGATTTTGACCTCAATGGATCTGCTGAGCAGATAATAAGCACATATGACGGTGAAAAATCTTATCCGCTGGCTTTGAAGCATGACCTTACCAGGCAGATTCCCGATATGGCGAAGAAATATCCTACTTACGAATCATATAAAGATCAGCAGATTACTGATATGTTTCCTCCCGAGCTGTTAAAGAATTCGATTCAGCTTGATGCATACCTGCTTGAAACCTCGCTGTTTATTAATGATGGAAACGGAAATTTTTCCAGAAAACCGTTACCTGTCGAGGTTCAGTTTTCTCCTGTTTTTGCTGCCAACGCGGAAGACTACAATGAGGATGGCATCATTGATATTCTGCTTGGAGGCAATCTGTTCAGCGTAAAACCTGAAGTAGGCAGATACGATGCCAGTTATGGATCATTGCTTATTGGTGACGGAAAAGGAGGATTCAGAAATGTCCCGGCAAAAGTCTCAGGCTTTCATCTTGAAGGGGAGATCAGGGATATCCTGAAAATAAAAACCTCAAAAGATAATATACTTGTTGTATCGCGCAGCAATGATCCGTTACAAGTATTCAAAGTTGCAGGTAAGTGAAAGTTATCAATGAAGAATTTCTTACTCATCCTCACTGCAATCCTTTTTGTTTCTTCCTGCACCCGTGAAGCAGAAGAACCAGATCAGTTATTTTCAATATTATCTCCTTCACTGACTAATGTTGATTTTAAGAACCAGTTAGTTGAAAATGAAGATTTTAATATCATTGAATATCTGTACTTCAATAACGGAGCAGGTGTTGCAGCCGGAGATATCAATAATGATGGTTTGATTGACTTATACTTCACATCCAATCAATTACCGAACAAGTTGTTCCTGAATAAGGGAAATCTTGTGTTTGAAGATATCACTGTATCTGCTGGGGTTGCAGGTACCGGCAATTGGAAGACAGGTGTAACTATGGCTGATATTAATGGCGATGGATTACTTGATATTTATGTTTGCCAGGTTGGAAATTATAAAGGAATACTTGGCAGAAATCAGTTATTCATAAACCAGGGCAACCTGACATTTATTGATAAGGCAAAAGATTATGGACTTGATTTTCAGGGCTTCTCAACCCAGGCAGCATTCTTCGATTATGATCTTGATGGTGATCTGGATATGTACCTTCTGAATCATTCTGTTCATACAAAACGAAGTTATGGTGCTGTCTCTTTACGCTTGGAGAAAGATTCACTGGCAGGTGACAGATTATTCAGAAATGATGCAAGCGATGGAATACAGATTTTCAAGGATGTTACTCAGGAAGCAGGAATTTACAGCAGCCAGATCGGATATGGACTCGGCGTGAATATCTGTGATATAAATAACGATGGCCTTCCTGATATTTTTGTTTCAAATGACTTCCATGAAAATGACTATCTGTATATCAATCAGGGGAATGGCACTTTTGCCGAAAAAATGACCGAATCCTTTGCACATACAAGCAGATCGTCGATGGGAAATGATGTAGGAGACATAAATAACGATGGCCTTCTCGATGTGGTGGTACTTGACATGCTGCCGGATAAGGAAAAAATCAGGAAACAATCGGGAGGTGAGGATGATTATGAACTCTATGAAATTAAACTTGATTTTGGATATTACTACCAGTACGTCAGGAATATGCTTCAGCTGAACCTTGGTGGCGGCATATTTAGTGAAATAGGAAGATTGTCGGGTGTTTTTTCTACTGACTGGAGCTGGTCGCCATTGTTTTGTGACGTTGATAATGACGGATGGAAGGACCTTTTCATTACAAACGGGATCTACAGAAGAGCCAACGATCTTGACTATGTTAAGTTCCTGACAGGAGGTAACAGGTTTTCTCCGACAAAGGATAACAGCAATCTTTCAGATAAGGATCTATACGAAAAAATGCCCCTTCATCCAAATGTAAGTTACATCTTTAGAAACAACGGTAACCTAACATTTTCAAATATGGCTGGTAAATGGGGAATAAACAGGGCTTCATTTTCCAATGGTTCAACATATGCGGATCTTGATAATGACGGTGATCTTGATCTTGTTATAAACAATATTAATGAAAATGCTACTATCTATAGAAACAATGCGGATAAAGTAGCCGGCAAGAATTATCTGAATGTTGCACTTAAGGGAGCAGGATTAAACACGAGGGGAATCGGAGCCCGGGTATCGGTCTATTGCAACGGACAGAATCAGATAGCAGAACAGTATCCGACACGCGGATTTCTGTCAGCAACCTCCGATGTTTTGCATTTCGGGCTTGGAACATCAGAAGTTATTGATTCTATTAAAGTACACTGGCCCGACAAGTCATGGGAAGTAATTAAAAACGTCACTGCCAATAAGCTTCTAACACTGGATATTAAAAATGCACATCCACCGGCTTACTTAACTGAAAACCTTAAAGAAGGCATAAAACTGTTTTCCAGGACAGAGATACCAGGCATTGATTATGTTCACAAAGAAGATAAATACGTTGATTTTAAACGTGAGATCCTTATCCCCCACTCACTTTCTGCAGATGGTCCTGCTCTTGCGGTTGGAGATGTAAACGGGGACGGACTGGAAGACCTGTTTGCAGGGGGTGCTAAAGGCGAACCGGCAAAAATATTTATTCAGAAGAAAGATGGCAGTTTTAAAGATTTAAACGTGCCTCAGTTCTTACTTGAAAGCAGTACTGAGGATGTGGATGCTGCATTTTTTGACGCTGATGGAGATCTTGATCAGGACCTTTATGTAGTTCGCGGTGGTAATGAAAATCCTTTGGGAGATCCGCTGCTTGAAGACCTGCTGCTGATAAATGACGGTAAAGGTGGATTTAGACCCTGTGACAAAGGATCATTGCCATATACTGCATATAACGGATCAAGTGTAAATGCTGTAGACTTTGACTCTGATGGAGACATTGATCTGTTTGTGGGATCGAGATCTGTTCCGGGGGCGTATGGGCTTCCGCCTGAACAGTTATTGCTTGAAAATGATGGCAAAGGTCGTTTTAAAGATGTTACTGCTTCCAGAATGCCGGGGCAAAAGAATATCGGTATGGTAACTGATTCAGAATGGATGGATTATGATAAAGATGGTGATTTTGATCTTATTCTTGCAGGTGAATGGATGAAAATCTGCATCCTAAAAAATGACAATGGGGTATTTTCAGATGCAACTCAAGAAGCTGGTCTGGAAGCGACCTCCGGGTGGTGGAATTGTATTGAGGCAACAGATATTGATCTGGACGGTGATCTGGATCTTATTGGTGGTAACCTGGGATTGAATTCAATTTTCAGGGCGTCAGTAAAAGAACCTGTAGAAATGTATCTTAATGATTTCGACAATAACGGATTAATTGATCAGATAATCTGCTCTTATGAAGATGGTATCAGCTACCCGGTTGCTTCTCTTGATGAACTTGCTGCTTACATTGCCGGTGTTGGAGAAAAATATACGAACTATTCAGATTTTGGAGGGAAAAATATCAGGGATATTTTTGGCAATGAAGCTGTTAACCAGTCTGTTATAAAGAAAGCAGTACTTCAGGAAAGTTGTCTTTTTATCAATAACGGCGATGGAACATTTCAAATCAGACAGTTACCTGTTGAAGCACAGTTCTCACCTGTTCGCGACATTATTGTAAAGGACTTCAATCAGGATAGTATCCGCGACATAGTACTGGCCGGGAACAACTACCAGGTTAGCCCGTCAATAGGACGATATGATGCCAGTTACGGATGGTACTTAACTGGTAATAAAAGCATGGAATTTAAAGCATTAATGCCTGCTCAAAGCGGCTTAATAATCAAAGGAGATTCAAGAAGACTCCTTACAATCAGAATATCAGGGAAGGAGTATCTTATTGCTGCAGTTAATAATTCTGATCTCGAGATATTCCTGATTAATAAACCTTCTGATATAAAAGGGATTAAATAATCTACAACAATCTTGCAGCCTCACTGTCAAGAAGCACAAAGGAGTTCTTGTGTTCTTTCAGCACGGAAGCAGGAAAAGCATTTGAAACCTCACTATCGAACAGCTTTTTTACTATTTCCGCTTTTCTCGAACCATTTATCTGCAGAATAACAGTCTTAGCTTCCATTATGTCTTTTATGCCTAGTGTTATTCCCGTGGAAAGCTCAACATTAGCTGAAAAGTATTTCTTACCAACACTCTTTGTAGTTTCATCAAGATGCGCAATATGAGCATTCAGGCTAAAGGAGGTTCCTGGTTCATTTAATCCCAGATGACCATTCATACCAACTCCCAGCAGCATCATATCAACCGGACCATATTTTCTTATGAAATCATCTGTTTTTTTACATTCATTCATCAGATCTGCTGATTCCCCATCGAAAAAGCAGAGATTCTCCTTTGAATAATCTATATGATCAAAAAGATGCTTTCGCATGAATGAGAAGCCATTTTCGCTTTTCATTTCGCCTATGTGAGCCCATTCGTCCAGTCCGACTATCCTGCACTTTTTAAAACTAATCTTACCGCTTTTATTTAGATCGATAAGGCATTTAAAGGTCCCAACAGATGTTTCACCAGCAGGAAAACAGAGAAGAGCATCAGGCTTCTTCAGGATTATTGATGCAATCAGTTCTGCAGTTTTTACCGAGAGTTCGGTATAATCAGAATATATAATTTGTTTCATAGTATTTTTTCCCGCAAAGACGCTAAGGCGCTAAGTTTATCTTTGCGCCTCTGCGACTTAGCGAGATAATTATTAAAGTTTTATTTCTCCCCAGCCTTTTCTGTACTCACGTTTTACAAACTGATTAGCCTGCTCAAAATTTGTAATTCTCATGTTCTCACCATCCCATTTAAAGCTTTTGTACCTTCCGGGGAAAACATTACCTTCCATCTCACCATACACAGGGTCTTTTCTTTTTATTTTCTGCTGTATGTTAAAGCTTCTTAGTAACAGATTACCCATCAGAACTGTTTCGGTAAGCGGTCCGGCATATCCTACAAATGGTGAATCGACTTCTGCATTACCGTACCCGGCAATACATGCATCAATCCATTGCCACCAGTGACCATCCATATCTCCAACGACACGCGGATACTTTTTGGGTACATTAATTTCCTTGTTTTTCGAAAGAGGTAATAAAATCGGATTCCTCCCACCCCAACCACAGGCTGCTTTTCCTTTCGTACCTATAAATAATGTAGCTCCCTCGTAATCATTCAGTCCGGGGTAATCACCCATAATATCATTCATATTAACATCCGGGTCGATTTCGTATGGACGCTCTGGTGTTATACCTCCGTCCATCCAGTAGAGATCGAGGTTTTTGCCATTCTTTAATTCATATTTAAATCTTACTGAACTTGACACAGGTCCGCTTTCGGGATAAATACCCTCGATAAAAATACCGCTGTAAACAGTGCTTGCACTGCAGGAGACTTCAGTAGGGTATCCAAGATTCAGCAACTTGAATGGCGGTCCCATTATATGACAACCCATATCACCGAGAGCACCTGTTCCGAACTTCCACCAGCCTCTCCAGTTGAAAGGAACAAGATTATCAATATAATCTGTTTCATCAGCTGTACCGAGCCAGAGATCCCATTTAAGTTCAGGAGGAATAGCGGGACGGGCAGAAGGCCAGGAGATTCCCTGTGGCCAAACCGGCCTGTCAGTCCAGCAAAAGACCTTCTGAATGTCGCCCAGAATATCAGCTTCAATCCATTCTCTTAATGTGCGCATACCATCGCATGAAGCACCCTGGTCACCCATCTGGGTAACTACCTTATACTTCTCTGATGCCTGTGTAAGAATTCTGGCTTCATAGATATCGTGAGTCAATGGTTTCTGCAGATAGAGGTGCTTTTTAAGCTGCATTGCACTCAAGCCCACTATCGCATGATTATGATCGGGTATTGCAACAGAAACAGCATCAAAATTCTTACTCTCCTTATCAAACATTTCACGCCAGTCGTGATAGAACTTTGCTTTTGGGTACTCCTTAATCCTCGGAGCAGCCTGTCTGTCATCAACATCGCACAGGAATGCGATTTCAGCATTTTTCTTTGGAGCAATGCTATAGTGACGGATATCGTCCGCACCTTCACCCCCGCATCCTACTGCAGCAATTAAAAGTTTATCACTCGGAGCAACATGTCCCAATCCGCTAACTGTGAAATTTGGAAGTATTGTAAGTGCAGCAGCTCCTGAGGCAGCAGATTTCATAAAACTGCGTCGTGAAATTCCGCCATTTTCCTTTGTCCTTAGGTTAATTGCTTTCATATAATATCTATAAAGTATTAAATAACAATCATTTATAAATTAGTTTGAAGTTTTTACAAGTGGCTTTACAGCGATCTCCTTAAAAAATACAACATCAGCTTCGCCATGATTCTGGACTCCAAGGTAACCTGAATCAGGACGGGGTCCGCGAATAGGTTCGAAATCAAATTTGCGTTCAGGGACAGGGTCTCCTTCTTTGTAATCAGTGACTTTCTCTCCATTTACGAATACAATTGTTCTGGGACCGTCAAGAGTGATCTCCATAGTATTCCATTCCGGGCCTGGCTTACCGGGTTTGGCCAATGGCCTGGAAAGGGAATATACCGTTCCAGTATAATGATATTCATCTTCATCAGAAAGCTCAGGCATATTATCAATCTGAACTTCATAGCCGTAGTGAATGGGCATCCATTCTTCACGCGGTTCAACAGGCACCCTTATGAAAACACCTGAATTGCTGTTTGTTTTCTCCATTTTGAAAACGATCTTAATCATACAATTTCCAAACTTTTCACCCTCCCAATACAACAAACCCATGCCCCCATTTCCTCTTAATAAGCCATTTTCAACAGACATAAATCCCGGACCGGCATGCTTCCAGCCAGTAAGGTCTTTACCGTTAAATAACTGTCGCCATTCCGGCGATTCTTGTTCCTTCACAGTTTTGCATGAGGCAACTGACAGAAACAAGACTGCGATCAGAAAATTGATACTTGTTTTCATTTTATGTAGATTAAATCAGGAATTTGTTTTCTTTTTTAATGTCGCATTCTGTACCAGGGGTTTTGCCCAAAAGCTTATACTAAGAATGTAAGCGAGCGGAAGATATAATATCATCATTCCGGCCTGTAATCCTATCATATCCTTCAGTTTTCCAATAAGTAAAGAAAAGATGGCACCGCCAGCAATAGCTGTACATAATATTCCTGCAAATGATCCGTGATATTTTGAAATGCTGTTAAGTGCCAGTGAAAATATAATAGCATACATCACTGAAAGACAAAATCCCAATGCAGGAAAACCAAAAAGAGCAAATTCAACTTTTCCGAACAAAGTGAAAGTAAGGATGATTAAGGCTGATGCTGTGAATATTCTCAGGACTACTTTGCTATCCAATACTTTAAGTAAAACGAGTCCGAGGATACACCCAATAGTCATCATCCCCCAGAAAAGGCCTACTGTAGCCGCGCCTCCGGTTTCAGGTTTGATGCCATGGTAGGTCCTTAAAAACTCTGAAATCCAGTTAGCAATTCCCTGTTCAACACCAACATATGCAAATATTCCAAAGAAAAAAAGTATTACTGTTCTCAATTTGAAAAGCTCAACATGTGTTTTCCAGGCGCCCACTATTTCATCTTCCTTTCGTATAACAGCAGGGAACTTTACAGAGGATATTATTACCACCATTAACAAACTTATTGAAGCAAAGATCAGATAGATAGAGACCCATGGCAGGCTGTCAGGAGTAAATAATGAAACTAATTTTATAAAGCCTCCCTGGCTTAATTCCGGAGAATTAAGATTTGAGACCAGATAAGAATATACAAAAGGACTTAAAAATGAAGCAGCTCCGAAAACAAGTTGAGCAATCACGGAATTAAATGCAAAATGTTCTTCACCGCCTGAGACTCTTAATAAGGGGTAGAGTGCTACCTGCAGGAGAGCCATGCCGCTACCGATAAGGAAAAGAGAACATAGGAAAACAGGAAATACCGGAACAATAGTAAACAATAATGCTCCTGAAAAGGCCAGAATCCAGGCAGCGATAAGGCATTTCTTTTCGGAATACTTTTGGATAATCATCCCCGAAGGAATTGACATTAAAGCATATGCGATAAAGAAAGAGAAAGGAAGCATCCCGGTCATCGTGCCGCTTAACAAATAACTATCGCTGACATTAGGATTAATTGCTCCAAGGATATTTGTCAGGAAAGAGATAGCGAAAAAGATAAGAAATATCAGGATTACCACTAAGATTTTTCGGTTCATGGATAAGGTTTTAGCTCTGTTTTCAAAACTCGGTTCATCACCATTTAGTAACTCTAAAATTATAATAAAAAAACAGACTGACGAAAGAATATTGGAATAAGTATATGACTAATCTGTTTTGGATTCAAATAAAAAAAGCAATACATTGCCACAAATAAATCAGGATGGATAAAAAGTATTTTCTCCTTGGAACAGCAGAAGACAGCCGCATTATAAAAATCATAAGGATTATTTTCGGGTTTGTTTGTCTGATAATTGCGGCATTCTGGATATACTTCAATATCACAGCATTAAAGACGGATAGTACTCTTTGGATTACAATAATCTTCCTGGGCCTATTCGGATTTTATCAGACATGGGCAGGTCTTGGTCGCACTGTGAGATTTATTGAAATTGGATCTGAATCAATAATGCTCAAGAAGAATGTTGTTTTGCCTGCAATGGAAATCAAAATTTCAGATATTGAGAAAATTGACATTTATCCGCTTAACATTATATTTCATATCAAATCAAAAAAAAGAGTTATCCTTAGGTTCGGTACTACTTTTCATGATCAGAATGAGATAATACTTGACGAAATAATTGAACTCGCAGAATTAAAACATATAACATTGGAAGTAATAGAGGAAAAGATATGAAAAAAGGCGTAAAGGCGTAAAGGCGCAAAGGCTCAATGGCTCAATGGCACAAAGGTCTAAAGAGCAAGAATCTTTTCCCAGATAACCTTATTTACGGGTATTCCGTTTGCAAGATTTTCTTTCCGGTATTTTACAACCGATTCTCCGGGGTATCGGATTGATGATTTATCACTCTCCGGATCAGAATGCACCAAATCTGTAATAATCTCATTTATTGTATTCTCTATATACTGATAATTAGAGAGTTTCTCTAACGACACTGCGATAAAGATCTGTGAGACACCATGTTCTGATTCACAATCTTTTACTTTGTGTGTAGCCTGGCCACCTGAAAGCACTGCTGCAAAAATATCGAGGAGAAGTGAAAGTCCGGATCCCTTCCAGTAGCCAATTGGAACAGGACGCCATGATTTTAATATCTCCCCCGGTTCGGAGGTGAGTTCTCCTTGTTTATTGAATCCTCCGGGGTAAGGTAATTTCATTTCGTTATTTCTGTATGTCTCCATTTTTCCATACGAAAACTGAGTCATGGCAAAGTCGAGTACTATTGCCTCATTCTTATAGGGTATTGCAAACATAAAAGGATTGTTTCCCAGTCGCGGATCCTTTGCACCCCATGCAGGCATATTCGGACAAGTATTTGTCCAGCTTATCAGTACATACCCTTTTCTCGCAGCCCTCCATCCATAGTAACCTGCTCTCATCCAGTGATTAGTATTTGCCAGAGCCACCAGACCCAATCCATTCGCATCAGCAATACTTATTGCCCTGTCGGTGGCAAATACTGCGTTCAAAGGACCTGGTCCGAGATTACCATTCCATTGTTCGAGGGAACCTGCACTGTGCACTAGAGAAGGTACAGCATCAGGTTTAACAAAACCCTCGCGGACATTTTTAATAAACCGGCCAAACCTGTTTACCCCATGCGAATAGACACCTTCCAGGCTATTAACTGTAAAAATATCAGCGCATTCTACTGCTTTCTGATCAGTAAATCCAACTTTTAAGAGAATCCTGAGAAATTCGGATTTCATTTGATCAAAATCGATTCTGATATTAAGATCGTTGTTTATCATAGAGAATTATTTCATTACAATTTCTGCAAAATCCATAAACCAGTTCCAGTCTTTTAACAGCATATTATGAACACCATCTCTGATGTGGAAACCTACCTTACCGCTGACTACTTGTTTATTAAGGAGTGGCATCGACTCTGGTATCTGAGAGTTTGTTCCAAGCAGATTAAATACCGGAGCAGCATGATACAAAGCAAGATATGACCCTCGCGGATCGCCCCAGAGATCATCGCTTGCGCAATCCACATACAAAGCCCTGGGAGCAGTAAGAGCCAGCAGCATATGCATATCAACAGGAAGTGATGATTCATTATTACTGAATTTCTTATAGTTAGTACAGAACCAGTGCGGGAATGCTGTATTGATTCTGGCTACCGTCTCACCATATTTACGACGGGCCAGTGCAGCTCCTCCGCAGCCTGACTCATTTGAGACAACCATCGCGAAACGTTGATCCTCTGCTCCTGCCCATAATGCAGTTTTACCTCCGCGTGAATGTCCAACCACAGCAACTTTCCCTGCATCAATATCTTTATCCGTAACAAGGTAATCCATACACCGGCTTGCGCCCCATGCCCAGGCAGCTATGGTACCCCAGGCATCGTCCGGACGGGGATTCTTATCTAACAATGCATGTATTCCGTTTTTAAATTCATCAAAGTCATCCGGATCGACATCAGAATTATTAAATACAGCCATTGCATATCCCCTGCCGATAGCTTCTTCGGCAGGCCAGAACTCACTCTTCTCTTTCCTGAGCGGATCTGTATTAGCTGGTCCCCTGTTATTGATAAGAAGAAATGCCGGAGAAGGTTTCTTTGAATTATTAGGTGTAAATAGTGTAAGATGAATCACAAGTTCTTTTCCGGATGAGGATATAAGTATTTCAACCTGCTTAAGAGTAGCAGTGCCATTCATTGCATTTCGATCGGTATTAATGACTTTAAAACTTTTCTGATAAGGTGTTTCAGGAACACGGCCAAATACATTTGTCCGGAAAAGCTCAAGGATCTCATTTCTCCTCACCTGATCCCATTCCTTTTTAGATGAAATCTTTTTACCATCAGAAGATGTAAGTATATCAGGCAAAGTATAAGCAGGCACCTTTTCCTCATAATAGTTGAATTCAACACCTGGTTTGGATAACCTTTCTACAGTCTCCTTAGATGCTTTCCAACCTTCAGCGGGTTGGGCAGATAAAATACAAGAGCTGAAAACAATTAATAAAAAAACATTCGCTATCAAGCAGGATTTTTTAATCTCTTTTTTCATCTTAATGCTTATTAATGGGAACCTGATTCCGAATCCAGAAAATCAATCACAATCAAAAATAGAATAAATTTCCAATTTTTAATTACTTCAGGTAATACTCTATCTTTGTTTTCAAGTTGCATAATGTGAAAAACAGGATACTGATTATATTAATTATTGCCTCAGGACTTTCAGGGAAAGCACAATCGGTGAAGAGACCTTTTATCATCGAACCAAAGATCCATACAGGTATGATCCTTCCTTTTTACGAGGCACTGTCGTATCTTATTCAGGATGATATTTATGCATTTGATCTCTCATTTGGGTTTCCGTCATCAGGTAACGAATACTGGGATAAACTATACCGGTACCCAAGACCAGGTTTTGGCTATTCTTACTGGAATCTGGGAAACAACCAGATACTTGGCAGTGCACATTCTGTCTATGGTTTCATAAATATTCCATTGTTAAAGAAGAATGAGAAGTTTTCTTTGAATTACCAGATCTCAGCAGGAGGGGCATACCTGACAAGAGTATTCGACCCGGTTGAAAATCACCTCAATCGAGCAATTGGCTCTCATTACAATATTTATATGCGTCTCGGAATAGACTCTAAAATAAAGATAAACCCAGTTTCAGAGCTCGTTCTGGAAATCGGAGCAACTCACTTCTCTAACGGAAAAACAAGGTCGCCGAACTATGGCATTAATGCCGGCACAATTTCAGTTGGCTATAATTATCTGATTAACAGCTCTTCGGTAAAAAACAGAAATGACACTGAGGTTCCTGCTGTTGATAAACGAATAGTGCAGTCTATTATCTATTCTGCAGGTACGAAAGTATATGATAATCTCCTTGGAACCAGATATTTTGTAACATCTGTTTCGTACAACATTGAAAAAGTACTTAATCAGAAAAGAAGACTTGGTCTGGGTACAGAATTTTCATATGACGGATCAATAGATGAGGCCCGCACTCTTGAATTTGGTAAGACCGGGAGTGATTTCTCTGATCTGGTTAGGATTGGTCTTCACACCTCATATGCAGTACGTTATAATCGTCTGCTTGGTGGTATTCAGATTGGACATTATGTCTATTCAAAACATAAAGTTCTTACATCGGTTTATAACAAGCTTTCAGTTCAGTATCTGATAACAGACCACATATCAGGTAATATATCAATTAAATCACACTGGGCGAAAGCTGATTGCTTTTTGTGGGGCGTTGGGTATACATGGTAAGGGCGCAGGGCGGAGGGCGGAGGGCGCAGGGCACAGGGCAAAGGGCACAGGGCAAAGGGCAAAGTGAAAAGTGAAAAGTGAAAAGTGAAAAATGAAGAGATTGTTTACATATGTTTTTTTAATGCTTCTGCTAGTCTCATGTCAGAAGTTATTTTTCAATGACGATGAGGAAACCAGGGTAATTCAGCTTGGTGATTTTAATGCCGCAGATATATCCGGCATATATGATATTGTTCTGATACAGGACTCAACTAACAAACTGGTAATCAATGGTAAAAAGGATGTCAATTCAATAACAGCAGTTGTTAGAAACGATACATTAGTTATTGATGATCATAAAAGAATGTCGGTTAATCCGGATAAGAATACACTGACAATTCATTTCACCAACATAGAGCATCTGGTTACCAACGATCCTGTTTACATTTCCAATAACGATACAATCAGGACAGACAGATTTATATATGCAGGAATAGGTGAAATAGCTGAAGCTAGACTTGTTGTTGACTGCGACTATTTTCTGATTGTAAACTCTGCCAATACTCTTGGGTATTCATATATAAGCGGCTATGCTAACTCCGCCGTACTGTTCAACAGGTATGGAAGCAGTATTTTTGCTGAGAACCTGAAATGCAGGAATGTAGAAGCTCTTAACGGGTCAGTGGGTGATATATATTTAAGTGCCTCTGATAACATTACTGCATCGATATGGGGATCGGGGAATATTTATTATCACGGAAAACCTGCTGTTAAAGTTACGGAGCAAACAGGTTCCGGGAAAATCATACCTTTGGATTAATTTAAAAATGGTTCGAGGTACGAGGTGCGAGGTGCGAGGTGAAGATACAATCAGATAGATACCAATGACAGAACTATCACTGAAATATGAAAACTATATTGAATGTCAGCTTTGTCCGCATTTTTGCAAATTAAATTCAGGCAAGGCAGGAATTTGCGGAGTGAGGAAGAACACTGGCGAAAAGATAGAACTAACAACATATGGCATCGTTTCGGGTATAGCATCGGATCCAATAGAGAAGAAACCTCTGTATCATTTTTACCCCGGACATAAAATATTATCTGTCGGATCTTATGGCTGTAATATGAGATGTGATTTCTGCCAGAACTTCCACATATCGCAGAATATTCAGATTACTGGTAGTCACAAAATAGAGCCTGAGTATCTGGCAAAAGAGGCAGTGGATACTGAAAACAATATCGGGATTGCATTCACTTACAATGAGCCGGTGATATGGTTCGAGTATGTCAGGGATGTATCTGAAATCGTTAAGAAATCAGGACTTTCCACAGTAATGGTCAGTAACGGATATATTAACAGCAAACCTCTTTCTGAAATGACAGGTTTTATTGATGCTTTTAATATTGACCTGAAAGCGTTTAAAAACAGCTTCTACAGGAAACTAACAGGTACTGAATTAGAACCTGTTAAGAGCAGCCTTAAGCAGATTGTAAAATCGGGAAGGCACCTTGAGATAACAACTCTTGTTATTCCTGATGAGAACGATTCAGAGAAGGAAATGGTGAAGCAGGCTGAATGGATAGCAGGTGAACTGGGAAAAGATGTCCCGCTTCATCTTAGTAAATATTTTCCAACGTACAAAAGAGAGAATCCCTCGACCTCCGAAGATACACTTATACGGCTTCAGAAAATAGCATCGTCAAAACTTGATTTTGTTTATATCGGGAATAACCTTTCAGAAAAAGGCCAAGACACTGTCTGTCCAAAATGCGGAGAGACTGTTACCCACCGCTCCGGATATTCAACAAGACAGATGAATCTCGATAAATATGGGAGATGCAGTAAATGCGGAAACCTGATATACAGAAACTTTACTATTTCTTCTTCGACAAAGCACTAAGCCTGTCAAATAGCTTATCAACACCTGTGATGAGGTCTTTTTCAACTGCCTTATAATAAGCCTTTACAATCTTTGGATTGTCCTTACCATCAGGATTATTAACACGTGCAATAAGATCATTTCTGAAATTAACAGCGTCTGTAATAATAGCCGATAATTCATCTGATTTATCGTCGGGATGAATGCTTGAAAATGCGAAACAATCAGAAATAACTTCAAAAATCAGATAATCAATATCTTTTTTAAGACTTCTTACACTTGCCATACAGTTGTGGTTTGATTTAATTAGGCTACAAATATACTAATTTATCTTTGAGTCTGTTCGGCGCGACTCAATATTCTGGTCTGAAATGCTTTATAGATTCTTCAGCTTTCTGAATATAAAGTCTTCGCAGTTTCTCCATTACAGGCAATTTTACATTAAAAACCACTTCATCAATGCAGCAATATGGAAGTACCATAGGCGATGTTCCGGTAATAAAAGCTGCATCATAACCGGAAAGAGAATTCGCATGTACACATTCAAATCTGACAATGATGTTATTCTCATTGCATATTTCAAGGATTTTTTTGCGTGTTATACCCCTTAGTATCAGGTCATCAGGAGCAGTTACAAGAGTATCATCCTTAACAAAAAAAACATTCGACCGGCTTCCCTCAGTTATCAGGTTATCAGCATTGACAAGTAATGCCTCATATGCGCCATCTTTACTAAGCCTGCTATTGATCTCAAGCCTGAGTTTATGATTGATTACCTTGGAATCAGGGTCTTTCCTTTCAGCCCTGAACAAAATACCTTTAACACCATTATTATATTGGATTACAGAAGGATATGAAGACTCAATAAAGTATACAAGCCAGTCAGAAGAACTGTTTTTATAATTGAACACTATCTTGATATTTACATCTTTATCTTTAAGTGAATGCGTAAGTTTTAATATACTTGTGGCAATTACCGGTATGTCAGCAAGCATCAGATTATTCTGGTTTCTGACACTCGAAATAAGCCTCTCCATATGATCAGCAAAGAAAAGAGGGCTTCCTTTCATAAGCCTGATAACTTCATAAATAGATTCACCTTCATAAACCATTGTGCTATCGAACAATTCTGCCGGCTGGAGTTCTCCGTTCAGAATGAAATATTTTCCGGAACATTCACGCATGTCAATGTATATAAAGTGAGTGAACAAAAATACAAACAATCGGGCAATCTGCCCCATTTCTGATTATATTCGTAACCGGTAACCGACACTCTATTTCAGCCAATGTATGCGATAATTGATATCGAGACCACAGGAGGAAGCGCAAGGATTGAAAAAATCACCGAAATAGCTATTTATCAGCACGATGGCACAAAAATTACAGGAGAATATTCAACTCTTGTCAATCCAGAGAGGAATATACCATACTTTATAACAAATCTTACCGGCATCACAAATGAAATGGTTGAGGATGCTCCCCGTTTTTATGAGATAGCCAGACAGATTGTTGAACTTACCGAGGGCAGGACTTTTGTAGCTCATAATGCACGTTTCGATTATTCATTCATACGCGAAGAGTTTAAGTCTCTGGGCTTTAATTATAAAAGGAGCCTTCTTGACACAGTAGCCCTCAGCCGGAAGCTTCTTCCCGGACACAAATCATATAGCCTTGGCAATATCTGCAAAGACCTGCGCATTTCAATTAATGGCCGCCACAGGGCTTCGGGAGATGCACTTGCTACTGTTAAGCTTTTCGAAATACTCATGAAGAGAGACAGGGAAATCAATGGAAGCAAGGCTGCTCTTATGAAGAACAAGAAACTCTCCAAACTTCATCCCGCACTTGATCCGGCTAAAATTGAAACTATACCTGAGGATCCGGGCGTTTATTATTTTTACAATGAAAAAGGAGATCTGATCTATATTGGAAAAAGCCGGAATCTGCAGCAAAGAATAAGCACTCACCTATCCAATAATACTACCAGCAAAGCCATGGAGATGAGAGATCAGATTGCAGACATTTCGTGGGAACCAACAGGAAGTGAACTTATCGCACTGCTTAAGGAATCATCTGAGATTAAGCTGAACAAGCCTGTATATAACAGAGCGCAAAGGAGAAGCGGGTTTCAGTGGGGCATATTCAGTTTCACCGATGAGAAAGGCTACATAAATTACCGATACGGACAGCTTAATAAGGAAGATATCCCTATTTCTGTTTTCACATCAAAAGAGAAGGCCAAATCAAAACTGACATCGCTTGTTGAATCGCTGGTTCTTTGCCAGAAGTTAGCCGGTTTGTATGACACTGAAGGACCGTGCTTTCATTTTCAGGTTGGCATTTGCAGAGGTGCCTGCTGCGACAGAGAGTCTGCCGAAGAGTATAATGAAAGGGCTTCGAAGGTAACAGACGAATTTATTTTTTCAAGACGTAACTTCTTTATAATCGACAAAGGGCGCGATGATGAAGAAAGATGTGCAGTTAAGATTGTAAACGGAAAGTATTCGGGATGGGGCTACTTTAATATAAATGAGATGGGATTCGGTCTTTCCGCTCTGCACGAGTGCATTAAAATTTCTCCTGACAATCACGATATTCAGGTGATACTAAAGCAATACCTAAGAAGCTTTAAAGTCGAAAAGATTATAGAATTCTGAAAAGGAAACATCTTTTTAACCACAAAGGAACACTAAGGTCACAAAGTCATATGTCATATATCCTATGTGTTCTTTGTGTAAAGCCTTTGTGTACTTTGTGGTTAATGGATTTCATTTTTTATATATTTGTTACAGGAACCTACAACTTCAGAATATGCCAGTATTTACAAGAACTACCAAGAACCTCATAATCAAGTTAGATGATTTTTTTGACAACATCGATTTAAGTCTTCTTGTATTCAAAGAAGCAGTAAAAGCATATCTGAAAAATGATATGACTTCATTTGCAAGACATCTACATAAGGCTGATTCACTTGAGAAGAATGCAGACAGACTCCAGCGTGAGATAGAAAATGACATGATAACTCATTCTATTCTGCCACAGCACAGAGGAGATGTAGTCCAATTGATCGAGCAGATTGATGAAATAATTGATGGAGTAAAAAGCACCCTTTATGAGTTCGATATAGAGATACCCGAAATACCTGAGAAACTGAGAAATGATTTTATTAACCTGGCAGAGGTCTCAGCAAGTGCCGGGGAAGAACTTGTCCCTGCAGCCCGTGCATATTTTAAAACTCCATATACAGTAAGGGAGAAACTTCTTAAGGTTTATTACTTTGAATCAGAGACTGATAAAGTTGCCTTTGACCTGAAAAAACAGATATTCCATCAGATGCCGGAACTTGAACTGGCACAGAAAGCACACCTCAGATACATAATACATCATATTGAGAAAATATCTGATCTCGCACAGAAAGCAGCTGATCTGTTATCGGCAATGGCAATAAAGATCGTAATGTAGGTACTGGGTACTGGGTACTGGGTACTGGGTACTGGGTGCTGGTTACCTAGGACCTGGTACCAAGCACCAAGCACCATTTAATAGAATGTAGAACTAAAAATATATGTTGAATATATGATCCTGCTCTTTTTAGTAAGCGGTCTGTTTCTCGGATGGTCACTCGGTGCCAACGACGCATCAAATGTATTTGGTTCTGCTGTAGGCTCAAAGATGATCTCATTCAGAAGAGCTGCAATAATTGCATCAGTTTTTGTAATACTGGGAGCAGTCATCCAGGGAGCAGGTGCATCAGATACACTGGGCAAACTTGGTGCTGTTAACGCTATTGGCGGTTCTTTTACTGTTGCCCTGGCAGCAGCTGTGACTGTTTATATGATGACCAAATTTGCACTTCCCGTTTCTACCACACAGGCTATTGTCGGAGCTATTATAGGCTGGAATTTCTTCACCGGAAACTCCACAGACACCAAAACTCTGTCGCAGATAGTAATTACATGGATTTCAGGACCAGTTATCGGAGCAGTTTTTGCTGTATTGCTATATATTCTTGTTAAGAAGTTTAAAAGGTCAGCTAAAATACATCTGATAAGATTTGAATCATATATCAAGACGGGTCTCATCATTGTTGGTGCTTTCGGGGCATACAGTCTGGGTGCCAATAATATAGCCAACGTAATGGGAGTTTTTATACCAGCCTTTAACCTCCAGGAACTTGACTTTGGCATTTTCAGCCTGAATTCCAATCAGCAGTTATTTTTAATCGGAGGTATAGCAATTGCCATCGGCATTCTTACCTACTCTAGGAAAGTTATGGAGACTATTGGAGGTAACATAGTTGAATTATCATCTGAAGCAGCACTGGTTGTTGTTCTGGCGGAATCTCTCGTTTTGTTTATATTCTCCTCCAGCAGCCTTTCCAACCTGTTTGTAAGAATAGGTCTCCCTCCTATCCCTATGGTGCCGGTCTCAAGCTCCCAGGTTGTTGTAGGATGTGTACTCGGTATAGGCCTTTACAAAGGTGCACAAAACATCAATTTCAGGATACTCGGTGAGATTGCTGTCGGATGGCTGGCAACACCTGTCATATCAGGCCTTTTGGCATTCTTCTCACTCTTCTTCATTAAGAATATCTTTGCTATCGATGTGGGTTCAGAAAAAGGTTTAACAACGAATACGGCAGGTATTGCTCAGACAACGGGAAGTGATGTATCAGGAGTTTTCAAATATCTTCTTTTCGGAATTTTGATATTTGGAACATTGCGAACGATCTACTTCCTGCTGCTGGAAAGAAAGAAGAGGAAAGACCTGAGAAAATCTGAAGAAAGATTCTGGATGAACATGAAGTAAAGGCACAGCGCACAGGGAACGGGGCACGGGGCACTATGCAGGAAGTTTAGTTCGCATCCAGAATTAGTAACATATCGGCATCAGTGGGAGAAGTGATTGTGATAATTCTACCATCATCAGATAATTTTCCGTCAGAATAACTATTCTTAACCGGGTCGAACCACTTTACTCTATATGAAACAGCAACCGGTTTGCGCAAATTAATTGTCTGCTTCACAGGCAGATAGGCGATAATTACTTTATTATCAGTTGATTTTACAACAGAAACAAAATGATTAAAAACCTTATCTCCCGGCTGTTCTGTCAACAAATCCTGAGCCGGGTACAAATCCCACCATTCAAACTTCTTTATGAACTCTATAAGATAGCCCATCTGAATTGAACCCGGAAAATTCACACTTACGTCCCAGGTTGAAGTACCAGGAGCATCAGCATGATTCAATATTTTCTCGCCTTCCCTCAGCCATGGCCAGATCCCGTTAGCGCCATATGTCAATCCGGCAATTGGCGTCGCAAACAGACTCCAGTAACCTGCATTTCGAACATCTTTGTCTGTTATTCGAAATCCTATCTGCTCATAATTTGGTTCGAGGTTAATCAGAGGTCTGGCAGGAAGCTGTGACCACATTGTGCTCATCGGTCCTTTTGTTATCCAGTTAACAGTTCCCTCAGCGTTACTATGACTGCTCTGGTATCCGATAATGTCAAGCCAGGGCTCATCCTTATATACCTCACCTATCCAGGATCTCCCGCAGGGATGTTGTGCTACAACACCCTGATGTGTTCCATCAAATACAGCTCTTCCTATTGTTTTCCATCGTTGTTCATAAGTCCCGGTATAAATTCCATCTCCTCCCAGCAACCAGACTACCTGATTACCACCATATCTGGCAACAATATATTTCGCCAGCAAAATAGCCTGATCATCGGGAAGATAGTAACCCGGACTTAATTCCCTTCCGCTCCCGTTTTGTAAAGCCCACAGAATAACCGGTGCGGCAACCAATCCAAATTCATTAATCCTGTCGATTCTTTCATCTATCAATCTGAAAAATTCCGGATTAACCCTGATTCTACCACTTCCTTCAAATGCGACCAGCCCTTCACTGCTTTTATCACAACCTCTCCATTGTGTTGTAACAAGCTGAATTACATTGTAATTGTTTTCAACGCGTTGTTTCAGGTACTGATCCCACTCATCTTTTGTTGACTTTAATGCCCCGTTCCATGCAGTACATGCCATGTAGAAAAAGGGAGTACCATCAGAATAGGTTAGGAAATACCTGCCGGCCGGACTAATTATTGAGCCACGTTTAAAAATTTCATGTACTCCAGAATTTTCTTTACATAAAAAAGATCCTTTCTGATTGCTAAGTCCTGAGTTTTTTGGATCCGAACATTTAGTTTCAAATGTCCACAGACCAGTCTCATCAGGCATTAACCTTGCTTTCCATTTTGCACCACCGTCCCAAAAAGCATTTATAGTTTTAATTCTGCCTGTCGGAGATTTAAAATTTACCTCCATCTGTTTCAGATCCTGAACCGGATTTTCATAATTTACTGTACTGGAAAAATCCAATTCATATTTCATCCATTGAAATGCATCCGTTAGTTGTGCTGATAATAAAACAGGTAAAACAATGAACAAACAGAACAGATAAATTTTTTTGATCATTTGACATCAGTTTTTAACCGGAAGGAAGGAATAATTTTTTCCATAATACATCATCTGACCAAGGTAATCATCTGTATATTCAACGATTACATCAATAATTTTTCCATTCGGGTCATACACTGCAGACAACATTGGATTAACAAATCCGGTATACGGAGCCAGGTTAAGTTTTGCATATCGTTCAAGAATTTCGGTATGCAGGGATTGATTTATCTTAACTCCGAAGTCCTCAATTATTTTTTTACCTGCTTCAAAGTCTCCTTCTGATTTGACACGCTGGATCTCTTTCAGAAGCTCTCCAAACAGATTCTGCACTTTCTTGTAATCATTTATCTTTGCATAGGTCTTACCATCGCGCGAAACAAATTCCACTACATTCTCTGCTTTTCCTTTTTCATAAACCCAATGCGAAATTGCTGACCTGCAGCGCATATGAGCCTGCTCAATATCTTTTCCGGGTTTAATTCTCACTATCTGAGTCAACAGTCCGTTTCTCAGGTAAGAGTCATAAGCTGCTTTGGCTGCATCTTCATTTGGGAGCAGACCAAGTTCAACTACTTTCTTATCCATCATATAGTAGAGAGCAAAAAGATCTGCGCGGGCTTCTTCGAGAGGTGATGCATAATTTTTAAGAGCATTTGGATCGGTACCATCAGCGAGCTTGCCACTGGCGTGTCCCACACATTCATGAAGGTCAGTATGCAAGGCATCACCAATTGTTCCATATTTCTTAATCCTGTCAACTTCAGTCTGATCGAATGCAAATTCCTCGAGGAAACCGTTGCCCTGAGATGCAACATCATAAGCGTTAGTAATATTTGCAAGTGTAACCGACTTTGAACCAACCTCTTTTCTAATCCAGTCAGCATTAGGAAGATTAATACCAAGTGGTGAAGCGGGATAACAATCACCTCCTAACATTGCTATATTTATAACTTTTGCAGCAACCCCTGTTACCTTTTCCTTCCTGTACTGAGGCTGTATAGGAGAGTTATCTTCAAACCACTGAGCATTTTCTGTTATAATTTTTGTGCGTTTGGTTGCTTCAATATCTGTGTAATCAACAATTGCTTCCCAGGTAGCTTTCATACCCATGGGATCTTCATAAGTTTCTATGAATCCATTGATATAGTCAACCATCTGATCGCTGTTATTAGCCCAGGCTACATTATACTCATCCCATTTTTTCAGGTCTCCTGACCTATAATAATCGATAAGCAACCCTAGCTCCTTTTTCTGCATTTCATTTTCAGCAACTGTAATAGCCTTTTCGAGCCATACAATAATATTATCGATTGCAGAACCATACTTGCCTCCGGATTTATAGACCTCTTCAGTTACTTTTCCATTTGTCTTAACAACTTTTGAGTTCAGTCCAAGAGAAACAGGCCTTGGATCATTGGGTACAACTTTCTTGGCATAGAATTCCTCTACTTCTTTCTGTGTAACGCCTTCATAAAAATTAGTCGCTGATTCTGCAACCATATCTTTTCCTTCCCTCTGTTCAACTTTCCGGGGAAACAGATTCTCATCAAAAAGTACCGGAGTAAGCTCAGCTATAAGTTTTTCACTTGTCTCGCCCTCATAAAGAGGCAATAATTCCTGATTGGCACCATTAACAAGGCTTGCAAAGAATTCCTTAGAAAAACCTGGCTTAAACTTATCGCTTGAATAATGATGATGAATACCATTTGCAAAGAATACTTTCTTTGAATAGACAATAAAAGCCTTATAATCAGAAGATTCTTTATCGCCGTTATATCCATCAATAATTGCTTCCAGAGTCTTTCGTATCTTCAGGTTATACCGGAAGTTCTGATCCCATAGCATATCCCGTCCTGCCAATGCAGCCTGACTCAGATAAAAAACATATTCTTTCTGCTGAAGAGTAAGTGATTCAAAAGCAGGCAGTTTGTATTTCAATACTCTTATATCATCGAACTGCTCAACAAAGTATTTAAAATCATCAACAGCTTCAATAGCAGGCTGTGAAGTATTCTTGCACGCATTATTGCTTATTATAATCATAACCATTAAACTAAGAATTTTATAAAATGTTTTCATGATGGTGTATATTTGTTAAATATGAAGATGCTAAATTATCAAAAAGATTGCTAATCATGAATAAAATTATTGAGAACCTGAGATCTGAGCTGAAACAGAATGCTGATGAAAAAACGAGAATTTCCGGTGAAAGGTTCTTTAAAGAAAATGTCAGGCTATATGGAATAAGAACTGCCACAGTGACCAGTATCGGCAGGGAGCATTTCAAAAATTTATCAGATAAAAGCAAATCAAGTGTATTCCGGCTATGTGAAGAATTATGGAAATCCGGTATGATAGAAGAATCATTTATTGCCTGTAACTGGTCATATTATGTACATAAACTATATGAACATACTGATTTTGAGATATTTGAAAAATGGGTGAATAAATATATTAATAACTGGGCATCGTGCGATACATTCTGCAACCACACTGTTGGAGATTTTATTGTAATGTACCCCTCCTATTTGTCAGGATTGAAAAGATGGGCAAAATCAGAAAACCGCTGGATGAAGCGTGCCTCTGCAGTGTCGCTGATTGTACCGGCACGAAAAGGGAAATTCCTTACTGATATTTTCGAGATAGCGGATATTTTGCATTCAGACAAAGATGATATGGTACAAAAAGGCTATGGATGGATGCTCAAATCGGCCAGTCAGGCTCATCAGAAAGAGGTATTTGATTATGTTGTAAGTAAAAAGGCCACAATGCCAAGAACTTCTCTGCGATATGCCATTGAAAAAATGCCGGCTGAATTAAAAGCTATTGCCATGACAAAATAGTAAGAGCTGTTTCTTACCTTTGCTACTATAAAAATTAATAAATGAGAAAATTCACATCCCTGATATTTGCTTTGATCATTTCAGTTTCCACCTTCGCGCAGGACAGGATAACCGGACGTGATTTTGCAACCCGATCTGAGGTGATTGCACGCAACGGCATGGCTGCAACAAGCCAGCCTCTCGCAACACAGGCAGCACTCGACATCCTAAAGAAAGGCGGAAATGCCATTGACGCAGCAATTGCAGCTAACGCTGTTCTGGGAGTAGTAGAACCGACAGGTTCAGGTATTGGCGGCGATCTATTTGCAATAATCTGGAGCGCCGAGAAAAACAAACTATACGGACTTAATGCCAGCGGAAAATCTCCAAGGTCGCTAAAGCTTGAGTATTTTCAGGACAATGGTTACGAATTCATCCCATCATACGGACCGCTTCCTGTTTCTGTACCCGGATGTGTCGACGGTTGGTATGAAATGCACGATATGTTTGGCAAGCTGCCAATGAAGGATCTTCTTCAGCCTGCTATTGTCTATGCAAGAGAGGGATTCCCTGTTACTGAGGTTATTGCTTATTATCTCGATAAAGGAACTGAAATCCTCCAGGAATTTCCTAATATAAAAGAGGTTTATATGCCGAAAGGTAAAGCTCCCGCAAAAGGAGAGGTTTTTAAGAACCCATTGCTTGCCAATACACTTGAGAAGATAGCAAAAGGAGGAAGAAATGAGTTCTACAGAGGTTCTATAGCCCGCGACATTGATGCTTTCATGAAAAAACAGGGAGGTTTTCTTACATATGAGGATTTATCGCGTCATCACTCTGAATGGGTGGAACCTGTAAATACAACATACAGAGGATTTGATGTATGGGAACTTCCTCCAAATGGTCAGGGAATAGCTGCCCTTCAAATACTGAACATACTTGAAGGATTTGATATTGCTGAGATGGGTTTCGGTTCTGCAGAGTACGTCCATACATTTACTGAAGCTAAAAAGCTGGCATTTGAGGATCGGGCAAAATACTATGCTGATCCGGTCTTTGCCTTAACACCTGTTTCACAGCTTATCTCAAAAAAATATGCTACTGAACGACGCAAACTTATTGATCCTGAGAAAGCTGCTAAAGTATATGAATCAGGAAAGATTGAAGCCGGGAATACAATTTATCTTACCGTAGCTGATAAATTTGGCAATATGGTATCTCTAATTCAGAGTAACTACAGGGGAATGGGTTCTGGAATGTGTCCTACCGGTCTAGGATTCGTTTTACAGGACAGAGGTGAAATGTTCACACTTGAGCAGGGTCATAATAATATGTACGCCCCGGGAAAAAGACCATTCCATACCATTATTCCGGCATTTATTACAAAGAACGGAAAGCCATGGATCAGTTTTGGAGTGATGGGTGGTGATATGCAGCCGCAGGGACACGCACAGATAGTTGTTAACCTTATTGATTTTAAAATGAATCTCCAGGAGGCAGGAGATGCTCCGAGGATTCATCATATAGGATCATCCGAGCCAACTGGACAAAGAATGACAGATGGTGGTATTCTTCTTCTTGAAAGCGGATTCCGCACAGAGGTAATACAGAATCTGATGTCGAAAGGTCATACCATTCAGTGGGACCTTGGCGGCTACGGAGGATACCAGGCGATAATGTGGGATGATAAGAACAAAGTCTGGTTCGGAGCTTCGGAGTCGCGGAAGGACGGACAAGCAGCTGGGTATTAGCGGCCAATGCCCCCTTGCCCCCTAAAGGGGGTTTGTCACTGCAATCAACTGAATTTCAAGTATATGTACGAATTTAGCCCCTTTTCAGGGGGGTTGGGGGGCATTAAATCCCCAACAAATCAGCCACTCCGTTTATGAATGCCAGCGGATGTACCGGGTTTCCAGGGACATACAGGTCGATATGATTCTTTTCAATAAAGCTTCTGTCTATGGCAGCACTTCCCGCAAATATTCCTCCGCTTATAGCATCAGTTCCTGCAAGTATGATAATCTTGGGAGAAGGTGTGGCATCATATGTCATCTGTAAGGGGCCGGCCATATTCTTTGAAATTGGTCCTGTTATTACGATGCCGTCGGCATGACGGGGTGATGCAACAAACTCAATACCATAACGACCCATATCAAAATTCACATTGCCGCAGGCATTCAACTCCAGCTCGCAGCTGTTGTCTCCGGCTGCCGAAACCTGCCTCAGTTTAAGAGATCCGCCAAAAAGTTTGTGTATCTCCTTTCTTATAATCTCAGGATTAAGTGTAACAGATACATTTATTCCTTCTTTTATTATGAGCCGGTTTCGTTCATTTGTTGCCATCCTGTAATCAGTTGTAAACCTCACCTTACCGGGAAATAGTCGTACACATTCGCTGCAAAAAGTACACTTACCAAGATCTATTGAAACAGGGGCTGCTGTAATTGCCCCGGTAGGACAACAATTAATCAGAGCTTTCTCATCTACTTTTGCGAGACTGATTTCAGGACGTCCCGTGAATATTCCGGGGACTCTGGCCTTACGCAGATCAGGTATAAATTGTTTTCCCTGATGATATAATATTTTGACTGTCTTTAACATAGATATTCAGTTTTCAGTTATTATTAAAGATCATGGCCGCAATATGAGAGATCAAAGCTCTTATTACTTACCGGAAAGTCCGAAATCTCGTTATTTCGAACTGCCAGTGCCAGAGCCAGCCAGTTATGAAATGAAGGATCTTTCACTTTATAAATTAACAATTCACCATTTTCATCAGTGATGGCAGCATGACAGATCTCCCCTCTCCAGCCCTCTGTGAGTGAAATTCCAAAAGTCGAAGGCTTAAGAACGGGGTCAATTCTGCCGGATGTTGCTGATTCAGGTATCTTCTTCAGCATAGTCCTTATATATCCAATTGACTGGAGAACCTCCTCCTTTCTGATCTGTACTCTTGAATAGACATCGCCATGATGTTTTATTACCGGAATATGATTTAAAGAAGAATAAATACCGTAAGGATGAGATGCTCTAATATCACGATCAAGTGTATGCATCCTGGCCGACATTCCCACTGTGCCGATCGACAACAACTGTTCGTACTTTAACATTCCGGTTCTCTCGAAACGGGAAAGAGTACTGGGCAGCCTGGAAATATCGGCGCACATTTCGATAAAATCAGGTTCAAATGCATCAAGTATTTCAATGAGTCTGCCAGCAAGTTCACGATTAAAAGGGAAAGGATTATAACCTGCTCTTATTAAGCCTTTTGAAAGACGGTTACCGCACCATTCCTGGAAGAAGTTAATAATCGGGGTACGAAGTCTTCCGAAAACGGAACTCCCAAGCTGGTAAGCCACATCAGTACAGATTCCGCTTAGATCACCGGTATGAATAGCAATTCGTTCAATTTCCTGAGCTAGTGTTCGTGAAAACAGTGTCTCTTCATCCTGAACAATCCCGCCAAGGCTTTCCCATAAGTACGAGAAAGCAGTTGTATGACCAATGACGCTGTCACCGGCAATCGACTCAGCAAGTGTTGTTCGTTCAATTAGTTTTTTTCTGTCAAGAAATAACTGTTCAACTCCCCTGTGCTGATAACCAAGCTGAATTTCAAGGTGAAGGATCTGTTCCCCGTTGCATACGAATCTGAAATGGCCGGGCTCAATAATTCCTGCATGAACAGGTCCTACTCCTACCTCATGAAGCTCTTCACTTCCTATTGAGAAAAAGGGATAACCGGAAATTACTGATGACCGGTCGGCACGATTTTCAGGATAACGCACAGGCTTCAACCAGGGATGATCGGTATATCCAATACCAAAATTCTCATGAATTTCACGTTCGAATTTTTCAAAAGAGATATTTCTGGCAGAAAAGGAGTTTAATACTGATTCCTTCTTCACTACTGAAGATGAGATCATTATTGTATGCTGAAGATCATCAGCTATGCAGCAGATAAGATGCACAGAATCCTTTTCCCTGTATCCGAAATACAAAACGCAGTGCCGCTCAGGATGATTATCTGTCAAAGCGATCATCATGTCAAGAAACTGAGAATACTCCATCACTGGTATTGTTCCTGATGGAACAGACTGGTTATTACTTATTGTTATATAACTCATCTCAATTCGGTAATATTTTAATTGCGTCTTTAATCAGTTCTACAAAAACTGTTGGCGGATTTAGTCCAAGCCAGATAGCTGTAAACATCAGTGCATATTGAGTTACAGATTCCCATGGACTGATTTTAGGTATTTTTGTTTCATCAATTCCGGCAACTGGGAGGAACAGCATTTTAAGGATATTTTTCCCAAAAGCCCAGATGACAATTGTAAGCAGCAATAATACGACAACAAGAAGTATTATATGGTTTCCTTCAAAAAGTGACCGGAAAATCAGAAATTCACTCACAAAAAGTCCTGAAGGAGGCATTGCGGTTGCGCTTATGAAACCAAGCAATAATACAATGGCACCTGCAGGATTGTACTTAAAATAATTACCTACATGCAGAATGCTTTTGCTCTGAAATGTTCTGTATAACTGGTTAAACTGAAAGAAGAGACCTGATTTCACAAATGCGTGCAGTACTATATGAAGAATGGCAGCATAATAGCCAACTCCGCCTGCGGCAAGGCCAAGCATTACAATCCCCATATGTTCAATACCTGAGTATGCAAACATTCGTTTAATGTTAGTAACCTTTGTCATATAAACAGTGGCTACAAAGATTGAGAGGGAGGCAGCAATAAATATTATCAGGTTAGCCCAGTGAAACAGAGATGTGTTTGCAACAATTGCATAGAATCTGAAAATTCCTACAAAACCAAGATTCATCAGAACACTTGCAAGCAGAGCTCCTGCCGGAGCAGGGGCCTTGTCTTTGGCGTCAATACCAGCGGTATACATTGGAACCAATCCAAGTTTAGCAGTAAAACCGGTGAAGATAAACAGAAATGCAAGTCTCAGCCAGAATGGATTAAGCTGATCTCTGTATGTCATCAGGTTACTGAAAGAAAGATCACTTGAACCTGCATGCTGCAGTGAGAGACTAAGGAACAGTATCCCTATAAATACAAATGTAATACTAATGGCACAAATGAATACATATTTCCAGGTTCCCTCCAGTGCAAGCTTATTTCTGTGATGATAAATCAGCATTGAGGCAGAGAGAGTCGTTAGCTCAGTAAATATCCAAATTACAGCAATATGATTGGCAAGATATGCCATTGTAATTGAGGCTATCAGCAATACCATTGCTGCGAAATAAATAGCCCTCGACTGGGGTGTTTCGTTGTGCCGCTTAATATAAAGGTAGCTGTGAAACAACGCCGGAAGAGTTATAATACTCAATGTGATGAGAAGTAACAAACCCAAAGAATCAAATGTAAAGTATTCAAGGGCGGTGTTTTTATAGCTGTAACAGGCAAAGAGAGTAAATCCGGTTTGAAGTAACCCGAATAAGATAACCAGAATATAGTTAACCTTTTCATTCCTGTTTGCAAAAAGCAAACCTGCAATCACAAAGGCGGCAATAAAATAGATCGCGGTCATTATTTCTTTTTATTAATAGTCTTTCAAATTACTAAGCTGGTCAACATCAACATCTTTAAACACATCGCCTATCTTATTTAGGAATATTCCCAGAATAAGTACACTGGCAAAAACATCAAGCATGATGCCCAGGTTCACCAGATTTGGCATTTCATTTCCCACTGCAAGCGAAAGAACAAAAACTCCATTCTCGATCATCAGATAGCCCATGACATGAGTAATAATTTTCTTTCTTGAAGCAATGAAATAGAGACCTGTGAAAAGTGTTGATAATGAAACAATAAAGAATATTTTATCAAGCTTTGTATCCTGAATTGAATTGGCAAGGAGTACAGTTATTACCACAATCATTGTTATTATTATCAGCGATATAAAATGAGGAAGATAGGGCTCAGTCTCACGCGTTATTTTATTACGTTTTATAAGATATCCAAGGAAAACAGGTACCGCAATTGCTTTGAAAATTATTGTCTCAAGCAGGATTAGAACGAGATTCCATGTCTGGATATCCTGTAACTGAAGAAATGTTACTCCGAAGAGAATGAATCCCTGCAGAGACAGAACCCTTACGTAAGTAACAATCCTGTTGGCAATTGAGACATACAGCAGGCTGATAATAAAAATGATCAATAATACGTTTGTCATCTCCCAAATATTTTAAACAAATTTTTCCAAAACAAGCAGTACTCCTAAAAATATCAGAAAGCTCACTGATGATAGCGCCAGGATAAACTGGGCGTTATGGCTCATTCTGAATCGGGCCATAAATGATTCAATAAGACCAACCATAACTGCAAACAATAACTGAATAAGAAGAAATACCGGAACAGCCCATATTAAGCTTAGTCCACCGATAAAAAACCCGGCAATAATTGCTCCATACATAGCAAATTTCAGGTATCCGGCAGTGAGTATCAGACCAAGGTCAAATCCGCTGTTATCGAGTATCATAACCTCGTGTACCATTGTAAGTTCCAGATGTGTCCGTGGATCGTCGACAGGCATTCGGCTATTCTCAATCATTGCAATCATCAGAAGAACGAAAGCAGCCATTGCCCCAAGCATATATGTAATAGAAGTTCCAAGATGGAGAGTAGAAAAAATCTCATAGAATGATGTATTCCCCGTTAGCAGGGCAAAAGAACCTATAAGAATAAAAAAAGCAGGTTCGGCAAACATTGAATAGAGAGCCTCCCGGCTTGCCCCCATTCCCTCAAAACTGCTTCCGGTATCCATTGCGGAGATTATACTGAAGAATTTACCCAGAGCCAGAATATAGGCGAAGAAAATAAAATCTCCGTCAAAACTTACTATGCCTTTATACGGACCAAAAGGTATTACGAGGCAGGCCATCAGAACAGAAGAAAAGTATATTACAGGTGCTATTTTGAAAATAACACTTGTTGTCTCACTGTAAACCGACCCTTTCCTGAATAACCTAATTACATCTTTTACAGGCTGCATTATGCCAGGGCCTTTTCGTCCCGAAGCAATGCTTTTAGTTCGTATTATAACGCCTGTGAAAAAGAGACTTACGAACAGTATAAGTAATATGCTTATCATTTTATAAATTGTTTAAAAAATGAAGTATCGTCAAAATCTTTTCAAAAATCAGCGGAATGGTAAGTACCGCAGTTATAAATATTATTCCATACAGTATATATCTCTGAAGCTGGCCGTTCTGCAGAAAGAGAAAGAGATTGGTAATTTTCTCAATCAGCTTAAGCGGATAATCTATAAAGAAATGCTCGATTTTATCATATGAGTCGGTTTTAAAATGCTTTTCACCTGGGAACACCTCTGATATTTCGATCTCTTTCTTATCTATTTCGAGTAAAGGCTTTGCAAGTTTCGAATAGCTTCTTACAAAAGAGGATGCAGTATACTGAATCTTACTTCCGGTATTGCTATAACCGCAGCCCCATGTTGGACCTGTTTCAATTACTTTTTTAGCGGAGAAGTATTTTCTGATCAGCAGAATAAGAATTATTAACAGGATAAATCCGAAAAAGATCCAGTTAACTGTTCGCAGTGAGTCTATTGCACCAACCTTAATAAGATTCAGATTAAATATGATATGATGTGTGAATAAATTAACAGGAGACTGAAGGATATTTATAAAGAATGAAGGAAATAAACCAATAACTATCATCAGTGTCACTGTCAGGTACATAGGAAATAACTGCCAGAATCCTGTCTCATGGATCTCGGGAACAGAACTATCCCGCTGTGTTCCAAGAAATACAATACTGAACGCTTTTGTAAAGCACAACATTGCAAGCCCTCCGATAAAAACCAGTCCCCCGACTGAAAAAACTATTCCAAGCAGTGACAGAAGATTTGCGCTGTAAAGCCAATTATACAATCCGCCATAAATTATGAACTCGGAACTAAAGCCGTTCAACGGGGGCAATCCGCATATTGCAATTGCAGCTATAAGAAACAATATTGATGTATGAGGCATCTTCTTAATTATACCTCCAAGCTTTTCAATATTCACAGTATGAGCTGCCTGTAAGACATTTCCTGCACTATAAAAGAGCAATGATTTGAACAGGGAATGATTAAGCGTGTGAAGCAGTGCTCCCGAAAAACCTAGTATTGCCATCCACTTATTTACCGAACCCAAACCAATGCATCCGACACCAATTCCAATACCTATTATTCCAATGTTTTCGATACTGTGATAAGCAAGAAGTTTCTTAAGGTCGTGCTGTATCGTTGCCAGCATTACACCATAGATCCCGGTAATAATCGAAATGAAGAGAATAAAATAACCTATTGTTGTATAATCAGTTTTAATAAGAAGTAACATTCTTAAAATCCCATAAATCCCGATCTTGATAACAACTCCTGACATGATACCTGATACATGTGAAGGTGCAGCAGGATGGGCATACGGAAGCCAGGTATGAAATGGAACAAAGCCAGCTTTTATTGCAAATCCAATGAAAAAGCAGAGAAAAAGTGCCGTTCCGGCGAGTGTTGACTGCTGATTTGTGAATGAGACAATAGCATCAAAACTGTAATTGTCTGTCTTAAAAGCTACATAAATAAATCCAAGCATTATGAATACAATACTGACATGTGATTGAACCAAAAAGTTGATACCAGCCTTAATAGTGTCAGGTTTATGATGGTCGAATATAACAAGTACGAACATTGAGATCGCCATTATCTCCCAGAGAAGCAAAAAAATGAAACCATTCTGAACAGAACAGATTCCAAGCAAGGTAAAATGAGCCAATACGAAAGCTATACAATGTAGTGTAATATCACTCTTCCTTTCACTATATCTTTTCATATAGTTAAAACCATAGATAGCACCTGTAACTATCGTGAAATTGATCGTTAATATGAACCAGGCAGATAAGGCATCGATCTTTAAAAGTACCTTTCCGAAAAGATCTGTCCCTGAAAAATATAATTCGTATGCCGGGCCGGTTAAGGCTCCAATTGCGATATATGAACTTATTGATGCTATTATTGCGATGGTGGATAATGCAATAATCCCCTTAACTTTTGAATTAAAAAAGAGTATAGAAAATAGTGCTGCAAAAACAATAATAAGCAGAAAGTTAATCACTGCCACAGATTTAATATAGTTCCAATAAAAATCACCAGTATAAATACAATACCATAAATAACATAAGCCTGAATCCTGCCATTCTGTATAAACTGAAACAGATTTATGAAGCGCGTCAAAAGCAGAACGACAGAATCTATTATTTTGTTTTCAATGATATCGAGGTAGAATGAGCGGTATTTCCTCGGTTCGGGAAAGGTCTCTTCCCGTGTTATTTCAGTATAGCCTTTTTTCTCAATAATCATAAAATTAAGAAGCTTACCGAATGATTTGGAAAAAGATTTACCGGTATACTGCATTTTAGGATCGGGAACGGGATAACCACAACCCCAGGTTGAAGAATATTCTTCTTTCCTGTCTCTGATTAAAGCTTTTCTCAGAATAAACACAAAAGCAATTATCAGTAAGAAAAGGAAGGAGGCGAGACTTATGTTCTTCATAACCCCTGTATATGACGAAAGACTTGCAACATCGAACAGCGCATCGTGCAGAAGGCTTGTGTTTAGCATTGTACCAAGAAGATTAATAAAATAACCCGGAACAAATGCAATTATAAGCATTACAGCTACAATTATGTATTGAGGCAACATCATAAGGAAAGAGACTTCCGTTGGTTCATGCTTTAGTTTCTGCCTGGGTGATCCCAGGAATATTGTACCGTAGGTTTTTGTAAAGGTCAGGATAGATACACCACCAATAACACTCAGTCCTGCAAAAGTAAGTATCATAAGAGTGATCTGAGAGATACCTGCAGAATCAATTCCTTTGAGTATACCGCAATAGATCATAAACTCCGATATAAATCCATTCAAGGGAGGAATGCCCCCAATGGCAACAGATCCTATCAGAAAGAAGGCAGCACTCTTAGGCATACTCTTAATCAATCCGCCAAGCTTATCCATGTCACGGGTATGAGTCTGTCTGTAAACAGATCCTGCAGAAAAGAAAAGAAGCGATTTAAAAAGCGAATGATTAAGAACATGAAGCAGGGCTCCTCCGAAACCCAGGAAGCTGAGCAGAGTCTGACCGGTGGATAAACCTATCATCCCCAGGCCGATACCAATGCCGATGATACCTATATTCTCAATTGTGCAGTATGCAAGCAGCTTCTTAAAATCTCTGTGGACAGCTGCATTGCCTATACCATAAAGTCCTGTTATAAGAGATAACGTAAGTATTATTTCACCAATTATAAGAAAATCTGATTTCAGGTATGTTATCACTCTGAAAATCCCATAAATACCCATTTTTACAATTACACCCGACATAACTCCTGAGATATGTGAAGGAGCTGCAGGATGAGCAAGAGGCAACCAGGTATGAAGGCCAAGAAAACCAGATTTCAGTCCGAATCCTGCAAAGAAAACCAGGAAGAGCCAGATATTAATTTCAGTGCCAAAATATTCATTGATGCCTTTGAAATCAAATGTCCCGGTTTTAAAATAGACCCATATGAATGCTACTGTTAAGAAAATAACACTGATATGCATCTGTACCAGATAGTTGATACCGGCTTTAAGAACCTTTGGATTTGTATAGTCAAACAGGACAAGAAGAAGTGACGAGAGCGACATTACTTCCCAGGCGGCAATAAATGCGATACTGTGCTGAACCATGCACACAAGTACCATCGAAGACTGGAAAATAATATATAACATCCAGTGGAAGGATATTACTGACGGCTCTACAGGAGAAGATTTAAGATATCCTGCACCATATAGTACACCGGTAAAAGATGTGAGATTTACAATCAGGATAAACCATGAAGCCAATGCATCTACCCTCAGAGGAATATCACCGAAGAATGAACCGCCATTCAGTATGTACTCCACACCGCTTCCGTTAAATCCAAGAATTGCAATATACCCTGTCAGCAAGGACACCAGGGATACTGCTGTAATACTGATAATTGGTTTAATTCTTACAGGAACAAACGGTATGGATATTATTCCTGTTAATAAGACTATTGCATATACTTTGAATAGAAGACCAATTAACTCACTGCCCTCATAAACCATCATTCTTTAATTAGTTCAACCTGTTTCAGAACAGACTGCAAAGTAAATAAAAAATGTTTACTTCACATTAAGCTGCATCTCTTCCTTCGCTTCAACAACTTCAAGAACTTTTGTTGTCCCGCCGGTCTCAAGATTTATTCCGTGAGGTTTGTTTGTCTTCCAGGAACCGCCTGTGAAATCAGGTACATCGATTGACTGCGATCTGTTGGCAACAGACCATTCACTCAAAGGTGCAACAGAGCTCCACAGTGCTCCGTCGTATACATCCTGATCAAGAGGTAATCCGTTTCTCAGACAATCTATTGTTCGCCAGTCCATGATAAAATCCATGCCACCATGACCACCTACTTTTTTGGCCAGGTCACCTACCCTTTTTACAATTTCAGGTGTGTATTTGTCCCATATTGCCTGCATATCTTCATCTTTTGTCCATCTTTCGCCAAGTGCTATCATTTGTTTAGGATACTTTACAGCCATTCCCTGGGTACCTTTAACAAGGTGAATTCTTGAATAAGGCTGCTCAGATGACACGTCATGCTGTACCATTATAGTCTTGCCAAGAGTTGTCCTGATAAGGGTTGTATTCATATTTCCCCTGAATTTTGAGTCTTTCCATTCAGCATAGAATGGGTCGTTGGCTGAAAGCAGTTTCTCATTCGGACCCATTGTAAAATCGTTTGTTGAAAATGATGAAAGATACTCCATCATATCCCCCCTGTTGATGTTCAACACCTGGCAGATAGGCCCTAAACCATGTGTCGGATAAAGATTACCGTTACGTGTTGCGTTCTCCTTCAGCCTCCACATTCCTGTGTATGCTCCATCTGTTTGTCTGTCATCTATCGGCTTCTTGAAATTATAACCCATAAGGTTGTGATTATAAGCACCTTCACCGTGAATAATATCACCAAACATACCATTCCGGGCCATGTTTAATGTTAGAAGTTCAAAGAAATCATAACAGCAGTTCTCAAGCATCATACAATGCTTTTTGGTCCTCTCTGAGGTTTCAACAAGCTGCCATGCTTCATCTATAGTCCGGGCTATCGGAACCTCACAACAGGTATGCTTTCCGTTCTCCATGGCGGAAACAGCCATCGGAGTATGCCAGATCCATGGCGTACAGATATATATCAGATCAAGATCAGGCAGTTCCACAAGTTTTTTCCAGGCATTATCATCACCGGAAAACTCAAGTGCCGCAGGCCTTCCAATACTTTTAAGATACTTCTGCGATCCGTCAACGGCAACTTTTCTGAGATCTGCAAGAGCTTTTATTTCAACACCTTCTATGAATGACAATCTTTCAACAGCACCTGAACCTCTGTCGCCCAGACCAATAACTCCAACTCTTACAGTTGAGAGAGCGGGGGCAGCATAACCCGACATATTAAACTTCTGTGAATGAGATTTCTTTACTGATTCAAGTATCACTGACAGGTTAGATACAGGCTCTTTTGGAGCGCAGCTGGTTATTAAACCTGAGGTCATTGCACCGGCTCCGGCGAATGTTGCTGTTTTTAAGAAATTACGGCGATTGGTTGTCATATCAATTAATTTTGTTGTTTTTTCTCCCTAAACTTAACTATAATATCTTTAATAATACTACCTGCAAGGTATCCAAAAGCAGTTCCCCAGATCGTACTCAGGTACCATTTTGATTTAATCGGGCATGTTCCTGACTCGCAACCAATGAACCTCCAGTAAAGAAATCCGCCAAGTGCCCCGACAAATGTGAAAATTATTAAGAAATAGTGTTTTTTGATAAAGTCTTTCATAATAAAAATATTTCAGGCGAAGATAGGAAAAATTGTCTTGCGGTCTTGCAGTCTTGTGGTCTTGCAGTCGTGCAGTCAGACCAGGATTTGATTTAGCCCTTGAGCCTTTAAGCCACTGCGCCTTTGAGCCCTAAAATCTCCTTATACAATTTTGTAACAATTTCGCTTTCAGTCTCCCAGTTAAGTTTCTGTGACGCGATTACAGCATTTTTTTGCAGAAGTGATAGTTTATCAGGATTGGACAGAAGTTCATTTAATGCTTCTGAGATTTTGTGAGAAGTAACTTCGGAAATTATTATGCCGCAATTATTCTCTGAGATTATTTTACTTACTTCCGGAAGGTCCCCGGCAATAACCGGAATGCCTGCAGAGAGGTAATCAAATAGTTTGTTTGGGAGACTGAATGCATAATTCAGATTATTGTTTTTATCAAGACTTAGTCCGGCATCAGCCGATTTAGTATACTTCATCAACTCTGTCCATGGCAGTTTGTCTATAAACCTGACTCTTTCTCCCAATTTTAGCTCCCGCACCTTCGATTTAAGAGTATCGAGGGCATCGCCTGATCCGATTATTAATAATGTAACATTTTGAGTAAGGGATATAGCATCAATTAGTTCATCCCCTCCTCTTGAAACATTTATTCCTGTCCCCTGATAAACAAGCAAAAGATGATCAGTCGGTATACCAATTTCACTTCTTAAAATGGGCTTAATGCTGCTGGTATTATGTGAACAATTTCTCACTGTCAGAGGTCTGATACCATATTCAATCTTATATGTATCTGCAATCGAATCACTTACAGTTATTACATACTTCAATTTAGGGAATATTGATTTTTCAATGCTCTTCCAGATCCATCTTACAAAGGGTCTGTTCTGAAGCTCCGGCACGCCGGTGAAGTATTCGTGAGAATCATAAACAAGAGGTAACCCTTTTAGTTTCGAGATAATGTAATTCGGCAATAAAGTATCAAGATCGTTAGCTACCAGAATATCAAACTTATTAAATAACAGATAGATAAACAGCCTGATATTAAACCATTTATAAAACAAAAATCCTCTCCTGAAAAGCATTCCGAATCGTTTTGTTCTGAAAGGAACAGAATCGGAATCGCAGCATATTCCCTTTTTTCGTCCAACAATAGTTATGTCACAATTCAGACTACTTACTGTATTTGCCATTTTCAGAACACGCTGATCGAAGCAGATGCAGTTTGTAACAGAGAAAACTATCCGGCTATTCTTTGACGTCAGGTTCATTTTGTAAAAGTACAAATATCCATGAGAACGGTAGAAAAGGTGAAAGGGAGAATGGGAGAAAATATCTACTTTTACATAAAAAAGGAATGCTTATCTGTAAGAATATTTCGCTGAAGAAGTATAATACCTTTGGTCTGGATTATAAAGCTGAATGCCTTATTCGTTTAAGCAGCATACGCAGTGCTGCATCACTCCTCCAAGAAGAAAATATACTGAAAAAGCCGTTACTGGTAATAGGAAGCGGTAGTAATTTACTTTTTACCGAGGATTTTAAAGGAACCTTGATCAGACCTGAATTCCGGGGAATAAAAGTTGAAAAGGAAGCCGGAGATAGCGTTCTGATCTCAGCAGGTGCAGGGGTTAAGTGGGACAAATTAGTAGAATGGTCAGTTAGTCGCAGATATGGCGGACTTGAAAACCTGTCGCTGATTCCGGGAACAGCCGGAGCATCTGCCGTGCAAAATATAGGAGCGTATGGTGCAGAGGTCGGGAATGTAATTGAAAAAGTTAAGGCAATTTCAATTGAAGATGGCACCCTGACTGATTTCAGCAATTCTGACTGCAGCTTCGGTTACAGAAACAGTATCTTCAAAAGTGAGCTAAAAGGTAAATACCTGATTACCAAAGTGTATTATAGACTGACTATCAATCCATTACTAAAAGTTGATTACGGATCACTTTATGATGAGATTAAAAAACTCGGAGAGCCCTCATTATTAAATGTAAGAGATGCTGTGATCAATATAAGAAGAAGCAAACTTCCTGATCCTGATCTCATCGGAAATGCAGGCAGCTTCTTCAAAAATGCCGTTGTCGAAGAGGCACTTGCAATGAACCTGTTACAAAAGTTTCCTGATATACCACATTATGATGACAGGCCAGGTTTCAAAAAACTCGCAGCCGGCTGGATGATTGAAAAATGTGGCTGGAAGGGAAAAAAGCTTGGTGATGCAGGCGTTCACGACAAACAGGCACTGGTTATTGTAAATTACGGAAAAGCTACAGGAAAAGAAATCTATGATCTCTCTGAATTAATAAGGAAATCAGTAAATGATAAGTTCGGAGTAAACCTCGAGCGTGAGGTGGAAGTAATAGGCACTATTTGAAGATTTTCCTTCTGTTCAACTCCTTCTGATAAAGGGCAGCATACCTGTTATGCTCGGATAGAGTTCTGGAGAAATTATGGTACCCCGAAAAATCCGCTTTTGCTGCGAAAAAGAGGTAGTCATGTTTTTCAGCATTCAGTACTGCATCAAGTCCGTCCTTTGAAGGGCAGCCGATTGGTCCGGGCGGGAATCCATTATGCCGGTAAGTATTATATGGAGAATCAACAATCAGATGTTTCTTAAGCACCCTTGTGATAGTAAAGTCATTAAGTGCGAACTTAATTGTAGGACAAGCCTGAAGCGGAATTCCTCGTTTCAGTCTGTTCAGATAGACACCTGCGATTCGTGGTTTCTCATCTTTCTTAGCCACCTCATCGTCGATTATTGAAGCCAGGATAGCAACCTCAACAGGACTGAGATTCTTTTCCTTTGCCTTACTTAATCTTTCCTCGTTCCAGAATTTTCTGTACTCCTTCAGCATTCTTTCATAGAATTCCATGGGATCAGTGTTCCAGTAGAACTCATAAGTATCGGGAATGAACAGGGCGATTATGTTTTCACTTTTAAAGCCATCTTTTGCATAGTTCGATTCTTCAGAAAAGTAGCTAACAAGTTGTGCCGAGTCTGTCTCTATCTGCCTGCCAATCTTACCTGCAATCTGATTAAGGCTTCTTACATTATTAAAAGTCACCTTAACAGGTTCCTGCCTGCCTGATCTTAGGAGATTAACTAATCCAACATAGCTGATGTCAGAATCAATCGCATATCGCCCGGGCTTTATTAATTCAGGATACTTCTTTTTAACTGCAACCCACTCAAAAAGTTTAGGTTTTTTAATATCAAGATTTGAATAAAGTGTATCAAGTACACTATTATAAGATGAACCTGTAGGGATATATAAATACTTAACATTTTCAGAATGGATTACCTTTCCAAAAAGAGCCTTGTAAACTATAAAACCTGCAGCTAAAAACAGTATAACCGCAGTTATTAAAGAGAATAGAATTATCTTTTTATTCATTGTCAATGAATGAGAGCGCAAAATTAGGGATATTTAATAAATTTGCATCACTGAAGAAAAACTTATCTAGATGAAAATGACAACATCAATGCTACTGATTCTGATAGTAATAGGTATCATCACTGGTATTATGGCAGGAATGCTTGGTATCGGTGGTGCAATAATAATGATCCCGGCCCTGGTTTTTTTCCTGGGGACAAGTCAGCAGATGGCTCAGGGTACAAGTATAGCTGTCATGTTGCCCCCGATAGGTATTCTGGCTGCTTACAACTACTATAAGGCAGGACATGTAAATATCACATTTGCTATTGTACTGGCAGTCTGTTTCCTGGTTGGTTCCTATTTCGGTTCCAAATGGGCCCTGACCATACCTCAGGCAATGCTGAAAAAAATATTCGGGGTACTCCTATTGCTGGTAGCAATTAAGATGCTTTTCTCAAAATGAGATTTAGTTAAGAAAGAAATCCATTAACCACTAAGGACACAAAGGATACTCAAAGGACACCAAGGGTTTAAAAAGTATTCCACATCGGACTAAAATTACATTGTGACCTTAGTTTGTTTCCTTAGCGACCTTTGTGGTTAATGGATCTCGATTTATTTTTCAACTAGAACATCAAACCAAGACTGAATAAGAACGCATTTGGTCTGTTATCAAGAGGAACTTTGGTACCTGTAAGGTTTTCTATCTGATTCTGGTACTTCTTCAGACTCCCTTCATACCTTACATCAAAAGTCAGGGTTTTCAGAATATCAAGTCCAACTCCGGCCTGATAACCAAAACTTGCTTTACTGTAAATGTCTTTCAGATTAGCATCATTAATCAGAGCCTTCGGGCTGCCTATCGATACTGAGGCAGCTGGTCCGGCATTCAGTCTGAGGGGTCCAAGTTTAAATCCGAGCATCACAGGTACACTCAGCTTATTCAGCTTTTGTGAAACCTCGACAGGGGTAACACTACCCGGACTTGTAACATTATACATATACTCTGAAGTAGCAAATAAAACCTCAGGCTGAACATAAATACCTAGCAGGGTAAGTCTCATGAATAATCCTCCGTGTACACCATAATCTGCACCCTTAAGAGCCTGAATGGTATACTCTCCGGCCTGTCCGGTAAGGCTTACTGCCTTATCCATCGATATTGAGTTTGTGCTTAATCCGGCCTTAAGACCGAATTTTATCTGTGAAAAAGCAGGGAGTGAAATCATTATCACCAGCAAAATTGAAAATAGTCTCTTCATCATTTAATGTTTTAAGTTTATTTTTCAGTTAAGAGTAATTACGAATTATAAATTACGAATTACGAATATTATAATTTACTACTCTCATAAGTAACGTAAATAAGCAATAAAAGGTTGCTTGGTAAATTCTCTTTTCAGTTTCTGATATTTTGATAACGTGAAAATGAGATTATTATTTTGAAGCAAGTGCTGTGAAAATAACCTTCTTCATTTCCGCAAATTCCTCTTTTTCAAAGAGACGTGTGAGAAATATTATTTTTCCTGTTCTGTCAATAATAACATTTCGTGTTACTCCTGCTTCTTTCTGGGCAAATAGTCCGAAAATATCGGCACCCGGATCGAGAACGAGCGGATAAGAAACTGCAATGTCTTTTTTGAATTGCAGCACTTTTTCGAGAGGTTCATCACGGTCAATTCCCAATACAACTAGTCCTTCAGATTTCTTCTCCTGCCATATCTCCTTTTCAATAAATGGCATCTCTGTTCTGCACACGCTGCACCAGCTGGCAGTAAACTGAAGCATAACAATTTTTCCCTTAAGATCAGAAAGTTTGTAACTTTTACCACCGGCTTCGCTTATTTTAAAATCGGGTGCTTTATCACCAACCTTTACCAGATATCCATTCTCGTAAACCGGTTTCTCCTGAGCTGAAACAAGTGAAGTAATAAATAATGTTACTGCAACCAGAACTATACTTTTTCTCATATGAAGTGAATTAATAGATTTTTTCAAAGATATAACAGTAAACCAATTTGCAATAAATAATTACCTTAGTAAAATCAACACCTTGTTATAATAAAGTATAATTTATATTGAATGAAGAAGCTTCTTTTATCATTATTTATCCTTTGCACCTTATCAGTATCAATTACTTACGGTCAGTTAACACCAGAGGAAAAAGGAATGCAGGCGATTACAACTGATGCTATAAAAGCGCAGCTTGGATTCCTTTCATCTGACTGGACAGAGGGAAGGATGGCTGGAGAAAAAGGTGAATTTATATCTGCCGACTATATTGCAAGCATACTTCAGATCTATGGAGTAAAGCCAGGCGGAGACCTTTTCCAGACAAATAATGCAGCAAATAGTCCAAAAACTGCAGACAGAACATATTTCCAGAATTTCGTCCTACTTAAGAAAACTCCGGGAGATGAACAGGTTATGAAAGTAAGATCAGTTGATGGACAGACTACAAGGACATATAATTTTACATACGGAGTTGACTTTCAGTTCAGACAAACAGCAGGATCTGTTGAAATTGATGCCCCTGTAGTATTTGCCGGATATGGATTCAAAAATGAAAAACTTAAAGTCAATGATTTCAGTAAACTCGATATAAAAGGAAAGTTCATACTTCGGGTAACAGGAGTTCCGGAATTTGCAAGACAACAGTTAACCCAGAATGAGATTTATGCTTCCGAGAGAGAAATTGAAAATATTGCCCGGACAGGCGGAGCGCTCGGGATAATTGAGATCTATCCTAATTCAACGGTTCTGGGATTGCCGGCAAGAAAAGATTTCAATAACATGTCGCCTTCTGAAAACTATCCTCGGTCATCACAGGCAAATGTATCGTATTCAATACCAGGGAAAAACAATTCAGAGAGTCTTTTAAGGATAATGATCTCTGTTAAAACTGCCAATGAGATATTAGCCGGAACAGGCATTATTGTTGACGAGTATCTGAAGAAAGCCAATTCAAATACCCTTTTTCCGCTATCTGACCTCCGGGGTAAATATTTATTTATTAAGTCAACTACTGTTACATCCACAGTTGCAGTACGAAACATAATCGGAGTAATAGAGGGCAATGATCCTGATCAGGTAATTGTACTGGGTGCCCACTACGATCATATGGGTATGAATAATGGATATCTGTGGAACGGAGCAGATGATAACGGATCCGGAACTGTTGGAGTTATGACTCTGGCTAAGGCAATAATGGCAACCGGAAAAAAGCCTGACAAGACTATTATTGTTGCATTATGGACTGCTGAAGAAGAAGGACTTCTCGGATCAAGATACTGGGTACAAAATCCTACCTGTCCTCTGAAAAGTGTAAAACTAAATGTGAATTTTGATATGATATCGAGATATATAAATGATAATGAGCCTAATAAAGTTACCATGACTTATACATTATCAAATCCCGGATTCAAAGACATTACCGCAGCGAACCTTAAGAAATACGGGATTGATCTTTTGATTGATTATCAGCCATCTGCAGATCCCCCGGGAGGTACAGACCACAGATCATTTGTTGCAGCAGGAATTCCTGTTATGAGATTTAAGCCGGGTCATCGGGAAGAGTATCATACCCCTGATGATGAGTACAATACCATCGATTGGGATATTATGGAGAAGATCATCAAGATAAGCTATGCGAATGTATGGGAATTGGCTAATACGGTGTGGTGAGTGCGGGGTGCGGGGTGCTGGGAGCTGGGTACTGGGTGCTGGGTGCTGGGTACTGGGTGCTGGGAAAAGAATGGATAAAATAATTTAAATATGATAACTATGAAAACAATTACTACTTCATTTCTGTTGATTTTGCTGGTACTATTCTCTCCAATTCTTAAGAGTCAGGAGAGCAAAGAAAAGCTTCATATTATAATCATCGGTGCTCATCCAGATGATCCGGATAAGATAGGCGGATGTGCTTATAAATGGGCTCAACTGGGCCACGATGTAATGATGGTGTCTCTCACAAACGGTGATGCCGGACATCAGTCATTACAGCCGGCAGAGCTTGCAAAGATCCGCAGGGAAGAGGCAAGAAGAGCCGGTGAAGTTATTGGGGTAAGATACATAACTCTCGATAATCACGACGGTCAATTGATGCCTACCTATGAAAACAGGCTGCAGGTGATAAAACTTATAAGGGAGCAGAAGGCAGATATTGTAATATTTCCACGTCCGTACGATTATCATCCCGATCACAGGTATACTGGTGTTCTGGTTCTTGATGCAGCGTACATGGTTACAGTGCCGAAAATTCTTCCTGAAGTAAAATTTCTCGAGAAGAATCCGGTTTTCCTGTTTATGAGCGATGGTTTTATTCATCCTGAAGCATTTAAAGCTGATATTGCTGTAGCAATAGATGACGTAATTGAAAAAAAGATTGACATGTATCACCAGCATACCTCACAGATGTATGAATGGCTTCCATTTAACAGAGGGGCGCTCAGTGAAGTTCCCAAATCAGAAACTGACCGGAGAAAGTGGCTTGGTAAAACATGGGAAGAAAGATCTAATGCAGAACCATTCAGGGATAAACTCATTGAAATCTATGGAAGTGAAAAAGGAAAATCAGTCGAGTACTGTGAAGCTTTTCAGGATTCCGGCTATGGCACACGTATCACAAAAGAAAATCTTACACATTACTTTCCTTTCCTGAAAAATAAATAGGCCGACGAGAAAGGTTGTATGGCATGATATTTGAATCATAATAAGAAAAATATACTGCCATGAAAAAACTATTATTCATTCTTGCAATTATTGCTCTGTTTTCTTCATGTACTGTCTCAAAAGAGGCTCAATTGTCGAGATCAGAATTACGAAAGGATAAGAGAATTGCAGAACAGGCAATTGTAAAGAAAGCAGTTGAATCCAAGAGATATATCATAAAGCTCGACCGGATGTATTTCAGACACGGCGGTTTTATTGACCTTTATCCAAGAGCCAATTACATCATAATAGATGGTAATAAAGCTGCTGTGAGCATGGCCTATATAGGCAGACAGTACGATATAAGACCAATTGCAGGAATAAATATTATAGGCCGGCCTTTGAAATATGAACTTACAAATGATGTTACGAAGGGAACATATAAGGTTAAAACAGAAGTTGATAACGGAAGAAACTCATTTGATCTGTATCTCACAATCGGCAAAGGAGGATATTGCAGTGTCTCCTTATCAAATATGAAGCTCGATTATGTAACGTATAAGGGCTATCTGGTACCGATCAAAGAGAAAGTATAAAAGAGATTTCGGAATGCGGATTGCGGATTTCGGATTTCGGATTTCGGAGTTGCCATTACCAAAGACAGATCACCGATTACCGATTACCGATTACCGATTACCGATCACTGATTACTGGTATTCAATATACTGGCTATTCTCCCTCAGCTCAAGGAAATCATCTCCTGTTTCCCTGTAACCATATTCAAAACAATAATGAAACTTATAGCCCTGTGATGTTTCTATTACATGGGTGAAGAAACTGAAATTGTAGCCCAGGGCAAACAGGGCATCTTTATGGATCTTTACTTTACCTTCTGTATAAAGATCAGCAAGTATCCTTCTGTTCTTGCGTAACAGACCGTGAACATTCCTAACAAAATTGTTGGAGTCGCGGTTAAGCCTGTTATTATAATTATTACGGCATTGATCAGAACAGAACTTCTTATCAGTACGGCCACGTAAGGTGTCGCCGCAATCGAGACATTTCTTTTCCACAGCACTAATGTTTTGATAAAGATATAAAAAAACGTTTTCAAACGGATACAAACGACTATAAATGATTCGAAAGCGTGTATAAGTGATTAATAACCGAAACACTTTTTGAGACCGGTGTAAGTTTGCTAAGAAATTAATTTTAATGTCAAACTTAAATTTTTAAATCATGAACTCATTAAGAAACAGAGTAGCACTCATCGGAAATCTCGGAATGGATCCGGAAGTTAAGACAACAGAAACAGGAAAGAAATTTGCACATTTCACACTCGCAACAAACGATGGCTTCAAGAATGCCGAAGGGCAAAGCGTGAAAGAGACTACATGGCATAATATTGTTGCCTGGAATGGTCTTGCAGAAACTGCCGGAAAATTTCTGAAAAAGGGGAAAGAAGTAGCCGTTGAAGGAAGGATAGTGTACCGCACTTACGAAGACAAAAAGGGTATTACTAAAAACGTAACCGAAATCGTCCTGAGCGATCTTCTGCTCCTCAGAAACGGAGAGAAAGCTCCGAAAGATGAGTAAAATCTGTGGAGAATTACATCGCTGCAATTCCTCAGAAGAGTAAGGCTGTTTCAAGAATGAGACAGCCTTTTCTCTGTTCAGTTTTTTATGCGCTTCTCAATTTCTTCAACAGTAGCCAGCACAATAGAACTGTCACCCGGAGTGATCTCAATCATTTCAAATAGTGCATGACAGATCTCTTCATAAGACAGTATTATATTCCTGTTTTTCAGAATCATATCAATATATCTTATAGCCCTGTCAATCAACTTATTATTACTGGCTCTTACATACGTCATTACGTTTCCTTCATATCGTCCGAGCCTGCCCATTATGAGTGTGGAATGAGTATTCATTATCATTTTCAGAGACAGGTGTACAAAGAGAGGTATAGAGAAAGGCGCAGGTATAAAATTATTTTCACCATCAAGGGAAATATTTATTCCGCCGGGAGCAGAATACAACTTGAAACTATGCTGGTTTATATTGCTTTTCAGACTTTCTCTTCTTTTTACAACATTTTTGCTAAAGTCGAATCCTAATAATCTCTTTCTTGACGCAATTCCGCTAATGTCGGGCCATTCCAGGGTCCGTGGTTCTCTCCAGAGCAGTGATGCCCATGCAGTATTGCTATTCTCTGTTTCTGGCAGATGAAGATAACACAACGAGATTTTCTGATCTGCTTCATTTGCATTTTCAAACGGGAAGAGACTGAAAGTGGGAGATCGCTCAGTTGTATCTGTAATAACTGTTATACCAAGTTTATTATCAGTTTCATAGAGGAGATATTCATCATCTTTATAAATATCCGATTCTCTGATGATAAATTTACTTATAAAACTGATGTCACTCTTTTTCCAGTAGTCAGCAAAATTTTCTATTGCCCTGCACATTGAATCATTACTATCATTGAAAAAAAAGAGCGGGACTCCTGCAGCAGCAAGCAGAATAGTAGAAGACTGCATCCTTGTACTTCCTGTTACAGCCATTGGTCCGACAGTAAGGTTAATCTTCTCAATATTCTTATTCTCGATTACCAGTCTGGAACGCTCCGCAACCTGCGACAGTATGTCATCGGGATTGCAATAAAGAAAGAATGGCTTCCGTCGAGAAACACGTGTTGCTTCTTCAGTTGCACCTATTACAAAAGGGGTCTCCCCTCCTTCTGTTGTAGCAACCAGAAGATCTCCATCCTTAAAACCCGATTCATGAAGCTGCCTTGCCCCGTAACCGGGAAAATCTTCAAAGTTCTCAATAGACCTTATCAGTGCCACATCGCCACCCGACATAAAACTGAACACTCTGTCTTTCAGATCATCATTTGCATGGACCTGCCGCCAGAGTGTTTCAATTGTTAGCGACAGCCGGCCTGTGGCTCCGCAGCCGCAGTAAAAAACATTATTACCCGAGTTCAATGTTTCACTAATTGCTTCTTTAAGGAAGCATATCTCCTTTTGCTTCTGAACAAGAACAGAAACCGTAAAATTATCAAGCTCTTTCAGAACTTCTATTGCTTTCGGAAGATTGTTCTTTGCTAAATCAGACAAATTCTTAGTAAGCGGATGAGAAGATTCGGTGACGAGGCTTCCCAATTTGTATTGCGAAGAAATTGCAAGAAACTTTTCTGCTTTATCAATTGAATCTTTAGACATTGATTTTTTGAGTTAACCCTGTATAAAAAGTTGTCATTATTTTGCTGCAGCCGGCTTTGGAACAGTAGGAATTATTGCTGTTGATGTCCAGTTCCGGAAAAATCCGGTTACTTTCTGTTTGCTGTAACCTGAACCTTCCTCAAGAAGTCCGCTGTCCTGAATATGAAGCACTTTACCCTTAGCGTCTAGAATGATGAAGACAGGAAAACCAAATCTGGTTGGATTTCCAAGATATGCATTTGCTGCTTCGTTCTTGTTTGAAGGATCATAATTGAGCTTAACAGGAATATAGTACTTTGAAATAATTGCCGATATAGCAGTATCCGCCTTACAGAAAGCATCAAACTTAATGCACCAGCCACACCAGTTCCCGCCATACTGAATAAGAACATGCTTTCCCTCACCTGCAGCTTTTGATACAGCTTCTTTTATCTGCTTCATACCATCAAGCGACGGATCGTATAATTTCTTCGCCTCCTGAGCATATAGATTTATTGTGAAGAAAAGTATTATAATTGAAATAATCAGGTTTGAAAGAAGATGCTTTTTCATTCTCTTAAAATATTCGTGTTAATTAATTCACATCAAAATCGAGCATATCCACATTGTTTCTGTAATCATCGAGAAGGTGTTCGGCAAAGTAATACCACATCATCCTGTCGAAATAAGCTGTCGCAGAACCAAACGGGTGACGCTGACCAGGCAGCATCATAAAATCAAAGCGTTTATCGGCTTTTATCAGCTGATCAACTACTCTCAAAGTGTTTCCGGGATGAACATTATTATCTATATCTCCGTGGACCAGAAGCAGATGGCCTTTTAAATTTTTAGCCAGATCCTGGTTCTTTTCAACAGTCCCTTTAAATGAGACCTGTACCTCCTCTTTCTTTGTACTATCCTTTATTGCACCTTTTGTTTTAACTGTTTTCTCAACTTCAGTTACTCCATTGTGCGTCTCACCCCACCACTGGTTGTAAATATTGTTATCATGGTTACCGGCCGAAGAGACCGCAACATCATAAAAATCCGGATAAGATAGTATTGCCGCTGTCGACATGAATCCTCCTCCGGAATGTCCATAAATACCCACTCTGTTAATGTCTATAAACTTATACATGTCAGCGAGTTGTTCAATTCCGTATTTATCGTCGGCCAGTGCATAGTCCCTCAGATCATTATAACCAAATGTGTGATAATAATTACTTCTCATAGGACTGCCGCCCCTATGACCAAAGTTGACGACAATAAACCCGACCTGTGCCAATGCAATATTTTTTCCGCCGGATACAGTAAAAGAATATGGGACAGATTCAGTCTGCGGCCCAGGGTAAACATATGAAATAACCGGGTACTTTTTAGTCGAATCAAAGTTAAATGGCTTATACATAACACCATACAGATCAGTAACACCATCCTTGGCTTTAACTGTAATTGTTTCCGGCATCTTCCATCCTGTTTTGAATAGCTGGGAGAGATCGGCCTTTTCCAGATTAAGCATTATGTTTCCGGTATTATCCCGAAGAACAGCCTGAGGAATCATATCAACAGTAGAATAGGTATCGACAAAGTATTTATTTGATTTTGACATTGAGAAGGTGTGGTTTGCTCCTTCTTTGGTAATCAAAGTCATCCCCCCTCTGTCGATAGAAGCTTTATACTTCATGCTATAATAGGGATGTACGCCATTTTCCCGGCCAAAAGCTTCGAAATAGATCATCCTTCCCAGTGTATCAATCCTTTCAACCCGTCCTGTTACAAAATATCCGTTTGTGATCTGGTTCTTCAGATTACCCTTTCCATCGTAAAGATAGAGCTGTCCCCATCCCGTCCTTTCCGACCACCAGATAATATCATTACCTTCGTTCAGAACAGATAATCTGGAATACTCATTATTAAAGTAGGGCCATGTCTTTTCACTGAAAAGCACAGATAAGGTACCCGTTTCGGCATTAACAAGACAAACATCGAGGTTTTTAAGAGGCCTGTCTTTCCTTATAAGAATCAGTTTATCAGCCTCTTTCTGCGACGACCAGGCAACACTAACAGTCTGATCTTTCCACTTTTTCAGGTCAACATCAACACGTTTTTTTGTTGCAACATCAATAATAGCAAGTTCCGATTGAGGAACAAACTGATCGCCAGGCATTGAGTATCTGTAAGTTTCAAGTTTTGGCCGGGGCTGGGCAAGCACATCGATAACAAAAAGGTCTTTCACTTTTCGCTCATCATCTCTCTGGACAATAATTTTCTTCGAATTCTTAAACCAGTCAACATTTGCCCTGAATTTTTTATTTTTTGTTGTGTCCTCCGAACCTCCGTATCCCGCATAGCTATAATATCTTTCACCATCGGTAGTATACTGGTATTCAACACTGTCTTTATCTTTTGCTTTCATGAGATAAAGATTATGGTTCTTAGCATAGGCGATCCATGTGCTATCGGGTGAATATGATGCCCAGTTTGGCTTCCTTTTCTCCTTACCGATAGTATCCTTTATTGTGAGTTTCTGTGTTGAGAAATCAAAAAAGAACTTAATGGAATCAACCATAAAAGTAAATTTGGTAGTACTCTTTTTTTCAAACTTTATATCTTTAAGAGGAAGATCAAGTTCATTGTAAGGATGATTAGTCAGTTTGCGCAATTCAGAAGCCATGTATTTGCTGTCGAACAGTAACTGTTTTACTTTTGTTGCTGCATTCACATAATAGAAATTCTTCCCTGCTGATGTCTTGAAGGAGTACCAGAAAATATCCGATTCTTCGATCCAGTTAGCATCAACAGTCAGATCGCCAAATTTTGGAGCGAGATTATCAGCCCTGAATTTTTCAGCTGCTTTAAAATCACCTCTTTGTCCGTTAAGTAAAAAAGTAAAACTAAATGCGATTAGCAAAAACATGATCCTCTTCATAGTATTTTTTTATTGTTAATATCTCCGTCAAATAAAACAAAAAAACTTTTTAATTAAGCAGCTAAACAACATTGATTTACCAAAAAAGAAAAAATATGCAGATTTTTAACTGCCGAAACATATAAATTTTACATTTGCAGTTCATAAGAAAATAGTGCACCTAATCCAGGGAAATGAAAAAGGCAATCTCAGTTCTGATATTAATGATGTATTCTATTGCTTTCTTTGGTCAGAATACTACAATCCCCGGAAAACCGATTACCGAAATCTTTACTGATTTTCATTACAGTATAAATGACACAACAAAAACCACAGGGTTTGGAATAAACAGGGCACAACTTGGTTACAATTACCGTCCGGAAGGAAAATATTCTGCAACTGTAATAGTAAATGTTGGCACTCCAGAAGATCTTTCTGCCGGGGCCATTTCAAGGCGTTATGCTTATTTCAGAGAAGCTTCAATCGCATATACTGGTGACAATCTTACTGTTAACTTTGGTATAGCAAGCACCAGGATATTCGATTTTCAACAAAAATTCTGGAGTAAGAGATATATCGGACCTGAATACCAGTCAATTTATGGTTACGGCTCAGTTGCTGATCTGGGTCTGGTTATAGATTACAGAATAAATGATCTTTTAAAGGTTGATTTCACCGTAATGAACGGTAAAGGTTATAATAATATCCAGTTTGATAATAGCCTTAAAACCTCAGCAGGGCTCACTATTACAACTCAGAACAGGTTTTCTCTCAGGTTTTACGGAGATATTATGAAACCCTACGGAATTACCCAGGCAACACTTATTGCCTTTGCAGGATTTAAAAACGATTTTTAAGTATTGGAGCTGAAGCAAGTTATAAATCAAATCTGGACCTTGTTACCGGCCATGACGGATGGGGTGTTTCTGGTACAGGAGCTGTTAATATTTCGGAAAAAACCGAGATTTTCTTAAGGTATGACTATGCGACATCAGTGGCTCCTCAGGGAAGTACTGTACACTGGAACAACATGCTTGACGGTTCTTTCATGATATCCGGAGTGCAGTATACTTTCAGTCCTAATCTGAGAATGGCACTTAATTACAAAGGGAATTATCCATATAGCACAGTCAGACAGAATACAGATGCGATCTATTTAAATGTCCATTTTAAATTCTGAAGTCGAAACATTAGTTACTTTCTATACGCGTCAGAAAGTTTTCTGCCGGCATTCAATGCTTTCAGATTAGCATCAACAATATCCTGACCTTTTCTTCCGAACAATTTACGGATTGCCACTTCCAGACTACTGAATGGCATATCAATAAATGCAGATGCGGCACCAAGTATTACAATATTTCCTGAACGTGCAGATCCTGACTCCTTTGCTATTAAGTCAGCATCTAAGATTATGTGATTCTTAATAGCCTTTATCTCATTCAGGATCTCGTCAACATCGGGGTAATCTGGAATATTTATAAATGGATTTGAGTTGGTTACAAGCCAGCCTGTTTTTGACAACCAGGGCAGGTAACGCAGAGATTCCATCGGTTCAACGGAGAGTATGAGATCTGCACTTCCAAACGGGATGAGATCTGAAGCAACCGGTTTGTCTGACAGCCTGAGATGTGACTGTACATCCCCTCCTCTCTGACTCATCCCATGCACCTCCGCCTGTTTGAGATACAGGTTATTGTCTACTGCCGCTAACCCTATTGTGGCCGCAATCGATAGAATACCCTGTCCTCCTACTCCTGATAATATTATATCGCTTTTCATTTCCTTTGTTTTGAATTATGCATTTGCGGATTCATCTTTCTTCCTTTTGGTAGCAGTCTGTATACACTCTCTGGAGGCAATTATTACTGACACACCTCTGTATTCCATCTCGCGCTTTATTACTTCAATATTCTCCTCATGATTCTTCCGCAATGGAGTAATAAGATGCATATGATCAGGAGATACACCTATTCCAAGACAGATCTGTTCCAGTCTGCCTGTAGCCTGGGACTTTTGTCCGCCGGTCATTCCGGTAGTGGAATTATCAGATATAATAACTGTGATTGATGAGTCTTTTACTACTGCATCGAGCAGCCCGGTCATTCCTGAATGTGTAAAAGTTGAATCACCAATAACGGCAACAGATGGATGTAGTCCTGCATCAGCAGCACCAATAGCCATTGTTACAGAAGCACCCATGTCCACACAGGAGTTTATTGCACTGTACGGGGGAAGCGCAGCCAGAGTATAACAACCAATATCAGAGAAGACATGTCCCTGACCATAAGGTTTTATAGCTTCAATAAGCGAATTGAAAACATCTGAATGTCCGCACCCTTTACAAAACGATGGAGGTCTCATCTTTACAAGCGAAGGGACATCCCTGCCCGACTCAACAGGAAGACCAAGAGACCTGGCTACAATTGAAGGATTAAGTTCTCCATCGCGGGGTACTGTCCCGTCAAGTCTCCCCAGGATCTTCATACCATCATCAAGGATCCCGCGCAATGACTCCTCAACAACAGGGGCACCTTCTTCAAGAACAAGCACCTCACGGCACCTGGATGTCAAATCTTTAATCAGGTCTTTTGGGAAGGGATAAGTTGAGATTTTAAGGACTGGGATCTCTTTGTTTGATTCGCCGATATTCTCAATGAGATAGTTATGTGCAATGCCACAGGCAATTATACCAAGCTCCCTGTTGCTTCCATCTTTAAAGTGATTGTATTTTGATAATCTGATATCAAATTTAACTTCTTCATAAGAGGAAACAAGACTTTTGTATTTCCTCCTGGCAATTGAAGGTAAAAGCACAAACTGAAGAGGATCAACTGGAAGCGAGAGTTTTTTTTCAGGAATTGCATCCCGTAGTGTGACACTCGATCGTGAATGTGCCAGTCGGGTGGTGATCCTGAACAAAACCGGAAGTTTATATTTCTCTGATGTTTCAAAGGCATCAAATATCATTTCGTATGCCTCCTGCTGATTTGAAGGCTCGAAGCATGGCACCATAGCAAATTTCCCATAAAACCTTGAATCCTGTTCATTTTGAGAAGAGTGCATTGACGGATCATCTGCAGAAACTACAACAAGTCCTCCATTAACCCCTGTCATTGCAGAATTAATAAAGCCGTCAGCAGCTACATTGAGTCCTACATGCTTCATTGCAACCATGGCTCTTCTTCCGGCATAAGACATTCCCAATGCAGCCTCCATTGCTGTCTTTTCATTTGCAGACCAGGTTCTGTGTACATTTCGAGCAGAAGCATCAACTGAAGACTGTATATACTCCATTATCTCAGTTGAAGGCGTACCCGGATAGGCGTACATACCACTCAATCCGGCATCAAGAGCAGCCTGGGCAATTGCTTCATCACCAAGCAAAAGAAGTTTTTTCATATTATTAATGCATTACTTTAATAGTTTCAATAGTTACCGGGCCAAGCAGGCCTGATTCAACGAGGGGTACTAATGCCCATGGTACATTTGTCCTTACTGTTCCGGGAACTGTAGCATGAGTTATGTTAGTATTGGTATACTTTTCGCTTGTTATTGCATCTCCGATAATCCTGTTAGACCAGGTATTTGCGACTTTTATTCTTAGAATGTTTTCCCCGTGTATCATTATGCCTGTAACGTCGAAACGATGCGGTTTTGTCCATGTAGTGCCAAGAAATTTTTCATTAAGCCAAACCTCTGCAACTTTCGAGACCGAGCCCAGATCAAGGAAAATTCTCTTATCATTCATTGGCTCCTTACCATACCTGAATTCGAAACGATTCTCATAGGTGGCAATACCTGAGAAATATTTTACTCCGGAATCAGTATGAGATGTCCATGAAACAAGGTCATTAAGAATTAATTTTTGAGGTGCGCCCCAGCCTTCCGGGAAAAATAATTCCCATGGTCCTTTTAACTTAAATGTTGTAGTGCTTATTACATTTCTGGAACGGGGAGTATTGTCATGTGTAAATGCTCCCTGATTTAAAACGACAACACCATCAGAAAGAAATTGCAAATAAGGCGGATCCTGGGTATCGGTCTTAATGCTTGTATATGTCTGGGTTGAATTGGAATTCCTGAATACAATGAAACAGGATCCATAAGGTGCAAGAGTAAGAGGCAGATTTATAAATCCATTCAAATTATCATAGATATTAACAGGAAAAATATCACCTGTAACAGGATCCCATAACTCAGGGACCTTATTACTCTGACGGAATCCGCATTTCCGGGAAATCCAATTACCGGAAGTATTTCTAACGAAATAAAAATCAAGGTCTTCCTTTTGGTAATGAATATAATCCAACAGGTTTGTTTCATCATCCCTGTATGTAAAATCAGGTTTTACACTAAGGTACATTAACATTTCTTCAGGCTCAGTACCGGTAATAACGGCACCGGCAGAGGATAGTTTCTTTAGTGCAGCTTCGACCTCAGGTTTCCTTACCTCCTCCTTTTCAAGAGCCAGAATACTGAATGATGATCCATCCGACAGAAAAATTCTTCCATCCTTAACTGTCAGATCATTAATAAGTATGTCGGTATTTATAACTTCATAGTCATAGCCAGGTCCAACCTTAAAGTGAGTGTTTTTAGGAGTGGCTGAATTTGGAACTTTATCACCATAATACCATAATACATCTGCAACGAATTTGGTCTCCTGGAAAATAAAAGAGTTTCTCGACAGATAATCAAAAAAAGGTCTGGCCATTGGCCACCACAAATTCTTATCATTAAAATGGGTACCGGCATTGTATACATATCCGGGGAAACCAGTGCCTCCCGGATTATGGCTGAAACCATGCAGGACAACCTTATTCATTCCCTCGCAGAATGCTCTGTCGCCAAATGTCTTTATATCACCCGGACCTTCCTGCCAGTGCTGGAAAGAAGTAAACGCCTCCTCCTCCACTATACCCTTCTTGTAAATATGTGATGCTGCGGCAACTTCTTTCACAACACGCAGAATATCAATACTGTCGATACTATTATTATCTCTGTACCATCTTGAATGGTTAACCCAGAACTCCCCTCTGGGAATATCGAGACTTCCCAGTGCCTTTAAAGGCTCGGCCGGACCGTTATAGAGAGGATAACCAGGGCCTCCTGCTTCACAATTAATTAATAGCCCGTATTTGTTTGAGATCTCTCTGGCCTTTTTATAGAGATTATTAATCATAAGTTCTGACAGCGTTCTTTTAAAATCAGCCTGAACCATATCTGTAGTAACTTTATTAAATAATCCCTGGTCGAAAAGTGAAGGAATATATTTAGTTATATCATATCCATTTACAGTCCTGAATTCACTCGACAATGAGGATGTCCAGACAAACCCTCTTGCTTCATAGCTGGCCAGATAAAGACTTTTAAGGGCACTGTTTCTGAAATCGCCTAGAACCTCACTGAGCCTGTTAATAATATACATAAGATGAGTTTCAACCGCAACTGAGTCGAAATGATCAATTGTAAGTCCGGCCGAGAGCGGACTGGGAAGCACGAGTTCCTGACCCGAATTGGAGCAGACATAACGACATATATCCCATTCTCCCGGAGGCACATCCCATTTCAGTACATTATTTTCAGGATTAAAAAATTGTGTAAGATTTATTACCAGTGAAGTATCAAGATCACCTCTTTTTATACCTGCAGGCAGTGCCAGTACTGCAATCTCTTCATAATATAAAGGCCTGCCATCTGGTTTGAACGGGACTAATTGTTTTCCTGTTCCTCCGATCAATGAGGCTTTAGGAAAAACTATCTCGGGGAACGGAAGAATTGTTTCAATCTTGCCCTGAACACCTTTCAGGCTGACCTTAGAATAGTAAAGTGATTTTCCTGCATGTCTTGGCTCGACCCAGCTGCCACCGGCATTCCAGCTGCTTGCCAGGTTTAGACCCACAGTAAGTCTAAGCTTTCCTGCTTCAGTAATAACGGTTTTTAAAACCCTGAGCGACTCATTGCTCATGAATGCTGGTCCTCCAGGTATCATTTTATCTGATTTAGGGACTCCAATCTCGAAAATGTCAAAACCGCTCAGTCCGGCATTTTTCATTGCAAGTAATTCCTGCTTTGCCCTAATGGTATCAATATTACCGTTCAGACACCACCAGTATGTCTTTGGTCTGGCTTTGGAAGGAGGATTTTTAAATCCCTCACTCAAACGACTATAGTTATCATCCTGTGCTGAAACAGTGGCATTTTCAGCAAAATATATCAATAGGAAGATGATAAATAATATCTTGTTCATAACCGATCCAAAAAGAGTTTTTAAAGTTAATAAATGGCAAGTATTAACAACACATATTTTAATTGATCTTGTAAAAGTATTTTCAGAATCCCCGGTCAAGTTAAAATATAGTTAAATGTTTTACCGTTACATTCAATATTGCTTAATTTGCATCCTCAAATAATATAAACAGCTTATATCAATTCTTGTTGGGTAAATACTTTTATATAGTCCTGCTGCTAATCCTTATCTCACCTGACATCTTTTGCCAGACAGATGACCCTAAAAGATTTGTACAGGTCAGCGGAATGATAGTAGATGAAGGGCGCCGCCCGGTTCAGGGAGTATCTATCATCTCTAAAAGACTCAGGCGGGGAGCAATAAGTGAAAAGACAGGCATATATTCAATAACAAGTGTGCCGGGCGATACAATTTTCTTCAGGGCTCTCGGATTTAAAAGGTATCACACGATAATTCCCGAAAATTACGATTTGCGTCAGTGCAATGTTGACATCATGCTGGATATTGACACCATTAATATACAGGAAGTTACAATAATGCCGTGGAAAACTTACAACGAGTTTATAAAGGACATCACAAAAGAGCGGCCTGTTGATCCGATTATAGAGAATATGAACGATAATATTGCTTCAATTTATGTAGCAATAGCCAATCAGACCGGGGTTATGGTGTCTCCGGAAGCTGGTTACAGGTACGCTATGGAACAGAATTTCAGTGCCATGTCTACAAGGAACCAGTATCCTGTCAATAATCTTCTTAATCCTTTTGCCTGGGCAAAATTCATCAACGGAGTAAAGCACGGCATGTTTAAGAATCAGAAATTCGTTAAGCCGGTGAAAGCCAAAGTGGTGAAGAAAAAAACCAAGTCAGGCTCAGATAAATAATCACTGCTTATTTCACGAAAGCCGGACTGGAAAGATCATTCCTGAAGGCAAATTCGGTTAATGCTTTCCTCGGTCTTCTTGTCTCATCCCGTTTGAGAAGTTCAGGCGAAAGGTTCAGTCCATCACCAAGGTAACCTGCAGCCATCACTGCAATCGGTTCAATACTACCATCAAGATTAAAGTATTTTTTTACTTTCTCAACTGAGTAACCTGCCATCTGATGAACGTAGACGTCCATTGCCATAGCCTGAAGCAAAAGATTTGAAACTGCCATTCCTGTATCATAAAATGCATAGCGGTTAGGTTTCCCGCTATGATTAAAATTCATTCTGGCAAAACTTATTACAATAGCATAGGAATCTTTCGCCCAGATCCTGTTTGAATCAACGAGAAAATCGAGATATGCATTGAATACCTGATCGTCTTTTCGCGTAGCATACACAAATATCCAGGGTTGCTCATTATTGCACGATGGTGCATACCCGGCTGCTTCAAACATAGCTTTCAACTTGTAATCCTCCACAGGGGCAGATGAAAAAGCATATGGACTCCATCTTTCCTGAATTATCTCAAGTATCAATTCCTTTTTCATATATTACGTTTAAGAAATAAATCAAAAATCAACTTACCGCAAAGTTCGCAAAGATTTAATAATTTCGCACTGTATGAAGAAATATGAAGGCAGGCTGGTGGGAATACTTGGAACAGTGATATTGCATCTTATCGCCGGAATTATATTTATGTCCTTCCAGCTCAAATCTTTACAAACAGATAATTCTGATGAATTTGTTGTGGAATTTATGCCGGAAGATACTCCCGAAGATAAGGAAAAACTGATTGAACTGCCTGTGACAGCAATTGAAAGGATTTTACAGGGCGATCAGGAGATGCTTAATATAGCCCGAAACCTGTCGAACCAGAGCGAGCAGAAAATTGATCCTTCAGATTATATCGACAAGGTTAAGGAAGAGCTTATTAAGAGTGGCAAGCTCGGAGCAGATAATTATATCGATGAACAAAAAAGGCAGAAAGAAAAAGGCGATGAACCACTGGCTTTTAATAACGACAGTACTAAGTCTCTAAATAAAGACCAGCCTGATGAATCTCAGAAGATGGCTTCAAACTATAAGGGTCCCACTAGAATCTATTATGACCTCAAGGGCAGAACACATCTTTACCTGCCAATACCCATATACCTTTGCCAGGGATCAGGAAAAGTAACACTTGCAATCGAGGTAAATACAAAAGGAGATGTTGAGAAGGCCCAGATTATTGCCGGCGAGAGCACCACTTCAGATCCCTGCCTGATTGAAACAGCAGTCAAGACCGCCCTGATGTCAAGGTTTAATCCTGATGCAAGCTCTCCAAAAATTCAAAAGGGGACGCTTTCTTATGAGTTTGTAGCGCAGTAGAAAGCGTAGAGCGTAGAGCGTAGAGCGTAAAGCGTAGAGCGTAGAGCTTGTGCTCGGCGAAGTCTCCTGACTTCGTCGTAAAGCGGTGACTAAAACAGAAGATTGTTTGTAATATATTTATATGGTTGAATTACCTGTGGTGTGTTTCTTTCAGCTGTTTTGCTGTTTATCAGGGGAGAAACAGTATGTGCTTTGAGAATATTTTCAGGAGCAGGTCTAAGAAGACCCGGAATTTCACTTTCAGGCAGAGATAAATTTAACCACCTTGATTCTCCTTCTTTATCAAGAATTGCAGGCATCCTTTTGCCTGAATTATGAATTTCAGCAGTAAGGTTATTAGCATCGGTTGTGATAATTGAAAAAGTATTCCAAACCTCCCCTGTTACATTACTTGTCCAGCTGTTATAGAGTCCGGCAAACGATATGATCTGATCCTCAGCATGATATATATACCATGGAATTTTTTCTTTGCCGATATGCTGCCATTCAAAATACCCTTTAACAGGTATTATGCATCTCTGTTTCTTTAATGATCCTGAGAAAGACGGCTTCTGACTTATTGTTTCTGATCTGGCGTTAAATGTCTTGAAGCGAATAACTTTTGCGTCTTCTTCATTCTTTGTCCATGATGGGACAAGTCCCCATTTCATAAGCTTTAAATCATTGGGAGATTCGGAACATACAACTGGTAATTCAGGCAAACCAAATGCATGGTAATAATAGCTTGGTCTGTACTTATCAGGATCAATGAGAGTGGCACCGAACCGGTTCTCGAGTTCCTCTTTAATCAGGTTTACATTTACAGTGAAACACATAATTACCTGCTTTGGTATTCATCCATTGTTGTTTTCAGGGGTACAGGAAGAGAATATGTGAAGAGATCCTCCTCCGGCCAGGGCTGAACCTGAGCTATAACTCTGTACATCATATTGTTGATGTATGAATATATTTCCGGACCGTTCCATGCACTTGAATTAAAAAGAACCACCCACGAAATTCCGTCAGACTGGCGTTTCATCATCCCGGCACTACCGGGAAATGATCCTGTTCTCCACCATGTACCATTATATACAGTTGTTTTCCAGCCAACCGGAGCAAAGCCCTGATTGTTATCTGTCATCAGACTTATGCTCTCATCACTAAGGATGTCGGGTTTTGTCTTCATTCCATCAACTGATAGCAGAAGCCGCATCAGATCGGGAGCTGTAGCGAGCCATGCACCTGCACCTCCAAGTGTCCGGATATCGTTACCGCCATAGTTTGGAGGAACCAATTCTCCTGTTCCATATATCGATGGTTTCAAAACAACATCAGATGGCACATAGTATGTAACTTCAAACGGAGCTTTTTCAGATGGGAGATTTCCAGCGATTTTCATGTCATATATACCAATAGGTTCAAGTATTGCCTTCCTGCAATATTCTCCGTATTCCATTCCTGATACCTTTTCTATAATCAGACCAAGGATGCTATAACCAAGGTTTGAGTATGCACGTCCGGTACCAGGTGTGTAATGGAGTCGTTTATTTAATGCAAACCTGACTATTGTTTTAGTATCTACAGGAGGTTTGATGCCCATCTTATCAGCAATAAGAATCGGCATAAACATCTGGTCGCCATATCGTTGGGTCCAACCTGCTTCATGACTCAAAAGGTGGCCTACTGTGATACTATATACCCGCTTATCTTTTGGTTCACTGAAAAACGGATCATTAAGAATTCCATCAACACCAAAGACCTTATCATTTACAGAAAGTTTTCCCTCTTCCTGAAGTTTCATTATTGCAACTGCGGTAACAAGTTTTGAAATACTTGCCACCCGAAAAAGATGGTATGGCTGAGTAGGGATTTTTAAAGCTGTATCTGCATAACCAAATCCTTTTGCATAAACCAGTTTCCCCTCTCTGGCGATTGCAATGGAAGCACCCGCAATTGACCATTTTCTCAAAAATGAATTAACAGTTTTTTCAACCCGGGCGTATTCAGCCTTTTCTGAATTGGCATTGTTCAGTCTGACATTATTAGGTACAAGCTTATCAATAACCACCATACTGTTCTCATTAGCACCGGGATTAAAGCTAATAAGTGAAATCAGCAGGGTAGCAAGTAATATTTTCCTTCTTCTTGACAACTATACCAAAGTTTTATGGAGACAAAAATAAAAAGTATTCCTTTTCAGTCAGCAAGTATATTACAATTATTACAATAAAGAGGCTTAAAACTGGTTTTTGACAATTAATATACTTTGGAACAACAAATGGCATTATAATTGAGGCTGATGTCTAAATCTGGTAGACAATGAACTCATTTAACACCTGCTCACGACATAAGATCCCTCGCTGGCGCTTAGGGATCGCACCCGGTTTCAAAAATTAACGGCTAATTCTTAACCTGTCATTTTTTATCTGAATCAAAAAATTAACTTTGTATTCATGTCAGCAAAAAGGCTAATATTAACCACCCTCCTACTGGTCGCACTCCTGCTAAAAACCATAAGTGCCAATGGACAATGGAAATTTAATGACCCGGATACAGAATACACTGCATTGTTAGACACAATTGATTATTTTCCTCCTTCATATACTGATGCACTTAATCTTAATCTTATGATTGCTGCATCAAAAGGTATCTCATCGGAAATAATACGACTCATTAAAAAAGGAGCTGACGTAAATGCTGAAACCGCGGAGGGTGCTACACCCCTGATTTTTGCTGTTAGCAATAATAAACCCCTGGCAGTGGTAACCTTACTCGCTTACAAGCCAAATATAGATAAGGTTACTAAAAATGACGAAACGGCATTACTTGTAGCCGTAAAAAACAGGAATGCTGATCTTGCAGAACTATTAATCAGAGAGGGTGCTGACCTTGATCATACTGACAGATTTGGAGCAACCCCTTTGCATCATGCTTCGATAAACGGATATCTGGAAATAGTTGATTTGCTGATTTATTACGAAGCTGATCTTAACTCAAAAACTACCCAGGGAACTACGCCGCTTCTTGCTTCAATATGGGCAGGTTATACTGAGATATCCGATCTGTTAGTCCAGAATGGCGCTAAAACTGAAGAGAGTGACAATGAAGGTTATACTCCATATCTCATGGCTACCTACTTTGGCGATACAATTGTTATGGATATACTTCAGAAGCACGGAGCAAATATTTATGCAACAAACAATTCGCATAATAATGCACTTTCCCTGGCAATTTCTACCGGAGATACAGGAGTTGCAAAATATCTTTTAAGGAAAGGTGACCAATGGCAAAATCAGGGAAAAGCTGTGAACCTTTATAGTGTAGCAGCAAAATACAGAAGAACAGAAATGGTTAACATTCTTAAAAACAATAACATACCAGGAAAGTTAAAGCGAGAGATTGACCAGATATCTTTATCTCTTTCATCAAGATTTTTCTTTCATGACTTTTACACAGGACTCAATCTCTCATTCAAAGAGCCATATTTAAACGGGGGATTTGTTTTCGGAGTTGATACAAAATTATGGTATACAAGATTGTTGATTAAACAAACGGAAGGTCAGTTTTATCAGTACATGGACAAGGGATCTGTGGTATACGCAGGTTTCTTTAAAGATTTTGCATTTACTGATTATCCCAACAGCTATAACTGGTATTTATCTACATCTTTAACTGCCGGATACTCAATAGGGAATAACCTTAAAGGAACATATATCTCAACGAATGAAAAATTCAAGGTAATGCCTTCTGTTTCCATGAAAATTTCGAAAATGAATTTATCATATTTTGCCGGCCTTGAGTATGTCAGTACACCTTTTTATAAAAACGGACCTATATGGATCAGACTTGGTGCCACCTATAATTACTTTTTTGATAATGTCAGAACCAACATAAAACCAATAAAGTGGTATTAATTATAAAATGAAAAATTTCTTAAAATCAGTATTCTTGTTTTCACTTATCTTCATAGCGTCATGCGAGGATAATGGGATGATTGTGAATTGTCAGGAGTGTGAAAAAGAAGAACCACTAAATGCAGAAGTTGAAATAAAGATTGATATAGATTATTACGGTGCTTCAGCAGAAATAACAATTTATGAAGGAAACATTGAAGATGGAATTATTCTCAGAACACTTCAGGCATCAGGCACTAATACCACAACTACACTTGGAGTGAACAAAAAATACACTTTTACAGCTGCTTATTATGTACCGCCAAATCATTATTTAACAGTTGACTCAGCTACTCCAAGAGTCTCATATAACAAAGACCAGTGCGATGATCCCTGCTATTATGTTTATGATAAGGTTGTTAATCTGAGGCTTAAATACACCAAGTAAGTCGGAAGACCGAAGACGGAAGACCGAAGAATGAAATCGGCAATCCAAAATCCACAATCCGAAATCCGCAACCGAGCCGAAGGCGAGCTCGGCGAAGCCAATCCGAAATTCTTCCTAAGCCATTGGGTATTTGAACAGCGGAGTACCTTTCAGAGCTTTCTCTTTCATCATCTGGACTTCTTCCTTTTTTAAAGGAGCAAGATTATCAGAGACTTTTAGTGCAATTTTAAACAAGTTTTCGTCACCGGGGGGTACTGCAGCAGTAACCGGATGTGAAAGAGTAAATCGCAATCCCATCCTTATATCTTCCTGATCTGTGAGTGGTTCATACCAGCATTTCGGGTATTTTGTACGGTCAGCACCCTCTTTCCATGGACCAGCTGCCATCGCTTTAAGAGCAAGGATACCCATCTTTTTTTCCTTTGCCCGTTCCAAAACCTGAGGGCCAAAATTTCCGGCGTTCCATGTGGTATAATTTATCGGAAAGAGTATTGTATCAAAATCAAAACGGTCCATAAGAGCCATAGCCGCTTCAACTGAGTGAGCTGAGAATCCGAGGAAACGAACTTTACCTTCAGCCTTTGCCTCTTTAAATGTTTCTATAGCACCGCCAGGAGCAAAAATTGTGTCCACATCTTTAAGGTTTGTTACCGCATGCAACTGGTAGAGATCAAAATGGTCGGTACGCAGATTCTTCAACGATTGCTCAAGTTCCTGACGGGATTCATTTTTTGTCCGTTTGCCGGTTTTGCAGGCTAAGAATACATTTTTTCTGAAAGGCTCAAGAGCAGGTCCTAATTTTACTTCAGCATCGCCATACGATGGGGCAACATCAAAATAGTTGATTCCATAATCAATAGCCTGCTTAACACGTTCAGATGCTTCCTCCGGAGTAGCATCCCTTACAACAATACCACCAAATCCGATCATAGAAAGCATCTCACCTGTCCGGCCCAGTGACCTCTTTTCAATTTTTCCCGGAACAGAATTCCTTGTAATTCCTGACAGATCTGCACGAAAAAGGCTCAACGCTGGTGCAGCAATTGCCGTTGTTTTAATGAAATCACGTCTTTTCATATTGATAAGTATTTAACCACAAAGATACACAAAGTACGCTCAAAGGACACAAAGTAAAACGAAGAATGTAAGCTCTTTGTGACCTTTGTGATTACGGATTTCCTACCGGTTCTGGATAAGCTTTCCCTGGCTCAGGTCTATCTGGACTTTTGGGATAGGATATGTAACATCTTCAGGACCCACGATAGCAGAGCCGTACATTGACCTGCCCCAGGGCATTGTCTTCTCATAGGCTAATACCCGGTTAAGCTCTGTTACAGTAATTCCCCACCTGTTAAGATCAAACCACCGGTGTCCTTCCATTCCCAGTTCAAGTTTTCTTTCCATTCGAATAGCATACCTTGCCTGATCCTTACCTGTGAAGGAAGGATATAAGGATATTACATAGTTGGCGGCCGGGGTAACACCATCTGCCTCTTTGACAAATCCGTCGGGATTTGCAGCCCTTGAACGCACAAAATTAATATTAGTTAGTGCACCATCAAGGTCACCTGTTTCTATCTGGCATTCAGCAAGAAGCAACAACAGATCAGCATAACGTATCATGCGGTATCCGTTTGCTGTCCAGCCCGATGTCCAGTTACCAGTTTCAGTATATTTTCCTTCCTGAGATTTCTTATATACTTGTTTTTTAGGACTGTACGGACCTGCATAAGACTGATCGCGTAACCAGTCGGACCCTGTATGTAATCCCCAATCCCAATATGGAATACCTCTTCTTCCCACAGACCAGTCAAGTCTTGGATCAAGAGGACCTGTATCTTCAGTGAAAGGATCAGTAGGTCTTAATCCCTGATCGCTCTTCACAGGGTCATAATTATAAGTATTGTCAGGTAAAGGCAACCCTCCAAAGGTTCTGAATGAATTTACAAACTCCTGTGTAGGCTGAAAGAATCCACAGCATCCTCCCGGAGAGCCGGCCGACTTATAGGGAAAGTTAAGAACCTCTCCGTATCCGCCATTCCAGCCTCCTGAGCCGTCATTAACCGAATATTGAACAGTATATACAGCTTCAATGCCATTACGGTTTTCAATATCAAAAATCTCTCCATATGTCGGAGCAAGTCCAATAGCAGAGCCATCTGGTTTTGTTCCGTTTTTTGCTTCTGAAAGAAGGGGAAGAGCTCCTGAATAATCATTGAACATCTGCATTTTTGCTTTTGCAAGCAGTACTTTTGAGACTGTGCCATTGAATCTCCCTATCTGACCCATATTATCAGGCAGGGATATCCCCTCGGTAAGATCGGAAATTATTTTATTGCGTATATCAGTTTTATTAGTTACACTATCCATAATTGTGTTTTCATCTATATATGGTATCTTCTTCCACATTCGCCAGGCCTCAAAGTGATACCAGCCACGAAGTGTTTTTGCCTGTTTGAGGAACAATTCTGCCTGAGAACTGGTTATTGTCTCTTTCATAATAGCCAGTTCGATAACACTAACAGCAGTGTTGCATCTCGATATTGCCTCATAGACCTCTCGCCACTTAACATTGAGGTACCCGCCTGACCATTGGTTAGCACTCTCCGAAAACGTTTGAATAGCACTTACATCATAATTGGAATCGCCTGCATCGGCACCCTTGTTTCCAATCATCCCACGGATATCACCATAAAGCCAGTTTGATGATGCAGATTCCCAACCAAATCCTTCAGTTACTCCGTCAAGCATTGAATATGCTCCAATCAGCAATGCGTTGATACCCTTTTCATTAGCAAGTATACTATTGTTCAGTTCGCCCCTGGTATCAATATTCAGAAAATCTTCCGAGCAATTAAACTGAATTGACACTAATAATATAAATATGAAGAGAATAACTTTGTTTTTCATATTTTTTCGAAGAGAAGTAAATTTACAATATTTTCTTCAGACTCTTTTTTAAATGAGTATGGCAATTGGTAATAATTTAGATTCTATTTGACTAAAAATATGGTGGTCTTAAAAGTTAAATTCTGACTTTTCTGAATGGAAAGCATCAATATATCATTCATGCTCAGCCCCGTAGATCACTTGCTATCACTATTCTGACGTAAAAAAACCTTTAAGCAATTCCGGCCCCCCCGGGGGCCCGGCCCCCCCCCCGGGGGGGGGACAGCCGAATCTGGGTTTGGGGGGGGGAAAGAAGTGGCGATTCGTGTTGTAAATTTCATATGTCAGTAATTTTTCTACGAATCGCCACTTCGAGCGATAGCGAGGGATCTCAGTGCTTAAGCAGGATTGATACAAATTTGCATTTCGGATGCTCAAATTTATTATATCTTTAGGAGTCTATATAAGCTTAAGATATGAAAATCAACTTCTTAATATTCATTACATTAATAACTTTAACTTCCTGTCTCAATCAGGGAACTGACAATTCGGAAAGAACATTAAAAAAACTAAAAGAGAGGGTCATTTCGATTTCAGAAGATTATGTCAGGACATCCCTCAGTAATACAAAAAAAACTGTTTCTCAAAATGGAACAATAACGATTGGTGATAGTCTTAAACGATACATTATAGACCCCTCTAAAATATTTACAGGATATATTGATGACGACCTCACCACTGATGCAATTGTAACAGTCATTTCTTTCAAGGGAGATTATCTGGATCTGATTGAGCATTTGATAATATTAAACACTAACGGCAAGTTAATGTTAATCAGATCGATAGAATCTGATATGACGATATTAAAGTTAGACAACAGGATTATTACTGCGGAATTGCCGACCCGTCCAAGAACTTCTCCCCTGTTCTATTGCTCCTCATGCAGGGAAATAGTTAATTATGAATTCAAAGACGGGGATCTAATCAGAAAAAAATAGAAAGTAACTTCTAATCCTTCAGGCACCTCACAGAAAAGCCACTCTTCACATTCTCCCTGCCTCTGTAAACCTGACTGCTATTGAAATATAGGCCACGGTTCCAGGCTTCTATGTTTCTGGTGCTGGTAGATGACCACCATACAGCAAAATTATTGCTGAAATCAGGAAAATCACCATTATAAATACGCATACCACCCGGCAAGGCTGTGAAACCATATTCATTGGTGCCAACATAGTCGGGGTTTTTCCAAACTCCAAGGTCTGACTCTTTCAGTTTAGCTCCAGCGAGGGCAGGATCACCAAGTGAGGAAATCATAGCCGCCCATTCCTCGTCAGTTGGCACATGCCATCCCTTTGGGCATAATTTCCTGGTATTCACTGTATACCAATTATACAATGCACCGTAGATCTCTTTATTTTCAGGGTCATTATTTAACCAGCAAAAAGCCGGGGTTTTCAATGCCGCCCAGACCTCTGCATCTTTGACGAGAGGAATTTGAGTGCCATCATTAAATTTGGTACTCCTCAGATTATCAAAAAACCAAATCTGATTCCCGATCTTTACTGTGGAATAAATATTCCCTTCAATGTCTTTAACTATCTGGGCATTTATGTCTGACAACCTTAAAATATAAGAGAGCAGTATCAATATTAAAACATGATTTTTCAACATCTCAATCCTATTTGTTTAGTTCAAACACTTTTGCATTTGCCCTGTTAAACCCTGCAACCACAAGTGATGTATCTCCTTTAAAATAAAGCAACGACTCTACCATTCCCTGCAGAAGCAATCCGCTTTCAGATGCAGGGAGCACATTAAAACATGAAATGCCATTTTCCTGTTTTTTCCCTTTATTTAACAATACAAGTCCTTTATTCGAATCAAAATAACCTGTCGCCAGATCATAGGAATAATCGTTTCCGCCAAGGATAAGATCAGGCCAATTATCTCCGTTAATATCTTCAACAAGTATTTTTTTCAGGGGAGAGACCTGAACACTAACCGGCAGCTTTTCCCATCTGAAACTATTCTGGTCATTCCAGATGATATAACTTGAGGAAGTGTTTATATCGAGGCTGAATTCAAGTCTCTGCATCATGTTTGCATTGAGTATACTATTTTTATCTGCGTAACTAAAAGCAGTATACTCCCTGTGCATATTAAGGAAATAGGAAGACTGAGCCCATAATTCATCCAGATAATTTACAGGATACTCTTTCATTTCACCATTTTTATCATTCCAATATCCAGTCATTACAGGATCAATAGTACCATCCATGTCGAGATCGATTGCATAAAGATTCATCGGATAACTACTATTAACAGTGAACCTGTGATTATTCCCGAGATTTCCTGCAATATAGTCATCATCACCATCCTGATCAAAATCGCCCGCAGCTACAGTGTACCAGATCCCGCGATGTGACTCCATAGCAGGCAATACTTCCGGAACAAGAGCTTTTCCATTCATGTTTTTAAGCAATACTATTGAATTCCATTCCCGCGAAACAAGAAGATCTTCCCATCCATCATTATTGTAGTCTGTCCAAACAGCATCAGTAACCATCCCAAGGTTCAGCCTGGATGCAGAATCGACTGAAAGAGCCCCCCTGTCATTCTTTATAATCCATGAATGCGTGGCATAGGGAAACATCCCCCTTTTAATCCTTGAACCAACAAACAGATCTATATCGCCATCATTATCATAATCAAAAGGCCGTACTACGGATGCGGAAAATGGAGGAATGGGAAGTTGGGTTCTTTTAAAGGTCCCATTATTATTGAGATACAAATAGTGAACATATTCGCTTTCTGATTTATTCTCATACCCGCCAGCAAGCGCAACAACGTCATTATCTCCATCAAGATCGATATCAAACACTGCAAGATCAGCTTCAGTGAACTCCTTTTTATTTGTCAATCCTTCAAACTGCTTCATTTCAAATCCCCGTTTACTCCTGATCATAACAGTAGTCGGCATCGTATTTGTGGCACCGATTATCAGGTCTTCCCTGCCGTCGTTATCAATATCACCTTTCGCCATTCGGGGACCAATCTGGGAAAACTTATGCGGAATTATTTTTTGATTAAGTATAAAATCAACATAATCAGCCTGTTGATGTGTGTATTCAAGCAAATTATCTTCAGCAATAAACAGAGAAGCAGCTTCCGGCTGTTTTTTAGGAATTTTTTGAGCGTCTTCTCCTGTGGCTTCATCTATTTCTAATATTTGATTTGCTGTTATATTTTTCACAACAGATATCTTACCAGTTCCCGGCCATACTACCCTTATTGAATCCACATAAGTACTCTCTGAAAGACCAAAATGAATAACCGGATCTATTGATGATGCATAACCTCTTGTTAGAAAGTGCTCTGCATACTGAAACTTACCACCTACCCATAATTCAACCTTTGAACCGATTGCCATTGTATTGCCTTTCCTTCCAATCAGCTTTATTTTCAGAAAATTAGAGTGTTTCTTATTTTTCTCAACTGTAGTATTTTTTAAAATGAAAGCTTCATCATTCAGATTATTAACAACATAATCAAGGTCACCATCATTATCAAGATCTGAAAAAGAAGCCCCGTAAGAATAGGATGGTTTAGATGGTAACCAGTCAGTTTTTTTTACAAAACCTGAATCACCCAGATTTTCAAAGGCAACATTTGGTATTTTAATCGCGGGAGCCATATCCATAAGCAACTGATCAGTAGCAAGAGATCCCTGTGCCTCTACTTTTATCCTTGTCCAGTCTTTATCGGTAAGATCTCTGGGAAAACCATTGGATACAATCAGATCTTTGTCGCCGTCATTATCGTAATCAGCAAATAATGGCGACCAGCTCCAGTCGGTCTGGTAGATTCCCATCATCTGGCCTGTTTCACTGAATGGAAGCATTTCGCCATTAAGAAACCCGTTATGTACGTGCAGCATATTCCTCAGGAACTGATGTTCAAATCCAAATTTTTCATCATTTACATAGAACATGTAGCTGAAGCCATTTATTGTCTGCTTTTTCTTATAGTAAGCTTCAGGCATCATATCGAGTGTAAATATATCGAGGTTCCCATCGTTATTGATATCAGCCATATCGTCGCCCATTGATGACTTAGACTGGTATGACATATATTTACTGATCTCATTTCTGAAAGTGCCGTTTTTCTGGTTTACATAGAACAAGTCGTTTGATATAAAATCGTTTGAGACATAGATATCAGGGTAACCGTCTTTATTTACATCACCTATTGCCAGTCCAAGCCCAAATCCTTCAATTACTATTCCTGCCTGTATCGTTACATCAGTGAATGTACCGTCTCCGTTATTATGATAAAGCTTATCATTATTTATCGCACTTCCATCAACCATTTTAGGGCGATATGCAGTATTCATCCTTTCACTTACAGTATTATTAAGAATGTAAAGGTCAAGATAACCATCAAGATCATAATCAAAGAATGCGGCATTTACCGACTGATCTTGATTTGCTATTCCGTACTTTTCTGCCATCTCTGTAAAATGAGGCTCTTTTCCATCTTTAAGACCCATATTTACCCATAAACGGTTTTTTCGTTTTGCAGGATCAGGGTTCGCAGTAGATGTCATATAAATATCCAGTAAGCCGTCACTGTTAATATCAACAATTGTTATACTGCTGTACCACTGATTATTAGAGAGCCCTTCAAGATTTCCGGTAATGTCACGGAATTTTAAATTACCCTCATTAAGATAAACCCTTGGAGATACCTGGTTTCCTGCAAATACTATATCCTGAAGGCCATCATTATTCAGATCCCCTATTCCTGTACCGGCTCCATTGTAGATATATTCGTACTTCATAACATTAAAGCTGTCACTTTCAGTTATGGAATTATTGAACTCAATTCCTGTATACCCGGAATCCAACAATTCAAACCGCGGGGATTTAGAACAGGAGAAGAGGAAAGCTGTAAGTAGCAGGATAAAAGGATACCTCATATAGAAATAATCTTAATGCAAATTAAAATTTTCACCTCATCCGCTATTGAATGGCCTCACCCCAACCCCTCTCCCAAGTGAGAGGGGCTAAAGAAAAACCGAGTTCCGGCTACCCCCTTCTCTCCTGGGAGAAGGGGGCAGGGGGAAGAGGTAATTTAACAATCCATAAAACTATAAAAAAAGTGGACTACCCCAAACAGGTAGTCCACTTAATAATTTATTAATACCTAAGTATTATCTGTTCTGCTGAAGTTTACCATTACTGATATCAAGCTGACGCTGTGGTATCGGGAAAGTAACGTCTTCTGAACCAACAACAGCGGTACCATAAAGAGCATTACCCCAAGGCATTGTTTTCTCATATGTAAGAATCCTGTTCAGTTCAGTTACAGTAATACCCCACCTGTTCAGGTCAAAGAATCTGTGTCCTTCCTGACCAAGTTCGAGTTTTCTCTCCATACGAAGTGCAAGGCGGGCATTAGCCTGAGTATCGAAAGGAGCACCTGTTGCAGGATACTCTGCTACTACATAGTTAGCAGCAGGTACAGCTCCGTCCATTACAAAACCGGCAGGATTAGCTGCTCTCGCACGAACAAGGTTGATATTATCACGGGCACCAGAAAGGTTACCTGTTTCAATCTGACACTCAGCAATCATAAGAAGAAGGTCTGCATAGCGGATCATACGATAACCGTTTGCGGTATAACCTGATGTCCAGTTACCAACTTCAGTATAAGTACCTTCCTGTGATTTTTTGTAAACCTGTTTCTTAGGACTATATGGTCCTGAATAGGTCTGATCACGGATCCAGTCAGCACCTGTGTGTTTTCCCCAGTCCCAGTAAGGAATTCCTCTACGTCCGACTGACCAGTCAAGTCTTGGGTCAAGTCTTCCTGCATCAGGAACAAAAGCAGCTGTAATAGCAACACCCTGATCGCTCTTCACAGGATCTGCATTATAAGTATTGTCAAGCAATGGCAAACCCGCAGCAGTTGTCCTGAAAGAGTTTACAAATTCCTGTGTTGGATTGAAAAATCCGCAGCATCCGCCCGGTGATCCACCGCTCTTGTAAGGGAAGTTCAGCACTTCACCATTACCAGCGTTTGCTCCGCCGGAACCATCATTTACTGAGTATTGTACAGTATAGATAGCTTCAATACCGTTTCTTTTTTCAATATCAAAGATCTCACCATAAGTTGCAGCAAGTCCTATTGCTGAACCGTCAGGTTTTTTACCATTTGTTTTTGCATCATTAAGAATTGGTAATGCACCTGCATAATCTTTGTTCATCTGCATCATAGCTTTTGCTAAGAGTACCTGGCTGACAGTCTTATTAAATTTACCTATTGCATCCATATCGAGAGGCAGGTTAGTTCCTTCTGTAAGGTCAGCAATAATTTTCGGCCTGATATCTTCAGTGTTAGTTGCTGATGCAGGATCTGATTTCTCATCCATGTATGGAACTTTCTCCCACATTCTCCATGCTTCAAAATGATACCAGCCGCGTAATGTTTTTGCCTGCTGCAGGTAAGATGTTGCCTGTTCCTGTGTGATTTTACCTTCTTTCAGTGCAGTTTCAGCAATCATTATAATACTGTTGCACCTTGAGATAGCCTCATATACCTGTCTCCATTTAACATTCAGGTATGGGTTAGTTGCAGATTCGCTATAGGTCTGTATCGGGTTGATATCAGGCTGGTCGCCTGAATCGGTACCTTTATTTGATTCCAGACCACGGATTGAGCCATACACCCAGTTGGTAGATGCGGCTTCCCATCCGAATTGACCATTTGAGCCGCGGAGCAGTGAATATGCACCAACCATAAGGGCATCGAGACCCTTCTCGTTTGACAATAAATTCACATCAAGACTCCCGGCCGGTTTAACATTAAGAAAATCCTCCCTGCATGAAGTCCATGTAGCGACAACAGCCAGAATTAAGAATAGACTTATATACTTCTTTTTCATATTTTACTTTTTTTTCAGTTAAAAATTAACATTGAGGCCGAAAAGCAGCTGCTTGACAAGCGGATAGTTACCTGCGTCAATACCAAAACTCCTGTCGTCACCACCAAGTTCCGGATCAAGTCCTGAGTATTTGGTCATGGTGAAGAGATTCACACCCTGAACATACATTCTGAGTGATTTGATATTTACCTTGCTTGTAACACTTTCAGGAATTGTATATCCAATCTGCAAGTTTTTCAGTCTGAGATATGAACCATCCTCAATATAGAAACTGCAGGACTGTGTGTTTGTCGAGAAGTTTGATTTATTGTTGGCTATAGGCACTCTTGCTCCTGGATTAGAAGGAGTCCAGCTATCATATAGCAGGTCTTTACTCTTCTGTCCCTGGAATGAAGGCCAGAAATCAATCCACCATGAGTTCCAGTTATAGATATCGTTGCCCTCTGAACCATAAAGGAAAGCAGTTATATCGAAACTCTTATAGGTAAATCCAAGGTTGAATCCATAAGTGAATTTCGGATTAGGATTACCAATAAATACCCTGTCCTCAGGAGTAATTGTTCCGTCATTGTTTGTATCCTGGAATCTGAATACGCCAGGCTCTTTTCCATCCTGTGCAGGTGCTGCCGCAACTTCAGCTGCATCCTGGAACAGACCTAATACCTGGTAGCCATAGAATGATGACATTGCATGGCCAGTCTCGTTTCTTACAAGGTTACCGATTCTTGAGCCGCCCCAGTCAAAATATTTAATTCCGTATTTACCTTCAGCAATACCGGTAATCTCGTTATTAATAGTTGTCAATACTGCGCTTCCGTCGAATCCAAAATCACCCCATTTTTCCTTATATGTTAATTCAATATCGATACCTGTGTTCGACATAGAAGCTACGTTTACATATGGTGCATCAGCTGATCCAGCTGTTCCGGGAAGTTCAGGATTATAAAGAAGATCCTCTGTTTTCTTTGAGTACCAGTCAAGTTTAATTCCAATTTTATTGTCCATAAAACCGGCTTCAAAACCTATGTTTGAGTTTATGCTGGTCTCCCATTTAGCATCAGGGTTACCAATACGTGTCGGGCGGAAACCCTGTACTGATGAAGTCATAGTCCCGTTAATGTCATAGAATGATGAACCAGGAGAACCTCCATATGAGAAGAACTGGTTCTGCGGTGAAACAGCAAGCTGGTTACCCATAGTACCCCATGATCCTCTGATCTTCATATCTGAAATAAAACTGATAGCATCGAAGAATGCTTCATCACTTATACGCCATCCTGCTGAGAATGATGGGAAGATACCATAACGGTTGTCAGCTCCAAACCTTGAGGAACCGTCTCTACGAACTGTAGCACTTAAAAGATACTTGTCTTTTAAAGAATAGTCAGCTCTCAGGAATTGTGATACAAGAGAAGTTGGTGTATTAAGGTATGAAGTGGCATTCATTATGTTAGCACCATTATCCAGAGTACGATAAAGAACGTCATCTGTAAAATAACCGGCGCGATCACCTCTAACACCACGACCAATACCATATTTAACTGCTTCATAACCACCTACAGCAAGGATCTTATGATCACCAAAGGTTTTATCAAGAGTCACAGTATTTGTCCATACCCAGTCATTGCCATACCATGAACCTTCATTGAAACTATTGGTTGAATTATTTTCTGATCTTTCATAAGTTTTATATGAATAGCCCATATAGTAACCATTATTGAAGGTACCTCCGAGAGTAGATTTGAAGTTCAGTCCTTTTGCAATCTTAACATCAACAAAAGCACTTCCAACCAGACGCATATTCCAGTTGTTATTGTCCTTATTCCTGGTAAGAGAAGCAACGTAGTTTTCAGCCTGTCCCAAACGAGGTGCAATACCTGTTCCGCCCCATTCACCGGGAACGAAAGCATGTGATAATCCACCGGGTACAGCAACTGTCATAATAACAGGAATGATTGGCTGACTTCTGTAAGAAGCCTGCTGAATCGGGCTGCTCTCGTCAAGGTTACCAACACCGTGATTTGTACGGTATGCAAGAGATATATTTTCACCGACTTTAACTCTGTCTTTTAAGAAAGAAAATTCTGAGTTAAAACGGGCAGTGTATTTTTTAGCATCGGTATAAATTACAATACCATCCTGGGTGAAGGCACCTATTGCTGCAAAGAATTTAGCATCATCGGTTCCTCCAGAAAGAGAAAGGTCGTGATTCTGAATCATTGCATTACGGGTTATTGCCTTAAACCAGTCGGTATTTCCTGCCCATGCCGGCATTGAAGGACTTGCAGCTGAAGAAGGGCCGTAGAAAGGATGTGTTTCAACAGTTCCTTCATTTTTATATACGAGCCATTGCAGATCAGCGTACTCTTTTGCATTGAGAACATTATCAGGACCACTGCCCGGAAGCTGTGAGCCATAATACATGCTATAGTTTACTTTTGTTCCTCTGTTGCTTCCCTTTTTGGTAGTAACAATGATAACACCGTTTGATGCTCTTGATCCATAAATTGAAGCAGAACCGGCATCCTTAAGAACGGAAATCGATTCAATGTCATTTGGGTTCAATGAAGAAACATCCTGTGTAGGTACACCGTCAACAACATAAAGAGGGTCGTTGTTCTCGAATGAACCGGCTCCCCTGATCCTTACCTTTGCGGTTTCACCCGGACGTCCGTCACCGACAACTGTAACACCGGAGGTACGTCCCTGCAAAGAGTTACTTACACTTCCTGTCGGTACTGCAGTCAGTTTTGCAGGCTCAACAACACCTACTGAACCGGTGAGGTCTCTTCTTCTCTGAGCTGTATAACCTGTAACAACAACTTCAGAAAGAGCTCTTACATCAGATTCTATAACAACGTCAATCACTGTCTGAGTTCCAACAGTGACCTGCTGTGTAAGATAGCCCACTGAAGAGAATACAAGAACAGATGATGGTCCTGGCACTTTTAGTGAGTAAGATCCATCCAAACCGGTAATAGCACCGATTGTTGTTCCCTGAACAGTAACGTTAACACCCGGTATGGGTCCTTCGCCCTCAGCGGTAACCTTCCCGGTAACGGTTTTTTCCTGGGCTAAAGCAAAGCCCGCAGAAAATACCATAATCAGCAAAAACAGCGCAATGCGCCGTACTTTAGTAGTAATTTGCATAGTCAATGGTTTTTTCACAAGTTAGTTAAATGGTTTAGTATAAATGAGCAATTGTATGCTCCTAATAATGGTAAAGATAACCGATGGCGAATAAACAAACAAGAGATTATTTAACTTTTTTTAATGATTTTTAACACAATTTTAATCCTGATTTAATTTGAATGTATAATGTTATAACTGTTTTTAAGACTGAAATCCATTAACCGCTAAGTTCACAAAGGAATACACAATGGTCACAAAGAACTTAGCTTCTTTGTTTTAACCTGGTGTATGTTAAGGAGACCTGGTGCACTTTGCGGTTAATAAGTAAATGCTTAATATTGCTGTGGTGATGTTGTATGAAATGAAGCAGTGTTAATTTATTAACAGCAAAATATGAAGATATTAATTGTAGAAGATGAACCTAAAGTAGCTTCATTTATCAAAAAGGGACTTGAAGAGAACCAGTATGAAGCAGAAATTGCATACGATGGCATATCTGCAGATAAGCTTTCACACCTTTATAATTATGACCTCTTCATTCTTGACATAATTATCCCCGGTATAAGCGGGCTTGATCTGTGCAGGAAACTTAAAAAGCTCAAACCTGACGTTCCTGTTCTGATGCTATCTGCACTTGGAACAACAGATGATAAGCTCATTGGATTTGATGCCGGTGCTGACGATTATCTTGTTAAACCTTTTGAATTCAGAGAATTGCTTGCAAGGGTGAAAGTCCTGCTAAAAAAAGCAGGCCTCTCTTCCGAAACTCAAAACAAGCTTATTATTGCAGATCTTGAACTTGATCTTGATAAAAAAGATGCCAGACGCGGTAATACACATATCGACCTTACTGCCAAAGAGTTTGCGTTGCTTGAATACTTTATGAGAAATACCGGAAGAGTACTCTCAAGAAACGACATAGCAGAAAAAGTATGGGACGCCAGTTTTGATTTCGGAACAAACGTTGTGGATGTCTATATTAACTTTCTGAGAAAAAAAATAGATAAGGGATTTGATAAAAAACTGATTCATACAAGGGTGGGGTTTGGCTATATCTTCGGAGAAAGTTAACCCCAACAAAAAGTACATTTCACTTTGTGTTCCTTTGTGTTTATTACTTTGTGCCCTTTGTGGTAAAAAAGATTTAACCACAAAGGACTCTAAGGATAACACGAAGGTCACAAAGGATCTAATAAATAAAGTTTGTATGCAGATTAGAACCAGATTAACACTTCAATTTCTTTTAATCGGAGGAATAATTATGATAATTGCCTCTGCAGCAATTTATTTCTCCACAGCCACTTTCAGAAATAATGATTTTTACAATGCTCTGAGAATTAAAGCTCAGAACGCTGCGAAACTAATGTTCAATGCCTATGATATTGATGGCCACAGGGTTCTAAATCTAGAAAAAGACTATGGTCCCGGTCTGCAGAATGTAAGAATCATGATACTTGATTTTAAGGATGAGATAGTCTACTCTTCTGATGAAAACAATGAGATAAAGATCAATTACAACATTATTGAACAGGTAAGATTAGGTAAACAGGCAGAATATAAACAACCTCCTTTCGAAGTCTCAGTAACACTATATTATAATAATTACGACAGGTATGTTGTTATTGCTGCTGCAGTTGATACTGACGGATCGCTGCACCTCAAAAAGCTGAAAACAATTTTAATTGTTGTATGGCTTATCAGCCTGATAATGTTTTTTATTGTTGGATGGTTCTTCTCTGGCAGGGCGCTCAAGCCAATTAATGATGTGATTAAAAAAGTTGAAAATATTTCGATAACAAGTCTTAACCTTAGAGTTCCTGTGATACATGAGAAAGATGAAATAGGCAGGCTGGCAAAAACGTTCAACAATATGCTGGAGAGGCTTGAGGCATCTTTTGGAACCCAAAAGATTTTTATCTCAAATGCCAGTCACGAACTCAGAACACCCTTAACTTCCATCAATGGTCAGCTGGAGGTCTTAATGATGAAAGACCGTTCATCAGAGGAATATAAAGAATCGCTGGCTTCAATTCTTGATGATATCAGATCACTTATTGATCTCTCAAACAGGCTGCTCCTCATTGCCCGCACAAGCACACAGAGTCCTGTAAAACAGGAGAAGAAGATCAGAATTGATGAAATATTATGGCAGGTTCAGGAGGATACAAAAAAACATAATAATAATTTCAATATCAGTATTTCGCTCGATCAGTCATTAACTGACTCCGACCAGATGCTTGTTGACGGAGATGAGAGCCTGCTTAAAGTTGCCGTATCCAACCTCATAGATAACGCCTGCAAATACTCTGCTGACAACTCGGTTGAGATAATCCTCAGGCAATCGGGAAAGATGATTGAGATTGTCTTTAAAGACAGAGGTATAGGAATTCCGGAAGAAGATCTTAAAAAAGTATTTGACCCCTTCTACCGCAGCTCCAATGCCCTCACATACCGGGGCAGCGGCATAGGCCTGCAGCTCGTTAATCAGATCATAAAAATCCATAACGGAGAAATAAGATTAACATCGGAGGTTGGTGTTGGGACTGAGGTTGTTGTTTTGCTGCCTGTTGCAGGATAGGATTATTTCGGTGCCCGCTAAGCGAAGTCTCCTGACTTCGCTTTATATAAATTGCAGTCTCCAAGCCGCATTTTTTACGACGAAGTCAGGAGACTTCGCCGAGCGCCGGGCACAGGTTACGGACTAAAGTCCCTAACACATTGGCATCCAGTAACCACGGACTTAAGTCCGTGGTTACAAGAGATCCTATGATCCGGGCTTTAGCCCAAAATGTCTTGCTTGCATTATTACCAATTTTAATCCCCTTTTAACCTCATTTTAATTGCACCTTAATTGCGATTGCTTAATATTGACTGTGTAAGTCATATTAATCATTTTAACAATTATCAATTTTAGTATATTTACAACCTTTTTGAACAATGTGTCACCGCAACTATTCAGCCCGATCAGACAAATCACTACAAATCATATTGGATCCTGAGAACATACCGGGAACATAAATTATTTATAGAATATTATTATGAATTACAGATTTTTAAACAAGAAGCTCTTAGTTGTACTGCCGGTAATTATAATTCTGGCGACTACAGGGTGCAAAGAGGGGAAGAAATCTGAGAAAAATCCGACTGCCTCTCTGCCGGCTGCTTCAGAAGATTATTTTCAGGAAATAGGAGTGCAGATCGGACTCGACTTTGTCCATTCCACAGGGTCAGAACATCTTGACAATATCATAGAATCGAGCGGAGGCGGGGCTTCGTTCCTTGACTTTGATAACGACGGATATATTGACCTTTATCTTTGCAGCGGGACATATGTGGAAGGCTTTACAAAAGGTGAAAAACCTGAAGTTCTTCCAACTAACCACCTTTATCACAACAGAGGCGATGGTACATTTGAGGATGTCACAGAAAAATCAGGAACTGATGAACTTGCATACTCAATGGGTGCTGCAATAGGTGATTATAATAACGATGGCTTCCCTGATATACTTGTCTGCAATTACGGGGCCAATATTCTTTATAAGAATAATGGAAACGGAACATTTACAAATGTCACAAAAAAGGCAGGTGTTGCAGGCGGAAATGAGTGTTCAATAGGTGCAGCATGGTTCGATTATGATAATGACGGATTACTAGACATATATGTCAGCAACTACCTCAATTTCGATCCTGAGTATAAATATTTTTATGCTCCTGACGGATTTCCCGGACCTATGGCCTATGATGCCCAGCCTGATTACCTGTATCATAACAATGGTGATGGTACTTTTGAGGATGTAACTGAGAAAATGGGAATATCTGATCCTGATGGAAGAGCAATGGGGGTTGGTGCAGTAGACTATGATGATGATGGTTTTGTAGATATTTATGTAGCTAATGACCACTCTCTGAATTACCTGTGGCACAACGACGGGGGAAAGAGATTTGAAGACAGAGGAACTATGTCGGGCACTGCATTCAGTCAGGCTGGAGAAGCTACTGTAAGCATGTCGGTAGATTTTGCCGACTACAACTCAGACGGATTACTTGATATATTTTTGTCTGACGATACCTATTGTTCCCTCTATGAAAACCAGGGTGGCGGAGTATTTATAGACAAATCCAACTTCTCCGGTATTGCAACAGCTGCTGCACAGTTTGTGGGATGGACTTCCGCTTTTGTTGATTATGATAACGACGGTGATGCTGATATTTTCAAAACAAATGGCGCGCTGAAACATCTTTATGGTCATGAAGATCAGCTCTTTGAGAACCTTGGAGATGGAAAATTCACTGATATCTCAAATAATCTCGGAGAGTATTTCAATCAGGAGTATGTCGGCAGAGGCGCCTGTCTGGGTGACTATGATAATGATGGTGATTTTGACATCTATATCGCAAACCTTAATTCGCGCGGTATGTTCCTGAGAAACAACAAAGGAAATCTGAATAACTGGCTCATTATTAATCTCGTCGGAACTACAAGTAATCGCGACGCCATTGGTGCAAGAGTAAAAATAACATCTGGCGGCAGGACACAGACTACACAGAAGAAGAGTACTTCAGGCTACCTCTCGCAGAGCGATCACAGACTGCATTTCGGACTGGCTAAAAATGAATCAGTTGAAAAAATTGAGATAAAATGGCCGTCGGGAAAAGCACAGGTTATTGAAAACACTAAAGCAAATCAGATTATTACAATTAAAGAACAATAAATCATTAATTTCTAATGCGTTTCAAATTTTCATTACGTTCCCTAATCGCAATTTCTCTGCTTTCATCATTGTTAATTATCAGTTCCTGCGGAAATAATTCCGGAGAGGGGATGATAATAATTACTCAGACGGATAAAGTGGCTGAGCCTGATTTTAAAACAGGAGAGCACTGGCGATATACGGAAAAGAGCAGTCTTGTTGCCATCAATCCTGATAAACCCGGAAAATCGCCCGAAATACTCTCTTCAGAGTTCTATTCCGCACGTTCTCCTGAGGTCTCATACGATGGAAAAGTATCGTTTTTTCAGGCCGGAAAAATGAGAATGAGCCATGGCAGATATGGGAAATGAATCTTAAAAACAAAGAGTACAGGCAGGTAACCTCAGCTTCTGAGAATTCAATTGATCCTGCCTATATGCCTGGAGACAGGGTGGTATTCAGCCGGTTTCTTATAAATGATTCACTGAAGTCTGAACATACTCTCTTCACCTGCAATCTTGATGGTACCAATCTGAAACGGATCACATTTAATCCTCACACATATTTTGCATCTTCCATGCTAAACGACGGAAGAGTAATTGCAATCAGCAGACAGGTTTTCCCGTCAGAAAGTAACCCTTCAATTATGGTCCTTCGTCCAGATGGTACTAAATCTGAGCTTTTCTACCAGATACCGGAGGGAAAAGAAGTAATAAGCAAAGGGTACGAAACTGAAAATGGCAGAATTGTTTTTATTGAGACCGGGATCGACTCAAAAACAAAAGGCTCTGTAGTGTCGGTAAGTTATAACCGTCCATTACATTCAAAAATAAATCATTCTGCTTCAATCCCCGGAGATTTCAAATCTGTAACTCCATTTCAACAGGGACGATATCTTGTTTCATACAGATCAGATAATTCTGAAAGGTATGGGTTGTACGAATATGATCCTGAAATAATGGCTCCAGGTAACCAGATTTACATGAATAACGATTTTGATGTTCTGGAAGCAGTATTTGTTAAGCCCCACAACAGACAAAAAAAGCTTCCTAGTGAAGTTGATCAGGCTGTTAAGACCGGACTATTACTCTGCCAGAATATCAATATTACCGGAATGAATTCTCCTGAATTTGAAGCCATTAATCAACCTGCAGAAAGTATAGAAGTGATTGGGATTGACTCCTCTCTTGGTGTTGTTGATGTTGAAAAAGATGGCTCATTCTATCTGAAAGTGGCTGCAGATATGCCATTTAAAATAAAAACACTTGATAAAGAGGGAAAAGTAATAAACGGACCAGGAAGCTGGATCTGGTTACGTCCCAATGAAAGAAGAGGATGCACCGGCTGCCACGAAGATAACGAGATGGTACCTGCAAACAGGCTGTCACTGGCTGTGAAAAACAATCCGGTAGCAGTACCTGTGCATGTTAAGGGAATTAAGGAAAAAGAAGTTGAACTGGAATAGTAAAGACCAATATGAAAAGATTATTAGTGGTCACCGGCATTATTGTTATTCTTGTACTGGTCATCGTTTTCCCGGGGAAAAAATGGGCCCGGGGACATGTTAATTACAAGACTGCTGTTGATGATCATCCGCTGCTGTGTACCAATTGCCATCTGCATATTCACAAAAGAAGTCCTTTCTCCAAATTAGACTATATAGATTATTTATCTCCTCTGAACCTCACGGTATCAGCTGATGGCAAATTGCTTTATGTTGTTGCGCAGGATGCAAATCAGCTGCTGGTCACTGACGCAGTTAACGGCATGGTATTACACAGAATTCCAGTTGGCAACAAGCCTCACAGTGTAATTCTCGACAGCAAGAACAGCACTGCTTATGTCAGTAATCAATGGTCCGATTTTGTTTCTGTTATTGATCTGAGGTCCTTTAATGTTACAGACTCTCTTAGCACCGGAAATGGTCCTGCAGGTCTTTCACTAAGTGCAGATGAAAAATCACTCTATGTTGTAAATTCATATGGATCAGATCTATCCGTTATTGATCTGGCCTCCAAAACAGAAATTAAGAGACTCTCTACCGGAAATAATCCCACAGGTACACAATTATCTCCTGATGGAAGGGATCTCTATGTAACAAGCAGAAGAGCTGCGATAAACACATATGGAGAACCATTATTAAGCGAACTCACACTGGTTGATGACAGTTCAAGAAGGGTCAGGGATTTCGTAAAAATGGAATCAGCATATCTGATGGAGAATATAGCTTTTACTCCCTCAGGTGACCTCGCTATCGTTACTCTTATCAGGCCAAAGAATCTTGTACCATCCATCCAGGTTGAAAGAGGTTTTATGATGACACATGGCATGGGAATAATTGAGCAGAAGGAGAACGGAAGAGTAATTCAGCTTCTGATTGATGAACCCAACAGATACTTTGCAGATCCTTTTGATATTGTAATTACTCCCGACGGCAAACGGGCTTTTATCTCAAGTTCCGGTGTTAATTTTATAACAGTAGTCGATATAGATTCTGTCAGACAGCTTATTTCTGAGTCATCTCCTGAACTGCTTAGCACATACTCTGACCATCTTGGTATCAGCAGTCGTTATGTTATAAAAAGAATAGAAACCGGGGCGAATCCAAAAGGCCTGGCCCTTTCACCTGACGGTAAAATACTCTATGTTGCTGAGCATCTGAATGATAAAATTGCGGTGATAAGCACAGAAAAGATGGAAACTATTAACACAATTGACCTCGGCGGACCACGTAAAATTACTGTTGCAAGACAGGGAAGAAGACTGTTGAATAATGCCGGACATACTTTCCAGACGCAATACTCATGTTATACCTGTCATCCCGACGAACATGAGGACGGTCTTGTATATAATATGGCCTCAAAGGATATGGGACGCAACCTTACAAATACGCAGTCGCTAAGAGATATAGGCGATACACCGCCTTTTAAATGGAATGGGAAGAACCAGACAGTTTTTAAACAGGATGGTATGCGTTTTTCAACAGTCCTTACCCGTACAGAACAATTCTCATATGATAATCTGGATGCAATATCTGCATACATAATGACCGGAATCCCCTACCCGCCCAATCTGAAGTATAATCCAACCGGAGACCTTACAGAAGCGCAGAAAAGAGGAAAGCTGGTCTTTGAGAGAACTACTGACAATTTCGGGAATACAATACCTGAGAATAATCGCTGCATTACCTGTCATCCTGGTCCATATTACACTAACCTCCTGCCGGCAGATGTGAGCACTCTGGCAGCAAGCGATGATTCTATACTGTTCGACACACCACATTTAAATAACATATATGCTTCTCCCCCATATCTTCACGACGGAAGAGCCAGAACTCTTGAAGAGATCTGGACCCTATATGGAAAGAATGACAAACATGGATTAGTTGGTGATATGTCTAAAAATCAACTTAATGATCTTGTTGAATATCTTAAATCATTAAGAAGTCCGGATTATGCTGAAAACACCTCGACTACTAAAAACAAATCATATAACCATTAACAAGAAATAATATGATAAGAATGTACAAAAATCAATTAATCAGGATTGTTATTATCATTACTGCAGCAGGAATATCTTTATGTGATAGTCTGTCAGCACAGGTGGCAGCGGGAAAACCTATGCCGGTATATGGAAACTGGCGCAATTTTACAACTAAAGACGGACTTCCTTCAGACAAAACATATTGTGTACGAATTGCCGGTGACAAGGTATATGTAGGAACACACGATGGCCTTGCAGTGTATGAGAAAGGCAAATGGCGGACATATACAACAAAAGATGGTCTGGCCCATAATGGAGTTGTTTCTGTAGATGTAAGCGAACTTACAGGTGATGTTTGGATAGGAACACTTGGCGGATTGAGCCGGTTATCAGGTGGAAAATTTGAGACTTTTAACCAGTTTAACAGCGGAATGCCAAACGATCTGGTTTACATGGTCATATGTGATGGCAAAGATGTATGGTGCGCTACTGGCGGAGGTGCAGGCCATTATGACACGTTTTCCAAAGAATGGGAAATATTTACTGAGAAAAATGCTCCAATGCATGAGCCGTGGACATATGGAATGTCAGCAGGCGATGGCAAGATTTTTATTGCAGCCTGGGGCGGAGGTGTTATCGAGTATACAACCAAAACAAAACAGTTCAGGGATTATACCGATCCTGACGGATTTATGGAAATAGATCTTCAGCCTAATGATGGCCTTGTACATGATATAACAACAGCAACATCGTGGGCTGATGGAACATTGTGGGTATCAACATATTTCGGAATGAGCCGTTACGATGGAAAATACTGGTATGGATATTTCGACCACGATAGCGGTCTTGCAAGCAATTTTATCAACTTCATAAGAGCTGAAGGTCCGGTTGCATTTGCCTGCAGCGACAAAGGTCTCAGCAGCACCGATGGAACCAACTGGGTTACCTACAAAAAAAACGATAATAACGAGAATGGAGTAGCCATTGTAACTACTAACGGAGTGAAAAAAGAGATTCCACTCACACCGTCTATTGCCCATAATTTCATTATTGGAGTAGATGGTGATAAAGGAGTTTTATGGGTGGCAACATCAAAAGGTGTAAGCCGTGGCGAATTACGAAAAGAAACCGAGAACCAATAACATGAATTACAATAACTAAAAAGATAATAACCTAATAACCTAAATAATGACTAACAAAGAAATTGCTAATTGACCTGACAAAGCTTACTGAAGGTGAGAAAATTGAGATGAAGAAGCTTGGGATTTTATCTGCTGATAATAATATCACAGATACCGTATACCCTTCGATTCATAAAAACCGTCCGCCAATAGAGAAGCATATTGTGCATGCTCCTCATGTAATAAATGAAGCCTATAATTACCAGAAGCCATCATCTTTTTCAAGAGCCCTGCGACTCGATCTGGGTGGCTACAAAGTTCTCCTTATTTCTGGCACTGCCAGTGTCAATGAAGAAGGTAAAGCTGAACATATCGGAGATTTCAAAGCTCAGCTCTGGAGAACGTATGTGAATATTACAAATCTTCTGGCTGCAGAAGGAATGACCTGGCACGATATTGTGAGGACGACAAATTATCTCAGAGATATTGAGAGAGACTATGCTGAATTCAATAAGATCAGGACTACATTTTATTCGTGGCTGAATCTTGATCCGCTGCCTGCAAGCACGGGGATACAGGCAAGGCTTTGCTGGGAGACGTTACTTGTTGAAATAGAAGCGTATGCTATTTGCAAAGTGTAAAGTTCAAAGCTCAAAGTTCAAAGTTCAAGGTTAAAAGTTTAAATGACTTAATATGAAACAATTTGTAAAATATCTGGTGATTTTCTTACTGATTTTCCAGTTGCCATTTGAGTGGTTAAAAGGACAGGAGAAGAAAGCAAACTATGGTAATATACCTGATGAGCTTGTTGCTTACGACAAATACCAGAAAGCCCATAAATATCATTTTATGGAACCTCTGAATTTCTGGGGTGCAGGGCGTGAAATACCACCTCCAACCGGTCTGAAGGAAATCAGGATTGGTTTTCTCGGACCTCTTGAAGGGTCTATTATTTCCAACCTGGGCAAACAAATGCTGCAGGGTTCTCAACTCGCTATTGAAGAAGCCAATGCCAGGGGAGGTTACAAAGGAATTCCTTTCAAATTAATGATACACAACGATGTTGGTTTATGGGGGGCTGCTGCCAACGAAATCGTGAAAATGGATGACGAAAAAGTCTGGGCATGGCTCGGTTCAATTGATGATATAGTATCACACGTAGCAATAAGGGCTACTCTTAAACTCGAGATTCCTAACGTAAATACCGGTGACCCCGACCCTACCTTTACTGAAACAAATATTCCATGGGTTATAAGAACAATTCCAGACGATCGTCAGAGCAGCTATGCTCTTGTTAACCAGATCTTTGTTAAGGATGGACACAAGAGAGTCGGAATGATGCGCGCAAACAACCGTTATGGCAGGGTCGGAACTCTTCATCTGAACCGCTCTGCATCACGCATTGGGTTTCCGCTAATTATTGAAGAGAGATTCAACGATGGAGAAACAGATTTTAAGAGTCAGCTTGAACGCATTAAGAAAACAAACCCCGATGCAATAGTATTGTGGGGCAATGCAAAAGAATCAGCTCTTATCCTGAAGCAGATCCGTGCACTGGGAATGAAGCAGCCCGTTTATGGATCCGATAGAATGGTCAATCCGGAATTTCTTGCAATTGCAGGTCCTCTGGCCGAAGGTATAATAACTACATGCCAGTATAATCCGGATGCTGATGACGCAAAGCTTAAGACTTTCAAAGCTGCCTATGTTAAACGATTCGGACAGGAACCGGATGTATTCGCTGCCCATGCTTATGACGGTATGAATATCCTTCTTGAGGCTGTTAAGAAAGCAGGACTTAACAGGGCATTAATCAGAGATGTACTTACTGACCTTAAGACATTCCAGGGTTATAAGGGAGTAACCGGTGTTGTAAACTTCGACGGAACCTGGAATAACGTCAGGCCTATATTCATGGCAAAAGTAAATAATAGTAAATTTGTATTTTCGCCTGCTCCGAAATGGGAGAAGGATGATAAAATTTATAAGAAAGCACCCAGAACAGAATATTAATAGATTTATTGAGTATCAGAATGGATGAAAATATGTGTAATATTCCGGTAAATGCTGGGGTTACGATACCAGAAAGGGTTTCAGCGAATGCTAAACCGGAACGAACAATTGTGAAGGTTGCAGGAGTTGAAGTCGGCGGGTCTGATATTGTTGTTATTGCAGGACCCTGTGCTGTTGAGAGCTCTGAACAACTTTTTGAAACAGCCAGATCTGTAAAATCAGGAGGAGCAAAAATTCTGAGAGGCGGAGCTTTTAAACCGCGTACTTCACCTTACAGCTTTCAGGGTATGGGGGAAGAAGGACTTAAACTCCTCGCCCAGATCAGAAAAGAAACAGGGTTACCTGTTGTTACGGAAGTAATGGACACCAGACAGGTTGAACTTGTCTGTTCATATGCTGATATGATACAGATAGGTTCGCGAAACATGCAAAATTATCCTTTGCTCAAAGAAGCAGGAAAATGCAGGAAACCGATACTTCTTAAACGTGGTATGATGGCAACAATTGAAGAGTTTCTCCTTGCTGCAGAATACGTGCTTAATCAGGGAAATGACCAGGTAATACTATGCGAACGCGGTATAAGAACATTTGAAACATCAACCAGAAATACTCTTGACCTGAGCGCGGTGCCAATGCTAAAACACCTGACTCATCTTCCGGTAATTGTTGATCCGAGCCACGGAACAGGCATCAGATGGATGGTCCCTGCTTTATCCAAAGCAGCAGTGGCTGTTGGTGCCGATGGTTTGATAATAGAAGTACATTATCATCCTGAAGAGGCATTATGCGATGGTCCCCAGTCTCTAAGCCTGTCAGAATTCTCTCAATTAATGACCGATCTGAAAAAAATTGCTCAGGCAACCGGCAGAAATATTGCATAAGGGCAACCTGCTACATTTGAAGATCCAGTATCTGTGAATGAAATACATATTTCTAATATTCGTATCCTGTGTGCTGTTTCATTCTACGGAAATAAACGGCCGGAGTTCTGAACCTATCATTTCAGAAGATACAATCAAAATAGGACTGCTTATTTCTGATACAAAATCTGTTGCAGCAATAAACGGAGCAGAAATTGCAATTCAGGAAGCAAATGCTAAAGGTGGCTGCAACGGAATACCATTCAAACTTGAAATCCGCTCTATGGAGGGGCCCTGGGGAACAGGTTCCAAAGAGGCTGTTTCACTCATTTTTGAAGAAGAGGTCTGGGCAATTATGGGTTCTCACGACGGAAGAAACGCACATCTTGCTGAACAGGCTACTGCTAAGACCAGAATTGTTTTCCTGTCATCTTGGGCAGCCGATCCGACTCTCTCCCAGGCTTTTGTTCCATGGTACTTTAGTTGTGTACCTAACAACAATCAGCAAGCTGAAGTACTTTTCAATGAGGTTTATAACAAGAATAAATTCAATAAAATAGCTCTAATTTCTGAAAACAATTATGATTCGAATTTTGCATTTAAGAGTTTTGTTAATAAAATAACAATAAACGGCAAGCCTCGTCCTTTTGTGCTTAGCTACAGTAATGCTGATCTGGATTATGGAGCTATGGCTGATATAATTATTGCCTCAAATCCGGAATGCATTCTTCTTTTCGGAATGCCTTCCTCTTCAATTAAAATTTTTGAGGCCGTCAAGTTCAGAGATTCTAATATACCTGCCTTCGGAACATTGTCCCTGATGGATGAGAATGAATTAAATGAGAAAAACTTATCAGTGTCTGAGGGGATAACAATAATCTCGTCAGATCACTGGTTCACTCCGGAGGGAAAGATCTTTAAAGAAAAGTACAGGAATAAATACGGACAGTCACCGGGGTCAGTTGCTGCGTATGCCTATGATGGGATGAATCTGATAATTGAATCTGTAAAAACTGCATCTCCTGACCGTGAGAAAGTGCAGGAAGCAATGGCAAATATCAGACTTAAAGGAGTAACCGGAACAATTCAGTTTGATGAAAGAGGTAACAGGAAAGGGCCATTTCATCTGATGATAATAAAAAATGGTGTTCCTGTAGAAATAAATAAGTAATTCTTAGAAATAAATTTATTTATCTTTCCAAGTGGCATAGCCGTAAACTTAAGTTTTGGAGATGGATGAAAATGAATAGAAAAGTCTCCCCTCCTTTTGAAGGAGGGGTGGACGGGAGTGCTGATTATATGACTTTTACGAAGTTATATTTCCCGGCCGGGGTGGTTGATTTTAGGGAAAAATTACAGAATACTAAAATATGAAAACAGGTATAAATAATCAACCACCCCGGCCGCAAATTAGCTTTACGAAAATAAACAAGCATTTTACTGCGGCCACCCCTCCTTCAAAAGGAGGGGAGAATTATATATCATATATTCAACACTTTACATTCATTTTTGTATTAAATCTCACACAATTTTACTCTATTTTGACAGCTTTGGTTGACGGCTTTACGCCCCAAGGGGAGTAAATTGATTCTCTATATTTACTATTTTTGAATTATGAAAAAATTACATATTATCCTGATTGCTATTCTCGCTGTATCAATGCTTTTTAACTGCAAAAATTCAGGCGATAATAAACAATCATCGACAGATCTGACTACTACCAGAACACTTGGGCTTGCTTATCTTGAGGAATTCAATCTTGAAGAAGCTGAAAAAGAGTTCCTGAAATTCATCAAACTGGCGCCGGAAGAAAAACTTGGTTATGCCAATCTGGGACTGACCTATCTGCGGATGGGAAAATATCCTGAAGCTGAGAAGCAGCTCAGAAAAGCAATAAGCATAGATTCCAAAGATGCTGATATACGACTGATACTGGCAACAGTATACAGAATGAATAATGAGAAAGCAAAATCGATTACGGAACTTAATGAAGCTCTCACTTTTGCACCTGATCATATAAAGGTCCTCTATGACCTGTCAGAACTTTATTCACTTGAATCTGATGAAGAATCCATTAAAAACAGGCTGAATACACTATTGCTTTTGGTAAAAAATGCTCCGGGCAATATTGTTCCATATCTCAGCCTGACAGATATTCTGATACGCCAGGGAGAAACCGACAAGGCTCTGGAACAAATGGAAATCATTAAAAAGCAGTTTCCTGAGTTTCCGAAAGAGGCAACCGGCTATTATGACAAAATACTGCCAGCCCTGAGAAAAAAAGATAAGGAAACGGCAATATTAAATTTTACAATTTTCCACAATTATCTGAAAGTTACCTCACCATATCAGGCAGGTATTATGGATCTTAAGGGTCCGGGCGGATCGCTTATCGGCTTTCCGGTAATTACTTTCGACAGGCAATCTTCCTTCGGGTCGGGTGAAACCGGATCAATACTCGAAGTAATGAAATATACCAATGTAACTGCATCTGCAGGACTTGGTATTGTCCAGCCATCAGATAATGCGAATCCGGAATTTGCAGGGTCGGCACATGTGGAAGCTGCAGATTTTGACGGTGATGGCGACATTGACCTCTACGCAGGTAGTTTCGATCCATCAACCTCATCCTATAAACATTACCTGTTTAAAAACTCAATGGGACTTTTCACTGATGTCACAAAAGAAGCAGGCTTATCACATAAAGGGAAAGAGTCTTCAGCAGAATTTGCCGATTTTGACAATGATGGATTCCTTGATCTTTACATTGTAAAAGATGAAGGTGATATTCTTTATAAGAATGTAGCAGAAGGGACATTTGATGATGTATCTTCCGAAGCAAAAACTGAGAGGAAAAAGTCAGGTATCGGTTCTCTTTTCTTTGACATGGACCATGACGGAGATCTTGATCTGTACAGACTTACATCAGATATAAACCAACAATTCCAGAATACTGCGGATGGCACATTCCTCGAACTTAACGGAAAGATGGGAGAGCATATTAAAGGCACAATAAGCCGCGATGCAGCATTCGGTGATTTTGACGAAGATGAGGATATTGATCTTATCGTCGTAAACAAAAATGCATCAAATATTTATTATTCGAATCAGCGGCAGAGCGTATTTAAAGATATAACTGAAAACAGCGGACTGAAGAGTGAGGGTGGTTCCTCATCAATTACCGCCGGAGATTATAATAATGATGGATTTCTTGATCTGTTCATCACTTCAGTCAATCCGGGAGAAAACATGCTCTACAAAAATCTTACCAACGGAAGCTTTGAGCCAGTTAAAGAAAGTAGTGAAATGTTTGCCACTCTTAAGAACCTAAAAGCTTATGATGCTTCTTTCCTTGACTTTGATAACGATGGCTATCTCGATCTTTTTGTTGCCGGAGAATCGACAGAAAAAGATGGCAGAGGATTATTTCTGTTTCACAATGATAGTAAAGGAAGCTTCAGCGATATCTCCCGTCTTCTTCCTGAAGATGTGAAATCAGGAAACAAAATTGCAATTTTTGATTATAATGACGATGGTGACCTTGATGTCGCAGTTACCGGTGTAAACGGCGGACTATTCCTTCTCAGGAACGATGGCGGCAATAATAACCACTATATCAAGATAAAACTGTTTGGCCTGAGGGCTGGTAGTGCAAAAAATAATCATTTCGGCATCGGTGCGAAAGTTGAGATGAGAGCCGGGGATCTTTACCAGACAACAGTTGTTTCAGATCCCAATGTCTACTTCGGTATGGGAAACCGTTCACAGGCTGATATCATCAGGATTACATGGACAAATGGTGTTCCCCAGAATATTTTTAATCCTGGTACAGATCAGGCACTTATTGAAGCCCAGACACTTAAGGGATCATGCCCGTTCCTCTACACATGGGATGGAGATGAATACGTCTTCGTAAAAGATATACTCTGGAGAAGTGCTCTGGGTATGCCTCTGGGAATTATGGGAGGCAATACAGCCTATGCTTTTGCCGATGCTTCCGATGACTATATTAAGATTCCAGGAGAGGTTATGAAACCTGAAAACGGGAAATATACAATCAGGATTACTTCTGAATTATGGGAAACAATTTATCTCGACAAACTACAGCTTGTTGCAGTTGATCATCCTGAGTCGACCGATATCTATGTCAAAGAGCAGTTCTCTCCCCCACCCTTCACCGGACTGGACATAATTCAGGTTGAGGAAAAAACATTACCCGAATCTGCTTTTAATGGAAATGGAGAGGATGTTCTTCAGTTCATTTCAAAAAAAGATGACAACTATCTCTCAGGATTTACACCGGAGAGATACCAGGGAATCACAGAAGTTAATGAACTGATTCTTGATCCGGGAGATGCCGGCAAAAATGGTGAGCTACATCTCTTTATGAATGGTTGGATCTTTCCGACTGATGCGAGTATCAATTACGCTCTCACTCAAACTGATAAACTTAAAGTATTTCCACCTGTAATACAGGTTATTAATAAGAAAGGTGATTGGGAAACAGTTATCAGCAACCTCGGTTTTCCGATGGGCAAAGATAAAACTGTAATTGCCGACCTGACAGGTAAGTTCATTACTTCAGACCACAGAATAAGAATCAGAACCAATATGGAGATCTATTGGGATTATATTTTCTTCTCTGAAAAGCTTGCAGAAAATATGACTATAACAACTAAGATGGAACCAACAGCAGCTGATCTGCATTATAGAGGATTCTCAGAAAGTTTCAGAAAAGGAAACAGATACGGACCTCACTGGTTTGACTACTCTAAAACAGAAACTGAACCAAAATGGAGAGACCTTCCGGGTAATTATACACGGTATGGAGATGTACTGCCGCTTCTTTACACGTCTGATAATAAATATATTATCTCCAATGCCGGTGATGAAGCCTCAATTGAATTTGATGCAGAATCACTGCCTGAACTCAAACCGGGCTGGAAAAGGGATTTTCTCATTAACAGTGTCGGCTGGGTTAAGGATGGAGACTTAAATACTGCTTTTGGAAATTCTGTGCTCCCTCTGCCTTTCCATGGCATGAAAAGCTATCCTCCTTCTGAAAAGGATACATATCCGAACAGTCCAGAACTTCAGAAATATAACAGGGAATACAATACAAGAGTAGTAACTAACGAAGGATATCTTAATGCACTCAAGAAATAAAAATCCATTAACCACAAAGGACACAAAGGTCCCGATAGCTATCGGGATACACAAAGGTCACAAAGAATTAAATATCATTGATTTAACTTTGTGTCCTTTGAGTGCACTTTGTGTACTTTGTGGTAAAAAAAGATCTTATTTGTTATCCATCTTTCTCATTTGTTTTCCCGTGCTGCTCACAGCTCAAAGAAATTCTGTCAGCTTCACAGACATAACAAAAAAAGCCGGAATTGACTTTAAATACACACTCGGAGACTATTCCTATGTAAATATCATTGAAAGCAGCGGATCGGGAATAACTATTTTTGATTACAACAATGATAAGCTCATGGATCTGTTCCTGATGAACGGAACGTATCTTGAGGGCATTTCGGATCCTGATGGTAAGGTATTTAAAGATACACCCGACAAGCTCTATAAGAATAATGGAGATGGTACTTTTACTGATGTCACTAAGGAAGCTGGAATTGAGGATAAACACTGGAGTATGGCTGCAGGAGCAATAGACATTGATTCAGACGGATATCAGGATCTGTATCTGCTAAACTACGGACCGAATGTATTTTACAGGAATAACGGTAACGGCACTTTCAGCGATATTACCGCAGAACTTGGTCTGGCAGGTCCCGGGAAACTGAATGGTTTTACAAAGTGGAGCATCGGCGTCTCATTCTGGGATTACAACAATGATGGACGCCTTGATGCAATGGTAGGTAACTTTCTTGCATTTGATCCCAAGTATGTCTCGACGGCCGGACCGGGTATCATGCCTCACCCTTCTGAATATAAAGGACAGGCATCGATGCTCTATGAACAACAGACTGATGGCAGGTTTATAGATGTCACAAAGAAAAACAACCTGTTTTATCCCGATTCAAAATGCATGGGACTGACAGTTTTCGATTATGATTATGACGGCGATCTTGATATATTCCAGGCGAACGATCATCACTTCAATTACCTGTTCAGAAATGACAAAGGTGTTTATAAAGAAGTTGCTATTGAGAGCGGTGTGGCAGCTAACAGCAAGGGTGTCGGTACAGGGTCGATGCACGGGTCGTTAGGCGATGTTGACGGCGACGGATGGATCGACCTGCTCGTGACTGACCTTGAGTACGGAGCTTTGTACAGGAACATGGGAAACGGCCTTTTTACAGATATTACAGAATCGAGTGGTATAGCAGGACAAATGGCAGGCAAAGGAAGCTGGGGAGCAGTATTATTCGATTATGACAACGATGGTGATCAGGATATTGTTGCAGCTGATGGAACTGCTGAAGAGCTGATACTTCAGTTGCCGCTGCTGCTCGAAAATGACGGAACAGGAAAATTTAAAAATGCAGGACCGGAAAGTAGTCCGTATTTCTCCGTAAAGCGTTCGGGCCGGGGACTGGCTATTTTGGATTATGACAATGATGGCGACCTGGATGTAATAATATCACATGTGGATAAAACAGCGACCGCAGCCTTACTGAGAAATGACGGCGGAAATAAGAACAACTGGCTTGGCATAACCTTACTTGGGAAAGATGGAATTGGTCCTGCTATAGGAGCAAAAGTAACTGTTACTGCAGGCGGTAGAAAACAGGTACTTATTAACCAGTGGACCACCAGTTATCTCTCAAACAATGATCCACGCATGCATATTGGTCTGGGACAGCAGAAACAGATTGATCAGCTCGAGATCGTTTGGTCTGATGGTAAAAAGGAGGTGTTTAAAAACATCGTGGTGAACAGGTATGTGGTTATTAGACAGGGAGAGGGAGTGGTAACTGAACAGGTAAAAGGTAAAAGGTAAAAAGTAAAAGGTGAAAGGTGTTTTGACTGCAAGACCGCAAGACCGCAAGACATCAGACTTAATATTATGAAATAATTATTAAAATAAGGAATATGGATAATCAATATGTAAATAAGGTAATAGACCTTACTAATCCGGAGAAGAATGTAATATACAACATGACTCATGAAGAGGCTGTTGAGGCTGTACGGTCAGGGAACACTGAGGCAGTACGCAGTATAGACGGACAGTTTGCGCTTGTATCGGTTGAAGGAAAAACTATAAGGATGGCAAGATCTATCGGAAGACCAATCCGGTATTTTATTGCAAAGCGTCCTGAAGGACCGAACCTTATCGTTGCTGAGCGCATAGACGTCATCTTCGATTACCTGAAAAAGGAAGGCCTCGATCATCAGTTCCACCCGTCATATACCAGGATGGCTCCCGCTCATTATGTTACAAAGATTGAACTGCTTGGCTGTCCCGATCCTAATCCTGTGTATACAAGATTCTTCACTCCGGAACGGAATAAGTATAAAAGCAGTACAACCGGTAAGATTGGGGAAGAGTATATTAATATAGTATACGAAGAAATTAAGAAATGGTTGCAGTTCCGGGCTAAAACCGGTCCGGTTGGAGTCACTTTTTCAGCAGGCATCGACAGTGGTTCTGTGTTCCTTCTGACCTATCATGCACTAAAAGAGCTGGGGGAAAGTCCTTCAAGGCTCAAAGCATTCACCCTGTCGATTGACGGTGGCGGGGCTGACCTGGTTCAGGCCAGAAAATTCCTGGGATCACTTAATCTTGAGATGTTCCTGGAGCCAATCGAAGTTGAATATTCATCACTCGACTGGAAGAAAGCTGTGAAAGCAGTAGAAGACTATAAACCTCTTGATATCCAGTCAGCAGCTATGAACATTGCGTTGCTTCAGGGCATCCGCTCACGCTATCCTGAATGGAAATATATACTTGATGGTGAAGGCGGTGATGAAAATCTGAAAGATTACCCTATCGAGGAGAATCCGGAACTGACAATTAAAAGTGTACTGAATAATCTGATGCTTTATCACGAAGGCTGGGGAGTTGATTCGATTAAACACTCATTAACCTACTCAGGAGGACTAAGCCGCGGATATATGCGCTCATTTGCTACCGCCGATATAGCAGGTTTTGAAGGTTTTAGTCCATATACTCTTCCAAATGTTATTGAAATCTCGGAAGGTATCCCCTACATTGATATGACCAACTGGGACCATAAAAAGTTATATGACCTTAAAGGAGAGATAGTTTCAAAGGGAGTAAAAGCCATCACAGGACTCGATATGCCGGTGTTTGAAAAAAGACGGTTCCAGCATGGAGCAGCCTCTTCATCTGATTTTGACAAGCACTTTCCTTTAAAAGAGATCACTTACAGGAAGGAGTTTCTTTCGCAGTATGAATGAGAATACAGAATTCGCTTTAAATGATAAATGGATAAAAGGCAACCGGGGAATCAAAAACCCGGTTGATCCATTCAAACCATATGGCTGGCTGGTAGAAAAGGAAAGAACTGCATCTGGCAGGATTGAGGATACAGGAATAATCTTTCTTACCAACAGTGAATGCCAGTTTCATTGTCTGATGTGCGATCTGTGGAAAAACACAACAGACAATCCTGTTCCTGAGGGTGCCATACCTGCACAAATTGAATGGGCTTTAAAAAAAATGCCCGGAATAAAACATGTTAAATTATATAACAGCGGGAGTTTCTTCGATAAAAGGGCTATACCTGAAAAAGATCATGAAAAGATAGCTTCACTTTTAGAAACACTTGAAACTGTAATCGTTGAATGTCATCCTAAACTGATTAATGAGGGCTGTCTGAGATTCAGGGATATGCTCAAACCTGACCTTCATATTGCATTGGGACTGGAGACTGTTAATCCGGAAGTCCTGAAAAAACTCAACAAACATCTGGTACCGGAGGATTTCAGCAAAACAGTCAACTTTCTGACTAAGAATAGAATAATGACCAGGGCTTTTATTCTTCTGAGGCCGCCATTTATGACAGAAACGGAAGGAATTGAATGGGCAGAAAGATCAATTGATTTTGCTTTTAATTCAGGAGTTGAATGCTGTACCGTTATACCTGTCAGAGGAGGAAACGGGGCAATGGAGATTTTGCAGAAGAGAGGTGATTTTTCACCTCCTGATATTCAATCTCTGGAAACTGTTTTAGAATATGGCATCAACCTTAAATCGGGGCGTGTTTTCGCTGATACCTGGGATCTGGGGCTCTTTACAAAATGTAACAAATGCACTGACCAGAGAACTATGCGGCTAACAGAGATGAATCTGAGTCAGACCATCCTACCAAAGGTTAAATGCGACTGTAATTATTAAGTATGAAAGCCATTAACCACAAAGTACACAAAGGAATCACGAAGGAACACAAAGGAAAAACCGTGTCTAATGGACTTCGTGTCCTTTGTGAATATTCCTTAGTGCCCTTTGTGGTTAATATTTTTAGGGTAAATGAGGTTCTGTAATTTAGAATCATTTTTGAGAGCAGGTAGCCATTTTATTCTAACTTTATTGCCGGGAAAAGAGACCCGGATCAGCAGACAGATATGAAATCAGTAATAAAACTATTCAGCATAATAATATTGTTCTCAGGATTACTGTTTACTTACAGCTGCGAATCAGATGTTTCGAAAAATGCTGAGCCGGAAAACCGGAAGCCTGATATTTTACCTGATTATATTGATGTAACAATACCTCCAAACATAGCTCCTATGAACTTCTCAGTTACAGAAAAAGGAAGTTCATACACCGTGATTGCAACAGCCGGGTCAGGAAGGAATCAGATTAAGATCAATTCATCCGACGGTATAATAAAGTTTCCTGAAAAAGCCTGGAAAAAGCTTCTTGAAGAAAGCATCGGGGACACCATAAAAATAAAGGTTTTCGCTTCACAAAAAGGAAAAAAGAAATCGGAAGCATTTAATTCCTTTTACATGGCTGTATCTGCTGATAAAATTGATCCCTACCTGGTCTACAGGCTCATTCATCCCGGTTATTACAGCTGGTCGAATATAAAGATCATGCAGCGGTCGGTTGAAAGCTTTTCTGAAGCTTCGATATTCGAAAACCAGATTATGGATAAAAACTGTGCAAACTGCCACTCTTTTAATAATAACAGTCCCGACAGGTTTATGATCCATATCCGCGGATCGCTTGGAGGAACCTATTTTGTAGAGGATGGGAAAATAACAAGAACTGATCCAAAAATAGATGCAATGCCTGGCACAGCAACATATCCATCATGGCATCCGGGTGGCCGGTTCATGGCATACTCCTCCAACCAGGTGCGACAGAGTTTCTATTCCCAGCCGGGAAAATATATTGAGGTATTCGATCTTGTTTCATCCCTGATCTTATTCGACAGAAAAAACAATGAGATCATTACTGTAACAGATAGTGATACAACCAACTACCTTCAAACTTTTCCATCTTGGTCACCTGATGGCAAATACCTGTACTTCTGCAGGGCACGACAGGTTATTAACAGTGCATATCCTGAACTTGAACAGATTGAAAATACTCATTACGATATTGCACGAAAATCATTTGATCCCGATACAAGGAAATTCGGAGATACTGAGGTCATTTTCAATGCAGCAGGAATAAGCAAGAGTGCATCATTCCCAAGAATCTCGCCTGATGGCAGGTTTATGGTTTTCACGCTTCACGATTATGGTACTTTTCCTATATGGCATAAAGAAGCTGATCTTTATCTGCTTGATATGCAAAGCGGTTTAGCTGAAAAAATGAATATAAACAGTGATAAGACAGAAAGCTATCACACATGGTCGTCAAATGGTAAATGGCTGGTATTCAGCAGTAAAAGAATTGATGGAAGAAGTGCCAGACCCCATTTTGCACATATCGATCCTGATGGTAAACAGGGAAAAGAGTTTGTACTGCCTCAGAAAGATCCCACACTTTATAACCGGATGCTTGAATCGTTCAATATTCCCGAATTCGTGACCGGCAAAATTAAAATGACACCGAGGGATTTCTTAGAGGCCTCAAAACAATCACCAATTAAAGCGAAACCAGGTGACGCACTGGATGCAGCAAAAGAAACAAACGGCAGGAAGAAAGAGACAGTTGTGAATGGTAATGAAAGGTTAATTCATGAATGATCATAATGAATAACTCTAAAAACATAAAGAACACTGATGCGTATATTGTTCTGGGTATTCTCCTGGCTTCTATATCTGCATATTTTTATCTTGCCGGTAACTATATTCTGGTCTTTCAGGAAACACGGTCGCTGTTTCTGTTTTCAGGTGAATACCTGCATAAATTTCTATTAAAACCAGGCGGTCTCCTTGAGTATGCTGCAAAGTTTCTTACCCAGTTCTATGCAGACCGGTTTTCTGGTCCGTTGATACTATCTGTTATTCTTACTGTACCGGCAGTTATCATATATTTCATTAACAAAAGATTGATCCCCGGAATAACCTACTCACTTGTTTTTCTTCTGATCCCCTCCTTCCTTATGCTGCTTATGCAGGCAAATTACTATCATATGATGGAGTATAATCTTGGATTTCTGATGGTTCTGGTCTTCTACCTGTTCATGATTTCATCAGACAGAATATTCCACCGCATATTAATACTGATACTATTCCCTTTATTCTACTATATAGCAGGTGCATATGCAATGATTTTCGCTGCATTATATACTATCCATAACATTATACATCTGAAAGGGACACAGAAATTTGTTTATTCATTTTTATTGCTGGCACTTGGGCTCATTTCATTTTTTATTGGCTGGAAAATTTTATTCCTGCAAACAGTTGAACAATTGACTTTATATCCGTTCCCTGCTTTTGCTAATCCTTCATATAAAATCTTTTTTTTCATACTTGCAGGGTACATAATATTTTATCCGCTGATTCCACGGGTGACCAACAAACTGAAGCAGAGCAGACTGAATAAGAAGCTATACTCATATATTACTATCGGAGTAGTTTATGCATTAACAACATTATTCCTGTTTAATATATACAATCCACAGACTGCCAGAGTAATAGAGCTTGAAAGACTGGTGTTCGCGGAGAAGTGGAATGAAGCAATTGATTTGCATGAGAAGAAGCCTTCAAGAAATCTCATCGGACAATATTTTTATAATATTGCCCTTTCAGAAACCGATCAGCTCTGTGAAAGGTTGTTTTTTGGGAGTCAGGATTTTGCAGCAGGGTCACTTGTATTACCCTGGGGCGATGATCATCTCGACAGGGGAGCCTATTTCTATTATTCCATAGGACTTATAAATGAAGCTCATCGCTGGGCATATGAAGAGATGGTTGTTTACGGCAACCGGCCTCAGAATATAAGGTTACTTGCCAAAACAAGCCTCATTAACGGCGACTATGAAATGGCAAGGAGATATTTAAGCATCCTGAAAAAGACGATCTATTACCGCCGATGGGCAAAGAAATATGAGGCAATGGCAGATAATCCGGAACTTATCAAATCTGATCAGGATCTGGGATCCAGATTATCTCTCCTCCCGAAGACTAGTTTCTTTATACAATTCAATGAACCCCAAAACAATATCCCTCTTTTACTCGAAGGCCAACCAGACAACAGAAGGGCAATAGAGTATTATATGGCAGGTCTTCTTCTAACTAAACAAGTTGAAGTCATTGTTAATAATGTTAAAAGTCTGAAGTCTTCCGGATTTGACCATATCCCGCGTCATATTGAGGAGGCTGTATTAATTTACTATAACAGTACCAAGACACTTCCTGACCTTGGAGGACTTATTATTAATCCGGCAACCCAGGACCGTTTTAACCGGTATTTCAGTGCATATGTTAATGAGAGGAAGAATCAGGCAACATTAAAGGAGAATATGCAGAAGCAATTCGGGAATACGTTCTGGTACTATTTTCATTTTAAGTGAAGATTGTAAAATTTTGCAGCATTGTCATAGATTATCATCTTAGCAATCGTTTTTGCCTCTTTTTCAGTCAGATAACCATCCCTCACCTTACCTATCAGAACATTTGAAATAATATTTTTGGCACTTTTTAATTCACTGTACACATTTTCAACCACCATACAGTCACCTCCGAAAGCCATTATTTTACTCACAGGAACTGTTTCCAGCCATTCATTAAGATACTGTTCGCTGTAAGATGGTGAGATAGCATAGGTCCAATTCATATCAATATAGACATTTCTATAGTTCTTTGCCAATGTAGAAAGCTCCCCACCATAAGGATAGCTGCCATGAAATAATACAAAATTAACTTCAGGAAAATCTCTAAACAGAGACACCAGTAAAGCAGGATTGGAATTTGTTATCAGGCTCTTGCTGTCAGATTGCAGCCCGGTATGGAACGCAACCGGCAGATTGTACTCTTTTGCCAGTTTAAGCAATTGATAATACATATAATCCTGTAATGGTTTGGCATCTTTGAATGAAATTACTTTATCTGAGTTACCATTAACAAGAGATCGAAAGATTTTTCTTGCAGCTTCTGTTTCTACTCTATCTGCACTCAGAGTACGTGAATAGGCAATAAAAATTTTAACAACTGACATTCCGTTCCTGACCTCTTTTTCAAATGCGGTCCTCAATGATTTAACAAAATCTTCGAGCGAGTAAATAGGATCAAGCTGATTTATAGCCAACGAATCGATCCGGTACTTGGATTTTATAAGAATCCAGTCATCAAAGCGTTTTGCATAACGGAAATAATCATCTTTTCTGTTCATATTATATCCGTCCTGAATTACAAAATCTATCCGGCATGAATCTCTGAGTATCCTTTCAAACCAAACGGAATTATAAGCTATTTCAATTTTCTCAGATAGTATTCTTACAGTTGATTCATTCAAGTCGTTAATTCCATAAAGATTTCTGATACTGCAAAGGATATTCCTGTTAAAAGAAGTGTTGAAGGAATTATTCCAGTAAGGCTCTATTATCCTCCATTTCTGCAATGGAGAATGCTGTTCATTGAATAATGGGGTAAAAAGTGAATCAGGCATTCCAGCTGATAATAGGTCCTCATAACTGTTCGGCTGAAAAAGAAGCATAAAATCAAGAAAATAACTTCCTTTCAGTATCTCCGGAGTAAAAAGATGTTCATGGGTATCAATAACCCTCAATGAATCAATATAGTTTCTGATCCTGATTTCATATCCGACAGATGGTAATATCTTTGTCCTTGCATTTGCAATGGTTTGAGTACAAAAGATTACTTGTAACAAGAATATAAAACATAATTTAATTACGCTCAGAAACAACCTGTTTAAAGATACCATCGCCAGACATAATAATTCTCTGCAAGTTAGATCAAATTAATATTGCGTTTTTTTTATTTAATATTTTTTAACAAAAAAAAAGAGCCCCGCTTTCGCGGGACTCTTAATATTTAATTAAAGTATTACTAATAACTAGTAGGAAGGATCCTGTGTAATAACGCCTTTCTGAAGGTCGATAACTCCCTGATAAATTGGCCAGTAATCATCTTCAGTAGCATTGAATGATGCTCCCTGCAGGAATGTTCTGAATTGAACATCCTGTGCTATATAAGCATTCAATGTCGGAGCAAGTATACCCCAGCGCCTCAGGTCAAAGAAGCGGTGGTTCTGCAATGCGAACTCAAGTCTTGTCTCTTCCTGAACAGCTTTCAAAGCATTAGCTTTTGTGTCGAATGGAAATACGCCACCGGCAGGATAAAGCTCAATTTTATAATTTGCTGCAGGCTTTGTCCAGTCAATAACTGTGGAGGTTGATGTAAGATTTTTTGTACTGCTGACGAGGCCCATAACCGGAGTACTTGTTTTTGCACGGTTACGTATCATGTTAACATATGTTCTTGCGAGTTCAAGATCATTATCTTCAATAGCAACTTCAGCTCTCCAGAGCAGGATACTAGCATACCGGTAGGTTCTGTAATTTTTACCATTTCTGAAACCAGTTCCATTAAGGTTCAGGCTCTGCTCGGAAAGTTTATGCATGAAAATTTTGGTTCCGTATGGGCCACCATTTCCCTGCTCGCGGATCCAGTCATTACCAGGCATAATACCCCAGCCTAGGAAATCGACACCTCGACGGGCGATAAGATGGTCAACACGCGGATCGAGAGGTTCGGTAGTTGGAGTGAAGTCTGCACCGGAACCAACTCCCATGTCGCTAGCAAGCGGTTTGCGAGCTGCAGGATCAAGAACAGGTAAGCCGTTAGCATCAACCTGGAAAGCCTCGAAGAGGTTCTGTGAAGGCTGATAAAATCCCCATCCGCCGCAGCTGGCTGCGCCTTTCTGAAAGAAGTTACAACCGGAACCAGCAACTGATGAATATGCAGTAGCAGTAGTAGTACACTGTAACTCGAAAATAGACTCTGAGTTATTCTCATGGGTCATATCGAAGTTCCAGTAGAACTCAGTTGCGAGACTGAATTTTCCGCTGCTGATGATATCATCAAGAAGTGGTTTTGCGAGTGAGTATTCTTTCTGATACATATGTGCCTGAGCTTTGGCAGCTTCAGCAGCATATTTTGTTGCACGACCTGCCTGATTATTGTATTTAGTGGTTGGCAGATTGTCGATTGCATACTGAAGGTCAGCTTCGATCCCATCCCATCCTGCATCGGTATTAGGCACATCCTGAGGAAGAAGAGTTCCTAGTTCAGTGGTGGTTTTAATATAGGGGATCTTTTCAAAGATCTTGTTTGCCTGCATATGGAACCAGGCTCTCAGGAATTTAGCTTCAGCTTCAACTTGTGTAGCTCTTGCTGCATCCAGAGGTTTTGGACCTTTTTGTGCTGCCCATAGAAAATCAAGACATACATTAGCACGGGCAACGCCATCATAGCAGAGTGTCCATCTTTCATTCAGGTAGGGATTATTTGGCAATGCCTCATATCTCTCAAGAAGATTGAAGTTAGCCTGGTCACCAGATGAGGTTCCTTTATAAGCATCATCTGAGCATCCGCCGGCATATGTCCAGTCGCTTGTAATAGCGCCACCGAACATCGACCCTCCATTCTCCATCCTTTCATACACGCCAATAAGAAGTGCTTCTACTCCATCAGGTGTCTGAATTACTGATCCTGCTGCTACTCCCGGGGGTTCTTTAGTAAGAAAATCTTCGCTGCAGGAATTAATCAGCAGAAGTCCTCCAAGAAAGAATGTAATTGACAATAATTTGATTATTCTTTTCATATCTCTTTCGTTTAATTATTAATAAATATCATTGTTAGAGACCAAAGGTTATACCAAAGATGAACTGCTGTGGTGTTGGCCATGCTCCTGAATCGATACCCATGTTGATACCTGCACCTGCAAGCTCAGGATCGAGTCCTGAATATTTGGTAATTGTAAAGAGGTTAGAAGCCTGGAAATAAAGCTGAAGAGTACTAACTTTGTTATCAAGCATCTTATTGAAGTCGTAACCGATCCTTAATGACTTCATACGAAGGAATGAACCATCCTCAAGGAATGCTGTTGAAGGCTCCTGATGCGGTGTATCATTCGAATAAATGATTGGCATTGTTGCATCTGCATTACTTGCAAGATATGGGCTACCCCATGATTCATAGAGTCTTCTGTGGCTCTTTCCTGATTCAAACTGTGTATAGTCGATAAAACGGCTAACATAGTTTACAACCTCGTTTCCAACAGATGTATAAAGAGTTGTCGACAAGCTTAATCCTTTGTATTCTACATTCAGACTCAAACCTGCAGTGAAATCAGGATGAGGTGATCCGATATAAGTTCTGTCACCAGCATCGATATATCCGTTGCCATCAACATCCTTGTATTTAAAGTGACCGGGTTTGTTATATGTACCAGTGGCTCCGAATGCTTTTGGCCATGCGTCAGCTTCAGCCTGATCCATGAAGAGTCCTTCGGAGATATATCCGAAGAATTCCGGGAATGCACGACCAGTCTGAGTCCTTGTATAATACTTCTCACGGTAACCTGAACCCTGGTAGAAATCACTCTCAACATCGGTAAGTTTCACAAGTTCGTTCTTATAATGTGAGAATACAAGATCAGCATTAAAGTTAAGATCTCCGTTCATTGCTGTGTTTGAATAACCAAGTGTGATATCAAAACCTGTGTTTTTCATCTCACCAATGTTGATTGATGGTCTGGTAGCTGTACCAAGAACAAGAGGTAATTGTTTCCGATACAACATGTCCTTTGTTGACCGCTGCCATAAATCTATTGTAGCAGTCAAATTCTTGATAAGAGTAGCATCGATACCGAAGTTAGTTGTTGTGGTGGTTTCCCATTTTACATCGGTATTACCAAATGTAGCCTGAGAGAATCCAGGATTAAAAGAAGTATTTCCACCGGTCATGCCATAACTTGCGTTCTGCTCATGGTAAGCAAACTGGGTATAAGGATTATAGTCATCCATACGGTCATTTCCGACAGCACCGTAACCTGCACGTATCTTTAACTCACCCAACCAGCTTTTTGTTGATGCCATAAATGCCTCTTCAGAGATTCTCCATCCGAGTGAGAAGGCCGGGAATACTCCATATTTCTGATTTCCGAAACGTGAAGAACCATCACGACGTAAAACAGCTTCCAGCATATATTTATCTGCATAGGTGTAATTGGCACGGCCAAACAGAGAGAACAAGCTGTACTGACTGTATGAGTCACTGTTTGCAATACTTCTCAAACCGGTGTTTAAACTCATATAATTAACATCAAGGAATGGATATTCTGCCCTGCTGGCAGCCATATACCAATAGTCGTTATCATATGCTTCAGAACCGGCTATCGCCCTGATACTGTGGTCGCCTGTATTAAGCGAATACTCAATGGTATTTGTCCATGTCCAGTTCAGTCCGCCTCTTGCGTTCAAAGCCAGTCCGTCGTATGTACCTCTCTCAGCAGCAGCAACTTCAACAAATGTGACATCCCTGTCGCGACGGCCATACTGGTTAACACCAAAAAGAGATTTAACTGATAAACCTTTTATGATATTCAGTTTAACAAAAGCGTTACCGCTTACAGTCATCTGCTTGGCAAAGTCATACTGGTTCATAGTAGCAAGGAAAACAGGGTTCTGAGCGTTACCCATACCTGATGGTCTGGAGCCTGCAAATGTAACTCCTGATTCATCATAAACAGGAACAGCTGCAGGAAGCCTGTATGACCAGGAGACCAATGATGATTCACCGTTATCTGTCTGATGACCATAGTCGTTTGTATACTGAATTCCAATGTTAGAACCCATATCTATCCATTTCGCAGGTGAAGAATTGATATTGGCGCGGAGGTTATACCTCTCGAAGCCGGTATATTTGAAAATACCTTCTTCATCGGTATAACCCATCATGAATGCATAGGTTGTGTTAGCTGAACCACCGGCAACATCAACAGTATATTCTTTGAAAGCTGCGTTTCTGGTAGTTTCACCGTACCAGTCTGTACCCGGACTGGTTCTTGTAATCAGGTAGGTGTCGTCGCCATCACGTACTGCAAGCTGGTTGTCATATCTTGACATATCTGCAAGAGGGTCGCCCTGAGCAGCTTTTGTTGGGAAAAGGTAATAAGGAATAACCGGTGTAGCACCATTGCCTAATTGTGAATGGCTGAAACCGACAACTCCAGCGTTTTTAGCCTCAAGCCAGAGCATGTCTGCCCATTCCTGAGTATTAAGAAGATCATAGAATTTTCCGGGTTTGGAAATACCCTGTCTTACATTTACATTCATTGAGATCTTCTGATTTTTCTTACCTGCTTTTGTTGTGATAAGAACAACACCGTTTGCAGCTCTTGCACCATAGATAGATTGTGCTGCAGCATCTTTAAGAATTGTGATTGTCTCAACATCATTAGGTGAGTAGGTTCCACCAGGAACACCGTCGACAACATAAAGTGGGTTTGCGTCGTTGATAGTGGTCATACCACGGATTCGGATAGTAGCTCCTTCTCCGGGGGTGTGCTGGTTAAGAATTGTAACACCGGCAACTTTACCCTGAAGACGTTGCATCGGGTTGACAGCTGAACTTTCAGACAGAGCAGCTGCATTTACTGTTGATACAGAACCTGTAAGAGATTTCCTTGTCTGTGTTGAATAACCAACAACAACAATCTCATCGAGAGCTGAAACTGATTCTTTCAAAACGATGTCAATCGTAGTTCTGTCTCCTACAACTACTTCCTGTGTGGAATATCCGATGAAGGATATACTCAGAATAGAAGCAGGTGAAGCTACTGAAATAGCGAAGTTACCGTTAACATCAGTAATTGCACCATTTGCAGTTCCTTTTTCAGCGATGTTAACACCTGGTAAAGCACTGCCACCGCCATCGGTGACACGTCCGGTGATCCGCTTTTGTTGCAGATCGTTTGCAGAAACATTCCCGGCATCAGTCACCGCAGGGGCAACAAAAGAGAGGATAGTTCCAGCCAATAATAGCATAGTTAAAAGTTTCATGCCTGACCTGAGTTTTGCCAGAAATGAAACAACCAGCGTCATTTTTTTAGTCATACTTTTAAGGTTAGAAGGTTTAATTAAATAAAATAATTAGAAGTTTTCCGGTTAGTTATAGCGGAAAACCGGTTAAAAGGGATAAAAAACACCCATGGATTTAAAGTTTTCTAGGTAGTCTTATTCATAGGCAAGTCGATTAGGTTATAGGGTTAGTTAATAAGAAAAAATATCTTAAAACACAGTAAAGATCGCCGTAATTATCACCCGCCTCAAAAAATCAATCACTCAAATATAAAAAAAGTTCAATACAAAGTTTAAAAAAGTAAAAAAAAGTTTTCATCATAAATCATATTAAGAAGCTATATAAATAAGGTAATTGCAGTGTTAATATAATAACAATGATTTATAAGGACTGACATTTTATGAATTAAGAATTGTCAAGTTCATTTGGAACCTAATTAATTCCTGCTCACTCAAGGAGATCCCTCACTGGAGTTCGGGATGACACACGGATCTGGTTGGAGGGGGGGAAGAAGTGGCGATTCGTTAAAAGTGCCTTAATACGACAACTACAATACGAATCGCCACATCTTTCCCTCTATACCCCCAAATGACCTGTCATCCCGAACGTCAGTGAGGGATCCCCTGCCTTCAGCAGAAGCTTGTCCACTACACTCTTACCATGAAATTAAATATTTATCACCGGTTTTGTATCGTAACTTACCTCCTCATTCCTGTAATAAACTTTCTCAAGAAACAAACCACTCGGAGGTGCGGTGAGTTTGGCAGGTATATCTGATTTTATTTTAAAAAAGGAGGCAACGTCTGCTGGCGATAGTTTTCCCCTGCCAACTTCTACCAATACACCAGTCATTCTTCTTACCTGCTTCCATAAAAAATGTGAGCCGACTACATGAAAAACTAGCATGTCGCCAAAATCGTTAACCTTTGCATGCATTATCTCAACTTTAGTCGATTGCTGCTCAGCATCTTCATCTGTAAAATACCTGTAATCTTTCAATCCTGCGAAGTGTTTTGCAGCTTCATTCATCATATTAATATCAAGCTGATCCTTTATCCACCAGACATATTTCTTCCCAAATGCAGTTCTCCTTCTGCTGATCTGATAGATATAGCTCCGGGCATGAGCATCGTGCCTTGCATGAAACTTAGGATGGGCTTCTTCAACATTCATGATACAAATATCCGGAGGCAGCCTGTCGTTTATTCCGTATTTTATTTTCAGCAATGGAAGATCTGTTTCAACTCCCAGGTGCGCAACCTGACCTGATGCATGCACTCCCCCATCTGTACGTCCGGCTCCGAAGAGATCAAATTCCTCTGTTTTAAATAACTCCCTGCAGGCATCCATAATCTCACCCTGAATTGTCTTGCCGCCCTTCTGCATCTGCCATCCCGAATAACGGGTTCCTTCATATTCTATTGTAAGTTTGTATCTGCCCATTCTCTCGTATATATATAAACTATAAAGGTAATCGAAAATTTGGAAACAATTGCATGGTGCTGGGTGCTGGGTAGTGTCACATCATTGCGGATCCGACGATGAAGAACGAAGCAATCCTTTAATGTTTCCTCACATCTGAACTTAATTAACTTTCTATATGTTTTACTATCAAATCTCTTTTTGTAAGTTTGTATTTCTATGTTTCAGAGTATAAAGAATCTCAAAAAAAATGAAAAATAAATACATGAATCCTTACATAGCCGGTACCCTGCTGGGGATAGTACTATTACTGGCAATGTTCCTTTCAGGACGGGGACTCGGAGCCAGTGGCGGTCTGAAGTATTGCGTGGTATCGGTTGTGGGTGCAGTAACCCCCACCCATGCTGAAGAATCGATATATTACAGCAAGTATTTTGAGGATGGAAAGAAACCTCTTAAAAACTGGCTGGTTCTTGAGATACTGGGTGTACTGGCAGGAGGATTTATCTCAGGTGCAGTATCAAAAAGACTTAAGTTCAAAATTGAGAAATCACCCAATATTACAAATGCAAGAAGACTAATCTTTGCTTTCCTTGGGGGTGTGTTCTTTGTCTACGGAGCCCAGCTTGCCAGAGGCTGTACAAGTGGTGCAGCACTTTCAGGGATGGCTGTGCTCTCTGTTGCAGGATTTGTTACGATGATCGCAATTTTTGGATCAGCATATGTTTTTGCATGGTTTTTCAGGAAGAACTGGATCTAAAACGGTACGCGGTACGCGGTGCGCGGTTCGCGGCAAATGACCGCAAGACTGCAGGACTGCAAGACCGCAAGACAATTAGACAAATTATCACTTAAACGAAATAAAATGGGACCAATATCATCATTAATAGCACTGCCTGAATGGCTCGATCTGCTGATAGCTCTGCTTATCGGTATCGGATTCGGATTCGCTCTTGAGCAGGCAGGATTCTCCTCGAGCAGGAAACTGGCAGGTATGTTCTACGGGTATGACACTACTGTTATCAAAGTGTTCTTCACTGCAGCCATAGTAGCGCTTGTTGGATCACAATTCCTTAGCTTCTTCGGATTACTTGATCTGAACCAGGTTTTTGTGAATGAGTTTTACGTAACTGCTTCTATTGTTGGAGGAGTAATTATGGGAGCTGGTTTCATTATGGGAGGGTTTTGTCCCGGAACCGGACTAAGTGCTCTTTCCATCGGAAAAATTGATGCAATGGTCTTTTTTGCCGGCGGCATGACTGGTGCTTTTCTGTTCGCAGAAACTTATCCGTATATTCAGACTCTTGCAAATGGTTCTTACAAAGGTCCGGTAAAAATAGATGAAGCATTAGGCATTTCTCCGGGACTCTTTACATTCCTTCTTATTGCAGCTGCTGCTGCCATGTTCTGGGTAGCTGAACTTGCTGAGAAGAAATTCGCCCGTCCTGATATAACAAACGAACTTTAATCTTTCAGCAAATGAATGTAAGAGAAAAATACTCAGTAGTTCTTGTTTGTCTGGGCTTAATTCTTGCCCTGCTCCCGCTAACGGGAAACAGGTCATTTACAGTAAAGCCAAATGATCTTATTACCGAGATCAGTAACCCGGAGTCGGTTTTTACTGTTGATCAGGTAGCCCGTTTTGTTGTATCAGAAGATAGCACAATACAGTTAATTGATCTCAGGACACCTGAGGAATTCAGGGCTTTTAATATTCCGGGGGCAATTAATCTTCCCTATAATGACTTTCTCAATTCTGACCCTGCTACCCTATTCGGCAATCAGAATATTAAAAACATCCTCTATTCAAACGGTGATTTTGATTCAAACTATGCCCTGATGGCAGCTAAAGGAATGAAGTATGATAATGTTTATATAATGAAGGGTGGATTGAATGAATGGTTTAATACCGTTATGAACTCTACCTTCACTGGCGAAAAAATTTCGGCACGGGAAAACGCTCTCTTTGAAACGAGGACACGGGCAAGAAGACTGTTCACGGAAATCAACAGTCTGCCTGATAGCCTCAAACAGAAATTCTACGACTCAAAACATATGGAGGCGAAGAAGCTTGATGGAGGATGTGAGTGAAGGCACGGGGCTCAGGGCTCAGGGCAGAGAGCGCAGGACAAGGGGCAAAGAGCAAAGTGCAAAGTGCAAAAATCGGACATCGTAGGACCGCAAGTTATAAGTAATTGAATTTGTAACGAATTAAAGCCCCCTTCTTCGCCTCTGCGTAGCCGCTACGGCGAAGCGAGGTAGAGGGTTTGGGGGCAAAAAAATGCAAAAAATGAAACAATTAAAATTTGCTTTACTAATCTTGGTTCCAGTACTTATCCTCGTGATAATAAGATCAGTAAGCACCAATCATTTCAAACCTGATGCAAAGAAACTTGCAGAACCTTCAGTTATGAGATCAAACCTCATAAGCAATGAAGAGATGGCTGCCACTTCAGGAAAAATCCTGTTAATCAATCTTGATGAGGGTGGTGCAGTAAGTACCGGGATAGGTTCAAATACTGAGGTGTTGAATATCACTCCTGATGCTATACTTGAAAAGTCAACAATCAAAAAACTGACCGGTTTTAAAGGTAAGGTTGTTCTGGTCTCAACAGATGTATCTGTTAGTGCAAGAATGTGGATGTTTCTGAGTCAGATGGGTATAGAAAATTTATATATACTTACATCAGATAAGGAGAATGAATCCTTTAAAAACAAATTCCGGCCTGATACACTTACCAGACCGGAACTTTAGGCATTAGAAAAATTCAGAAAAACTATTTTACAACTTCAAAGTTATTTACATCTTCTTTTGTAAACGGACCCCATGATAATGCAATTTTTTGCTTTATCATCTGATCGTGCATAAATCCATTGTTGCCATATTTTAATGTGCTTGCATCATAGCCGAATAATCTCAGGTAGGCAGTCGCAAAACCTGAATTATGACCGGTTCCGCAATATACAACTACCTTCTTATCGGCAGGAATTGAACCCATTTCATCAATGACTCCAAGGAATGCCTCAGGTTTATACCTGAATGCACCGGGGATATGCCCGCTTTCATACTTGTCTTTTCTTTCCAGATTAACTACATAGTATTTTTGCGGGTCAGCAAATACTTCATCCGCTGTTATCAGAACATTTGAGGTTCCTTCTTCAAAGACTTTTTTAAATCGCGCGGCCCCGATCTCAGCACCTGTAGCCAGACCTGTATTTAGTTCAGGCATTTTTTCAGGAGCAGATTTCTCATTGGCTGCTGTTTCCAGTTTCGATTCATATTTACCGGAGACATCCTTCAGCCAGCCTGATTCAGCATATTTAGGATTCCAGGCACTCATACCCCATCTCATAGCGTAAACATTTCCGTATCCCATAAGTCTGAGCAGACTGGTTGTATAGCTTGAGATCTGACCATCGTTACATACTATAACAATTTTATCAAACTCAAAGGGTTTGATTTTTGATTCAAAGTATGAAGGCAAATCCTCAAAGCGTTTATTTACCGATCCTTTTATATGGCCTTCGCTATACTGTGAAGCAGTCCTGAGATCAATTACATGAATGTTTTTATCAAGGCTCTCATGAACAACCGAGGCCTTTATCAGGGAAGGGAAAACATTGCTGTTTACGTAATCACCATTCTCTTTAAGATCTTTCAGGAGCAGCGATGTCTCATTTCCGACAACGACAGGCTTTTTAACTTCCTGAACCACAACAGTAGGTTCCTTTTTTTGCTCTGTTTTATTTCCTGAACAACCTGAAAGCAACATAGCTGCAGAAACTGCAATCAGAGACAAACTTTTAAATAATTTCATAATACATCAGAATTAATGCATAGCTCTTGGTGATTCTTAGTGTCCTGGAGTCTTGGTGGCAAAAGAAAAACGCCACCAAGGCACAAAGGCACTAAGTAACACAAAGGATGAGCTATTGTGTTACAGGAACCAGAACACGGTCTTTGTCATATCTGAGAGTCTCAACACGCTGACCGGCTTCGTCGTATTTGTATTCGGTTATAGCAACACCCGATTGCGGATGATTCATGATGTTCCTGTCCTTGTCCATATTTTTTACTTCAACAAGGGCACCGTGAGCATCATAAGTATTCTGTGTTATAGGAATATTATTGCCCGTAACAAATTCATTATCCTGATCATAAACTTCAGTCTCGAGTAAATAGCCATTCTCATCCACTTTGTTTACACGTTTTGACCATCCTGCAGACAGATTTGACATTTGTCCGTATACATTGAATACTGAGAAACCAAGTAAATCGCCGAACTCATTAGGCTCAAAGATAAAATATGAAACACCTATGTCACCACAGTTCTCAGCAGTACAGTTATAAAGAGTATCTGCCATGTAGTTGGCAAGTCTGGTAACATACCCCTTGTCGTTATAACTGAAGCGCAGTTCATAAAACGGGCAGAATGGATTCATAACGGTCTCGACACCTGCAAGATTGTATCTTAGTTCACGTACCATTCCGTCGGGAAGTATACTCCATACCCATGAATGTATACTGTTTCTGTTTTCAACCATTGATCCATCCTTTCCCATGAACATCATACCTGTTCTGATACCTTTTGGATCGAGTGTATAGACATAGGTGTATGCACCACCTGATTCAATCTGCTCATTATCTTTATTGAAAAAGCGTTTAATCTGCTTATTATCTGCAGTATATTCGTATGTTATCTTGGCTGCACCACCCATTGATGAATACCCAAGAAGAACATCGTTTCTTACAAATTCGACAGACACCAGACGTCCGGCATCATCGTAGGTAAATTTATAGTTATTAACAGTTTTTGCCTCGTCAGCAGTAAGAGGATGAGTCCCTTTCTCAGTATCATACGGAGTTTCTGAGAACTGAAGGTTTCTGTAATACTCAACACCTGAGTGCTGATTTTTCTGAGTTGCTTTACCTGTACAGGAAACAATCATTATCCCGATTACAACTGACAGGATTAAGGGAAATGTTAGTTTGTTCATTTTCATATTAATATCAATTTTAAATTAGAATTAGTTATCAATTATTAAAATTCATTTTACAAGACATCACTCCAGATGATTTCTGATAATTTAACAAATATAGCGATGAAATGTTTAAAGTCAAGTCCAAACTTGTTAATAAACCCAGTAAATAGAAACATAATGTAAAACTGTCTTGCGGTCATGCGGTCATGCGGTCATGCGGTCCTGCAGTCTTGTGTTCGTATGCTGAGCGCAGCCGAAGCATGCCGTTACACCTTCGCTAAAGCTACGGTGTACTCAGTGCGCCATTGTGCCGTTGCACCTTTGTGCCTTTATGCCTATATTTGTTATCCCATATACATATAACCTCATGGAAACAACTTTTTTTGATTCAGATCTGTTCAGCTATGTATTGATGCCACTTCTGATATTTTTGGCGAGGATCTGCGATGTATCGATAGGTACTTTGAGAATAATATTCGTCTCGAAAGGAAAACGGAATATTGCGCCAATTCTTGGTTTCGTTGAGGTCCTCATTTGGATTACCGCTATAAGCAAAATCATGCAGAATCTCGATAACTATGTGAATTATGTAGCCTATGCAGCAGGATTTGCAACTGGCAATTTTGTCGGGATGATAATTGAAGAAAAGCTTGCAATGGGCATTCAGATGATCAGGATTTTTGCACATGAAAGAGGATCAGAACTGGTACAGATTCTCAACGGAAATGGCTACGGAGCAACTGTCATTGAAGCCCATGGAGCAAGAGAAAAGGTACATCTGATCTATACAATTGTTCAGAGAAACGAACTGGAAAAAGTACTCAACGTTATACATAACTTCAATCCTAAAGTTTTTTACACTATCGAAGATGTAAAAACAGTAAATGAAGGGATATTTTCACACCATAAAGCAAATTCAATTTTCCCGTTCAGTAATATTATCAGGCAGTGGAGGAAGGGGAAGTGAAAGGCTGGGTGCTTGGTGCTTGGTGCTGGATGCTAGGTGCTGGTAAAAGAAACCAGGAACCAGGAACCAGGAACCAGGAACCAGGAACAAGAACCAGGAACGATAAACAAATAATAAAACAAATACTTACTTTTGAAAAACAAAAATATTATATTTTATGGATCAGTTAAGCAATCATCCTTTATACCGCAGACATAATATCGACTCTGCAATGAACTCTCTCTGGGATTTTTACAAAAGCAACTTTCTTGTTTTATTTTTAACTTCGCTTACAATGTCGCTGGCAATCCAGTATGGCTCAACACTTATAAACATTCAGGATCTGCAATCAACAACCGACCCGCTCCTTTTACTTGAGAAGGTAAAAGACTTCATTGTGCCTTTGCTTTTATTATCAATTGTTAGCCTTCTGTTCAGCGTGATATTGCAGTATTACATTATTTACAAGCCATTAGATCCTGAGATCAATATTTTCGCAGCTGTTATCAAATCGATTCGATACTATATTCCATACCTGATAATTACGGTACTGCTGGCATTTTTTGGTTCAATAGCAATAGTACTTGGGATTTTTGCACTTATCGTTGGAGCATTCTTTGCCGCCTTATATGTAATGACACTCTTCCTGTTCATTTTGCCTGTTATGATGGTCGAAGGTTCTGATATCCTTAGAACTATAAGCAGAACTTTCTCTCTAGCACACAAGAATTTCTGGTCAAATATCGGATGGGTAGCAGTTTTTTTTATTATAATGATAGTAATCTCAGTAATTTTCTCAGCGATCATAATGATCCCTTTTTCAGGAAGCTTTTTAAAAACCCTTACAGATCCTGAGGCTGCAGCTGAAGTTGTGAATTATACTTCAAATCCTATATTTATACTCCTATCAGCTCTTATAAGCGCACTTACAATGCCTTTGATGCCTATTCTTGCATGCATCCTCTATTTCCATGGAAGGGCAACCGAAGACATCCAGGATCAGATCCGGGAAGAATCAAAAACTGATACCGACAGGGTAAAAGTAGAAGATCTGTACGCCAAGCCATACGCCGATGATCATCCAGATAATCCTGACTCTAAAAACTTAAGTAAGTAGTCAGGTAATTTAGATTTCGGATTTCGGTTTTCGGATATCTGTCTCCGGTCTCCGGTCTTCCGACCTAGATATCATTCTCCCCCTTCACGTAACCGAAATTTGCAAGTATCCCTCCGTCAACATACAGAATATGTCCATTGACGAAATTACTTGCCTTCGATGCCAGGAAGAGCGCTGCATTTGCAACATCCTCAGGCTCTCCCCATCTGCCTGCAGGTGTACGTGTCATGACAAGATCGTTGAAAGGGTGACCATTTTCACGGATTGGTGCTGTTTGTGAGGTGGCTATATAACCAGGACCAATACCATTGATCTGAATATTGTATTTTGCCCATTCGCAGGTCATATTCTGTGTAAGAAGTTTAAGCCCGCCTTTGGCTGATGCATAAGCCGAAACAGTATTCCTGCCATATACACTCATCATCGAACACATATTAATGATCTTTCCGCTTCTGCGCTCTATCATTTTCGGTGCAACCCTTTTTGATATAATAAGAGGAGCAACAAGGTCAACATCAATCACCTGCTTGTAATCTGCAATTGCCATATCAAGTATTGGTATCCTTTTAATTATACCTGCATTGTTTACAAGAATATCAACCGGACCGACTGTTTTTTCAATCAGTGTGATTCCCTTATCAACATCTGCTTCATCGGTTACATTGAACTTAAGAGTAAAGACATCAAGTCCTTCCTTTTTGAAACTCTCTTTGCAGCTCAGAAGCTTATCGTCCTGCAGATCATTCACACATACTTTTGCTCCAGCTTTGCCAAGCAACAATCCAACTGCCAGACCAATACCGTGTGTGCCGCCGGTTACCAGCGCAACTTTTCCTGTTAAATCAAATAAATCCTTCATATTATTTATTTTTTCTCTGTGGCTCTCTGTGTCTTCTCTCTGTGTCTCTCTGTGTAATGTTCTTAAAGAACTGTCACAGAGCTACACTGAGGTGACACAGAGTTACACAGAGGATAAATTATTTTAAGGTATCCGGGTGACGAACATCCATATCCCCATAATCAAGGTTTTCACCAGCCATGCCCCAGATAAAGGTATAGTTTGAAGTACCCGCAGCGCTGTGTATACTCCACGACGGAGAAAGTACTGCCTGCTCGTTATTCATCCAGATATGCCGTGTTTCGTCGGGATCGCCCATAAAATGGCAGATTCCCTGTTTTTCAGGAACCTGAAAGTAAAAGTAAGCTTCCATTCTCCGATTATGAGTATGCACGGGCATAGTGTTCCAGACACTGCCATTCTGAAGTTCAGTCATTCCCATCTGGAGCTGACATGTCTGAACAACACTGTTGACAAGCAGTTTATTAAGGGTCCTGTGATTCGATGATTCTGAACTGCCAAGGGATACCACCTCTGCATCCTTCAGAGTAACTATCTTTGAAGGAAACGCATGATGCGCAGGTGCTGAATTGATGTAAAGTTTGGCAGGATTCTTTATGTCAGCCGATCTGAATACAACATCGAGTGTCCCCATGCCAAGATATAATGCTTCTTTATGTCCGAGTTTATACTTTTTACCTGCAGTGTCAATTTCAGCATCACCTCCAATATTAATAATACCCATTTCGCGTCTGTCGAGAAACTGTTCTGATTTCAATTCGTCGGGCGATTCAAGTTTCAGAGCTTTCTTAACCGGCATCGCACCGCCTACCATATAACGATCATATAATGAATACACAAGAGAAATTTCATCAGGAATGAATACTTTCTCAATCAGAAACTCTTTCCTGATTCTTGCTGTGTCGTACTTTTTGAAATCCTCAGGGTGGGATGCGTATCTTTGTTCTACCTTCATTGTATTCTGCTTTTTTTATTTATCACTAAATCAGACGCAATGCATTGCGTCTCTATCACAATATTCTATAAAATGCCCTTTTCAATTAATCGTGTGATCTCAGTTCCTGCCATAAGGAAACCGCCAACACCATATACCTCGGTCATTTCTCTGGTGACTGCCTTAGGATCAGCACCAATAGGCTGGATAAATCCTACTTTTCCGTCGGGCCATACAGATGTGACCATTGATTTCCATCCTTTTACAATAGCAGGCAGATATTTCTCCTTGTCGAGATAACCGTTGTTTACGCCCCATGCCATTCCATATACGAAAAAAGCTGTGGCACTCATCTCGGGATTAGGATAGCTGGCCGGATCTAAAAGGCTTGCGTGCCAGAATCCGTCTGCAGACTGCAGTGAAAGAAGTTTAGCAGCCATCTCCTTATATATTGTCACAAAATATTCCTTATTCTCATATTTTGCAGGCAATTCCCTGATTATTATAGGCAAACCTGCAAATACCCAGCCATTACCGCGTCCCCAGAAAACCTTGGCCCCATTTGCCTCTTTCCTTGTGAAATAATTTGAATCCCTGAAATACAGATCTTCATCTTTATCGTAGAGGTAATCAGTTGTGAATTTATACTCCTGGTACATAAAATCGAGATACTTTTTCTTCCCGGTTACATTACCCATTTTTGCCCAAACAGTAGGAGCCATAAAAAGAGCATCGCACCACGACCATCTCTGCTGGGATGAGTATCCGGGTACTGTGCTCTTAAAAAGCAGGTCGCCTTTTGCAGGATCCTTTAGAATCTGATCGAGATAAGCTCTCATCGGTTTGATCATATTCTTATCCTTATATTTCCTGTAAAGCTCAATATACGTCTGTCCAACACAGTAATCATCGGCATGATACCTTCTCTGAGGATTATCGTGTACATAATAATTCCATGAAAGTTTTGAAGAAATATCTTTCAGCCACTCATAATATGAGTCGTTGCCTGCTATTGATGCCCACTCAACCATGCCTGAATATAGTGCAGCATTAGTCCAGTCTGCCGGATTGTGTGTAAGAGGTGTTCTTACCTGCCAGTCGGCAACAGCTTTCAATACAGTTTTTATATCTGTTTTGTTTATATCACTCTTAAACGGTAACGGAGCCAATTCCTGCGAATAACCGGCAGAAGAGCAAATAATAATACCGAGAATCAAAATGGTTTTTAGGATTTTCATTTTATTAAAGGAGGATTAAAAAATATTAAACAAATTGATAATTTCTTGATAAATTGAATTGAAATTTATACTTTCGTGATCGTTAACGATCCAATATTTTTCAAATTTATAAAATTTTACAATCCCATTATAAATATGAAACCATTTATTCATGAAAATTTTCTACTGGGCAATAAGACGGCAGAAAAACTGTATCATAAATATGCTGAAAATCAGCCAATAGTGGATTTTCATTGTCATCTTTCACCTGCAATGATCGCTGACGATCGTCAGTTTGGCAACCTTACCCAGGCATGGCTCGAAGGAGATCATTACAAATGGCGGGCAATGCGGACAAACGGGATTGATGAAAAGTATTGCACAGGCACTGCACCGGATACTGATAAATTCAAAAAGTGGGCAGAGACAGTCCCTGCTACACTCGGTAATCCTTTGTATCACTGGACTCATCTGGAACTAGCAAGATATTTCAGCATTACCAAATTATTATCGCCTTCCACAGCTACTTCGATTTATGAAAGAGCTTCAGGCATGTTACAGACTAAGGAATTCAGCACAAGATCAATGATCAGGAAAATGAAAGCTGAAGTAATCTGTACAACAGACGACCCTGCAGATACTCTCGAACATCATCTCAAACTTAAGGGAACATTCGAGATAACGGTTCTTCCGACATGGAGACCGGACAATATTGTAAAAACAGAAGATGTTGAGAAATTCAATGCCTATATCAAAAAACTTGAACTTGTAAGTGAAGTTGAGATTAAGAACTTCGAAACACTTGTTACGGCACTTGACAAGAGGCATGCTTTTTTTCATGAGACTGGAGGACGATTGTCAGATCATGGTCTTGATCGTTTCTATTTTGACACATACACTGCATCTGAAGTTGATAAAATATTCAAGAAACTCCTGAAAGGTGACTCTATTTCTGCGGAAGAGGCAGAGAAATATAAAACTGCAGCAATGATTGAACTCTGCAGGATGAATCACAAAAGAGGCTGGACTCAGCAATTCCATGTTGGTGCAATGCGAAATAATAATGCCCGCATGTTCAGGCAGCTTGGCCCAGATACAGGCTGGGATTCGATAGGTGTCCCTCAGGATGCTCTAAAAATGTCAAGGTTTCTGAGTGCCCTTGATAGCACAGACCAGCTTGCAAAATCAATTCTTTATAACCTTAATCCTGCCGATAATGAAATGATGATAACAATGGCAGGCAACTTCAATGATGGTACATCAGCAGTTAAAGTTCAGTACGGTGCTGCCTGGTGGTTCCTCGATCAGAAAAGCGGTATGGAGAAGCATCTTAAAGACCTTGCTGCCCTTGGACTGTTAAGAAGGTTCATAGGAATGGTAACTGATTCACGCAGCTTCCTTTCCTATCCTCGTCACGAATACTTCAGAAGACTGGTCTGCAATTATGTTGGTGAAGAGGTTGAGAAAGGACTTATTCCAGATGAAGAGGAGCTGCTTAAGCCTTTAATTGAAGGGATATCATACAGGAATGCGAAAGAGTATTTTGGATTTAAATAACTTATAATGAACGAACTAAACCTAAAAGGAAAAGTAGCAGTAATTACCGGTGGTGCAGGCATTATCTGCTCAACTATGGCTAAATCGCTTGCTGCACAAGGTGTTAAAACAGTAATTCTCGACCTGAATAAAGAAGCAGCAGTTGCAGTTGCTGCTGAAATTGAAAAGGAATCAGGTATTGCATCAATGGGCGTTTCGGCAAGTGTACTTGACAAGGCTTCCCTTGAGGCAGCAAAAAAGGAAATACACGACAAATTCGGACCAATAGACATTCTTGTTAACGGTGCAGGAGGTAATTCCCCGGCAGCCACAACAAAACTCGAGAAGATGGATGGGTCTGATACTGAAAATCCTGAGGATACTTTCTTCGGACTTCAGATTGAAGGATTCGATAAAGTTTTTGACCTGAATTTCAAAGGGACTCTGATTCCATCAATGGTATTTGCTACTGATATGGTTAAAAATAAATCAGGGGTAATTATCAATATTTCCTCTATGAACTCCTACAGGCCATTAACAAAAATTGCAGCATATTCTGCCGCAAAAGCAGCTGTTAATAATTTCACACAATGGCTGGCTGTTCATTTTTCAAAAACAGGTGTCAGGGTAAACGCAATTGCCCCCGGGTTTCTTCTTACGAATCAGAACAGATTCCTGTTGATTGATGAAAAAACAGGAGGACTGACAGCGCGCGGAAAGAAAATAATTAACGGAACTCCAATGGAAAGATATTGTGTACCAGAAGAACTGACAGGAACTCTGATCTACCTGGTATCAGATCTTTCAAAATTCGTCACAGGGATCGTAATTCCTGTTGATGGCGGATTCAGTGCATATTCAGGCGTATAAGGGCAAGGGGCGCAGTGCAAAGAGCACAGGGCAAAGGAAAGCACACCCAGCACCAGGCACCCTGCACCCAGCACCCAGCATCATAAATTATTAAAATAATATTCATAATAGAAATAGATGGCAAAGAACGTAATAGTAGCCCAGTCGGGAGGTCCATCGCCGGTAATCAATAGCTCTCTGAGAGGGATTATTGAGACATGCAGAATGTTCCCGGATAAGTTCGGAAAGGTATACGGCGGATGGCATGGTATTGAAGGTGTATTGAATGAAGAGCTTCTCGATCTTTCATCACAGAAAGAGGAAGAAATAGCCCTTTTAAGAAACACACCGGCAGCAGGAAGTATAGGTACCTGCAGATATAAACTTAAAGACAAACAACAGAAAGATTTCCAGCGGATAATGGAGGTATTTAAAGCCCATGATATAGGATACTTCTTTTATATCGGAGGAAACGATTCCCAGCATACAGCGTTTAAGGTAAGTGAGCTGGCAAAAACAAGGGGACTCGACCTTATAGCAGTTGGTGTGCCCAAGACAATTGATAATGATGTGGGTGATAATGAGTTTAAACTTATTGACCATACACCGGGTTACGGAAGCGTAGCCAGATACTGGTCGCATATCATCCAGAATGCAAATGAAGAGAATATGGGCTCCTCCCCTGCTGATCCTGTTCTTGTTATACAGGCTATGGGACGCAAAATTGGATATATCCCTGCTGCTGCCCGTCTCGCTGATCCGGGAAGAGAGATGCCGTTGCAGATCTATATGGCTGAATCAAACGTATCTATCGATAACCTGGTAGATAATGTAAATGATCAGCTAAAAAAAGATGGCAGATGTATTGTAGTTATAAGTGAAGGATTTGATGTAGGATCAATCGGAGAAGTTAAGGATGCATTCGGACATACATCCTTTGGATCAAGCCAGAATTCTGTCTTTCAGACTGTTGTTAACTATCTCAATACAAAAGGATTAAAAGCGAGAGGCGCTGCACGCGGACAGGTAATGGGCACCGATCAGCGTCATACAACAGCTTATGCATCGATAGTAGACCTCGATGAAGCTTATAAAGTAGGTCAGAAAGCTGTTGAAATAGCACTTTATGAAGGAAACGGCTGGATGGCAACAATACTCAGAGATCCGGGTATAATATATAATGTTCATTATGATAAGGTACCACTTGAAAAAGTGGCACTCTCGGAAAGAACATTTCCTGAGAAATGGATCGCTCCAAGCCGGTACGATGTTACAGATGAGTTCCTGGCGTATGTCAGACCATTAATTGGTGAAGACTGGCCTTCTGTTCCGATGATTAATGGCAGACAGAGGTTCGCCAGACTCGAAATGAAATTCGCAGATAAGAAACTACCAGCCTACAATCTGGAAGCATATGAGAAATAAAATAAGCAATTACTTCCGTCTTCCGTCTTCGGTCTTTCCACCTTTAACTTTTAAACTTTGAATTTTGAATTTTGAACTTTGAACTTTGAACTTTGAACTTTGAATTTACACTATGAACCCACACGATCAATTACTTGCACTTAAACCTGAAAAGGAATTCTTTATTGGAATAGACTCCGACGGATGCGCATTCGACACTATGGAGATAAAGCAGAAAGAGTGTTTCTGCCCTAACTTCATAAAGTATTTCAAAATGCAGCCAATCTCAAAATATGCACGTGAAACCTGGGAGTTTGTCAACCTTTACTCAACAAACAGGGGATGCAACCGTTTTCTGGCAGTGAATGAAACACTCAGACTTCTTGCAACCCGTCCTGAGGTAAAAGCCCGCAATTTCGCAGTACCTTCCGCAGCTCCTCTTATCGACTGGACAAAGAAGGAAACCAAACTTGGTAATCCCACTCTGAAAACCTATGCTGCAGAAGTTAATGATCCTTTTATAACCCAGACACTTGAATGGTCGCTGAAAGTAAATGAAGACATTGCAAGCCTGGTCTACGGCATAACTCCTTTTCCGTTTGTAAAAGAGTGTCTTGAAAAGATGAAGTCAAAAGCTGATGCCATGGTAGTTTCTCAAACCCCGTACGAGGCTCTTAAACGCGAATGGGAGGAGAATAAGATTGAGCATTATCTGAGGATGATTGCAGGACAGGAACATGGCACAAAAACCGAACACCTCAGGTATGCTGCCAAAGGCAAATATCCTGATGAAAAGATACTTATGATCGGTGATGCTAATGGCGACCTGAAAGCAGCAAAATCGAACGGGGTACTCTTCTTTCCGATTAATCCGGGACAGGAAGAAGCCTCCTGGGAGAGACTTTATAAGGAAGGCCTTGACAAGTTCTTTGCAGGCACTTTCAAAGGTGCTTATGAGGAAAAACTCATTAAGGAGTTTGAGGCCTTTTTGCCGGAACATCCGAATTGGAAATGAAGATGAACAAGAAAAACAACCACGGAGACACTAAGATCACGGAGGAACACGGAGAACATAATTAAATGACTCCGTGAATCTCTGTGGTCTCTGTGTCTCTGTGGTTAAAAAATAAAATATGATATACTTTAAATCGGGATCGGAAAACACTGTAATAGGACTAAAAGAGCTTGAAGCAGGTTTATATACTGCTCTTGAGAAACTTGGTGCCAGGAAGAAGGTTCTGGTTGTACCTCCCGACTTTACCCGTTTTCATTCAAGAGCCGGAGATATTACCAGTCTTATTTATAAGTACTATAAAACTAATCTTAAAGATATACTTCCTGCTCTCGGCACACATGTACCTGTATCTGACCAGGAGATGGATGAGATGTTTAAGGGTGTTCCGAAAGACCTTTTCAGGGTGCACGACTGGCGTAAAGATGTTGTAACAGTAGGCACAGTACCTGGTGAATTCGTGTCAAAGATTACCGATGGTGCCCTCGACTATTCGTGGCCGGCGCAACTTAACAAACTGGTATTCAACGGAGGACATGACCTGATACTTTCAGTAGGACAGGTTGTTCCGCATGAGGTAATAGGCATGGCCAACTACAACAAGAATCTTTTTGTAGGAACTGGCGGACCGGAAGGAATAAACAAAAGCCATTTCATCGGTGCTGTTTACGGAATGGAGAGGATCATGGGGAAAGCCACCAATCCGGTAAGAAGTCTGTTGAATTATGCATCTGCAAATTTCATAACACATCTTCCAGTTGTTTATGTTCATACTGTTATCGGCAGGGATGAAAACGGCAAACTAGTGATCAGAGGTTTGTTCATAGGCGATGATGAACAGGTTTTTACAGAGGCTGCGGAATTATCAATAAAGGTTAACTTTTCAATACTTGAGAAACCTTTGAAAAAGGTAGTCGTATACCTTGATCCCTCTGAGTTCAGGAGTACCTGGCTCGGAAATAAAAGTGTATACCGTACACGTATGGCTATGGCTGATAACGGAGAACTGATCGTTCTTGCTCCAGGACTGAAAGAGTTCGGAGAGGATAAGGAAATTGACCGGCTGATCAGGAAATATGGTTATCGTGGGACTCCGGCCACCTTAAAATCGCTGAAAGAAAATGAGGAGCTTCAAAAAAACCTGAGTGCTGCAGCTCATCTTATACACGGCAGTTCAGAAGGTAGATTCTCGATAACTTATTGTCCCGGGAACCTAACCCGGGAAGAGATTGAATCAGTCAATTTCAGGTATCACGATCTTAACGAAATGTTGAAAAAATATAATCCGGGAAAACTAAATGATGGTATTAATAAGATGGCTGACGGGGAAGAAATATTTTATATATCTAATCCGGCACTGGGATTATGGACATCTAAAGAAAGACTAAACTCATGATTAAATGGGGTATTATAGGTTGCGGTAATGTTACTGAGGTAAAAGCGGACCTGCATTCAGTAAGGTAAAGGATTCCATGCTTGCAGCCGTAATGAGAAGAGATGCAGCACTGGCTGAGGACTATGCAAAAAGACATAATGTTCCGAAGTTCTATTCGAAAGCTTCAGATCTTATTCATGATAAGAATATTGATGCTGTCTATATTGCGACCCCGCCGGGAAGTCATGCAGAATATGCAATCGAGGTGATAAAAGCAGGGAAACCTGTATATATTGAAAAGCCGATGGCTGCAAGCTATTCTGAATGCCAACAAATAAACAAAGCAGCTGAGAAGTATAAGATACCTGTGTTTGTAGCTTATTACAGAAGGGCCCTGCCAGGTTTTCTGTTTGTCAGGGACTTGATTGAGAAGAGAACCATTGGTAATGTACGCTTTCTGCAGATGCAGCTTTATAAAGCACCATCGGCAGACGAAAAAACAGGCAAATTATCCTGGCGCGTGGATCCGGCTATTGCAGGAGGAGGACATTTTTTTGACCTTGCCTCACACCAGCTTGACTACCTCGATTATGTATTCGGACCTGTACAGAAAGTAAAATCAATAGTTCTGAATCAGGCAGGCTTGTACAAAGCAGAAGATTTTGTAACTGCTGAATTTCTTTTCCCAAACAATATTGTATGTACCGGCACCTGGAGTTTCAGTGTATCACTCGACAGCGGAAGGGATATTATTGAGATAATAGGAGATAAAGGATCAATAAAATTTTCTACTTTTAGCTTCGAACCAATAATACTTACAAATGAACACGGACGGCAGGAATTTATCAATGAACGGCCGGAGCATGTTCAGTATAATCTCATTGAAAAAATAGTACAGGCGCTTCATGGTAAAGGAGAATCACCAAGCACTGGGATAACAGCTGCCAGGACGAGTTGGGTAATGGATGAAGTTGTGGCGGAGTATTATAAAGTGAAACACTAGGTGCTGGATGCTTGATGCTGGATGCTGGTTGACTACCCAGAACCCGGAACCTAGCACCTAGCACCAAAATTTTAAGTTGATAAATTGTAATTTTTCACATAACATAACAACAAACATTTGATTATGAAGAAACTATCAGACATCGGATTAATAGGATTGGCAGTAATGGGCGAGAATCTTGTGCTCAATATGGAGAGTAAAGGTTTTCAGGTTTCAGTTTATAACAGGTCTGTTAAGAAAGTAGATGATTTTCTGGCAGCGAGGGCAAAAGGAAAGAATATAGTCGGGACACATTCAATTGAGGAGTTAGTTGCTTCACTTGAACTTCCAAGAAAAGTGATGATAATGGTCAAGGCAGGAAGTGCTGTGGATGAGATGATTGAAACACTTATACCACATCTTTCACCCGGTGATATAATAATTGACGGTGGCAATACCCACTTCCCCGACACAAACAGAAGAACCGCATACGTTGAAAGCAAAGGGCTTCTTTATATAGGTACAGGAGTCTCGGGAGGTGAGGAAGGGGCTCTGCTCGGACCGTCTATAATGCCCGGTGGATCAAAAGCAGCCTGGCCTATTGTGAAACCTGTTTTTCAGGCAATAGCGGCAAAAGTGGATAATGGTTCACCATGCTGCGACTGGGTTGGAGAAAACGGAGCCGGACATTTTGTTAAGATGGTGCATAACGGTATCGAATATGGCGACATGCAGCTTATTACAGAAGCATATCAGATAATGAGGGATCTTCTTCACATGTCTGCTGATGAAATGCATCTTGTTTTCAAAGAATGGAATAAGGGAGAACTCGACAGTTATCTGATAGAAATTACCAGAGATATCCTCGGTTATAAAGATGCTGACGGCAAACCACTTGTGGATAAGATCCTTGATACTGCAGGACAAAAAGGAACTGGCAAATGGACAGCAGTATCTGCTCTCGACCTTGGAATTCCTCTAACTCTCATCGGAGAAGCTGTTTTCTCAAGATGTCTTTCAGCTGTTAAGGATGAAAGAGTACAGGCTTCAAAAATTCTTCACGGTCCGAAACCATCCTTCAACGGGGATAAGGCAAAATTCATAAATGACCTGAAAGATGCGCTTTATGCTTCCAAGATAGTGTCATATGCACAGGGTTACTCACTTATGAGAGCTGCAGCTGAAGAGTATAAATGGGAGCTTAATTATGGAGGAATAGCCCTGATGTGGAGAGGCGGATGTATAATCAGGTCGGCATTCCTTGGTAAAATAAAAGAGGCTTTTGACAATAATAACACAATAACCAACCTTCTGCTCGATCCTTTCTTTAAGGATAAAGTTGAAAAAGCTCAGCAGGGATGGAGAAATGTAGTTGCAACTGCAGCAACAAACGGTATTCCTGTTCCTGCAATATCATCTGCCCTTGGTTATTTCGACGGATACCGTTGCGAGAAACTTCCTGCCAATCTTTTACAGGCGCAGCGCGACTATTTCGGAGCGCACACATACGAGCGTACCGACAAGCCAAGAGGTGAATTCTTCCACACTAATTGGACAGGAAGAGGAGGAACTACAGCATCAACAACCTATAATGTTTAATAATTAACTACCCAAACTATGCCCGAAACTACAAAAATTGGCAACTACAGGTGGACAGTCTGTGCATTGGTATTCTTTGCCACGACAATTAACTACCTCGATCGTCAGGTAATAGGTATACTTAAACCTTTACTTGAAAGCGACCTTAACATTGGCGAAGTTCAGTATGCAAATATTGTAACTGTTTTTCAGCTTTTCTATGGTATTTCGATGCTTCTGGCTGGCAGACTCATTGATAAATTCGGAACAAAGCTCGGATATTTGTTCTCTGTTCTTTTATGGAGTATTGCAGCTATGGGCCATGCACTTGCAAGAGGGGTATTCGGATTTGGATTCTGGAGGGCATTGTTGGGTATAAGCGAATCAGGCAACTTTCCTGCTGCAATAAAAACAATTGCTGAATGGTTCCCTAAAAAAGAGAGGGCACTTGCCACAGGTATTTTCAATTCCGGGACAAATGTCGGTGCCATTATAGCACCAATAGCAGTACCTGCAATTGTTATCGCCTGGGGCTGGCAGGCAGCCTTCATAATTACAGGTGCAATTGGTTTCCTCTGGATAATTCTCTGGTGGATATTTTATGAATTACCTGAAAAGAAAAGGAAACTTGCTGCAAGTGAACTTGCATATATCAAAAGTGATACAGATGAACAAAACGAAAGTGAGAAGCCAATTCCATGGATTCAATTACTTAAATTCCGTCAGACATGGATATTCTTTATCGGGAAAGCATTGACCGACCCGATCTGGTGGTTTTACCTCTTCTGGATACCCGGATGGCTTTCAACTGTAAGAGGTGCCGGACTTGATATCAAATCATTTGGACTGCCTCTGGTTGTAATTTATACCTCAACTACTGTTGGAAGTATTGGTGGTGGGTGGCTCTCTTCGTTTATGATAAGAAAAGGTGTATCTTCCTATAATGCAAGAAAATACACTATGTTGATTTTTGCCCTTCTTGTTACTCCTGTATTCTTTGCTCAATCAGCGGGAGTAAGTACCTGGATGGCAGTAGGTCTTATAAGTCTGGCTGCTTCATCTCACCAGGCCTGGTCTGCAAATATCTTCACCACTGTTTCTGATGCATTTCCAAAGAGAGCAGTGAGTTCTGTAACTGGTATTGGCGGCATGGCTGGCGCAATCGGAGGTGCCTTTGTTTCTGTATTTGCAGGACAGATTCTTAACTTTTTTAAGAAAGCCGGCCATATTGAAACAGGTTACACTGTGATGTTCACTATTGCAGCATGTGCATACATCCTGGCATGGTTAATTATGTTTGTTTTTGCCGCACCAAAAAATAAAAAAGTCGTAATTGAGTAAAATTAAGACTGAGGTCCGAAGACCCAAGACGGAAGTATATGTGCTTCCGGCTTCGGTCTCCGGTCTACTGACTCCTTTATAAATTTTTCCATGCCACCAAAAAAAGCCCGTATAAAAGACATTGCAAAGCTTGCAGGTGTCTCAATTGGCACTGTCGACAGAGTATTGCATGACAGAGGCGAAGTAGCAGAAGAAACCAGGCAGAAGGTTCAGAGGATCCTTAAGGAGACAAACTATTCTCCGAATGTTATGGCACAGGTTCTGAAATCAAGGAAAAGATTCCATCTGGTATCCCTCCTGCCGGAACCAACAGAAATTAACTCATATTGGCAAAAACACCCGGTAGGTATGGCTAGGGCTCTGGAGGAACTTAATCCGTTCCCTCTTGTCCTGTCTGTAATAAACTTTGATATGCAGAGTGAAGAGGATTTCCAGAAAAAGACTGCAACTGTGCTTGATCTGAAACCCGACGGAGTTCTTCTAGCTCCCATCTTCAAATCAGAATCAATAACATTCTGCAAAAAACTCTTCAATGATAAAATCCCATTCGTATTTATTGACGGATATATTGAAGACACTGATTTTCTTGCATATATCGGCGAGGATATATTTCAGAGCGGCAGGGTGGCAGGCCAGCTGATTGACATGGTAACTGCGACAAAAAAAGATATCCTTGTCGTAAACATAGCAAAAAACATTCAGAATGTCCATCACTTAAATAACCGTGCACTTGGCTTTCTGAGTTATTTTGACAAATCAGGATTAAATAAGGGTAATAAGATAAACATAAGTATTCCTGATCCATCAAATAAAACGCTTTATGCCGAGATGGATAGAATATTATCTCAAAATCCCGATGTAGGGTCAATCTTTATCACAGGATCAAAATCTTACCTGATTGCCAGGTATCTGGCAAAAAGAAAAATAAACACTATAAACCTTATAGGGTACGACCTTCTTGATGAAAATGTAAAATTTCTCAAAACAGGTGTTACTAAATTCCTGTTGGGACAAAGGCCTGAGGAACAAACTTATAAAGGTATAAAGAAACTATTTGAGTATCTCTCCGTGCACAAAGCTCCTGATAAAATTGAATACCTTCCTGTCGATATTGTAACATCAGAAAATGTGGATTTCTTTTTAATTTAAATGAAAAACGAACACAATGAAGAAACTAGGTAAATATTCGATTGGCTTGGGTGACAGGTTTGGTCACCAGGGTTCTGCTCAGCTAAAAGCCATTATTACAGCCTCAGCAAAAGGTATAGATATAACACCTGTCTGGAATAAATCGAACAGGGAGCATACTACAATCGGAACACAGCCTGGCGATGTGAGAATTGAAGCTGATGCTGTAACGAAAAGTGCCTCCTTTAAGAACCCGTACTTCGTTGATGCTGATCATATTAATATTGATACAGTAGAAAGATTTATTGAGAGTTCAGATTTTTTTACAATTGATGTGGCCTCATATATCGGGAAAAAAGCAGAACATCACGAAATTGATGAATTTGTAAAAAGTGTTGGGAAATATATCGGGGAACTTGAAATACCGGGGACTGATTTATTATTTAAAACGACAAAAGCACAGGTAACTAAAATTGCAGAAAAGTATCTTTTTGCGGCTATAAAAGCATTCGAGATCTACAGGAAGATAGAAAAGGGTAAGGGCAAAGGAAATTTTGTAACAGAAGTTTCGATGGATGAAGTACCTGATCCACAGACACCTGTTGAATTATTTTTCATACTTAAGATGCTTGCGTCTGAAAATATTCCGCTCCAGACAATTGCTCCCAAGTTTTCAGGAAGATTCAATAAAGGTGTTGATTATGTTGGTGATCCCGATAAGTTTGCGGAGGAGTTTGAGTCCGACCTGATGGTGATTGATTTTGCTATCAGGGAATTTGGACTCCCTGAGAACCTTAAAATGAGTATACATTCAGGCTCTGATAAGTTCGCAATATATCCATACATAGGTTCAATTATAAGGAAATACGATAAAGGTATTCACCTCAAAACTGCGGGTACAACATGGCTTGAAGAGGTTATCGGTCTGGCGGAATCCGGAGGGGAGTCACTCGATTTTGTAAAAGAGATTTATGCAAAATCGCTGGAAAAAATTGAAGAACTATGTGCACCCTATGCTGATGTTATTGACATAAAAATATCTTCACTCCCATCGAAAACAGATGTTTCAAAATGGAACAGCAAAAAATTTGCTGCATCACTCAGGCATGTTCCCGGTAATAAAGATTATAATGCAAATATGAGACAGCTGATTCATGTAGCTTATAAGCTTGCTGCCCTTCAGATGGACAAATATTACAAACTTCTTGAAGCAAATGAATCAACTGTCTCGCAATGTGTCTATGAGAACATGTATAACAGACATATCTGCAGGCTGTTCGACATAGACTAATACTATATTTTCAGATCACTGAATATTTAAACTACTTCAGGAAGGATATACGGAGCACGATATTCTCTCTTAAGCATTGCATTGGCTTCATTCTCCCCTTCGCCTATAAACCTTTCTGCAACCGGATCAAACTCAAGCTGACGGCCTAATCTGTAGGAGATATTGCCAAGATGAGCCAGAGCTGAAGCCAAATGGCCTGTCTGCACTGGTCCGTTCTGTATACTCATATCACGTGCACGGATAGCATCAAACCAGTTCTGGAAATGTAGTGTTAGTTCGCCGCTTTCTGAACGGGATGGTCCTTTTTCACGTTTTTCGCCAAGATATGATTCATATGTTCCGTATCCCTTAACAACCAGATACCCTTTATCACCGTAGAAAATATTACCTACACCTGCACCATCTTCAAGGTTAGTGCACCAGTTACGCACTTCGAACTGAATAATTTTCTTTTCTTTCGAATAGTGATATATAGAAGTCTGTATTTCAGGAACTTCCTTGCAATCATCCCATAGGAACTTTCCTCCCATAGAAGTTATGCGCTCAGGCAGTGAGTCAACTCCTAATCCCCACATGCAGAGATCAGTCTCATGTATACCCTGATTGCCAACGTCACCGTTTCCATAATTCCAGTGCCAGTGCCAGTTGTAATGAACAAGGTTTTTGGTAAACGGACGCATTGGAGCCGGTCCGCACCACAGATCATAATTGAGTCCGGCCGGTGTTGGAGAAATGCCTTTATCACCTATATCTGGCCTCCAGCGGTACACAAGGCCCCGTGACATATAAACTCGGCCAATCAGTCCATCCTCAAGATGTTTTACTGCTTCCCGTATTGCCACGGAACTGCGCAGCTGAACACCATGCTGAACGATTCTGTTGTATTTATATGCAGCCTCTATCATCTTTTTACCTTCATAGACATTATGGGTAGCAGGTTTTTCCACATAAACATCTTTTCCTGCCTGACATGCCCATATAACCTGAAGAGCGTGCCAGTGATTAGGTGTTGCGCAGGTAATTGCATGAATTGTCTTGTCTTCAAGAGTCCTTCTGAAATCCTGCTCAATCATCACTTTCTTTCCATATGTTTTCTCAAATTCAGCAGCGCGTGGCTGAAGGAGATTCATGTCAGGGTCGCATAACACAGCTACTTCAACATTCGCCTTTTGCGAGAGACCCATAATCTCTTCAATATGTGATTTTCCACGTCCGTTTATTCCTAAAACGGCAATGCGCAGACGGTCGTTGGCGCCTTTTGCCTGCTGAGGTATCACTTCAGGCATTCTTATTTCACCTCCAAGAACTGATGGTGCAACGGCAGCAACCATAGCTCCCTGTGCTGCAGTTTTAAGGAATCTTCTCCTTGAATTGGTCATTCTGTTTTCCATTGATGCTAAGGGTTAGATTGTTAATTTGTCCTCCAATATAATAATTTTTTTACACTATCTGTCCAATTCTATGGCAGCCAAAATAAAAGGAGCCACACCTTTGATATCATTATCAAAACGCTTTTCATTTACATAATACTCATATGATCCGTCCCTGTAAGGATTGCCGCCCAGGCCGCAGCCTCCACAGATATCGTGTATCGTGACTAATCCTTTTTCGTCGACAGTAACAAGTGTTTTGATTATGCCATCAAATGCACTGTTTGCAATATCCCTGTATTTTTTATCAAGATATCCGAGCCTTGCGCCTTTTGCATAGACATAAGTATACATTGCTGATCCTGAACCTTCCAAATAGTTTCCTTCTCTCCCACCCTGATTTAAAACCTGATACCAGATGCCAGATTTCTGATCACGTACTTTTAACAGTGCATCACAGGTCTTTTGAAGAATCGAAATCAGATCGTCTCTATCGGGATGATCAGCAGGCAGGTAATCAAGAATATCCAGAATAGCCATTGTATACCAGCCCATTGCCCTGCTCCATGGATAATGAGACTGGCCTGTTACCGGATCGCACCATTTCTGCGAACGGCTCTCATCCCATGCGTGCAAAAGCAAACCGGTTCCAGGATCGAGGGTCTTATCATATATCATTTTTGTTTGAGCTGTAGCTACATCAAACCACTGTGGCTGATTAAATTCCTTTGCATAGTTTGCCATATAGGTCGAAGCCATGAAAATCCCATCGAGCCACATCTGGGAGGGGTAAATGTTTTTGTGCCAGTATCCTCCCAGATTGGTTTTCGGATGTGTCTTTAACTGCTCAATAAAATTATCAAGTGCTATTTTGTACTTCTGCTCAGGATTCCTTTTATACAAAGTAATGACATTCCTCCCGGGAAATATCCTGTCAAGATTATACTCCTTCGGTCTGTAGTCGGTGACAGATCCATCCGGTTTCACAAACCATTTCACCCAATCCTCCATATATTTTGAGTATTTGGGATCTACACTTCCCAGTTTATCGATAGCCATACCGAGAAATGCAACGTCATAAGCCCATTTTGGCTTATTATCAACATAATAGATAAGGCTGTCGGATTTTGCCATTACGGTGTTAGCCATTCTTACAGACCACTTTGAATTATTTTCTTCCTGCTTTCCGGATGAATTTTGTCCGGAACAGGCAGATAACAGAACAAGTAATAAAAGTGAAGCTCTTATTCTCATATTCCTGAATATTTGTTGATGCTATTTAATTCCGTTAAGCCTTTGTACCTTTGTGCCGTTATGCCGCTAAGCCATTATGCCTTTTTCTTATTATTCCATAGTCATCATACCACCGACTGAAGCTCCGCTCATCTGATGAAGATCAAATATAATTATCTCATTAAGACCAAGTTTAAGCCATGATGCAGGACAGTAAAGCCTTTTCTGCGGACCAATATCCCAGAAGCGGCCAAGATTGTGGCCATTAACCCAAACAATCCCTTTTTTATAGTTAGAGACATCTATAAAAGTATCACCGGTTGAATTAAGCGGGAAGTTGCCTTTATAAAAGATTCCCGGTTTATTAACAGTTCTGGAAGAAGATCTCAGATCATAGATAAACTTTTTATCCATTGGAAGGTTATAAACCTGCCAGTTCATCAGTGTCATACCGTTGAGAGTCACCCTGTCTGTTATTCCTTTCCTGTCGATAAGGTGCTGGGCAAAATTTATGCGGCCCATTGCCTCAACCAAGATCTCAAGAACCGGTTTCTCAACATCTGAAGCCGGAAGATCAATTGTGTTTATGCCTGCCCTCCTGTCGAGACTTCCTATATAAGTGCCATTCAGAAAGACAGTTGCATAATCATGAAGATCCGTTACTGTAAGTTTTCCTTTTTTATGTCCGATAAGTTCAGTCTTATATAGGATGAATCCATAATCCTGCCCATATGATTCAAATGGTTTTGGCTGGACTGAATTAACAGCAGCCGGAAGATTGTCCCATACTGAAGTAAATGGTTTCAGAACAAACTGAGGGATCTCAATTGCAGGTATCCCATCAGGAATTGAAGGAAGCTTTTGACCTTTCGGAAGATAGGATCCTAAAAGATCTCTGAGAGCTTTATATTTCGGTGTTGCCTTGCCCTGTTCATTTATTGGTGCATCATAATCATAACTTGTGACATCCGGTTCATATCCTTTGCCACCTGAGTTTGCGCCGGCAGTATAACCAAAGTTAGTTCCACCGTGGATAACATAGAAATTAAATGATTTTTTATTATCCATAAGAAATCTTACCTCTTTAAGCAGATCAGCTGTATCAGGTCTCACCCATTTCTCTCCCCAGTGTGTAAGCCAGCCGGGGTAGGTTTCGCTGCTGAAAACAGGAACCCCGGGATTCATTTTATTTGCCAGATCCCAGTGCGCAGGTGAACTACCTGAATCAAGTCCGACTGCGCTGCCGGGAAGCGATCCGGCTTCAAGCATATATGTTGTGGGACCGTCGCCGGTAAAAGTTGGAATATCAATGCCATTCATTTTCCACACTTCCCTGAGTCTGAATAAGTAGTTTCTGTCATTTCCGAAACTACCGTACTCATTTTCAATCTGGAGAAGTAAAAGATTTCCTCCGTTTGTAATCATAAATGGTTTTATCTCTTCAGCTAGCTTGCCGATATAACGCTCGGCTGCTGTCATATATCTCGGATCCATACATCTTAGCTTAATGTCAGGGATGCGCAGCAGATAAGGCGGAATCCCGCCAAGTTCCCATTCTGCACACACATAAGGGCCTGGTCTGACTATCAGCCACATATCTTCTTCCTGAACAATCCTGAAAAACTCTTTAAGGTTATGATTGCCGGTTTCAAAATCATATACCCCCTCCTCCGACTCATGATAGTTCCAGAAGATGTAAACTGAAATAGTGTTACATCCCATTGCTTTGGCCATCTGTATCCTCTGTCGCCAGTATTCGGCAGGAATTCTGGCAGGATGCATCTCGCCTGCAATTATCTGATATGGCTGATCATCAAGTAAAAAGTCTGATGTACCCAGGGTAAATGTATGCTTTCCACCGGTTCTGGGATTCTGTTTTTGATTCTGCCTCTGGGCATTTGCGTTTACTGTTAATAATATAACAGTAAATAATAGGAGTATTAATCGTCTGTACATAGTATGAATTATAGCGTATAATCAGGTAATAACATGATCCAAATATACATTTTTTCTACTAATCCTTTTGGAGAATCTTTGGTTGTTTGGATTAACACAGGACTTGGGACTGGGATTGCGATTTTATGACAATTGGGAAAGATAAGGGTTAGTTGAATTCCTGCTCACGCTATGAGATCCCTCGCTGTCGCTCGGGATGACAAACGAATCTGTAGATGTGGGGGAAAGAAGTGGCGATTCGTTGAAGATTCATCATATGAAAATTACAATACGAATCGCCACTTCTTTCCCCTTTCTGATCCCCTAATGTCCTGTCATCCCGAGCAATAGCGAGGGATCCCCGGGATTCAGCAGGTACACTATTCAATTAACAAATACGATCCTAATCCAGCCTATCTGCTTTCCAGAGCTGACTTTCAAAGTATAAATTCCGGGTCTGACTCCTGTATTTTTCAGATCCAGGGAAGCCTGATTTCCGGCAACGACCTGATATACAACCCTTCCGGTAAGATCTGTCAGAACCATATCATATGCCCTTGTCTCCTCAGTTGCGACCACCGAAACATTAATAGTACCTCTGGTTGGATTTGGATATGCTTCTATATGAAGAAGGTTTTTATCTGAACCTGTATCCGGATCATCAATCATATTGTCAGCAAATGGATTTCCGCCTTTATCTGACGAGTTCCTCCAGTAAAAATAGTCATTTGGATTTCCATCAGGATTATTCTCAGCTGCGACCATCGAGTAACCGTCTCCGTCAGCAGATCCGGGCCATGGAGATGAATCTACGTATGTGAAATCAATTATAGGTTTCCCCTCAGAATCTTTTAATAATATGTACTCACCGGCATTAGACAGATTGCCCTGATAGTTGCCAGATGCTATTAATCCATAATACTCATAAAAAGCTGCGGGTTTTGATGTAATTACATAAAAATTTCCGGGAGGAAGAAGAGTATTGACAGGAAACCTGTAACGGACAGCACTGTCAAGTTCAAGGCCGGAGAGGTTAATTGAATGATCACCGGTATTTTTGAATTCAATAAACTCAAAGTCTTTACCTGAAAGAGTATCTGAACCTGTAATAATATCTTCAGGATGATAATGTACCTCTGTTACTTTCAGATCAGAATAATCATTTTCTTTCTTCAGGAATCTGATCTCTTCCGGGGCACTCCACCTTCCATTATCGAAAATCCGTGCGATCAAAACTGTTGACTCACTTATATTCAAAATAACTTTTGTGTTACTGAATATTGTACCGGTACTGAATCCGCCTCCGGTTTTCCTTGGATCGCTTCCGTTAAGCGTATAGTATATATTTCCTGATGGATTTGGATTTGTGATTTCGACCGGCAATGCAGAGGTGAGAGGTAGCTTTTCAACAATGATCTCTTCACCATATTTTGTGATAACCGGAGCCTCAATACCGGGATAAAGTCCGCTATTCTTAAGCTGTGCAATAACCATTGCAGACCTTGCCGGTACAAACTTTGTCCTCAACCTGTTTATTTCAGGAATCCACTGATCATTCCTTGTATAAGAACTTGCAGTGCCCCTTTTCGCATTACCCCAGCGTGCCGATTCGGCGATTACAGCTAAATCAACTTCTTCAACACGTCTATTTAGCCTGAAGAGCACACTATCAGGAGAAAATACTCCTTCCTTTTGAAAATGCTTGTAAGCCCTGTCGGCAAAACGCAGACGATACTCTGAATTGTCAGTGAGTTTAAAATGAAGCCATTGCGGGTTGAATCCGGAAAAATCCTTTATCTCCATTCTCAATTCGTCGGTTAGGGAGCCAATATTAACGCGGTTCTCGGTTATTCCTGTCCCCGGAGGATGAGGTTCATCAAAGAGTGTATGTTCATTATCGTGGGCATAAAAAGTGAATCCTTTTGACTTATCTTCCCTGTCGTCAATGGCATAGAAATTATTAGGCACCTTGTTCTTAAGAAATTTCGATATAGGGCCGTCAAAATTTCCGGAATAAAAAATTACAAGCATATAGTCAATAAGGTTATCAATATCTAACATAACCTCACCACCCTTAACCGGCTTTCCGTCCTGATCCTTACCCTCAAGTGCATAGTAGTTACTTCCTGAAGCAAATCCGGCATTTCCCATATTCCAGATTTTCTGCCATGAGTTAAGATTTCCGTCAGATGCTTCTATTTTGTACTGATAGTTTTCTCCATTTACCTTAATAACATCATAATCTTCATCGTCGCCTCCAAAATATGATTCTGCAAACCGCGCCTCTGAACGCTCCTGTGTCTGATACATTCCCCAGTACATGCCGTTAAGATACAGGTGATAGTATCTGCTTCTGGTATAAGGCTGCCCCATGTCGTGCTGGGTATCACGCGAAAAGACATCTCTCACAAAACTATTGTTTATGTTTCCGTTATTCCAGGCATAGTTCTGTTCCGATCTGAGATCTATCTTATCAAACTGACTGACTCCCTCATCTCCAAACAGCGGATAATTGAGTTTGTCGGTTCCGTATATCTCCCTGAAGAAAAGCCTGAATGCATGTTTCGGGAAATCGTCTCTCCTGCTGTAACCTCCCCTGATCCTCAATCCGGCATTTATCTTAAAACCCTCATTATCATCAGGATAAATCATTTCAACACTACACTCTTTTTCCCAGTTTAGTCCATGCCCTTCAGCATTGACATAAATTCCGGTAGCCGGATCAAAAAGGTTATCCAGGTCTGTAATCAGAGAAATAGTCGGAATATCCTTTAGCGAAGTATTAAACAAAGTGGAATAAGCCGGGTTTTTGACGACCAGAGTATCAATCTCCAGATCTATTAACTGTCCGTTGACACTTGCTGACGGCCACTCTCCTCCGGGGTATTTCTGTTTCTTGACTTTTTCTAAAAATATATATGTAGCGGAAACAGGTTTCGCAGGTTTGAATCCGGGATCAGCAACTGAAGCCCTCAGTACAACAGCAGGTGTTACCGGCCTGCCCGCGGAACTGGATGGGTTGATATTCACAAGGGCCGGAGAAGATGAAACAAAGCCTGTAACAGAAGTCTGCGGATTACTGCCGTCCAGTGTGTATACTATTTGTCTGCCCGGATCAGGAGACGAAAGTTCCAAAACAAATGGAGAATCATAAAAACCAGATCTCACACTAAAACTTACGCCGGTTGAATCAATTGTTTCCGGGATATCCTTCTCTGCACTGAAGGCAAGATCAAAATAGAAATCAGTGCTGTTCAGGCTTACATTGAAACACATTACAGATATGCTATTAACTCCTTCAAGCAGATTCATTGTTGCTGCATCAATTGTAATAGTCTCTCCTGTCCCCGACTCATGATTTGCCGGAGCCAGCGAATTAAAAGTCAGACTTGCCGGGGCATTTCTGGCAAGTGCCATAATACCGTTTATCCAGATCACAAAACCGTCATCATAATCAACTGTAAACTTCACCTGTTTAAGCAATGCAATATTTGAAGCCTGAAAGGAGGATTTAAGGTAAAGTGTTGAATACCCGTTCATCATATCGGTAAGTTCAACACCTGATGCACCATCACCATAACGAAAGGGGGCATTTCCTGCCGCCCAGCCTGAATAATCAAAGCCGGAAGTTATCCATGATGATGGTAGAGAAGCAGCATCCTTTCCTTTAAGATAGGAAAATGGCGAATGGTATGTAAAGTTTATCTGCGATTGTGCCCTGGAAGAGAGAGCCAGAATGGCAATAACAGTTATTACAACACGGAAATAAACTCTTAAACAGTTAGTTAGATTCATTTATCAGATTGCCTGAAAGCTATGCAGCTTACTATAAAATCCATCCCTTTTACTCATAAGTTCAGAGTGGGTTCCGGTTTCCACAATTCTGCCTTCATCAAGCACTACAATCATATCTGCATGCTGTATAGTTGAAAGTCTGTGAGCTATTACTATTGATGTTCTGTTCTTCATAAGTTTAAGCATGGCATCCTGAACAAGGCGCTCAGATTCAGTATCAAGTGCAGAAGTAGCTTCGTCAAGGATGAGAATAGGAGGATTAGCCATAATAGCCCTGGCAATGCTGATCCTTTGTCGCTGGCCACCGCTTAACTTATTTCCTGATTCACCCACAAGGTTCTCATATCCGGTTTCTGTCTCAAGAATGAAATCATGTGCATTAGCGATACGGGCCGCATTCTCAACAAGTTCCATCTCAGAAGTATCAACACCAAAAGCAATATTCTCTCTGAAAGAGGTATTAAACAAAATTGGCTGCTGACTTACTATCCCCATAAGATAACGCAGATCCTTGATCTTAAGATCGCGCACATCAACTCCATCGATCAGAATACTTCCCTTATCAGCATCTATGAATCTGGGAAGAAGATCGGCAAGTGTTGATTTGCCTGCCCCTGACTTACCAACAATAGCAACAGTCTGACCTTTTTTGATTTTAAGATTGATATCTTTAAGAACAGGCTCGCTGTTGTATGCATACCAGCATCCTCTGAACTCGATTGAATCATTAAATGAAGTAACAGGAATTGCATTCTCCTTTTCCGCTATCTTTTCCTCAGCATCAAGTATCTGGTCTATTCTGTCAATTGAACCCATCCCTTTCTGAATACTGAACCATGCTGTAGTAATATTCTTTGCCGGCTGGATTATTTGAGAAAATACAATCAGGAAAGTCATCAGTTTTTCAGGATTCATATTACCGGATCCGCTAAGAGCCAGATTTCCTCCGACATACATAAGGATCATTACTACGATTGTGGCAAGGAACTCACTCACCGGCGAAGCCAGGTAAGCCTTCCGGGTGACCCTCTTAAATACCTTTGCATATCTCTCGTTCGACTCTGCAAACTGCCGCTTCATCTTCTCCTCAGCATTAAATCCCTTTACGATTCTAAGACCAGTAAGTGTCTCTTCCACAACTGATAGAAGACGTCCCAGATGCTCCTGTCCCAGAAGTGAAGATGATCTGAGAGTACGACTTGTTCTTCCGATAAGCCAGCCGCTTATTGGAAGTAGTATTAAAGCAAACAGAGTCAGTTCAACACTGCTTATAAAAAGGAATGCCACAAATATCAGAATATACATTGGGTCTCTGAAAAGCATTGTGAGTGAAGACATTACAGAAACCTCTATCTCCTGCACATCATTTGAGATCCTGGTCATAACATCACCTTTTCTGGCATCTGTAAAAAAGGAAAGAGGAAGCCTGAGGACTTTATTATACATTTTTCTTCTCAGATCGCGCACAGTGCTTGCACGGATAAAGGCCATACTGTTATTAGCCATGAAAATAAATCCGTTTTTGAATAAACTGGCCACAATAACTATAATTACCACAAGCATCAGAGCACCAGCCTGACCGTGTTCCTGTATGAATGTTGAAAGATAATACTTACTGAATGCACCTATATAGTCTGTTGTAAACTGGAATGCTCCCGGATCGACAGGAGGAGGTATCCTGCTAAAAAGGATCTCGAGGAATGGCATAACCAGAGTATATGTGCCGAGTGCAAAAAAAGCACTCAGTATATTATACAGAATGCTGCGGAATGCCGACCATTTATAGGGAGTAAAATATTTGAGTAGTAACCTTACGTTTTTCATCTGTATTCTGATTATTAAAAGCCGGTATAATTAAAGGGGGTTATTGCCATCAGTTCGGCTTTTATTTCATCACTCAGATCAAGGTTTTCAATAAAGTTAGTTATTGATGCATGTGTTATTTTCTCATTTGTACGGGTAAGTTCCAGAAGAGCCTCATATGGTTTCGGATATCCTTCACGGCGCAGAATTGTCTGGATGGCTTCAGCAACAACCGCCCAGTTATTATCAAGATCAAACCTTATCTTTTCTTTATTCACAATAAGCTTATTGAGCCCTTTCTGCAGGGAATTCAAGGCAAGAACAGAGTGTCCGACAGGCACACCTATATTTCTGGAAACAGTTGAATCTGTTAAATCGCGTTGTAGCCTAGATATCGGCAATTTCATTGAAAGATGTTCAAAAATGGCATTTGCGTATCCGAAGTTCCCTTCAGCATTTTCAAAATCTATCGGATTAACCTTATGCGGCATTGCAGATGAACCGATCTCTCCTTTCTTTATTTTTTGGGTAAAGTAATCCATTGATATATAAGTCCATATATCACGGCACAGATCAATCATAATGACATTAATACGTCTCATATTGTCGAAGAGCGCGGCAAGATTATCGTAGTGCTCGATCTGGGTGGTAGGATGTGAACGGACTAATCCCAGTTCTTCATTAACAAAATTGTTGGCAAAAGAGATCCAGTCTACATCGGGATAAGCTGCCTTATGAGCATTGAAGTTGCCGGTTGCACCCCCGAATTTTGCTGAATACGGAATCTGTCCGAAATACTTTGTCTGACCGTCTATTCTTGCTATGAATACTTCGATCTCTTTTCCAAGTCTTGTCGGAGAAGCAGGTTGTCCGTGTGTACGTGCCAGCATCGGAATCTCTTTCCATTCATCAGCATAAGCGGCAAGTGTCTCCCTTAATTCATATAAAACCGGAAAATAAACATTTATAAGAGCGTCTTTGATAGAAAGCGGGATAGCAGTATTGTTTATATCCTGTGATGTCAGACCGAAATGTATAAATTCACTCCATTTTCCCCAACCCGATTGAAAAAACCTCTCTTTGAGGAAATACTCAATCGCTTTTATATCGTGATTAGTAATCTTCTCCCTTTCTTTTATCTTCTCAGCATCGCTAAGATCAAAGTCATCATATATAGACCGAAGCAATTTAAAATTCTCTTTTGGAAAGTCAGCCAGCTGTGGAAGAGGTATGTCGCAGAGAGCTATGAAATATTCAACTTCTACCATCAGTCGGTACCTGATAAGCCCGAATTCTGAAAAATACAGATCAAGTTCATCAACTTTTTGTCTGTATCTTCCATCAAGGGGAGATATGGCAGTAAGAAAATTTAATTCCATTATTAATCAGATTGAGTTTTCAGTTGTTATAACTATGTACACAAAAGTAGTAATTTAGACGTTGTAAAAAAAAGGTATGGATAAAATCAGAATATCGGCTGTAAAATATGCAAATACATATCCATTTATATATGGATTAACTGAAAGCGGTTTTGATAAGAAAGTAACGCTCGAAACAGATCATCCTGCTGAATGCGCGGCAAAACTTATTTCCCGAAAGGTCGATATCGGACTTATCCCTGTAGCCTCACTCCCGCTGCTAAAGGAATATCATATTATAAGTGAGTATTGTATTGGGGCAAACGGGAATGTTAGAACAGTAATGCTCCTAAGTAACTGCCCGTTTAATAATATTGATACGGTTTTTCTCGATTACCGGTCAAGGTCATCGGTCAACCTGACGAAAGTCCTTGCCAGAAACTTCTGGAATAGCGAGTTCCGGTGGATGAATACTTCAAAAGGATTCGACTTCAGGAATATTGGCCGGAATCAAGCAGTTGTACTTATCGGCGACCAGTGTTTCGAATATGAGAAAAGCTTCAGTCACAGAATCGATCTGGCTCTCGAGTGGAGGAACTTCACAGGGCTTCCTTTCGTATTTGCCTGCTGGACAGCCAATAAAATACTTGAAAAAGAGTTTATTGATGAATTCAATAAAGCCCTCTCCCTGGGAGTTAAAAACATCGATGCTGTAGTACAAAAATATGGCGATGCAGGAGTTATTTCAGGTAACGACCTGAGGGTGTATCTAAAGGAAAACATTGATTATGACTTAAATGATGATAAAAAGAAGGCGCTCAAATTATTCCTTGAATTAATGGGAGAACTTTAAAATCGTTTTGCCTTTCATGTTTCCTATTTATTGTTTAACTTTGGGTCTCATGTTGACTTATAATTATAAACGGATAAATTTAAATATCATGGCAAAGACAATCACCTTTAATGAACTCCGGAAGATTAAAGACCAGTTACCCTCCGGTAGTATGAGGAACATTGCAGATAAACTGGATCTTAATGAGGAAACAGTTAGAAACTACTTCGGAGGGAGAAATTTTGACAAGGGCCAAAGTGTTGGAATTCATTTTGAGCAGGGACCAGACGGAGGAATCGTCACTTTCGACGACACCACCATACTCGATCTGGCAAAGAAAATGATTAATTCTTAATTAGTTTTCAGACAGCCTGTTCAAAAGCAAAAGGCTCGGTCTTTTGCTTTTTTTTTCATCGTTATGAATCTTACCGGTCGCATTGAATCTGCAGAACTTCAGTTTAAACAGATCCTTGAAGATTTTTTTATGTCTGTCTACGATGATGAATCACTCCCTTCACACGGACTGGCTCATCACAGAAGGGTATGGAATTATGCCAAAGAGCTACTAGCCTCTATAGATCAACAGAATAGTATTACAGATACGGCATTACCCGAAAATCTAATAATTGCATGCTACCTGCATGATATAGGAATGTCGGTTGATCCGGGTATAAAGCACGGACACCATAGCAAAGATCTGTGCATAAAATTCCTGAAGAGTAATAATCTTGATGCCGGCAATTATCCTGATCTTCTTACAGCGATTGAAAACCACGACAACAAAGATTATAAAACTACATCCGGCAAATTTGATCTGCTGACAATTCTGTCTGTCGCGGATGATCTGGACGCATTCGGATTCGTTGGAATATACAGGTATACAGAAATATACCTCACCAGAGGAATTGGGCTGAAGGAGATTGGATCACTAATCTTAAAAAATGCAGAACAGCGTTTTGACAATTTCACCAGGACATTCGGAATAATAGAACCGGTTTTTCTTAAACAAAGTGAACGGTTTAAAATTCTCAAAGAGTTTTTTGAAAAGTACAATTCCGGGGTTAAAACATATAATTTTGAGGGCACTGATCCGTCCGGATATTGCGGAGTAATTGAAATGCTGTCAGAAATGATTAAGGAAAGAAAAGGTTTAGATGAGTTATTTCTGGATGTTGAACAATACTCTGAGGATAAGATAATAAATTGGTTCTTTACCAATCTAAAGTCAGAATCAAAATATAAGGAGATCCCTCGCTAGCGCTTCGGGATGACATCTGGTTTGTTGTTTGTATGGGGAAAGCAGTGGCGATTCGTCTAGAAAATACATAAAAAATGACTACTCCTCCCGAATCGCCACTGCTTTCCACCTATGACCCCAAAACTCCTGTCATTCCGAGCGATAGCGAGGAATCTCATTCAGTTAAAGCAGGATTAATTATGATACCAAAAACTCTTGAAATTAAAATATGAAAAATAGCAATTTGAATATACCCTCCCCCTTCGATCCTGAAGAATTCAGAAAGAACGGACACACATTGGTTGATACTCTGGCTGATTATCTGAAGGATGCCTTATCAGGAAAAGATATGCCTGTTTTGCCATGGAATGAACCGGATAAACTTGCCAGACTGTTTTCTTTTGATTCAGGAGGTGGTGAAAAAGAACCTTTTGATTCATTTATCAGGCGGATTATCAATCATTCAATACATATTCATCATCCTCATTACATTGGCCACCAGGTGACCTCCCCTCTGCCAGCCGCTGTCCTTGCCCAGTTCTGCACAACACTTCTCAACAACGGTGCCGCGATATATGAAATGGGACCTGTTAATATGGCAATGGAGAGGAATGTAATTGACAGGTTCGGTGCCATGATTGGCTATCCGGCAGGGTTTGACGGCATTTTTACACATGGTGGAACGGCAGGCAACCTGACAGCAATGCTGGCAGCCCGGCAGGCAAAAACGGATTATAACATCTGGGAGGAAGGTGTGAAAAGCGAATTCAGACCTGGTTATATGATGTCGGAACAATCGCACTACAGCCTTGGCAGGAATGTTAAGATAATGGGACTTGGTGAAGAGTCTATTGTTAAAGTTCCGTTCGACTCAGGATACAGAATGAGAACTGATCTCCTTGAAGAGTATAAGAAAAGAGCCGAGGATAAAGGAATAAAAATAATATCAGTAGCTGCCAACTCATGCTCTACTGCAACAGGTACATATGACAACCTTAATGCAATCGCCGATTTTTGTGAAAAACATGGGTTGTGGCTGCATGTTGATGGTGCTCACGGAATGGGAGCTCTTTTTTCAGAAAAATACAGAAACAGGGTGAGTGGAATTGAAAGAGCCGATTCAGTAGTGATCGACTTTCATAAGATGTTACTGGTGCCTGCTCTCAATACCCTGGTGATGTTCAGAAACGGGGAAAGATCTTTTGAAACATTTGCTCAGAAAGCCTCTTATCTTTTTCAGAAATCACAGAATAATGTATGGTACAACAGCGCAACCCGCACAATTGAATGCACAAAAAGTGCTCTTGGCATAATTGCCTACACAGCAATGAAATATTATGGAGAAAGATATTACCAGGAGTATATCGACAGCAGGTATGATCTGGCAGTCGGATTCGCAGCAAAAATAAATGAAGATCCTGAACTGGAGCTGGCTATAATGCCCGATTGTAATATTGTATGTTTCAGATATGCCCCAGAGGGTGTCAGTGATGATTCCCTTAACAGGATTAATGCTTCAATCAGGGATAAAATAATTAAAAACGGGTCATTTTATGTAGTACAGGCTGAGCTTGGCGGAAAGGTCTGGATAAGACTCACAATTATAAATCCGGTTACTTCATACACTGATCTGAAAGAATTGACTGAATTAATCAAAACTATGGGTGCAGATGAATCTGTTTGACAATTTAACGTTCTTTTGTTAAATATTTCACAGATACTGTTACAAGAATAACAATAAAAGCGATACTTATTTATTCCGTTAATTCAATCATAAGGGTAATTGTATACAAATAAAATTTTCTGACATATACGCTAAAGTCTTCTGCTGATGGATGATTTAGCACAACTAAATTTCCTTCTCAGGTTAGCATCTGCGGCTTTTTAATGCAGAAACCAATGCTGAAAACCACTTAAATTACCCCTAATATGGGGCTATTTGCACATATGGCGATGTGTATTTATACCAATATGAATATCGCATAATTGCCATTGAATCATCCGGTTCCATTAAATATATTTGATCAAAACTTATAAAGGGGAATTTATGCTCGATGTTTTGATAAACAAGTCGGATGAGAAAGCTGAATCTTCGAAGGCTCTGAGAGTAAGCGACAGAGCAGATAAGCCTATAAAAAGTCTCATGAAATCTGTCTCATGGCGCATAGTGGGAACTCTTGATACCATGATCATCAGTTACTTTATCACAGGGAAAATTACTCTTGCTCTGTCTATCGGAAGTGTTGAGGTTCTTACGAAGACGATACTTTACTACTTCCATGAAAGAATATGGGCGCATATTCATAAAATCAGACTTATCAAATTAATAAAATCAAACAGGAAAAAATATGAAGTTAAACGATCTGAGGCAGCAGTTGTCAGGTAAATCTATTGAAGAACGCCTCGAAATAATCGTAAATTCATTTCCGGGAAAAACAATTTTCACAACAAGTTTCGGAATTGAGGATCAGGTAATTACACAGAAAATATTCACAAATAACCTGCCCATTAAAGTCGCTACACTCGACACTGGCAGGTTATTCCCCGAGACTTATGAAGTATTCTCCCAGACAGTTATCAGGTATAATAAGAATATCGATGTCTATTTTCCCGATTATCAGGCAGTTGAAACAATGGTATCACAAAAGGGACCATTAAGTTTTTATAAGTCTGTTGAAAACAGGAAAGAGTGCTGTACAATCAGAAAGGTGATACCGCTTAACAGAGCCCTTTCAGGTATGGAGTGCTGGATATCGGGGATAAGGGCAAGCCAGTCTGATAACAGGAGCAATATGAGTGACCTGGAATTTGATGAGGACAAAAAACTATTCAAGTTTCACCCACTCTTCGACTGGTCATTCGAGGATGTTGAAAAGTATATAAAAGAAAATTATATACCATACAACTCACTGCACGACAAAGGATATCTCAGCATAGGCTGCGAACCTTGTACAAGGGCAATTAAACCGGGAGAAGATTTTCGTGCTGGCAGATGGTGGTGGGAAAATGAAGGACCAAAAGAATGCGGGTGTCATGTAAAATAAATCTAAATGAAAAATCATATACAAATCAGCGATGAACATCTGAAGGAACTCGAGAATGAAGCCATTTTCGTTATGAGGGAGGTCGCTGCACAATTCGAGAACAAAGTGCTTCTTTTCTCAGGCGGAAAAGACTCGATCGTACTTGTTCATCTGGCAAGGAAAGCTTTCTGGCCTGCAAAAATTCCATTCAGTCTGATGCATATCGATACAGGTCATAATTTTGAGGAAACATTAAAATTCCGCGATGACCTTGCAGCTGAGTTCGGCGCTGAACTCATTGTTAAGAAAGTTCAGGATTCCATTGATAATGGCAGAGTTACTGAAGAACAGGGCATAAATGCAAGCCGTAATAAAGCACAATCAGTTACTCTGCTTGATGCTATTGAAGAGCTTAAAATCGACGTTGCAATTGGCGGAGGCCGTCGTGATGAAGAAAAAGCAAGGGCAAAAGAACGTTTCTTTTCACACAGAAACGAGTTTGGCCAGTGGGACCCGAAAAATCAGCGTCCCGAATTATGGAATATCTTCAACGGAAGAAAACATATGGGAGAACACTTCAGGGTGTTCCCTATAAGCAACTGGACAGAACTTGACGTATGGCAATATATTCTGAATGAGAACATTAAACTTCCTGAACTTTACTACACTCATAAACGCAAGATCTTCGAACGCAACGGGACATATCTTGCCTGGGCGCCTTTTATGCAGCTCAAACCAAACGAAAAAGTCTTTGAGACAGATGTAAGGTGCCGTACTATCGGTGACATAACCTGTACTGGCGTAACTCTTTCTAAAGCAGACACTCTTGAAGAGATCATTGCGGAGATAGCTGCCACCAGGGTAACAGAAAGAGGCGGCAGATATGACGATAAAAGGTCGGAGGCTGCTATGGAGGATAGGAAGAAGGAAGGGTACTTTTAAAAACGGCAAACGACAAACGACACACGACAAACGGTACAAGCCATTTCAATGTCAAACATTTTTCCATGCGTCGTTAGTCGTGAGTCGTGCGTCCTAAGTAATTTTAAATAAATAGTAAGATTTTTGATTATGACAATCAACGGTAAAAGCAAATATAAAAGTCTTCTGAGGTTTACAACTGCAGGCAGCGTGGATGACGGGAAGAGTACACTCATTGGAAGATTACTCTACGACAGCAAATCGATATTTGAAGATCAGATGGAGCACATTGTTGCTTCGGGAAAGAGACTTGGCAGGGAAGAGCTTGATTTGTCGCTGCTAACCGACGGACTAAGGGCTGAACGTGAACAGGGCATAACAATAGATGTAGCCTACAGATATTTTGCAACACCTGTCAGAAAGTTCATTATTGCCGATACTCCGGGTCACATTCAGTATACACGTAACATGGTAACCGGGGCAAGTACTGCAGATCTTGCGGTCCTTTTGATTGATGCCAGAAAGGGTGTTCTTGAACAGACTATCAGACATTCATACATTGCCTCTCTGCTTGATATCAGGCACATAATTTTCTGTATCAACAAGATGGACATGGTAAACTGGTCAGAGGAAGTTTTTTCCGGCATACAGAAAGAACTATCACATCTTGTCAGAAAACTAAACATCCACGACGCACATTATATTCCGATAAGTGCAAAATATGGCGATAATGTTGTTGACAGATCAGAAAACCTTACTTGGTACAAGGGAAAGACTTTTCTCAATCTGATAGAAACAATCGAAATAGAAAAAGACAAGAACTCTGATACCCCAAGATTCCCTGTGCAGACTATAATTCGTCCGCATACAGCTGAATTTCATGACTACAGAGGTTATGCAGGACGTGTTGCAGGCGGAGTATTCAGACCTGGAGATGAAGTAACAGTATTACCATCGATGCATAAATCAAAAATAAAAAGTATTGATGTGCTCGGGAAAACACTCTCCGAGAGTATTGCCGGCGATTCAATTGCGATTTCACTCGAAGATCAGATCGATATCAGTCGTGGCGACATGCTCGTTTCAAATAATGATATACCAGTGATCAGTCAGGATATTAATCTGATGATATGCTGGTTTAATGAGCGTCCGATGAAAGTCGGAGGCAAATACCTCGTACGGATCAACAGCAACGAGGCCGGATGTATTATTAAATCCGTCAGCTACAGAATGAATATTAATACACTTGAGCAGGATATCGAAAACCGATGTGTCAACATGAACGATATTGCACAGATTACAATAAGAACTTCAAAACCACTCTTTTTTGACAGTTACCGTAAAAACAATATCACCGGCAGTATGATATTTGTTGATGAAGGAACAAATGAAACTGTTGCCGCAGGTATGATTGTCTGAATATTCTTAAGCTTATCTCAGGTTATTGTTAAAAATTGAACAATTAGTGTAATACAAATGTTTAAATTTGTGTTACACTAATCAATATTATTTAACAGATGAAATTTGAGACTAAAGCTATCTGGATCGGACAGGAAGCTGATGAAGCTACAGGGGCAACAATAGTTCCTATCTATCAGACATCAACTTTTACACAGGAGGAGGTAAACAAGCACAAAGGATATGAGTATTCACGGGTTGCAAATCCGACCCGGTCTGCCCTCGATAAGTGCATTGCAGCACTTGAGGAAGGCAAATATGGACTGACTTTTTCATCCGGACTGGCAGCGGAGCATGCGATATTCACAATACTCCGACCCGGTGATCATGTAATTGTTCCTGAAGACATGTACGGGGGGACATACAGATTGATTAAAGAATTTCTGGAACCAATAAACATAACCTTCACATTTACTGATTTTACTGATCTGAAAGCAATTAAAGCTGCTTTTCAGCCTTCAACAAAAATGGTCTGGATCGAAACACCTACAAACCCTACTCTGAAGATCTTTGATATTAAGGAGATTTCATTGCTCAGCCATAAGAATAAGGCAATTTCTGTTGTTGACAATACGTTTGCTTCACCATATTTTCAGAAGCCGCTGCTTCTCGGTGCAGATATTGTTGTTCACAGTACAACCAAATATATAAACGGTCATTCTGATATCATAGGAGGAGCAGTAATATTGAATAATGAAGAGCTTTACAAAAAGATACTTCTGGCTCAGAAATCAATCGGTGCAGTTCCCTCGCCTTTCGATTCCTGGCTTATTCTCAGAGGATTGAAAACGCTTGCAATAAGGATGCAGCAGCATGAGAAGAATGCTTTTGAGGTGGCAAAGTATCTTGAAAAACACCCTAATGTTGAAAAAGTATTTTTCCCGGGTTTTGAAAGCCATCCCGGTCATGATATAGCGAAGAAGCAGATGTCGGGCTATGGAGGAGTTGTCTCGTTCAGGATCAAAGGCGGACTTAAGGAAGCCAACGCTTTTTTCAGAAAACTGAAAATATTTCAGCTTGCCGATAGTCTGGGAGGTGTTGAATCACTGGCGAACTATTCTGCCATGATGACCCACGATTATTTCCCGGCTGAGCTAAGAAAAAAGATAGGGGTCACTGATAACCTGATTCGTCTTTCTGTCGGGATTGAACATATTGACGACTTACTTGATGACCTTAAAAAAGCACTTAAAGTATAAGAAAGTGAATATACCGGATAAAAAAGGTGTAGAGATTGCTGTCAAAAAGGTCTTTAAAATATTGTTCCCGAATAATGAAAAACTTACAGGTAACGAGTTAGATCTTTCAGGCAGCTCTGTAAGAGAACAACTTAATAATGTATTTAATACAGTTACTCCTCAGAACGAAGATCTCACTCAAAACTTTATTGACAGACTTCCTTCAATTAAGAGATTGCTTATCGAAGATGCACGTTTCATTCTGGAATCAGATCCTGCAGCTAAAAGTCTGATTGAAGTAATTGCTATATATCCGGGATTCTTCGCAATATACTGTTACCGCATAGCCCATTCAATTGATCAGCTTTCAGTTCCGCTCCTGCCCAGGATGATAACAGAATATGCCCATAAAACAACGGGCATTGACATTCACCCGGGAGCAACGATTGGAAGCCCTTTTTCAATCGACCATGGAACCGGCATAGTTATCGGTGAGACGGCAATCATTGGCAACTATGTGAAACTCTACCAGGGAGTTACGCTTGGTGCACTTAGCGTAGATAAAAGTAAAGCATCGAAGAAGAGGCATCCGACAATTGAAGACAATGTAATTCTGTATGCCGGCTGCACAATACTTGGAGGGACAACCACTGTTGGCAGAAACAGCATTATAGGAGGCAATGTGTGGCTTACAGAAAGCATTGCTCCCTTCTCAGTTGTTTATCATAAAAGTGAAATAGTTGTGAGGGATCAGAATAATTACCACGAGCCCCTGAATTTTATAATTTAAGTCAATAATTAAATATTATCATGAGAGCAAACTCAATTCTTGAGACTATAGGAAATACACCGCATTTGAAAATAAACAGGTTGTTTGGAAGTGAACATTCTGTATGGATCAAACTTGAAAAGATAAACCCCGGGGCCAGTATTAAAGACCGTATTGCACTCTCAATGATTGATGATGCAGAAAAAAGAGGTATCCTCAAACCAACGAGTGTAATAATTGAACCGACCTCCGGCAACACCGGAATAGGCCTTGCAATAGTTGCAGCAGTAAAAGGCTACAAACTTATCCTCGTTATGCCTGAATCGATGTCGCTTGAGCGCAGGAAAATAATGAGCTCCTACGGAGCTGAATTTGTACTTACTCCGAGGGAAAAAGGAATGAAAGGTGCTATAGAAAGAGCCCGTGAACTTGTTAATGAAACACCTGATTCATGGATGCCTATGCAGTTTGATAATCCGGCAAATGCCGAAATTCACAGGAAAACCACTGCCCTTGAAATAATAAATGATTTCCCTGACGGTATTGATTATCTGATAACCGGAGTTGGAACGGGCGGACACATAACAGGTTGTGCTGAAGCTCTTAAGAAACAGTTCCCGAAACTCAGGGTATTTGCAGTAGAGCCCGAATTATCTCCTGTGCTAAGCGGGGGAGCTCCGGGTCCTCATCCTATTCAGGGAATCGGAGCCGGATTCGTGCCATCAATACTGAATACAAAAATTCTCGATGGTATTATAAAGGTAAGCAAAGAAGAGGCTTATAATTTTGCCAGGAGAGCTGCTAAAGAAGAGGGACTCTTCATCGGAATATCCTCAGGGGCATCGCTTGCAGCAGTAGATCAGAAACTTAAAGAGATACCAAAGGGATCAACAATACTCACGTTCGCATACGATACAGGAGAGAGATATTTATCCACGGAAGGGCTTTTCTGAGTTTTTTTTACAGATTTTTAAGTTTAAATTAGTGCCCTTAAAATAGCATCTATGCCAATTACAATTCCTGATAATCTGCCTGCAATCACAATACTCAAAAATGAGAATATTTTCATAATGGGTGAGCAGCGTGCTGCACATCAGGATATCAGGCCTCTGCGAATTGCCCTCTGTAATCTTATGCCGCTTAAAATAGTTACGGAGACTGACTTCATAAGAGTTCTCTCAAATAGTCCGCTTCAGATTGAGCTCGACTTTTTCTATATGGATAAGCACGACTCAAAGAATACATCAAAAGAACATCTTAATATTTTCTATAAGACCTTCGATCAGATAAAAACGAACCGGTATGATGGGTTAATCATAACAGGGGCTCCTGTGGAAAACCTTGAATTTGAAGAAGTTGATTATTGGGAAGATCTGACAAAAGTGCTTGACTGGAGTAAAATAAATGTAACAAATACACTTCATATCTGCTGGGGAGCACAGGCCGGACTTTACCATCATTATGGCATAAGAAAATTCCCCTTGCAACAAAAACTTTTTGGTGTATTTGATCATAATATTTCAGATCACAAAATGCCCCTGTTCAGAGGATTTGATGACACTTTTGCAACTCCGCACTCACGCTATACTGAGAACAGAGTTGAAGATATAAGGAATCATTCTGATTTAGTGCTGGCTGCATGGTCGGAAAAAGCAGGAGTTCATGTTGTTATCTCAAAAAACAACAGACAGATTTTCGTTACCGGTCATTTTGAGTATAATCTAAATACTCTAAAAGATGAATTTGAACGGGACCGGAAAAAGGGATTAATAATTGATCTTCCTGAGAATTACTACCCTGAAAACAATCCCGATAACAAACCACTTGTCAAGTGGAGGGCCAATGCCAACCTGTTCTTCCTTAACTGGCTTAACTATTACGTCTACCAGGAAACACCATACGACTGGATTTAATCTTCAAACAGATAAAGCTGCCTCTCTTCAGTGTCATCTGTCTCAAGATTAGAGACAGTCACACCCAGAAGCCTTATTCTCACCCCTTCCAGTTTAAGAGTCTTTCGCAATGCCGATACTTCCCTGTGAAGAGAATCAAAGTCGCGGATATAGTGCTGAAGTGTTCTGCTTCTGGTAAGCTGGGTAAAATCAGCAAATTTAACTTTCAGAGTGATAGTTCTGCCTGATGTCCCTGCATGTTCCAGCCTCTCCATTAGTTCCTTTTCGACCTTATATAGTTCCGCAATTATTTCAAAGCTGGTTGTCAGATCTTTCTCATATGTAAGTTCTGTTCCAACCGATTTCCTCTCCTGATCAGGTTCCACGGGCCGGTCGTCCTTACCCCTAACAATATCATAGAAAAAGACACCTGCCTTTCCAAAGTTCCTCACAAGTGAAACCATATCCCATTTCTTAAGGTCTGATCCCTTGTGGATACCAAGCTGATGCATCTTCTGGGCAGTTACCTTGCCAATCCCAAAAAATTTCTCAACAGGCAGCTCTTCTATGAATTTTTCTGCTTCCTCCGGTTTTATTACAAATAGACCATCAGGCTTGTTTATGTCGGAGGCGATTTTTGCAAGGAACTTATTCACTGAAATTCCTGCTGACGCTGTTAGTCCGGTTTTTCGTGTTATTTCACATCGTATCTTCTTGGCAATAAGTGTGGCAGATCCTATGTTCTGCTTATCATTTGTAACATCGAGAAAAGCTTCATCGAGTGAAAGCGGCTCAATAATGTCGGTATACTCCCGGAAAATCTCCATCACATTGGAGGAGACTTCATTATACCGTTCAAAATTATGTTTCACAAAGATCAGATCGGGACAGAGTCGCTTCGCAATAACGGACGGCATAGCTGACCTGACTCCGAACTTACGGGCTTCGTAACTGGCTGCAGCTACAACACTCCTCTCTCCGCTTCCGCCTACTGCTACCGGCTTACCTTTTAGCTCCGGATTATCGAGTTGTTCAACAGATGCGAAGAAGGCATCCATGTCTATATGTATGATCTTTCTCACTTATTGGCAAAACTATAAAGAAAATCCTTTGATTATTGATCAACAATGACCATCATTGCAGGATAATTAAAAACAGGCATTTTGGAAACGGGGTCGGGGAAAAAAAAGAAGCTCTTTACATTAATACTCACAACCAACAGGCAGTGGGGTTCTATACTGGTGCCATATATTATAATTGATGAATCGAACCGGGGTTATTACAAATTATCGGAATGTCTCTCTCCGTTTCCAAACATCGATACACTTGGAACTCTGACTTCAGAAGAGAGAGAGGTAGTAAAAATCATTAATGAGTACTCAGACCGTAATCTTTTTAAGCTTTTTTCCAAAGATAAAACTGTAAAGGATTTCATTGAAAAGGTTACTCCTGAAAAAATTGAGTCGTTTATCAGGCCATATATTGAAAGAAGGATTTATAAATGTCTTACTATTTCGCGCGATGAAAATATACCGGTCTGTTATCAAAAGACAAAAACAGCAACACTTCATACCGAGGACAGGCTCGTTCTGAGTGCTGACTTTGCTTCACCGGTATTCAGATTCACAAGGGACGAGGAACAGACTACATACAATCTCAGCCTCGATGCCGGGGGAAAAAAGCTGGATATGAAAAAATGCCAGATCGACATATTATGCATGTCGCCATGCCTTATAAGAGAAGATCACCGCATATTTTTTGTCGCAGATGTTGATGGTTCCAAAATAAAACCATTTCTGCTAAAGGACAATATTATTATACCGAGGAAAACTGAAGCAAAATACTTTGGCACCTTTGTTCTTAATGCTGTCAATAATTTTAAAGTAGAAGGATCAGGGTTTGAAATAATCCGGATTTCACCTGTTAAAGAGGCTGTTATTAACATCGAAACCGGACTCAGGGGCTTCCCTGTACTGATTCTGCAATATAACTATCAGGGAAATAAGATTTATGCAAACGAATCACAGGTAAACTTTACAATTTTCGAAAAAAAAGGAGATAATTACATTTTCAGCAAATACCAGAGAGATTTTGAATGGGAAAAAAGATGCAGGGAGTCACTTGGAGAACTTGGATTTTTCTCGGATGATGATATACACTTTGTACCATTAACCCAAGGCAATAAAATCAAAGATGACATCTATTCGCTGATTGAAATTGTGAACATTAGTTATCCTGAATTTATCGAATCAGGGTTTACTATTAATTCCAGACTTGATCATAATTACAACCTGAAGCCTGTAACAATCGAAATCAGCAGCAAGATGGAAAACGACTGGTTTGATCTTAAGGCAGTTGTAAAGATTGGCGAGTGGGAAATTCCTTTTATCCGATTCAGAAAGAATATACTGGATGGAATTCGGGAATATATACTTCCCGACGGATCAATATTAATATTACCTGAAACCTGGTTTACCAAATACAAGAACATTTTCGAGTTTGGCAAGAGTTCAGAAGATTCTCTCAAGATCCACAAGCAGCATTTCTCACTGCTTGCTGATTCGCTGGCTGACGAGAGTAGAATGGGAGCTGAAAAGCTTGAAAGACTTCTTATTCCTGATCAGATCCCTGAAATAGATCCTCCCCCCGGACTTGAGTGCAACATGAGACAATATCAGCTTGAGGGTCTGAACTGGCTCAACTTCCTGCAGACGGCAGGACTGGGCGGTTGTCTGGCTGATGATATGGGGCTTGGAAAAACCATTCAGACACTTGCACTACTGCAGTATAATAAGGAGAATATGATCCCTCCTGCGAAAAACAATATTTCAGGTGACCTAACTCTTTTTATAAATACCGAGAACCGGCTTACCTCACTGATAATTGTACCCGCTTCGCTCATTTATAACTGGGAGAATGAAATTAAAAGATTCGCTCCCGGCATGAAGATAATCAGCTACAAAGGAAATCAGAGAAAAAAGGCCACATCATATTTCAATAGTTTTGATATAATACTTTCCAGCTATCATACTATAAGACAGGACATTGATCTGATAAGTAATTTTAAGTTTCATTATATTATTCTTGATGAGAGCCAGGTAATTAAGAATCCTGCTTCAATGCTCTATAAAACAGTTTCGAGGCTCAAATCAGATTTTAAGCTTGTACTCACTGGTACCCCGGTCGAAAACTCACTGACTGACCTCTGGACTCAGCTGAATTTTGTAAATCCCGGACTTTTAGGAGATCTCTCATTTTTCAGAAGAGAATTTGCCAAACCAATAGAAAAACTCGGGGACGATGAAAAAGAGATGAAACTGAGGAAGATCATTAAACCATTTATACTCAGACGCACAAAGGATATGGTTGCCCGGGATCTTCCGCCTGTAACTGAACAGACTGTCTTCTGCGATATGACTGATGAGCAGAATAAACTTTATGATGAGGAAAAATCATCTGTAAGGAACAGCATCCTTAAGAGCATTGCTTCTACCAGCATCGAGAAGTCGGCAATAGTTGTGCTTCAGGGACTGATGAAACTCAGGCAGTTATCAAACCATCCGGTATTGGCATATGATGACTATGCATCAGGGTCAGGAAAATTTGAGACAGTTCTTCAGGATATGGAAAGTGTAATATCAGAAGGTCATAAGATCCTTGTCTTCTCCTCTTTTGTAAAGCATCTTGATTTATACGCCAATGAACTCAGGAACAAGCGAATACGTTTTGCTATGCTTACCGGTGCCAGCACAAACAGGGAGAAAATTGTAAACAGTTTCCAGAATGATCCTGAAAACAAGATCTTCCTTATCTCTCTTAAAGCCGGAGGTGTAGGACTTAATTTAACTGCTGCTGACTATGTATTCATTCTTGATCCATGGTGGAATCCGGCATCTGAGATGCAGGCACTGAACCGTGCCCACAGGATTGGTCAGGATAAGAGTGTATTTGTATACAGGTACATCACAAGTAATAGCATCGAAGAAAAAATTACAAGACTCCAGGAGAAAAAATCGAAGTTAGCTGATACGTTTATCTCAAGTAATAATCCGTTAAAGGATATCGATATTGAACAGATACTTAATATTATTGGATAACATTTTCACCTCCCACATGTTTCTTGGATAGGAAGTAAAAATTTAAGAAATTTCTTCATTATGAAAGTACTAGGAATTAACTGCAGCCCGAGAAAGGGCGGCAACACAGAACTTCTTATAAAACAAGTCTTTAAATCTCTTGAAAAGGAAGGTATAAAGACAGAATTATTTCAGATCGGTGGTAAAAAAGTGAGCGGTTGTGTGGCGTGTATGAAGTGTAAAAAGAAGGGTGATGCAAAGTGCCATCAGAAAAATGATGTCATAAATGAATGCATGAAAAAAATGCTGAAGGCAGATGCAATAATTATCGGTTCGCCTGTTTACAACGCTGATATCACGGCAGATGCAAAAGCACTTTTAGAAGTTGCGAGCTATGCATTCAGGGCTTCAGGAAGCCCCCTTAAGCATAAAGTCGGAGCTGCTGTTATAGCTGTACGGCGTGCCGGTGCCGTTCATTCATTTGACAGTATCAACCATTTCTTTCTCATAAATGAAATGATAGTACCCGGTTCATCATACTGGAATATAGGAATTGGCAGGGAAAAAGGAGAAGTGCTGAAAGACGAAGAGGGAATGAAGACAATGAAGGATCTGGGCGAGAATATGGCATGGCTCCTCAAGAAGCTGAAATAGGCACAGGGCGCGGGGCAAAGGGCATGGGGCGCAGAGCACTGGGCAAGGGGCAAAAATGAATCAGAATAAGGTGCACTAGGCTCGGCGAAGTCTCTGACTTCGTCGAAACAAAAATGTAATCTTCAGACTACAATCTAAAAAAGCGAAGTCAGGAGACTTCGCTTAGCATTTAATGCGAGACTATAATATAAAAAAAGACCGGCTATATTCAGCCGGTCTTTCCAATCAAGGTTAGTTAGTTAGATAGTTGGTATTAGTAATTATCACGCTCTACATAGTGCGTGTGAAGGAGTTCATGCGATTTATGGCTGTTAGGCTGATCGAGGAATTCTTTATAGATAGCAATCACATCGGGATTCAGATGTGATTTCCTCAACACCATATGCTCATCTTCAGAGTAGATTGCTTTCATACGTTTGGTTCTGATAGCAAGACTTGTGGGAATTGGTTGTCCGCCGCCGCCGATGCAGCCACCGGGGCACCCCATTATCTCAACAAAATGATAAGGAGCTTTGCCTTCCCTTGTCAGTTTCATTATTTTATTAGCATTTACAAGTCCGTGTCCGATAGCCACTTTAAGTTCAACACCTTCCAGGAATTTCCAGGAATCAAGACATCCTTCAATTTTTACTGATGCCTCTTTAACTCCTTCCATACCTCTTACAGGAGTGATATTAAGTTTTTCGAATGGAACCTCACGACCAGTAACAATTTCATAGGCTGTACGTAAAGCAGCCTCCATAACACCACCCGTTGCACCGAAAATGACAGCAGCTCCGGTTGAATCGCCCATAATTGAGTCATACTTGGCTTCATCAAGATTTCTGAAATCAATTCCGGCCTGCTTTATCATCACAGCAAGTTCTCTTGTTGTAAGTACATAATCAACATCCTTGTAACCGCTGGCGCGCATCTCGGGTCTGTCAGCTTCAAATTTCTTGGCTGTACATGGCATAATTGAAACAGAAACTATTTTAGAAGGATCGAGACTTCTTTTCTTTGCATAGTAAGTTTTTGCAAGTGCCCCGAACATCTGCTGCGGAGATTTACATGTTGAAAGGTTTGGAAGGAATTCAGGGTATTTATGTTCAATGAATTTAATCCAACCCGGCGAACATGATGTGAACATCGGGAGCGATACTTTCTTATCTCCGTCAACAAGAGCTTTTTTGAGTCTGACAAGCAGTTCCGTTCCCTCTTCCATTATAGTAAGGTCGGCACTGAAATCTGTATCAAGAACAGAGTCAAAACCAAGCTGTTTAAGGGCATTGACCATTTTTCCGGTCACTCTTTCACCCGGGTCATAACCAAGGTCTTCGCCAAGGGCAACTCTTACCGCAGGAGCTGTCTGAACTACAACATGTTTCTCTGGGTCATAAATTGCATCCCAAACCTGATCGATATATGTTTTTTCAACAAGAGCACCTGTGGGGCAGCGGTTAACACACTGGCCGCAGTTTGTACAAACAACATGGCTCATTGGTTTATCGTGGAAAGATGAGATTTTCTGATGAGCACCCTTGTTTGCCACTGCAATTGCAGATACAGACTGCAGTTCTGTACATGTTCTTACGCAGCGCTGGCATCTGATACATTTACTGTCATCCTTAATGAACGACGGGGAGGATCTGTCGATAGTATAATTATGATCTTCAACCAGATCGAGCAAAATATGGTCTCCGAATGCAAATTCATTTGCCAGTGTCTGAAGCTCGCAGTTCTGGTTCTTGTAACATTTTGTGCAGTCTGCCCTGTGTTCTGAAAGAAGCAATTCCACAATATGCTTGCGAGCATTTCTAACCTTAAGTGTATTGGTATGAATATCCATACCCTCTGAAACAGGGGTTGCACATGATGCAACAAGCGTTCTTGCACCTTTCTGTTCAACAACGCATACACGGCAGTTTCCGGCAACACACAAGTCATCATGATTACATAAGGTGGGGATGTTGATTTTCAGTTTCTTGGCTGCAGCAAGCACAGTAGTCCCCTCCTGCACTGCTACTTTCTGGTCATTTATAGTTAAGTTTATCATGTCTCTTAGATTTTGAATGAATAATTAATAGATGATCTCCTCCTTGAAGTTGCCAACTATTGATTTAAATGCATTTCCTACGGACTGTCCAAGACCACATTTTGCAGCAATCTTCATTGTATCAGCCAGTTTCATCAGTTCAGTGAGGTATGTTGATTTTGCTTCACCTTTCTTTACTTTCTCCACACCTTTCAGCAGCTGCTGGCAGCCTACGCGGCATGGGGTACACTGTCCGCATGATTCTTCGGCAAAGAAGTCGAGGTAGTTATGAAGGACATTATACATTGATCTTGAGCTGTTGAATAATTTCATAGATCCGCCGGTAGGAACACCTTCGAAACCGATAATCGTCTCAGCAAATTTCTTCCTTGGAACACAGAATCCTGATGCTCCACCAACCTGAACAGCTTTTGTATCGCCGTCGCCAAACTCGTTAACAAACTGCAGAACAGTCATTCCAAGCTCCAGCTCAAAAATCCCCGGGGTTGGAGTGTCTCCGGATATTGAGAACACTTTTGAACCTCTTGAATCTTTAGTTCCGTATTGAGTGAAGTTTTTAGAACCATGATTAACAATCATCATGGCAGTTACGAGAGTTTCAACATTATTTATAGAAGTTGGTTTTTCGAATACACCTGATACTGTAGGATAGGGAGGTTTATTTCTTGGTTCTCCCCTCTTTCCCTCTATTGACTCGAAAAGAGCGCTCTCTTCACCACATATATATGCTCCGCTGCCCATTCTGTATTCGATGGAAAAATCGAATCCAATCTCTCTGATCATTTTATGAAAAGCTTCAAGCTCAATCATAAGTTTGGGCAACAGGTATCTATATTCGCCTCTGAGGTATACAATACCTTTTTTTGCACCAATAGCTTTACCGGCGATTACCATACCGCCGTGTACTTTATTTGATACTCTCTCAAGGATCTCACGGTCTTTAAATGTTCCGGGTTCACCTTCGTCCGCGTTACATACAACATATTTATCGGGACTCTTCTCGGCTGCAGTATATTTCCATTTCAGACCGGTTGGGAATCCGGCACCGCCACGTCCTTTCAATCCTGATTCGAGTACCTCCTGGATAATCTCTTCTCTGCTCATTTTGAATGCTTTATTAAGCACTTCACGGTTGTCTATTTTCTCAAATATGAGGTCAACCTTATTTAATCCTTTGTTTTCCATGATTCAGGCAGATATTTATTTTTGCATATAATCTTTAATAATCTCAGTCACTTTTTCAGGGGTAAGCTCTGTGTAAGGCATCTCATTAATCAGAATAGCCGGGGCTTTATGGCACCATCCTATACAGTTTGTTTCAACAAGACTAAATTGATTGTCAGCAGTAGTCTCACCCACTTTTATCTTAAGCATATCCTCAAGAGTGTGAATAATATCCCCCTTACCCTTCATTGAGCATGTAATTGTTTTACATACCCTTATTACATATTTTCCTTTCAGCTGAGTGTCGAGAAAGGTGTAAAAAGAAGCTGTCCCGTAAACCTCAGCAGCTGAGATATCGAGCTCCCTGGCAACTTCAACCATAGCTTCATCTGTGAGGTAGTTGTGTTTCTGCACAATACCCTGAAGAATTGGCATAAGGCTCTCCCGCTCGCGACCGTGTTTGTCGGACAATTCCTTAACTAGATTTCCTACTTGATACATTTTAGATTGATTTTTAGGTAATTAACTAATTTTATTTTGGTTTTTCTTTGGATTTAAATAGTGCTGTTAATTTATTAACAATACTTTTATAAAAAAGCATGCATTAGTCATTTTTTCTAATTTAGAATGAAAATAAACAAAGGCAGGAATGGCATAAAGGCTTAACAGAGAATAAGCTCAATGGTAGTAGGCAGATAGCAATAATAGTATACCAAAAGTTCATTTAACCGCAGAGAACCGCGGAGGAAAATAGTGAGAGCCGCAGAGGAAGACTGTTTAAGAAGTCATCTCTGCGGCTCTCTGCATCAGTTATTATTTCAAATGTTCAATGAAGCGGCATCTCTGCGTTCCTCTGCGGTAAAAAAAGTCTTAATCCTTCACAGCAAGTATCGAACTAAGCAAGCTTATATTCTGGATATTCGAATAACTGTACTGATATAATCCGTCATCGCCTATCAGAACCAGAATCTCACCGAGAGGTATTACATCGTAAGCCTGGATATTCGGGTATGTATATATAAGGTGACTGGTGATGGTTTTCGGATCAGCTGCATCATAAACTTTTAGTCCGGCTGAGCCATCACATATAAACAGAAGGTCTCCGTCTTTACCAAGTCCATGGGGATTAATAAGACCATATGACATCACAACCTTGGGCTGGGTAATATTTTTTACATTAACAACATCAAGGGTATTAAGGTTCCCGCCACATGTTGTACCTGTCCGCAAGGTTACATATGCAAGAGTATCATCAACGATTACCGGATCACAGCTTCTTGCATGCCTGAAAAAAGACTTTGTTACCGGAGATGTAGGATTTGTAATATCGATAATAACCATTCCGGTGGTTGTCCCAAGGAACATATTCTGTTCGGTCAGAAACATTGTTTCGATATTCCATCCCGGATTAAAGTCATTTATCTTTATTGGTGTAACCTTACTGGTAATATCAAAAACCTGCACAATATTACTTCCGGCTACATATAAAACCTTATCCCTAATCCCGAACCTGGCCATTGAACCGCCAATACCAACGCCACTACCGCTTACTCCTGATGAAGCATCCACAGAAGAATTCAGTGACATATATTTGATCCCCCCGCCAAAGAATATCGGATATGGATTTTCAATATGATTTACTTTTTCACGGATTGTCCCTAATTCCCAATCTGTTACAACTCCCTTTTCTTTGTCGACACTTCCCATCGGAAAGTCAGTTCCTGAAGGAGGAACTGTATATGGTAGAATTTCTTTTACCCGCCCAACCTCATGAATATTATTTATATCCTGAAGGTCGAGAACCACGATATCCACAAAGCTGTCGACGTACATAATATTGCCGGAAATAGACATATCAACAACACCCGGAACTTTAATAAACACTTTTTTTACAGGGGAAGCAGGATCAGTGTTATCAAAAACATGAATTCCCTTAAGCTCTTCTATAATAAATATGTAGTTATCCTTATAATAGATCTTCCCCGGATTTTTAAGATCTACATTCTGTTCCTCAGATACCGCAGATCTCAAATCGTCATAAGACATATACACCGGTGCATATCCTTTATATTCCCTGTAAGTAGTATCTTCACATGAAGTGAATAAAATCAGAATAAGGGAAATAATTGGAATGATTTTTGCTTTCATGAGGATTAGATTTAGTTTCAGATAACCAAAACAAAAATCATGCTAAACTACTAACCAGCTAACCTAAAAAATCATGAAAAAACTCCTTTCAGTCATTATTTTGCTGATAATCATCTCCTTCACTGTATCAGCCCAAAAAACAAAAGATGTCCTCTATTTGAAAAACGGAAGTGTAATCTTCGGAAAACTTCTTGAAATAAAAGAGGGACAATATAAAATGCAGACCGCAGATGGAAGCACGTTTATGTATAAAGCGGAGGAGGTGGATAAGTTTTCAAAAGAGTCACCGCAGTTTGACGGAAGGAAAACGGAAGGATTCAGTTTTGCAATGGAAGCCGGATTACTTGCTGGTGCTCAGCATACTGATTACACTGCTCCTTTCAGTTTTAATTTTCTGATGGGCGTAACCAGCAAAACAAATAATGTATTCAGTTTTGGCTCCGGGGTGGAATTTCTTGGAATGCCATATACTCCTCTCTTTTTCGAATACAAGCGATTGATATATAATAAAAAAACAACTCCGTTCCTGTTCTTCAGGGGAGGAGCCCTTACCCAGTTAGGAGGAAATGATTCAGACACTCCTCCTGCAAACAATAGTTATGATGCATACAACTACAAAGGCGGTGGCTCTTTTGCATTCGGATCGGGCATATCATGGGCTAAAACTGATTATGAGTCTTATCTTAGTTTTGCCTACAGATATGCTCATACGAGTTATCAGAAGAAGGAGTATAACAATATAACCAGCACATACGAGAATTCACTTAACAGGCTTGAAATAAAATTTGGATTCAGATTCTGATGATAACTGATTTCCGGAAAGAACTCATAGACTTAATTCCTTCACATGATTATTTTATCGGTATTGATTCCGATGGATGTGTATTTGACACAATGGAGGTTAAGCAAAAAAAATTCTTCATACCAAACGCTTTAAAGCACTTCGGTCTCAATTCAATAGAAAAACCTTTACGTACAACATGGGAATTTGTAAATCTGTACTCACTTTACAGAGGTGGCAACAGGTTTATTTCTTTAATAAAAGTATTTGAACTCCTGGGCGAAAACCCGGAAGTAAGAGCCTCAGGATGCTCCTTACCCGATATGACCTCTTTAAAAAACTGGATTAAGACTGAAACCCGACTGGGCAATTCAACACTCAGGAAGTACTTCGAATCCAATTATAATCCCGATCTGGAGAAGGTTGTCAGCTGGTCTGAAGCAATTAATGAAGAAATTGCTCTTCACCTGGGAAACATCCCTCCTTTTCCGAATGCCCTCAGCGGTATTAAAAAGGCTCATGTTCATGCCGATCTTGTTATTGTTTCTCAAACGCCACTGGAGGCCCTTCAGCGTGAATGGGAAGAAAACAATCTCCGGAAGTATGTTAAGCTTATTGCTGCGCAGGAACATGGAACAAAGAGCGAGCATCTGGCATATGCTGCAAAAGGCAAATACAACGACAATAAGATACTCATGATTGGAGATGCTAAAGGAGATCTGGATGCTGCTAAAGCTAACGGGATCCATTTCTTCCCGGTCATTCCGGGGAGAGAGGACAAATCATGGGAGGTTTTTAATAATGTAGCGCTAAACAGGTTTCTCACCGATACCTACTGCGGTAAATTTGAAGATGACCTGATAAAGGAATTTATGAAAGCGTTACCTGATAAACTTTAATGATTTTTTTTACAATCCGGCTAAAGGCTTTTGCATGATAAAACTAAAGTAGATCATGTTTCCGCTTTCAAACTGCTTATAGACTACCGAGTTTTTAACGCCGGCAAATTCACGGAACTGCTTGATAAAAGGCTTTGGAACATTTTCCGATATTGTTTTCATACGGCGGTCATGATCCTCATCCAGTGCCTTTATTACATTTTGTGTGATATCTCTTTTCCTTATTACATTAAGCCCCGATTCAGATAATTGCTTCTCAAGTTCAGGAATTTCATACGGCTCCCTGAAATCAGTATATAAAAAATGGCCGCCGGGTTTGAGAACCTTGTTTACACCAGCCAGAAACTTCTCCATAGAATCATAACAGTGTGATGATTCTACATTTATAACAGCATCGAATGAACCAGATCCGAATGGAAGGTTCTCAGCATCACCCTCAACAAATTTGAGACCTTCAGTATGATGGTTCTTTTTGCAAAGTTTTACAGCTGCACTTGAATAATCCAATCCAACCATCTGATCAGGCTTGTGATACTTCTTAATCATAGAAGCGCCTCCTCCACGTCCGCTTCCAACTTCCAGGATAGTCTTGTTTTCAAGTTCGATTTCAGCTGCCAGGTGATTATAAAGCTGGTAAGAGAGACGCTGTACCTCGTCAATTGAATCAAGATCTGCAAACCTGTCTTCTCCGTTGATGTGAGCATATCCGTAATTCATATATGTCCACTGCTCCTGCTTAATAAAGCGCCCCATGGCCTGATACATCCACTTTCGGGTAATTTTCCTAAAACCCGGGACAGCAGAACACAACTTAAGATAAATTTTTATTAGTATGGATGTCATTTGAATTCCCCTTGATTTATTAAAGAACGTAAAAGTATCTTAAAATGTTTAAAAAAAAAGCTGGTATGACAGATATGATCAAAAAAATTGATTTTGACCGTTTTCTTTCGTATATTAGAGGTGTATTATTGAGAGATTCTGAAACTACTAAACTAACTGGAGGTTCATTATGGCTGCGGAATATTTATGCAAAATTTGCAAAGGACATCTGAAAGTTAAAACTTCAATTGTCCTGGCCGCTTCAAAAACAAACAGTACGGAAAGGGGCCTGATCTTCTTAAATCCAGAGATAGGAAACTACACAACAACCACACATCATTCATTCAAGATTGAAAAAGGGGCTAAATATATCTATACATGCCCCATCTGTCATTCTCAGCTTAACAGTGCCAGATATAACCATCTTGTTAGAATAATTATGGTTGATGAAGCGGGTAAGGAATACGATATCTATTTCTCAGATATTGCGGGAGAAAAATGTACATATAAAATCAGGGGTTCGAAAATCGAGAAGAAAGGTCCCGATGCCAGGAAATATGATAAGTATTTTGAGGTCCCGGAGGAAGACAGAAAGTATCTTTAAGATCCTGATACTATTTTTTTATTAAAGGATCAACAGGAACCATTACATCCACTCTTGTACCTGCAGTTTCACCTTTGTCGTTATGTAAATCAGTAAAATGAAGAGATATTGCTCTGCTGTTCATTTGATTCAGGATCTCATAAAATTCACTTGTTAGTTTTAAGCCTTTACCCGTTGAAGTGCTTCTTCCGGAAGCCTTTTCACGCCCAATACCATTATCCTCAACTGAAAGTTTAAGATAATCATTTTCCCGCAAGACTGTTATTTTCAGAATTCCTCCTTCTGAACATGGCATTAAACCATGTTTTATAGCATTTTCAGCGAATGTCTGAAGAACAAGTTTCGGAACCTGCTCTTTTTGGGTAACTCCTTCCTTTATGTCGATATAATAATTGAATTTTTCACCGAATCTTAATTTCTCGAGTTCAAGATAGGTATTAACAAATTCTATTTCTTCGCCCAGACTTCTGTATAATCTCTCAGCATCATTAAGCATCACCCTGAGTAATTGTGTGAACTTATTCATATAATCATAAGCTGCCTGCCGGTCTTCAAGATAAATCAGTGAAGCTATTGAGTTAAGAGTATTAAAAGTAAAATGAGGATCGAGTTGTGATTTTATCCCCTGAAGCTGTAATGATGCAAGCCTTTGCTTAAGACTCTCCTTTTCGACGACCTGAAATGTATTAAACCGCTTTATCAGAAGAATGAAAAGATAGAAAAGGAAGTAGATGCCAGGAAAAGAAAGATACATCAAATAATAATCCCTGTTTTTCTCAAGACTAATAAATAAACCGGAGCTAGCTGCCTCGAGGTATGTTTTAACCCTATTATCAGATGAGGTATATTTACAGAAGGTCCATCTTTCCGAAGATATATTTATTTCAGTATTTATTATTTCCTGAAGAGCTGTGTTATAGATTATGATCCTATCCTCATCATAAAAGTGAAGAATAATCTCAACAACGCCATCATAGTTGAGATCATATAAATATGAAAAATATCTGGAATCAAATGGCAAATCTGTTTTGTTTATAACATGAAGATTATCAGATATCTCCAGAATTTTGTCGCCGAGAAGATAAATCCTGTCAGAATTTGCATTTTCAATCACAACAGGTCTGATGACTGATTTAAAGCCATACTCACTGGTCAAACGGCTTCTTAGCAAATTTCCCTCAGTATCGTAAATCAAAATATGTGAATCCATAACTGTAGTATCTGTTCCACCAGCCCAAAGCGACAGAATAAAACCATAGTTGTTGAAGCTCTTATAACTCTTGGTCTCAACACTATTGGCAAAACCAGAAAACTCAACTGGTTTAAACTTGAAGTCCAGATGATCATTAAAAACCATGAACCAGGCACTGCTGTCAGTATATTGAACATTCCTCCTGTAATTGCCTGAAGCACTTGAAAGTCCGAATATTTCCGGCCTTTTATCACCATCAACATCTCTCATTTCGGGATACAGGCAAATTGAGGCTGAATTCTGGCTGTATGCTAACCTTGCGTTAAACAGATCGTAGTAAAATATCTTTCTTGGTTGTTTTGTAAATGCCGTTGCAATTGAAAAATATATTTCTTTATACCCGTCACCGTTCTCATCAAAAAACCAATAGGTTCAAGAAATGAAGTTACTTCACCATTAACAACACCTATTTTTGTGATGTATTGTCTTTCCAGTTTAGTTCCGGATGGCTGAAGTAATTCATTAACATTAAGGAATAGTGAATCTTCTTCTCTGGTGAAAATATATATTTCTTCAATACTGTCATTATCATAATCCCCGGTAAACATTCCGGAAAGTATTGGATCAACTATTCCGGGAAGATTCCATTGATCAAATATTTGATTATCTGAATTATAAACAGATATATAATAATATGGAATACCTTTCCCCTGGCTTAATCTCTCTGAGTTTCCATCAGAATTCAGGTCAGAATAAATAAGATTATCACCAGGCACTTCAACTGATTCAAAATCAACATTATACCTTGATCCAAGTGAAGGCAGAAAAATAAATATAATTATAGCAGGAACTGCAGCCTGAAACCAGGAGGTGAAAACTATTTTTCGGAGCAGTGATGCTTTTTCATATTAACCTGTTAATCATACATTAAGCGGGACCCAGACATCCACCCTGGTACCAGCCGGTAATCCATTGGCATCATAAAGGTCAGTGAGAGTATGTATTATTGCTTGTTTGTTCAACTGATTCAAGATATCATAAAATTCACCTGTAAGCTTAAGCCCCTTTCCTGTTGATGTGCTTTTACCTGACGATTTTTCGCGGCCTACACCATTATCTTCTATTGTAAGTTTAAGATAATTATCTTCCCTGGCTGCAACAATTTTCAGAATGCCGCCTTCAGTACAAGGCATTAATCCATGCTTGATTGCATTCTCTGCAAAGGTCTGCAGTACAAGCTTAGGAACCTGTTCTTTCTGACTAACCTCATCGCTGATTTCAATTATGAAGTTGAATTTATCTCCAAAACGCAGTTTTTCAAGTTCAAGGTATGTTGTTACAAAATCTAACTCTTCACCAAGACTTCTGTATATTCTGTCAGCATCATTCAGCATTGATCGGAGAAGCATGGTAAATTTATTCATATTATCGTATGCCGACTGCCTGTCATCAAGATAGATGAGTGAGGCAATTGAATTTAAGGCATTAAAAGTAAAATGCGGGTCGAGCTGCGATTTAATTCCTTGTAGCTGAAGGGTTAACAGCCTCTGCTTCAGACTCTCTTTCTGCCTTATTTTATATGTGTTTATTCTGTTTATTCCGTCTATAAACAATACAAGTAACATGTAAATTCCAGGATATGCGAGATATCCCAAATAGAATAAATTATTATTCTTCATTTCAATTAACCATGAATTGTCGGAAGAGGTAACAAATAGTTTGTTTCTGTTACCGGATGAAATTGAATGTGAAAATTTTAACTCAGAAGCAGACGATTTAAGATTTGCCTCTGCCAGTATATGCAAAGATGTGTTAAGCACAATCAATTTCTCCTCTCCGGCAGAGAAAAGAATAATTTCTTTGATGCCGTTCAGGTCAATATCTTCAACATATGAAAAATATACCTGATTCAGAGGTGATTTAATTTTGTTTACAACTTCCAAACGATCATTTAGTTCAATTACTTCTTTTTCAAATAAGAATATTCTGTCACCCTGCCCGGAGGTAACAAGATGTAACGCGACAAAACCATCCAGACCCAGTTTGCTGTACACTTTTTCTTTAACAAAATTACCATCTCCCGAGTAAATTAATAATCTTGGTTCAGATACTGATGTATCGGCAGTTGCAGTATTATGACTCATGATAAAACCTTTGAAGTCTCCCGATGAATAAGGGTAAATCTCAAGATTATTTGTAAGTCCCGGAAATTCAGCCGGAGTAAACTCCAGGTTAAGTTCTTCATCGAAAACCATTAGCCATGTACTCATGTCGGTGAATGGAGTCGGTACTTTGTAATTCCCAGAGGCACTCATCCTTCCAAAAATCTCGGGTTTATTGTCTCCGTCGGCATCAGAAAACCTTGGAAACTGACAATTTACACCCAGAAACTGACTTGATTTCAATACTTTTGTAAAAACATCAAAGTAATAGACCAGCCGTGGCTCAAGTCCGAATCCGGTCGCAATAGTAAAATACAGTTCCTTGTTTCCATCTCCTGACACATCATAGAAACCTGCAGGATAGACGTTCGAAGTAACAGTATTATTGACTGGTTTCATTTTGGAGATAAACTGGCCCTCCATCCTTATACCTTCTGAATCAAAGAATTCGTTTATGTTCAGAAATAAGGAATCGTTTTTATATGAAAAAATATAAATCTCTTTAAAATTGTCATTATCGATGTTTCCAAAGAATGGGAAAGACAATGCGGCATCCAGTGAATCCTTAAAATTCAACTGATCATAGATCCTGTAATTATTATCCAGTATTAGCAGATGATAATATGGGAAGCCTTTACCTAACCTTACTATTTCAGTTACAGAATCTGCATTAAGGTCAACGTAAGTTTCATTCGAAAAAAGCTTTCCTTTCTCCTCAATATTTAAAGTGTAATGTAATCCGAGAGGAGGAAGGAAAAGCATAATAACAACTGCTGGCAGGGCTGCCAGCAACCATGGAGAGTAAACTAACTTTTTAAAAAGAGCACCCCTTCTCATTACTATGTCATTTCAAGATCCTTGAGATGGTGTCTGGGCAGTTTTATTGTAACAGATTCATCATCCCTTACAAGCGTTACTGTACTATCTTTTCTGTCAAGCATAGTGATATACTCAAAGTTCACAATATGCGATCTTCCAACCCTTATAAATCCATTACCGGGAAGCATTTCTTTTACCTTTCCAATATTCAGAGAACAGAGATGCTGCTTGCTGCCGGTACAAATAGATGTATAATTTCCGTCTGCTTTACAATAGAGAATTGATGACGGATTTATAAAGAGAGTACCTGTTCGGGTGTTAACACGGATTCTGGCTATAGCATCTTTTGGGAAATGGGAAGCAGCCGATTGTTTCTCTTTCGGGGCTGAAGAATTTACCTGTTCAACAAATCGTGTAACACACTGCTTTAGTTCCTTGCGGTTAACTGGTTTAAGAAGATAATCAAACGCCTGATTTCTAAGGGCTTTTATAGCATAATGGTCATATGCTGTTACAAATACGATTTCAGGATTCCGAAAATTCTGTTTTAGATCGTTTATAAAACTAAAACCATCCTTGCCAGGCATCTTGATGTCGAGAAAAACAAGATCGGGATCAAACTGAGACATTTCAGAATTTGCATTATTAACAGATGAAGCGGTCCTGATTTCTTTAAAACAGGCTGTCTCCTCCAAAAGTTTTTTCAATAATTTTCTGGCACTCTCTTCATCATCTACGACCAGGGCAGTCAGATGTTGTTCCATATGTCAGGCAAAATTAAGTACTAACAATAATTGTACTTAAAGATAATAAATTTCAGTTATTGTATCTTTTTTTTAATGTCTATTACTAAACACTATCAGCGAATAATCTTATTTTTGACAACAATAAACTAATCAAATACTTTTAGCTGTATGAAAATTGATGTAAACCAGAGAGCCGCAGATAATATTAGGATACTGTCTATGGCAATGGTAGAAAAATCCAAATCCGGACATCCCGGGGGAGCAATGGGCGGTGCAGATTTTATTCATATACTCTTTTCTGAGTTCCTGAGCTTTGATCCTGCAGATCCGGAATGGATAAACCGTGACAGATTCTTTCTCGATCCTGGCCATATGTCGCCAATGCTTTACTCAATTCTTACACTCACCGGCCATTTTACAACTGAAGAGCTAAAAAGTTTCCGACAGTGGGGAAGTCCAACACCGGGGCACCCTGAACTTGACGTAATGAGGGGTATTGAGAACACATCAGGTCCGCTGGGACAGGGACATACAATGGCTGTTGGTGCAGCTATTGCAGAGAGATTTCTTGCAGAAAGATTCGGAGAACTGTTTGCTCATAAAATATATACATTCATCTCCGACGGTGGTGTTCAGGAGGAGATATCGCAGGGTGCGGGCAGGCTGGCCGGATTCCTCGGGCTAAGCAACCTTATCATGTTTTACGATTCAAATGACATACAGCTCTCAACCGAAACAAAAGCAGTTACAATTGAAGACACTGCAATGAAATATACTGCCTGGGGATGGAATGTTATTAAAATTGATGGCAATGACCATAACCAGGTAAGAAAAGCACTTGTATCAGCTAATTCAGAAAAGTCGAAACCAACTATTATTATTGGTAAAACGATAATGGGCAAAGGGCTTTTGGATGCTGAAGGAAAGAGCTTCGAAAGAAAAACCTCAACTCATGGAATGCCTGTAAGCGAAGCCGGCGGTTCATACGAAAAATCACTTGTTAACCTTGGAGGCAGTGCATCAGATCCATTCATAGTATTTGATGAAGTAAAGGAGTTGTACAGAAATATCCTTGCAGAAAAGAGTAAAGCAGCTTCAGACTGGAAGAAAAGTAAAGCCCTGTGGGCATCGAAAAATACTGAGATGAATAAAAAGCTTAACGACTTTTTCGAATCCAATATTCCTGAAATAGATTACAAATCCGTGAGCCAGAAAGAAGGATCAGCTACAAGAGCTGCTTCTGCTGCAATGCTTAGCATATATGCAACCAAAATAGAAAATATGATTGTGGCATCTGCCGACCTTGCCAATTCAGACAAGACAGACGGATTCCTTAAAAACACCCATCCGTTTGTTAAGGGTGATTTCAGCGGAGCATTTCTTCATGCAGGTGTCTCCGAACTTACTATGGCTTCAGTTATGAACGGCATGGCTCTTCACGGAGGTGTAATTCCAGCCTGCGGTACATTTTTTGTTTTCTCAGATTATATGAAACCTGCAGTAAGACTTGCATGTCTTATGCGTCTGCCTGTAAAATATATCTGGACCCATGATGCATTCCGTGTAGGCGAAGATGGCCCGACACACCAGCCAGTAGAACAGGAAGCCCAGCTAAGGCTTATGGAACATCTTAAAAATCACCATGGAGAAAACAGCATGGTGGTACTCAGGCCTGCCGATGGTACTGAAACGACTGTTGCATGGAAAATGGCACTTGAGAATAAAAAGACACCTACAGCATTAATACTTTCAAGACAAAATATAAAAGATCTTCCTTCCGATAATGGAAACAGATATGCGGATGCACTGAAGTCATACAACGGAGCCTATATAGTCCAGGATTGTCAGGGGAAACCTGATATTATCCTGATTGCAAGCGGATCGGAAGTTGCAACTCTTGTCGAAGGAGCGCCACTGTTGCGTAAAGACAATCTGAAAGTGAGGATAGTATCAGCTCCTTCTGAAGGATTATACAGAAATCAGCCTGATGAATACCATAAACAGATCATACCTGAGAATGTACCAGTTTTCGGTTTAACAGCGGGACTCTCAGTAACACTGCAGGGACTTGTTGGGCCGAAAGGAAAGGTTTGGGGAATGAATAGTTTTGGTTATTCTGCTCCATACAAAGTACTTGATGAAAAATTCGGGTTTACAGCAGAAAATGTTTATAAACAGGTTACTAAGTACCTAAAAGAATATACCAGGTAAGAAGTCAGATGGATAATTTCTCTCTGTGTGACTCTGTGATTCCTCTGTGTAACTCTGTGTAAGTTCTTATTCTTTTATTACACAGAGAAAATCCGGAGGAGACACAGAGAACCACAGAGAAATCATCAGCAGGCAAAATTCAGATTTTTACGAACTCTGCGATTTTTCTTAACAGTTTTTCTTTGCTGATAGGTTTGCTGAGATAGCCATCGCAGCCTGCAGCCAGAACCCGTTCCTCATCGCCTGACATTGCGTATGCTGTTATAGCAATAACAGGAACTTCTGACCGAATAGTTTTTATCTGTCTTGTAGCTTCAATTCCATCAACTTCCGGCATTTTAATATCCATCAGTACCAGTCTGATATCAGGGTTAGAACTGAATAAATCAATTGCTTCCCGGCCATTCTCAGCATGTAATATTTTTGAACCAAACTCTCTTGAAATAATAGCATTCAGATAGAAAAAGTTTGTATCATCATCTTCTGCTATTAGGATTGTATCGTTACCTGATTTTTTATGAGTATGCTTTCTGGAAGTACTCCCGGAAGTTGTAGAATTACCGGAATTCGACGGAAAAGTCAGACTAAAGCAAGATCCGGTGCCGGGTTCTGATTCAACGGAAATTCTCCCACCAAGTATTTCAGTCAATCCCCTGGCTATTGATAATCCCAGTCCGCTCCCCTCAGAAATTCTTTGTGGTCCTCTGTCTTCTTTTGAAAACTTGTCGAAGATATGACCTAAGGACTCCTTCTGAATGCCTATACCAGTGTCGCTGACGTAAAAGATGATTTCGGAGATAGTATTTGTAAATCCAAAATGTATGTTTCCCTTTTCTGTAAACTTAATCGCATTATCCAGAAGATGGCTAAATATTTTTCTTAATACTTCCGGATCAGAATTCACTGATAATGTCTCCCCTCCTGATGGAATATCTAGGAAAAGTTGCAACTTTTTCTGAGAACATAGTGGTTGATGCAATTTATAAAGACTGCTCAGCAACTGCACCGGGGATATCTCTTTTAAATTTACCGACATCGCACCTGAAGTCAGCAAAGAGATATCCATATAACTTGTAATAGTATTAAGTAATCTCTCGCTGCTCTGATGGAGCATTGACATTGATTCTTTCTTTTCCTCATCAGATAATCCGGTCTGATTCATTATCTCAGCAAATCCAAGAATTCCGTTGAGAGGTGTGCGTACTTCATGAGAAATATTATTCAGGAAAGTAGTTTTGATTCTGTCGCTGGCTTCTGCTTTTTCTTTTGCCAGAGTCATCTGTTGAGCTGCTTTTAATCGTTCAGTTATATCAGTAACTGTAACCAGTCTGGTTCTTCTTCCATTCTTTTCAGGAAGTGAATGAGAAGTTATTTCAACCGGGAATACTGTACCATCTTTCTTCACGTGCCGCATGCTTGTGGAATAAAAGGTTTTATGCCCAATATTCTTTAAAGAATCCAGAAGTTCCGGTATCTCTTCCATAATCCTTAGGTCCCTTAGTGTCATGGATGAGAATTCCTCCTTGCTGTACCCATAACTTTCTATAGCGGCCTCATTTACCTCAACAAATTCGAGTGTTGATTCATCAAAAATATATGTCGGAATCGGGTTATTTAGAAAAAGTTCCCGATACCTCTTTTCGCTCTCCCTTGTAGATGCCTCGAGGGCTTTCCTTAAAGAAATATCCTCCTTAATACCAAGAAAATGAGTAACTTCCTCCTTTTCGTTTTTAATAGGAGATATTAAAGCGCTCTCCCAATAGAGTTCCCCGTTTTTTCTTTTGTTAAGAAACTCTCCTTTCCAGTCATCTCCTCTTTTTATTGTATCCCACAATTCCCTGTATTCCTCCTGTGATTTTCTTTTGGAACTGAGCACACTCGGATTTTTCCCTATAAGTTCATCGATTGAATAACCGGTAACTTCACACATTTTCTGATTCGCATATTCAATAATTCCATTGGTATCGGTTATTACTATTGAAACCGGGTTCTGTTCAACTGCTCTTGACAATTTCCTCAGATCATTTTCCCTCTTCACTTTTTCTGAAATATCGCGGAGAAGTCCAAGAACACCTCTTACTTCATTTCCTGCATAGAAAACTGAACCCGAAAGTTCAGCAAAGAATGAACTGCCGTCTTTCCGCTTAAACAGTAGTTGAACGGTAGTAGTAAGATTTATTGAATTTAACGCATTAGTAAAAAACGACATGCCTTTTTCGAGCTCACCCTCAACCAGGAAGTCTCCAAAAAATTTTCCGGGGAACTCATCTGCAGAATAACCAAGCACTTCCACTGATGGAGAAACATAAGCAAGGGTTCCTTTAGTATCGGTGAGGAAGATAATATCAGAAAGGTTTTCTGCTATGGATCTGAATTTCTCTTCACTTTCACGAAGAGCTACCTCAACTTTTTTCCTTTCGGTAATATCCAGAACGGTGAAAGTGACTCCTTTCGAATGATCGCTTCGGTCAAGGGGAGTTGAGCTAAGAATAACATTTAATAACCTGCCATCCCTGCATTTAAAAACTGTCTCGACTGATCCTGTCCCTTTTGATGCAATCTGATCATATTTTTCCTTTCCTACCCGTTCATACTCCTCCCTTGCTGGATAAAGAATCTCTGACAATTTTCCGATCAGTTCTTCCCTCTCATATCCTATCAGCTTGCACAGGGTATCATTTACCTCCATCAGAACCCTGTTTACAACGAGTCCTATCCCCACAGGTGCAACATGTATTATACTCTGAAGCTTAGTCTCACTTGATCTGAGAGCTAAATCACCCTGTCGGCGCTCCTCTTCTATCCCTATTGCTGAGGCTATTATCTCCAGAAATCTTATCTCATTCTGATCAGGGTTAAAATCCTTCTGAAATACAAGACACAGAGAACCAACGTTTTCATTTTCAAATTTTATTGATTTACCTACATAGGTATGAAGGTTATACTTCAAAACATTTGGATCGGTAGTTGCATATGATGTCTCCTGAAGATTTCTGATTATTACAGTTTTTTCACTGGATGATTTAATAACATCATTGCAAATGTGACCTTCAGGATTGTCTACCGAAATGTAATCTGAAGGTGCATTCCATTGTCCGAGTGAGCAGAGCATATTGCCCTCTAACCGGTTATACAGCGAACAGGTTGCACCAACAAGCTCACCGCAGATTGCTACCAGATGATTAATATTTACCAGAGGATCGCTTACAAAACTCAAAAAGCACTCATTAAGTTTAACAAGTCTCTCTTCCGACTTCCTCCTTTCACTAATATCCTGATAAATAGACTGATAGGTTCCATCCGGCATCATCTTTGTATGCATCTCAACCGGAATAGTACTGCCGTCCTTACGTAATAAACGCCGCTCATTTATAACAGTTTCTCCTTTCTGAAGAAGATCAAATCGCAAAGGAGATTTTACCAGATCTTCAGGAATGAATAGATCACTTATATGTGTACCTATGAGCTCATCACGCTTCCTTCCGGTCAGTACCAGTATATATGAATTTGCTTCAATTATCCTGCCGTCATGCGATCCAAGCAGTATCCCGTCAACAGCCAGTTCGACCAATTCTCTGTACCTAGTTTCACTCTCAATCAGAGCAATTTCTGCACGCTTCCTATCAGATATATCACGTGTAATACTCAGAATATGAGTAACTCCATCAATTTCAATAACAGAGGCAGACATAATACCGGTAAGGAGCTTTCCGTCCTTCATCCTGAATTGTGTCTCGAGATTCTCATATCTTCCCTTTTCTTTAAGACCCTGAACAAGCTTATTCCGGTCAGATGGTACTGCCCAGATATCAAGTTCCATTGAAGTTTTCCCGATAGTCTCTTCTGCTGTATAGCCCGTTATTTTTGTAAATCCATCGTTTATTGATACATACATGCCATCTGAGAGACGGTTGATATTTATTGAGTCGGGGCTTGTATAAAAAGCCCTTCTGAATTTATCCTCACTTTTCTTTAACGACTCAAGAGTATTTATTTTTTCTGATACATCGAATGCGAAAGCTGTTGCACCAACTATTTCCTGTTTTTCATTAAATATGGGATTGTACCTTGTTTCATAATAATTCCGTTTCAGTTCACCGTACTCTTCGACAGTTATATGGCTTTGCCCGGTTAAGGCTTTTCCATAGTTTAATTTCGCTTTTGAGACGTCATCCTCACTTGTCATACACTCAAGAATATTCATTCCCGGCTTTATGTCAATACCATAGGCAATTTTCATGATCCTTTCATGAAATGTATTAAATGCCAGATAGTTAAATTGCCTATCAATAGCCAAAATAATCATATCCTGCGGACTATCAATACAAGCCTTAAGCAGAATCTTATCAAGCGTGTTTTCCATATCAGCTATTAATTGTCTGTTTAGGTTCATGATTTTTGAGCGCCTGCTAATGAAAAAGTGAATATACTCCCTTTTCCGGCTTCGCTGGTCACCCAAATTTTACCTCCATGCTTTTCAATAAATTCTTTACATAACAATAAACCTAATCCGGTACTTGGCTCGCCATCCGTTCCCGGACGGCTGGTTTTTTCATCAATTCTGAAGAGTTTATTAATTAATTCAGTTGTCATTCCTATCCCTGAATCGGATATTTTAATTTCAACAAAATCATGCCGGGCATAAATAGCTGAAATACTGACTATTCCTCCCTGCTTTGTGAATTTAAGTGCATTTGATATCAGGTTCCTTACTATTGTATCAAACATATGCTTATCAGCGTTTATCTCCAGAGTTTCATCCATAGAAGTTTCAATTACAATTCCTTTCTTCTTTGCAGACTCAGATAATACATTGACACAATCGATTATTCTTTGTTTAATGTTTATTTTTTCAGGAATAAAATTCATTACACCCCGCTGCAAACGCGACCACTCAAGAAGGTTCTCAAGCAGGCTGTAGATTCCAGTTGCAGACTGAGTCATGCTGAGAGTAATCTCTTTGATCTCATCAATCGACATCGTATGGACCTCCTCAGTAATAATCTTTGTGGCCTCTACAAATGCACTTAACGGACCACGCAGGTCGTGAGCAAGGATTGAAAAGAATTTATCTTTTTCTGAATTTACTGTCTGAAGGAGTTCATTCTTTAACTTAATTTCTAATTCCGCCAGTTTCCTTTCAATTGCAAATGCTATCTGTCCCCCGATGGAGACAAGAAATCTCATATCCTCTTCAGAATACACATTTTCCTTTTCATAATGCTGAAGCACCATTACTCCTAGAACTCCAGAAGGTGTTTGTAATGGAATCCCTATCCATGACGGAGAGGGTGATCCTACCAGTTCTACTTCATTTAGTTTTTCCAGTATCTCGAATTCCTTCTGGCTAAACAGAAATGGTTTAACAGTTCTGAAAACGTAAGAACTGCAACTTTTGCCCATCGATGTGGGAAGTGGTGTAGTATCATATTTATCGACGAAATACGGAAAACTGAAAAGTCCTGATTTTTCATTCATCAGTGCAACAAAAAAGTTTTCTGCATAAACCACTTTACCGAGGGATAAATGTATCAGTTTCAGTAACTCATCGAGATTTGAGGTTAAAGTAATTCCCCTGTTAATCTCATAAAGGATCTGGTTCTCAAGTTCAATCCTCTTACTTTGTGTTATATCGCTTGCAATGCCAATAAGCGCAATCGACTTACCATTTTCATCTTTCACAACTCCTGTTGACAGAGAAATCAGAAAATCAGTTCCGTCTTTCTTCCTGTTATATATTTCTCCATGCCATCCGCCGCGGAGGGTTGCAGGTAGTATTTCGTTTACTATTTCAGGAGGATTATTCGGGGACCGGATTATACTAATAGATTCATCTTTAAGATCTTCTTCATTAAAACCATATGTTTCCAGAAATGCACGGTTTAAAAAAAGTACATTGTCATTCATATCGGTTATACTGACGCACTCCTTTGATCCCTTAAGAGCATTAGCAAGGAGAAAGAATTGATCTTCAATTTGTTTTCTGCCGGTTATGTCCTTTGTTATGTTTATACTATGCGGAACACCGTCAAGATCGAGTATTGACGCTGACATCAGTCCTATAATTATTCTACCGTCTTTATGTCTGAATAGTGCTTCAAAGTTTTCTATCCTGCCATCCTTCTGAAGTCTGGAAACAAGATCTTTACGATTATCAGGGTCAGCCCAGATATTAAGTTCTAAAGATGTTTTACCGATAACCTCCCCCTCCGAGAAACCAAGCATCTTTACAAATCCTTCATTTACCGACACATACATTCCATCCGAAAGCCTGTTGATATTAACTGAATCAGGACTTGTCATAAAGGCTTTCATGAACTTCTCTTCGCTCATTTTGGCTTTTGCTTCAGCGTCGCGCAGAACAGACATCCCACTCTCACATTGACTCTTTAGCAATTCATATGCAAGTCTTAAATCGTTAAGCTCCGACTGCAGTTCCTGGTTAGATTTGTCGCTAAAATTATTCAATTCTCAAAGTTGTTATAAGAATCCACAATATAAGAAATTTCAGTCAGACTAACTATCCGCTGCACATCTCCTTCATAAGTTGGCAATTAAGTAATAATTTGATTAATATATGTTTCTTTCCTCTTTCATTTTTCTTTCTACCTTTGCGCCACAACAATAAAAATTATGCAATACGATATAAAACCAGGCATTAAAGGATTGATCTTTGATCTCGACGGGACTCTCGCTGATACAATGCCATTTCACTTTAAAGGCTGGAGAGTGGCTTGTCAGAAATATGGAGCAAAAATAGATACTGCTTTTCTCAGGAAGCATACCGGCAGCCCGGGATGGCTGATAGCAACAGAGATAATTAAAGATAATAACCTCAACGGAACCGTTACAATTGAACAGATAATTGAAGTAAAACTCAACGAATTTTACAAGGACCAGCATAAAGTAAAACCAATCATTCCTGTAGTGGAAATAGTTAAAAAGTATCATGGCTTAATTCCGATGTCTGTTGGAACAGGAGGTCACAGGGAAGCTGTTGAACGCACACTTGAGATCACTGGTTTAAGGAAATACTTTGACATTATTATTACGGCAAATGATGTGGAAAACTTTAAGCCGCATCCCGAAACATTCCTTAAATGTGCTGAACAGATGAAAATTGCACCTGAATTTATCGAAGTATTCGAAGATGGCGACCTCGGATTAGAGGCTGCAATTACAGCCGGTATGCATGCCACTGATGTAAGGTCGTGGTATGATTCGAGCTGGTGATGCTTCGGCTTCGCTCAGCATCCGTCGGCTTCGCTCAGCATCCGTCGGCTTCGCTCAGCATAAAGGGCACGGAGCGTAAAGCGTAAAGCGTAGAGCGTAAAGCGTAAAGCGTAGAGCGTAGAGCAAGAAACTTAAATATCAGCAATATCGATCAGAGTTTTAGCCCACTCATCTGACCCATTAAGGCTTTCAACCACGGTAAGTTCCTGACCGCCTTCACTTTTAAAAAGATTCAAATACTCTTCCTTAATCTCAATTGTGGTTTCGAGACAGTCAGCAACAAACGAAGGTGCGATTACGAGGACTCTTTTTCTGCCTGACCGGGCAAGTTTAATTAATGTTTCATCGGTAAAGGGACTCAACCATTTCTTAGTAAGCCTCGACTGGAAAGAGGTTGATGCTTTATCAGAAGGCAATTTTAATTTTGCTGATAATAACCTTGTAGTTTCATAACAGGTCGCTTTATAACAAAAAGCACCATCGTCAGGAAATTTTTCTCCGCAGTTACAGTCTCTGCAATCTCTTTCGGGATGCACGGAATGTATATGGCTAAGAGGCAGTCCATGGTACGAAAATAAGATATGATCATACTTATCCGTCTCATACCTAATGATATGATCTGCCATTGTATCCAGATATTCCGGACGGGAATAAAACTGACCAACAAACCGTAATTCAGGAATTACATTCCAGTTTTTAACAATACCTGCTGTTAATTCAATAACAGAACCTGTTGTTGAAGATGCATAATGAGGAAATAACGGAAATACTACCAGCTCTTCAGGCGGGTTATTCTTCATTAAATTCAGTGTTTCTCTCAATGAAGGAGTTCCGTATCGCATCACTCCCATCACATTGTATCTGTTTTTTAATCTTAACTGAACTCCGGTTTCAAGCTTTTTCAGGTTATAAAGCAAGGGAGAACCCTCTCCGGTCCATAACCGTTTATATAATTTTGTGGATTTTGGTGCCCTGAACGGGACAATAATCAGGTTAACAAGAATTTTTCTGAGTAACCAGGGGAGGTCAATAACCCGTTTATCATTCAGGAATTCAGACAGAAATCTCCTTACTTCCTTTACTTCAGGCTTATCCGGTGTTCCGGTGTTTACTATCAGAAGTACTTTATTTGCCATTAAACTGCTGTATCAGTATTTCAGAAATTGCTTTACCCTGTTTGACCCTGTCGGCCATACCTATTCCGTCTCTGATATTGCCGGCAAGTATTAGACCCGGATACTGGTCCTGAATCTTCCTGATGCATTCAAGCCTTTCGCCGGATGATATTTCATACTGAGGGATGGCATGTGTATATCTGAAAATCTCAAAAAGGTCAGGCTCGCTATTTTCAAGTAGCGTTTCGCGAATCTCCTTCATCACTATTTCTTTGATCTCCTGATCTGTTTTTGATATAATATCCGGTTTCTTTATTCCCCCGAGAAAAACAGAGATCAATGCCCCGTTTTCAGGAGCCCTCCCTTTAAAAATCGCTGAGGGAAACAGTATCCCAAGAACTCCACGGTTCTCAAGTGTGGGTATAAGTCCTCCAAAAGCGTCGAGCGGCATACCTTTCCATGTCTTGTATCCTGCTGCAACCTGAACAACAGCAGCATATTTGGTCTTAAGAACCGTATTGAGTTCTTGTTCCTGTATAAACGGGAGTATATTTTTTAAAGAAATGCCTCCAAAGGTAGTAACTACATATGACGCAGCTATCTCTTCAACCGTATCATCTGTATTCCTGAAAGTGACAGTATATTCGGAGTCACGTGGCTCAACAGTAAGGTTTTTCACATTAAAAATCAGACTCTTCTCCGTTAACTCATTTACAAGTGCACTGATCAATTTCTCAAGACCCCCTTTAACTGAGAAGACTTCTCCCGTTGCCCGTTTCTGATCCTCTGATTTTGGTTCCCTGGCTTTTTTTATTGCCCCCCCGATAAAACTGCCATATTTCTGTTCGAGAGCATAAAGCTTTGGCATTGCATAGCGGGTTACAAGTGATGCGGGATCACCTGCATAAATGCCTGAAATAAAAGGATCAACAGCATAGTGGAGATAGCTCTTCCCCATTCTTCTTTTAACTAACTGAGCAAGAGTCTCATCCGGATCATCTCCGCGTCTTCTGAACGGCTCAGCCAGAATTCTGAACTTATCCTTAAGAGTAAAGAGAGGAGTTGTTACAGCTGAAAATAATCCTGAAGGCAAAGGCTGCCATTTACCTTTCTTGAGAATATATCTTTTCTTTGATTTTGGATTTGCCGTATCAAGATCACAATTACCGTTTAAGTCTTTAAAAAGCCTTGCAATCTCAGGTGTGGAAAGAACTCCGGTATTCGGCCCGGTTTCATAAATGAATCCATCAGCCGAAATGGTATTTATTACACCACCAGCCCTGCTCTCTTTTTCAATAACAATAACATTCCTGCCGCTTTTCTTCAGATAGTATGCCATCGTTAATCCTGTTAACCCGGCACCTAATATGATTATGTCTGTTTTTATTTTCATTATGCTAAACTGTTTTGGAATAAGTCTGTACTTTTTCCTGATACTCTTTATCGAGCGATGCTGCAATATTCCTGATGAATAGAGTGCCGAGCTCAGTTACCTCAATCAGATCAGATGTAAATCTGATAAGACCATCCTTTTCAAACTCCTTTAAAATTGCATCATCTCTTTTAATCGCATTTTTCAGATCACTAACCGGCATATTTTTCGCTTCAGAGAAACCTGAAAGACTTATCTTTTTATTACACATGATTTCAGTAATTACTTCACGTGTAATGATCTGATCATCAGACAAAACATATCCTCTTTCAACAGGCAGTTTACCCTGTTCAATATCCGATATATAATCCTTTATTTCTTTCCTGTTTTGTGAATATCCCTGTTCGAGCTGACTGATGGCTGTTACGCCAAAAGCATAAACCTGACCTGTTGTGAGCCTGGTACAGTATCCCTGAAAATTCCGGTGAAGGGTTCCATCATTTTCAGCTTTATACAGGTCGTCTGTCGGAAGTACAAAGTGGTCGAGTCCGATTGGCATATAACCCGAATCCTTAAGAAGACTGTAAGCGGCCAGGAACATATTCATTTTTTCGCCGGGAGCAGGAAGTCCTTTTTTCTCGAGAATCACCTGGTGTTTTTTAATCCAGGGGACATGAGCATATGAGAAGGTTACCAGCCTGTCGGGCTTAATCGTAATGGCTTTCTGTATTGTGTCTGAAAAAGAGTCAACAGTCTGACCCGGAAGTCCGTAAATAAAGTCAAAATTCACATTTATATTTTTACCCGATGATTTCAGATAAGTGAAAAGCTGACCGGGAGGAATAGCAGAAGGCAACCGGTTCACCTGTTTTAGTATCTCGTTGTTAAAATCCTGAATACCAAGACTAAAACGGTTGAATCCGGCAGAAATAAGATCATCTACGTATTTATAATCGAGATAGGCCGGATTACATTCGATTGCAATTTCAGGATTGTCGGTAAAAGTGAAGTGTTTAAAGAAGTACTCATTAATCCTGGCGATTGCCTTCACATCCAGGGAATTAGGAGTTCCTCCGCCATAATGAATCTGTGATACAAGCCTGTTCTTATCAATGTGTTTCGTTACAAGCTCAATCTCCTTCATCAGAGCATCCATATAAGGAGCCACCAGATTTCCATTTCCGATAGAACATGCATTGCAACCGCAGTAATAGCATATTTTCTGACAGAAAGGAATATGTATATAAAAAGCAATTTTTTCCGGTTTCCTGTTATTCGACTCCTTCAGTATAGTAAGGTAATCACCTTCGGAAAAAGTATCCTTAAAGTGATTGGCCGGAGGATAACTTGTGTATCTCGGTACCGGAACATTATATTTAATCAGAAGCACTTCAGAAACCTGCATTTTCATTTTCTTTTGGTAGTGAGTAAAATAGGATTCCAAGTGTCAGCAGACAAAGGAGTACCTCAATAGAGAAAAGACCATTATATCCGATCAGATCACCTATTTTCCCGCTGAATACAGCGATAATAAGGCTGCTGAGATGTGTAATAACGATCTGTATAGTAAAATCAGTTCCTTCGCGACCTTTTCGAACTATATCCATCGATGTTGTATAAATTGCCACTGTAGATAAGCCATACGTTCCCCACAACAGGCCGATTGCCACATATATTATTGCAAGTGAAGGGACAGATTTTGTCATGAACCAGAACAATACAGCAGTTATCAGACTTAATCCGGAGAAGATATACATCGACAATTTTCTTCCGGTTTTCTTAACAATGAAACCGCCTGCAAGGGCAGAGAGTGCTCCTACAGAAGTTCCAAAGATCCCCGACATAAAACCGATCTGCTTAACATTATAACCAAGGTCGACCAGATATGGTTTAAGCATTGTGAGGATACCGATAATACCTGAATAGTAAAAGATTAAAATAAGCACCCTTTTGTGCTTGCCTTTTTCTGCAAAAAAGCGGTAAATGTCAATCAGGGAAACACCTTGTTTATTCTCATTCTGAAACTGATTTGCCGAGGGTTTACGATAAATGAGCAGCGGAACAACAGCAAAAATCACAAAGGCCGCGAGTAGAACAAGCAGGTTTGTCCATCCAAAATAATAGTAGGCTATCAGAAGCACCCCTGTGCCAAAGAGGGAACCGACAAAACTACCGGCAGACTGCATACTATTTCCGAGGCTCCGTTCGGAAGGTTTTAACTGCAGAATTGCAAATATATCGACTGCAATATCCTGTGTGGCAGATGCAATGAAAGCGACAACCATAAGAATCACTATCAGTTTAAAGTCGGTCTGCAGGTTGAACATTGCAATACTCAGAATGACAACAGCATAGAACAATTCGGAAAATATAATTACCCTCCTGAGCTGTTTATCAGTGCGGGCATTATTGTCAATTAACGGGGCCCAGAGAAATTTGAATATCCATGGCAGTTTTACAAGCTGAAGCAATCCTATCGATTCAAGTGAATACTTCTCCTGCCGCATTATTACCGGAATTACCGTTGAGAAAAAACTCATAGGTATTGACTGGGCAATATAAAGGCTGAACAGAACAGGAAATTTGGGCCAGGTTCTCTCTTTCATCATTTAAAATTTTACTGATAAGTTAATTCCCACCTGGGCAGGTTTCCCGGTCTGGACATATTTGTTTCCCAGAGCCTCGAAGTAAAATGCTTCATAGTAAGTATTCAGAATGTTTTTAGCCCAAATATCGAACTGCATTGATTTTTTTACAAATGATACTTTCCCATCTATCAGGCCATAAAAGGGCTGACTCACAGAGTTCTTCTCATCCCAGTAAATATTGCCTGCTCCTCGATAAAGAAGGTTTACCCTTATATTATCGAGCATGGATGAGTTGTTAACCTTTATGGATTTTGTTGTCTGTAAAGAGAGTGTATGACGCGGTACATATGGCAGATAATTACCATTATAGTTAGTTGTCGCATTAACCTCATATGATATGAATGTAGCATTCGTATATCCATAAGAGATATTGAATTCAAAACCTTTTACAGGAATCGTTTTTATTGATAGTTCTCCTCCTTTGCTCACAGAATGACCTGCGTTCTTAAGCATTGAGCCCCTGCCGCTTGGAACAGTCTGATAGATCTGCTGGTTTTTCCAGTCAATATAAAAGAGTGCAACATCGGCATAGATATAATTATTCAACATTGGTGTTTTAACCCCAATCTCATAATTCCAGCTATATTCAGGATTGAAGGTAAGGTCTTCAGGACGCTCGAATGTTGAGTTGAATCCGCCGGTTTTATATCCTCTTGCAATTACCACATAAAGGTTACTTTTCAGAATCTTATAATTAATTGCCATTCTTGGAATTATCTCGAGAGATTCAAGTGCAGGGTAGAGTGTATCGGCCAGATTTGCCTGTACTCCTTTCAGATTCCGATCGTAAGTATAATCCAGCTGGTCTTTTTCAGAATCGATCCTGATACCACCAGTAACAGTTAGATCTTTAATTAAAAAATCATTTAGTGATGACTGATGGAAAAATGCATATCCGTCAATCTTATGATCATATGTTTTAAGATAGCTGAGGCTGGCAGCATATGAATCTACATTTACTGCATTATCAAAGGCCTGGTAGAATCCGTATCCTCCTAACAACCAGTTGTATTTATGCTTTCCATTTGATCTAATCACAACCTCCTGAGAAACCATATTCTGTTTTTGCTTCTGTGATATAAAAAACAGTGAAGAGGGTGTAAAATCCTGATCAATATCCTGAAGATCATCAAGGTACTGGTATGAGGTTGTAGCTGTAAGATCAAAACCTGAGGTTGTATACTTAATCAGTAATGCATCAGAAAAGAGAGCTCTGTTATATGAACTGTACTGGTTATAGTTTATCTTTTCGGCAAGCATAGTTGAATCATTGTAAAGAGCATAGGGATACCCGCCCTGTTTGCTAAGTTCAAATCCGATAATATTTTCAACAGTCAGTTTTTTTGAAACTTCATAGATCAGTCTGTTTCTTAAGCCGTATGAATTAAGCTTATCAACCTGATTTCCGGTAAACTGATTGGTAAAAAAGCCATCATTATGCACATAATTAAGAGCTAATGAGTATCCGAATCTGTTCCCTAGCTTGCCGTAATGACCACCATTTACTGAGTAGGTGCCGTAATTACCGGCAGAAAGGTTCAAGTGAGTACCGGTATAATCCATTGGAGAGGTTGTAACAATATTCACTATGCCTCCCATGGTATTTCTTCCAAACAAAGTTCCCTGAGGTCCGCGAAGAACTTCTATCCGCTTTATGTCGAAGAAATCGAAATCGAAGGCTGCTTTTTCAAAATACGGAACATAGTCAACATATAGGCCAACTGACGGAGAATTAATCCTCGATCCAATACCTCTTATATATACTGGTGATGTCAGTTTGGAACCATAATCGGGCATAAAGAAATTTGGTGCAGATGATGATATTTCATTCAGCGACTGAATCTGGTTGTCGCTTATACTGGCTGCAGATATAACTGACACTGAAGCCGGTATTGATTTGAAAGTGACGTTATCTTTTGAAGCTTTAATCACAATCTCCCCGAGCTTCACCATCTTCATAAGAGCACTGTCGATAGAGTTTGCTGACTCCTGAGCCTTAAGCCCGGATGCAGACGCCATGAGTATTATAAATATATATTTGATATGATTTTTCATTGAATATTTAAGTTAATCTATCACGTATCAGAAAATTCTGAAAACGTTGAAACGATAACAACCAGATCCTTTGGGATCTGTTGATTTAATAATAAACAACTGGTATAATTCAGTTCCGGAGTTTATCCTGCAATGGGAGGAGGACGGGAAAAAAGAGAATAAGATGTGAAACATGAACAGATGTCTCTGTCAGGATCAAAATAATGATAAGTAATATCAGGTCTGAAGAAAGTAACAGCTCTTTTTGCTGGTTCAGATGCGTACTGTGTACTTTCAGAAGTCGTGCCAAAGTAAAAGGTATCTGCCTTTGAAACCTGATTAATAATTACAGACTGCTCTTTGGATTCAGGTTGATCTTCAGTAATTATCTCCTTTGATTTACCAACAGCATATGCCCCGAAATAGAGCATATATGCGGCTGCCAGAATGATTAAAGGCACTTGTGTAAGAAGAGAACTGAAAGGAAACATTTATATTACTTTGCCGCAAATTAAAGTAATAAATCAATACAAATAACATTATATGATATTTATGTTATTTTATTAACAGTAGAATTTAGGAAACTTTTAAATAAGATTTTTATTAACCACGGAGTTACACAGAGAAAATGGCTGAATTAGTCGAAGTATTCGTATTTCAGGATGTAGCTCATAGCTGAACTATAGCCCTGAAGTTCTTTTGATTCGTAGATCCGTAATCTGTTTAAAGAGTCAAATGTGCGTTTAATTTCTCGCATATGTGCTTTAGCAGAATAAACATCCGATTTTATCTGCAGCTGGCCATTATACGAATGGACTGTACTTGAAATAAAGTGATCATCTGCACCAAAATAAGTAGTTTCCCTGATCAGCCTGTCCAAATGATCGTATTCATTCACGATATAGGTCTCCAGCACATTTTTCTTATCATATTTTTTTATAACGTCCAGCTGATTATTCTTATATTCATATATATAATAGTCATCAGTACCAACCATTGGATATTCAATAGTTTCTTTAATTTTCAGTCCTGCTGAGGAGTATTCATAAATATAGTTTATGAGATTTATATAGCCTGAAGGAGCATTAAGATTAGCATTATAGTTTTCTTTCCTGACCAGCCGGTCAGAAATATCATAGAAGTACAAATCGTATGAAATGGTGCCGACAATAACTCCATCCTGGTACATTGGAGAAGTTGACTTACTTATCCTGCCAAACTCATCATACTCGAATTCTTCAACAATACTGCTTGGCTTCTCCTCATCCAGAGAAAAAAAGAGAAGTATACGCTTCACCTTTGCATTTTCCTGATCTACTGTAAAATCTTTATTTTCCAGACAACCGGTAAATGTTAGGATGGACATTAAAACCATTATGAACGCCAATCTGAGTCTCTTCATTATCATCAGAAATTTTATGTAAAATTAATCTAATGGGATTCTTATAGCAAATTTAAATTGAAATTCTGAGAACTCCTGCTTTAGTTTATTTCCAGCAAGATCTAAAACCCATAATATCCTTTGTTATGGCAATAATTATATGATCTATTTATAAAGAATTAAATATCAAGTAAATCCTTCCCGGAATCCTTGAGCAATCTCACCGACCACCTGATTATAACAAATGAACTGATAATTGCACTAATAGCATCGAACCACAATATATTCCATATCATAGCTGCTGTTAATCCGATAATTGCAGTGATACTTGTTAAGGCATCAGCCATTACATGCAGATAAGCTGCCCTGATGTTATGATCGGAATGTTCATGTTCGTGATGCAGGATAAAGGCTGAAGCAACATTTACTGCAAGTCCGATTAATGCAACCAGTATAGCTTCTTTAAAATGAATGTCTCCCGGATTCCAGAGCCTCTGAACAGCCTGAAAAAGGATACCAAAAGCGAATATTAAAAGCATCAAACCGCTGCTATAACCTGAAAGCGATAAAATCTTATCGGAACTCCCCCTGAATTCTTCTTTTTTTGATACTCTTCTGACTATAATGTATGCGATCCAGCTCATTCCTATTGCAAATACATGAGAACCCATATGTATTCCATCGGCGAGTAAGGCCATCGACCTTGTAGATAATCCAAATACAATTTCGACAACCATTGTAATTGCTGTCAGTACAACAACATAAAGAGTCTTTGACTCGAATTTTTGCCGGATTTCGGAGGACATAATTAAAATTTCTGTTCTGCACAATTTACATATTAAAACTTTCAGATCAAATATTAATTCTGCCTCATCGGAGAATTGGAAGCACCGATTCCTGTATGAACAATGGGCTTACCTGAGGAGTTGTGAAGTTTCGTTCTGTAAATGCAATAACAAGTCTGTAATCGCTAAATATATAAAGTTTCTGTCCCCCGGCACCTTCAGCTGTGATAACTTTAGTCGTTAAACCTTCGCCGACCGGCATGTACCTGATCCACCAGAAATAGCCATATCCGCTTATATCAAACCCGGATGAGAGGTAAGATTGTGTTGATTTTAAAATCCAGTTTTCAGAAATGATCTTCTTATTCTCCCATCTCCCCTTATTCAGCACCATAATACCAATTTTTACAATATCGTTCGGTTTCAGAAAGAGCCCACCCCCTGCATGGCAGAATCCCTTTGAGTCTTTGATCCAGTAGTAATCATTAATTCCCAATGGTTTAAACAGGTACTTATCTGCAAATTCCGATAGCGACATTTTTGATGACCTCTCAATTATTCCTGCAATAATCATCGGGCAACCACTATTATATTCAAATTCTGTCAGGGGAGGTTTAACAACCGGTTTTGACAGTGCATACTGCAGATAATTACCACTGTTAAACATTTTAATATTATCATTTCCCGGATCATTCAGGGGGAGCATTTCCTCCCAGTCAAAACCTGCAGACATTGTAAGAAGATCTTTAATTTTCAGATTTGATCTTAAACTTTCACCGGGATTGAAATACTCAGGAAAATATCTGTTAACGCTTTCATTTTCGTCAGCGATAAATCCTTTATCAATTGCTATTCCGAGTAATAATGAAACTATGCTTTTGGTCTGGGATTGAATCTGATGCAATGAATCTTCTTCAGCACCATTGTAATATTTTTCAAATCTTATTTTCCCATCGTACCAGACTATAAAACTTTCCACATTTTTAAAGAAAACACGTGGATTTGTCTCTATTAATCTGTCTGCTGTAAGGATAACCGAATCAATATCAGTTACTTTAATGTATTGTGAGTTTAAATTTACTGAAATTGAAATCAGTACTATTAGAGAATAGAATCCGCTTTTTTTCATAATACTTGGTTTTATCCGAATATGATTTATCTTTTTTCGAAAAGATAAATAAAACTGACTACCTGGGATCAGATAATATACAATTGACATTATTGGATCAACGGATGGAGATGTGGATGTGGGATCTCCTGAAATTCGAAGTTTTTATTCAACCCCTTCAGGGCAGGCTCTTCGGGGTAACTCTTTATCAATCATAAATTTGTTATTTATGAACTAATCATCTATTTCCTGTAAAGACAACATTCAGGAAGTGCAGAATAAGTAACATCATCGGCTTTAAAAAGTTCAGTATCATGGCCAGAATCCGCTATCACCTTATGGATTGTTTTCAGATCAGTTTTTGCCTGATCAAACTCTACTGTAACTTCCTTGTTCTCTATGCTCCAAACTGCCCTGTAAACACCATTTACCTGCATAGCAGCCTTCTCTATCCGTTCTTTACACATTTCACAATTACCTGATACTTTAAAAGTCTCCTGATCGCGTATAACTGACAGTTTACCTGCACCTTTTTCACTTCCAGCTGAATTACTCATCATACTTGGTTTTCCTTCAAGCTGTGCTGCTGCATCTACACTGAAAGTGCCGCTGGTAACTATTTCCTCACCTTCAGATAATCCGTCAGTAACAACATAACTATCACCCAACATCTGACCCAGGCCTATTTCGCGCAACTTAAATATTGATTCGCCGGAGTCTTTCTGTTTTACGTACACTATTGAGCGTTTTCCTGTCCACAGAATTGATGACCGCGGAATTACAATCTGATTTGACTCATTACTTAAGCCTGACATAATAACTCCGGAAACAAACATTTCAGGTTTAAGCATTCCTGATCTGTTATCAGCCTCAACCCTGACTTTTGCAACACGTGTAACAGGATCAATTACAGGATCAACAAACACAATCTGTCCGGAATATTCATTACCTGGCAAAGCCCGAATAGTAAATAAGACCTTTTCTCCTTTTCTTAAAAACATAAGATCGCTTTCATAGGCCTCGAACATTATCCAGACCTTTGACAGATCAGCAATATTAAACAGAATTGTTCCTCTGTCAACATAATCACCAGTTCGTACATTCAGAGTAATTACTATTCCATTTGAATTTGAAACAACATCAATAGTATTCTTAATTACCCCTGATGATTCAACAGCTGAAATCTGTGTATCTGTTAGTTTCCATTGAAGTAGTTTCTCTTTTGCAGCATTGTATAACTCCGGTTGTGACTCTTTTGTTTTTGAGGCTTCAAGCAATTCCTGTTGAGCATTAATAAGCTCCGGAGAGTAGATCTTTGCAAGTACCTGATTCATCTTAAATCTCTCTCCGGTAAAGTTTACAGAGAGAGTTTCAATCCGGCCTGAAACATGTGCCACCTGGCTCTGGAACATTCTTTCGTCAGCCTGAACCTTACCATATAGACGAATCTCTTTAATCGGTTTCTGCATTGTAACAATTGTGGTGGAGACGTCTGCAAGTGCGGCTGCTTCTTTGCTCAGATGAATCACTCCCGGATCAACTGAAACTGAAGAGCTCTGAGCAAGTGGTATAAGATCCATTCCACATATAGGACACTTCCCCGGCTGTTCCATTCTTATATGAGGATGCATTGAGCATGTCCAAATACTAACCTTTTCTGTTTCTGAAGAATGATCATGCTGCTCTTCGCTTCCGCGGGAAGGATGAAAAACAAGCCATCCAGTAAAAATCCCTACTGCCAGTGTAATGACAATTATTAAAAAATTCCGTTTCATGTTTATATTTTTATTTCAACATTTAAACCTAATTCTAACCTTTTTCAACTCTCTTCAACCTACTCTCCGCTTCTAAGATTTCCCAGTCGTCTTAGCCAGGCAACAGCCACGTTGAAATCAGCAGCTGCTTCAGTTTTTTTAAGCTCATAATCAAGTAACTGTTGCCGTACCCTCAAAACTTCAGACAGATCGGATGACGATGTTGAGAAACTTCTCAGTACAAGGTCGAAAGATTTTGATGCCAGCTGATACTGATTTTCATATAATATTTCTCTACGGTGAGCGTCATTATATAACTGAAGAGCCTGATAATATTCTGTATTTAATGTATTTACTGTAGCCTGATAATTATGTTCAGCTGCAGTTTTAAGGAGCTCTGTTTCAGATCGCATTGCGTTGTACTTTTTACGGTATACAGGGAGAGTTATTGTGACCATAGGCATTATCATGTCTGAACCATTCATTGAAGATGTTGACATTTCATTCCTGTTAACGAGTGAATAATTCAATCCAAGTCCAACCATTGGATAACCCATGGCTGTAACCATATTTTTACGGGCATCTAATGATCTCCTTTCAGAATCAAGCATTCCAAGCATCGGATTATTTGCCAAAATGGAGTCAGAAACAGCCTGAATAGGAAGATTTAAAGAATCCCTGATCAGTATATCTGCTGTAAAAACCTTTGTTGCCGGAGGCCTGTTCAGAAAACTGTTAATCTGTGCCTGAAGAACCAGTTCCTGACTTCTCAGATATGCAATATTGTTTTCAAGTTCACCACTCTCTATCCTGATCCTGTAGATATCAGAAAGACCTGCGCCACCCGATGTTGAGCCCATAGAACCACCCTGCATTGAAGAAGAAGACTGAGATGCTGGGGAGTTACCCAAGGCAGACTGAGAGCCCCCCATCGAGTTCATTCCTGATCCGCCAGCAGGATTATTACCGGAGGAAGAGACGGAAGGTGACGAAAAGGTTAACGAGTTTGAATTACTGCTTCCTGACGGCCCGGCTTTAAACCTCACAAGAGCCAGTCTTTCAATTGTACTGAGGATTTCAATATTTTTTTCAGACACGGTAATATTCTTCTGAATCTTGTATAACTCATACCATATACGCTGAACCTCATAGATCACCTGAAGTTTTGAATCACGGAAAATTTCAAATTTGGCATTAGCCATCAGGCTCATTTCGTCTTTTGCATACCGGAGGGTTCCAAACCAGGGAAACATCTGCATCAGCGAAATATCAGCAATCTGGTTCCCTCCAATAAGTTCCATTGGTTTCAGAAAAACTCCAAGGCTCAGCTGCGGATCTGACAGACTGCCAACCTGAGGTATTTTCTGAAGGGAAGCCTGGTATTCAGCGAATTTCTGAAGTACCATGGGATTATTCTTAACAGCAAGTTCAAGATATTTTATCAGAGAATCTGATTGGGAATATGCCGGAATTATCCTGAAAAGATTAATAACTACAATTAGAAAGAAAAATCTTATGATCTTTTTTTGCCACAAAGGCACGAAGGCACTAAGATTGTCCTTTGCGCCTCTGCGTCTTTGCGAGAAAATCAATATTCTGTTAAAAATTATACTTTTTTTCACCTTATTCTGATTTAATTGGATTTTGCTTTACAGCATTTTCCCTCCATATTGCCTGAAAGAGAGGAACTACGAATATTGTCATAATCTGAATAATCATACCACCGAATGCAGGAATAGCCATGGGGACCATAATATCGGCGCCTTTTCCTGTTGACGAAAGCACTGGTAACAAGGCAATAACAGCAACTGCGGTTGTCATAAGAGCAGGACGTACCCTTTTTTTACCGGCCATGACAACAGCTTCCCTGACTTCATCTACAGTAGAGGGCTTTTTATCCTCAAACACCTGGTGAATATATGTCCCCATAATTACTCCGTCGTTAGTTGCAATGCCAAACAGGGCAATGAATCCCACCCAAACAGCAACACTGAGATTAATTGTGTGCATTGAAAACATATCACGCAGATTAATATCTGCCACTGAGAAATTCAGAAACCAGTCTTGTCCGTATAACCACAACATTATAAATCCTCCGGAGAAAGCAACGAACACCCCTGAAAAATGTATTAGTGAAGCTGTTTTTGTGCGGAACTGGAAATACAACAGAAGCAGGATTAATACCAAACTTAAAGGTATCACTATAGACAATCGCCTGGTGGCTCTTAACTGGTTTTCATAATTACCTGCAAATTTATAAGTTACTCCGGCTGGCAGGGAGATTTCACCTGATTCAATTTTTGATTTTATTACAGCATCTGCCTGTTCAACCACATCTACTTCGGCTTCTCCTTCAAGCTTATCAAATATTACATAACCGACAAGGAAAGTATTTTCACTTCTGATCATCTGGGCACCTCTGGCATAGTCTATATCAGCAATTTCCCCAAGTGGTATCTGAACACCATTCATTGCAGGAACAAGAATTTTTTTCAAATCCTCAGGATTATCCCTGAGCTCCCTGGCATATCTAACACGAAGAGGAAATCTTTCACGGCCTTCAACTGATGTTGTAAGTGTCATACCCCCAACAGCTACCTGAAGAATCTCCTGGACATCCCCGACAGTCATTCCATACCGGGCCATAGCTTCCCTGTTAAGCTTTATTTCAAGGTAAGGGGCACCTACTGCACGATCATAAAATACCGCTGAAGATTTAACTGAAGGGACTTCCTTCAAGGCTTTTTCAAAAATCAAACCGGCTTCTTCAATAGCGTCAAGATCCGGACCATATACTTTAAGCCCCATTGGTGCACGCATACCTGTCGAAAGCATTACAAGTCTTGTTTCTATAGGCTGCAGCTTAGGAGCCGATGTCAGACCAGGAATATTGGTGACTTTTACAATCTCTTTCCAGATATCATCCGGATTTTTAATGAAGGGCCTCCATTGACGGAAATATTCACCGTTTTTATCGGGAATAAGACTATCTGACGGAATTATTCTGAATGGGTCATTTTGAGGATTGTAGTGTGAATTATTTAACAGCACAAATCCATTATCCTTATCCGACTTAAATTGCATCCTGTGTCCATTTTCATCAAGAATATACTCCGATCTGTAGTTGATCGTGTTTTCGAACATCTGAACTGGTGCCGGATCGAGTGCAGAATTTACCCTTCCCCATTTACCAACAGCAACTTCTACCTCAGGTATAGCAGACAAGCGTCTGTCAAGTATTTCAACATACTCAAGGTTCTTTTCAATACCGGTATGCGGCATGCTTGTGGGCATGAGCAGAAAAGATCCCTCATTAAGCGATGGCATAAACTCTTTTCCCAGACTTTTCCATGCTAACACACCAAAAACTATCGTAAAGGAGGGTATCAACAGGAACTTCCACTTATTACGCAGTGCCCAACGGAGTATATTCTCGTAGAAGTAAACCATCGACATCAACACCAGCAGGATAACAGTGACTAGACCCCCAACAAAAAGAAAATTGATCAGTTCGCTGTTGTGTGCACCTAGGGGCAGCCATTCGATTGAAAGATACCATGTTGCAACAAGTACGGTAATACCAATATTAATATAGTTTGGATACTCTTTTCGGTTCTCAATCCATTTATGGCCAAACAGATTATTAATCCCGATTGCAGTTAATGCAAGGACAGGCCAGGTTTGCCATAATAATGTCAATGCTATACCAGCCACAACAAGGGAAGCATTCCAGAATCTCCTGATTTTTTTTGAGTCGAAACTGATATTGAAGAAAATATGAACCAGTGTGGGAAGAACAACAATTCCCAGTATAAATGCGGAAATCAGAGCAAATGTTTTTGTCCAGGCGAGAGGATGAAACAGCTTTCCTTCCTGAGCCTGCATGGCAAATACAGGAAGGAAGCTCACAATAGTTGTTGCGATTGATGTCACAACTGCAGCTCTTACCTCAGTTGTCGCCTGGTAAATAACATCGAGTAGTTTCCTGCCGCGTATGCCTTTGTTCTCAGGCATTTCAAGGTGCCGAAGAATATTTTCCACATCAACAATTCCGATATCTACCATAACACCAATAGCTATAGCGATACCTGATAATGCAACAATATTAGCATCGACGCCAAAAAACCTCATTAATATAAAAGTCATTAAAACGCCTATAGGAAGCAATCCCGCTACTATCAAAGAAGCCCTGAGGTTAAGAACCAGTACAATAATCACTATAATGCTAATCAGTATCTCATGCGAAAGAGCTGATTCGAGTGTGCCGATTGTCTCTTTGATCAGGCTGGTTCTGTCATAAAACGGGACGATGGTCACTTTTGAGACAGATCCGTCGGGTAATGTTTTTTCCGGCAAACCGGCTTCAATTTCTTTGATTTTATTTTTGACATTGTTAATAACTTCCATTGGATTAGAGCCATATCGTGCAACCACTACTGCTCCAACAGCCTCAGACCCATCTTTGTCGAGGCCACCTCTTCTTGGGGCAGGTCCAAAAGCTACATTTGCAACATCCTTAATTCGTACCGGAACATTGTTACGAACCGTGATGACTGACAATTCAAGATCCTGAAGGCTCTTTACATATCCCAGTCCTCTTATAATATATTCGACATTATTTAATTCAATTGTTTCAGCACCAATATCAAGATTGCTCTTACGGACACCATTCATGACATCCATAACAGAAACATTAAAAGCCTTTAGAGCATCAGGATTAATATCCACCTGATACTCTTTTAAAAAACCACCGACAGAACCTACCTCTGATACCCCTTCAGCTGATGAAAGGCTGTATTTTACGTAAAAATCCTGAATAGTCTTAAGTTCCTGAGGATCCCATCCTCCATTAGGATTGCCGGTTTTCGGGTCGCGTCCTTCGAGGGTATACCAGAAAATCTGCCCCAGAGCCGTAGCATCAGGACCCAATGAAGGCTGTACCCCCTCAGGCAACGTACCCGAAGGAAGTGAATTCAGCTTTTCAAGTATCCGCGACCTGCTCCAGTAAAACTCAATCTTGTCTTTGAAAATGATATAGATAAATGACATCCCGAACATTGATGTACTTCTGATAGTTTCAACACCGGGTATTCCTAGCAAAGCAGTAGTAAGAGGATAAGAGATCTGATCCTGAATATCTTTTGGTGATCGTCCCATCCACTCAGTTGCTACAATCTGCTGATTCTCTCCAATATCAGGAATAGCATCAACCGGAACCGGATCGCGGGGAAACAGACCCTGTTTCAGATTAAATGGCATGGTAACCAGACCCATTATAACAAATACAATAAGGAAAATGAAGGTTATAAGCCTGTTTTCGAGGAAGTACTTTACCAGTTTGTTAAATATCATATCGCTAAGAGTATTTTCCCCGAAGATCTCGCTGAATAACACAAATCAGATCAGCGTTATCTGCGAAATCCGCGGGAAAATTAAAAATAAACATATTGATTACTTGCTCCGATCATAATGGCAGCAACCTGGTAATGATTCATATACCTTATCATCTGCCTTGTACTTTTCAGTATCGTGACCAACAGAGGCAAATTTCTTACTTAGTGCATCCACGCTTGTTTTTGAAGGATCGAATGTAACAGTGATCATCTTGGTCTTAACATCCCATGAAGCAGTTGTTGCACCCTCTTCTTTTGCACTCTTTTCGATTCGTGATTTGCACATTCCGCATTCACCCGAAACTTTAAATGTTTCAGTCTTTGGACCTGCTGTTTTAGCTGTTGTCTGAGCTGACACACCTGCGCCGATGGTCAACATCAGCATAGTGATGAGAAAAAGTCTAATAGTTTTCATAATCTTAAGTATTAAAATGTTAATAATAGAAATAAGCAAATAGATTTAAAGTTGAAAAATCTGAATTGATACAAACAGGATAATTACAAATGATGAAAATGCTCATTTGCAATAAAGACATAAAATCAGGATCAGATACGGAATACACAAATGTCGGAAAGGTCCACATCGGTGGACAACAACCAGTCCGGGGGACTGACATCTGTGTAAAGAAGTGATGAAAAAGTATTTAAGCTAAAACTTAAATCAGCAACAATAAAAAGAATATTTATGTTATAATTAACTGATTCCGGGAAGAATGAAAATGAGGGAGTATAATTATTATCTATATTGTAAGAGGTAACTACATCTTCACAACAATGTGTTCTGACCAGAGTTCCTGTTCCTGCATAAACCTCCTCAAAGGCTTCCATTCCGCATGAAGCCAGTCTGCCGGTAACAGAGATTTCAGAAGCAGCAACATGTCCACCGCAATAATGAGTTGCAATAGTGAGGTGAAACATAGCTGTAAGCACCAGAAAGACCATTAATATTGAAAAAACCTTTTTCACTATATATAAAACAGAGATTGTATGAAAATGTTTTGCAAATAAAGTACTTTTTTATTTTATCCCATTTATTTCACTCCTTCTCTCAAGCAGCATATAATCGCGCAAGACTCCATTCATTTTTCCGCTTCCCGACACAGGCGATAGTGCTGCCCATCCAATACCGAAACTGATTTCCAGTCGTCAGCAGTCATTGATCTGAATAATACATTCAACATGTAGTTATAAAAATATCAACAAGGCAAATTAAGAAAAAAAGTTGAACCTTTTCCTGCTTCAGATTCTACCCATAATTTACCACCCAAAAATTCTATATAAGCTTTTGAGAGGGAAAGACCAAGTCCGGTACCTTCATATTGCCGGTCCTCACCACTATCTACCTGGTAAAATCTTTCAAAGATCTTAGTCTGCTGGTCTTCAGAAATCCCTATACCTGTATCAGATACATAAAACTGAATATAATCGGGCTGGAAGGTATAACCCATCTTAACAAAACCCTCCCGGGTAAACTTGCACGCATTGGCAAGAAGGTTTGACAGCACCTGGAATAGTTTGGTAGAATCGGTGTAAAAATGTCTATCCGGATCATGTTCCGGCTGTTCATAGAATAAGTCCAGTCCTTTAGATGTTGCTGACAGACTAAACTGTTTATGGAGCTTTTCCATAACGGAATGTACAACAACCTTGTTCATATTAAGCTTCAGTTTCCCGGCTTCTATATTCGAGACTTCGATTATATCTGTTACAATAGAAAGCAGATGATTACTGCTCTGAGTAATGATTTCAAGATATGACCGATGATTTTCAGGTGAAAGGTCAGGTTCACTCAGCAGTGTTGTGAATCCGACAATTGCATTCATGGGTGTTCTAATCTCATGAGATACATTATGAAGAAAAGCAGTCTTCAGCCTGTCGCTCTCTTCTGCCTTTTCCTTTGATTGAGTAAGTTCATCTTCAATTATCTTACGTTCCGTTATATCATGAAATATCTCCAGCATTGCTTTTTTGCCCTGATAGTTCATTCCTGTGTGATAAACATCAAATATTCTGCCTCCGTTCACACCATGTGATTCATACTTTTCAGTTTTACCGATCACGATCCCCCTGGTTAGGGGGCAATCCTGGCACTGTTTCTTATCGTCCCTGTAAATATCCCAGCATTTACTACCAATGGCATCAGATCCGAAGATTTTTTTAAAGTTATCGCTCTGGAATAGGATCGTACCTTCTGAATCTACAATATCCATCCCGAATGGAATAGTCTTAAGTAGAGATCTGTTGAATTCAGCACTTTCGCGATGAGCATCCTCAGCTCTTTTTCTGTCAGTTATGTTATGACTTATTGTTACCAGTTGTGTAGCCACTCCTTCGGAATCAAGGATAGGGATCCGGCTTGTAAGCAGAGAATGATTGAAACCAGTTTCAATGTTCAACCTGTTCTCCACTTTATCCAACATCATCTTACCTGTATGAAGAACCAGTTTATCATCATCATCAGACGCAACGGCCTCTCCTTCAGGCAAAAAATCATAAATAGTCTTGCCTATCGCCTCTTCCTGATTCTCGGCTCCAATTACTTCGAGATGAGCACTATTATTAAGTAGGTATCTTCCCTTCCTGTCTTTAATTGAAATCGGATCAGGTATATTATCAATCAAAGCTCTCAGAAGATTGCGTTCGACACGGATAATTTCATTGTACTTATTCTGCTCACTTATTTTCTCAAGGCTTGCTCTGGATGATTTTTCCTCTTCGGCCTTCATGTCAAGTAACAGATTTTTACTGAACATCAATGCCAGGCTGAATGTAAGAAGTATCACCAGCATGTGATAAATAATGATCATAAGTGCATCAAAACTGCCGGCATCGAAATAGTCTGCAGGCATCATCTTTCCTCCAAGCAAAAATTTAAGGATATTAGCCAGACTAACCAGTCCGAATGCTGCGTAAATGATACCTATCGGATGTGTGAGACTTACTTCTTTTCGAGGTACTCTGTATAACATTAACCATGCACCCTGAAGGAAAATCAGTAAAGAAGCAACGGAGATATTCAGGTTTCGTGCGGTAAGGTCAGGATCAATCAGAGTTAACCAGGTATGCACGATGGCAAAAATGGCAAGAATGATATAATTATGGATCTGGTTTGACTTTTTGCCGGTATAAGCTTCCAGTCCCATATAACCCAGAAGAATACCTGCAATCATTACAGTATTTGCCAGATCAACAGAGATCCACTCAGGAATTTTACCTCTCAGAACTATCAATAACAGTCCGAGAGTCTGTAAGGCAAAATTCAGTACGAGATAAGTAGTTCCCTTGTAACGGGTATGATACTGTATCCATAGAATATAAATAATTACCGTGCTTACTAAATATGTCAGCAGGAAACTGATCATTATTGTACGCATGTCGAATGAAATCATACTTCTCCCCCCTCCGTTAAAATCAGCTTAATAGTTCAGTAATACTATTCATAAGTTCTTTCAGGTCCAGAGGTTTCTGGTATACCTTGTTAGCTCCCAAATGTTTAGCACTGTTCAGATACCCCTCGTACTGAAAACGTCCACCACCGGAAATTGCAATTATTTTTAGAACAGGATTCTTTCTCCTGAGGTCAAATATCAGTTCAAGTCCCTCTTTATCCGGCATCACTATGTCGGTTATAAGAAGATCGGGATGAAATGAATCAAACATAGTCAACCCTTCATTTCCGTTAGAGGCTGTTTTTGCTTCATGCCCGGCTTTTTCAACCATTTTTTTTAACATTATCGCGATTGCAGTCTCATCGTCGATTATTAATATCTTAGCCATAATCTGAATATTTTAATTTGCGTCGAGTACCTTCCTTATAACTTTGCTGAAATCGCTTAAAATCAGGGGTTTCATAATAATCTCCGAAATACCGGATTCATTTATAAGGTCTTCAGACAATTTATCTATATATCCTGTGATAATAATAACCTTTAGTTCGGGACGGATCTCTTTCATTTTGGAGGCAAGTTCAGTACCGAACATCCGTGGCATGGTCTGATCAGTAACAAGTAATGAATATTTATTCGGATTTGACTTGAACTCTTCGAGTGCAGATAAAGAATCAGTCTTGATAGTAACCTTATATCCAAGATTTTCGAGCATTTTCTTACCCATGAAAGTTATCTCCTGTTCATCATCTACAAACAGGATAAACTCATCCCCTTTTGTAATAGTCTTGTTCAAGTCATCTGTACTTACAGGGCTCGTTCCATACTGTGGAAGGTAAATTGTAAAAGTGGTCCCTACGCCTACTGTACTGTCAACAGTAATGGCTCCACCATAGTTGTTTACGATACCGTGTACCACCGAGAGACCGAGTCCGGAACCCGATCCAACCTCTTTTCTTGTGAAGAAGGGTTCAAAAATCCGCTCTTTGGTCTTGCTATCCATCCCATGTCCGGTATCAGAAAGAGTAAGTCTGACATATTTCCCCTTCTTAAGATTCGGCACCTGCTTCATTAGAGTCCTGTCTGCAGAAATAACATCAAGATTAACCTCAAGAATACCACCTGAGTTCATCATGGCATAACTGGCATTAGTGCACAGGTTCATAATTATCTGATGCATATGAGTCGCATCGGCAAGTATAGTCCCGATATCTGGTTTGAGATTCTGTCTGATCTCAATACCCGTTGGGAAAGAGGCTTTCAGCAGGTTAAGGACTTCAACGACAACGAGGTTCAGCTGAATCGGTTTCTTGTCAAAGTTAACTTCCCGGCTGAATGTCAGGATTTGCTGAACAAGGTCTTTTCCTCTTGTTGCGGCATTATTAATCTGCTCAATATCGAAACGAAGAGTACTTTCATCGGGAAGTTCTTCCAGTGCCATATCTGTGTAACCAAGAATCGGAGTAAGTATATTGTTAAAATCATGTGCTATACCTCCGGCCAAGGTCCCGATTGTCTCCATCTTTTTCAGCTGAAACAACTGAGTCTCAAGTTCTCCCCTCTCCTTCTCAAACTTTTTCCGTGTTTCTATCTCCTTTTTCAGGTTCTGATAGGCATCGGTAAGCTGGGCTGTTCTTTCCCTTACCCTTTTCTCAAGAGCATTATTGGCAGCCTGTACATTTTCCTGTTCCCGCTGTAATAACTTTCTCATATAAAAATCATTACGGGAGGAGAGCTCAAGGAAATAACTGATGAACATTCCTATAACGTTTGCACTTATAAAGAAATAATTGTTGTTAATAAGAATCTCTATTGGTGTATCTGATATCCAGATGGCTGAGATCTCGTAGGCTACAACAATTACCCATCCTGCAATTGATGCGTAAATAAACCTGGCCCTTATAAAGGTGTAACCGAAAATAAAAATAAGTATCAGTCCTGCATAGTAATTATAATTTGAAACCTGGGCAGCATAAATGATCATCACAATAATTCCGAATCCTGTCAGGAACATTATAAATGAGATGACAAACTGCATATACTTTTTAAAAGTCTTTGAGAAAGAGAATGCAAATACTCCGATAAGAACCGGAAAAACTACCCCAAAACGGATAAACCAGAAGATCTCTTTTAGTTTCGGAACCGAAGAGGCATCGAGGAATGCAAATGCACCGTAGAAGATCATTGCCAATACCAGTGAAAACCTGAAAGGGACCAGTGATTTTAAAAAGTAATCTTCAAGGTAATCTTTTTCATAAGCAGCCATACTGCCTGAAAATGATAATGTCATTCTGTCAAATGTCCATGAACCCTGGAATGCGGACGGAAGACCGAGAAGATTTGCAGAGGTACCCTTAAAAAAATTCATTAGGCAGATTTTGAGGATAAATAATTTTTCAGTAAGCCGACTTTCTGATCTTAAGGAACAGGTTTACTCCAAGAGGTTCAGTGTCAATCTTCACATACTTTTCGTCGATACAGGCCCGTGCTGCAATATTCAAAAGATCATCCTTACTCCTGTGATTCAGAAACCAGTCAGATAATACTTCCATTAACCTTCTTGTTGGATTCTCTGTGCTGAAATTGCTGATAATATATTCACCGTCTTCTTTCAGATAGTTAATATATTTCTGAATCAGGAACACAAAGTGCTTATCCTTGAAATAATCAAAAAGCCCTGCACTCCATATCAGATCATATGTTTTGAATGGTTTGTAACGAAGTACATTTATCCGGTTATACGAGATTGCACCATTGAAAATCTCATTTTGCTTCCTCGAAAAATCTATTGCATTCTGATCAAAATCAATAAGATCGAAAGTTATTCTTCTGCCCGGATTTGTAACCATAAATTCGTTGACATCTGTTGCCGGACCGGAACCTAGAATAAGGACTTTTATCTCCCTCTCCCCGGAAGAAGTAAGCTGTTTGCACTTATTGATGAAATAATCCTTGCGGTTTCTTACAGCAATGGCACCTGGTTGATTCTGGAAAAAAACATCCCAGTTTTTGTATCTAACATCTTCATTTATATGGAAACTGTAAATAGAGTTAATAAGGCTGAAGTCGCCCGGATATCCAAATGGCTTTTTAAAACCATAGCCTATTAATGTATTCTCATTAAGTACAGGGGCCAGCAACAACCTGAAATCATCAACCTGAGAAGGGCTAAGGCTGTTAATCACTGATGTGAACTTGTTATAATCATGAAGTTCGGGTCCTCCGGATTCTATCAGATCTTTTAGATATAGTTTTTTCTCAGTATCAGACATACTGAAAGACAAGACTGAATTATTGAACATTGGTCAGTTACAAATTGAAGTATAACACTTAAAATTCCCCTTAATAAATTCCCAAAAAATAAAAAACTAAATGTAGTTTTTATTTTGACACTTCAAATTTGTTATAATAAAAATCATAATCACAATAATTCACTAACAGGAATGCTCTTTGAATCGTCTATTCCTATCATTGCATTTATTATTCGTAACTCAGAATATTTATTCAGGTGGCCGACAGAAATATCAGCCTCCGAAATGATTTTGTCATTTAGCAGTTTAGACCGTCGAGTACCCTTAAGCAGGCAGGATGAAGGGGTGAACCAGCTTCCATTTTTATCCTTCAGTATCACATTCGCATAAGAGGTGTCTGTAACCAATCCATTTTTGATTATAAGAATATCATCACATTCTCCCCTGAGTCCGTAGAGTCTGATTAAGTCGGACCTCTCAGCAAACTTATAGGAATAACTTATTTCATCATCATAAACAATACGCAGTGATCTGACCTCATGTATAATATATGGTATGAATTCAGCTTCAGTACTTATATCATCATAAACCACTCTGCATTTATAGATTCCTTTTCGGGCTGATGCTGGTACATCAATGATTTTTTCCAGGTAAACTGTACTCTTCTTTCCGAACAAATCAAACAGAGAACGCTCCATACGTTCATTATGCTGATTGATATTCAACAACTTACCATCCTGTACTTTTATTGATTCAACCAATAGGGACATATACTTTGGATATTAATTCTTCATATTCCTTCAATGGATCGCTCATGAATGTAATTCCGCCGCCACTCTTGAAGTAAAACTTATTGTCTGTTCTTTCAATAAACCGTATCATTACCCCGCTGTCGAGCTTTGTACCGTCAAAAACTCCGAATACACCTGTATACCAGCCCCTGTTGTATTTTTCACTTTTCCGTATTATATCGATTGTCGCTTTCTTGGGAGCACCTGTTACTGATCCGGCAGGCAACAAACCGGTTATTATTTCCCCCAGTTTTTTTTCATAACCACTCATAAGATGGCCGGTAATTTCGGAGCTCATCTGCAACAATTCACCTCTTCCTGTTTTAATCCTGTCGATATATTTATACCTTGTTACACTTACCTTATCGGCCACTCTGCTCATGTCGTTTCTGATCAGGTCAACGATTGTATTATGTTCAGCCTCCTCTTTTTTATCCTCAAGAAGAATCATTTCCGCATTTGGAAAAGATGCCTCAATTGTCCCTTTCATCGGATAGGATTTGATTAATCCATTACTTATCCTGACAAATATTTCCGGAGAAAAAACTACAAAATCATTATGATACAATAGTTTATATTTTGCAGTACCTGACTGAAATAGTTCTCCCAGTGTCAAATCGGTCTCTATTTCGGTCGGAAATGTAAGGTTGAGCAAGTATGTGTTACCCAGTTCAATGTTTTTTCTGACATATGAGAAAGCTTCTGAATACCTGGAAAAAGAGACAGGATGCTTCTTCATTAAAATCTCTCCTGTGCTTATCTGACCTCTAAGGGAATTTGAATAAAGCGGTGTTGAAAATTTGATACCTGTCGGCAGAGATTTTAGTTTATAGATCTCCGGTGACTTCATTTCATAATCAATAATAAATACAAACGGCTCTTTATCAGCACCATACTGATTCATTAAACCTATAAAATGATCTATTGAGGTCACAGATATAACAGTTTAATTAATAGATGATACATGAAATATGCAGTACCATTGACCCATACTCGCCCAGATGAATATCACTTTTACTGAATGACTATGGTTATTAATCACTTGTACCTTTTAACAAGCCATTTCTCCGGCGTTCTTCTTGGCAGACATAAGATTATAAGCTCCCTTTATGACTATCTTAGCATTATTGATATCAAATCCTTCAGGCAGAGTGATCCCTGTAAATCCTGAAGATGTTATACCCTTTTTAACTTCGAAGATCCGGTATTCGGTCATAGCATTACCCTCCTCCATCTTTTCTTTTTCATAGACAAAGATATAATCCTTATCATCAAAACTTACAATTGCCTCTGAGGGAAGTGCTGTTACTTTAATGTCTGATTCTTCGATCAATGCATTCACATACATGCCCGGGAGTAAATTCTTACAGGAACTTGTAACAGTTCCATAAACCCTGAATGTCTTGTCGTCGCTTACCGATTTCCCTGTCTGAGAGATAATTGCTTCGTGTGCTTCTGATTCGTTGTTAATGTAAAACTTAATTTTCTGTCCGGCAACCACCCGATCTGCATCCTTTTCAAAGAGAGTCAGTTCAAGAAACAGCTTATCACTGTTTACAATCTCGAAAAGGATATCAGTTGGTGAAACATACTGCCCAATATTCACATTAACAGCTTTCAGAAAACCTCTGATTGGCGATAAAAGGTTGACGCTGTTACTAATATTATCTTCATTAAGTTTATCCGGGTTTATTCCTATAAGAAAAAGCTTTTGTTCAAGTGATCTTACCAGAGCTTTCAGGTTTTTATATTCAACAGTTACCTGCTGTACGTTTTTTTCAGAATAGACATCGTCTTTATATAATTCAGTATGACGCGTATATTCAGCTTCAGCATAAACAAGACGGTTCTTTGCTTCAAGATAATTTTGCTGAATATCAATGAAATCCTGATTTTCGATCACAGCCAATACCTGCCCTTTACTTACAGCGTTACCGGGCAAAAGAGTTGTATTCTTAACAAAACCGCCCAGCGGCATACAAACTGTTGCCTGATTTTGCGGAGCAACTGAAACAATACCATTTACTTTAATGGTATTACTGACAGAACGCATCTCAACCGGACCTAACTGTATACCGGCAAGTTTAATCTGATCGTCGCGTAGTTCAACTATATCCTCAGGTAATACCTCCATTATGACTGTTTCTGTTGCAGGTTTGTCACCACTGCTGCACGATACTCCTGAAAACATTAATCCCAGGAGAACGATGAAAATTTTATAATTAAGTTTTATCATGTTTTTATGAATTTTAAAATATTTTTCCTGTAACATATTCTATTGCTATTATTGTCTGGTTAAAACTATTGAGTGCATCAAGATAGTTCTGTCTGATTGTAAGCGCCCTGTTCAGAGTGAGCACATAATCGAGGTAGTCCAAAGCACCGGCTTTATAACTTCTTGTTGCCTGATCAATTATTATTTCAGCCTCCGGGACAGCTTGCTTCTCATAATAGTCAACGCTATTGGAGTACTTATTATACTCATCTATAAGTGATTGAATATTACCTGAAATTGATTTTGAATAATTCTCCGCGTTTGTACGTGCTATTTCTTCTGAAATTTTTGCAGCTTTTATTCTGGAAGTGTAGGGTGCAAACCACAATGGGACAGATATACCAGCCTGAACTCCGTTAAACCGAAAGTCATTTCCAAAAGTGCGCGGAGCTCCATTAACATCCTGGGTACCAATAATAGTCTGACTAAAATAACCGACATTGAAATCAGGCAACATTTTACTCCGTTCAAGTTTTTTCTCCATTTGTGAAATTTCAACCAGCTGTTTAATATACCTGAGTGAAGGATTATCTTCAAATGAAACAGTGTCAATAATATGGGAAGATCCGATTCTGATGACATTTTTCACTGAAGGGATCATGGGAATCGTGCTGTTTAACAATGTCATAAGTTTGTTGCTGCTAATGGAAATATCGGAAGTAACCTGAAACAATTGATTTCTTATTTCAAGACTCTGTGAACGGGCAGTAATCATTTCTAACCTGTTTGTCTCACCTGTTTTTGCTCTTAGTTCAGCAGCGCGTAAGAATCCAGAGTAAAGACTATCCTGATAAACCAGCAATTTTTGCTTTGATGTGAGGAATACAAAATGCCAGTAAACCTGTTTTACCTGGGTTGCAATCTCGAGCTGAGTCATAACATATTGAAGTTCACTGCTTTTAATACTTGCATTGGCAAGTTTATACTTATTAAAATATACAGCAGGAAATTCAAATGTCTGGGAAATTGCAACACTGTTATCAGCAGTATATGAGTTGAACTGTCCGTACTGTCCGTCAATAATAGTTTTGGGAATATCCACTGATGCTCCTTTTAACGCTCTCTGAACATCTACTGATAATGATGCACTCTTAATAGAAAGATTACTATCAAGTGCTATCTTAATTGCCTCATGGAGATCTATAACTTTTGGTTGCTGAGCAGAAATACTATTTAATAATGATGTTGCTCCAAAAAGCAAAAATATCGTTAGAGCTTTTTGAGCAGACTCTTTCTTAATCCTGAAATTAAACCTGGCTGAAGAAAAGAAAATATAAAAAACAGGAAGAACAATAAGAGTAAGTAAGGTTGCGGTTATTAATCCGCCAATTACTACAGTAGCCAGAGGCTTCTGCACCTCAGCGCCTGCAGAGGTTGATAATGCCATTGGCAGAAATCCCAGGGATGCTACTGCGGCAGTCATTATTACCGGACGCAGACGTATATTAAGACCTTTAATAACCCTTTCCTTAATATCTGTTATACCTTCTTTCTCGAGTCTGTTGAACTCAGCAATAAGTACAATACCATTTAGTACAGCAACTCCAAATAATGCTATGAAACCCACGCCTGCTGATATAGAAAAATTCATTCCGCGTACCCACAAAGCAAAAACGCCACCTATTGCTGCCATCGGAACGGCAGAGAAGATAAGAAGTGATTGTTTTGCCGAACCGAAAGCAAAGTAAAGAAGTACAAAAATAAGGAGAAGAGAGACCGGTACTGCAATGGAGAGCCTCTTCTGAGCAGCCTCAAGATTCCTGAACTGACCACCATATGAGATATAGTAACCGACAGGCAGCTGAATTGACTGATCAATCTTAAGTGTTACGTCTTCAATGACACTTTTTATGTCACGATTCCTTACATTAAATCCTATTGTAATGCGCCTTTTAGTATTCTCCCTTGAAACCTGTGCGGGCCCTGACTTAATATATATGTCAGCAACCTGATCAAAAGGAATCTGATGTCCATCCGGAAGAGCAACTGAAAGGTTTTTAACATCGTCGAGGCTCTGTCTGTAGTCCTTATCGAGACGGACAACCAGACCAAATCGTTTCTCCTCATCATATACAACACCAGCCTGACTGCCGGCAAATGCTGCGCGTAATACCTGATTTACATCCACAACTGAGAGGCCATACTGCGCCAGACGATCGCGATTGTACTCAACCTGTATCTGGGCAAGACCAGTTACTTTTTCTACATTTATATCTTCTACCCCGGGAATTGTCATAATTATCTTTTCAACTTCAGCTGCTTTCTCTGCAAGGATTGTAAGATCATCTCCGAATACTTTTATACCTATATCCTGTTTTGATCCCGACATAAGTTCATTGAACCTCATCTGAATTGGCTGCTGAAATTCAAATTTAACACCGGCAAGAACAATCAGTTTCTCTTCCATTTTTGCAATAAGCTCTTCTCTTGTTTCCGCTGACACCCATTCTTCTTTATCTTTCAATGTAATGATATAATCACCTGTCTCCATTGGTGTTGGATCTGTAGGTATCTCACCTGCCCCAATTTTGCAAACAGCGTGCTTTATTTCCGGAAAATTTTCAAGAAGTATTTTGTTCGCCATTATAACCTTATCTACAGTATTTGTAAGTGATCCTCCCTGAAGAGTCATAACTCCTGCTGCGAGATCTCCTTCTTCAAGTTGAGGAATGAACTCACCACCTAACCGATTGAATAACATTAAGCTGAACAGGAAAAGAACAACCGATGAAACAGTTACAAGTAATTTTCTCTTTAATGCAAACATAATCAGCGGATTGAAAATCTTATGGAACCATACCATTAAAGCGTCGGAGAAATTTGGCTTATGACTTGTATTCTTACTAAGGAATAACGCAGATGCCATAGGAACATATGTAAGTGATAAGATTGCAGAGCCTAAAAGGGCAAAAGTAACTACCTGAGCCATTGGCCTGAACATTTTACCTTCAATACCTATGAGTGCCATAATCGGGAGATAGACTATAAGAATTATAATCTGTCCGAAAGTTGCCGAACTCATCATTCTTTTTGCCGAATCATAAACGTTCTCATCCATCTGGGCCTGATTTAATCTGGTTACTGCAGGGTCGTGATGCTTAATCATTGAGATCCGGAAAACAACGCTCTCAACAATTATCACAGCCCCGTCCACAATTAAGCCGAAGTCAATGGCGCCAAGACTCATCAGGTTTCCCGATACACCGAACAGGTTCATCATTGAGACAGCAAACAGCATAGCAAGCGGTATAACCGAAGCCACAATCAGGCCTGCCCTCATGTTTCCGAGCAACAAGACCAGTATAAAAATAACAATAAGTGCACCTTCTATGAGGTTCCGTGAGACAGTCCCGATTGACCGTCCTACCAGGTCAGAGCGGTTAAGAAATGGTTCTATCTTTACCTGACTGGGAAGCGATTTCTGTATAGACTCAATCCGTTCTGCAACATTGTCTATTACCTGATGCGCATTTGCACCTTTCAGCATCATTACAACACCACCAACTGCTTCTGTAGTATCGACAACAAAAGCGCCATATCTTGTCGCACTGCCAAACTGCACCGTAGCAATATCACGTATAAGAACAGGTACTCCGGAATCAGTTGTTTTAACTACTATCCTTTCAATGTCTTCCAGAGTCTTTACAAGTCCTATACCTCTTATAAAATAAGCATTTGGATTCTTGTCTATATAAGCACTGCCGGTATTTTCATTATTTTTCTCAAGAGATGTAAAAATATCCTGAAGAGTCAGACTCATTCCTTTAAGCCTCTCGGGATTAACAGCTATTTCATACTGCTTTACAAATCCTCCATAACTATTAATATCAGCAACACCAGGTGTTCCAAGCATTTCACGACGCACTATCCAGTCCTGAATTGTCCTGAGTTCCATTGGATTGAATTCTTTTTCATATCCTCTCTCAACTGCAAGCCGATACTGAAATATTTCACCCAAACCTGATGAAATCGGGGCCAGGGAAATTTCAGCCAAACCCTGAGGAATTGACTCTTCAGCTTCCTTCAGCCTCTCAGTTAATTGCTGCCGGGCCCAGTATAAATCAACATCATCTTCGAATACCACGGTAACTACCGATAGCCCAAGACGTGAAATTGACCGGAGTTCGATTATATCAGGGATATTGGCAACAGCAACTTCAATAGGTGCTGTAATGAAACTCTCAACTTCCTGTACAGCCAGCGAGGGAGCAAGAGAGATAATCTGAACCTGGTTATTGGTAATGTCCGGGATGGCATCAACCGGCATCCTTGTTAAAGAATATGATCCCCATCCAATCAATGCCAATACGAATAATCCAATAATGAACTTGTTCTTTATTGAGAATGAGATTATTCTGTTTATCATTTTATAAATGTTTAATTATTATCGACAACTTACAGATAATGAAAGAAATAACTTCTGTAACTTTTACAATACAGAAAGACAAATAACAGGATCCTTAAATCCGGTTAAATGTTAAATTGTTAAGAGTATTAAGCTAAGGATGGAGGACCTCTGAAAAAAGAGGACCTGCTAAAAGATGAGTCGTGAAATGATCCCGGTACCTCTTTGAAATGGAAAGATGAAAATGGCAATACCAGAGAAGAATCTGTTTGAATACTGATTTTCAAGAAGTTAAAATGATTAATTTCAGATACCAGAGGAGATCTAAGCTTTTCAGAAGTAAGATCATTAAATGCATGACAATGCAGTGGTAAACCTGAATGATGGTTTGGTCCATGATCTGAGACAGGACAATCTTTATCCTGATTTGAAAAAGAATCAGCTGAATGATGATCATGTGGAATTATCAGATGAGCAGTTACCATAATAGCTGCAATCCACAAAAAACAAACAGATATTTTTCTGAGAAGTTTTTTCACTTTCTGATATTCTCCATTATTCTGACAGGGTACAAATATACAATTTATTAGTTATCCAAAAATAAACCCGGCCAATAATAGCCGGGTTTCAATTTTCAATACAATAGATTATTAAACCAGTATTTTTGTTTTAAGATTATTAAGACTGATTGTAATATCAGCAAACGGATCGCCATCCCTTGACTGATCCTGCTCAACAACAAGGTACTTAAGGCCTGCGGTTTCCCTGGCTTCAAGAATAGGTTTGAAGTTGAGTACTCCAGCTCCAACCGGTGCGAAATCCTTAACGCCGTCAGTTGTAAAGAACGGAGGCTCGTTGGTCCACATATCTTTCATATGGAACAGCTGGAATCTGCCGGGATATTTATTAAAGATATCTACAGGATTCTGACCGGCCTTTGTTGTCCAGAACAGGTCTAGCTCCATTGTAACTAGCTCTTTGTCAAGCTCTACCATGAACACATCATAGAAAGGTACCTTGCCTTCTACATTTGCAAACTCAAAGTTATGGTTGTGATAACCAAACTGGATTCCGTTCTCTTTCATAATTCCACCTACCTTATTCCAGTCAGCACACATCTTCTGATAACCGGAAATCGTGTTCCTTGCTTCCGGAACCACCCATGGCTGCAGGCAATACTTAACACCCAGTTTTGCATGGTCTTCTGCCATGAATTTGGCATTATCAAGAGTTATACCTTCAGCTTCAACCTGTGTATGACTGCTGAGGATTTCCATACCCATTTCGTTCACAAGCTTCTTAAATTCTGCAGGCTCATATCCATAAAACTTACGGTCAGCATAACCTGCAAGTTCAAGATATTTGTAGCCTATTTCTGCAACCCTCTTAAGTGAACCCAGTGCATCAGCAGCCATTGCATCGCGGATAGTATATAACTGCAGTCCAATACCACCTGCGGCTATCTCTGCTAATGTCTTCACCTGGGAAGGTTTCGTGCCTGTCTTGCAACCATACTGTGAAAGAACGATTGCACCCAGAGCTCCTGCGGCGGAGACTCTTAAAAAATCACGTCTTGATTGTTTTGCTTTCATTGCTCTGATTATAAATAGATTATATAAATATTTGTTAAAAATAAAACATCCTGATTCAGAGAATAAATATAATACAATACCTTTAAAGAAAAAATAAGACAAAAAGAAAATGAAATGTACTATGTATTATAGACGATAGATGATAGAAAGTGCAAAGGGAAAAGTGCAAAATGCAAAGTGAAAAGGGAAATGATAAAAGAGAGGGGGAATAGTGAACAGACTAATTAAAACATCCGATGGGTCACATACAATATATGTACCTGAACTTGATGAACACTATCATTCAATTCATGGTGCTGTTCAGGAATCAGAACATGTATTTATAAAGAGCGGGTATGATTCATGTAAAGCAAATCCTGTCAATATATTTGAGGTTGGTTTCGGGACCGGACTGAATGCTCTGTTAACAGCCATAAGATGCAGTAATGGGGATAAACAGGTAAATTATACGGCAATAGAAAAATATCCTGTTCATGAGGATATAATCTGGTCGCTGAACCATAATGAGTTTACAGGAAAAGAAGGGAAAAAGATCTTTAACATGATACATTTTTCTTCGTGGAATCAGACAACAGCAATAAGTAAAAACTTCAGCCTCAAAAAAATTAAGGGTGATTTCACTTCCGGTGCACATTCAGGGGCTTACGATCTCATCTATTTTGATGCCTTCGGGCCGGACAAACAACCTGAAATGTGGACAAAAGAGGTTTTTGACTCAATCTCTGCAATAACTGTAAAAGGAGGAATTTTTGTAACCTATTCAGCCAAAGGAGAAGTAAAACGGAACCTCAGGGCCAATGGATTTGATGTGGAGCTCCTGCCCGGTCCTCCCGGCAAAAGACAAATAATCAGAGCAGTTAAAATTTGAAATTAATTTCTCAGGCAGGCTTTTTTGCTTTCCCCAAAGTATTATCTTAGCGGAAATTTTAAAATTAAAAACATAAAGTATGAAAATCAGGGGAATAATTGTTATGACCGCTGTAATAGCTTTAATGCTTGGCTCTTGCGGTAATAGTGCTCTTAAAAATGCAAAACTCAAAACCAATGAAGATTCACTATCCTATGCTTTCGGTATTGTTAATTATAACGCCCTTACGCAAGATAGTCTGATGCTTAATCCTGTTCTCGTTGCAAAAGCTATGATGGACGGAAAAGATGGGAAACCACTTATGGAAGATGAGATTGCCCGTTCTTTTATCATGGCTTTCATTAACAAGCGCGAAACTGCCAAAGCTGAAGAGAAAGCACTTCTTGATAAAGAAGTATACAAAGAATATATTGCACAAAACGAGGCATTCCTTGCTCAAAACAAGGCAAAAGAAGGAGTTACAACAACAGCAAGCGGACTTCAGTATGAAGTTGTAAAAATGGGTACAGGACCAAAACCTACAGTTGAAAGTACAGTAAAAGTTCATTACGTAGGAACACTTATCGATGGAACAGAATTTGATTCATCAATAAAAAGAAATGAACCTGCTCAGTTCCCTGTTTCAGGTGTTATTGCAGGATGGACAGAAGCTCTTCAGCTGATGCCGGTTGGTTCAAAATTCAAACTAGTTCTTCCTGAATCAGTTGCTTATGGTGCAAATGGCGCCGGTGAAGTTATCAAACCATTCTCTACACTTGTTTTTGAAGTTGAGCTTCTCGAAATCGTTCAGTAATATGACAACAGCAGAAATCCAGACTCCAAAAGGAACTATGAAGGTCAGCTTCTTTGAAGAGGACACTCCGGGTACCGTGGAGAACTTTATAACTCTGGCTAAAAAAGGTTTTTACGACGGACTGGCATTTCACAGGGTAATTCCTGATTTTGTCATCCAGGGTGGTTGCCCGCTTTCAAAAGATATGAGCGACCCGCGAGTAGGAACAGGTGGTCCGGGTTATAAAATAAAATGTGAACTCACAGGTGGTAATCAATACCACGACAAAGGAGTTCTGTCTATGGCTCATGCCGGCAGAAATACAGGGGGCTCGCAGTTTTTTATCTGCCATAGCCGCACTAATACCAAACACCTTGACAGACAACATACCTGCTTTGGCAAAGTATTTGAAGGACTGGATGTTATCGATAAAATCCGTCAGGGTGATAAAATTGAAAAAATAATTATTCACGAAGAATAAAGAGAAATGGCATTCGAGATTACCGGTAAAGTAATAGATATCTCTCCTGTAAATCAGGTAAGTGACAAATTCAAAAAACGGGAATTTGTTATTGAAAAAAAGGAGACAGGTGGTTCTGCTGTATTCATAGATTATATAAAGTTTCAGCTTGTACAGGATAAATGCGACCTTATAAATGAATCATTTCTTAACGAGGATGTTAAAATCTGGTTTAATCTTAAAGGTAACAAGTGGGAGAAAGAGGGTAAGATAAACTATTTCACCAACCTTGACGCATGGAAACTGGAAAAGACTTCTTCTGCCGGAAGGGAACAGAATGTATCTTCACACACAACTCTTGAAGACATTCCACCTGAAAATGATGAATTAAGCGATCTGCCGTTCTGACAAATCATAATAAAAGGCTGTCCCTGTTCAGGACAGCCTTTTTAAATTAATGAGACCAATGAACCAGATCAGTGTAATTAATGTTATCTTTTGAAATAACTCCTGCCAGAACATATTAATATGAAAAAACTTCTTTCAGTAATCCTGATTTTCACAGGAATCTGCTCTCATGCCCAGATTCAACTTCCATACAACAGGATGATACAGCCAGCCGGGATGCAGATATATTTCGGCGATACAGAACTTGAAAACCATGCACTTGATGCTGCGATATCCCCCGATGGCAAATGGCTTGCCGTTGAGGAGAGGTACAGCATCGTTTTTATAAGCACATCAGATAACAAAGTAAAATTCACCCTCGACAACATCAGGCATCCTAAACTGCGAAGGGGTATGAATACCTACTCCGGTATAACCTGGAGGAAAGATGCAGCTATTCCGGAAGTATTCTGGAGCACAACAGGCGACAGCTCCAAATGCTATGTTGCGTCAGCAACGTGGAATGGCGTAACAGCAAAATTTTCAGGAATAATTGAATTCAAACCGGTTCCTCCGGCAAAACTATCACTGCCAAATGAAATCCTCACTATTAAAGAAGGTGATAAGGAGTATTTGTATACTGTTCTGAATGGAAACGACCAGGTAGTAAAACGGGAACTTGAAAGCAGAAAAATAATATGGGAAGTTAAAACAGGAGTTGCTCCGTACGGAATAACTTTAGCTGCAGGAAAACTCTACATTACAAACTGGGCCGGCAGAACACCGGAATCAGACGACAAAGATGTTGCAGGAGTACCCTGGAGTCTTGCCAGAGTAGATAACAGTAAGGCAGGCGGGGCAACCAGGGAAGGAAGTGTAACAGTTCTTAATCCGGCTGACGGCACAGTGCTTAAGCAAATAATTGTTGGTCTTCACCCTAATGAAATAATCAGCGACCGGAGTGGAAAATATGTCTACCTGACAAATTCCAATAGCGACAATATAAGCGTTATCAGCACTTTAAACGATGAAATAACAGAAACAATAAGTGTCAGATTACAGCCTGAGATTAATCCGTATTTTGGAGATTCTCCAAATGGATTAGCTCTGTCTGAAGATGAAAAGACATTATATATTGCCAATGGAATGGATAATGCCCTCGCAGTTATCAGTCTCGGAAAGAAAGCTTCACTAAAAGGCAAAAGAAGTACAAGTAGTGTTACAGGCTTCATTCCTACAGGAGCATATCCGTCGGCAATCGCAATTCATAATCCGGGTAAACTATATGTCTGTAATCTGGAAGGTGAAGGAGTCAGGCTTGGACTAAAAGATACCAACACATTCAACCCGGTTTACAATACCCATCATATGCTGGCATCCGTATCAGTAATCCCTTTTCCGGGGAAACGCAAACTTAAAGCCTATACTGATACCGTTATTGCTGTGAATGACCTTTCAAGAGCTGTGATGGCGAGAGATAAACCAAGGGCAAATGCCATTCCCAAACCTCTGCCCGACAGGATAGGTGAGCCTTCTGTATTTAAACACGTCATCTATATTATAAAGGAGAACAGGACATACGATCAGTTACTTGGTGATATGAAACAGGGGAATGGCGATCCCGGACTTTGCATATTCGGAGAAGAAATAACACCAAATACTCATAAACTTGCAGAGGAATTTATTCTGCTTGATAACTTCAACGTATCGGGTAAATGTTCAGCAGAGGGCCATCAATGGACTGACGCCTCGATAGTTACCGATTACATAGAAAAGAATATGAGGGCCTGGTTCAGAAGTTATCCTCATGTTCAGGAAGATGCACTTGTTTATTCTCCTACCGGATTTCTATGGGATAATGCCATGAAATATGGAAAGAGCGTAAAAATCTATGGAGAGGCATCAATACCGCTATTTCCAAAGAAAACAACATGGTCAGATGTTTATAATGCCTACCTGAAAGGTGAGTCTGTGGAATTCACTAATCATACTACAATAGAGCCTGTTAAGAAGATCCTGAGCCAGACCTTTCCTTCATATGGCAGTCACGAGTTTCCTGATGTGGTAAGGGCTGATGTATTTATTAAGGAACTGAAAGAATATGAGGCTATGGAAGGAGACCAGCTTCCGGAACTTATGATAATGGCACTCCCTAATGATCATACCGGAGGTACAAGGCCAGGGTTGCCCACTCCCCGTGCAATGGTAGCAGATAATGATCTGGCACTCGGACAGATTGTTGAGGCTGTTTCCAAAAGCCGGTTTTGGGAAAACACTGTGATCTTTGTAGTTGAAGATGATTCCCAGAACGGTTGGGATCATGTATCAGCATACCGTACAGTCGGACTGGTTTTGAGTCCGTATTCCAGACTTAAAACAACAAACAGCACCTACTATGCACAGCCCTCTGTTGTTAGAACTATTGAGCAGATTCTTGGTTTGCCGCCAATGAACATTCAGGATGCTATTGCAAATCCCATGACAGATTGCTTCAGCACAAAACCGGATCTAACTCCTTATGCAGCAGTTAAAAACAATATTCCGCTCGATGAGATGAATCCGGGGTTAACTGCATTGTCAGGTAAGGCTCTCCATTATGCAAAAAAGAGTCTGCTGCCTGTATTCGACAAGATTGATTCGGGTGAGGATGATCTGCTTAACAGAATAATATGGCACTCTGCAAAAGGGAATATTCCATATCCTGTGAAATTTGCAGGTTCAGGTGATGAAGATGATGATGAAGATGATGAATAATAGAATTATATGAGTTCCGAAATAATAAATAATCCGCTCCTGGCAGAATGGAATACGCCATTCAATACTCCTCCTTTTAATCTGATAGAAACATCGCATTACTATCCCGCTGTTGAAGAAGCCATAAAACTTGCCGAAAAAGAGATTCAGATAATCACTGATAACTCTGACAATCCTACATTTAAAAATACTATAGCTGCCCTTGACAATGCGGGAGAAAAACTAGGACGGATCGCATCAGTATTGTTTAATCTCAATAGTGCAGAAACCAATAAACAACTGCAGGAAGCTGCTCAGATGGTATCCCCTGTTCTTACCCGCTTCTCAAACGATATAACTCTGAATACCAGACTTTTCGAACGTATTGTTAATATATTCGAAAAGAAAAATACAGCTGGATATACAACTGAAGAGAAGATCCTTATTGAAAGAAAATACCGGAACTTCATGCTTGGAGGTGCAGGACTTAAGGAGTATGAGAGGGAAAGATTCAGGACGATATCTGAAGAACTTTCAACACTTGCGTTGAAATTTGATGAAAATGTTCTCGAAGAAACAAACTCGTGGGTGCTTCACCTTACAGACAGATCGGATCTTGCAGGATTACCTGAAAACCTTACTGAGACTGCAGCAAAAGAAGCAGTAAGCAGGGACAAAGATGGATGGATATTTACTCTTCATTATCCAAGCTATGTTCCTTTTATGCAATATTCAGAAAAACGGCATCTGAGAGAGAAGATGTTCAGGGCATACTCATCAAGGGCTTTCAGGGAAAATGAATTCGACAACAGGAATATTGTAATTAAAATAGTAAACCTGCGTCTTGAGATTGCTAAAATGCTGGGGTTCAGGAACTATGCCGAAATGGTACTTGGCGATCGCATGGCAGACACCCCTGAAAAAGTTGAAAAATTTCTTGAAGATCTTTATACAGCATCAAAACCGGCGGCTTTCAGGGACCTGAACACAATTAAAAAGTTTGCTGCTGAGGAGGGACTGAAAGAGCCACTGGAACGATGGGACTGGGCATACTACTCAGAAAAGCTGAAGAAAAAACTCTATGATATTGATGATGAGACACTCAAACCATATTTCAGTCTCGAAAAAGTTGAAACTGCAATCTTTGGGCTAGCGACAAAACTATATGGAATTAGGTTCTCTGCCAATAAAAATATTCCGGTCTACCACCCTGATGTAAAGACCTATGAGGTTTATGATAATGATGATACTTTCCTTGCAATCCTGTATGTTGATTATCATCCCCGGACTGGGAAGAGCGGCGGTGCATGGATGACCAGTTACAGAGATCAGAGAAAGAAAAACAAAATGGATATTCGTCCATTTATCTCAATAGTATCCAATTTCACAAGATCATCAGAATCAAGGCCTTCGCTCCTTTCATTCAATGAACTAACAACTTTTCTGCACGAGTTTGGCCATGCCCTTCATGGCATGCTTACAAAATGTACTTATGAGAGCCTTTCAGGGACAAATGTAGCGCGCGACTTCGTTGAATTACCTTCTCAGTTCATGGAGAATTATGCATTTGAAAAAGAGTGGCTCGACACGTTTGCAGTTCATTACAAGACAGGAGAAAAACTCCCTGCGGAACTAATAGCTAAAATTAAGGAAGCAGCCTCGTATAATGAGGGATATGCATGTTACAGACAGTTAAGCTTCGGATTTCTCGATATGGCATGGCATTCACTGGAGGATCATCCGGAGATCGATATCTCTGACTTTGAGAATAGAATAATGTCAAAAACGGAACTCTTTCCTCCTGTTGAAGGACTGAATATGAGTGCTGCTTTCGGACATATTTTCGGAGGCGGATATGCTGCAGGCTATTATGGTTACAAGTGGGCCGAAGTTCTTGATGCTGATGCATTTCAATACTTTCAGGAAACCGGAATATTCAATAACAAAACAGCAGAATCGTTTCGAAAAAACATTCTCGAAAAAGGAGGAACAGAGAATCCTGCCTCTTTATATAAGAATTTCAGAGGCAGGGAACCTTCGATAGATGCTTTGCTAAAGCGAAGCGGCCTGTAAGCTAGTTATTCTTCATACACCGCACATACATACCAGACTTATCGAACATCATCTGAAGCATTATTTCAGCGCTGTTTGCGTCGAGGGAGAAGAATGTCGGATCTACTGATATCAGAGATGATGTCCACCAGCTGGAGTTTAATCCGATATTCATGAACATACCCATATAGTTACGGAAACCACCAGGCAGAGCTGTAAAACCAACCTCATCAGTTGCGCCTGTATTAGGAGCACTCCAATGAGTTGTACCTACCTCTTTCAGTTTGCCTCCGGCAACCAGCGCTCCACCAAGTGCGCTTTCCAGAGTAAACATGTCGCTTTCAGTAGGCACCTGCCAGCCGGCCGGACATAGCAGACCGGTACTTACAGTTTGCCAGTTATACAGAATGCCATATAATCCATTTGCAGCATTATCATTATTATACCATGCATATGCCGGAGTACTCAGCAGAGACCATGCGGTTCCGTCAGTAACATTTGCTATTGCAGTTCCATCATTTAGCCTTGTTGTTTTAAGGTTTGAAGCAAACCATATCTGAGATCCTATTACAATTGTGTTGTAAGAATTTCCATCGATATCATTAACAGCAACAGGAGCAAGAGGTGTTGTGAAGCTCACTTCATTTCCGTATGCAGTACCAGCAACACTTGTTGCATATGCTCTCACATAATAGGTTGTGTTTTCAGTCAAACCTGTCATTGTACTTGCAAATATATTCTGCGGATACGGCAGAGTTGTATGACTGTCAGTTACCAATGGACCAGAAGTTGTGCTCCAGCATATTCCGCCGACTGTGATCTGCGCACCGCCATTATCCATTATATCACCACCGCTGACTGCAGAAATATGTGTTATTGAACCAGGTGTAGCTGTTGTAAGTGTAGCAAGCACCGGAGAGACACTATTTGTAGTAAATACTACTTCCTCTCCATAGCCTGTGCCAACTGAGTTTGTTGCATAAGCCCTTACATAATAAGTTGTTGCAGCAGTCAAACCAGTAATTGATGAGGTAAATGAACCAGTCGATGATCCGTTAGTCGTTTTAGTGCCGAGAGAAACCGTTGGTGATGGTGAAGTGTTCCAACAAACACCACTTGTAATTACAGCGGCTCCACCATTGCTGGTAATAGTACCTCCAGCCAAACCTGATGTCTGAGTAACACTAATGACTTGAGCACTTGTTAAGACAGGAACATCAATCGGAGCTACAGTTCCGGCATAACCGATATCACCAGCTACACTGATATTATTCTGCACATTAAGTACACTTGTCATAGCAATAGTATCTGGGTCAGCGCTCAATAACGGATTTTGAATAAGATTCTCGTTTACTGAAAGGATATTGAATGTTGATAAAGTACTACCTCCAAGTGAGCGTACATAGAAATTTGTACTGTCGGGATTGATCAGTACATAATCACTTTCAATTCCCTTTGCACCGCCAAAACCACCGATTGCAAAACCGCCTTTTGGCGCCTTAGCAGGGGTATTATTAATATAAACCCTTGTGCTGTCGCGTGTTACTCGAAGATATTCCTCCACTGGTCCTTTCGCACTCCCAAATCCTCCGATTGCAAACCCTCCCTTTGAACCTTTACCGGTATTTGTATCAATATAAGCTCTTATGCTGTCGGAGCTGACAACAAGCAGATCCTGGGGGAGTGCTTTTGCACTGCCGAATCCGCCTATAGCAAATCCTCCTTTTGCTCCTTTTGCCGGTGTATCAGCAACATACATCCTTATCGAGTCGGGATTAACGACAAAATAGTCCTGAGAACCAGCCTTTGAACCAAACCCTCCAATAGCAAATCCTCCTTTTGCACCTTTGGCTGAACCATTATCAACATAGATCCTTACACCTTCATTATAGACGGCAAATACAGTCTGGCCATTCTTATTTTTAACTTCAAACAGTGCTTCTTCCATGTCAGAGGTTTCGCTTGTAACCGTAAGTTTTTTTACAGCACCTACTGTCAGATCAGGTTTATTGACAAGGTCAGTATAACTGCCGCTCGAAGCAACAGTAGCTAAAGCAGGTTTGTTTGTGAGATCTGCATAGTTACCGCTGAATCCGTTCCCAGCTTTTGCAGAATATAATGCATATGGCACGCTTAATAACTGACTGGTTCCCATAACGGTACCATCAATCGTAATCTTCAGAAAATATGTTCCTGTCCCCCAGTTAATTACTGTCAGTGATCCGTCGGAAGTGGTACCTGTACCAAGATCAAGATCAATTAGTCCGGTACTTGTTGTAGTAACATTATGTGTTTCTGTATATACTGCAGTTCCCGATGAGCTTCCCGACAGTATCTCGAATTTGACTGTTACAGCTTTGTTTGCCTTCAATACTCCTTCAGTATCCCTGAGCACTGCCTGATAATTAAAACTGGCTGGTGCCTGCCCTTTTACCACGATGGCAATAAATAAAAATGTAATAAGTGCGTAAAGTTTTTTCATAAAGTAAAAATTAGTAACCTCATCAAAATGTTTATTCACTATAAAAATATTGAATGCTTTTAAAGTTACCAAGACATCTCCAAATTCTTTTTTAAAAAGATTTGAAACAAGGATATTCTTAAAACTTGAATTATATTTACATGGGTATAAAAAAGATTGCATTCTGTTTGCAATATATTATTAATCAAAATATTAACAACTATAACATGATCCTCTTCTTTGAAGGTAATTCCAAAAACCTGTTTGCAGTAGAGACTTCCGAAAAACTTCCGGGAAAAGAGATTGAAAAACTATCCTGGCTTTTTGGTGAGGCAAACCTGATTAGCAAGGATAGTATCGAAGGACTCTTTACAGGGCCCAGAAAAGAGATGGTAACGCCCTGGAGCACCAATGCGGTAGAGATAACTCAGAATATGGGAATATCAGGTATCAGAAGGATAGAAGAATTTCATACCGAAGAGTCTGACAGACCTGCAATTGATCCGATGCTTCAGGCTTTATATAAAGGACTTGATCAGAAAATATTTACAATTGACAAATTACCAGATCCTGTATTTTATATTGACGATATTAAACAATACAATCTAAAGGAGGGTCTGGCTCTCAACGAAGAAGAGATAAGTTATCTGAACAAACTAAGTGAATCGATTGGCCGCAAACTTACCGATAGCGAGGTATTTGGTTTTTCACAGGTTAATTCCGAGCACTGCCGTCACAAAATATTCAACGGAACATTCATCCTCTCTGGAGAGAAAAAAACTGAGACACTGTTTCAGATGATCAAGGCGACTACCAAAACAAATCCTAACAAGGTAGTCTCGGCATATAAGGACAATTGTGCATTCGTTCAGGGACCGGTAGTTGAGCAGTTTGCACCTGTAACACAGGACAAACCTGACTATTTTGCTGTAGCTGATTATGAATCTGTACTTTCAATAAAAGCTGAAACCCACAACTTTCCCACAACAGTCGAACCATTCAATGGTGCTGCAACCGGGACGGGAGGTGAGATAAGAGACCGTATAGCAGGAGGTAAAGGAGCATTTCCTATTGCCGGCACAGCTGTTTACATGACATCCTACCCAAGGCCCGACGGACCAAGATCATGGGAGAAGGCAACAGAAGAAAGGCCATGGCTCTATCAGACACCTGAAGATATACTGATTAAAGCTTCCAACGGAGCAAGCGATTTCGGAAATAAATTCGGACAACCTCTTATCTGTGGCTCGGTATTTACTTTTGAACACTTTGAAAACCTGAAAAAATTCGGATACGACAAGGTAATTATGCTTGCCGGCGGAATTGGAATAGGGAAAAAGAAAGACAGTGAAAAAGATATTCCGGAGAAAGGAGATATCATAGTACTCCTTGGTGGTGATAACTACAGGATAGGAATGGGCGGAGGAGCTGTTTCATCTGTCGACACTGGGGAATTCCATAGTTCAATAGAACTTAATGCTGTTCAGCGGGCAAATCCGGAAATGCAGAAAAGGGTATATAATGCCATAAGAGCTTTAAGTGAATCGGCAAACAATCCCATAGTATCGATCCACGACCACGGTGCCGGAGGACATCTGAACTGTCTTTCGGAACTCGTTGAAGCAACCGGAGGAAAGATCGATATCAGCAAACTGCCTGTTGGTGACCCTACTCTTTCTGCCAAAGAGATAATAGGGAACGAATCACAGGAACGTATGGGTCTGATAATGAGAAAGACCGACGTTGACACACTGAGACATATAGCAGAAAGGGAAAGAGCACCTATATACTTTATAGGAGAAGTGACAGGAGACATGCAGTTTACTCTCGAAAATCCTGTTACCAGTGAAAAACCGATAGATCTGGCCCTCACATCGTTTTTCGGTGATCCCCCCAGAACTGTTATGACTGATGAAACTATTGAAAATGGCTATAAGAAACTGGAATACAGTCAGGAAAAGATAAATGAATATATTGAAAAGGTTCTTCAGATTGAAGAGGTCGCATGTAAAGACTGGCTTACGAATAAGGTAGACCGTTCAGTCACAGGCAGGCTTGCCAAACAACAGTGTGCCGGTTCGTTGCAGCTGCCGCTTAATAACCTGGGAGCTATTGCTCTTGATTACAGGGGTAAAAGAGGTATGGCTACATCAATAGGACATGCACCTGCAGCAGGACTCATCGATGCTGCTTCAGGATCAGTACTCTCTATAGCAGAATCACTTACGAACATTATCTGGGCACCACTAGCTGACAGACTCACTGGCGTTTCTCTTTCCGCTAACTGGATGTGGCCATGTAAAAATGCAGGTGAGGATGCAAGGCTTTACGAAGCTGTGGAAGCTGCCAGCAAATTTTCAATCGCTCTGGGGATCAATATTCCTACCGGGAAGGATAGTCTTTCAATGACACAGAAATATAATGATCAGGTTGTATTTTCTCCGGGAACAGTTATTATATCAGCTTCAGCTGAGATAAGTGACATTAGAAAAATAGTTGAACCTGTAATTGTTAATGATCCGTATACAAGCCTGTTATATATCGATATGAGCAGGGATGAATTAAAATGCGGAGGAAGCAGTTTTGCACAGATTCTTAACAGATTAGGCGATAAAGCTCCAACAGTTAAAGATCCGGCATACTTTAAAGAAGTATTCGATACAATACAGGATCTGATTGTCAGGGGCAAGATACTGGCCGGACATGATATCTCTGCCGGAGGAATGGTTACCACACTACTTGAAATGTGTTTCTCAAACACATCTGGTGGTATTACTGTTAATCTTTCTGCAATGGATGAAAGTGACACGGTAAAAATTCTCTTCAGTCAGAACCCCGGGATTATAATACAGGTAAAGGATGAAGATGAAATCGCAGAGATTCTTCTTGAAAACGGAATATCTTATTTCTCTATCGGACACCCTGTTGATGAAAGAACACTATTCATTACAAATAATAATACCAGGATTTCTTTAGACATTGACAGGCTGCGCGATAAATGGTTCAGCACATCGTGGTTGCTCGATCGCAGGCAGAGCGGAACCGAGCTGGCACTTGAGCGGTTTACTAACTATAAGAAACATGAACTAAACTTCACCCTTAATGGATTTGAAGGTACTTTTAAGTCGCTGGGAATTATACCAGAGAGAAGAAAGAAAACCGGTATCAGAGCTGCAATAATAAGGGAAAAAGGAGTGAACGGTGACAGGGAGATGGCATATGCTCTCTATCTGGCCGGCTTTGATGTCAAGGATGTTCACATGACTGACCTCATATCTGGAAGGGAAAATCTTGAAGATCTGAATATGATTGTATTTGTCGGTGGATTCTCAAATTCCGATGTTCTAGGCTCTGCAAAGGGCTGGGCAGGAGCTTTCAAATACAACGAAAAGGCAAGAGTCTCACTCGAAAATTTCTACAAAAGAGATGATACTTTGTCCCTGGGTGTTTGTAATGGCTGCCAGCTTATGATTGAGTTGGAACTTCTTTATCAGGACCATGTTAAGAAACCCCATCTGAAACTAAACAAATCGCATAAATTCGAATCAGGTTTCCTCGGAGTAAAAGTAACTGAGAACAACTCTGTGATGCTTAAAGATCTGACTGATATGGAGCTAGGAATATGGGTAGCTCATGGCGAAGGCTGCTTCACCCTCCCCTATCCTGAGAATAAGTACAGGATAGCATTAAAATTCAGCAGACATACCTATCCTGCCAATCCGAATGGTTCAGATTATGATGTTGCCGGGCTGTGCTCTGAGGATGGAAGACATCTGGTTATGATGCCGCACCTTGAACGCGCATTCTACCCATGGCAATGCGGTTATTATCCTGCAGACAGGAAAAATGATGAAGTTACACCATGGATTAAGGCCTTTACAAATGCAAGGGATTGGATAAAAGCGAGAAAGACCAGATAAGATCCTCAGCGGGTAATCGGTGTAAGGAATACAGATAATAACCTGGAATCATAAGCACCTTCTGTCTCTGCATTAGGGTAATTTTTCGGTACTAACTTTTCGCTAATCAACTGTATATTATATAGTCCTGTATCCTGAATATACAGAGCCCCCATAAATGAATCGGCTCTGAAATAAGGTAATGATACATCAGTTGAATTAAGATATATCTTATCACATTTCGGATGCGCCTCAAGTCTGTTATCCAGAATGCTCAGCATCACTTTATTATTATACTTCAGATTGGTGGTATCTTTTGTAGAACTGGAAAGCCACACATTAAAACGGCCGGATTTGGAAACCACTACATTCCATTCTGCCGTATTTGTTGAAGGATTGCCCATATCGTGATAACACTCAGCTTTCTCAACTTTTAAAGAGATTGTTCCGTCATCCTGCTGCAAAACCCTGTTCTCAATAACTTCACTGTTACTTACATCCTGTACACCATTATTTCTGCATGCAGAAAATAAGGTGAACGCTGCCACAATCAACAACACAATTATACTTCTTCCCATTATACGAATATTGCTTAAAATATTATTTGCAATTATAACGAACTTCATACAATTTAAGTATGCTATTTGTAAAAATTAATAAGAACCTCTCCCTAAATCCCTCTTCTCAATTGGAGGGCCTTTGTAAATCAATCAATTGCGTTTAAGAAATATTTACAACGTGTTTTATAATATGGGATTTCTTATTACTGTTTTTTTTTACTTCATTCAACGACAGTGCTTCAGCAACTATCTCTGAAATGTCTGCAACTTTTGTTTCCGAAGCTGAAGAAAAGGTCTTTTTACATAACGGGCAGGCTGTTGCAAGAATATCGGGATTATCTTTTGTCAGTAAGGAAGCAGCATCACGCGCAATCTTATGTTTATCCCCCGAACTGATTTTCATATTGCCAAGAGATCCGCCGCAACAGAGCGAATCGGCATCGCTGAATTTTGTTTCCTGAAGTCTTGTAACATGACGAAGAACTTCCTTTGGCTCATCATATACACCTGATCCTCTTCCAAGATCGCAGGGTGAATGATATGCAACCTTCTTGCGCAGAAATTTCAGTTTTATATCTCCTTCATCAATCAGCATCTTAATAAACTGGGTATGATGAAGTACCTCTACATCGAGATAATAACTCTCTTTAAAAACTTTATAGCAAATCGGACATGAAGTCACCAGAGTGTGTGCGCCAGATTTCCATATCATCTCCGAATTAAAGTTAATCAGTTCTCTTGCTTCCTTATCCTGACCTGCAAGCATAAGTGGTCTGCCACAGCAAACACCTCCATGTTCATCAATAAAACTATAGCTGACACCTGATGCATCCAGAATTTTCAACATCGAATTCTTTATTGCCGGTGTGAGATGAGTCATGCATCCTGCAAAAAACACTACATCAACTTTTTCCGGATCAGTTTTTTTCAGAAAGTCATAATTCTGTGTTACAGGTGACTTTTCAGCTGCAACACTTTCTCTTTTGCGAAAATAGCCCCTGTAGGTATTCCTGTAATCGTTTTCTCCTTCCGCTCCCCTTCTCTGAATCATCCTTATCGGAGACAGTTCAATTCCCACCGGGCATTTCTGGTCACAACGTCCGCACATCAGACAATTAAAAGCTATATCTGATACATCTTCATCGTTACGGATGGCTTTCATCATGTAAGCCGGCTGAATTGTGTTGATACCTGCAGAAAAATTAAGCTGACAGGCATCAATACATATACCGCAAGATGAGCAGGAGAATGCCTGTACTTCAGTGTAAGCCCCTGCTTTATTTCCTGTCCTTATTCCTGAATTTCTCATAAAGATCAGAAACAGTTCTGCTGGGATATGCATATACCTCGTAACAGGAAGAAGAATAAAAAAAGTACCTAACGATAATGAATATAACCACCAGAAGGGATAGGCAAATTGCTGGGCAGGAAGGAATGATGCCAACACAGAACCAAGAGAGCCTGTAAGAAAGCTCCCTGTTCCGGCTGCACCACATGTGAAGCTCTCAGCCAGAAGACGGCTTGGAAAGATAAGCCAGAGTGATGTAAGTGCAATTTTATCAGTCAGCCTGAGTTTCGTGGTTTTCTTCATTCCCACAACCCTGGAAAAAAATCTCTTTGAAACAGCCAAAAGCAGTCCCGAAAGTACAAATGCCAGAATAAGATCCATCAGAAATCCGTATGCTGCTTCAAACCCCATTCTGCCATGCTCAGGATTAAAAAACCTGAAGAAAATAGCCTTATAAGGTGCGTTAAGGTGCTTTGCTCCGAAAATATCTGCCTCAAGTGTTCCGAAGAAAATCAGAAGAAACCAGCCAAAGGCCAGACTCATATGCATATAGCCCAGCCTGAAATTTGTTTTGAGAATTTTTCTGTGAATAAGACTTTCGAGAAAGATCTCTTTAATACTCAGGGCAAATGCTGATCCGAAGAATCCACGCTGCAGTCTTAGTTTATCCTGACGGGAAAGTTCGCGGAACCATATAACACTCCTGACTACAACATAAATAAGTATGAAGTATAATCCTAGATTAAATGGTATAACAAACGGATCAAACTGCATGTTTATCAAATATTTGGAATGCCTGCTTGGCAAGAACTACAATATTCCTGGTGTTTACGCCCCGCGGACAAACAAGAGTGCATTTTCCGCAGAGCATGCATTTTTTCATTGTCTGTCTCGCCAGATCATTCTCACCCCGCTTAATCAAAATATGGAGTTCCCTCAGACTGAATTTAGTGTGATTACCGGTGGTACATGTCGCTGCGCAGCCGCCGCATTCAATACATGATCTGAAACTTGACTCACGTGCAAAAATATAATCAGCCACGCTCCTGTCGTTGGCTTCATAGTCGATCTGCCGACCTTTAGATATGGAAAAACCGAACTTCTCCATACTATTTATTTTTAGTTTTGAGGTAATCGAGTACATCAGCTACAGCAGCCCTCGCATGTGAGATAGTTTCAGTAATATTCATAGGAGCAGTGCAGGTGCCTGCATAGAATACTCCATCTACATTACTGAGATTACTTCCGAAATGACTGTCACGGCCATGAAAAAACCTGTTTTCGCCTGTTTTAAGTCCAAGTGATGATGCAATTAGTTTGCTTCCTTCTGATATCTCCATACCAGCCATAAGTACAAGCATATCGAGCTCCATCTTCAAAGGTCTTCCAGCGAGAGTATCTTCCACTTTTATAACCAGGCTATTACTTATCGATTCTCCCACCTCCGAAACTTTTCCTCTGATAAAACTAATACCGTATTTTTCCTGCGCCTCCATATAGAGTTCCTCATACATGGCGCCTCCCATCCTCATATCCATATAAAAGCAGAAAACCCTCGATTCATTGAGAAGTTCCTTGATTTCTATAGCCTGTTTTACAGCAGTAACACAACATAATTTTGAGCAATACAGGTTGCCCACTTTTTCATCTCGTGATCCAACGCAATGAACAATGCCTATTCTTGCAGGAACCTCTCCATTGGTTTTTTTCAGGGCTCCGCTTCGAAATTTCATTTCAAGATCAGCAGAGGTTATTACATTATCATAAATACCATATCCATATTCTTCTTTCCTCTCACTTCTGAACAGGTCGAAACCTGTAGCAATAACTATTGCATCTGCTATTATTTCAGAGCCTTTATCTGTTTTTACAATAAAGCCTTTTCTGTTCTTTTCGATATTGTCGATTCTCGTCTCTTTAAGCAAAGTCAAATCGCTGCTACCTGCTTTATCATTGAGATAATTAATTACCTCCTGCCCATCTCTTCTGTCAGGAAATAAATGGTACCAGTTTCTGACATGACCACCGGTGGAAGCATCTTTTTCAACAAGGGTTACTCTGCAACCTGATTTAGCCAGCTGTCCGGCTGCCTCCATTCCTGCAGTACCACCTCCTACTACTACAACTTCACCATTCATTGTTAAACGTTTATAAGGTTTTGAGGAAGAGGCATTTGTTTACCATCTTTGGTTTTATACTTATCAGATGCATCGAAATCTATACCCAGTTTTCTAAGCAGCGGTTCAGACTGCACCATGTGGTACTGAAGTCCGAGATCCCATGGATTAAATCCGAGTACCAGTCCTGTAAGTTCCTCATAAGTAAGAACAGGAATAGAATCACCATTCTCACCATATGTAGCACCATTAATCTCTTTTATTGTGTATTGCCATTTATCCATAAACATATTGCAGCCCGGGCAATTAGTAAGAACAAAATCAGGCTTATAAGGCTTCATTGATGAAAATTTCTTTACTGTGTTTGAAACAGAGTATCCGCGATTAGCCTGAACAAGATATTGTCTGAAACCAAAACCACAGCAATGACGTCTCTCGGGATAATCAATCACTTCACCTCCCCAAGCCTCTGCCATACCACTAAGTACGTTAGGAAACTCTGCGCCTCCCTGACCTGATTTTGGAAACATTTTTGCGTAATGGCAGCCTATATGTTCAACAACTCTGAGTGGCTCACCGGTTTCCCTGTTAATCAGAGGAATCTTAGCTTTCTGTGCAATTTGGTCCCTGAATTTATATACGATATCGCTTGTATGGGCGACATTTTCCGGTATATCAAATTCCCTTCCTGTTGCCTTATAAAGGTACTCCCTGGTTTTAGCAAGCTCCTCCGGAAAATGCTTCCATGTTTCAAGTATCTCTGTGTAGAGGCCAAATGAGGTAACACATGAAACGGCAATATTCTTATATCCTGATTCTTTCATAAGAGCAAAATGCCGGGCAATAACTGTCATAATTGTTGCGGAAGGAACTATATCGCTGTGATAGCCTATTCCGGTGCATGTAGTATGAGCTGGATTCTCATAAACATCCTTCCCGAGAATATTCCTCATAAGGTTTAGAAAAAACTGTTCTGAACCAGGAAAAAAACTTTGTCTGATACACGATCTTACATAGAAAAAATGATCATCTGCTATCTCTTTCTGATAGTCTGACCATATTCGCTTTTTCCCTTCTGCATTCATATTCTGAGGTTAGATATCGTGAGAATTATGGGACCCGCTGTTCGCAGTATAAACTTCAACAAAATAATCATTATCAGTACCTTCGCTGCTGAACTGCAACCCCATCTCAGCTGCTTTTGCTTTCGAATGTTTTTCAATTGTTTCGAAGAACTCTGTGCCACCTGTTACATCAAATATCTTTTTAAGCTCATCTAATGCATCCTGTGGAATTTTCCTCAATGGACCGGTGCCAATACCATTTATCTGACCTCCTAGCCTTTCAAAAACATCATCAGTATTCTCAAGAATATATTCCCATATTGGTCCCTGCTCCGGATGCATTTTAGGATTGACAGCATAAGTTGCTGCACAGTATCCGTATTTGAAGATATTCTCGCCAACAGTTCTCTTAATGGCAAGCTGCTGCCGACCCTTTTCAGATTCAGTAAAATATCCTAGTTTCTGAGACATGGTTCTCAGTGCCATTATAATAAATCCCGGAGTATTTCCACGTGGACATCTTGTCTTGCATGACATACATTCGCCACAGTACCAGATGGTTTCAGACTTCAGAAGTCTGATTATTTCATCATCGTCCCTTAGTTGAACAGCATCAACAACTTTGCGCGGATCATAATCATAAAACTCAGCAGCCGGACAAATAGCTGTACAGACGCCACAATTCATACAGGCCTTCAATCCTTCTTCAAACCGGACATCTTTCATCAGCTCGTTATAAAGATTTTCCATCAGCCTGTAGATTGTTTATCTGTTAATTAATTAACACAAAAATAGCTTTTATGGAAACCGGCAGAAATAGGGTTAAAGCCTATTTATTGGGAGGTATAAAGACGTAGGAGGGAAAGGCGAAAAGGCTCAAAGGCGTAAAGGCGTAAAGGCGCAACGGCGTAAGGGTTGAAAAGAAAGGGAGAAAGGGTGAATGGGTGAAGATGATACTCCGTGATACTCTGTGGTCTTCGTGTCTCCGTGGTTAAGTAGTTATTGTTTTAACTTTCCTTTGTTAAGTACGATTGACCGGTTAGCATATTGGGCAGTTAAAGGATCATGTGACACCAGAATGACTGTTCCTCCTCCTCTATGATGATCTTCGACAAGCGACATCAGAATTCTGCTGTTCTCAGGGTCGAGGTTACCGGTTGGCTCGTCGGCCAGCAGTATTTCGGGATTTGTTATTATTGCCCTGACAAAAGCTGTTCTCTGTTTTTCTCCCACACTCAGCTCGTCGGGATACTTATTCTTCAGAGTAGAGAGGGAGCATTTCTCAAGGAAACTCTCAATGTTATGAAGCTGGTCCTTTTCAAAGCAAGCCAGCTTAATATTCTCAAGAACTGTAAGATATGGCATAAGGTGAAACTGCTGAAACATAAAACCAACATTCTTTTTTCTATATGCATCTGTAGCTCCCGTACTCTGGCTATATATATTATGACCATTGAACAATACTGACCCCGAATCAGGTAAGATCAATCCGCCAATTATATTTAACAATGTTGATTTCCCTGCGCCGCTGGCGCCTGAAACAGCAATGAATTCACCTTTTTCAATCTTAATGCTTACATCCTGAAGTGCAATGAATTCCTCAGTGCCTTTGCGGTAGACTTTTGTTATGTTGTTGAGTTCTATCATAAATGACCTATTCTTTACTTAGTGTCTTAGCCGCATCAATCCTGGTTGCTATTAATGCAGGGATCCAGCTGCTCAGCATCCACAACACCGGGAATAGCAATATCGTGTAATAAAAGACCGGCCAAACAGTTTTAATATTTGCTGCCGTGAAGCTGAAAATCTCCTTTCCGAAATATTCTGCTATCAGATCTCCAAGGAAGAATCCGATTACACCTCCGGCCAGTCCCAATAAGAAAGCTTTAAAAAGAAACAGAAACAGAATTGTGTATGAACTGTTTCCCATTGCTTTTAACAGTCCGACTTCCCGGCTCCTTACATTTACATTCTGATAGAACAGAAGGGCAGTAATAAGCAGACACGATATCACTACAAAGGGGATTATAAAGGCACCATATTTATTCATCATAACCCTTTGGTTCTCACGGGCGTCGGCAATGCTGCTGATTTCAGTTACCTCAAGATCAGAGAATATAGACTGAACCTGCTTTCTGGCATTCTTAATCCGGCCATCTTTACATACACAACCCAAGGCTTCAATTTTGTTTATCTTACCTTCCATTCCCAATACCTGCTGCAGGTCCTCCAGATTAAAAGAGACACCCTGATCCATCATTCCCCTGCCCTCTTCAAGTCTTTTTTCAATTGTAAAACTGTATTCTTTCCCATCAATACCCATTATCACAAATGGCTCTGAGGGTTTAATGTTTTTTGCCACAAGTGCTCCAACCTGAACTGTTCCCTTCTTAACGTCAAAGCCCATTATCTCCTGGGCCGGAAGGTATTTCTGCTGAGCCTCATCTTTATATCCGAAAAGTACTATCTGATGTGTTGATCCGTTGGAGTCTTTCCAGTCAGGATATTTGATCTGCAGAATACCTGTCAGATGCCTCACTGCATCAAATGTCTCAGACTCAGCAAGCACATCAACATATTTGTCGGGGAAAGTGCCGGTATTATTAACCGAATAGAAATCAATAAGGTTGGTACCTTTCGGAAAAATATAGAGGTTCAATCCCTGTTCGCGCATTATCTTCCTGGTCTCATCTTCACTTGCCTTACTAAGTGTATAGATAGCCACAGTTACTGAACTTGCTACGATAACTGTAAGTAATATGACAGCAGACGTTAACCTTCTGTACCACATCTCTTTAAAGACCATGTGTACTATATTCATTTTCCTTTCTCCCTTTTAATTATAAAAACTGTGATGATAATAATTGTTAACAGGATAAAAACGGACGTTGCAATAAATGAAATCTTTAATGAATTGTCCTCCTTCATTTCGATTTTCGGAGGCTGAATAGTTGTAAGTCCCTCCTTCTGATCTGTAAGCCATTTAGGTAAAGGCCTTTTACTGATCGAATCGTATGAAATGGTATCTGTTTGCATTTAGTTCCCCAGCAAAGGATTGGCATCAATTATTTTATTAAGAAGAGCTGGCTGCGGATTATCCCAGTTATTTGTGTAAAGAATATCAGTACCCGGAAGATCATCTTTGATGAGACAACTGCACTCTGCTGTAAGATAATCTATCAATAGATTAATGTTTTCTTCGGTGATACCATTGCCCAGCAGTGGTTCCAGTGCCTTAAACCTCCCAAAAACTCCAAACAACATGGGCTCCGGGATTCTCTTCAGATCGTCTTCAACATTAAGAAGCAGTGAAGCAAAATGAGCCTCTTCTTTACTGTTTCTGCTAATCTCAACAACCTCAATTATTTCACCGAAAGGAGAGGAAGTCAAAGCTTTCTTAAGAACGCCCAGACCCTTGTCATCTTTCTCCCTGTTGTCAGTTTTAAGATAAACAAGTACGCACAGTTTGCCGGCCATAAGTTCAGAGGCCACCTTTTGCCGGAGAGGTGACGATGTAAGATTTCTTATCGCCGCCGGAGTTTCATATTTTGAGAATAACCGGTTTTCATAATACAGTCCATACCATGGAGTACTGACATCCTCACGAGTAGCGGTTCTGAACTGAATATTTGCGTCTTTAATACTTTCAGTCACTTCAAGGTTTTCCTTTTTCTGAGCTTCTGTTAACTGACCTTTATGAAAATAAACAAGCGTGTACTGATTTGGCAATGCATTCAGCAGCACCCATTCAGATACCCTGGTGGTACAAGCAAGACTTAGCAGTCCGGCTAAAATGAGTATTTTGGAATATTGATTCATCTTGCACTTATCGGAATTACTGCTGCTTTTTCCTCAACAAGTTCAATCCCCGAAAGAATTGTATTTCCCTTAACCGGCTCCATCTCAATTTTAAGTGTGCTGCCTGCCTGTATTCCGGTGAATTTTCTTACTATTTCCCTGTTCATTTTGCCTGTCTGGGAAATAATATCGAAGTTCTCAAGAACCTTATTTCCCTGAATTGCAACGTTAAACACCCTCTCGCCTTCCTTCTTCTCTTCAAGCTCCGAAAAATACAGATTAATTCTGTATGTCGTCTGTGGGGTATCTTTTTCTTTCGAAAGAGTGATTTCCATCGACCTGACTCCGCCAATAGCACTGGCACTAATCCATGGTGTGGATTCAGAATATACTGAGACAGGTTCTTTTCTTATTGTGAAATAATTAACAGTATCGAGTTTAACCGGGATCTCAGGCGAGGCACCTGCAACAAAAGGGTATTCAATCCAAAGGACTTTACTGTCGGAGGTACGGTCACCTGGTGCATTCATGTTCAATCCCAGCTTTTTAATCTGTTTGCCGCTCCATTTATAATTACTGTTGGCCCAGTATGTCATCCATGGCATATTAACGAGTGCCAGTGAGGTCTGGTTCTGATACGGGCACTGGCAGGTACGGGTATAATCAGGAGAGTTGAGAACTCCGTCGGCTACAATAAGGTTTGTAGAACAACTCGCCTTCCAGCCGCCAAGACTTCCGGTGCCTTCCATCGTTTCAAGGTTGATAAATCCTGCAGAAGCCGACCTGAATGTCAGAAGATATTCGCTGGCAACAACTATCCCGCAGCCATACTCACGCTTATAACTCCACTTTTTCTCTTCACCTGTCAGAAGATCCTTCTCAAATATCGGATCGCCGGTAAGGAGGCTGAATCCTTCACCTTCTGTATAGATATTATCATTATGGAGAATTGGCGGATTTGCATATTTAATAGGCTTATCCCAGACTTTCTTCATAGTTCCGGCTTCATAGACAATCATCCTGTTACCCGTCTCTCCGGTAAGCATATCGCGCGAAGGACGTGTAGCCTGGAGAAGATACTTATGCTGAGAAGAGTAGCCCAGCCATGTTCCGAAAATATCAGTTGTCTCCTCTTTTATAATTTTGCCTGTTTTAATATCTACAGCCACAAGTCTCGAGCCTGCCGGAATTATCTCTCCTCTTCTTTTAAGCTTGGTCTCAAGGTTCTGGGGTAATTTATCCAGACAGAAAAGCATGTCATCGCCACAAATAACAGAATTGTGAATAAAGCCATGATTAGCCTTGATATTCCATAGTTTCTCACCTGTGAATCTATTGAGGATGATAAGCTCGTTACTGGCTGTGACATCAAAATTGCTCATTCTCTTATCAGCGGTCTTTTCGTCGGGATCACGTATTTCAGGGAAGTCAGTAAAGTTGTTCCCAAGGATAAGATAATCATTGTAAACTCCTATATATCCCAGCTTCTGAGTACCTGCATCACCGGTTGTAAAGTCTTTTACCAGTGCACCGGTCTTAATATCAATAAGATGACACACTGCACCTTCAATAACATAGACATACTCCTTTGTTGCAATGAAGTTTGTTCCACGGGCATTTGAACCTGCCAGATGTTCCTGGTTATATTTCGGGTCGAGAGGATTCTCCTCATCATAGGATTCATCATAATATACCAGCCAGGTATCGTCCATTAGTTTTTCAAATTCACGTTCCCAGAAGACCCTTCCTGTATAAACATCCCTGGCACTTATACTATTCATTCCCTGTATAATGAGACGGCCATCAATAACCTGTTCACCGGGACCATGACCATGCCGTGGAAGAACATCCATATTTGAATTGCCTCCAAACCAGAGTATTCCGAGAGGTGCCTTAACTCGTTCATCATCTGATTTAAGAGTATTGGAAATATCTCCATAGTTATGTGTCCACTCATCCACGCCTTCAAGTGAGCCGGTTCTTGTTATAAGCGAGTATCCGCTTCCACTGGTTTGTTCGGCACCATAAAGATCAAGTTGAGATAATCTGGCAGTTAGCTGTTTCTGGGAACGACGGTTGGTTTTCATCCAGATCTTGCCATCGTATGGTCTTGTGCATTCATAAACACTCTTAAGTACATCGGTGTCGAAATCATTAAGATAGCTCAGATCATTTATTATTGTGAGAGATGAAAAGTATTTTGGAAGAAGTGGAAAACTCCCGTCTGACAAAAGGAAGCTCAGCCTGTCGGCTTTAACACCCATGTTATCAAAGTACTCCCTCAGGTAGGTTATCCTTTCAGGATCGTTATCATAGGCTATTATTGTAAGTGAAGTAGAAGATAGCAGTCCTTTAAGCAATTCAAGATCCCTGGTTCCGAATAGTACTGAATATCCTGTTGTTACCCCTGCTGAGCTTACAATATTCTCAGCTACAGATTGTTTAACAGTCAATTCCTGAACCGGTTTCATAATTGTCGTTACTTCTGAAACAGGGGTGCTTCCATATACCAGTATATCACCCTGTTCCGAAACAGCAATAAGTTTACCGTTTGCAGCAACAAGCCGTTCAATTTTCATGCTGGTTGGGATACTCCAAAGTTTTGCGGGCTTATTATCAGAAATTTTAATTGCGGTAATACCAGTGCTATCGGCTGCATAAAGGCAATCACCAGCCTTGATGAGATCATTTGCTGCCGAATAATCGCTTTTCCAGATAGTCTCGAGTTTGTTCTTACTATCGAGCAGAGATGCAGTGACTTTTTTACCGGAGAAATAGATGTTATTGCCATCGAGAACGGGATATTCACCGGCATCAGATTTAAGTTTATTACCTGTGTTGGAATCGTACATGTAAGTCATACGTTCCCTGTGATGATTAAAAAACACCTTCTCATTACCGCATGTAAAAGCTCCGCCTGTCTTTCCACTTTCAGCAAGCTGGTAATAGAGTTCTTCTCCCGTCTTAAGGTCAAAAGCAGCGGGAACTGACCGTCCGCCGGCAACAAGCAATCTGTTACCGCTTATTGTGAAAACTCCCTGAGGTGCCACATTGGCAAAGGCCGGAGATTTATGAGGCTGAAGAGTATAACTGCTGCCGGTACCTTCATTCTTCCAGACAATAGCACCTGTTTCTGTGTCAATTGCATAAATAAAAGTTCCCATTAAAGGGAAGATACTTGCTGCGGTATAGAGAATGTTATCTTTAATTACAATGCCTCCGCGGGCAGGCCACATAGATATAAGTCTCTTATTTCCAAGAAGTTTATTAACACCTGGGGCAAGAGATAATTTCCAGATGAGTGAGCCGCTGTTCCCGTCGACACAATAGCAATTTCCATCATCACTTGTAAAATAGATCTTTCCCTTATTTGCAGCCAATGGCATTCTTACTGGTCCGTCGGCATAATAATGCCAGATCTCCTTTCCGGTATTTATATCGAGGGCAATTATCTTATCCTGATCGTTGAAACCAAGGAATATCTTATTATCAGCCACAATGGGTTCAAATATCCTGTCGAACTGCATCAGGTTCTGATTAAGCGGATCGTCCCACACGGGAACACGCGGAGAATACTTAACCTGCCACTGAAGGTATAGTTTATCAGCCAGCTGTTCAGGAGTTGAAGCCGTACGTCCTGCATCGTATCTCCACATCGGCCAGTCGCTTTGCTGGGCAGATGATAATTGAATAGTTAAAATGAAAACTAAAATCGAAAGAATCTGCTTAGTATTTTGCATATTTTTCTTCAAATTAATAGGTTAAAAATAACCATTTTTTTCAATTTCATAAATGTACAATATGATACCCAAAAAAGAGGGGATAAAAACCAAAATTATCCCCACTTTTTAACTAACAAACCATACTAACTAATATGAATAATCTATTTTCATAAAAATCGATTAATTAAAACCTGGATTCTGAGGCATTACGCCGGTAAGGTTAGCATCGATAACTTCCTGAGGGATAGGATAAAGCTGATCCCTTTCTGTTATTAGTTGGCCACCATTGAAATTATACTTTCTGGCCCTTTCAATCAGTTTCCCTGTCCTTATCAGCGTATATCTCCGATGTTCTTCAGCTACCAATTCTCTTGATCTTTCATCAAGAATAAAATCGATATTAACCTGTGCAGCCGTAATAGGAGTCGCTTTCGATCGAGTTCTAATAGCATTAAGGGTTACTGCGGCTCCAGGTAAATCACCAAGAAGGAACTGAGCTTCCGCTTTAAGGAGATATGTTTCTGCTAAGCGAAGATAAACCTGATCATTGAACTGTCCTCCATCTGAATCAGGATTATTAGGGTCAGCCCCTTCTACTTTTCTCATAAATGGACGGCGGACATTTATCCTGTTAGTTGGAGAAATCTCGTTTACTCCAACTGTTTTACCCCAATCACACCAGATAGTGTCTCCATAATTATAACCTGCAGGTAGTCTGTCAGCAGGATACGGAGCATTTTTTGTTGCATCATTAAGTATAAAATACTTTCTCATAGCATATGGGGAAGCACGTTCATCTTGAGGTTCGTATATACTTATTGCCCAATTTGTTAGTGACATTCTTGTTGCGCCTCTACCACCCCTCTCATAAGTATTTCTAAGTGGTCTGACTCCTTTGACCACCATATCAGCATATCTACTCGCATGAATACGCCTCCAACCACCGCTTGAACTTCCTCCGCCAAGAGTATTTAGTGCAAACTGGAAAACCCATAAAGCTTCAGTATTTCCCTGATCCCTGTTTTCATTTCCTTCAATCCACATGTCATGGACAGCCACCCCTGGCAGGCTTTTTTTAACACCATACCTTGCAGTAATAAGCTTATATTGTGGAGTACTAATTACCTTATCTGCCCAATAGAGAGCACTGTCCGGTTTATTAAAATAAAGATACATTTCAGATACATAATGCTGAACAGCACCCTTAGTAAGTCGTCCCCTCCAAGTGCGTTCCACAGGTATATGTTTCTCAGCGAAAAGCAGATCTGAAAGAATTTGTCTTCTAACTTCCTCTACTGGTGTTCTTACCCAGTCTGTCTTTATGGTTGAACCTTTTGCTTCTTCAAGACTTAGAGGAACATCTCCCCATGATCCGCTTAAATGCCTATAAGCCCAAGCTCTTATTGCTCTTGCTTCAGCAATAATTCTGTTTTTATTCTCTTCAGCAGTACCACCAGTTCCTATCCAGTTAACATCTTTTCTTTCTGCCTGGGTTATAATTGTGTTAGCGGCATTCACAACAGAGTATAGCCACCTGAAATGATTTCTTACTGCCACATCCTGAGCGTTCAGTCGGTCTCCCCAAAATCTTGGAATTTCACCCCAGTTACCAATATCTTTTGAATCGGAATTTGGAGTTAGATTATCGGTACCATTCATAAAAATCTCAAGCCTTGCACCATTTCCTCCCTCCCGTTCCATTCTCACAAGCGAATAAAGTCCATTTAATCCTGCATCAAAACCTGCTACACTAGTATATAAAGTCTCAGTTGTAATAAGATGAGGTGGGTTTTCATCAAGTATGTCCTTTTGGCAACCAATTACTCCTAAAGAAAAAATAATTAAGGAGAAAGCTGCAATCTTATATATTGATTTAATTTTCATATCAGCAAATTTTTATGTTATTAAAAACCAAAACTTAAACCAAAAACATATTCTTTTTGCAAAGGAATAGCCTCCTGGTTACTTAACTCAGGATCCAGTCCACGCCATTCAGTGAAGGTAAGCAGGTTTCTTCCCGTAAAATATACTTTCAGTTTGGACAAACCAGCTTTTTCAGTAATTTTTGTGGGGAAATCATAAGAAACAGAAACATCTTTTAACCTAATAAAGCTTGCCGGATCATAAACATATCCTCTAATCCCTGCCATGTATTCTGCCTGCAAATTGTTCATGACAAATTCGTTGGTAGGATTATCAGGTGTCCACCAGTCTTTTTTGGTAGTATTTCTTCTGATTACTGAGAATGTTTCAAGGTCAGTCATTAGCGGGAAGAGATTCTTGGTAATACCCTGTACGCCATGAATAAATATATCAAATTTGAATTGCTTGTATGTAAAGGAGTTGGTCAAGCCCCAAAGTAATTTTGGATCCTGCTGGCCAATAATCTGTTTATCATCAGCAGTAAGTTTACCATCACCGTTAACATCCTTTAGTTTAACAAATCCCGGCTGTGAGCCCCATGCTGCAGCCTCTGCTGATTCTTCAGTTTGCCATGTTCCAACCCATTCAAAATCATATATAACTCTGATAGGTTTACCAATAAACCAGCTATTTACAATATCATCCACTTCTTTGCCATTCTCGTCTACAATTCCATAAAGTGAGATAATTTTATTTCTCAGATAGGCAATATTTCCAGATGTAACCCATTGAAAACCACCTCTATCAATATTTTTTGAATTGATTGAAAATTCGAATCCCAAGTTCTGTGTTTTACCAATGTTCTGAGTTATTGAGTTTATTCCATGAACAGGAGATATTGTCCTGTTCAGAAGAAGATCTGAAGTGGTGGTATTATAGAAGTTTATTTCTCCTGAGATACGATCTTTAAGTATTCCAAAGTCAATTCCTCCGTTTAGGGTACTAGATGTTTCCCATCCAAGTTCATCCTGACCCAACCTGCTGGGTACGTATCCTGCTGCCGTGGCTTTGCCATCCACCATGTCTTCTGAACCTAATCTTGAAATAGATTCGTAAGCACCTACTGCCTGGTTACCATTTAACCCCCAGGAGGCTCTGATTTTTACTTTGTTAAACAGGTCCTTCCAGGGAAAAAATGGTTCACTTGAAAGATTCCAACCCATAGCAACGGATGGAAAGAAACCCCATTTCTTCTGTGCTCCGAATCCAGAATATCCATCTCTCCTCCCAGTCACTGTAAGAAGATAACGACTACTATAGGAATAATTCAGGCGGACCATCTGTGAAATCAATTTGGTGTCATTAAAAGTAAAACCTGGCTGAATAAGTTCAGCCTGAGCAGCTGAGTAAATCTTAAGAAAATCATGAGGGAAACTGGAAGCAAATAATGTATTCGAACTGTTACTGTTTCCCTCATAACTATATAATGCAGTTGCAAAAATATTATGAAGTCCAAATTCTCTGTTATATGAGAAAATATTTTCAAGAACTGTATTATTATATAGAGAGCGATCTGTATCTGCACTTCCGAGAGCACCTAAACCAGAAGCAGTATTTCTACCCCTGTAGGTATTACTATCGGTAAAACGTAATCTTATTCCTGAATTGATCCTGTAACTCAACCCTTTAATAAAAGGAAAATCGATAAGAACAAAATTATTAGTAAGAATCTGATAGGACTTATCGATATTATCATATAATAATCCCTGCAAAGGATTGGAGACTGTTAAATCTTCAGGCCATGGATACACTGTTAAATCACCATTTTCATCATATGGAGTACTTAATGGATTTGTCCATAGGAGACCTGACATACTCGGACCCGACCCACTTCTGTCATCAAAGGAAAACTGAGTCCTGGTACCAATAGTCAACCAGTCTTTTATCTTTGTATCAACATTAACTCTGCTTGTAATACGCTTATAATCATCATTCACAGCTATCCCCTTTACATCCAGCAAACTACCTGCGATGTAGAATTTTGTATTCTGAAATCCACCTGAAGCAGAAAGATTATGTTGTTGACTTGCCCCCTTACGTAATCCAAGATCTAACCAGTTTACACCTTTCCCTGCATCAAAAACGGCCTGCTCTGACAATGATATCTGGCCCGGAAAACGTGCCTGCTTAAAATTATAGAATTCTTCCCCTGTCATTATTTCCGGCAATTCAGAAAACTTCTGAACAGAATAATAACCATCATATGTAAGTGTAGTTTTTCCGACTGTTCCACTTTTAGTAGTTATTAATATTACTCCATTTGAACCTCTTGATCCATAAATAGCGGCTGCCGATGCATCTTTTAAAATTTCAATCGACTGAACATCATTAGTGCTTATATCTCTAATCTGACCTCCATATGGAATACCATCAACAATAATTAGGGGACTATTGTCAGCAAGAATTGAGTTTCTACCCCTGATCATAATAACTTCACTTGGAGCAGCACCGGCAGATGACTGCTGGATCATGATTCCCGGAACTGATCCCTGAATTGCCTGAGCAATATTTATATTAGGTACATTTTCAAGTCTACCTTTTGGCAGAGAAGTTACTGTACCAGTAATATCGCTCTTCTTCTGTGTACCATATCCAACAACTACAACTTCTTCAAGGGTTGTAACATCGAGCTCCAGGCTGATATCTATTTTTGATCTTCCCGATACCAGCACTTCCTGAGATGAATAACCAATAAATGAGAATAGTAATGTAGCATCGGGTGCAGGCGCACTAATAGAGTAATTACCATTTATATCCGAATTTACTCCTATAGTTGTCCCTTTAAGAACGATACTGACACCTATAAGGCCCTCGCCTGTAGATGCATCAGTAACTTTACCTGTTATTATCTGCTGAGGGACCTCTTCCTTCAACATAATAACAATCAGGTTATTGTCCATTAATTTGTAATCAAACTCAGTTGATTTAAAAAGCTCATCAAGAACCTTATCAATATTTGCGTCTTCAACTTGAATATCAACAAGATTATCGATCGACTTCAGATCATCGTTATAGAAAAATCGATAATTAGTCTCCTTTTCAAGAATTCCCAGGATCTCTTTTACAGATTTACCCTTTTCTTTCAGGGAAATCTGCCCAAATCCAGTTGCTGAAAGATTCAGTGTGAATATCAGCATAAGAATAATTGTCAGTTTCATAAATAAGAGGATTTTGTACATTCTCCGATGTGGAGAACAAGAAAACAATAAATTTTTCATAATTTTGAAAGGTTAGGTTTTGGTTAACATGATTGACCATTGTTCGCGCATTTCGGCCATGATTGTTATCAACTCTGACTTAATTTCGGGAAAGACAGCTGCAAACTGTTTTTCCCTTTTTTTTAAAATATCTGCATAGGCTAATGATTTTTTAATTTAGTATTTGAAATTCTTAATTACCATTATCTAAGATGCTTGGAGTAATCATTCAATTGTTCTGTATCTGAACTCATATAAACAGTTTTGCCTTTCAGCGAATACTCAATTGGAGCAGTAAGTTTTATCACATTTAGCACTTGTTCGAGAGTCTCATCCATAAGGACTCCGGTAAATCGATACTTCTTTATCTTTTCATCACTAAAAACAATAGAAACATCATATTTCCTCTGAAGTTCAATACACAGATTATCAAGACTTTCACCTCTGATAACCAGTCTTCCTTTTGTCCAGGCAACTACCTGACTTACATCAACTTTAGGTGATATTAATATATTTTCATATAGAGTCCTTACAGGCTTGGCATCCAGCGAATCCAGATTTCTAATCTTTTCAAGATTAAAGCTTTCAGTTTCCTTAATATATATTGCTTTTTGGTTTGGTATAAGATCTATAAACTGGCTCTTGTCATCCACATTTAATAGCTGTGAGATTTCTACTTTTCCTTCGATAAGAGTTGTTTCAATTATGCTCTCATCATCATATGCCTTTATATTAAACTCGGTGCCAACAGCTTTTACATTAATATCACCCGCATTCACATTCAAAGGGATATCCAGGTTTTTAGCAACCTTAAATAATGCCTCCCCTACCAGAACAAGGTCTCTGTTGGTAACATTAAAATTACTGCTGTATCTAATCGAACTTCCGGCATTCAGAATTACTTTAGTACTGTCAGGAAGAAGAATCTCAGAATTAGAGCCATAAGGAGCTTTTATTTCAGAAAAGCTGATTACACTAACTATATCAGTAGATTTATTAACCTGAGTTCGGGAGTATAGACTGCCGAGAAAAAAAGCAGCGGCAGATATAGCTGCAATAGTAAGTGTATTTATAATTTTCCGCCTGAGTTTAATTTCCTTTCCTGAACTCAAACTCTTTTCCCGGGGACGATTTTTCTGTTCTATCTCGTTCAGTATACTATTATAAATACGATCAAAATCCTGACTGTTCCCGGAATCTGAATAGTCTTCATTGAATTCAGTCAGTTGTTTGTAAAGGATTTCCTTTATTAATCTTTCATTATCTGGTGATTGTATTAAATCATAGAACTGAAGCTTTTCTTCTGCTGTTGAATTCCCATCGAGAATCTTCTTTAAAAGACTATCAAGATCAGTATTAGTTTTCACAGTTTAAAAAATTACTATTTCAACTAATACATTTCAAAGGAGCTAAATACTCACAGAAATTATAAATATTTTTAAATTAATTTTATGTTATCATCTCAACACGCAGATTATAAAGAACTTACACTATGCACTTATTTCCGGTTTAAGATGTTCTCTCAATATTTTAGTTGCTCTGTATAACTGGTTTTCAACAGTCCGTACAGACAGATCTAATTTTTGAGCAATTTCTTCATTTGATAATCCATCAAAACGACTGAAATTCATGATTTTCTGTTGCTGGGCAGGAAGACTTGAAATTATTCTATCAATTTTTTTTTCAAGTTCTGTTGAATATATCTGCTCATAAGTCTGGTTTGCAGTTTTTTCCGGCTGCAGCAATTCATGATTTACATATCTGAGATGAACTGCCCTTTTTTTAAAAATATTATAAATATGGTTAATTGTAGCTTTATAGAGAAAACTTTTCACAGATAGTCTCTCATCAAGGTTTCTGCGATTCTCCCAAAGGCTAACAAAAACTATCTGAACTGTTTCCTCTGCATCAACAGAATCATCAAGGTACTTTAATGAAAAAAGATAAAGTTTGTTCTTATACTTGTTATACAACTTCTCAAAAGCCTCAAGACTTCCATTCCTTAACCTGAATGTCAGGATGCTGTCAACAATTGTATCAGTGCTCAAAATAGTCAGAATTAGTAGTGAAACTTAGGTATAAAAAAGCTGACAAAAAAATTCAATTTCGCAATTAACATTATTTAACTTCTGATATTATAAAGACAACTACTTTTGCTTTCTTAAAACTAACAACAAACATAATTATGCCGCATTTTAATGATAAATATGATAAAAAAGTGAATTACAGGCTGTTTCATATTACCCTAATTCTTATAGTTATTATTCTTTTTCATAACCAATATGAAATATCTGCACAGATCTCAAATCTGTCTGACAAAACCATCGAAATTGACTCCGTGGTAATCAGGGCAAAAAAGGAAACAAGGAATCTGATGAAAAGACCTTATACCGAGCCCAATTCAATATTCCCGTCGATAAGTAAATTAACTTTTGCTGAGATAAAAAGGCAGGGAGCAACCAACCTTGTTGAGGCTATGAATTACATCCCGGGCGGACTCATTGAAACGCGGGGAAGGCAGGTGAAACAGTTCTTTTCGGTAAGAGGACAGAAATATCCTTATCCCGATTATGCCATCGATGGTGTATGGCAAAAGGAATTTGAGGAACTGCCATATTTCTTCTCTACCTCCGATATAGAGGAAATAGAGGTAGTAAGATCAAGTGCGGCTCTTTTAACAGGATTATCGGGAATGGCCGGACTTATAAATGTTAAGACAAGGGAATACAATAAGATGGAGACAAACATAGAAATGGAATATGGCTCCTACAATTCATTGCATACTCACTTGTCAAATGGCAGCAAAATCGGAAATCTCTCTTACTCAGCAGGAATAGGCTATGATAAAAGTGATGGTCCCACTGGTTCTCATTCAAAAGAAAATATGGCTGATCTGTTTACCCAGGTTAAGTGGCAGCCTTCTGAAAAACTTTCAGTTAAAGCAAACCTTTTCTATCTGAACGGAAAAAGAGAACTGCGAATCGCTGAATTACCTGCTGATAAAAGGTACCGTGATATGATCCAGAATTTCAACCCGGTGCAGGCTGTCCTTACGAACTTAAAAACTGTTTATTCACCAAATGAAAAGCTCTCTTCTGAACTTCAGATATTCTATTCTTACCGCAATCCGACCTTCAACGATGAGGTCAAACTTACATCTTCCAATGAGAAGGATTCGGAATATGGTTTTAACTTCATCCAGTCAGTTGCTGTTACTAATTTTAATATTATCCGCTTTGGCGCTCTTTACAATCACTGGATTGCTCCAAACGGCAAGAGATTCTATACAGGCAAACGCTGTGATACTGAGACATTTTCAGCAGTTCTTGTAGATGAACAACGGATTGGCCGGGTAACTCTTGATGCAGGAGTACGTCTCACCAGAACCTATATGAATGACTACGGGGCATTCAATATTGAAGGAGATGGTGCAGCATTTAAGAATGTAACTTCCATTCAGGACCAGTGGGAACCTGCGATAATTCAGGGTAGTCTTGGCGCGTCTTACCGCATTAACAATCTGCTTTCTGCATATTTCAACTCTGCTGCCGGACAGGTAAAACCGCGACAGGGCTCCCTTACAACCGAACTGAATGTCCCATTGAATGAGCTCAGGTATAAATTTGATCTGGGAATTGTGAGAACAATCGGAATAAATGGCAAGGTTTCCGCCACTGCCTTCGGAGTAGTTCAGAATGATGCAATTGCCTTAAGCGGAGACACTTATCTTGATGCAGCAACTAATATCAGAAGGGAATTGTATGTAAACCGCGACCAGGAACAATATGGAATTGAGTTGGAAATATTGTCACCTGAAGTTTACAGAATGTTTGAACCATTTCTGAACTTAACAATCATGAAATCAGCTTTGATAGAGTCAGGAACCAGGGTGACAAACAAGGAGAATCCGGTATTGATTTCAAGCGGAGGCATATATTTCAAAAAGAAAAATATCGATATCAATCTTCTGGGAAAGTATATTTCGAAATTTGAGAATGACAGGTTTGCTGCACCTGCAGACGGCCCTCAGCCTCTCGGTGATTTCTTCACTGCTGATATAAACGGAGGATATACATTTAAAGGCAAGATACCTGTAAGAGTGTATCTTAAGGTTAAGAATATATCCGACAAAAGATATTCAACAGTAATTGGATATCCCGATTTTGGCAGGATGATTTACGGGGGGATTCAGATAAAATTTGGATAAATCAGGTACGGGGTACGAGGTGTGAGGTGTGCGTCGTGCGTCGTGCGTCGTGAGTCGTGAGTCGTGAGTCGTGAGTCGTTAGTCGTTAGTCCTGTGCCCGTTTTGCGTTTAGCTTCTTATTAACATTATATGTAAGCCAGGCACACCCTGAACCAATAATGGCCCCTGCGAGTACATCAGAGGGATAGTGAACACCCAGATGCATTCTTGAATTTCCTACTGTACCAGCCCATGCATAGGAAGGTGCAATTACGTACCATTTAGGATAGGTCAGGCTCAATGATGTGGCAGTAGCAAATGCACTGGAAGTATGACCTGAAGGGAAAGACGGGCTGCCTGCCCCTGATTTTTTAGTGATATCAGGATATGTTACAAAAGGTCTGTCACGTCCAATTGAGTATTTTAAAGCAGTCGTAACTACCTCATTAACAGCAATTGCTGCTGCTATGGTACATGTATTTTTTAATAATTGTTTATCATCATTAATAAGGCCTAATGTTCCCATTGCAACAGGTGCGGCTATAACAATATATGCATTTGAATTTGAAGCAAAACGGAAAAACCTGTCAGACGGCAAAGACTCGGATGAATTGACTGAACGTAATAATCTGATATCAGCACTCTGGGAGAAGAGTCTGGCTTCAAATAAAATTAATATAATGATGAATACAGTTTTATTGATTCGCATCAATTATAAGTCATTATTCTTCCCGTTCAGCAAATGTGAATTTACTTTCTCATAAATCTGTTTAAACCAATAGGTATAATTATCAGGGTTGGCAAGAATATCTTTATGCAGATCAGCATAGGTAATCTTTTTCCAGGCGTCTACCTCAGTTGTATTAATCACGGGATCGTTGTCGGAGATACCGATAAAGACATGATCCAACTCGTATTCAGTAAGTTCATTATCAAGCTTTTCCTTATAAATAAAACTAAACAGCCTTTTTAATTTGCATGTGATTCCCATCTCCTCAACAAGTCTGGCTGTGGCTGATTCCATATCTGATTCTCCGGGGGCTGGATGGGTACAACAGGTGTTGGTCCATAATCCTTTTGAATGATACTTATCCATTGCTCTTTTCTGGAGTATCCATTCTTCCTTTGAATTGATAATAAACACCGATACTGCTCTGTGTAAAAGCGCTTTCCTGTGAACCTCCATCTTCTCCATAAAACCTGAAGGCTCATCATTTTCGTTTACCAGTATTACCAGATTCTCTCTCATAAATTCTTATTTCAAAAGTTTCTCAATGTCTTTAGTAAGTTTCTCAGGCACTGTGGTCGGTGAAAACCTTTTAACCGGAATTCCATTTTTGTCGATTAGAAACTTTGCAAAGTTCCATTTTATTTTTTTACCGAAAGTCCCTGGTAACTTGTCTTTCAGATATTTATAAATAGGGTGTGCTCCTTCGCCGTTAACATCAATTTTTGAGAACATCTGAAACGATACTCCATAGTTTATAAGACACCCTTCCGAAATCTCCTTTTCTGTACCCGGCTCCTGATTTCCAAACTGGTTACAGGGGAAACCAAGTATCACCAGTCCCTGGTCCTTATATTTCTGGTTGAGGTTCTCAAGTCCCTCATATTGAGGAGTCAGTCCGCATTTACTCGCAGTGTTTACCACCAGAACCACCTTTCCTCTGTACGATTCCATACTTATGTCTTTTCCCTGAAGCGACCTGGCGGTAAACTGATAAAAGTTATTTTCCATTATTAAAATGCCTTCCCTATTTTAGTTTGCTCTTGATCTCTGCAAGCATAAAAACAATATCAAGATCATCATTGTTCATTATCTTGGTCGAAATCGCTCTAATTGCTCCGTATCGCTTAGCTGTTTTGAAGTCATCTTTGACGGTTTGAGGAAGATTACTCTGATTAAGTACAGGTTCAGCCTTGTCGCCAAAGTAGAATGTTATCCTGAACGAATCGGCATGAATGGCACCCCAAAATAGGGTTTTCTTTTTCTGAACCATCTTAAAGAGCCACTGATTTCCATCTTTATAGTAATTCCAGCTTCCTGATGATTCTTTATATCTGACTGAGATCTCCGACAGAAGCTTTTTCCAAAGCGGCATCTTCTCTTTAAGAACAGAGGAAAGAACATTATCATCAACTTCAACGGATTTATCAGATAAAACCAATTTTTCGATTTCTTCCATATCAGATAAATTTAAAGCCCTCAAAGTTACAGAATAATGTGATTCTGTGAATCAAATAACAACCTGGCTTTATCCCAAAACACAGATAATCATATAAAATTTATACTTTTATGTTAAGATAAACGGAACCAATGGGCGATAAAAAAATAATTAAAGATCTGTGCAGCAGATATCCTCAGCTTAATTCAGTTTCATCAGCAATTGAGGAAGCAGCTGAGTCATTAATAAAGTGCTATTCATCAGAGGGGAAATTACTTGTATGCGGAAATGGAGGAAGCAGTTCCGATTCTGATCATCTTGTCGGAGAACTTATGAAAAGCTTCGAATTAAAGAGGGCAATAAAAAGCAATATTGCTGAGAATCTTATCCAAGTATCACCAGAGAGAGGAGAGTTTCTCGCACAGAAACTTGAAGGAGGACTTCCGGCAATCTCACTTTCTTCTCAAACTGCGCTGACAACTGCGGTCTCGAACGACATTGATGCCAGCCTGATATTTGCTCAGCAGATAATTGGTTATGGTACTGCCGGAGACATCCTTATAGCAATAAGCACATCGGGTAATTCACAAAATGTTATTGATGCATGCATCACTGCAAGAGCTCTGAATATGAAAGTGATTGGTCTTACCGGAATTGCAGGAGGTAAAATGAAACAATATTGCGATATCCTGATTAATGTACCGGAAAAACGAACAGCATATATACAGGAGCTCCATCTACCTGTAATACACACACTTTGTAATATAATTGAGAATCATTTTTACAATAACCATATTAAATAAAGGATGAAGTCTGAAACTCTATCTGAGATCCTCAAAAAGATTAAATCAGTCAAAATCGCAGTTGTCGGAGATTTTTGTCTCGATGCTTACTGGTTTGTTGATGAGTCAAAAAGTGAAATTTCGATTGAGACTGGTCAGGCTACGCGACCTGTCAGCATCCAGAAATATTCTCCCGGAGGAGCAGGTAATGTGACAAATAATCTTGCGGCTCTCGGTATAAAAGATATCCGTGCCTTTGGTGTTATAGGGAAAGATCCGTTTGGTCCTGAGATGGTTAAGGTTATGAAAAATGCCGGTATCAATACCAATAATCTGCTGATTCAGGATGAGAATTGGGCAACTCATGTTTACATCAAACCGTATGTTGGAGATAAGGAACAGAGCCGTATTGACTTCGGAAACCATAACGTGCTTTCAGAAGATACTGCAGACAGACTGATTACCAGACTTGAAAAAGCTGTTAAGGAAGTAGATATTATTATTATCAATCAACAGGTACTTTCCGGAATTCATACTCCATATTTCAGGAAGAAGCTGGTTGAAGCAGTCAGCCATTTTCCCGACAGAATATTTATTGCCGACAGCAGAAATTATAACGATTTATATACGGGTACATATCGCAAAATGAATGATACCGAAGCTCTTCTGCAATGCGGAGTTAAGAAAGGACCTGACGAAACCATCCCATATTCTGAGACCCTGAATGCGGCTAAAACACTTTTCGACAGATATGAAAAACCTCTCTTTATTACAAGAGGAAGCAGAGGATCGCTTGTGGTTAATGAAAAAGGGATAACTCAGATTCCCGGACTGATGATAATCTCAAAAGTTGACACCGTAGGTGCCGGAGACAGCTTTCTTGCAGGTGCTGCTGCAACCCTGGCCGCTGATTACAAAATGGATACAGCTGCTGAAATAGGATCATATGTTGCAGGGGTAACTGTGCAGAAACTGTTTCAGACCGGAACTGCTACACCTGATGAAGTTATGGCAATCGGTAATGACCCTGATTATATATATGAACCTGAACTGGCAGAGGACATAAGGCAGGCGAATTTATTGAAAGACTCTGAATTTGAGATCATTAACTCCTGGCCAAAAAACCTTAATATCAGGCATGTAATTTTTGACCACGACGGAACTATCTCAACACTGAGGGAAGGTTGGGAGAAGATCATGGCACCAATGATGATCAAAGCTATCCTTGGTAATCAATTCCTTAATGCAGAAAAATCACTTTATACCAAAGTTGAATCAAGAGTAACTGAACTTATTGACAAAACAACAGGCATTCAGACACTTATGCAAATGAAACTCCTGACAGATGTGATAAGGGAGTTCGGATGCGTGCCTGAGGATCAGATACTTAATGAATATGGCTATAAAGAGATTTATAATAAAGAGATCCTCCAACTTGTAAAAGAACGTGAAGGTAAACTGATGCGATCAGAGCTTTTGGTAGAAGATTTCACAATGAAAAATATAGTCCCATTTCTTACAAGGCTTCACGCTGCCGGCATAAAACTATATCTCGCCAGCGGTACAGATGCAGAAGATGTAAGAGAAGAAGCTGCAGCTCTTGGTTATGCACATCTGTTTGAAGACAGGATCTTCGGGGCTGTTGGTGACCTGAACAAGGAAGCAAAGAAAATAGTCCTCGAAAATATACTGGACCTTATAGGAGAATCAGCCAGGGGCGAAATTGCCACGTTTGGTGACGGACCGGTGGAGATCAGAGAGACACGCAAAAGAGGCGGAATTACGATTGGTGTTGCAAGTGACGAAAAGAAACGTTTTGGACTCAATGCTGTGAAACGCACCAGGCTTATTAAAGCAGGTGCTGATATTATCATTCCTGATTTTACTCAATCAGAGAAATTGCTTAAGCTGCTTAATATCATATAAATGACATATTCAAAACTCAACAGGGATCTGCTTCATTTCAGGAAACTTACTGAACGTAAAAACAGGATCAGTATCGAAAATGACCATATTCCGGTCACTCAGAAACCCTTAAACCTTTCCGGTTCTGATAAAAACCTTATTAAAAAGAGTATTGAAAGGATCAAAGCTGCAAGAGCAAATAATAAACCCGTGATGCTCACATTCGGGGCCCATACTATCAAAAATGGAATGGCTCCGGTACTGAACGCCCTGATTAAGGAAGGATGGGTAACCCATCTGGCAACCAATGGCGCCGGAATAATACACGACTGGGAGTTTGCATATCATGGCAAATCAAGCGAGGATGTACGGGAGAATATTGAAAAGGGAGAATTTGGAATATGGTATGAAACAGGATTCTATATAAATCTCGCACTTATTACCGGAGCCTTCCAGGGATTAGGTTACGGGGAATCAGTGGGGAAGATGATTTCGCAGGAAGGTTTGCTGATTCCGGATGTGGAAAGCCTTAAAAAAGAGGCGATAGAAAATATTGACAAAGATCCCGATAAATCTGCAGCAGTCATTGATCTGACAGGCGTAATTCAAAAATTTAACCTGAAGCCCGGCTTCATGATGATCCCTCATCCATTCAAAAAATATTCTGTCCAGGCATGTGCCTATGAAGAAAAAGTACCATTCACAGGACATCCGATGTTCGGACAGGATATAATTTATACTCATCCCATGAATAACGGTGCTGCAATAGGAAGAACTGCATCTGCAGACTTCCTCTGCTTTGCCGAAAGCGTCAGCAGAATTGACGGTGGAGTTTATCTTTCACTTGGTTCAGCTGTTATGTCACCTATGATATTTGAGAAGTCTCTTTCGATGGCTCAGAACATTGAAATTCAGCATAAAAGACATATTGATCACCATTTTATTCTTGTTGTGGATTTAGCAGAATCAAACTGGGACTGGCATAAAAACGGGGAACCGCCAGTCGATAACCCTGCCTATTATCTCAGATACTGTAAAACATTTCATCGCATGGGCGGCGAGATGCATTACCTCACGGCAGATAACAGGGATTTTCTACTTGAGCTTTACCAGGGACTTACTTCAGCCAGATTATAACCAGAAGGGTAATGACAGAGAATACCAGAAGATGTAATCTCCAGTCTTTTAATCCTTCGAAACGGGCAATCCTGGCAGAATAATCTATCGTTGTCTTTTCAAGCTTTTCCGCAGATGTCTTTTCCGTAAATGCTGAAACTGCAAAAAGGACAATAGTTATAAAGATCTCTGCCCATAATCCTCTGTACCCAAAATTGAGTGTAAGCTTATGATGCAGAAAAGGGAATATTGCTTTCCCGGCTTCAGGTCCGATTAACTGATCTACAACGAATATCGTCGCTATTATGACCCCAACAATAACAGAGACTGTTGCGGCTTTAAGGGTTACCTTTTTACTTATTATTCCAAACAGAATTGCAGGAAAGATTGGTATAACAAGGTAAGCAGAGATGGTTTGCAGGTATTTATACAGTCCTTCTTCGTTCTTATAAACCATATAAGCAGCTCCTATGCCCAGTATCGTAATAGCAATGATTGCAATACGGCCAAACTGCACCTGTTTCTTTTCAGGAAAGTCCGGACGGAACTCAACAATAAAATCGCGTACAACAAGAGTTGAGACTGAGTTCAGTACTCCTATCAATGAAGTTATAAGTGCAGCAAGCAATGAAGCCATAATCAACCCTTTCAATCCTGCAGGAAGAAGTCTGTCGAGCAGCAATACAAAGGTTTGTTTTGTTGCATCACCCTGTAATTCACCAGGATACAAAGCGAAAGCTATTACTCCGGGAAGCGCAAATATAAACACAGGCAATAACTTCAGAAGGACTGCAAACATGCTTCCCCACCTGGCATTCTTAAGATCAGGAGCAGCAAGAACACGCTGGACATTTACCTGATCCATGCCCCAGTAGAACACCCCTGCATAAAAAGCTGTCGCGAGAATCCCCCAAAAAGGATATGCAGGATCATCATAAGGCTTAGCTACCGACATCATCTGAGGCACTTTATCCATTAGTCCGCTGAATCCTCCGACTTTATCAAGTCCGATAAACAGCATAATAGTAGCACCACCAATCATAATGATGGTCTGGATAGCATCAGTATAGGCTACTGCTGTAAAGCCGCCTATTATCGTGAAAACTGCAACTATTAGTCCTATATAAAGTATTGTTGTCATGATGTTCCATCCAAGAATGCTGTTCAGCACCAGTGCCCCTGCGAAAAGGGTGAAAGCCAGTTTTGTCATAATACTGATTACCAGCATCAGTCCTGAAAAGAATGTGCGCGCCCTTCTGTTATATCTGATCTCAAGAAATTCCGGAATCGTGAAGATCTTGTTTTTCATGTAATATGGAAAAAGAATGGCACAGGCGATACCGAGTGTTATTGGAGTAGTGAGTTCAACAAATCCTGCAGAAAGACCATAACGGTATGAATCGCCTGATAAGCCTACGAGGTGCTCAGCTCCGATATTAGTAGCAAAAAGAGAAGCCCCGATTATCGGCCACTTTATCGATCTGCCTCCCAGGAAAAAACTTGAACTGTCCCTGCCGGCTTTCTTGCGCCATGCCATATACATACCATAGGAAAGGCTGCCGATCATTACTACAGACAGCACGAACCAGTCAAGAAATGTAAGGGATAAGTTCATTAGTGTTTATGATTTAACTTTAACTCACTCCAAACTCTAGTTCACTCTAAACTCTTTATCAATAGTTCCAATCTCCGGATACTCTGCACCATTGCCCTGACAGTATGATAATTGATTTTCCATGAGTGCCCCATATGTGTCCAGATTGGTTCACCCCGGCGCGTCAGTAACGGGAACCATTCCCCTACTCCTTTGTTTACAAATTTGTCCATCACAAAACGATGAACGTTTTTATATGCCTCCCAGTAGTTATCATTTTTAGTGATTATACATGCATCAAGAAGACCGATAAGTACCTCTGCCTGCTGCCAGAATTCTTTTTCACGGTCGTATACTCCGCCTGAATGCGGACCCTCAACATATACTCCGCCGAATTCAGTATCTATGCCATTATCAACAGTATGATCATAGATTATCTTAAACGTTTCATTGTATTCTTTATAATCTTTTTTCAGTACATCGAGTGCATGAAGCAGAAGCCAGGCAAATTCGGCATTATGACCATAGCAGGTGTTATCTGTCTCATTTGTTTTATGACCCTCTGCTGAAAACCTGTCCCATCCCCAGATTATGTCGAATTTGATCTGTGGTGCTATGGACCAGTCCTTAAAGAACTGAGGTATACCAGTCTTGTAGACCGGATGAATGATGCGATATAAAAGTATATCAATAACTTCCAGCAGCTTACGGCGATGAACATCGAGTCCGGTGCACTCGTACAGAGCTGTGAATGCTTCCATCAGGTGCATATGCACATCTAGTGTCTTCCTGTCTCCTCCCTGACTTCCGGGTCCACGCAGAGTCCAGTCGCGCTGGAACATCTCCCAGTAACCACCGTACATTGAATCAACACAGTATTTCTGTAATAGGTCAAATACCTTCCCGGCATATTCGATTCCTCGTTTATCGCCGGTTGCCAGAGTATACTCACTAAGGCAGTAGATTGCAAAACTCTGGCCATAAATTATCTTCTGATCAATCTTAACATTTCCTTTTCTGTCCATCATCCAGAAGAAACCGCCATAAGTATTATCCCACATTTTATTGATCATGAAATCAACCCCATGCCTGGCAAGTTCTGCGAGTTTACCACCGCCGTACCCGGCTCTGTGTGCGGAGGAGAGAGTGTAAATACAGCGTGTCTGGGCAATAAGTGACTTCTCATCCTCACCCGAATCGTTCCCTTTGATATCGAAGTGAGTAATAAATCCTCCATTAACCTCATCCTTCATCCTGGCAGTCCAGAAGGGTAATAATTCAGTTGTAAGATGATTAAATGCCTCGTCTCTGTACTTAATCAGTTCTTCCTTTTTCATTGCAAAAAAGATTAGTGTTAGTAAATTAACAGTAATAAGGAAATTACTTAATAAAATACTCTGCAAGCTGCTTGCCTGTAACATCCTTAACTACAGCGCGAATCTCTTTCTCATCAGCTGCAACTTCAACAAAAGAATTATTCGAATTGACAAGGAGAGGATAATTAAAACCTGATTTCCCGCTCTCATAAAATGTATTACGATGTGTATGGGCAGATATCATCAGATTTACCCCTGCAGACTGAAGTAAAGGACCAAAATTATCTGAGAGATATTTCATTCCGTTATTCTGTTTTTCCTCCTTTACAATTGGCATATGAATAATTACAATCCTCTTTTTAGCATTCCTGAATGCATCACTCTTAACTTCCATTTTAAGCCATTCGAGCTCTTCCGCTCTGTATGAATCATAATCGGCCAGACCAAAATAGTTCTTGTTGTTATCGGGTTTGTCTTCTCCGCAGTCAAGTACAGTAAAATGTACAGGTCCTCGGTCGAATCCATAATAAAACTTACCATTCTTATAATCAAAATAATTTTTGACCTCCCTGGCTTTATAGCCACGGGTTTCATGATTCCCTCTTACATAATAAAATGGTTTCTCTGATGCAAAATAAGTAACAGCTGAATCGAGGAATCCCGAGAAGAGCTCGTCTGTTGATTGCAGGAAATCAACCATATCGCCGTTAAAAAAACAGAGATCTTTTTCGGCCACACTTCCCTTTCTGAAGTAAGAAGACATTTTCGCTGAATTATTGTGAACATCATTCACAACCAGAAAATTCACTTTATCAGATCTTAAAGCAGGAGTGGTGAATGACACCGCCTTTCTTACGAGAGTATCGCCGTAATATACTTTATAAGCCTGATATTTCATTATCTGAACCGAATGAACGCTGTATTTATAAATAGTACCCGGATCGAGACCATCAACTCTCACCTTATGCAATGTGCCTCCTCCATCAACGATACCGTCGTGGCTGTTTCGCACAAACCTTATTTTTCCATCAGGGCCAGTAATATTTACACCCGGCACTGCTTGTTTATTTGTAGTCCAGAGAATTGTAACCCCGGTGGCATCGAGATTCTGAAGCCACGGACCATGAGTAACCGTAAGATTTTCATTATCAATAACCTGGGATAATAATGCATTTTGCAGAACGAATGCTAATAGTATCAGAAAGCTGACTTTTTTCATAAGGGATTATTTTGAAACGACTGATCCTGAGAAACCGCTTTGGAATTTTCTTCCATAAGTGAAGTCACACTGGCAAACCTCCATGTTTTGAGCAGTATCTTTCCAAACACAAGTAACTGGGAAACAAGGAAAAGTAAAAGTGTTTGTCCGCCGGTAAGTGGCTGCCATCCGGATATCAGAAAGAATACTGAAAGAATATATAATACCTGGACGGACAGAATCATAAGCATCATTGGGAGAGATGACCAGAACCGCTTGAATGTCTCACTGAATCCGAAACCCAGTGCACTGAAACATGCAGATTTATCATTTGATGCCTGCCAGGCCCTTGCATAATCAATTACCAGAAGTAAAACGCCCATCACGGTAATAGTCAGCAGAACTGCTGCTGATACAATAATTAAGGTAACTTTAGTTGAAATGTTATTACCTGATGCGACAATAATCAGAGGTAATGCGATTGTTATACCTGTAACGAAATTTATTATTACCCTCACAATCAAAGTAATAATCAGATAAGATCCGAAGTGTCTGGCAGAACTTCTGAAAAACTCCTGAAAGGTGCGGCGTTCGACTCCACTTCTTACAGAATTGAATAATCCTCCGGCAAAAAATATATTGACCAGAAATCCGATAATCAGCAACAGAAAGAGACCGGCAGAAAAGAATGAAAGAACTACTTTTAATGAAGAACCGAGTTCCGACAAAACAGCCGGGTCAAATCCATCCATTAACTTTTCTGTTATCATACTTTTACCAAGAGCTGACTTCAGGGCACCCCTGAGAGGAATGGCTAAAACCGAAACCAATATCAGAGAGAATAACCAGGTTATAAGTACACCCTTCCACGATTTTACAGAAACAATAATTCCGTTATATAGCGATCTGAAAATTTTCATATGATACTATTTATAATGAGCTGATGCTGATCAGGAACTGTATAAAAGTCATTAGTTTACTTGTAATTCTCCTCACAGGCACCCGGTCTGGTGCATCTGTCATTGAATTATTAATAAAATTGACATCCATGGCAATCTTGTATTCAGGATCAATTTTTACCCATTCGATTGAAGTTGTTCCTGTATAGGTAAAATCTTTATATCTGGCTTTTCCATCCCATTTTTCAATCACTTCAGTGCTGTCGCTAAAATGAACCAGGACCTCAACCGGCAACATAATTTCACCGATTCTTTCGATCATTACCACAGACTGATATAAAGAATCTCTGACTGAGGATACATTTTTAAGGGTATCATTACCATATGTCCTTCCCGATAGTTTCATAATTCTGTTGCTGGAAAATCCTGAAACCTTGTAGTCACAAATGCCCGTTCCATACATAGTCTGGTCAAAAAACCAGTTCATATCTGTGCCGAATTTATCACCATGGCGTTTTGTAACAACCTCATTGACAACGCTAATAAAATCTTTTCCTGATGGGTGTTTGAATGCCCACTTTCTGTAATACTCCCTGAAAATCTCATCAATGGTCTCCTCTCCAACTATTCCCATTAAGGTGTGCATCCATGTAGCAGCCTTGTTATACGACATAAAACCATATGTTCCATGGGGATAGTTCCATGAAAATTCATTATTACTTATTACCTGCCTGGCTCCAGAGGCAACATAGGGTGTCCTTGACATTGAAGCATCAGAAAACTTAAGATATGGCAGATCAACCATCCCGGTGTTCTTACCATAATAATGATCCATAATCCTTGTTTCCCAGAAAGTATTGATTCCCTCATCTAACCATGGCTCCTCAAACTCATTGCTTGCAAGTATACCCATGAAATAGCCGTGCCCGAATTCGTGAATTGTTACCATCTCAGGCATATGGACTGAGGCAGGCATAATGAAAGATGAAGTTGATGTAAATAAAGTTGTGTATTCCATTCCGCCGGCACCGGAACCTTTTGTTGGCGGATCAACAAATGTCAGGTGGGGATATGGAAAAGGTCCTATTCTCTCTTCCATGTATTCCAGGGCATTCTTAACAGCCTTAAACTGGCGGTCAGCCTGATTCACCCTGAATTTTGGAAGAAGCAGCGTTATCTTAATGTGTTTCCATTCATCAGTGAAAACAGCATAACCCGGCCAGGCTGTCCATGCAAAATCAACAAGATCTTCAGCACGGAAAACAAGGGTCTTCAGGTCTGCATCTGCATCCGATTCTTTCATCAGCATACCGCCTGCTCCTACAACATATTCCTTTGGAAGTGTTATTGTCACATCATAAACACTATGATTGGAATAGAATTCTGAGTGTGCATGGAACTGGTGACAATTCCAGCCTCCCTTAACAGCAAATCTCATTCCTGCAGGCTCGTAGACACCAAACTTCGGAAACCACTGGGCTACAAAAAAATAGTCGTCCTTTGCACCGGTTCGGATTATGTTTGATGGCAGCTTCGATTTGAAGCTGATATTCAGGAATACTGTATCTCCGGGTTTTGCCGGTTGCGGGAGGTTTATTTTAAGTACTGTTTTATCATCAGGGTTGCCATCGTCGGGTGATATGAACTCCATAGCTGAATTAAGGTCTCTCCCGCTTTTATCAGATATTGTAATTATATCGATCCAGCCATAGTCCGACTCACTGGTTGCCGGAAACCTGCTACCACCTTTAAAAAAGGTAGAGCTGCTGCTGCTGAATGCATTAAGGTACATATGCATCTGTACGTCAGGAACAATATCAGTCGATTTGTTGACCCAGTATGTAACCATATCACCATTGACAATCTTTCCGGTTACATCAAGCTTTGCATCAATCTTATAATATGTCTGGCGTGAACTAAGCGGTTCCTTAAAAATAACCTGGGATCTTGCCGAAGAAGACACATATATCATGAAGGCAATCAGGAAAAGCACTTTTTTCATATAACTTCAGTGTAAGAAAAAAAATTAACCGCAGAGGGCCGCTGAGCTAATAACTGAGAACCGCAGAGGAAAATACAATGGTATAAATCTCTGCGGCTCTCCGATCATTTCTATAATTAAACCATTGATAATGGAAACTCTGTGTAACTCTGCGGTAAAAAAAAGTTATTTGGCAGGTGCTGGATTTTTAGTAAGAGTAAGAGGCACTTCACCTTCTGAATAAACGGCTTTTCCTACCAGCTTTGCATCTGCATCACCTTTTAATGACACCTTAATATCCTGACCTTCAAGAAATATTGAGAATGAAACAGTATCGTTTTCAACTTTAACATTCTTTCCGCTGAACTTATACTCACTGCCTGCAAATGACATTGTAGCAGTATGTTTATTTTCTGCCAGGCCAATAACAATTGTACCTGAAGTATATCCTTCAGGTGCATAAGGAGCATCAAATTTCCATGTGCCGACGGGATCTATTTTTTTTGTAGTCTGACCCGATGATACTGTTATTACTGCAAATAAAAACATTAATAAAATGGTAGCCTTTTTCATATAAAACGATTTAAGTTGTTAATAAACAATTTTAAGTTTTTAAATATACCCAAAAATTGTTTTCAATCAAATTTATTAACAACCGCCTGCTGCTTTCTTCTTCTTTGGTGCAGATTTTACTACCGGTTTTGCGGATGCAGTATTCTGATCCTGAGCAGACTGAACAACGCCTCCCCCTCCGAGAGCCTGTCCGGCACTTTTGCGAAAATCATATTTCGCAAACTCCTCATCTGAACTGGTGGATGCCGGTTTTTGCGGATTCATAATTGCATCGAACCAGTAATTAAGGCCGCCCTCAAGTACGAAGTTATTATTATAACCAAGCTGTCTGGTAATCATCCATGCTTCATTGGCAGTTAAAGTACCGTTTGAATAGAAGATATTCATTTTTACATCCTGATCAAGAATATCAGTATACTGGTCAGAAAGAAGGTCGGTTACAGGAATATTAATAGCCCCCGGCAGACTGTATTTCTCATACTCATCCTGACTTCTGACATCGATCAGTCTCAGTGAAGGATCTTTTTTAACTATCATATCTGCTACAGCATCTGGTGTAACATACTGTGTACGTGTATTCACTTCACTAAGAAGCTCTTCTGCAGTAAGTTTATATGGTTTTGTCGTGTTCTGAGGTACAGCTGCAATAATCAGACCCATCGGAATAACAAATAATGCAAGTAATGTACGTGGTTTCATGTATATAAATTTTAAGTTTTGTATTCTTATTGAGAATTTCGGATTTCGGATTTCGGATTTCGGATTTCGGATTTCGGAAAAACTTAATCTTAATTCCGCAATCCACAATCCGCAATCCGCAATTATTCTAGTACTCGGCTCTAGGGAATTTCTTTTCAGCCCATTCTGCAACCCAGAACATCCCCAGAGCAACAATTATTAAAAGGAATGCGAATACTCCGTCGGTGAGGCCAAGTGTCTCGCTGACTTTCGGTGAACCGAGGAATTTTGCCATATACATTCCGTCCCACAAGTCATATCCGATTCCGAAAATAAATACACCGATAAATAGTCCTCCGATAAATACGAGAGCGTCTATTTTGCCTATAGATGCTCCGCAGAAACTTGTTCCGGGGCAGTAACCTCCAATTATGAATCCTGCACCCATAATCATCCCACCCACAATTGCAGATGTAAGATATGTTGGGTTAACATAAACCAGATCCATATCTATCCATCCGAAGAGGCTGAAAAAGAGTAATCCAAGCATTGCAGTTATTGCAGCCGTAAAGAAAACCTTCAGTACAACTGTGTCATAACCGTAGAATACGCCTGCAAGTTTCCTGCTTGAGGAAAACCCGCTCTGTTCAAGAATAAATCCAAATCCGATTCCGATAATAAAAGCCAGGAAAAGATTGGTATTCTCTGATATTAATTCGTTGATTGCTAATGGTCCCATTATTTTATGTTGTTTAATTGTCTATAATAAATATATTGCTGGGTGCTGGGTGCTGGGGGGTTTTGCCCCGTGCTCTGCGCCCCTTGCCCTACGCCTTTTCATATCCAATTCTTCCTGAAGAAATATGCAAAAGCGTAAGCTGTTCCGAAGATTGCCATCATTGTAACAAATCCTCCGAGTGATAGTACTGCCATTCCGCTTAATGCAGATCCGCTTGTACAGCCTCTTCCAAGCTGAGAGCCAAATCCGAATAACACTCCGCCTCCAAGGGCAAGAAGAAGTCTTTTTCGGGAGGTGATTCCGGGAGAATGCTCAACCTTCAGTTTCAGTCTGCCGGCAAAGGCTCCGGAAAGAAATCCGCCTACAAGAACACCCATCATCTCAAAAACAAGCCATGTTTTCATAGGGTTTCCGGCATGAGACTCTCTGAATTCCTGAAGGAAACCAGATTTTTCTGCAGATGACGGAGAAACTGTTACCATTGCAGTTACAACAGTGCTTTTTATAGCGCCGCTGGCCCCCAGTCCGCGACCGGCAACAAAATTCGCTGCCAGAAGTACAATTCCGAGTAATACACCTCCCAGATATGGGTTGATATAACTTCTCACCTTACGTTCTTTCGATTTTGCCATAATATTTGCTTATTTCATTATTTTTTGCTGTAGAGACGCGATGCATCGCGTCTCTACTCCTATGTTATTATTGTTAGTACAGCCACCTGCTCACCTGTCCTGCATAGACTATAATAAATCGCAACATCAGACTTCCAAAGATCACCAGCACTGCAGGTATCACAACCGGGATATGAAATTTTCCAAGTTCCATTATCTCAAGCAATGCCGGGATAAGCATTCCAAGAATAACTACAAAGATCCAGAATGACATTGTGTACTGACCTCCCAGGAAAAGCTGTGCAGCCTCGATCTGTACCTGTGTGCTTGCCAGAAATCCCATGAACATATGAATAATAAGGAACAACTCTATTCCTATCAACACAAGGTCAATCCTGGCAAATTGTTTTCGTTCCTTGCTGTCTTTCGATAACACAAGTGTGGCTGCAGCACCAGCTGATAGTCCTGATGCCAGGAAAAGTGGTCCCAGAATTGAAGTATTCCACAATGGTCTTGCGTTAAATGCTGACAGCAGGATACCCGTATATATACCAAGTATAATAGCATAAATGAGCATCACCCATGCGAGAGCTTTTTTATATTTATTGAAAAATGCCTCAAGGTCATAAAGCCATTTGTATTTCCAGTCCCAGTTTGGGAAAATATCTTTAATATGCAGTGCGCACCATACAAACGATACCGGTGTAATTACCATTAGTGTCCATGCGCCCCATGACATTGGTGACTGCAATTTGATATTCGTATAAAGCTGCCAGAAAAACAGTTTATGGCGGAGATCAATAAATAGAGCCAGTAAACCAATAACGAGAAGAAATGGTGCAATAAAAGGAGTTATGCGTACAGCAGTTTTGTAATCGTTTTCCCTTCCCCGAATGAAATAGAGAGCAGCAATTGCCAGTATACCGGCTGCCATTCCTCCAAGGAAAAGATAAAGTGAGATCTGCCAGTGCCATATATGCAGATGAGGATCAATCATTTGATTCATCCTGCCGCTGACAATTAATTCTTCTTCCATAATATGCTGAATATTAATATTCTAAATCAGAAAATACAATTGAGGATCAGTTCCTGCTTCAGGAATAAGTGTCTTTGATTTTCTCTTCTTAAGTACTACAGATACCTCACTGTTGGGATCGTGAAGATCGCCGAAATAGAGGCATTTTGTAGGACAAACAGCAACACATGCCGGGGACAGACCATTTTTTATCCTGTGAATACAGAAAGTGCACTTATCAACATAACCATCAGGATGTGGATAACGTGCATCGTAGGGACAGGAAGCCATGCAGGCACCGCAGCCGATACATTCGTTGTGAGTTACTAATACAATTCCGCCATCAACAATATGACTGGCCCCGGTTGGGCAACATCTTACACATGGTGCGTTAACACACTGATTACATCTTTCAGACCTCAATTCCATTTCAAGCTGAGGATAGGTTCCGTTAGTTACCTCCACAATCCAGTCGCGGCAGAAACCTATAGGTACATTATTCTCTGTCTGACAAGCTACAACACAGTCGCTGCATCCAACGCATTTACGGGTATCTACTGCCATTGCATATCTCATGAGACTACCTCCTGTTCTGTTTTTTCAGTTACAAATGTTACAAAATTGGATCTCATTCCTGTTCCTCCCATAAGCGGATCTACAAGTACTTTTGTTATCATTTGGGTATCACTTACTCCTCGCCCAAAGCATCTTTGCATCTGTTTCTGGGCATGACCAAACCCATGAACTATATATACAGAATCCCAGCGGATCCGTTCGGTAACCCTTACTTTTACCTGAAAATCAGACATTACATTGTCCTGATTTTTTAACCATATATACTGATCTGTCTTTAAACCCCACTCTTTAGCGACTTTGGGATTAATCCAGACACTGTTTTCATCCATCAGGTCGGTAAGATTCGGGTTATTGGCTGTGCGGCTGAATGTATGCATAGGGGCACGTCCGTAAATAAGACGATAGTATCCATCAGCAGGTTCATCATGTGCAACATATCTGGGAAGCGGATCAAACCCGGCTCCTTCAAAATAGGCGGAGTACAATTCAATTTTGCCTGAATCGGTAAAAAATTCAACATCTTCATTTTCAGCAAAATAAAGATCATCTGCCTCTCTCTCGAATATCTTAACTCCGATTTTTTGCATCTCATCTAGTGAAGTCCCGGCTTTCTTCAACTGCCAGTCAAGAAGATCTTCCTGCTTTTCGAAAGGAAAATAACTAACAAGTCCGAGTTTTTTGGAAAGCTCCCTGGCAATCCAGTAATCTGATCTGGTGTCATTTAAAGGTTCTGTTGCGGGCATCCTGAGTGCCAGTGATGGTTTTCTGTGCGGCCCGGCCCTGAGTGCATCATATCTTTCAAGATAAGTACATTCAGGAAGAACCACATCGGCCCAGCCTGTTATCTCCATTGGCATTGTATCAATAGCAACTATGAGATCAAGGTTTTGGATTGCTTTCAGAGTGTTTGCCGTATTGGGTATAGTTGAGATAAGGTTTGTGCCGTTCACTATCCATCCTTTGATCTGATATTCAGGCTTGTTCTCGGGAATTGAAGCATCTATCAATGCGTTGGAAACAGGTAAACTTGCTATAGGATACTTTCCGGGAAATGCATCAAGCCATGTTTTGGCAGGTGCTTTAAACGCAGGAATCGGGTAAGAAGCAAGCTCAAATTTTGCCGGTCTGTAGAAACCACCCCTTCTGCCCCATGAGCCAAGCAAAGCATTAAGAATAGCAACTGCCCTTATTCTCTGGGTATCATCGCCATACCAGGTAACATGTCTTCCCGGATGAACGATCACAGCAGGCGATGCATCAGCCATTTCTTTGGCTGCCTTTCTTATCAATTCAGGATTTATTGTTGTTATGCCATAGGCCCATTCAGGCGTAAAATCTTTTACATGCTCCTTTAACTTATCAAATCCGGAACAATACTTCTCTACATATTTCTTATCGTAGAAATCATTATAGATAATCTCATGTATCCAGGAGAGAAGCAAAGCCATATCAGTTGATGGCTTTATTGGCAGCCAGAATTTAGATTTTGCTGCCGCTGTTGAAAACCGGGGATCAACTGTAATTATTGTTGCACCTTTATCAATAGCATCAGACATTTCCTGCACCTGTCCGTTATGCATATTCTCCCCTATGTGAGAACCAATGAGTACCAGACATTTAGTATCGCGGATATCAGTAATCTCAGGTGAATACACCTCTTCGCCAAAAGTAGCTGTAAATGCTTCATCCCTCGGTCCGCGGCACTGAGCATAAGATGGTTCAGCTATGTTTGCCGATCCGAATGCTTTTAATAAAGTACTTAAATAAGCCGAGCCCGATCCATGAGTAAAAAGAGCCATACTCTCCGGTCCGTATTTTGCTGAGACTTCCTTCATCTTAACCGATACCAGTTCAAGTGCTTCGTCCCATGATGCTTCGCGGAAAACCTGTTTTCCCCTCTCCTCAACTCTTATAAGAGGAGTCTTGAGACGGGATTCATCATAATACATCCCAACGCCGCCGGTACCTCTCGGACAAAAACGGCCATTGCAGTTCGGGTCTTCATCATTGCCAATTATTTTCCAGATCTTCCCCTCAGATGTTTTATAAACCCAACCTGCACACTTCCAGAAACATACTTCACAATAAGTAGGAGTACGTTTAAGATCTACCACAAGCTTCTTCACTTCTTCAGGAGAAGAGAGCGATTTGATAACTTTGTATGCTGCAGTTCCGGCTACAAGAACACCGGCACCCATGGCTGTAATTCTGATAAAATCTCTTCTGCTTGTCATTGATTAAGTATAATAACGTCACAAACTTATGAAAAAAAGAGCGACCTTCTATTCATATATTTAGATAAATAAATGTGTTGATATTTTAAGCCGGCAAAAACCTACTGTTAATTAATTAACAGTCTGATAAATATAGTTAATTTAGAATCTGTTTAAATTATATTACCAGCAATTTGAAGCCCAGTAAGTTTACCAATTTCTGACCCGGACAATATATTTTATGGGCAATTGGCCAGACTTTTGAAAGGCAGCGATCCTGTTCCTCCTTAATAATGACAGCAAGTTCATCCAGTTCTGGAGGATTTGCAGTGTATTCATATCTGTAATCCAGTTCTTTTAAGAGCTGAGTAAGATCATTGTATTTTCCGAGGTACCGGGCCAGACTTTCAAGGCTCTTTTCAAGACTCTTGACAGAAGGCACATTAAGTGGTCTGAAAAACCAGAGCTGATAGAGAAAATCCTTAGAACTCTTCCTCAGTTCGTGAATTTTAGATGGCTTATGATAATTACGACAGATAAGGTAGTCATTCACAACACGGTTATATGTTACCTCCAGTTCCTTCAGAAGCAGCTGTGCGTTGAGATTGGTAATAGGTTCAAACCGGAAATGATATCCTGTTTTTTTCAGAATTTCAAGAATAGTGTCAATTTTGATTTTTTCTTCATTTGTCACAAAGACAGCTTCCTCGGGCTTCTTAAGGAGAGTATTTATTTTTTCATTACCCCTTAGTTTTATGAATATATCCGGGTGTTTCTTTTTAAGCTCTTTAAGGGTCTTTCGGACTACTGCTGTATTTCTCCATGAACTCATGATCCTTCCTACTTCACGTAATGCCATCATCTCTCTGTCGGCAAATTCGCGATCTATCTGAGGCATCGTTACCCTCAATGCTGCTCTGGCTTTCTTCATCAGTACCCTTACATCATGAACAGCCTCTTCATCGGGATATTCCGATGACTTTAATATTGTCTCCGCTTCATTAATGTACCCTGTCAATGCAGGTTTAATATCTTTCAGCTTAATAAAATCAGATTCCATGATTCAATTATCACTATAACAATTAATTACTAAAGGTATTAAAATTACTAAAATTGTAACAATTAATTATTTTAAACATAACATTTAAAAAGCTAATTTTGCTGATATCGGAACTTAAAGCTTTAAAAATGGGTAAAATAACAAGGGGTCAGAGAATAGGTATACTAACAGCCGGCGGCGATTGTCCGGGAATAAACGCTGCAATACGCGGTGTTGGAAAAACAGCCATAGTGAAATACGGGATGAAGCTGGTTGGAATCAGCGACGGCTTTTCAGGTATGATTCATAAAGAATACCGCGATCTTACGGAGCACGATCTTTCAGGCATACTGACAGTTGGCGGAACAATACTGGGGACTTCAAGAGAGAAACCATTCAAGAGCAGCGGCAAAGGCAAGAATGAGATAAGCAAGCCTGTATTAATAAAGGAACATTACGAGCAGATGGGTCTCGACTGCCTGGTCTGTATCGGAGGCAACGGAACAATAAAGACGGCTAACCTCTTGTCGCAGGAAGGTTTAAACGTCATCGGAATTCCAAAAACAATTGATAATGATGTCTGGGGAACCGATCTTACCTTCGGATTCGATTCAGCTGTAAATATAGCTACAGAAGCAATAGACCGCCTTCACTCTACCGCTAACTCCCATAAGAGAATTATGATTATTGAGGTAATGGGACACAATGCCGGATGGATAGCTCTCTATTCAGGTATTGCAGGGGGCGGCGACGTAATACTTATTCCTGAAATAGAATATAAGGAAGAGAAGATTGCTGAGTATCTGCTCCATCGTGTTGAAGAGAATAAACCCTATTCAATCGTCGTCGTGGCAGAAGGTATAAAAAGCGCAATTAAAGATAGCTGTTCATCTGCGCAATCGCTGAGCAAAAGAATAAATGCTATTACAGGACTGGAAACCAGGGAGACAGTACTTGGTTATATTCAGAGAGGCGGAACACCCTCGCCAATGGACAGAGTGCTTGCAACAAGGTATGGCACGGCGGCTGCTGACCTGATTGCCGAACGTGATTTTGGAAAGATGGTAGCACTAAAAAATAACAGGATCGAATCAGTTCCTCTCTCTGAGGTATCCGGAAAATTAAAACTTGTTGCTCCAAACGATCCTATGGTAATCCAGGCTCAGAATATGGGAACAAGTTTCGGTATATGATTGTTTATCTGATATGAAGAAGTTGATTTTTGTACGGCACGGAAGAGCAGAAGATCCCTCTTCAGATTTTTCTGACTTTCAAAGATCGCTGACCCCAAAAGGAAAAAGCATTGCTAAACTGATGGCGAAGAAGCTCTCGGAAGAAGAAGATAATCCGGGAATTCTGGTAACAAGTACTGCTTTCAGAGCACTTGAAACAGCAATTATCTTCGGCGAAGTGCTGGGAATTAAACCTGAGAAGATAGTTCCTGATACAAACATCTATTATAAAATGAGTTTCAATTATCTTATGGATCTTCTTTCCAGGACAGAAAACGAGACTGATACTATTATCCTGTTTGGGCACAATCCCTCATTTTCAGAATTACCTGACAGTCTCAGCAAAGAAGGTTGCGATTTTATGCCAAAATGCGGTATCGCCGGAATCTCATTCAACATTAAAAATTGGTCAGAAATAAAGCTGGGTACCGGTAAACTGGAATATTTTCTTAAACCTGAAAAAGTATTATGAACAAAACATACATCCCCAAGGAGTTAAGCTGGCTTGCATTTAATGAACGTGTATTGCAGGAGGCTGAGAATAAAGATATTCCGCTTATAGAACGGTTTAAATTCATGGGTATTTATTCGAATAACCTCGATGAATACTTCAGGGTCAGAGTAGCCACGCTCAGGAGAATTTCAATGTTCGGCCCAAAATCAAAAAATATTTTAGGATATAATCCGAAGGCAACCCTGAAGAAAATACATGAAACAGTCCTTGCACAGAATACTAAATTTGAGAAGAACTATACAAAACTTCTGAAAGAACTTGAAAGTCATAAGATCTTTATTATCAATGAAAAACAGTTAAATCAGGAACAATCTGAATTTGTACAGAAATATTTTATAAAAGAAGTAAGAACACGGCTCATGCCTTATCTTATAGAGAAAGACTCTGCGCTGCCTAACCTTACTGATGATGCCATTTATCTGGCAGTTTACCTTGTAAAAAAGGAGACTCAGAAGAAAAGATATGCACTTCTAGAAATTCCTACTGACATACTTCCCCGTTTTATTGTACTTCCTGATAAGAGTGAAGAAAAATACATAATATTTCTCGACGATATAATCAGGTTTGGTCTTAAGGACATTTTCTTCATTTTTGATTTTGATGAGATCTCTGCATATACTATAAAACTCACAAAGGATGCTGAGCTTGAAATAACAGACGATATTTCTGAGAGCTATATTGATAAAATTTCCCGGAGTCTTGAACAACGCAAAAAAGGATCACCTGTTCGTTTCATTTACGACAGATGCCTCCCGCCCGATCTGCTCAAAATAATCACCCATAAACTGAATTTCGGTCCCGATGATGTTGTGATCCCCAGCAACAGGTATCACAACTTCAAGGACTTTATGAAATTCCCGAAACTGGGACATAAGAAGTTTTATTACGAGAACCTTATTCCTATACCGCACCGCGATCTGCAGCATGGAAAAAGTATTCTTTCTGCTGTAAAGAAGAAGGACATTATGCTCTTTTTCCCGTATCATCCTTTTGATCAGTTTATTGACCTTCTTAGAGAAGCATCTATCGACCCTAATGTTACCTCAATTCAGATTACTCTTTACCGACTTGCACGCAACTCAAGTGTAATAAATGCATTGCTTAATGCCGTAAGGAACGGTAAGAAGGTTACAACAGTTGTTGAACTTCAGGCCAGGTTCGATGAGGAGGCCAATATTCTCTGGGGAAACAAGCTTCTGGCAGAGGGTGTGAAAGTAATTTATGGGGTACCCGGACTAAAAGTACACTCAAAGTTATGTCTCATAACCAGGGTTAAGAATGATGTTACCGAGCGCTATGCAGCTGTGGGTACCGGAAACTTCAATGAGGATACTGCAAGGGTTTATACCGATCATCTTCTACTGACTGTGAATAAGAAAATCACAAATGAAGTTTATAAGGCCTTTAATTTCTTCAGTGTCAACTACAAAAAAGATAATTTCTACCATCTTGTGCTCTCTCCCTTTTTCCTGAGAAACAAAATAATTTCTCTTATTGAGAATGAGATTAAGAATGCAAAGGAAGGGAAGAAAGCATACATATACCTCAAGCTGAACAACTTAACTGACACAGAAATCATAACTTATCTGTATGAGGCAAGTAATGCCGGTGTAAAAATAAGACTGATTATCAGGGGGATGCTGTCGCTGGTACCAGGCATCAAGAAAACAAGTGAGAACATAAAAGCTATTGGTATAGTTGACAGGTTCCTGGAACACTCCCGATTTCTCATTTTTGCAAATGGAGGGGTAGAACAGATTTACATCTCTTCTGCTGACCTGATGCCAAGAAACCTTGACCACAGGATTGAAGTCACATGCCCGGTTTTCGATAAGAATATAAGGGCTGAAATCAGGGAGATCTTTAACATTCAGTGGAGTGATAATGTAAAAGCCAGGATCTTCAACGAAACTCAGTCAAACGAATTTGTAAAGTCCGGGAAGGAAAAGATTCAGTCGCAATTAGAGGTCTATAATTACATTAAAAGAACTAACGAGAAAACACCGGAAAAGTAGAAGGCAAAATGTCGTGCTTTGTCAGCCATAGCTTCAGCGAAGGCTGACGGTCTTGCACTCGTAAGGCCCTGAAGTCTGACTATAATTAAAATAAAGACATATGAATTATATTGTATTGATAACAGGGACAGTTTTTATTATTTTATTTTCATGGTTCTTGTCAATTAAATATAAGAGGTACCATGGGATTGCGCGTTTTTTTGCCTTTGAAAGCGTTTTTATCCTTTTTATGCTTAACTACGGAGTATGGTTTGTAAACCCACTGTCGTTAAATCAGATAATCTCATGGATTTTGCTGACAATTTCTTTATATGCTGTTACAACAGGGTACCTTTTGCTCAAAAGAAAAGGAAAGCCTACAATTAATTTTGAAAATACTTCCCTGCTCGTTACATCAGGTATTTACGGGTTCATAAGGCACCCGTTATATCTGTCGGTATTTCTGCTGGGTACCGGTGTAATGATAAAAAATCCTGAACCTGTTCAACTAATCCTGGGAGCAGTCAACCTCGTTGCAGTATATATAACTGCTAAGATTGAGGAAAATGAAATGATTGCAAAATTTGGCGACGAATACCGGCAGTATATGAAAGACACAAAGATGTTTATTCCCTATATTATATGAATGACTCATCTTTTGATGTGGCATAACGGCGTTAAGGCGTAACGCCATTTTTTCAACTTCCGTTAAACAAACTCACTTTTTGATTGTTTTACATCCATAATTAAACTACATGATTATGGACAGAAGAGATGTAATTCAAAGAGTTCTATTAGGTGGTGCAGCATTAATAGTAATCCCGTCGGCGTTTACAAGTTGCGAGAAAAAAACTGAACCGGATCCCGAGCCAACACCTGGTCCCGGACCTTCAGGCAGTAAAATAACAATAGACCTGTCGCTGGCAGATTATTCTGTTTTAAATACTGCTGGGGGATCTAAAATAGTTCAGACATTGCTTATTGTTAATACAGGTACAACTTATGTAGCATTATCGAGTGTCTGCACACATGAAGGTTGTACAGTTGGTTATGTTTCAACGGCAGGAAATATACAATGCCCATGTCATGGTTCAATGTTTACAACAACAGGAAGTGTTTCAGCCGGACCTGCAACAACGCCACTCACTTCTTATCCTGTAAATAAATCCGGAAATATTCTTACAATACAATTATAAATCAAAAAGGGTTGTTTCATAAGTGAAATGAAACAACCCTTTTAAATAAGCATTTATATTTTATTTAACTGACAACCAGGCCGTTACCTTTTCTGAAGATGGTTTGTCCTTAGAATAGAGAACATCAACCAGTTTCCCGTTTTCATCGATAAGGTACTTCTGGAAATTCCATTTTACTTCCGAATCCATAACCCCGTTCTTCTCTTTTGATGTAAGCCACTTATAGAGAGGGTGCATGTCATCTCCCTTTACTGAGATCTTTTCCATCATCGGAAAAGTAACACCGTAATTTTCGGTGCAGAATTTACGTATATCTGAAGCCGTACCCGGCTCCTGATTCATAAAATTATTTGCCGGAAATCCGATAATAACCATATCGCTGCCATACTTTTCATACATCTCCTCGAGGTCTTTATACTGAGGTGTATAACCGCATTTTGAGGCAGTATTTACAACCATTACCTTCTTTCCTTTAAGAGTACTGAAGTCAAAATCGGCACCCTCAAGGGTTTTAACTTTAAAATCATAGAAACCAGACGATTGCGAGAACCCTGCCATCGTAAAGACGGATAATAAAAATAGTAAGCTTAGTTTATTTGTTTTCATAATGATTAATTTACTTTTACAAAATTAAACAATCAATGTAAGTATATGTTCAGAAAATTCTGGAAAACACTCAAGATATTTATAATAATTGCTGTTATCATAATCATATTTCCACGTTCGATACTTCCGCATAAATCGGTTGAGGAACAACAGGATAATATGGAATTTTACGTGTCTGAAAATGAAAAGGAAGGCAGATTAATTGAATTTAAAGATGATAACGAAGCTCTCAGACTGAAACTGGCTCAGCTAGAGATCATTAACAGGAGCAGAAAAAAATTCAATGCTCAGTCAGTAAAGTTGGATATTCTTGCGTCGAGGGTAGCTAACAAGATGTGCAGGGAAGCTGCTGAGAATGAATTTGTCGGTCACTGGAACATGGCTGGTGAAAAGCCATATCACAGGTATGCTTTTGCTGGAGGGCATGACCATGTTTCTGAAAACGCATTTGGCGAATGGTCTTCAGCTTATTACGAAATTACCTCTGAAAAAATCGGGGAACTGATGAGAACTGGTCATGGTTCATTTATGTCGGAAAGAGCACCAAATGACGGACATAAGAAGACAGTAATAGCGAAAGAACATAATTTTGTTGGCATCGGTTACCACCTTTCAGGGAAACAGTTCAGGTACTATGAAGAATTCATTGACAGGTATTTTGAATTTGAAAATATCCCTGAGGCAGCAGAAAGGAATGCATCCACTGATATCACAGTAAAAACTGATGGCAAGAGTTTTCTGTACTTTCTTGTTATTTACCGCGACAAGTTTCCACAGAAGCTTACGCCATCGCAGATTAATAGAAAAGGAAGCTATTCTGACTTTAGTGAAGAAGAATATCAGACGATTACAGCATGGGAACTTTCACAATACAGAAGCGGAAACACTTATAAAATACCATTGAAATTTTCAAAAGAAGGGCTCTATTATATTCAGATCTTTTCTGACAAGAAGGAATTAACTAAGCCTGCTTCTATAACTACAAGGGGGAAGACACCCTACAGTGGCATAGTAATAAGAGTAAATTAAGAGGAACTGCTTGGGATAACCGTTAATTTCCAGGATTAATTAACTACAGGGAGTGTAAAACGGAAATTGCTTCCTTTTCCGTTCTCATTTTCTGTTCTGATTCTTCCACCATGTTTTTCTACAAATTCCTTATAGATAAGTAATCCCAGTTCGGTTTTTTTTTCTTTTGCTGTTCCCGCAGAAATAATAACCTGGGCAATATCAAACAATTTAGAAATATTTTCCTTTGTCATGCCAACTCCATTATCTGAAACTGAAATAGTTATACCAGAGTTATCAGATTCAGCAGTGATTTGTACCGAACCACCTGTATTTGTAAACTTTACAGCATTACCAACAAGGTTTCGCAGTACAGTTTTAAGCATATATCCATCTGCGTAAACAATTATCCTTTCATCTACATAAGAATTAACTGTTATATTTTTTGCATCGGAGAAAGGTTTAATATTTACAAGAACATCCCTGCACAATTCTCCGAGATTCTGCTTTTTAGGGTTAAAAGGGATTGCTCCCTGCAGAGCTTTCTCCCATGTAAGGAGGTCGTCGAGCAAGTTATAAGTATTTTTTGCAGAGGTATTAATTGTATTTACATAACTCTCAATCTGATCTTTATTAAGATTCTGCAGGTTTTCCTTTAACTCTTCGGAAAAACCAATGAGATTGTTAAAAGGACTCCTTAAATCATGTGCAAGTATAGATATAAAACGGTCTTTGTCTGCATTGAGCTGGATCAGCTTCCTCTCACTTTCCAGAGCTTTAAGCCTCTCTATATTGTAGTTATCATAAACAAATCTTATTATAAAGTAGATCAGAATTGAAGAGTAAATCAAGGTTATCAGATGGTCAATCCACCTTTCAGTTTCTGAAGGAAAATTTGTAATAAGATCAGGTCTGTAGAACTGAATAAGAAATATCGAAATATTTGAAACTAAAAAAAGTAATATAACATAAATCTTCTCCCTTTCTCTTACAATCAGCAAACCAAGTATCAAAATTACCAATGCAGGCATCACATTGGAACCATTAATACCTCCATTGAAGATCCAGATTGTTGAGATTCCGATTATTGAGATACAAATTACAGGGAAATTGACGGGTTTGTATATTTTTCTGAACCTTATAAAGTAATAGAGGACAAGTACGATCAGGGATAGGAAAATAGGTACAAGAACAGCAATTGCTGACGTTGAAAGCAAAGAGTTTATTAAGGAACCGATAAGGCTGATAAGTATTCCTATAATACTTGCAGATAATACCAGCCTGTGCTCCAGGGGGAAATCTTCCTCCTCGGCAAAAATGTAACTGATTAATCCTTTAGCTTTTTTCCTTATCATTTCGATAACGCCTCATTAACTGATGTCATGTCAATCACGACCGGAAAAGACATATTTTCAGGCGATGTAATATCGATTGTTCCTGTCTGCTTTGTATTAACTGTCTGTTTAACAAAATATCCTTTCTCCGGCGAAAAATACACAATGCTGGAACCTGTAAACGGACCTTTTGTTGTAATATCCATTCCCTGTGTCTGAGTTATCATCAATCTGTCTCCTGATATTACAGAACTGATCCTGACACACCTCACTCCATTGATCTCTTCAAAGTCCTCAAATTTATTATCTGATCTGAAAGCCATTAACATAGAATTGTTCGGAGATTTGGTTTTGATTGTATCAGTTTGTGACCACGTATATCCGGGGCTTACAGAACCAGACGGTAAATCCGGGAAAAAATCAATGAATGACTGGGCAGCATTTGTTGATCCGCTCCCATCAATATTTATTAATACTTTGTCTGCTTCGGAGAGGTCTGTTTCCTTACCTTCCTGTGTAATTGACATGACGAATACTTTACCCATAGCATCTCTTAATACACCTCCTGCTGAACCCTGGGGAGAGTCAACTTTCTGATACATAGAGTCGATAGACACTTCAAGATTCATCATTTTTTCAACTAAACCTTTTGATTTTATGCTGCAACCCAGAGCTGCAGATACATTTACTTCCATAACCTGCCCCATGGCATCCAGAGTCTGCACTATCTTAGTTGTGGAAAGATATTTAACAGGTTTATCGGCTGGATAGTTATATGCCATTTTTACATTGCCTGATTGGGAAAATGCAACAGAATAAAACACAAGAGCAATAAATATAGATAAGACAATTGATTTCCTGAAAGAAGTAAAGTTTCTCATTAGCTGATTTTTTATGTTTAACAAAACATAAAGTTAATAAACAATTGAAATAAATCAATAAAGTAAAAACCCGGCGTTAACAAGATGAACTCATCTTTAAGCTTTCAACGCACATTAAAAACAAAACCCGGCACTTTCGTACCAGGCTTTTTCTTTTGTCGGGGTGGCAGGATTCGAACCTGCGACCCTCTGGTCCCAAACCATAAACGACACCTTTTTAGATTTTCTTATTTTAATTATTTATTCATTAAATGTACTGATATTCAGGTATATTGTTAATAACTATCTTTTTATTTGTTTTCCTTTGATTTTATTTAATTTGTATATTTGCAGATAGTTGTTTGCAAATACTTTGAGCATATTATTTGCAAGCCGAAAACAAAATTTAATAACTGAGACATGGAAAAATATTCACTTGACGGCGCAATTTTGTCAGTTTTTTTTGATACACGAAGAGCCAAAAATGTAGCAGAAAACGAAGAAGTAACGGAAAGGGATTTGCGTTACCCGGTGAAATACCGTATATTCTCTACTGCCGATCAGACATATTATTTTCATCCTTCAGGTATTGACTTAACAATTGATGACTGGAAGAGAATACCAACTGCCAGAAAAAAAGAACTTATTGAAACCAGAGAACTCATTCAGGCGGGTTTTGATAAGATTAAGCTCCATATAAAAGAATTGGCAAAGGGGGAAGGTTTTTCTATTGCAGGGTTAGAAAAGCGACTGAGCCGGGGACGAAAAGACAGCATCCTTACAGCCTTTTATAGTAAGATTGACGAGCTGACCAAAACAAAACAGATAGGGACGGCCTCGACTTACCAGTGTGCCATAAATAGTATAATGAAGTTCACTAATAAGGACCTGAAATTTTCTGATATTACAATTGACTGGTTAAAAAGATATGAAGCATATCTAAGAACTGAAAGAACTGAGATTACGGCTGAAGGGGAAAGTAAAACTATTAAAGCAAAAAGTATTACAACGGTTAAATTCTACATGGGTTGTATCCGGTCAATAATGAGCGAAGGGAAAGAAGATAAAATTATTTTAGAATCTCAATATCCTTTCGGAAAAGGAAAGTATGAAATAAAATCAGGGGACGGCCGGAAAATGGCCTTAACACTTGCACAGATTAAGGCAGTATTAGATTATGAATTAACAACTGACATTGAAAAACGGTCCCGAGATTTGTGGTTTTTTTCATACCTCTGTAATGGGATTAACATAAATGATTTATGCAGACTGAAGTACAAAGATATTGCCGGGGGTGAAATTCACTTTTACAGACAAAAGACAATAAGAACGACTAAAAATCAAAAAGCGATTGCAGCAACTTTAGTTCCTCAAATGATTGAGATTATAAAGAAATGGGGGTCAAAAGATAAGAAGCCTGATAGTTATATATTTCCCTTCCTTTCTTCTGGGCTTGACCCTAAAACCGAAAAAATGATTATTCAGAATTGTACCAGACTGATTAATAAAAAAATGGCAGCAATAAGCAAGGCCCTGAATTATGATAATATTTCAACTTACACGGCCCGGCACTCATACGCAACTGTATTAAAACGAAGCGGGGCTAATATTGCCTTTATTTCTGAATCTTTGGGCCATTCTGACCTCCGAACAACTGAGAACTACCTTGCATCATTCGAACAAGAGGAAAGGGCTAAAAACGCCTCTAAATTGACCGATTTCTAAAATTAAGGCCATGAATAAAGAGATTGACGACACAATTAAAAAGATAGCATTATCAATAATTCAATTTGATGCTGCCATTAAAGCCGGTGACCCTAAAGGAATAAGTGAATTCCTTAAAGTCATTCCTTCTTATGCAAGTTATTTTAAACTAAGGGTCCCCGATAAATATGAAGAAAAAATACATTTTTTGAATTTCCAAAAGGAGGTATTTAGCTTATTTACGGCCTTATTCGTTGAGGGTAGTATTTATAAAGTTGCGGAAACCTTATTCATAAAAAACGGGGATATTAAAATGCAGGGGGATATTCCTTCTATTAAGACTACCCCATTAACCCGAGAAATTGATAAAATCGGCAGGGATTTAAATATTTTAGTTTGTAAATATGATGGACCGATTACGGATATGAAAAATATCAGATGGGAAAGGAATCCATTGTACAAGCTTTCAGATGAAGAAATTCAAGAAAGAATGTCTAAAAAATCGGACGGGTCCAGAATTTTTAATGAATTTGTTTCTAAATATAAGGGTCTATATGATAAGAAAGCTGAGCCAGATATAAAGGAGAGGCTTTCTCTGCAAGAAAGTGCTTTAATTTCTGCTTATGAGGGTAAGGTAATTTTGAGAGAGGAAGGAAAAATCAATCAATTTTATAATTATTATTCCAAAAGGAGAAACAGAATAGCAATTGAGACTACCAGAAAGAAAACATACAATAAGATTGATAGAATTGAAAAAATAATTCCTCATCTATCAAAGTCAGCGCAACAAACTGCCATTGACGAAGTTAACACACTAAAATCAGCACTCGAAAAAGAGACCTTCTAAAAATAGTTACCAGTTGTAACCGGTTACAGGCTACCCCGACAAAGTAGCTTCACAGCTTAAACTTAAAATGCTGTGAAATGTCAAATCCATTCGATGTACTTGAAGCAAGACTATCTAACATAGAAAATCTATTGTTAGACATTAAACACCCTGCAAAAAGCCCCGAAGCCGTCCCGGACCGGATTACCCTTATTGAGGCTTGCGAACTTACAAATCAATCCAAAAGTCAGGTCTATAAATTAACCATGCTGAATGAGATTCCATTTCAAAAGTATGGGAAAAGACTTGTTTTTAGTCGTAAAAGTCTTTTGGCATGGATGGAAAAACGTACCATTTCCGCACCTGAAGCCGGGGACGTGATGACAGACAGGCTTGCAAAGTCTGCAAAAAAGCACCTTAAAAAGTGAGATTTTTAGCCTGTTTATGGTTCATTGACAGAGGGCTTCACAATCTGTTTAGTGTACTTATAAAGCTGTATATTAATATGTTATACATATTTAAATGAATATTAGAAAATTGTGTTTACAAAATGTTTGCAAGTTGATCTGAGTTGTTTGCAAATAAAAAATGTTAACAGTAAGGATATGAAGCAAATAACATTTTTAAGTCAAAAATCAGATGTTTGAGCTACCCGAAATAAAGAAGAAAAAAAGGCCTAAAGCACCCTATCGGAAGCCGGAAGCGGTTAAGGAACTTGAACGCATGGCCGATGCTGAAGCAATCCGATTGCATCCGACTTGCCCACATTTAGCACCCCGGACTTTCAGAGATGACAGCTCAAACTCCCTTACTCAGTGTATTGTGAAATATATCACATTGAAGGGAGGTTTTGCGTCCCGTATCAATTCAACTGGAATCTATGACCGTAAACTACATAGATACCGTCTAGGAACGCAAAAGAGAGGCCTTGCAGACGTTATGGCAACTTTCAGAGGGTTATCCCTTCACATTGAAGTAAAGGCCGGGAAAGACCGTCAATCAGAGGCACAAAAGAAAATTGAATCTGAAGTTATCAGGTCGGGAGGTTACTACTATTTAGCCCGGAATTTTACTGAGGCAAAGCAATGGATTGATAATTTATGATATTAACGACCAGCGACAAATGAGATACAAACAAATATTACCTGAGAAACTAGAGCCTAAGATTCAGGAAATTGAAAAGCACCCTCCCAAAATATCAGGATTCAGAATGTCATATTTAAAGCAAATAATATACTGGGTTTGCACCAAAAAAGAAGATAACGGATTTTCTTACCTTAATATGAAATATTTAAGAACGCAGATTCCACAGGCCGAACAATACATAAAATTTTTATTAAGTGAGGGATTGATTGAACGTACAAAGGGATATTTACCCGGAGAAAGGTCGTACGGTTACCGGATTGCCTCTGAATATGAAAGTAGGTATATTATTAAGACGGTCACAGATCAGAAACTAATTAGAAAGGTTAACGAGGCCCCCCGGAATTTTGCACGTGGTTTTAAGGTTCAAAATAAATACATAAAAGATTTTACCCTAGACCCTCAGGCGGTAACATTTGCCGAAAATACATACTCAGGGGAGTCGTATAATACTGCCATTGTTTCTATAAACATGGTAAATAATAATGAAAAATACTCTTCGATTGATGATGCCGGGGGGCGGTTCTATTCCAATTTAACAAATATGCCTTCCGGACTCAGACAGTTTGTAAGGGTAAAAAACAGATACCTAAGGGCAAACGTCGATATTAAAAACAGTCAGCCATATTTTACTATAATGATTTTGACTAATCCGGGGGGGCTTGTGAGGTTTGCAAAAAGTAAAGAATTTGCTATGATTCTAAAAAGCCTGAAAATACCTGATAATGATGATATTAAGTTATACATAAATTTAGTAACCAAAGGCCAGTTTTATGAGTACTTAATGCCATATTTTGAGGCAAAGGGGTTACCATGTAGCAGGGCTGATGTAAAAAAAGCAGTTATGATAATTCTCTTTGACCAGAACAGGAAACGAATTTCCAGAGCAAAGCGGATATTTATGAAACTGTTCCCGACGGTTCATAAAATATTTTCTATTGTCAGGGGTTCCGGTAAGGGTGAAAGGTTTCCGATTCTTTTACAGGCCATTGAGGCGCATGTAGTATTAAAGATAATTCTCCCGACTCTCAATAAGAAGCACCCGGATATAATTGCCTTTACTGTACATGATTCCTTACTCGTAACGGATAGCCCTGATATTGTGGAGACGCTAATGATTGAAGAGCTGGAAAAATTTACCGGATATAAGCCGATTCTTAAAATTGATTTTTTTTCGACCGACCACAAATTTAGTACAGATTTTAGTGATATAGAGAGGCATGAAGAGGTAAGAAGAAGAAGAGAAGAAGAGAAGAAGAAGAGAGTAGTGTACTATTATGATTCTAAAACCTCTGTAATTAATTGATTATTAATTTATTGACATGTTAATAATATGGAAAAATGGTCAAATTCTGGCCAAAAACACAACAAATCAGGCTTTCAGTTTCGTCGCTGGGGCTGTCAGTTTGGTTTGTTACTCTGGGGTTCGGCCTTGCATAGCCGGCCCCGGAGTTTTATTTAAAACTAATGTCATGGAAAACACGACATCAATTAAAGAATTATTCGACTTTTTTTATCTGAGCGAAAAGCAATTAACGGCCGGGCAAGTGCAATCTATTGATAGTGTGCAGAAGCAATTCAGACGAGATAAAACTTTGTCTGAAAAGCAGCTTGCAGCATTAAGAGAGATAGTAAAATATTTACCGGCTCAGGATACAAGGTTTTCCGGGGCTGAAATTATGTAGGCATCTGGTATGATGACAGAGGGCTGATATTGCTTTTGTAAAGTATTATATAATTGATATAAAGACATTAACAACTAATTAACTAACATTGTTAATAAGGCATTTGCAATATATTTGCAAACATTATTAATATTTACCTAACTTTACAACAAAAATATTATGGTAAAACAGATTAAAGAACGAGAGAAAAGACTAAAGATTCCGGGATTATTTTTTGACGGGGAAAACTGGGAGCCGGCTTCAAAGTATCCGGGGTTCATGGCTTACACTGATCGCTGTCTGGCTGATGTTTTAGGAACCTCAGCGATGCGAGTTTCTATGTGGAGAAATGCCGGAACTATTCCATACAAAAAAATGGGGTCATTTGCGGTTTACGACGTGAATTTGGTTATTCAGGCATTAAAAGCAGCCGGATATTCGCAGGATATAAACAAAAAAGCAAAATTATGAAAACGAAAACAGAATATTACAGACCGTCGCACACTAAGGAACCGGAGCCGTATTTTGTGAACGAAGTAACATACAAGCTATGGAATGAAATACATCAAAGCTCATTGTGTTGGTTACAAGCCATTGCGAGTGATTACAGGGGGCTTTCCTTTGGCAATATCACAGCGGCGGAACTTAGTGACTGCTTAGCCCGTAACCTTACAGCGATAAAAAGTCGGTTTAATCGCAGAATAGATGACAATATTGCAAAAATCGGAATAGATAACGATTACATTATCAATAACTTAAGAGCTGGAACCAGCGACCCTCTAGTTTTATTTGAAGAAAAGCTGATTAAAAATCTGGAAATGATCGACTTTGACAGGAAAAGTTTTCAGAGTTTAGGAAGCTATAATATTTCCGTTTCAAATTATACGATTAAGGACGGTAATATAACTTTCACAGAGGAGAATAAAAAGCGCATCAGGGAGATTTATTGTACGACTTACATTAATAGCGATGCACAGCGGCACTTTCTAAAATTAGCAGAAACGACTCTGGGGAACCTACACACGCTAAAAGCAATACTGCAAAAAAACGGGGTCGAGAATCTTTTTGGTTATGGCAACCTTTTCGAAGTTACCGCCACAATACCAGAGACAATATATTTTAATAAAGAACTTTTAAAACGTATCACTAAAATTTAAGATTATGTCAGATACAGATGTTACTCAGGAAATGATTGACAGTTTCATTAATGAGAAATTCCCGGAACAAACAGAGGAAGAAGATTTTTCAAATCCGATGACCGCGGCAAATCAGGTAAACAGGATAAAGGAAAATTACATGCGTACGCACCCCGGAATTGACACAAAGTTTAAGCGGTTACTAGCCGGAAAAGGTTTTCAATAATGGAAGAGATTGAAGAAGTACAAGAAATAGAAAAGCCCGTCAGTGCTGATGAGCTGAGCCAGTATCTAGCCGATAAGTTTGATATTCCGGGACGTATTGAGCGGAAACAAACTATCCCGGAAATGTTCGCAGAGATAAAAAAACGGTAATTATGGAAGACTCGCCAGACTTCAGAAAGAATCTAATCAGACAAAATCATTGTGTTGAGCTGATCTTAGAGGACATTCCCGGCGGTTGCATCATTCAGAGGGATGAGCTAAAAAATGGCGCTTCAGGTTTCATGCCGGAAGGTATTTTAATCAAAATTGATAGCCTTAACAAGGGTCACTTAGTTAAGACCGCAAAGATATGGTCTGACGTTTCAACTTCAGCAACGGGGGTCATGGTTTATAAAAACCATCAATTTAAAGCAGGTGATGCAATTACCAATACCGCACTCACGACAATAAGCAGAACTATTAAAGGCATTGATACTACAGCGGTCAGTTACGATCTCTTTGATATTGGTTCGGGTTTCGGTGCAAGTGGCGGAATGGGGTCAATACTGATTCAGGCGACAGCTTCGGGCGTTTCGGGTCTGGATGCAAGCTATAAGTATTCACCTGACGCAGTAGGTATTTCAGAACTCCCGGTCAATCTGGCGTTTCAAAATACTGGTTTTGGGCTGTTGGTACGTGGCCGGGTAAAAGAAAGCTTAATGCCTTACCCGGTTGACACAACTATTAAGGCCTTACTTCCTTTGATTCGGTTTGTATGATTTGTAAATAACAGAAAATAAGCAGGGAAATGGCAAAGTTTAAAGCAGGGGAAAGCGGTAATCCAGCCGGGCGGAAACCGGGCGCAATAAATAAAGTTGCAAAGCCGGTTAAGGCTCAATTAAGCAGCTTTCTTAATGAAAAACTAACAGAATTACCCGCATTATGGGACAAACTAACTGCAAGGGACAGGGTTGCGCTATTAAAAGACTTATTCCCTTATTTCCTTCCAAAACTGCAAAACATTGAGGCCCATCTAGAGTATGACAGACTTACAGATGAAGGATTAAAGCAAATTGCAACGGATATTTTAAACTCTTTACAAGATGATACAACTAACTAAGGCGACAAAAATCAGGCTCTTAAAATGCATTAAAACAGGCGTTTTTGAGGCGGAGCAATTCCCGGAGTTACAAATAGAACTCGCAAAGGTTTCTATTGAATTGATTGATAAAAGCGAAGACGTTAACCGGAAACTGTCTTCAGAGGGGAAGTTTTTAGATAAAGAGGGTTTGCATGTTTAGGAGAAATCCGGGAGTTTTAGTTTCAGGGAATTAGTAACTTTGTTAAAACTACCAGACATGAAAAGACTAATCCCGGTTCTGTTGTGCTTCTTATTGCTTTTCTCATGTAAAAAAGAGGAGGTAACGACCTATCAAGTTTTTAACAACTTAGAAGGACTTTCAGACTTCTGGATAAAGTACTTAAGTGAAAATGATCCCGAAATAGTGCCTTATCTTGACGGCACTCTTTACGAGGTCATAGTTTATTGTTACACAGGATCAGATATTGTAAGAACTGATAATATTGGTACTATTTCACGAAAAGGTGGTAAGTCAGGTATCTTAGAAGTCGAGTCAAATTACGAAAAAGTTAAAGTATCTTTTTTATTTTTTCCACCGGAATTGCCCGTCAAATTGGCTCCTGCTCTATGGAGATTTCATCTTGTTACAACCACAATTTTGGAAAAGGGTAAAAATAATATCATAACCGTTGGAAGCGGTATATTAATTACAAATTCTGCAATTAAGTAATAGAATCACTTTGCTTATCATCTGAATTGTCTGGAACTTAATCACAACTTCATATTTTACAAACATGTTGGATTGAATGAATAATGTATCATTGTTTTCAGAGAAACAGTGTAGGATGGATGATATTCATCAAAATTAACTATTCATTAACAAAAAACTTGCAAAAATATTTGGTTACTATTAAATTAGTGCCATATATTTGCAGAAGCGTCTGGAACGGGTCGCATAGCGTCTCACAGAGAGGATTTATTCTTCATCACCAGTCGCTTTTTTTATTTTATATGATTCTATAATGTATTTCTGTTACGTTGACGAATCTGGAACTTCTGATTTAACTGACAATTCCACCCATTTTGTTTTGGTTGGCATATCAATTCCTGTCTGGGAATGGAAAAAATGCGAAGGCGATATTATAAGTATTAAAGCCAAACATGATTTAGCAAACAAAGAAATTCATACAGCATGGATTCTAAGGGAATATAGAGAACAATTATTAATTCCCGGATTTAAAAGAATGTCAAACACAAGGCGAAGAAGTGAGGTTGAAACAGTAAGGAAAGCAAACCTACATGCATTGCGAACCAATCCCAAAAAGGCAAAGAGCTTAAGTCAGACTAAAAAGAATTATTTACATACTCAGGACTATATCCATTTAACCTTAGAGGAAAGACAGGCATTTATTAAAGAAATTGCTGTCACTATTGGTACGTGGAATTTCGCAAGATTATTTGCAGAATGTATTGATAAGATCAAATGGGATGAGAATAGGGCAAAACAAACTATCGACGAACAATCCTTTGAACAAATAGTCTCAAGATTTGAGAAGTATTTAAAGAATTTATCAAAAGACCGTACCGCAAATGCAAATACTATTTATGGATTAATTATTCATGATAATAGTCAATCAGTTGAGAAGAAATATACTGAGTTAATGAAACATTTTCAGGCAAATGGTACATTATGGGGAAGTGTTACAAAAATCATTGAGACTCCATTATTTGTTAGTTCTGAGCTAACAAGTATGATACAAATAGCCGATGTGTGTGCCTATTCAATAAGAAGGTACCTTGAAAAAGATGAGACTGATCTTTTTAATGAAATCTACAAAAGAGCTGATAGAAAAGATGGAGTTAAGGTAGGTATAAGGCATTACCCACCTTCAAGATGTAAATGCAAAATTTGCACTGACCATAAACGGTGATAATCATCTAAATCTTTCATTTCCCAAAAATTAATAATTATCAACACTATTGATTCAGAGTAGCGTATAGAAAAGACCTGTATGCAAATCGTATGCAAATGGGTAAAAAAAGAAGGAGCCAGACATTGTCTAACTCCTTGATTTTCACTCGTCGGGGTGGCAGGATTCGAACCTGCGACCCTCTGGTCCCAAACCAGATGCGCTAACCGGGCTGCGCTACACCCCGTTTTTGCCACCGTAGCTTTAGCAAAGGTGGGTTTTTAAGAGTCGCAAAAGTATGATTTGTTTTTCAATTTTCATAAATTATTAGATGTTATTTAAATTTAAAAAAATATTTAATTTCATGTTATTGACATATAGCGCTTTACAAATCATAGCTGAATTTACTTATGTCAGCCCTACGGGCTTTGAAGAGCTATTACCAAATTCCGGGCTACCGATATATCAGCCCTCCGGGCTTTAAAAAGAATTGGGAACCAATTACAAAGCCCGTAGGGCTGACATGTCGGTAGAAACGGATTGCCGAATGAAGATGAAGCCCATAGGGCTGACATATCGGTAGAAACGGATTGACGAATGAAGATAAATCCTGAGGGATTTTATTTTTTCAATCCAAAAACATATGATAAGCCCAGGGTTAATGATGTTTCTCTGAAATTCTGCGATGAAGCTAAATCAGATCCAACTCTGAAATCAAAACCTATAACACCTGATTTTGCCTGTGCGTCAAGTCTAAGGCAGGCAATTTGTCCAACACCGATTTGAAATCCATCTCCTGTGCTGCTGTTACTTGTTGTAATTAGTGGAAATTTGACGAAAGGACCATACATAATTTTAAAATTGTGTTTCTTACCTACAGCAAATTTCGGAAGAATACAAATCTGCATAATAAAAGATGAAAACCTATCATTATAACTATAAACTCCTGATTGATACCTCCTGACTACAGTTAGATTAGCCTCATGAGTGATATAAATAAAATTAATCTGAGGCTCAATTGAAAAATTGTCTTCACTTTTAAAATCAAGAAAAAATCCACTGCTAAATCCTGCGCTGAGTCTGTTTCCTTCCAAATCGTAATGCGAAGAACCCATCGGTGGTCCACTGGGATCTTTAATTGAATTAAGGTATGACAAATTTAATCCACCACGTATTCCTAATGATGCCTTTGTTCTTGATCTTGTACTGTCAGATACTTCTTTACAGAACATAGATCCTGAAACCGCAAAAATGAAGAATAATATAAAGGGACTACTTTTTAACAATTTACTAATATGGTATTATGTCACTGATAGCCGTATATTGAATTTTCATTTAAATATTATCAGCAGGATGCATAAAATTATACTATCAACAATTTGTAAATCAAATTTATACATTTTTAATATCAGAATCAACTTTTTTGGTTTTCCTTTTAAATCTAAATATTCTCAGGCAATCAGAACAGATCATGTCAATACATCTGCAATATATTAGAAGATCTATTACCAGACATAGATGGAGCCCGAAGGGCTGAGATATCGATAGAAGATATACTGCCAAACAAAGAAGAGACCTGTGGATTTGAAATATCGGTGGTCAATTGATCGAAGTAATGACAAAAGCCCATAGGGCTGAAATATCGGTAGAAGATATATTGTCAGACATAGAAGAAGCCCGTAGGGCTGACATATCGGTTATACAAATTGACAGATGCAGATGAAGCCAAAAGGAGCTTATCGTTAATACCAATTATAGAAATCGATGTAATTATTTTATATCTTTAATATATCTAAAAGTTAAACTATGGCAAATACTTACACCCAAATTACAATACAAGTTGTTTTCGCAGTGAAACATCGTGAATGCATTCTAAAAAAGCAGCATCGCAATGAGATTTATAAATACATAACTGGGATTCTTACTAATAAAAATCATAAACTTCTTGCAATAAATGGGGTGTCTGATCACATTCATATTCTATTTGGACTGAATCCATCTGTAGCTTTGTCAGACATTGTCAGGGATGTTAAAAACAACTCATCAAAATTTATTAATGAGAAAAAATGGATAAATGGACACTTTGAATGGCAATCTGGTTATGGTGGATTTTCATATTCTAGATCTCAGCGGCCAGATGTTATCTCATATATTGAAAATCAGGAGATACATCATAAAAAACACACATTCAGAACAGAGTATTTAGATATACTTAACACATTTGAAATTGATTTTGAAGAACAATATGTATTTGATTTTTTTGAAGTTACGGATGATGATCAATAGTTGAATATGTCAGCCCTACGGGCTTCAAAGATCAATTTCCAAATTCCGGGCTACCGAGATATCAGCCCTCTGGGCTTTAAAAAAAACTGGTAACCAATCACAAAGCCCGTAGGGCTGGAATATCGGTAGAAACAATTTGAGGAATGAAGATAAAGCCCGTAGGGCTGAAATATAGGTAGAAACGGTGTGACGAATGGAAATGAAGCCCGTAGGGCTTACATATCGGTAGAAAATTGATCGAAGCAATGACAAAAGCCCGTTGGGCTGACATATCGGTAGAAACGGATTGACGAATGAAGATGAAGCCCGTAGGGCTGACATACAGATATAGATGGATTGCCATAAATAAATACCTTTGACCCTGATTGGATTTAATCTTATATGGCATTGAATTTTTGCAGTCTGAGCAGCGGAAGCAGCGGAAACTGTTATTACATCGGTAACGATTTCCATGGTATATTAATCGATGCGGGGATATCAGCAACTTCTATTCGTAAGTTCCTGAGGAATATGAATATTCCTATGGACTCAATTATGGGTATTCTTGTAACTCACAATCACATAGACCATATTAAGGGACTGGAAGTACTAACCAGAAAGAATCACATCCCTGCTTTTACTACTCGCAAAATCTGGGATAGCATTCTGTCGCCGCATAAAAAGATATCGATCGACTGTATCCGTGAAATTCCGATGCAGGAACCATTCAATCTTGCAAATTTTTATATCGAAGCTTTTCCTGTTAACCATGATGCCCCTGAAACTATCGGATTCCAAATAAGTGCCGGAGGTAAGAAAATTACTATCGCTACTGACCTTGGACATATCTGTCAGACGTCTGCACCTTATATAAAAGATGCAAACCTGCTCGTTATTGAGTCAAATTATGACGAGCAGATGCTTGAAAATGGAAGATATCCATATTTTCTTAAAGAAAGGATACGCTCAAATAACGGACATTTAGGCAATCTCCAGACTTCATCTTTCCTGGCGGACATTTTTAATGACTCTATAAATCACATCTGCCTAGCTCATTTGAGCAAAAATAATAACACGCCGGAGAAAGCACTTGATACTCTGCATAAAACTTTTTCTCAAAGAGATATTGTAATTAAAAGTCATCAGCAGATCTCAATTCTGAACCGTAATGTTCCGAATGAAATGATCAGTCTGGATGAAGAAATGATCTGATAGAAATAATCAGGCAAGCAAAAGATCTAACCCTGCTTTTTTAAATTCGTCAACATAAGTCTTATCAAGTTCACTGTCAGTAACAACATGATGTATATCAACGTGATAACAGATATTTGTCAATTCTGTTTTTCCGAATTTGCTTGAATCTGATATTATTGTGGTGTTTGTTGATTTTTTAATAATATAACTCGAAATCTCAGCCCTGAACAGATCCCTCAAAGTAAATCCTGCTATAGAAGTATATCCGTCAATTCCAATGAACGCCTTGTCAAAGTTGATCTGATCAAGGCAAACTTTTGTGATCTTCCCGACCATACTCTCACTCTCCTGCTGATACAAGCCTCCTAGCAATATGACATTTGCAGGTTCATTTTTCCTGAATTGCCTGGCAATGAATACATTCGTTGTTATCAGGGTCACGTTTTTCTTCTTAACAAGTTCCCTGGCCAGCAGGACATTTGTCGACCCTGATTCTATTAAAACAGTCTCACCATCATTAACGAGTTCAGCAGCCTTACGGGCAATCCTAAGTTTCTTTTCATAGTTGAATCCAAGCCGGTTAGTCAGGTCCTCAGCATCTTCAAGGACTGCTCCGCCATGAACCCTTCGCAACAACCCTTCTGCCTCAAGAAAGTTAAGATCCTGCCTTATGGTAACTGATGATACATTAAGCTTTGAAGCCAGTTCATTAACCGTTGTAAGATCATTGCGGCTAAGCAGTTTCAGAATTCTATTTTGCCTTTCGTTCAGCATAATTCAAGGGCTAGTGAGGCTGCTCCTATAACTCCGGCATCCGGACCAATATCAGATACCTTTATTTCAATCGGATCGAAAATCATATCTCCTGCCAGATCATAAAAGGTCTTCCTGATCTGATCAAGATAAAAATCGCCCCAGCTAAGGAGTCCTCCTCCAAGGACAATAAGTGGCGGATTCAAAGCCTGAAAGATATTGTAAAGTCCAATCCCGAGGTATCTGCCGCTATCGAGTATTATTGCCTTCGACACCGGATCATCAATATCCAATCCGAGCTTAAGAAGTTTTCCATCAACCTTTTTATAGTCAAAACCCGGAGACAGCTGAAGAGTTGTAACCATCCCATTATCAAGCTTCTGCTTATAAAGATATGGCAGCGCCATTCCGCATGCTACTGCCATAAGGCAGCCATTATTGCCACAGGTACATTTCAGTTCACTGTCGGGCTCTATGATTGTATGACCAAATTCGCCAGCAGTGCCTGTTACTCCACGGTATAACTGTTTGTTTATTATTATTCCGGCACCTATACCGGTGCTGATTGTGAGGAAAACCATATCATTGAATCCTTTCCCGGCTCCGAACTTGTATTCCCCGTATGCCTGTGCATTTGCATCATTATCAAGGATTACCGGTACTTTAAATCCGGCTTGAACAGCATCGCGCAGAGGATAATTCTTGTATCCCTTAAGGTTTGAAGTAGTAATAATCACACCATCCCTGAAACGGATATGTCCGGCACAACCGATTCCAATCCCAAGCAGGTCAGACTCGTCCAACTTGCTTTTATTGAGTATAGTTTTGATAGTCTCCTTGATCTGATCTACCATCCCGCCTTCTGTCTTATCAACATGACCGCAATCGATACATTTATCTATTATCTCCCCTTCTGTAGTTACAAGTGCAACAGAGAGTTTGGTACCGCCAATATCAACGCCACAAAGGATTTTTTTCATAATAAGAGAGTTATAAAGATTGTTCTGTACGGGCTATAATATCGTCCTGTGTATCAGGAGACAATGTAGTAAAAAAAGCACAATAACCTGCTACCCTTACTATCAGGTCGCGGTAGTTTTCTGGATCTTTTTTGGCTGCAAGCAGAGTCTCTCTTGAAACAATATTGTACTGCACATGCCATCCTTTCAGATCTGCGAAAAACGTACGGAGCATCGATTTCAGCTTATTCTTATCTGAATCAGTGCTCAATGATGCCGGTGAAAGTTTCTGATTAAGCAGCACCCCTCCCATTATTTTTGATGTTGGCAGTTTAGATACTGATTTGAAAACAGCAGTTGGTCCAAGCATATCAGTTCCTGATGAGGGTGAGCTTCCCTCGGCAACAGGAGTATATGCTTTACGTCCGTCGGGAGTAGCCGGAACAACTGATCCGTTTGGTACATTAGCAGAAATACTGCTGGTTCCGGCGTAATACCTGCATCCTACAGGCCCTCTGTTGAAACGGGTGGTATGGTACTGATCCAGTTCATTAATGAAGTCGAGATAGGCGTCTTTAAGAAGCAGGTCAACATAATCATCGTCGTTGCCGTACTTGGGTGCATAATTCAGCAGCAAATATCGGATCTTCTCCCCTTCTTTTCCTTCAAAATCAGATTCAATCGAGTCAATAAGCTGCTGCTGAGTGATCTTCTTTTCTTCGAAAACAAGCTTCTTAATGGCTGCAAGCGAGTTGCCAAGATTAGCTATGCCTACCTGAAGACCTGATACAAAATCGTACTTCGAGCCGCCCTCTTTTATAGTTTTTCCCCTGCTTATACAGCTGTCAACAAAAGCTGAACAAAGAATATCCGGAACATGCTCCTCTATTGCTGTATCAATTGCTGCATCAATTTCTATTGTCTTGGCAGCATAGAATTTTATCTGTTTTCTCCAGGCATTCTGCACCTCTTCAAATGACTTAAAATCAACGAAATTTCCGGTTCCCTTCTGGAATGTTTTGCCGGAATATTTATCGAGTCCGTCATACATCGATGCAAGAAAAACCCTCATCATATTAAGGAAGCTCATCCCTGTGCAGCGATAACCCCATTTACCCGGGACAGCTATCTCAATGCAGCCTATTGCAGAATAATTATATGCATCATCTTTTTCAACTCCAAGCTTAATCAGTTCCGGTATCACAATTTCGTCGTTATTGAAAGCAGGCATTCCAAAACCCTTTCCGATGATATTAATGCACTCACTCAGAAATGAATCATTTATATTCTTATGAAATCTTACAGAAAGATTTGGCTGTGTAAGTTTCATTTTGCCAACCGAGCTCAGAATCAGAAAACTAAGCTCATTAACGGCATCCTTCCCGTCGGTTGTTTGTCCGCCGATAGTTACATTCTGATAAAGAGGTCCGCCTGCAGAGAAACGGGTATGCGACCACGGACGTATTTTATTGATAGTAAGAAGCTTGATCCATGTGTTTTCGAGCAATTCTGATACAAATTCATCTGAGATTTTACCTGAAAGAGAATCCTTTTTATAGAAGGGATACAGATACTGGTCGAGGCGTCCAAGTGATACGGAGTGACCGTTGCTCTCGATCTGCAGAACAAGTTGAACGAACCAAACAAGCTGCAGAGCCTGCCAGAAATTCTGAGGAGGCTGTGCTGAGATTGTTTTGCAGTTAGCTGCTATTGTCAAGAGCTCTTCCATTCTTGCATGGTTCTTTTCTGACTTACTCAGTTCAATTGCAAGTTTATGAAATCTGAGAATAAACGATTGAAAAGCTTTTATGCTGATTGTTAATGCATTATAGAAATGGTCTTTTCTTTCACCATCCGGTTCAAGTAGATTTACCTGATTGTGAAAATGTTCAATTTCATCAAGATATCCATTTAAACCTGATGAAAGAATTTTGTAAAAATCGACAGCTATATGCGCATCACCTGAAGTGAGATTACCCGTAGCCTTTATGATTGAAGCATCGTGAATATCTCGCAATTCCTGCGACATAAGTGCACGGCCTTTATCGTAGAGCACCTTACCCTTCCACCAGGCTGCTATTTCAACAAGCTCTTTTTTGTGTTCTTCTGTGATAAAAAACGCGTCTCCCGGACGTTTATCAAGTCCATCCATCTCTTCAGGCAGCCAGTCGACAGCATATTCAGGAAAAATGGGAGCAGCTCTGTGCTGCGATGACTGGTTGCCGACTATCAATTCGCCTTCATCGATGAAGATTGTCATTCCACTTAAAGTCTTCTCAAGTGCTATTGCCCTCCGGATTATTACAGGTTTGTCTGCGTTCTCCTCATAAGCTTCGGTATAAAACCGGGCTCTTTCGGTGCACACGGAAGGTTTAATCCTGAGAACTTTTTCCCTTAAAGCTGAAATTCGTTCAGATAACTCAACAGGTTTTGTGCCTTGTAACATTTTACCCTCCGATCTTTGTTACCAATCCAAATGAATTTGCATACATCTCATATTCTTTAAGAGACGTTGCATGCAACGTCTCTATACCTTTTGCATAATAATATTCCAGACCGAGCATATTATATTTTTCCTTGCCTAGATTATGAAAAGGAAGAAAATGAATCTCTTTAACTGACTTTAACGAGACAGCAAAATCAATTATCGATCTCATTTCCTGCTCCGTAAGATTGAACTCAGGAATAACAGGAACTCTGATAATAATATTTTTATGCAAGGCTGACAGCTTTTTCAGATTGGTCAGAACAAGATCTGCATCGCCTCCGGTAAATTTCCTGAATTTGTCAGGATCGGTATGTTTAAGATCAACAAGGAAAGTGTCTGTTAACGGGATACACCTCTCCAAATTTTCCCAGTTTACATGAAGACATGATTCGATGGCAACATTAATTCTCTTCTTCTTAAGTTCGTGTAACAACTGATCAAGTTCTGATCCCTGGGATAACGGTTCCCCTCCTGAAAGAGTTACGCCACCCCCGCTCTGTTCATAAAATGGAAGATCCTTCTCTATTTCAATCATCAGCTCATTTACACTTATCTCCTCTCCTGAAACAATCAAAGCCTTCGAAGCACAAACATTGCAGAACTTTTCAGGATTTTGAACTGAAGAATAGTCAATAATTAGTCCATCCTCACCGGAAGTGATTGCAGGATCACCCTGCTTCAGACAGTCACCGAAATTCTTACATAACTTTCGGTTATACATGAGGCTGGCTGAGAAAGACTGACTTTCCGGATTGCAGCACCATTTGCATGCAAGAGGACAGCCTTTGTAGAAGATCATTGTACGGATACCCTGTCCGTCGTGGGTCGAAAACCGCTGAATATTGAAGATCATGTACCAAAGATACAAATCTTCATATTAAATACAAAATAATTTCATATAAAAGCATATTATACTTCATATGAAACATAATTAAGAATTAACCACAAAGACACAAAGGTTTTTCACAAAGGGCACAAAGTGATTGATATAAAAGAAATGATCTTTGTGCTCTCTAAAGATACTTTGTGTGCTCTGTGGTTAATGGATTTCAGCTATGTTTATGCAGATCATGCCGATGCCAGTGAATCCCTGTTCGCATAGATCTTGGATACTGCATTTACGATATCATCCATATCAGCCTGGCTGCCGAGCAGCATGCTCTGGGTTATGGTAACAGCCTGATCGCAAAGCTGGTCATTGCCCGGAAGAATATTCTCCTCGCGCCACTGTTTCAGTCGCGATTCAGAGAAAAGCCTCTTATATCCCCGCGAGTTAAATGCCTCCTCCATCAGACCATCCCTGTTCTGTTTTCCATAGCCACTGCTGCAGGGGATGCCTTCTGCATTTAAGGCCCTTATGAATCTCTCTTTAGGAACATTATTAAATTCTTCCTTAATATATCTGAAAGGATACAGATGATAGACAGCCCTTGTGGCTCCCTCTGCAAGTTTGTAAGGAATTATACCGGGGATCTCTTTCAGTTTCTTATCGAGGTAAAGAGCATTAGCCAGACGGATATCATTATCTTTTTCAATACGTTTCATCTGTGACAGAAGAATCAGAGCCTGCGACTGCTGCATCCTGTAGTTTTGTCCGCGGTAGGGATAACCCGGACCAGGTTTCATTGTTCCGGTTGGACGGCCGCAATTATGATAGGCATGGCAGCGATCTATGAGTTCATCGCTGTTACCAAGAATGGCACCACCCTCACCTGCTGCCAGATGCTTTGAATTCTGGAAGCTGAAACAGCCAAGGTCACCCAGAGTGCCAGTACGTTTCCCGCGATATTCAGCCAACCAGGCCTGGCAGGCATCCTCAACAACTTTGAGGTTTCTCGCCCTGGCAACCTTATTTACACCGTCCATATCAACAGGCAGTCCGTAAATATGAACTGGTAATATTGCAACCGTGCGGTCTGTTATCCGTTCCTCTATCTTCTTCGGATTTATGAGGAATGTCTCGTGGTCAGAATCCACAAACACAGGCAGTGCCTTGTGGGCAAATATTGCATTATAGGTAGCTATAAACGTATATGGTGAAACCAAAACCTCATCGCCGGCATCAACACCGACCACATCGAGAGCAGTAATAAGGGCAGTTGTACCGCTTGCAGTTGCAAGGCAGCGTTTTGCCCCCATCAGTTCGGCATATTTCTTTTCAAACTCAGCAACAAATTCTCCATTACCACGCCACCATCTGCCTGAGCGGAACATCTCAATAATGCCCTGTTCGGCCGACATATCCCATTCGGGCCATTTCGGCCATGCACCACGATGGACCTTCTCTCCACCGTTAATTGCCAGCTTCGCCTGCTGCTGGCTGGGACCAATACTAAACGCTTTGAACGGATTGAGAATCATTGATCCAACAAAACCTGCTGATGTGGTTCTGATGATCTGGCGGCGTGAGATTTTGGGGGTTGGCATATGACGAGGAATATTGTTAATAAATCAAATATCATGAATCCTGATAATAAATGCACGATTATGAAGATACATTTTTATCGCCTTTCCAATTATCGGGATTATAGGAAATATAATCATGTATACGGCGGAATTCATCAGGTCCGGATACAATATGATCGTGAAAACGGGGTTGCCATGCGAATTGATATTTGCATTCGTGTGCAGATTTTGTAACCGCCGATTTATATGATCGCATGACCGATGATAATGAACCGTGTTTTGGGGATATTTCGGCCATGGATTCATTTTTGCCGGGTGGAATGGGAAATATTGGATTTTGATCAAACCGGGTTATTTCCAACAACCCATGAATATGATTTGGCATTACCACAAAATTGATCAATTCAATAAACGGGAAATGATCTGGTATTTCAAACCAATGATTGGATGCAATTCGCCCGATTTCGGATAAAATCATTTTGCCATTTTCAACATTTCCGAAATAACAGATCCGTTTATGGGTACAAATTGTAACAAAATATATCACCTTATTCCTGCAATTCCATTTTGGTATTCAATGATGAATGTATTGGGTATAAATAATTAAAATGCCCGTATAGCCCGTACGTGATAATTGCTAGACTTAGCTGAGCCGAATTGATATCCTCCATTGAAATTCTGACCCCAAGCGGTATTATTGGTATACTCAGTGGAACTCCAGTAAGAATAATCGAGAACCATTCCAATTACTGATTGATTTGTAAAAAGAATGTTTAACTCATCCTTGCTCGGCAAGTACCAGTCTGTATAACCATTTATAGTCACACCTCTGCACAACCTTGCTGCGATACCAGCTGTTGAACATCCAGCCATTATGTCAATGGTATTCTGCAATCCTGTACCTAGTGTTAATCCATCCGCACCAGATATTAAGGTCCCATAACAACCCCAAATTGTTCCAGAACTTTGATCACTTTGTGCAACAATTATACCATGCTTTTGTCCAGATATATACCCTGGATCGCCAGATTGTAAAATATATCCAACAATTCCACCCTGATAAGTATCACCAATGACAAGATCAGTAGTAAAACTTACATCAGTACCATATGAAGTCCCAACAGAATTTGTAGCATATGCACGAACATGATATGTAGTGCCAGGACTTAAGCTAGTTATATTACTGGAAAATAAACCTATTCCGACTCCATTGCTGGTTTTTGGATCTAAAATTGTAGGATTAACAGCTGTGCTCCAGCACACTCCTCTACTTGTAACTCCTGCTCCGCCATCACTTGTTATATTGCCCCCACTCGACGAAGTTGTTGAAGTGATTAAGGTTATAGTGGTTGTGGTTATAGTTGGATAATTTAAAGTACTAAATGATATAACATCACCGTATGATGTTCCCACAGAATTAGTGGCATAAGCACGAACGTAATATATGGTCCCTAAACTAAGCCCAGATATGCTACTTGAAAAATTGCCTGATCCTGTTCCATCAGATGTTTTATTATCTGCAATAGTTGGATTATTTAAAGTACTCCAACAAACTCCTCGATTGATTATTGAAGCTCCTCCATCATTCGAAATATTACCTCCACTTGAGGCTGATGACGTAGTTATAGAAGTAATCGATGTAGTAGTTACAGTAGGAAACCCTAATGTAACAAACATCATATCATCTCCATATGTGGTTCCTCCCGTGCTGACAGCTTTTACCCTGAAATGGTAAGTTGTCCCAAATAATAATCCAGTCAATCCTGCACTTACATTTGTAGAAATAATACCTGTTACAGGATTTGGAGTGGCAGTTGCAGTGGATCCATATGCTATTGTTGTACCATACTCAAATGTTACTATTGTGGATAGATTATTAGCATTTACAATGGCATTCAGATCTGCTGAGTTAGATGTAACAGATGTTGCCACCCCTGATACTGCATTAGGGGCTAGTGTTGTTGAAAAGCTCAACTCATTTCCATAACCAGTTCCTATTGAATTTGTTGCATATGCTCTTACATAATATGTTTGCCCAAGTGTTAATCCGGTAATCGTGCTGGCATATGTCCCTGCTACAGCTCCATCACTTGTATGATTTCCTGTTGCAACGGGACCAGAAGCTGTACCCCAACATACACCACTGGCAGTTACAGTGGCTCCGCCATTACTAGTAATATTACCACCACTTGTCGCAGTTGTTGATGTTATGTTGCTAATTGATATAGTTGTTAATATTGGAACTGCTGAAGGTGTTACTGAATTTGATGCAGCACTTGCAGGGCTAGTCCCATTTATATTTGTGGCAGTTACCGTGAAGGTATATGCAGTTCCGTTTGTAAGACCTGTTACATTTACAGGACTTACAACACCTGTTCCGAATAGACCTCCTGGATTTGCGGTAGCTTTGTACATAGTGATGGCTGAACCTCCATCACTTACAGGAGGTGTAAATGCTACCGAAGCATAAGAATCTCCGGCAGTGGCAGTTCCAATAGTTGGTGCACCGGGGATTAATGTTGGGGTAACGGAATTTGAAGGTGCGCTTGCTGCACCTGTACCATTTGCATTTGTGGCCGTAACGGTGAAGGTATAGGCTATATTTGCTAGTCCTGTCACATCTATAGGACTAGATCCTCCTGTACCTGTTATGCCACCAGGATTTGAAGTTACAGTATAACCGGTTATAAATGTTCCACCATCATCAGGTGCCGTAAATGAAATAGTAGCTTTGGCATTTCCTGAAGTTGCTGTACCGATTACGGGAGCTCCCGGAACAGTTGAAGGTGTAACTGAATTCGAGGCGGTGCTTGAGGGCCCTGTCCCAATACCATTTGTTGCCGTAACAGTAAAAGTGTAGGCAGTCCCATTTGTTAGTCCTGAAACTGTTATCGGGCTTGCCGTTCCGGTACCTGTTAAACCACCTGGATTGGAAGTAGCTGTATAACCAGTTATGGCAGATCCGCCATCGCTGGCAGGCGCAGTAAAAGCTACAGTTGCCTCTGCATTGCCTTTTGTTGCCAAACCAATTGTTGGCGCACCAGGTGCTGTTAGTGCTACCGAGTTTGTTGTAAATGTCAACTCATTCCCATAAGCAGTCCCCTTGCCATTAATAGCATATGATCTGACATAATAGGTAGTATTTGGCGCCAAACCAGTTAAAGAACTTGTAAATGTCCCTAAACCTGATCCATCGTTTGTCATCGTTGCGGTACCTGTTACGGGATTCGGGGATGTGCTCCAACAGATTCCTTTTGCCAGAATTGTACTCCCTCCATCTGAAGTGATTACTCCACCGCTGGATGCTGTTGTAGTTGTTACTGCACTGATTGCAGATGTGGTTAATGATGCGATATCAGCTGGCGTTACAAAACCCACCTGTGCTCCGTACGCAGTTCCAACACCATTAGTAGCAAATGCTCTTGCATAATAATTTGTATTGGGTGTCAGACCAGTAAGTGACATTGTAAATGTACCGATGCCTCCCGACTCAGATTTAATAATATCTCCTATTGTCGGACTTCCTATCAGATTATAACATACTCCACGGGTGGTAGTTGTTGAACCATTATCATCCAGTACTTCTCCTCCTACTTGTGCAGATGTGGCTGTTACTGTGCCAACAGCAGATGTGGTTACTTTTGGAATATCTGAGGCTGTTAAAAAACTTACCTGGTTACCATAGGTGGTTCCTGTAGAATTCGTAGCGTATGCCCTCACATAATATGTTTTACCCGGAGAAAGATTTGTAAGCTGACTGTTGAATATCCCTGTTCCAAAGTCATTGGTTGTATATGAATCTGCCAGAGTTGGATTCTGATTACGGCTCCAGCATACACCTCTTGCAGTAATTGAAGATCCGCCATCGCTTGTAATATTACCGCCACCAGTTGCTGTTGTCTGAGCTATTGAAGTTATTGCTGATGTGGTTATTACTGCAGATGATGGTGAAAGAGTTGTGAAGCTGTATTCATTCCCATATCCGGTACCTACACTATTAACAGCATAAGCCCTGACATAATATTTTGTATTTGGGGTAAGTCCGGCAATGGTACTTGCAAATGGTCCGGTACCATTACCGTCAGTTGTATGAAGCAACTCCGCAGAAGGAGAGCCGGTAGTATTCCAGCATACCCCACGAGCTGTAACTGTTGCTCCGCCGTCGCTTGTTACCTCGCCACCACTTGTGGCTGTAATGGAGGTTATATTGCCGGGAGAAACTGTTGTAACAGAAGGAAGCTGAACAGGTGGTGTATTAGTGGTAAAACTTACTTCATTTCCATAAGCAGTTCCAACGAGATTTGTCGCATAAGCACGCACATAATATTTTGTAGTTGGTGAAAGTCCTGTAATTGTACTACCAAAAGTTCCTGTTCCCGAGCCGTTTGTCGTTTTTGTATTCGAAATAGTCGGACCTGTAGCTGTGCTCCAGCATACGCCCTTTTCCAAAACGGGAGACCCTCCGTCACTTATAACATTTCCCCCACCAAGAGCACCATTAAAACTAATGCCTGCTATTATATCAGTAGTAACACTCGGAATAGATGCTGCAGTTGTTGTAAATGAAAGCTCATTGCCATAAGTCGTGCCTGCACTATTGGTTGCATAAGCCCTGACAAAGTATGTTGAGCCTGCAGTTAATCCTGAAAGTGTACTGGTAAATATCCCTGTACCTGCTGCATCTGTAGTTTTATTATTGGCTATTGTCGGAGCAGTGAAACTACCCCAACAGACTCCACGAGCTGTTACAGGGGCACCGCCATCGCTGGTTATATTTCCGCCACTAACAGCTCCGGTTAATGTTATTGAGGTAATTGCTGTAGTTGTAAGTGTTGGTGCTGATGCTGATGCAGTTGTAAAACTCTTCTCTTTTCCGAACACAGTTTCCTGACCGTCCGTCATATAAGCTTTAAAAAAATATTTGGTTCCTGCTTCAAGACCAGTAACCTGACTTGTAAAACCGGTGATACTGTTTGGTGCACCAAGAGAAGTATGATCAGTAGACGGGTTAGCTGATTTACCATAATAATGTCCATGCTGGGTTGCCCCTCCCCCGAGGTCAATTATCTGTCCGGGCAGATCAGCTGAATTTGTCAATACATTTGTTGCTTCATCAGTAGCTACCAGCATTGTTTTCTCCAGCTCTTTACATGTAGTGATCAGAATCAGGCTCAGGAATAAGCCCGACCAAAAGAATAATCGCGGGTAATTATTTTTCATGACAACCGGCATTTATGTTTTTGGTATAAACCAATATTACCTTAAAAAGAAAGTATAATAAATTGCAATTCAAGATAAAAAATTTTTATGATTGAGACAATAAAAGATTATCAAATTAATAAATGATTGCACAATCAGGTAAGTTTATAACTGAACTACATTTTGCTAAATATAGATTTCTTTTATCAGGTCTAATCTGATATGCACCTGACACTGAAACCAATCTTCTTGTTATTATTGTTTTTAACAGCAAATACTTGATTGTATTCCATATACAGATCCCAGGCTGTATTTGAATCATAACTATCTCTTGCCCAAAAAAGACCAAATTGAGTTTGAACCTGAAAAGTTCCATCAATTTGTCGAAAACCTGCAGGTAATGCAGTGAAACCAAATGAGTTTGTTCCTGTATTTCCTGCGGCCCAGTGTGTGGTACCTGCTTCTTTTAATTTTTCTCCGGCAATTGAGAGACCACCAACATAGGTAGTTAAAACCGTCCAGTCAGCATCAGTTGGTACGTGCCAGCCAAATGGACACAATTTCCCGGTATTAACTGTGAACCAATTATATAATCGTCCATAAGTATCCGAATTAGCTGGCACATTATTATAGTCACAATAAGCAGCAGTAGTCAAAGCTGACCAAACTGCATTGGAAGTTTCATTTGGAATGCTTGTATTATCGTTATATTTTGTGGTCTTAAGGTTTTCACGAAACCATAATTGTGTTCCTATTCTAATAACATTATAGATGTTACCACTAGCATCACTTGCAGTTGAAGGATCTGCTGCAATAAATGAAACTTCATTCCCATATACTGTGCCAACACTATTCGTAGCGTATGCCCTTACATAGTAGGTAACACCAAGAGATAGTCCGGTTATATTACTGCTAAATATTCCAGTACCAGTACCATTCGTGGTTTTACTACCTGCAATTGTCGGACCAGAGGTAATTCCCCAGCATACTCCACGGGCTGTAATGTCTGCTCCTCCATCTGCCAAAACATTCCCGCCGCTTGTTGCTGTTGTAGCTGTTACTGCCGAGACAGCTGTGGTTGTAACTACAGGGGCAACAGGTGCTGCAGGGAAAGCACGAATTGCGCGCACTTTTAATGTAATGTACTTATAACTATTTGGAAGAAGTCCAGTATTAAAGTCCTGGTAAATTGAAAAGCTTGAATTACTTTCGGTTGATGTCCAGTAGCTGTCAGTAAATCCACCAAGTGTTGTTCTGTTTGAGTAAATTTTGTTTAATTCATTCTCGCTAGGCAGATACCAGTCGGAATAGCCACCCAATACCAGGTCATTACAAATTCTGGCTGCAATACCGGCTGTTGGACATCCGGCAACTATATCAGTGGTGTTCTGATTTCCTGTTCCTATAAATATTCCATCAGCACCTGAGATTGAAGAACCAGAACATCCCCATTCTGCTGCAGGACTCTGGTCAGTTGGAGCAACAATCAACCCACGGGTTTGCCCAGCGACCCATCCGGGGTCGGTAGATTGGAGTATGTAAGCTAATATTCCACCCTGATAAGACTCGCCGATTGCAAGAGCAGATGTGAAACTTATCTCGTTTCCGTAACCCGTACCAGCACTGTTTGTAGCGTAAGCCCTCACATAATAGGTCTGTCCCAAAGTTAGTCCTGTTATAGAACTCACAAAAGTTCCTGTGGTGGCTCCATCTGTTGTATGACTGCCCGTGGCAACAGGCGTTGCAGTTGTGCTCCAGCATACACCACTGGCTGTTATTGCTGCACCTCCATCGCTTGTTATACTTCCTCCGCTCGCAGCAGAAGTTGATGTGATTGCTGTAATGGCAGTTGTTGAAAGTGATGGTTTGGTTGCATTGACTAATAGGGAAGCAGAAATTGTACCTGATGTATAATTGGCAGTTGCAGCCTGAGTTGCATTGATTGTAGTGGTTCCAGTTCCTGTTATTGTAACTGTACTTCCACTTATTGTTGCAACTGATGGATTACTACTTTCATATGAAAAGGTACCGCTGCTGTTGCTGGTTGGTGGTGTTAATGTAAACGATGGGTCACCAAAGTTCTTAATAATATCAGGAAAGTTAGTAATTGTTGGGGCCGGCAATAATGTAGTGAATGTCAAATCGGTACCATAGATATCAGTTCCGCATGCACTTGCCAGAACTACGAAATGGTATAATGTACCTGGTGTTAAATTAATTATGTCGACACTAACAGGCACATTGGTTGTACCATCCACAGAATATGGATTACTATTTATTGTACTGCCATAACTGGTAGATGTACCGTATTTGAAAAGAGGAATAGTGGATAAATTATTTGCATTAATTGTTCCATTTATCGTAGCTGTTGTTGTTCCAATATTAGTTGCCGCTACTGTGGTGACAGTTGGAACAATACAAAGTGTTTTAAATTGTACTTCGTTTCCATAACCAGTTCCAGCACTGTTAGTTGCATATGCTCTGACATAGTATACAGTATTGTAGGTCAATACTGTTATTGAGCTTGTGAAAGTTCCCGTTGCAGTACCATCTGTAGTATGGTTTCCAGTTGCAACCGGATTTGGTGTTGTACTCCAGCATACTCCACTGGCTGTAATAGTTGCTCCTCCGTTACTTGTTATGTTCCCTCCGCTGGAAGCAGAAGTTGAAGTAATACCTGTTACCGCAGTAGTAGTTAATGTTGGAACTACTATCGTAAGTGCATTTGTTGTGAAAGTTACCTCATTTCCATAAGCAGTACCAATAGCATTTGTAGCAAATGCCCTTATATAATATGTTGTATTGGGAGTAAGTCCGGTAAGTGATAATGAAAATACACCAATAGCCGCTGACTCGGATTTTACATTATCTGAAATAGTTGGACTGCCAATTGTGTTGTAACAGATCCCCCTTGTGGTAACCGTTGAGCCATTATTATCAAGAACTTCACCTCCTGCCTCAGCTGTTGTAGTTGTAACAGTACCTATTGCAGAAGTTGTGACTTTTGGTATATCGGAAGCTGTAAGGAAGCTTACCTGATTACCATATGTTGTGCCGGTTACATTTGTAGCATAAGCCCGAACAAAATATGTTTTACCCGGAGATAGATTTGTCAACTGACTGTTGAATATTCCTGTTCCTGTTCCATTATCTGTAAAGGAGTCAGCGAGAGTTGGGTTCTGATTCAGGCTCCAGCAAATACCCCGAACCGTGATTGCAGATCCTCCGTCGCTGGTAATATTACCGCCTCCGCTGGCTGTTGTCTGGGCAATTGATGTAATAGCAGTAGTGGTAATTACAGCAGAGGAAGCTGACAGTGTGGTAAAATTATATTCATTTCCATATGCCGTACCAACAGCATTTACAGCGTATGCCCTTACATAATATTTTGTGTTTGGAGCAAGACCTGTCATTGTACTGGCGAAAGTTCCTGTGCCGCTGCCATCAACAGTTTGATTTTCACCAAGAGTTGCACCACCTGTCCCATTCCAGCATACTCCCCGTTGTGTAATTGCTGATCCTCCATCGCTTGAAATAACTCCACCTGTTGTAGCTGATATTGAAGTAATATTAGCCGGGGAGACTGTTGTTAATGTGGGAAGTTGTACAGGCGCCTCACTTGTTGTAAAACTGACTTCACTACCATATGCGGTACCGATTAAATTTGTCGCGTAGGCCCTCACATAATATTTGGTAGTTGGAGATAGTCCCGAAATTTCACTTGCAAAACTTCCAGTACCTGATCCGTCTGTTGTTTTGGAATTTGATATTGTCGGACCTGTTGCAGTGCTCCAGCAAACACCTCTTGCCAATACAGGGGAGCCTCCGTCACTTATAATTTCTCCGCCTCCATTTGCGCTGTTATAATGAATATTGGCTATTACATATGTTGTTATAGTCGGGATAGACGCAGCTGTTGTTGTAAAAGTAAGTTCATTACCATATGTGGTACCCGCACTGTTAGTTGCATATGCCCTCACAAAATATGTTGAGCCTGCTGTTAATCCTGATAGAGTACTTGTAAATGTCCCTGTACCTGTTCCATCAACTGTTTTGTTGTTACTTGTTGTTGGACCGGTAAAACTATTCCAGCAGACTCCCTTTGCTGTTATGGGAGCACCCCCATCACTGGTTATATTACCTCCGCTTATAGCTCCGGTTAGTGTTATTGACGTTATTGCTGTAGTCGTAAGAGTTGGCGCTGAAGCATCCAATGTAGTAAATGTCTTTTCTTTACCATAAACAGTTTCCTGACCATCGGTAAGATATGCCTTAAAATAATATTTTGTTCCGGCTTCAAGGTTTGTAACCTGACTCGTAAAACCTGTCAGGCTGTTTGGTGTACCCAGGGCTGTATGATCAGCAGTGGTATTACTGGCTTTACCATAGTAATGCCCATATTGAGTGGCTCCTTCACCCAGATCAATAATCTGGCCGGGAAGATCTGCAGAATTAGTCAGGATATTTGTTGCTTCGTCAGTTGCGACAAGCATTGTTTTTTCAATCTTTTTGCAGGTGTCTGAGAGGATGAGGCATAGAAAAAGACCTGCCAAAAATAGAAATCGCAAGGATCTATTTTTCATGACAATAGCAATTAAAATTTCTATAACTGAAGGAACTTCTGTTCTACTTTAGTATAAAAATAAAATCACCTCCCTGGTCACCTACATCTTTAATCTCCCCAAATTGAGGAACCACATTACTGTTGTTTATTACAGCAATTCTCAAGCTGCTGAACAGTTGTTCTGACGAAAGATACTTCTCCTGATTATTATCAAGCCTGTCTATCATATATTTCAGAAAGGCGCTCTGATCAGGAACCTCTGTAAGTGTTCCGCTTGTCATTGCTTTACGGCTTGGCAGTTCATAAAGTTTGTTTACAGCAAGTGAGGCATCAGCAAATGCAGCACGTGTCTTTAAGATTGAACCGCCAAAACATGCATCACTTACGAGGAGCGTATGTCGTGAATGGATCTCGCGAAGATAATCGCGGAATGTACTGTTACGGAACCAGGCAAGCTTACTTTCCTTTCTGGCATCAGAAGGAAGCCAGAAACCAATTTCGGAATTGGCATCCCACACACCATGGCCGGCATAAAATATCAGAAAACTATCACTTGGTTTAACTGTTTTTGCGAAATAGTCAAGGGCTTCAACCATTTGTGCCATTGTTGCATTCTTCAGAAATTTCACATTTTCCTGATCAAATGTATATCTGCTGGTGATTGAATTGTAAAAAAGCTCAGCATCCTTAATCGGTTTATCAAGCTCATTAATAAGGGGATCCTGATAATTGCTGATACCCACAATCAGTGCATAATACTTGCCGGCACCCAATGGATTATCTTTAGCATTTGCAGATCTGAAATTAACAGGTGTCGTCTCAACAGCAGCCTGTTGAACGGGCTGCACAACAACAGGTTTTGGCTTATTGTTAATGAGAACGGATGCCTTTCCACTGCTACCTACCTGAGCACAGATAAATAATACCTGCGACAGAAAAAGAATTAAAACCAATACTGACTTTTTCATTTGATTAATTATCAGAAGTTAACTTTCAACGATAATAACGTGGCTCCCTGAATCGGGCCTCTTGACTGATCTAACGAAAGATTAACATGCTTCAGGGGCTGGTACTTATTAGGTATTGCCGCTACCCAAAAAAGATTTGCAGCCCAGATTGCCGCACCGCTCACAATCAGAACACCTGAAAGATTCTTCTGAGATTGAGCCTGATCAAGCAGATCCCTCCTTTTTGTCGGATCCTCTTCTGTTCTGTACAAATCATATGATTTTACATAACTTTGATTCACAACTAATCCACCGGCTAATGCGCCATAGGCTGCAACTCCTGCCAGCCAATATGGTTTACCTTTACTTATTTTTGACTGTCCGAGTCCGGGAACAACTGTCGACAAAAGCATCATCGAACCCTTATTAAAAGACTTAATATATTTCTCAGCCTTGACTTCAACGAGCACCTCTTCGTCAAGAAAAATTGAATCTTTATCTGGGATCCAGGTAATCTTTTTATCCTTCCCCGATTTTGTTTTACCAATATCTCCCGAAAGAGCCTTAACCCGAAGTGGCTGACCATTTTTTTTCTCCATCTCGACCCATACATAAAACTCATCAGATGCACTTTTATTGACGAAATCATAAGTGATCTGCAATTGCTTTCCGTCAAATTCAAGCTTTAATGGAGTAATCTGAAAACCCTGCGAAAATGAATAAATACTTAAGGCTAAAAATAGAAGAATCAGAGATTTTTTCTTCGTTTCCATAGACATATCTAGTTAACTAACAGGATAATACCCTATTATAATATCAAATATATGCAAAAAACCGAGAAAAAGACTAAACAATTGCTAAATATTAAAATTGAGATATCTTATTTAAAATGATTATAAAGAATAAATCCATTAACCGCAAATTCGGGTTGCTATTGGGACGCTAAGTGTTTAGATTTGAACCCTGCTCACTCCATAAGATCCCTCGCTGACGCATCGGGATGACAGACTAATCTGGGTATGAGGGGGGGGGGAAAGAAGTGGCGATTCGTTAAAGATTCCATCATGAGGCATTTACAATACGAATCGCCACTTCTTTCCCCCTCTATGCCCCCCTAATGTCCTGTCATCCCGAGCGTTTCGGCCATCGACGATTCAGCGAAGATGGCCAGCGAGGGATCCCCGGAAGTTAGCAGGATTCTTTTTCTAATAGATGCTGTTTCGCCGCACCATAAGATTCTCATCTGATATATAATCGTCATATTCTATCTGCTTGTCAATCATACCTTTTGGTCCGATCTCGATAACGCGGTTACAAACAGTCTGAATAAACTCATGGTCGTGGGACGACATCAGGATATTGCCTTTGAATTTTATCAGAGTATTATTGAATGCCTGAATTGATTCAAGGTCTAGATGGTTGGTAGGACTATCGAGAAGCATAACATTGGCATTGCGTATCATCATTCGGGCAATCATGCATCTGACTCTCTCTCCGCCAGACAGAACATTTACTTTTTTATAGATCTCTTCACCTGAGAAGAGCATTTTGCCCAGAAATCCCCTGAGGTAAAGTTCGCTGGTATCTTCCGAGTACTGAGCCAGCCAGTCGACCAATGTGATGTCCTTCTCAAAGAATTTTTCATTCTCAAGAGGCAGATAGGCCTTAACTATTGTCTGTCCCCATTCAAATGTTCCATGATCAGCTTTTTCATGACCCTTAAGTATTTCAAATAGAACAGTCATCGCCCTGGTATCTCTCGACAGAAAGGCAATCTTATCATTCTTGTTTACTGTAAAATTCAGATCTTTGAACAACAGCTTACCTTCAACACTCTTACTCAATCCTTTAACAGAAAGCACATTGTTGCCCGGTTCCCTTCCGGGAGTGAATATTATTCCGGGGTATTTCCGTGTTGAGGGCTGGATTTCTTCAATATTAAGCTTCTCAATCATCTTCTTCCTGCTTGTTGTCTGCTTCGATTTCTTGACATTCGCCCTGAAACGGGCAATAAACTCAAGAAGTTCCTTTTTCTTCTCCTCTGCTTTTTTGTTTTGGGTAAGCTGTTGTCTCAGTGCAAGCTGACTCGATTCATACCAGAATGTATAGTTGCCTGAGAACTGTTGTACTTTACTGAAATCTATATCGATAATGTGTGTACAGATTGAATCGAGGAAGTGACGGTCGTGAGATACTACCAGTACTGTATTTTCGAATTCCGAAAGGTAATTCTCAAGCCAGTTTACAGTTTCAAGATCGAGGTCATTTGTAGGTTCGTCAAGCAGAAGGTTATCAGGTTTGCCAAAAAGGGCCTGTGCAAGAAGCACCTTAACCTTCTCTTTTCCTGTAAGTTCCTTTAATAGTTTGTAATGTTGTTCTTCTTTAATACCAAGTCCGCTAAGCAGAGTGGCGGCATTGCTCTCAGCATTCCAGCCATCAAGTTCATTGAATTTTTCCTCAAGCTCAGATGCCCTTAAGCCATCCTTATCGGAGAAATCGGATTTTGCATAAAGAAGGTCTTTCTCTTTCATGATGCTCCACAACTGGGTATGTCCCATCATAACAGTATCAAGAACTACGCATTCATCAAATTCAAAATGGTCCTGTTTAAGAACTGATAACCTTTCTCCATGACCAAATGAGACATTTCCTGTTCTGGTTTCCACTCCTCCGTAGAGCATCTTAAGAAATGTGGATTTACCGGCACCATTGGCACCGATTATACCGTAACAGTTGCCCGGGGTGAATACAAGATTTACATCCTGAAACAAAATACGTTTGCCGAATTGAATACTGAGATTTGAAGCTGTGATCATTAATGCTGATTAAAATAAAGAAAGGCTGCAAAAGTAATTAAATATCAGCAGGAATAAGCCTGTTTCTCTGCTATTTCAGTGTTATTTTTATAACACCATTAGCTCCTTTAGATCCGTACATTGTTGCACCCACATCATCAACAAACTCTATGCTCTTTACATAAGTTGGATTAACATATGAAATATCAGAAGTGATCTTTTCATCAACAACATAGAGTACCTGAGGGTTTGCATCCATAGAGCGGATTTTTTTATTATAAACTGAATTGCCCTTTACGGAAACATCGTAAAGCTCGCTGCTAATAAGTTCATAGATAGTATTGTACTTTGAATAATCCTTTGCATTTCGCTGCATATAAGCATCGATTGACTTCCGGAGAACATCCTCAGTGATATGCCCGTTATTTACAGCTTCATTAAAGTTGGCAATATTGTCTTTATATGACAAGTCGGTAACAATTGTGCGTTCTTTTCCAACTCTCACCTTTCTGGTCTCAAATCCTGAGGCAGAAAACAACAATTCGTCCTTCTCCGCACATTTAAGGCTGAATCGTCCGAGAGAATCAGAGTACGTAACCTCGCCTGATTTAACAGCTGCAACTTTTACTTTATTAAGAGGGATCTGCTTAAAACAACTCACAATACCTGAAACTGTATTATTATCCTGTGATGCAGCTTCAAATGATGAAAACAGGATGACAAATACAAATCCAATCAAAGCAGGTTTTGATTTCATTTTGTGCCAATTAGATAGTAAAGGTAGGAAATAAAATCCATTAACCACAAAGGTCACAAAGGATATACACAAAGTACACAAAGGGCTGGTTATACCATTGACCCCTGCATATCCGCGAGGTGTCTAAAACCTCAATTAGTATATTCAACCTTATACTTGTTAAGTCCAACGATTTCTTCAAATGATCTGACAAAATTCATCAGGAAGAATGAGTACTGCTCTTTCTCAAAACAGGCAGCAGTTTCATCGGGAGATGCCGGAATATCTTCAAATCTTTTTTCATTATCAGATTTACTGATTTCTGACCTTGTAAAATCTATTCGTAACCCATCAACACGGTTATAGAAGTGCCAGCCTCTTTTTCTGTGAGTCTTCAGGATTTCTCCGCCAAAAACATCATGGACCAGATGCGAGATCAGGCTATCCTGATCAATTGCAGGAATTTTCAGAGTCCTGCTCTTCCTTAGTGCTTCACGCACAATTATTAAATCAAACATTGATTTATATATTAAAAACAATCGGATTTGATCACTTTTGATAAACGATAAGGATAAGACTGTTTTATCAATCCAGCTTGTCTTAAATACCAAATTTACACTATTTTAAGGGACAAAGCAAATATAATTGGTTAATGATACACCAATAAGATTCCCGGCCTTAAACACAATAATGTCAGGATTTTACGCCCTTAATCTTAAAATCGGATGTCTGATGAAATGTAATTGAAGGGAAATTTTCTTTTGCCAGCTTTAGCATCCATTCACTCTCTGCAAAGAACACAGGATTATTCTCTTTATCATAAGCAATAGCTCCCGATTTTCTCTTTATAAAAGCTTCAAGTTCTGTTTTGTTGTCTGTTGTCATCCAGCAGGCCTTAACATAGGGCAGATGAGAAAAATTGCACTTTACTCCGTACTCATGCTCAAGCCTGAACTTAATTACCTCATACTGAAGTTCTCCCACTGTTCCAATGATCTTCCTGTTGCCGGGCTGCTGTAAAAACAACTGTGCAACTCCTTCATCTGTCATCTGCCATACTCCTTTGTCGAGCTGCTTGGTTTTCATAGGATCGAGGTTCACAACTTCTCTTAATATCTCAGGCGAAAAGCTTGGAACTCCTTTAAAGTGAAGCATTTCTCCTTCAGTAAGTGTATCTCCTATCTTGAAATTACCGCTGTCGTATAATCCAACAACGTCTCCCGGAAAGGCCTCATCTACAATGCTTTTTGCATTAGCCATGAAGCTGGTAGGTGAGGAAAACCTCATCTTCTTTTCCGACCTTGTATGGAAATAGAATTTATTTCTTTCAAATCTGCCTGAGCATATCCTTAAAAATGCAATCCTGTCGCGGTGGTTGGGATCAAGATTTGCATGAATTTTAAAAACAAAACCTGTAAGCTGATCTTCATCCGGTTCCACTACACGCTCGGTTGTATGAATGGGGCCGGGACATGGAGCAATCTCCAGAAATGTTTCCAGCAGTTCAAGTACACCGAAATTATTGAGGGCACTTCCAAAGAAAAGTGGAGCAAGATAGCCTTCCCTGTAAAGTGACATGTTGAATGTCTCAAACATCGAATTCACAAGTTCAAGCTCTTCCCGCAGCTTTGTAATATTATCTTCCCCGACAAAACTTATAAGCTTGGGATCTTTGATATCATTGGTACTTATGAGGCTTTCCGAAACACTAGTCTTGTCAGGAGCAAAGATCTGCACCTCTTCCTTGAAGAGATTATAAACACCTTTAAACTGCTTGCCATGACCAATAGGCCAGGTGTACGGACAAACCGCAATTTTGAGCTCCTTTTCAAGCTCATCAACAATATCATAAGGGTGAATTCCTTCCCTGTCCATCTTGTTGATGAAGATCATTACAGGAGTATGACGCATACGGCATACTTCCATAAGCTTGCGTGTCTGCTCCTCAACACCTTTTACGGAATCCACGACAAGTATGACACTGTCAACTGCTGAAAGTGTTCTGTATGTGTCTTCTGCAAAATCCTTATGCCCGGGTGTATCGAGAATGTTAACACGTACATTATTGAAATCGAAGGCCATAACTGAGGTTGAAACTGAAATACCTCTCTGCTTCTCGATCTCCATAAAATCCGATGTGGTCGATTTCCTGATTTTATTACTCCTAACAGCTCCGGCAGTCTGAATAGCGCCGCCAAAGAGAAGCAATTTCTCTGTAAGTGTGGTCTTGCCGGCATCAGGGTGACTGATGATGGCAAAGGTCCTTCGTTTCTTTATTTCGCTCTTTAAATCCATTTTTTAACAGTGGCACAAAAGTAGTAAAAATCCATTAACCACAAAGTGTGTGCGCCCCCCATCCCCCCTAAAGGGGGGCTAACTCATACACATATATCTGATTTAAATTATGTTACGGAATTTATCCCCCTTTAGGGGGAAGTAACACCTCAGCGGGACAGGGGGCGCTAATGCTCTGCGTCCCGATGGCTATCGGGACTCTGCGGTAAAACTCATAATATACAAAACCAGAATTATCCAAATAAGTACATATATTTAACAACTAGATAAAAAGATTAAAACAGATATGAAAATAGTTTTAAAACAATTGCTCGTTGTACTTCTGTTACTGAGTCTAATCACAACAACTGGCTTTAGTCAGAAGAAAAACTCATCTCCTCCTTTCATTGTAATACAGGTTACTGATCCGCAGTTTGGAATGTATGAGGCCGACAAGGGATTCAGCAAAGAAACAGAACTTTATGAAAGAGCGGTTGATGCAATTAATAAGCTTAACCCTGATTTTGTAGTACTGACCGGCGACCTTGTCAACAAAAAAGATGATCGTGCCCAGGTTACTGAATTCAAAAGGATTACTGCAAGAATTAAGAAAGAGATACCTGTTTATTATTCCCCCGGAAACCACGACATCGGTCAACCGACAACCCAAAAAGATATCGATTCATTTATTTCAGACTATGGTCACGACAGGTTCTCATTTAAGCATAAAAAGAGTCTGATCATGGGAGTGAATTCCTGCCTCATCAAATCGAATACCCCGGTTCTGGAAGAATCTCAGTTCGAATGGCTAAAAAAAGAGCTTAATAAAGGGAAAAAGGCAAAAAACGTAATCCTCTTTACGCACTATCCTTTCTTTATTAACTCTTTTGATGAAGCAGATCAATACTTCAATATTACTGTTGAAACACGTAAAAGATATCTGGAGCTTTTTAAGGAATATGGTGTCGATGCAGTATTCGCCGGACATCTTCACAATAACGGATCGGGCAAATACGGTGATATGCAGATGATTACAACAAGTGCTGTCGGTAAGCCACTTGGGAAAGCAGATTCTGGAATAAGAGTTATTAAGGTATATCCCGATAGGGTAGAAAGTGTATATTATACACTTAATGAGATCCCTTTTCAATAAGTTTATGGACTTTCAGGTATTCACTGATTGCCGCAGAACCATACCATTCATAGTATTCAACATCAAAGATCTTCTGACTTATTGTAGGATCGGCTTTAAGAAGTTCTTTTGCTTCATCAATTGTTTTTACATTCAGAATAAAAATGCCACGGTAGGTCTTTTCGTTTTCTTCAATCGGACCTGCAATAACAAGTTTTCCCGATTCTGCCATTGCATTAATGTTCGCAAAATGTCCCTTGAAAAGATTGTCTCGTTCTGCTCCGGCTGCTAATTTGTTTGAACCTGTTTTCAGAATTGCCAGTATATATGATTTCATCCCTCTTTCGTCAGCGCCAAGCCTCTTTGCCAGAACTGAATCATAAACCTGGGTATTTGTCTGTGCAAACAGAGATGTTCCGGGAAGAATTAAACAGAATATTACTAAAAGTCTTTTTATCATTTTTTTGTGGATTTATTATTTACATACCGACTCTCATAAGTTGCAATCCATTCCTGAACAGAAATCTTTGAAGACAGCTCCCCTATTAGCTTATATGGAATCTGATCTGGTTTCTTAAATCTTATACAGCCTTTCCCCATATCAAGCTTTGTTTTTGAATGTTTAGGATATTCTTCAGTGAACCACTTTAAAAGCTTTTCATCACCATATATACCCATGTGATAGAGGGCAATAAAATTTTTTTGTGAAGCCACTGCCATAAATGGTAAAGGTACTTTCGGAGTCACATGATACCCTTTGGGATAAATGGAAAAAGGAACAATAAAACCGATCATTCCATAGCTCATCTCCTCCACAAATCCTTTCGGAAGATTGGCTTTTATTACTTTCCTGAGTTCATTTACAGTTTTCCTTCTCTCCTCCGGGATCTGATTCACATAATCATCCGGCGATTTGGCAAAGATCTGCATATCAGTAGATTTTAAGTATTACGAATAAACACTTAAATAGTCTGGTTTGTTCAGGTCTGCTATACGCTATACGCTATACGCTATACGCTCTGTGTTTTTTAACCACGGAGACACAGATTACACGGAGATTACACGGAGTAATTAATCCCTTAGTCACGTATTCCCGAAGGCGGCGCATCCTCCAAAGCTGCACCCCAGGTGTAATTCGGTTTCGGGCCCATCTCCAGAACCAACTCTCCTCCGTCCTTAATATCATCCCAGCTGAACCAGGGTTTATTCCATTCTTTGCCATTGAGCTTTGCACTTTGAATATACTTGTTCTCCCTGCTGCTCTTCTTCGCAATAACTTTGAACTTATTATTATTCTGCAGGTCAACAACCACTTCAGTAAATACCGGACTTCCAATATTAAATGCAGGAATCCCGGGTGTTACAGGATAAAATCCCATACTTGAGAATACCACAAATCCTGAAAGACCACCGCCATCCTCATCGCCCGGTATACCAAAAGGTGTATTAGGGAACCAGGTATCAAGCAGCATCCTGATACGTTTCTGTGTTTTCCACGGGGCACCGGAATAGTTGTATAAATATGGTATATGAAGACTTGGTTCATTACCCATAACAAACTGGCCAACCTGACCTGTAGCATCAGGGAATTGTCCAAGGTATGCGTACTTGCTCATTCCAAGACCTTCCATGAATAACTGATCAAGCTTTGCAGTAAATTTTTCTCTTCCGCCGAGCAGACTTATCAGGCCGGAAACATCATGCTGTACATCCCAAAGATAGGTCCAGCCGTTGTTCTCATCATAATAGTCGCGGTTTCCCATTCCCCCTGAATGCTTTACATTGAAACCTTCCACCCAGTTACCATCAGCAGTACGTGGTTCAAAAAATCCTGTTTCCTTATTGAAGAGATTCTTAAAGTTCTGAGATCTTTTCATGAAGTACTCATAATCACCTTGTTTATTAAGCGACCTGGCAAGTTGTGCCAGGCACCAGTCATCATAGCTATGAGCCAGAGTTATTGCGACTGCCTGTCTTTTTTCAAAAGAATGCACTGCAGCAACTGTTTCAGTTTCACCAATGCTGAGTGCCGGATAATACCCTTTTTCAAGATAAAATGTATCAAGTGAGCACATCGGACCATTTCTCCATGGAAGCATAGTTGCTTCCATCGCATTCTTTTTCAGGCCTTCATAAGCTTTTTCTATGTCAAAATTTCTGATCCCCTTAAACCATGCATCAGCAATAATTGCAGCGGAATGGTGACCATTCATACATGGATTATCTCCGTAAAGAATCGGAAATGAAGGCATCCAACCTCCCTGTTCATACATCCGGACATAAGATTGAATTTTCACTCCTTCCAGTTCAGGATTGATCATTGCATGCAGGGGATGTGCAGCCCTGTAAGTATCCCACATCCAGTCGTCGTTATAAAACACAGTATCATTATCATTATGTACCGCATCGTCGAAACCGCTGTAGTAGCGGCCATCCTCAGAGATATTTGTCATTCTCTCATAAGTGCGGTATAATGCTGTATAAAAGACAGTTTTCTGATCTTCAGTCCCGCCTTCTACTTCTATTTTGCCAAGTGCTTCATTCCATGCTTTCTTACCATTTGACTTTAGCGCCTCAAAATTCCATTCAGGAATCTCATTTTCAAGATTTTTCTTTGCCTGCTCTGCATCAACAAATGACACACCCATCTTAACTCCAACCTTCTCTTTCTCCTTAACATCGAATGTCAGAGCAACAGACGGACGTGATCCCTGACCACTGCTGCGGCTTGTATCAGCCGAAAAACTCTTGTCTGTTTTTAAATAAAAGTAAACCCTGATTTTATTACTGTAGATCTCAAATCCTTCCACAGTGTTATTGTCTGTCACTTTAAATGAACCGGTAGTTGTTACACCCAGCATCAGATTTTTCTTATCTTTTTTGTTCCATGCAATCTGGTAAAATGAAGACTTCTCCGCAACAGTGAACTCGAGGTTTACATCCGGATCTTCGAGCCATACTGAATAATAATACGGTGTACAGACCTCATAATCATGATCATAATAACTCTGCCATGAGCGCCTGTCGTTTGAAACATCTCCTGATGTCGGCATTAACAGCCCTGCAGTTCCATTTCTGTGTCCGCATAAAATAAAAGGAAATCCGGAGATCTTCTCAGCCTGGTACCCTCCCGGCAAACGATGAATACGCATCATGCTGTTAGGCAGATTCACAAGCGGTACAGTTGTCTCAAGCAACTGGCTGATACCTCCGATGTTTGGATTAACATAATCAACAGGATCTGAGCCTTTTTCAGAGCATGATACCAGGATTGGAAAGCAAATAACAATCAGAAAGAATAGTTTACTTTTCATATAACTTTAATATAGATTACCAACATGGTAAATTTACATTTTTACCTCAACCAAATTCTACCCAAATCTAATTTTATTGAATGAAAGATTAATTTAACTTTGATTGATTGAAAAGAAAGAATATGATTTACTTTAGGTCGTTACTATTCCCCGTTGTCTGCATATTATTGTCAGGATGTGGGCCCTCTGCAGATCAGAATAAACTCTGGAATACTGTTTCAAATTCAGATTCTTTAAAACAGATTGATGAAAGGATAAGGCTTGATTTTTCATTAAGTGAAGAGAAAGCTATTGAGGCAATTAAAGAAAGAACAGGCAAGTACTCAGATGTTGACAAATCATTCTGGGAAGAAAACGGCTGGCTTGAATGGAAGCTTATTGACGGCAAAAAGATGTATTTCAACAGGGCTGTTTCCAATCTGTTTCTGATTAAAAAATTCTATGAGGAAAAAGATAAGAGACTTCTGGAAATTGCAGCAGATCCGGAAATGGTCCTGCGGAAAAAGCACACTGAAGAAATTCTAAAGGCATCTGAAAATAACAACGATCCGGTTATACCAGTTCAGCTTAAGATAACATATACAATTACTGTACTTCCCGACGCTGTACCAGAGGGTGAAACTATACGCTGCTGGATGCCTTTTCCCAAAGAGGGACATCAGCGCCAGAAAAACCCTGTACTGTTAAATACTTCACAGAAGGATTATGTTATCGCACCAGATTCTGCAATTCACCGGACGCTGTATATGGAAAACAAAGCTTCTAAGGGAAAACCTACCATATTTGTAGCAACATTTACATATCTCTCTTCTGGTCAGTATTTTAATCTGGATAAGGAAAAAATACTTCCTTATGATAAGTCAACAGAAATCTATAAAAAGTACACTTCGGAACAGCTTCCTCACATATGTTTTACCGACAATATTAAGAGGCTAGCAGATACAATATCTTCACCTGATGATCTTCCTTCTGAAACAGTTAGAAAGATCTACTTATGGTTCAAGGAAAATATTCCATGGACTGGCGCTCTTGAATATTCCATCATGCCGAATATTCCCGAGTATGTATATCTAAACAGAAGAGGAGATTGCGGTATGCAGACATTTCTGTTCATGTCTATGCTCAGATACAAAGGTATTCCGGTGAGGTGGCAGAGCGGATGGAAGGTACCCCCTGGTGATAAGAACCTGCACGACTGGTGCGAGGTGTATTATGAGGGCGTTGGCTGGGTACCTGCCGATGTCTCTTATGACCTTCAGGCATCTGATGTCAAAGAAATTAAGGAATTCTTTGTTTCCGGAATAGATTCCTACAGGATGATTGTAAATGATGGCATTTCAGGCCTTCTTTACCCTGCCAAGAAGTTCATGCGCAGCGAACCATTTGATTTTCAGAGAGGAGAAGTTGAATGGAACGGCGGAAATCTCTATTTCGATAAGTGGGATTATAATATGAAGATTGAGTATGAAAAATAAAGGCTCAAAGGCGTAAGGGCGTAATGGCGCAAAGGCAAAATGTCATGAATAAGAATATATAATAGGCCCCCTCTGATGCATAGTCGTAAAAATAAGGTATTGGGATGAATGAGAAACTGTTTAGAAAAATTTCCCCTCCTTTTGAAGGAGGGGTGGACGGGAGTGCTGATTATCTGATATTTACGAAGTTAGATTTCCCGGCCGGGGTGGTTGATTTTAAGGGAATATCTCAAAATACTAAAAGATGAAAACAAGGATAAATAATCAACCACCCCGGCCGCAAATTAGCTTTACAAAAACAAATCATAATTTTACTGCGGCCACCCCTCCTTCAAAAGGTGGGGAAACTTATCTGTCATATATTCAACACTTTATGAAACAATTTATTTTTTTCCTTCTGTTCCCTGTTGCTGCTTCAGCACAACTGCCAATAAAATACGTTGACCCCCTCATTGGCACTGGTCCCGCACGCACGGTTAGTGCTATGAAACACAGCGAATCTGCATCAGAAGACAAGGGTCAGAATTTCCCTGCTGTGGGCAGACCGTCTGGTATGACACAATGGACACCCGAGACCAGGACAACTGAAGATAAATGCGTTTCCCCGTATTACTATAACGACAAGTATATCACCGGTTTCCGCGGCAGTCACTGGATGAGCGGAAGCTGTACCCAGGATTATGGCAGCATCACACTCATGCCTTTTACAACAGCAAAACCCGACACTCTGAGCCGTAACCCCGTTTCAAAATTCAACCATAAAAATGAGATCTCCACTCCTGCTTATTACAGCCTGCTTCTTGATAATTCCGGCACACTTGCAGAACTGACCGGATCGGTACGTTCAGGAATGATACGATTCACCTTCAATGGTAAAGCTCCCGGGTATGTTCTTATAAGAATGAACAGCGATGAGAAAGTTGGAAAAGTCTGGTTCGATGAGGAGAACAATGAGATAAGAGGATATAATCCCGTGCACAGAATATACCAGGGTAAAGGAGAGTCGGCAGGATTCAGTGGATATTTTGTTATCAGATTTGATAAACCTTTTCAATCAATTTCACAGCTTCAGACCAACCAGCAGTTAGTAGTTGGTTTTAAATCTGAGAAGGTAATTAATGTCCGTATAGGTACATCATTTACCAGCATTGAAGCTGCAGCAAACAATCTTGACAAAGAGATCCCGGGCTGGGACTTTGAAACACTCCGTAAGAAAACAGAAGATGTATGGAATCAAACTCTTGGGAAAGTCCAGGTAAAGGGAGGAAGCGAGGAGGACTTGATCAAATTCTATACTGCATTGTACCATTGCTATCAGCTTCCCCGTATAGCCAGCGATATTGATGGCAGCTACCAGGGCTTTGCTCAGGATACGCTAATACATAAGGCAGTAGGATTTGATTATTACGACGATTTCTCGATGTGGGATACCTACAGGGCATTGCACCCGCTTATGACAATCCTCGAGCCTCAGAGGACTCTCGATATGGTTAAGTCTCTTGTATTTAAAGCCAGTCAGGGCGGATGGATGCCAATCTTCCCTGCATGGTCTAACTACACTGCAGCTATGATAGGCGACCATGTAAGTACAACAATTGCAGATGCATATATGAAGGGCATTAAGGATTTTGATACTGAGACTGCCTGGAATTATATGCGCCGGAATGCGTTTGAAACACCACCTGTTGCCGACTATAAGGATGGCAAAGGCCGCAGGGCACTGCAGAGCTATTTGAAATACGGATATATACCTCTCGAAGACAGTGTGTGGGATGCATTCCACCGCAGAGAACAGGTCTCGCGGACACTTGAGTATGCTTTCGACGACTATGCCCTTTCAAGATTCGCTGAAGCTCTGGGCAAAACAGAGGATCTGAGTACTCTGAAAAAGCGCTCGGAAAACTGGAGGAATGTTTTTGACAGTCAGACAGGATTTGTCAGAGGCCGCTATGCCGACGGAAAATGGATAGAGCCATTTGACCCGTATAAAAAAGCAAGCTTCATTTGTGAAGGAACCCCGTTTCAGTATACATGGTATGTTCCGCATGATATTCCCGGACTCATTCAGGCAATGGGTGGTAATGAAAATTTCATCTCAAAGCTTAATGAGTTCTTCGATAAAGGTCACTACTGGCATGGTAATGAGACAGATCACCAGGCAGCTTACATCTTTGCAATGGCGGGCAAGCCTGAGAAAACACAGGAATGGGTAAGTAAAATCATTGCTGAAGAATATGGAACCGGTCCGGGCGGATTAAGCGGCAATGAAGATGCCGGACAAATGTCGGCATGGCTGGTATTCTCAATGATGGGTTTATATCCTGTGTGCCCTGTTTCAAATCAGTATATTATCACAACTCCATCCTTTGACGAGGTTAAGATTCTTCTACCGGGCAATAAGATCTTCCTGATTAGTTCAGTTAAGAAAGAGGCTAACAGCAAATATATCAGGGTCATAACAAAAGATGGCGGCAGGTTTAATAACTGGTTTATCACTCATGAAGAGATTGTAAAAGGAAGCAGATTCACTTTTCAATTGGATTCAAGACCCCCTGTCAGATAAATCAATGTTCCTCCTTTTATGAGCCCCTAAATCCCCTAAAGGGGACTTTCAGAACCCCCTTTAGGGGGCAGGGGGCAACACAATAAAGAGAGAAACTAACCAAGGATCAGGCTCCCAACCTGAAATACTGTGAAGGACAGCAGCCAGGCAATAGATGTTGTATAGACTACTACAAATGCAGCCCATTTCCAGCTGCCTGACTCGCGTTTTATTGCTGCTACAACACTTACACATGGGAAATATGTCAGGATGAAAAGCATAAAAGAAAAGGCAATAAGTGGAGTGAAAAGAATTTTTCCATCAGGACTTTTCTGAGTCTGTATTTTTTCCACAAGTGATGTTTTGCCTGAATCATTATCAACCTGAAAAATGACTCCCAGGGTACTTACAACAACCTCTTTAGCTGCTAAACCTGAAAGAATACTCACACTTAGCCGCCAGTCAAATCCAAGGGGCTTCATAACCGGCTCAATTGAGCGTCCGATAATTCCCATAAATGACTGGCTCTGCTTCTCACCTTTTTGTTCGAGCAGTAGTTCATTAACAGATTCTGATTTCTGCTGAACTGATAATTCGCTCTTTTCTATCCTTGAAATTTCATCTGAAAAATCTTTTGAGTGCTGAATGTTCCTGGGAAAATTACTTAATATCCAGACTATTACAGAAGCGATCAATATAACTCCGCCAATCTTTTTAAAGTATAAACCGGTTCTGAATAATACATGTTTCAGTATACTTCTGACAGTTGGCACCCTGTATGGAGGAAGCTCCATTACAAAGGGGATCTCTGCTGATTTAAAGAAGACTCTCTTTAATAACAGAGCAGAAAGAATTGCGAAAATCATCCCGAGAACATACAGAAGGAATAACACTGTACCCTGATTTTTTGCAAAGAAAGCACTGATAAACAGGATATAAACCGGCAACCTGGCACTGCACGACATGAATGGTGTAATCAGCATTGTAATCATCCTGTCGCGCTTGCTCTCGATTATCCTTGTTGCCATTATAGCAGGAACATTACATCCGAATCCCATAAAAAGCGGAATGAATGACTTGCCATGCAGGCCGATCTTATGCATAATCTTATCCATTATGAAGACTGCCCTGGCCATATAACCGGTATCTTCCATGAATGAAATAAATAGAAACAGAATAATAATATTAGGAAGGAAGACCACTATACCACCTACGCCTCCTACAATACCTTCGACAAGAAAATCTCTTACTATTCCGGGATTAAGAATACCGGTTATGAATTCTGAGAGCAAACCGGTCCCAACCTCAAGCCAGTATTTGGGATAGCCTCCAAGTTTAAATGTAGCATAGAAGGTAAGCCACATAAAAAAGACAAAAATTGGAATACCTAAATACCTGTTTGTCAAATAATTATCAATAACCTTGGTCTTTCTTAACCTCTCAACTTTATTTAATTTAAGAGTCTCTTTCAAAGCCCCTGAAATAAACCCGTATCTAAGGTCGGTGATGACAGTCTCTACAGGGTCTGAAAAAAGCTTTTCGAGTTTAAGGTATTCCTTTCTGGCTGTCTGGATTATCTCCATGGAGTTTGTGCAGCGTGTTATGCTGTTGGAGAACTCCTTATCGTTTTCAAGTAATTCAATTGCAAGGTATCGGGCTGAGACAATATTTGTGAATACACGGTTCTCTTCGATCTTTATTTTTGACTGAATTGCGCAGATTGAATTCTCTATTTCTGTTCCATAGTTAATATGGATATGCCTTACAATTGGTTCCCTGTTCTCATAGACCTCAATTATTTTGTTAAAGAGATCCTTTATGCCTTTACCTTTTGAACTGACTGTTGGTATAATCGGGACCCCGAATAATTTTCCAAGCGAAACATAATCAAGCACATCGCCCTTCTTCTCCAGTTCATCGTACATATTAAGGGCGATTACCACCTGAATGCCCATGTCGATCAGCTGTGTTGTCAGATAGAGGTTTCGTTCGAGGTTGGAAGCATCTACAATATTTACAACTATATCAGGCTTATTATCAAAGATATAATTACGCAGATAGATCTCTTCAGGAGAATAGCTTTTAAGTGAATAAGTACCTGGCAAGTCTACAATAGAGAATGTATAACCTGATTGTTTATAACGTGCCTCCTTCGAGTCTACAGTAACACCGGCATAATTGCCAACCTTCTCCTTAGAGCCGGAAGCATAATTGAAAAGAGTTGTTTTGCCAGAATTTGGATTACCGACAAGAGCAATCTGTATATGCTTGCTTTTTTCGAGCCAGCCTGTGTTCTCGTCGTCGCTGAAAAGAACACCCCGGGATGCATTCAGATCTTTCGAATTGTTTCCCCTGTCGACCTCAATGAGTTGAGCCTCGCTGTTTCTCAGCGAGATATGATAACCCATTATCATATATTCAATCGGGTCGCGAAGTGGTGCTTTCTTTATAACGGAAACCTTCTTGCCAACGACAAATCCCATTTCTGATAATCGCTGTCTGAATTGTCCCCGCCCCTTGATCTTCAGAATAATCCCCTCTTCTCCCTCAGCAAGATCGTATAGTGTAGTCATCTGATATTCTCAATACTTAAACATAACCCCGGAAAACAGTTATTGTTCAATTCATTGGTACTTGGTACTGGGTACTGGGTACTAGGTACTGGGTTCTGAGCACCCAGCACCTAGCAACTAGCACCCAGCACCCAGCAACATTTTCAGTCAACTTTCACCTTAACCACAATCTTCTTAATCATCGTATTCTCACCGATTTTTAAACCCGGTCTGTGAATATCCGATGGAAAGAAAATAAAGAAGTTTTCCTGGGTAGCCTTGAAATGCTTACTCTCTTTAACTGTCATGAATTCAACCTCTTTAGCCGGATCATAAGGCACAGTAATTGAGTCCAATGCTGAATAGGGGGCGACGCTCATCTGCTCAACACCGATTATAACATACTGAATATCAATATATTTCTTATGAGCTTCAAATTTTGCATCTTCCTCATTCTTACTCAGATACTCACTTACAGGAGCAAAAACATTGTCCCCGTCAATTTCATATCTTTTTATCTCAAGCTTTGAGAGGTCGTTAGATTTAAGGAAGGTAAATGCCTTATCCCATCTCTCCCTGTTTTTGAAATAGGAAACAGCAAATTCTTTTCTGTTTATTGAACCGTCAGGAGTAATGTTCCATCCGTTTCGCCATTCACCTTTTTCGAACCATTTATCAATTTTTTCACTGCTCCAGGTAGCAGGATCTGTTGAACTTTTACAACCGAAAATTCCAAGAAAGCCAGTTATTACCATGATTTTTATAAATATGTTTTTCATAATGAAACGGTTAATTTCAGTATTAGAATTATGAATTTCAAAACTAGACAATAATTATTTCTAATCAAATAGAAAATAATTTAAGATTAGTCTGGCAAATCAGGTGTCATTTGCTGCGCTGTCATTTGCTTCGCGTCATTTGCGCTCCGCGCGTCATTTGGCTTTGCCGTCATTCGGTTGTCATTAATTGTCATTAATTGTTCTACTATCGAGTGACTATCGAATGACTATTGAAGGACAATTGAATGACTATTGAAGGACAATTGAATGACAATTGAATGACTATTGAATGACTATCGAATGACCATTATAAATAATTCTTCACCATAGCAATCAAGACATCTTTTTTGACAGGTTTTGAAATATAATCGTCGAAGCCTGAGGCGAGGATTTTATCCCTGTCTGATTCTAATACAAATGCTGTTTGTGCGATAACCGGCAACAAAGGGTTTCTTCTTTTAAGAATAGACGTTGCCTCATATCCATCCATGAGAGGCATCTTTATATCCATTATAACCAGATCGATACTATTATTTGACTTACATATTTCAACCGCCTCACTTCCATTAACTGCGTGAATAATTTTCAGGTTTAAATGAGAAAGCAGTTCGACTATCAACCTGAAATTATTTTCTTCATCTTCGGCCACCAACACAGTCTTGTTAGCTATACTATGCGGGATAATCCTCTTGTTGTTTTCAGCTTCATCTCTAACATATCCTTCTGCCCCTTTGCAGGGTATTGTAAAAAAGAAAGTTGATCCGTTCCCGGGTTCAGAAGAAAGCCAGATACTACCTCCAAGCAGCTCAATATAAGCCTTTGATATTGAAAGTCCCAGTCCGGTACCCTCATATTGACGGGATATAGTACTCTCTACCTGATAGAATCGCTCGAATATCTTAGAGAATTGATCTCCGCTAATTCCGATCCCTGAGTCTTGAACAAAAAATTCCAAATTATTTAAGTTGACTTTATAACCCATTACAATCCTGCCGCTATTAGTAAACTTTACAGCGTTACTAAGCAAGCTGGATAATACCTGCGTTAGTTTAGCTCCATCAGTTAAAACATTTGCCTCGCTATCGTTTAAACCGTGGGAAACCAGGAATTCCAGATTCTTTTGTTCTGTACCGGGAAGGAACTGATTGTAAAGATTTCTTATAACAGAATTCAGGTTGACTATTTTAGTATTTAGCTTAAGGATCCCCGCTTCAATATTTGAAATTTCAATAATGTCAGTTACTATCGAAAGAAGGTGATTACTGCTCTTTGTAATAATATCGATGTATGATGTCTGAGAATCCTTATCCAGATCAGGTTCATTAAGCATCGATGTGAATCCTATTATGGCATTCATAGGGGTCCTTATCTCATGAGAAATGTTATGAAGAAACGCTGTCTTCAGCCTGTCGCTCTCTTCAGCTTTCTCTTTAGACTTAATTAGTTCATATTCAGCTTTTTTACGATCTGAAATATCTCTGCATACTATAATTAACGATAAAGGATTTCCTTCTTTATCCAGCAAAGGTGACGATGAGATTTCACCCCAGAACAGTGAATCATCAAACCGTCTTAATTTATATTCACGGGTTTCAGGTGCGATATTTCCCTTCATAATTTCCAAAACACGTTCCATTATAGCATTCTTAGAATCCGGTGCAAGCCATCTGAGAATAGATGTATTTGTTACATTTTCACCCGCAGGAATCCCGAAGATTTCATAGGCTTTCTTCGAACCATATGCAACATTTCCTTCAAGGTTGGTTATAATTATTCCGTCAGGTGAGATATCCACCAGCGTCCTGTAATAAGCCTCAGACTCGATTATTTTCTGTTCCATGATCTTTCGCTCGGTAATATCTATGAAGATTTCGAGCATCGCTTTTTTACCCCGGAATAAAATACCTGTATGACTTATATTGAAGATTTTATTACCCAGCACACCTTTTGATTCATAATTTTCTGTCTTGCCTATCTTAATTCCCTTAAATAACGGGCAATCAGTACACTGTCTCTTATCGTCGCGGTAAAGTTCCCAGCATTTATTTCCAATTGCTTTATTGCCAAACAATTGATGAAAGTTAGCGCTCTGAAACAAAACAGTTCCGTTCTCATCAACTATATCCATTCCAAACGGGATAGTGGTGAGTAATGAATTATTAAATTCATAACTCTCCTTTAGTGCCTTCTCAGATATATTTCTTGCCGTAACATCCTGAACCGTAGATATCATTAAGTTCTGTTCATAAAGCGGGATATTGATTGCTGTAACATATTTCAGTTCTCCGTTTCGTGTTGTAATTTCGATATCCTCCCACCTCATTTTTAATGGATCGCTGGAAGTTATATCTTTAATAGTTCTCTCGCGCATTTTCTCTCTTTGTACAGAATCTACATATACAATGTCGAAAAATTCACCTACAGATTTTAAACTACCCCTCGGAACTCCATAAATCTCCTCAAACCTGCTTCCTACGTAAACTATTGAACCATCATCTATTTTGTTAACTGCAAATCCTATTGGTGAATTCTCCAGAATTTTTTCAATGAATTCCTGTTTTTTCACTATTTCCAGTTCAGCATTCTTTCTGTCAGTAATATCCCTAAAAACACCAAATGTACCTGTAAGCAGGTTATTTTTTGAAAATTGGGGGGTTGCAGTAATAAGCAATGTTCTCTGCTCTCCGTTAGGACGGATAATATCAATCTCGTATGTGGATTTTTTATCTTTGGTTCTTTTCCGTGTCTCCCGCTTAATTACAGGTATGTATTCAGGTTTCACAAAATCCAGCAGATTGCGGTTAAGCAGGCCTCCCTTTTCCACACCCAGCATCTCCTCAGCAGCCGGATTGGCGAAAACAAACTTTTCCTCAAGATCAACAATTCCAACTCCTTCTCCCTGGTTTTCAATAAGAAGCCTGTACTTTTCCTCACTCGTTTTAAGTTTCTGCTCAGATCTTCTGCTTTGGATGGTTGTGGCGGCTAACCGTGCAAATGCAATCAAAACTTCTTTTCTGGGTGCAACGGTACCTTTTTTAAAACCGAGCATAGTAGTCCCAAAAAATTCTCCTCCAATCACGTTAGCAATCGCATAGAAACGATCGATACCTGTAACTTTTTTTATTACTTTATCCGTAATATCTGACACCTGTCCAAATGAAAGTTCTTTTAAAGAATCTGCTACAGCAAAGTATTCCCGCAGGATAAAATCAATTTTTTCCTCCGGTACAGGAATCAGAGACTCAAAATACTTCAGTCCTAAAGAATTTGATACCTTATTAATCACTTCCTGATTAGTCTCTATGTGTCTGATCTGAATAGCCTTCTTCTCGGGTAAATAGTCAAGTGAAACGACAATAAAAGCTTCAGAAAACTCTTTAATCTTTTTAGCAAGGAACTCATTGATATTATCTGTCAGCGAAAGCTGAGTGAGTTCGAAAGCAAGTGTATTGAGAAAACTAAGTTCCCTGTTCTTGGCTTCAAGTTCCTGTTCAGCTAACTTACGATTAGTAATATCGTGACCGATCCCGACTAATCCCTCACATTTACCATTTGCGTTAAACAATGGATATTGCGTAGTAGTCAGATACCTGATTTCACCGTTACTGTTAACGAACTCTTCAATTTTATCAATCTTTGGTATACCAGTCTTAACAACACTCATGCTGTCAGAATAGAAACGGTTACCAGTCTCCCCCGGATAGATTTCCAAATCTGTTTTACCAATAAGATCCTCTTCTGACTTACATCCGGTAATTTCCACGTCGGCCCTGTTAGCAATTATTTTCCTGCATTCACTGTCAAAAACATAAATGGTATCAGGAATATTATCAATAAGAGTTCTTAACAAATTGCGTTCAGACTGTAGATTTTCTTCTGTTTTTTTACGCACAGCCATCTCTTCTTTCAGGTCTTCCATGAGGTTCATAATAGCCTGCCTGTTCCTGGTTATCTTATCCAAAGAAAGAATCAGTTTGTTCTCTGCTTTTTTCCTGTCGGCAAGCTCAATTTCAAGGGCTGCAGTACGGTCAAGAACCATGTCTTCAAGCCGTTGCTTCTCTTCACTTTTTAAATCCTCAGATTCCCTGATCCTTAATATTAACTTGATCTGTGCCTTAAGTTCTGATCCATCTACCGGACTACGCAGGAATGCCTGGACTCCTGCCTCAAGTGCGTATGCTCTGCTCTTCTTATCAGAATTGTCTGATATTAACATTATTATAGGGATATGCCTCAGGCTTTCATTTGACTTAAGTCTTGAACAGACCTCAAATCCATTCAATCCAGGCATAGAGATGTCGAGCAGGATAACATCAGGGTATTCCTTTTGGCAAATCTCCAATCCCTGCAAGCTAGAATTGGCCGACAAATACAATGCATCAGGAAAAGCCTCATACAACAAATTCCTGAGTTCACTAAGATTATCCATACTATCATCAATAGCAAGGATTTTTACATGTCGTTTTTCCATAAATCAATAATTCGGTTATAGGAAAATGGGCAAATCTATAATATCTCTATCAAGCGCCTGTTACCATTTGCCTTATTCTACAATTTTATACTTCTCTTTCTGACCCATTTTTTTAAGCAATGAATTCACTTCCTGCTTTAATTCAATCATTTTAAGTTCTCTTCCTACTGTAAGATCATTGAACTGTTCAAGCTCCTCTATTTTTTGTTTTAAAGCAGTCTCTGATTTTTTCTGTTCGGTAATATCTATAGTGAAACCGGCAAGATATGTGGGCATTCCATGTACCTTAATCGGGAACTTTAATGTCTCATAAATTCTTCCATTCAGCTCTTCCACCACACTTACAGGCACATTATTTTTCAATACGGTGAGGTCATCATGAATCATCGTTTTTGCTAGCTCTTCAGGAAATATTTCGAACATACTTCTTCCAATCACCTCATTTACCGGGCGTCCGATCATTTTTTCATAATTGGAACTGAGTCTGATGGGACGGGCTTCATGGTCCTTAAAGAAAAAAAACACCGGACAATAATCCATGAAAGCTGTAAAAATCTGCTCGCTCCTTCTCAGTTCACTCTCAATTTTTAATTTTTCCTTTACTATCTCTCTTTTTTTCAAGGCCTGATTCAAAGCTGAAGCAAGGCGGGACAGGTTTTGCTTGATAACATAATCATCGGCACCAGCTTTCATTAATTCAACAGCTATCTCCTCATTGATAGAGCCGGTAACAAGGATAAATGGTACTTCAGGGGCCATTTCATTCTTCAGTAAAAGAGCAGTCATACCATCGAATTGTGGCAATGAATAATCAGATATTATCAAATCAGGTTCAAATGACTTAAGTGCTGAAATGTATTCTTCTTTATTCTCAACAAGCTTCTTACTGAAATTTACCTTGCTCCTTGATAGTTCTGTCCAGATCATCTCGGCATCTGCAAGTACGTCTTCAAGAAACAGAATTTTGATTGAATCTTTCATATAAATACCATTTATACATTAATAAATTCTATGTCATTCGGCTTCGCCGTCATTCGATTGTCATTTGATGGTCATTTATTGTCTTTCAATTGAATGATATCTTATTTAAGCGGCTGATTAACAAGCAACCAGTATAAACCCAGGCTGCTCATGGCACTGACAAACTTGTCGAAGTCAACAGGTTTTACAACATAACTGTTTACCCCCAGCTCATAAGCTTCCTTCATATCTGGTTCTTCACGTGATGATGTCACTACGACAATCGGGATATGCGATATTCGCTTATCGGATTTTACAAGTCGCAATACTTCAAGTCCGCTAACTTTTGGAAGTTTTAGATCGAGCAGAACAACCTTGGGAGGATTCTGAAAATTTCTGCTTTCAAACTTCCCTCTGCAGAAGAAGAAGTCTAGAGCCTCCTCCCCATCCTCTGCAACATAAACATTATTGGCAAGATTGTTTTTCTTCAATGCCCTAAGAGTAAGTTCAGCATCACGGGGATCATCCTCAACGATTAAAATTTCGATAGCATTCATATCTGTCATTTTTCTATAATTATTTGTTAACCACTTAATTTGCTTCTCTCAATTTACAGTCATTTGCCCTTCGGGCGTCATCCACTAATCTGTCTCAGGTTATCAAACATTTGAATGACTACTTAATGACTGTTATATATTCTTTATAGCCGGCAACGAGAAAAAGAAAGTGGCTCCTTTACCAACTTCTCCTTCAGCCCAGACTTTTCCACCATGACGGTGAATTATCCGCTGAACAATTGCCAGGCCAACTCCGTTACCCTCGAATTCTTTGGTACTATGAAGACGCTGAAATACCCCAAACAGTTTATTTGAGTATTTCATGTCAAAACCCACACCATTATCCCTCACATAGTAAGCCTGGCTATCCTTTGACTGCTCCCATCCAAAATAAATTGAAGGCTTATCATTTTTAGAACTGTACTTTATTGCATTCGATAACAAGTTGGTAATGACCTGCTTTATGGCTGTGGAATCACCATAAGCTGAAGGTAGTTTATCCACTTTAATGTTGATCCGAAGCAAGTCTTCAGGACTAACAACTTCACTTAAAACAGCTTTAACCATTTTCGTCATATCAATTTTTGAGGAATTGATCTCCGACCTTCCTACCCTAGAAAATGAAAGCAGGTCATCGATGAGCTGTCCCATGTGAACTGCACTATTTTCAATTATTTCACAGATTCTTTTTCCTTCATCATCAAGAGTATCCTTATAATCTTCCTTGAGTATCCTCGTATAGCTATGGACTGCCCTTAGCGGAGCTCTTAAATCATGTGAGACAGAATAACTGAATGCTTCCAGCTCTTTATTTGCTGAATTAAGCTGCGAGGTCCGCTGATAAACTTTTTTTTCGAGATTCTCGTTTAGCGCTATTATCTCCTGTTCCGCAATTCTCCTTGCAGTTATATCGTTTATAATTGCAAACAAAAGTTTTTTACCTTCATCATTATAAATCTGCAAAAATACCTCAACAGGGTAATCGGTACCATTCTTCCTTCTGTGACTTGTTTCGAATACCAAGACTTGCTTCTCAAAAGAGAGTAATGGCTTCAGCATTTCCCTGAATGTTTCTTCAGAAATAAATGGTTTAATATCGATGGGGGTCATAACCCTCATCTCGTCAATTGAGTATCCAATATTTAAAAGAGCTCCCCGGTTTACATATTCGAATATTAATGTCTCAGAGTCGAAAATATATATTTCATTCGAACTTTTATCTATTATATCAAGGAGCCGGAATCGCTCGCGTTCAAGCTGAATACGCTCGGTTATATCGCTTATCGTTGTTATAAAAAACTGGGGATTACCGGAATTATCTCTCTGTAGATATGTTGTTATATCTGTAAAGATGATCTTACCACTCTTATGAAGGTAGCGTTTATCCCATCTTGCCCATTCTGCCTTACCTGAAATGAGAGTTTCGACAATCTCTTCAGTTCTGGGTATATCATCAGGGTAACTAATCTCTTTCCAATTCTTAGACCTTAATTCATCTTCAGTATAACCAAGAATTTTGCAAAATGATTTATTAACATTTATCGTACCGTCTATACCTGTCATTGATTTGCCAACGGGGGAGTGTTCAAAAAGATTTCTGAATTTTTCCTCACTCTCCCTTAGGGCCAGTTCCGCCCTTTTTCTCTCTGTAATGTTCCGTGCAAAAGCTGTAGCTCCTACTATTTCATTGTTTTCATTTCTTATCGGATTATAAAACGACTCAAAGTAGCTCCGTTCTGATTCCCCATATTCCTGAACAGTAATAAGTGATTCACCATTCATGGCACGGCTATAGTTTTCTATTGCATTTTTTTTATCATCCTCCCCTACCATGCATTCGAGAAGATTCATCCCTGTTTCCACATCAGTTCCATAGGCAGATTTCATTACTGCTTTATGATTGTTATTAAATGACAGATAATTAAAATCCTTATCTATTGCAAGGATTATCATGTCTACAGGACTTTCAAGAGTGGCCTTAAGTATTAGCTGTGTTTCCTTAAGATTATCCTCTGTATTTTTACGTGCAGTAATATCATCAATCATAGCAAGAAAATACAGGAACTTTTTTTCAGGGTCTCTTATAGCACTAATGTTGACGGATCCCCATACTGTCTTACCGTTTTTAGTTAAATATCTCTTTTCAGTCTGATAAAATGGAATATTTCCTTCATATAGGTTTTTTACCGATTCAATATCCCTTGAAATATAATCGGGGTGGGTAAAATCCCTGAAAGTCATAGAGGAGAGTTCTTTATCGGTAAAACCTGTAAAACGGCAGAACGCTTCATTAACATCAATGAAACTAAAATTTTTATCTACTAACGCCATACTTATCTTGCCATCTTCGAAAACTCTCCGGAACTTTTCCTCACTTTCACGCAGAGCCAGTTCAGATTCCCTGAGATAAGCTTCTGCCAGTTTTCTTTTTTCAATTTCATCAGTCAGATCCTCAATCAGGTTAATTGAAGCACTTCTCGACTCTTCCAGATCCCTGAGATTGGTTTCAACCTCCCTTAACTTACTGATTGAAACCTCCTCAAATAAGTCTCTGTCCTTCTCAAGTTTTTGTTCAAATTCCAAGCGTTCAATTATTATTGCAAGCATCTGAACCGAATTATTTATCAGAACACGATGTACATCATTATCAGTCTGGAGTAAGGTTGTACCAATAACTCCAAAGGATGACTTTCCAGTCCTGATTTCAAAGAATTCTGACCCTTCTGGACTATCTGCCGAATAATTGAACTTTACAGGCTTAAATATCTCATCCATACCCTCAACAAAAAGCAGAATTATCTTCTCTTTGTCATGTAGCTGCGACAGATTAAATGTTAAAAGAAACAGATCAGATGCCAGATTCATTTTCATGATTATTGTCGTTTGCTTAACGCTATATATTGTTATTTGCTTCTCAACAAATGCGCCTTATTCACTATCTTTGCTGATGATCTCCTTTGGTGCTTTATATCTCTCAGGCATATTAAGTTTTATGCAGAGTTCATTTATTTCCTTCTTAAGCTCTATCATTCTGATTTCCCTGCCTACCATTATCTTATTGAATTTTTCAAGTTCATGAATCTTTTCCTTAAGCAGATTCTCGGTATTTATCCTCTCTGTAATATCCTGTCCCTGTGCAATTGCAGCTATAGGAGTCACCCTGTCTTTATCATAGATTGTTGCTGAATTCCAGATAACTGTCCGCACTGTGCCATCAACATTCTTTATAGGGATTTCAACAATCTCCCATCTTGAGCCCAGCGTTGTGTTTCTGATATTTACCATCGATTCATCCTTTGTTTCAGCAGGGAAAAGAATATCTATTTTCTTATTAATAACATCAGATGCTACTAATCCGGTCAGGCTCTCAAATGCATGGTTAAAACGTGTAATAGTAAGGTTTGTATCCCATACAATTATTGGTGCGTTAGCATAATTTATGAGGTTTTCAAGGTATTCGCTTGTCTCACGCAGTTCTTCCTCGATTATTTTTCTGTGGGTCATATCCCTTGCCAGTACTGCCACTCCGATTACTTCAGATTTATCATTTAATATGGGATTATGGGAAACCTCAAAGTATAATTTCGACAGACGATCTTCTCCTGAAAAAGCTTCCTCTGTGATCTGCTGCCCTTTCAGCGCCAGATCAATATTCTTTTTTGCCTTTTTTCTGTCATCCGGATTCGACATACAATCTAGCAGATTCTTACCAACCTCAATGTCAATATTATATATATGTTTCATTACAGCAGCATGAGTCTTGTTAAAGCTTGTATAGCAGTAATTTACATCCACTGAAAAAATAGGACTCGGAGAACTGTCATTCAGTCCTTTTAATGTAAAGAATTGCTGTCGTAACTTTTCCTCGGCATTTTTATAGTCTGTAATATCATGAAAGACAACTATCCCGGCTTTTACTTTGCCTGAATCGTTAAATATTGGAGCCGCATTAGCCAGGACAACTCTATCGTCATTAAAACCGCGTGAAATAATAAACTCTCTGCTATTTGCTTCACCATACAAAACAGCCCTTGCAAGAGGCACTTCTTCCGGCTTATATGGTGTACCATCATGATGTTTGATCTGCCAGCTTGAAACATATCTATTAATATCAATATCCTCCACAATCTCATCCTCTTCCTTTGCAGGAATCATAAGTCCTGCCTTATTTACATACCTGAGCTTACCATCAGGAGCATCTGCAATTGCAATACCTGACGGACTGCAATCCATGGCTGCCTGAAGCAAAGCCTGCGACTCCCTTAATAATCCGGAGCTTTCTTCCATGCTGAAAAGAAGCTTTTTATTGAACATAAGTGCCAGGCTGTAAGTGAGAAGAATAAAAAGCATCTGATAAAAAATAAGAACTAAAGATTCGAAACCATTTGTCTCAAAATAATCGTTCCCGGGATGCTCTGCCGTAAAAAAATTAATGATCCTGCCGGTATTGATCACACAATAAAACAAGAAAATAAATCCGATGCTTGACGTAAGCCTGCGCATCTCCCCTTTCAGTCTGAATGCTACAAGCCAGCAAACCTGTAATCCAACAATAAGAAATGCAGTTGCAAGGTTAAGATTACGCACAGGCAGATCGGGTTTCACAATACTGAACCAGAAATGAATAAAAATAAATACTGCCAGCAACATCCAGTTGAGAATATGTCTTCTTCTTATCCCAGCAAAATACTCAAGGCCAATCAGACCAAGAATATTGCCTGCAATAACAAGTGAATTTGATAAAACCATCGACATCCAGTCAGGTACTACACCCCTCATTGCAATAAGTGCAAGGGCTACAGTCTGAAATGTGAAATTGACAACCCAGTATATTGTTCCGAAGAAATGTTTTCTGTTCTGTATCCAGAGCATCACCATGACTATTGTAATAATCATGTCTGTTATCAGGAAACTGAAAATCAGAGTACGCATATCGGGTGAAATCATAAATGCACAGATTAATTTGTTTTGACGAAAGTTACTCTTGAAAATGCAAACCGGGTGTAGGATATGTTCTGATTATTCTGTAAGGGAATTACCTACAAAATGGGTCATTTGGCCTGTGGCCGTCTTTTACTTCGTGTCATTCGATTATCATTGATTGTCAAACCATTGAATGACTACTGAATGACTATTATATGACTATTTTTCTTCCGACAGTCCCTCCTTTATTGCATAACGGATAATATCGGAGGTGGTTTTAAGTTTTAGTTTTGAGAGGATTCTCTCCCTGTAAGTACTTATTGTTTTAGGGCTTAAGGACAACAGATTGGCAATATTACTCATTGTTTTGCCTGTTGCGAGAAGCGAGAGAACCTCCAGTTCCCTAACTGAAAGTTTTTCATGCAAAGGAGAATCTGAATCCTCAATCAGATTAGAAGTTATTTTTTCCGCCAGTGATGCAGAAATATATCTGCCTCCCTGCGAAGCTTTTATTACCGCTGAAATGAGTTCATCAGGTGCACTGGCCTTTGTCAGATAGCCTGCTGCTCCCATTTTCAAAGCACGAAGGGCATATTGTTCTTCAGGATAGATACTAAGTATTACAACTTTAAGTGCTGGTTTGAGTTTTTTAATATCAACAAGCAAATCCAGCCCGCTTCGTCCGGGTAAAGAAATATCAAGGAGAACCACATCAAAATCAGATAAATTCAGCTTCTCCAGAAGCTCCTTCCCGCTTCCTGCCTCCTCAATCTTTCCGAATCTCTCTTCCTTGTCATCTTCCAGGAGCTGTCGGATTCCTCGTCTGACGACAGGGTGATCATCGGTTATTAGAATTCTTATCATTTAAAATTGAATTAATAATTTGGATCAGTTTTAGCTTTTAAACATAATGGAATTCTAACCTGAATAATTGTTCCCTCCCCGGGTTTGCCTGAAATTATAAACTCTCCACCGACAAGTAATATCCGCTCTCTCATCCCTGCCAATCCAAAAGATTTTGGATTTTCTATTTTTTCAGCTTCAATTCCCTTACCATTATCTTCAACAGTAACTTCCAGAATTTCACCGCGTATGGTTAAAATGACATGAACCTTTGTTGCCTTGGAATGCCGGACCACATTCGTTAAAGCCTCCTGTACAACTCTGAAGATTATCAATGCTGACTGACTGTCAATCTCTATTTCTTTAGGCACAAATGAAGTTTTACATAAAATTCCTGATGTCCTGATGAACTCCTTTATCTGCCATTCAAGAGCAGGAATCAATCCCAGATCGTCGAGAATACTGGGACGTAATCCATACGAGATTTTCTGAATACTATCTATAGCTTCGTTCATGAGTAAGGTCATCTGCCGCAATTTATTCTCAACTGTGCGTGATTGAACACCAATTCTGGCTTTCAGCCATGCCAAATCCATATTAAGGGCTGTAAGTTTCTGTCCCAGATCATCATGCAGATTTAAAGCGATTTGTGATCTTTCGTTTTCAAGAACTTCATTCATATGCTGATTAAGTTTCTCAAGAGAGTCTTTTGACTTCCGAAGTTCTGCTTCAGCTATCTTATGACTGGTGATGTCAAAATGTTCTGCCTGCAAATAAAGTAATTTACCGGAAGCATCCTTTACTTGCTTTGCCGAGACTAATGCCCAGAATTTTTCTCCGTTTTTTTTGTTCAGCTCAAATTCAGTAGGTGGCATATACCCGTTTTTTTCAAGAAGGCTGAGAACTTTTTCTCTGTCGGCAGGATCAGAGTATAGCATCTTTATGTTCGTTGAGACATCCTTAAGCAATGATTGAATATCAGGATACCCATAAAGATCTGCATAAGCTTGATTTATTCTGAAAAAGCCTGATCCCGGCTTTGCCTGTGATATACCCATCATTGAGTTTTCAAACAAACTGCGGTATTCATCAACTGATAGTTTAAGTTTTTCCAAAGTTGTCTTCAAATCTGTTGCATCTCTCAGAATTGTAATCGTCCGGTCTCTTCCTTCTGAATCTTTAAAAACTGAAGAAGTAAAATCAACCGGGAAGATTGTTCCATCCTTTCTCCTATACCTTAATTCCCCTGAAATTTTTCCGGTCTTTTCTCTCTCCAAAAGCAATAAAGGTATCCTTTCATCACTTGGATCAAGTATACCGTCACGGCCAGCTTTAACGAATTCTTCAACACTATAACCAAACATTTTGCAGGCAGCAGGATTTGCTGATTGTATTCCACCATCAGTTGAAGTGATAAGAATAGCATCAATGCTGTTCTCAAAGATAGCTTTGTAAATATTCTCTGAATTATTTCGGTGCACCCCTCCCTGCTTACTTTCAGTCATTTTCAGAATATTATCAACATGTACTCCTGATTTCAACAATATACGAAATCCCTGAAATAAGATGATATTAATGTTGCATATTATTAATAGAAAACAATCCAATGACTATTGAATGACTTTAAGATGTTCTGCAAACATCCGGAGAAGATAATTGTTATACTTTTGTAAATCGCATTTAAAAACACAGTTAATGACTAAATCAAAAAGTGCAATGATGCCCGTAACAGGCTTATCGTGCAGCAATTGCGCTCTTACAATAGAAACAAACCTTCGAAAGGTAAACGGAATTGAAGTCGCATCAGTAGATTTTGCCGGGGAGAAACTCAATGTTGTTTTTGATACTGAGGTTCTCAGTGAAAAAGATATTATTGATTCTGTCAGGAAGATAGGTTATGGTGTTGCCGTAGGAAACCTTGAACTGCCGGTTACCGGTATGCAGGATAATACAGATGCCCTCTCCCTTGAGAAAATAGTCGGAAAACAAGACGGCGTGGTCTCATGTAAGGTAAGTTATGGTTCGGAGCTCATTCTGATTCAGTATATCCCGGGAATGATAACCGTTGCGCAAATTGCCGCAACAATACAGAAAGCAGGGTTTGGAATCATTCAGGCTGCTGAAAATGAAGAGCTTGAAGATATTGAGGCAAAGGTGCGTACATCAGAATTGAAAAGGCAGTTGCAACTTTTAATAGTCGGACTGATCTTTACTATTCCACTGATAGTATTCAGTATGTCGCATGACTTTGCGGATATAAGTTTCAAATACGATCATCTTGCCATGCTTGTCGCAGCAACTGTTGTCCAGTTTATTGTGGGCTGGCAGTTCTATAAGGGAGCATACAAAAGCCTCAGAATGGGCGGGGCCAATATGGATGTTCTCATTATGCTTGGCTCATCTGTAGCATACTTTTCGAGTCTGCTTGTTGTAACTGGTATCATTAGTAGTCCACATGTATATTTCGAAACAAGCGCTTCCATTATAACTCTCATAAGATTAGGCAAATATCTCGAGACCAGGGCTAAAGGAAAAACTTCCGAAGCATTAAAAGCGCTTATGGGTTTAAGTGCAAGAAAAGCAACTGTTTTAAGAGACGGAAACGAGGTTGAGCTCGGTATTGAACAGGTCATTGTCGGGGATACGATAGTTGTCCGTCCGGGTGAAAAAATTCCGGTTGATGGTATCATTTCAGAAGGCAGGTCAGCATTCGATGAGTCAATGATTACAGGTGAATCAATGCCTGTTATAAAAGGGCCGGGTGACGAGGTAATCGGGGCAACAATAAACAGGGAGGGCTTAATAAAATTTGAGGCCACAAAGATTGGCAAAAACACCACCCTCTCTCAGATAATCAATCTGGTACAGAATGCTCAGGCCAGTAAAGCACCTATCCAAAAGCTCACCGATGAGATTAGCAGATATTTTGTTCCAATAATTATAGGAATAGCAATCGTTACCTTCACCGGATGGATATTTCTGGCCGGTCAGAGCTGGACAATAGCCATGATGAATGCAATTGCTGTACTTGTTATAGCTTGCCCGTGTGCTATCGGTCTTGCTACTCCAACTGCCATAATGGTTGGATCATCAAAAGGAGCTGAAAATGGTATTCTCTTCAAAAACAGTGAAATACTTGAACGTGCCGGGAAAGTAAATGTTGTTGTTCTTGATAAAACAGGAACAATAACAAAGGGAGAACCGGAGGTTACCGACATTATTTCTCTCACACAGATTAATAAGGATGAGTTGTTATCTCTTGCTGCCAGTGCTGAAAAAGGCTCAGAACATCCTTTAGGCAGGGCTATTGTCAAAGCTGCTGAAGCGAAAGGACTGACACTTACAGATACAGATCAGTTCAAGGCAGTTGGCGGATTTGGAATCAGAGCCTTAACAGGAAACCAGTCGATAATAATAGGCAATCTGCGTATGATGCAAAATGAGGGCATCAATACTGAAGCAATTCAGGATGAAATCTTAAAATTACAGAGAGAAGGCAAAACAGTAATGATCATTTCCACGGCTGCAGCAAATACTACTGACAAGTTTATCCCCGCGGGGATATTGGCAATGGCCGACACTGTAAAGCCCGGTGCGAGGGAAGCGATAGCAGGATTGAAGCATATGGGAATGGAGATCCTGATGATCACAGGTGATAATCAGGCAACTGCTGATGCTATTGCAAAACAGGTAGGCATTGAACGTGTAATAGCTGAAGTACTTCCGGGCGGCAAGGCTGATGCGGTGAAAAAAATACAAGGAACAGAAACTTCAGGCAAATCTCCCCGTCTGCAGGTAGCAATGGTTGGCGATGGAATAAACGATGCTCCGGCGCTTGCCCAGGCTGATGTAGGGATCGCTATTGGTACCGGGACCGACATTGCAATAGCCGCTGCAGGTATTACACTCATCAGCGGAGATCTTTCAGGTATTGCAAAAGCTATATCATTATCAAGAGGGACTTCCCGGACAATAGTCCAGAACCTGATATGGGCATTCTTTTATAATGTCGCCCTGATACCAGTTGCCGCTTTCGGCTTACTTATTCCGATGTTTGCTGCAGGTGCAATGGCTTTCAGTTCAATTTTTGTTGTGACAAACAGCCTCCGGCTCAGGGCTTATAAAGTAGGTTAATTTCATCAATATCTTTTTATTGTTTTTCTGTGCATTTAAGTATAAATTTACGGATGCTGAAAACAAATAAAAGAAGATACCATGAAAAAACTATGCCTACTATTCAGTGTATTATTTACACTTATTATCCTGAGTACCAGCGACTCATTTTCCCAGGATTGGCCTCAGTGGCGCGGAATAAACCGTGACAGTAAAGTTATAGGATTCAAGGCTCCTTCTACCTGGCCGGCCACACTGAAACAGGAATGGAAAGTAACTGTGGGAACTGGTGATGCAACCCCGATACTTGTTGGAAAAAACATATACCTCAACACCCGGCAGGGCACTGATGAGGTGGTTATGTGTCTCGATGCCGCCACAGGTAAAGAGAACTGGAGATATCAGTATCCATCAATGGCCGTTACAGGTGCTGCAGGCTCACACCCCGGACCCAGAAGCACTCCTGCGTATGCCGATGGCAAAATTGTAACCTTTTGGTGCAGCAGCCATTCTTAATTGTCTTGATGCCAAAACAGGAAAACTTTTATGGAAAAGAGAAAATCCGACAAACGCAGTTCCACAGTTCTTTACAGGAATGTCGCCACTAATCGTTGACAACATTTGTATTGCCCATGTAGGAACAAAAGATAACGGGGAAGTTCTGGCTCTCGATCTGAAAACAGGTGCCGAAAAGTGGAAAATGTCAGGAGACGGACCGGCATATGCCTCTCCTTCAATTATGGTAGTGGATGGTAAAAAACATATTATTGTACAGACAGAAAAGAACCTTATGGCTCTAAGCCTGTCAGACGGAAAATCACTCTGGCTATATGCCACACCGGTACAGCAAAGATTTTACAACTGTGTCAGTCCGTATATCGATGGCCAGACAATTTATCTGACCGGTCAGGGAAACGGTATGAGAGCTCTGAAAGTTGAAAAGGCAGGAAATGAGTATGTTACAAAAGAAGTTTGGAGTAATCCTGAAGTTGGCGCAAAGTGGAACACACCTGTACTTGTAAATGGTTTCCTGTATGGTTTTACTGATCAGAAAAGAATTTATTGTCTGAATGCTTCAACCGGAGCAACTGCATGGATAGATAATGCGGTAAACAACGATTTTTCTACAATTGTCGATTGCGGAAATCTTATTATCGGTCTCACCAGTACAGACAACCTGATAGTTCTGAAGCCGGAATCTGCAGCATATACTGAAGTTGTTAAATATAAAGTATCTGAAACTCCGATTTATGCTTTCCCTGTAGTTGCAGGAAATACGATTTACATTAAGGATGCTGAAACTCTGACGTTATACACTCTCTAAGGCTCGGCGAAGTCTCCTGACTTCGCCGGATACATAATGTAGTCTTCAGACTACAAATTACTTGAAATAACAACTTTGATTGCTCGGCGAAGTCTCCTGACTTCGCCGAATATTTAATGTAGTCTTCAGACTACAAATTACTTGAAGCGAAGTCTGGAGACTTCGCTTAGCACTAGGAAAGAGACTTAATCTTCCTCCCTACGCTTTACGCTTTACGCTCTACGCTTGTCTTTATCCTTTTGTCTTTTATCTTCACCATTCCTTCTCCATCAGCAATATGTTTCTCAACTCGTTGGGAGAAATATTCTCTCTGATTTCGCCTTCTTCAACAACCGAGATATAACCAGTCTCTTCTGATATGACAATTATAAGAGCATCTGAATGTTCTGACATGCCTATTGCGGCTCTGTGCCGCATACCAAAGCGGGGATCGACGTCAACACGTTCAGTTGTTGGTAAAGGACACCGTGCAGCCAGTATTTTATGCCCTTCAATCAGAACGGCACCATCGTGCAGCGGGGTATTTTTAAAGAATATAGTCTCCAGTAGGTCTGCCCTTATCTGGGCCCTGATTATTTCACCGCCGTCGGAATAGAGGTCAAGACTGCTTTTCCTTCCGATCACGATCAGTGCACCTGTATTTTTTGATGCCATTTTTTCGCAAGCCCTTACAATTTCTTCTGCTTCTTTCGGACTACCATTGTCATTTCCTACTGCTGAGAAAAACCGGCTGACAGAAAACCTGCTGCCTGTAATATATCTGTTCCCGAGAACCAGAAGGAATCTTCTTACCTCCTGTTGAAATACAATTATAAGTGCAAGTACACCAACACCTATCACTTGTCCCAGGAGCGCACTTATCAGCTCCATATTCAGTGCCTTAACGATAATCCAGAATAAGTAAATGAAGAATATCGCAATAAATATTGTGAAAGCAGCAGTGCCTCTTATTATCCTGTAAATCTGAAAAAAGATTAAAGCAACCAGAAAAATATCTATAATATCAAGTACTGTAATATGAAAAGGCATAATTAGGGTTATTATAAAATTATATCATATAGAAACACGCTGGAAGACCGGAGACCGGAGACCGACTCTGCATTTACTTCAGTCTTCGGTCTTCGGACTTCTTCTAACAAGTTTCACCACCTGAACTGCTTCCTTAACATCATGAACTCTCAGTATATCAGCACCATTGGCTACAGCTAATGCATTGAGTGCTGTGGTACCATTCAATGCCTCTTCAGCTGAAATACCGAGTGTTTTCCAGATCATCGATTTACGCGAAACACCAACCATTACGGGTAGTCCTGCCACAGAAAATTCATTAAGCCGTCGCAGCATCTCAAAATTATGATCTGCTGTCTTGCCAAATCCAAATCCGGGATCAATGATAATATCCTTTACACCAAGTATCCTGAGTTTGTAGATCCTGTCGCCAAACCATCTGAGTATATCTGCCACCACATCATCGTATACAGGATTATCCTGCATAGTACGAGGATTACCCTGCATATGCATTATAACATAGGGAACATTGAGTTTTGCAACGATACCAAACATCTCTAAATCGGCTTCACCGCCTGAAATATCGTTTATAATGTGAGCTCCATTATCTTCCACAGCTCTGCAGGCTATACCCGATCGGAATGTATCAACCGAGATTATTGCTCCGGGAAATTCAGAGGATACCAGTTTCACTGCTTTCAGCACCCTCTTGCTCTCCTCCTCCTCAGTAACAATAGCCGCACCCGGCCGGGAAGAATAACCTCCAATATCAATAATATCTGCACCTTCTTCAAGCATTTCAGAAGCTTTCTTTAAAATCGCAGAGTCGGAATTATATCGGCTTCCCTTATAGAAAGAGTCAGGAGTTATATTCAGAATCCCCATCACTTTTGGAGTGTCAAGGTCAATCAGTTTTCCTCCGGAATTTATATATCGTGGTTTGTCCTGCAAAGTATTTAATTATTATCAGACGAATTTAGTGATTTTTATTAATTCATGCTGCTCCCCTTTTATCTTTGCCCTGCTGTTATTACATTTGTGATTCAGGAAAAAGTTGAAAGATGAAGCTTTTTGTTATAGAGGGAGTTGATGGTGCAGGGAAATCAACACAGATTAAAATGTTGCATAACTTTTTTGCAGAGAAAGGCTACAAATGCGAATATTTGCACTTTCCAAGAACAGACGACCCCTATTTCGGTGAGCTGATTGCAAGGTTTCTGAGAGGTGAATTTGGTACTCTTAATGAAGTAGATCCATATCTGGTGGCAATGCTTTATGCCGGCGACAGAAAAGATGCCTCAGAGATTATCCGAAACTGGCTTAAGGAAGGAAAAATAGTACTGCTCGACAGGTATACATATTCAAACATAGCATACCAGTGCGCAAAGATCAATGATGTTAAAGCTCAGGTGAAGCTAATGAAATGGATCCTTTCGCTGGAATTCAGCCACTTTGCCATTCCAAAACCAGATCTTAATATTTTTCTTGATGTTCCGTTCGAATTCACTGAGAGAAAACTGCTTAATGCAAGAACTGGTGATGACAGGAGTTACCTGAACGGCACACGCGACATTCATGAGGAGAGTCTGATATTTCAGAAAAACGTGAGGGATATTTATTTCAGGGTTGCACAGGATGACGACAGACTTGCATTAGTAGATTGCGGCACAAAAGACGGAAAGATGCTCTCTCCGCCCGAGATCTTCAATCTTATTGTTAAAATATTGAAATACAGAAACTTTGTCTAGGATGAGGATATTAAAAATAGTTGCCAGGATTATTGTTGGACTCACATTCATCTTCTCGGGTTTTGTTAAAGCAGTTGACCCGTTTGGATCAGCTTATAAATTCCATGATTATTTTCAGGCCTTTGACCTCGGATTCCTAAAATCACTAAGCCTGCCGCTGGCAATCCTGCTATGCACCGCCGAATTCATCGCAGGTTTTGCGGTGCTGTCAGGAATAAGACAGAAAACCGGTATCTGGGTTGTGATTTTGCTTATGGCTATTTTCACTCCGCTTACTTTCATTCTTGCACTAACAAACCCTGTCTCCGACTGTGGCTGTTTCGGCGATGCAATACATCTTACCAACTGGCAGACTTTCTGGAAAAATATTGTTATTGTTTCGTTTGCCATCGTCTTATTCGCCAACAGGAAACTGATGAAAAGTCTCTTTAAATCATCAGCTGAATGGGCAATCATCTCAGCAATTATTTTACTTTTTACCTTGTTTTCTTTCTATAACCTAAGATATCTTCCTGTTATCGACTTTTTACCATATAAAACCGGAGTAAAAATAGCCGATAAGATGATAATGCCTGAAGGAGTGGCGGCAGATGAGTATCATACAACTTTCATATATGAGAAGGACGGCATACAAAAAGAATTTGAGCTCAGCAATTATCCCGCAAACGACACAACATGGCACTTCATTGATCAGAAATCTGTACTGGTGAAAAAAGGATATCAGCCCCCCATTCATGATTTTGTAATTTCTTCGGCAACCGGTGATGACCTGACCCAGAAAATATTATCAGAAAAGGGATACTCAGTATTGATGGTAACAAAAAAACTGGCAGAAGCAGGAGAAGATCATTTGTCAGATGGATTTGAGTTCGGAAGATTCTGTATTGTAAACGGAATAGGATTTTACATACTTACTTCTTCAGGCTCTGATGAGGTAAAAAGCTATGAGAACGGATTACAATTCTGTTCAGCTGACGAGACAACTCTGAAGACAATGGTCAGATCTAATCCGGGCTATTTGCTGCTTAGAGATGGTACAATAATAGGTAAATGGTCATGGGCTAATCTCCCCTCGAACGAATGGTTTGAAAAATTAACAAGTGAAAGTAAATAATTTGATAACTTTAGGCACTCTAGGCACTCTAGGCACTTATATTTAACTTTATATATTATTTAAAATTTGACTTATATGAGAAAGAAGATTGTTGCAGGGAACTGGAAAATGAACATGAACCTTGCTGAAGGGTTGAAATTTGCAGGTACTATTGACAAGCATTTTAAAGAGAATCCTGCCGGTAAGGCACAGGTAATTTTATGCACACCATTTATTCATCTTGCAGGGGTGGCTGAAATTCTTAAGCATGGAAAGGTAGCTCTGGGAGCACAGAATTGTGCCGCAGAAGCATCAGGTGCCTATACCGGAGAAGTTTCAGCATATATGGTTAAGAGTACCGGTGCAGAATATGTTATTATCGGACATTCTGAAAGAAGATCATATTACCACGAGGATGATAAGCTGCTGAATAAGAAGACACTGCTGGCTATCAACGCCGGTTTGAAAGTAATATTCTGCTGCGGTGAGGTATTAAGCGAAAGGGAGTCGGAAAAACATTTTCTCATTGTTAGGAGACAACTTGAAGAGGGCCTTTTCACCCTTACAGAAGAACAGATGGATATGATAGTTATTGCTTACGAACCCGTCTGGGCTATTGGTACAGGACTAACAGCAACACCCGACCAGGCACAGGAGATGCACAAATATATTCGCGATCTCGTTAAAGAAAAATACAGCAACGAATGTGCAAAAAAAGTTCCGATACTGTATGGAGGAAGCTGCAAGCCATCAAATGCTGCTGAGATCTTTTCAAATCCTGATGTTGACGGTGGCCTTATCGGAGGCGCAGCACTCAAGAAGGAGGATTTTGCAGGTATAGTGGATGCATTGAAATATGCCCAAGTGGGGGGGGGGGGGAGGGGCGAAAACTGGGGAAAGATAAAAATTAATCTAATGATATCTGTATGTCAGGAAAGCAAATAGTACTGTCTATTTTACTTTTACTGGGCACCCCCTTCATCTTACTATCCCAGACCAGATCAGCATTTTCAGGCGATCCTGAAAAATTCAGGACTGAACTGACATCTTTTATGGGGCCTAACCTCAATCCCGAACAGCTTGCTAATCTGAACTCCTTCTTCACCAGATGGGATAGTGCTGCTTTCAGTAAGGAGAACATGGTTAAGATAATTGATATCTCCAGCCAGCTCTCCTCACGAAATATGAGAGCTGTTCCGCATTTCAACGATTTCATAACTACTCTTAATAATTTCGTTGAATTCAAAAGAGAGGACTCCTTCCTCGTAAACTGGCTGAAAGGATTAAGTGAAATTGCATTCAGCCCGAGGTATACCAATGATGTCATTGCAAGGTATTTTAAAAATACTGTTTCAATGATAAAAGGGAATGTTCTCTACGAATCAGGAAGTGTCAGATGGAAAGTCAAAAACAATACACTTAAGTTTCTGCACGATACTGTATTTTATATCGCGATAACAGACGCCACTCTAACCTGCTATTCTCAAAAGGACAGCACCGAAATATACAATGCCACAGGCGCATACTACCCTGAATTACAAATTTTTAAAGGAACCAAAGGGATTATAACATGGGAGAAGGCAGGGTATACAAGGGATGAAGTGTTTGCCAGTCTTACTGATTATACCATTAACACAACCAAAAACAGTTTCATAATCGATTCTGTAAAACTCTCGCACAAAACCTATTTTAAGGAACCGGTCTCAGGTTCACTTACCGATCAGGCGGTAAGCTTCAGCAATAAAGAGAGAGCCAATTACCCCAAGTTTGTTACATATATCAAATCTTTCCAGCTTAAAAATATTTATGAGGGGGTAAACTACGAGGGCGGACTCACTTTTGAAGGTGCAAACGTTAAAGGTACCGGCGAAAACTATCTTCCTGCAAGGATAACCTTATACAGAAACGATACTCTTTATCTGAAAATTTCATCAAAAGAATTTCTCTTCTCAAAGATAGGTTTAAACAGCCAGGAGACTTCGCTTTCCCTTTACCTTGACAAAGACTCTATCTACCATTCGAACCTTGGATTTTCATATTTTGCAGCAACCAGGCAGGTGAACCTGTTCCGTACCAACAATCCGATTTCGAGAAGCCCGTATTTTAATTCATTCCACAAGATCGATATGTATTTTGAATATATGTCGTGGAATATGAATGAATCTAAAATACTGCTCTCAAGGGCCAGAGGAGCATCACTCGGACAGGCTCAGTTTGAATCATCATCATTTTTTAATTCTGACTATTTCATTCGTCTTATGGGTCTCGACGACTACCATCCGCTCGACAGGCTGATGAAGTTTGCTGAGTGGTATTACCAGGAAACATTCCCGGTTGCTGAATTTGCCAAGTGGCTAAACAGGCCGCAGGAGTCAGTTACAGGTCTGTGCATAGATATGGCTAACAAAGGATTTGTATTCTATGACCGCACAAATAATGAGATTACTATAAAGCAGAAAACAAAGGACTTTCTTGCATCTTATTCAAAAAGAAAGGATTATGATATTCTTAATATCGAGAGTGAAACAAAAGCTCCAATGGATAATGCCTCACTTGATCTTAAGAATTTCAGGCTGACAATCAATGGAGTTAAAAACGTATTCCTCAGCGATTCCCAGAGAGTAGCTATTTTCCCTTACAATCAGCAACTGGTTCTGGGACGAAACCGGAACATACAGTTCGATGGTGTAGTTGCTGCCGGACTTTTTACAGTTTTCGGACATAATTTTACTTTCAGCTACGACACTTTCAAGATCCGTCTCCAAAAGATTGATTCAATAAGGATTGCCGTTGAAACTGAACAGAAAGACATGTATGGTAATCCGGTAATTAAAGATGTCGATAACCTGATACAACTCGGTACCGCAGAGTTGTACATTGATAATCCGGATAATAAATCAGGACTAAAGAGCCTCAAACAATATCCTATTATTAATGCTATAACCTATTCATATATCTTTTACGATAAGATCCCCGGACTGGAAGGTGTCTATCCGCAAAAAGATTTCTACTTCAAGGTTGATCCCTTTACATACGAAAATATCGATCATTACTCCAACGAGGACATGAACCTGTCGGGCGAGTTTGTAGGCGGGAATATTATAAAACCTATGAAGCAGTTCCTTACAATTCAGGCAAACAACTCGCTGGGATTTAATATGGTTATACCCGAAACCGGTATTGATGTCTATGGCGACAGGGGCATTCTGTACAATGAGCTTAGTATGAGCAACAAGGGGCTCATCGGAAGCGGAAAGTTAAAGCACCTTACCTCAATTACAATGGCTGAAGAATACAGGTTCTTTCCTGATTCGATGCTGACACAGGCTACTACTTTTGATATTCTCAAAGATGGTTCCGGTGTCTTTCCGGAACTGAACAGTAAGGATGTTTCTATTAAATGGATGACCAAAAAGGATGAATGGCTGGCGACAAATGCAACCGGCAAAAACTTTAATATGTTCGAGAACGGAACCACTCTTGATGGTACCCTTAATCTGACACCTGAAAAACTAAAAGGCTCAGGGGTAATAAACATGCCAAGTTCGATGGTCACTTCAAAGCTTTTCAGCTTTGCCTCTAACGCAATCAAAGCAGATACTGCTGATTATAATCTGAAATCACCAACAACCAGCGGTTATTCATTCATAGCGGAAAATGCTAATACAGATATAAACTTTGATCTGAAAATGACCAGATTCAGATTGAATACAGATTCATCAGTGGTGAAATTCCCTGAACTTCAATATATATGCACGATGACCGATTTTGCATATAACATGGATACACGGATACTTGATATGGAGCAGAAAGGGAAATCCAATACACCTCTGTTAACTCCAGAAAATCTACTCAAAGTTGATTTCAATAATCACGACAAACCAACCTTTTTTGCAACAAACAATCTGGCTGACACTGTCTCATTTGCCTCCTGGAAGGGAAGCTATCATCTTGATCAGGAATATATTGAGGCAGAAAACATAAACTACATACATATTGCCGACGCACTTATTCAGCCTGAAAAAGGTAAGGTTACAATAAACAGGCGTGCAAAGATCTCACAGATGCAGAATGCGATTATTGCCGTAAACAACAAGCATATATTACACGACGGTAAGATTGACATCGAATCTACAAAACGTTACACTGGTAGTGCAATTTACGATTACGTTGATGAAAACAAAGAGATCCAGCAGATAAACTTTCCTGAGCTTGCAGTAGATACAATGGTAACTACAGCACGAGGATACATACCGGCAAACCAGAAATTTATGCTCAATCCTGCCTTCTCCTTTACAGGCGATGTCAGACTTTATGCGAAAGACGACCTGCTGACTTTCACAGGTGCCACAGGTATAGTACATAACTGCAGCACAATTAAGAGCTTCAATATAAAATTCAAGTCGAAGATTGATCCTCTGAATGTTATGATCCCGGTAAGTGAAAAACCAAGGGATATAAATGATGAGCTGGTCTTCTCTGGCTCATATATCAATACCGATTCAATTCATATCTATCCTGCTTTCTTATCTGCCCAGAAATCATGGCAGGATGTAGCGCTGGTGAATTCCGGCGGATGGCTCTATTATGAAAAAGCAAAGGGAAGATATCTTATCACTTCCCTGGAGAAACTGGCAGATCAGACACTGCCGGGAAATATGCTGGCATTCGACAAAAATTTCTGTATAATGTCGGGTGAAGGGACTATTAATTTCGGCGGCAAGTTTGATCTTGTTAAGCTCGGAAGTGCCGGAAAGGTTATTCATACCATCGACTCAGGAAAAGTAGACATTGAATCAATACTTGCACTCGACTTCTATTTTTCACCTGAGGCACTAAAGGTAATGGCCGATGAGATAAGGATGATGCCAACATTAAAGCCTGTTAACTTAAACACCGACCTCAATAATAAAGGGATGAAAGATCTTCTCGGAGTTGCAGCTGCCACTCAGCTGAAAGAGGAGATGGACCTTTTTGGTACTTCAAGGAATTTACCTAAAGAGTATGTTTATGAGTTGTTGCTGAATGAAGTAAATCTCTTCTGGAATGAACCAACATCATCTTTCAGATCAAGGGGAAAAATCGGAATCGGGTTCGCCGGACCTCAACCGATAAATGTATACGTCGATGGTTATATTGAGATCCAGAGAAGGCGATCGGGAGATATGATTGATATCTACCTCAAGGCAGATGAATCGACCTGGTACTACTTCTCGTACTTCAGAGGTGTAATGATGGCTCAGGCAGGAAACAATAACTTCAACACTATAATAACCAGCACAAAACTCAACGACAGAAAGCACCCTGAATCTTCTGTGAGAGTGCCATATACATATATGATTGCTGTTGAAGACAGACTTGCCCGGTTCCTGCGGAGAATGGCCAGCAATAACGTTGAAGAAGAATCTGTTATCAGATAACAGCCTTTCCTCTCTCTCCCATCTCTATCAGTTCAAGATCGTGAATCTTTGCATCATCGATCTGAAATCTGATTGCAGTCATGAATTTATGAAAACCGTTATATCCCGCTGCACCCGGATTGATATAGAGAAATCCGCCCTTTGGATCGTGCATAACCTTTGCGATATGAGAGTGTCCGCAGATAAAAATATCCGGAGGATCTGCATAAACTGAACTTCTTACCCGTGGATCATAGTGGCCGGGAGTGCCTCCAATATGAGTTATCCACACTTTTACTCCTTCAACTTTAAACTTCAGGTTCTCTTTATAAACTTTTCTGACAACTGCATCATCTATATTGCCAAATACAGCCCTCAATGGTTTGAACTCAGCCAACCTGTCGGCCGTCTCAATATTTCCAATATCACCTGCATGCCAGATCTCATCGCATTCCTTAAAATGTTCAAAGAGACTGGGGTGTATCCACCCATGAGTATCAGAGAGCAGGCCAATTTTCATTAATTTGCTGTTTTACTTAAATATTCGTTTTACCACCATTTTCGCCCCCCTTGCCCCCCTAAAGGGGGGATAATTTCCTGAAAAAGATAGGGATAAGCCTATTTATCAGCATATTAGCCCCCCTTTAGGGGGGTTGGGGGGCTAACTTTAAAGAAACACTAAGAATTCATAAAGTAATGTAAGGTATTTCAAATTTCCTACTTTTGTATAAACTGATTGTTATGCAGATATTCTATGCTCCTGATATTTCAGGAGACAAATACACCCTTGATGAAAATGAATCAAAGCATATCATAAGGGTTTTAAGAATGAAAAAGGGAACTACTGTAAAGTTGATTGATGGAAAAGGCAATCTCTATGAAGGAGTTATTGATAATCCCAATCAAAAGCATTGCACAATAGCAATAACAGGAATTACCAGGGATTTCGAAAAACGGAATTACAAACTTCATATAGCTATTTCCCCGCTGAAAAACCCTGAAAGGTTTGAATGGTTCATTGAAAAAAGTGTTGAGATTGGAGTTGATGAGATAACCCCTGTAATCTGCAGAAATACTGAGAAACAGAGCATTAAGAAAGAACGGATAAATAATATTATCATCTCAGCAATGAAACAGTCGCTTAAAGCTACAAGTACAATATTGAACGAACCTGTTACATTCAATGAATTCCTTACCGCAAAAGCTGATGGCAAATTTTTGATTGCTCATTGTAATGAATCATTCACAAGACTCAAGATAACTGATGTATGCTCAAAGAATGATAATGCAATTATTCTTATTGGTCCTGAAGGCGATTTCAGTGAAGAAGAAATAATTAAAGCTTCAGATAAAGGATTTTCAAATATTCATCTTGGCCCGAGCCGTCTGAGAACAGAAACGGCAGGTGTTGCCGCCTGCCATTCCATATACTTTATAAATCAGTAATTCTAGAATTTATCTGTCCTGATTTCAAGTACCTCACCGAGTCTTTTCAGCGGTAACCTGTAAAGTTCCGAATACTTGCATTCTGAACATATTACTACTGTATACCTGTTGCTTTCAATATCAAATAATTTTGAAAGAATGTTTTTCGAAACCCACATAGTACTTGTTGTAAAACTCTTTGATCCACATTTCGGACAAACATATTTAACTGGTTTTATCATCTTCTTCAACTTTAGTGTTCTCTGACTTAATTTTTAATCTTCCTGCTTTTTTCAGCGCCTGATCAAGTATATATTCGATCTGACCATTTGTGCTGCGAAACTCATCGGCAGCCCATTTCTCCAGAGCCTTAAGTTTCTCCGGATCAATTCTTAATACAAATGGTTTTTTCTCACTCATAATCAGTTATGCAAAGTGCCTGTATTTACTATTGGAGTAGCATCTTTGTCTCCGCACAGTACCACCATAAGATTACTCACCATTGCAGCCTTTTTCTCCTCATCAAGATTAACAATATTCTTTGTTGAAAGTTGCTCAAGAGCCATCTCAACCATCGATACAGCACCTTCAACAATTTTAAATCTGGCAGCTACAACGGCAGTGGCCTGCTGCCTGCGAAGCATTGCGTTTGCAATTTCCTCAGCATATGCAATATAGTTGATCCTGGCTTCGATAACCTCAATACCGCAGATCTGAAGTCGTTCCCTGATCTCTTTTTCAAGTTCATTATTTACTTCTTCTCCTCCGCTCCTGAGAGCAATAACTGCATCATGGTCCTCAAAGTTATCGTAAGGATAAAGACCTGCTAGTTTTCTCAGGGCAGCGTCGCTCTGAACAAGCACAAAATGCTGAAAATCATCAACATCAAAAACAGCTTTGAATGTATCTGATACTCTCCATACAAGCACTAATCCAATCTTAATGGGGTTCCCGATTTTATCGTTCACCTTAATTGGCTCACCGTTAAAGTTACGGGCTCTGAGAGACAGATGTCTCGTGATAAAAAAAGGATTCACCCAGAAAAATCCATTTTCCCTTATAGTGCCCTTATAGGCACCAAAAAGAACCATAACACATGAACTGTTCGGATTAACAACCTTAAATCCCAAAATAGTAAAAACAAAAAGGATTGAGAGTGCAATACCAAGCCAGATTAAATTGAAAATAAATCCGGCAATAGCTCCGCCGAGAAACAATATTGCTGTCAGCAAAGCCAGATAACCTGAAATCGGTTTGATTGTAAATTCTTGTTTCATTTTTATATGATATTATTTTAATATCACAAAGATATTATTTTAATTTGGAATAAAACAAAAAAAACACAGGATTTTTTCCTGTGTTCTCTAAAAAAGTTTAAACTTTCTTCCTGATTTTCTGAATCAGGGACTTTGTCAAACGTTTTCCCGGAACCGATTTTATCTCTCCGAGAAGGGCAATCACATCATGAAACTCAGCACTTAAACCAAAAGCATCTTCAATAAGATCAATATCTTCCGTTCTGATGTCGTGACATGAAAGAAAAGGAGTAGAATTTAATCCCATAGGCTTCATGTTTTCTATTTATGTGAAAACGTGCCCTGATTACATAATATTGCAATTAGGATTAGATTATTTTCCCAACATTTTGCCCCCCTGCCCCCCTGAAGGGGGGTAAGTTGCTGCAAATATCTGTGATTCTTATCTCTATGTAAGTTTAGCCCCCCTTTAGGGGGGATGGGGGGCGTCTGCTTAATTCACTGTCAGACTAATCTTCTTCTCCTCCATCAGCTTTCTCATGTTGATGAGAGCATATCTCATCCTTCCGAGTGCTGTATTGATGCTTACATCAGTGATATCAGCAATTTCTTTAAAACTTAATCCTGCATAATGCCTCAGAATGACAACTTCGCGCTGATCATCGGGAAGCTGGGTTATCATTTTTCTGACATCAAGATGAATCTGCCGTTTTATCATATCATCCTCAACATTGTCCTCCGCGAACCTTTTCGAATTAAAAAGGTCCGATTCATAATTATCGTTTGAGATGGTATTCATCTGTTTAATCCTTCTGAAATGATCGATGATTAGATTATGCGCTATCCGCATAACCCATGAGAGGAATTTTCCGTTATCGGAGTATTTTCCTGCTTTTACAGACTGAATTACCTTAAGGAAGGTATCCTGGAAGATATCTTCAGCAAGAGCCTGATCGCGTATATAAAGACTTATATAAGCGAAAACTTTGTTCTTATGTCGGTGGATTAGCTGTTCAAAACATGACTGCTCACCTTTTATGAATCTGAGTATCAGATCATAATCGGAAATCGTTTTATTCATAACTCTCTCTTTAAATTAACTAGAGTAGAGATATTTCTATAGGCAGTCCTCCTTTGTTTTGAATTGATTCGTAATACAAAGAAAAGAATTTTTTTAATTTGAAAGTATTACTTTTGGGTTTTAACTGAACTTTAACACAAATCTAAAGGATTTAAGATGCAGGGGAGTATTGAAATAAAGGGGGCCAGGGTACATAATCTTAAAAATGTAAGTCTCAATATACCAAGAAATAAGCTTGTAGTAATTACAGGAGTGTCGGGTTCAGGTAAATCATCTCTTGCGTTTGATACAATCTATGCGGAAGGGCAAAGAAGATATGTAGAGAGCTTGTCAGCATATGCCCGTCAGTTCCTTGGAAGAATGAACAAGCCGGAAGTTGACTTCATAAACGGGATCCCTCCCGCTATAGCTATAGAACAGAAAGTAAATTCACGAAATCCCAGGTCAACAGTTGGAACCTCCACAGAGATTTATGACTACATGCGCCTGCTTTTTGCCAGGATCGGCCGCACATATTCTCCTGTCTCAGGGAAAGAGGTAAAAAAACACAGTGCTGACGATATCGTTGATTACCTGGCAGCACTCCCTGTAGGAACAAAGGTAATTATTACTTCATCTGGGGAAATACCGGCCAATATTGAAGCCTCAGAATACTTTTCTTTCCTGGCTAAACAGGGATTTAACAGGATCGAATCAGGAGGTGAACTAATAAAAACAGATGAAATTAAATCATTCAGGAATTACAAACCCGGCAGTCAGATAAACATTGTTGTCGACCGCCTGGTTATTAGTCACGAAGCAGATAATTTCAGCAGGGCAGCTGAATCGGCCCAGACTGCTTTTCAAACAGGAAAGGGGTATTGCCAGGTTGTCATTCTTGATGATAATGGAGTAAGAAGAGAAAGTTTTTCCAATATTTTTGAAGAAGACGGAATCCTTTTTGAAGAACCCTCTGAGTTTCTGTTCAGCTTTAATAATCCGATTGGTGCATGCCCTGTATGTGAAGGATATAGTAAGATCATAGGCATAGATGAGAATCTTGTTATTCCTAATCAGAACCTCTCGGTTTATGAAGATGCAATTGTATGCTGGAAAGGTGAAACAATGAAGAAATGGAAAGAGAGGCTGATTGCAAATGCTGAACAATTCGACTTTCCCATTCATAAACCGTATTATCAGCTCACCGATGAACAGAGAACTCTCTTATGGAAGGGGAACAAATATTTTTATGGTCTTAACCGTTTCTTTGAACATCTTGAAGAGAAAAAATTTAAGATTCAGTACAGGGTCCTTCTTAGCCGCTATCGCGGCAAAACAACCTGTCCGGAATGCAAAGGATCCAGACTTAAAAAAGAGGCAGGGTATGTCAAGGTAGCCGGGAAGACTATTCAGGATCTGGTTTCTGTTCCTGTCGGGAAACTGTACGATATAATTACAACACTTGAATTTGATGAGACAGATGCAAAAGTTGCAGACCGGCTTATCAAAGAGATCTCAGTAAGACTCAGGTTCCTTATCGATGTGGGACTCCCCTATCTAACACTCGACAGACTTTCAGCAACATTATCCGGAGGCGAGTCTCAGCGAATTAATCTTTCAACATCGCTGGGAAGCAACCTTGTGGGATCGATGTACATTCTCGATGAGCCAAGCATAGGACTCCATCCCCGCGATACTAACCTGCTTATTAAGGTACTCAAACAGCTGCGCGACTTTGGCAATTCGGTTATTGTTGTGGAACACGAAGAAGAGATAATCAGGGCTGCCGACCAGATTATTGATCTTGGACCGGAAGCAGGCAGGCTAGGCGGAGAGATAGTTTATCAGGGCGGACTAAATCTGACTACATCAAACAAATCTCTGACAGCAGGTTACCTCAGCGGAAGACTTACCGTACCTGTTCCAAAAGGGAGGAGGAAATGGAACAGTTACGTTGAGATAAAAGGAGCTCGCGAGAATAACCTGAAGAATATTGATGTTAAATTTCCCCTTCATACAATAACTGCAGTAACAGGTGTAAGCGGTTCAGGTAAATCGAGTCTGATCTCAGACATATTATATAAGGTACTCTCCTCGAAAATAAATGGAACAAATTTAAAACCTGGTCAGTTCAGTGATATTTCAGGCGATGTTGCCGGACTCACAGGTATTGAACTGGTAGATCAGAATCCCATTGGAAGATCGAGCAGGTCAAATCCGGTAACCTACCTGAAAGCTTATGATGAAATAAGAAAACTCTATTCCGAGCAACAGGCATCGGTGCAGAATAATTTTAAGGCATCACACTTCTCATTCAATATTGAAGGAGGAAGGTGTGAAGAGTGTCAGGGTGAAGGTATCATTAGAGTAGAGATGCAGTTTATGGCCGATGTTGAACTGACATGCGAAAACTGTAAAGGAATGAGATTCAGAAAAGACATCCTGGAGGTAAGGTACCATGGAAAGAATATTTATGATATGCTTGAGATGACAATTGACGATGCAATTGATTTTTTCAACTCACACCCCGGAAAAAGCGAAAAAAGAATCACCGATAAGCTCAAACCTCTTTCGGACGTAGGTTTGGGATATATAAAGATGGGACAATCGTCAAGCACTCTTTCAGGCGGCGAAAGTCAGAGGGTGAAGCTAGCCTACTTTCTAAGCCAGGAAAAGGGCAGCGGTCATATACTCTTTATCTTCGACGAACCAACAACAGGATTGCACTTTCATGATATAAACAAACTCCTGAAATCAATAAATGCACTGGTTGATCATGGTCATTCAGTGATACTTATTGAACATAATCAGGAGGTAATCAAGTGTTCAGACTGGGTAATTGACCTTGGACCAGAGGGTGGTGAAAAAGGTGGCTATCTTGTCTTTGAAGGGAAACCGGAAGATCTGGCTAAATGTAAGGAATCCTATACGGGTCGTTATCTGGCACCTAAATTGTGATTCATCGTATAAAACACGTAGAGACGCGATGCATCGCGTCTCTACAATATTAACAGCATTAAAACATTTTTTTGCAAAATGTTTTTTTATTTTTTGATTTTGAATCCGAACATAATTGCCACGCAACCGCTGGCAGGTGTGTCGCCGGGCTGATTGAAAGAAGAAACCTTTACAACCAGTTTAAGCTGCTGGCTTGACTGAAGCTTAAAATCCCATGTTTTTACGTATTTCCCATCCTTTTTGTTTGTGTAAAGTACATTCTTGTTGGCATCCAGTACTTTAAACTCTACATCAGGAAGCTTATCCTCACCAACAATAGCAACCCTGTATTCCATGTCGGAGTAGAATGTTTTATACAATTCTGCCTCCTCACCTTCAACTAATATAGCAGCATGGTAATTACCATCGTGGGTATATGAACCAAGTTCTGGAAGACAAACCTTCTTGGCGAATGCTTTACATTGTGCATTGGCACTAACAGCATTGCCTAATAATAACAATGCCAGTATCGGGAGTATTTTAAATATTCTCATAGCAGTAGTTATTTTACAAATGTACCTCTGATTTCAGCAACAGTAGCGGCGAGTTCTTTGAAAACTTCAGGAGTCATATCGGTTTTAACCTCCGACTTGAGCACTGTGGTGTTGGAAGCCTGGTCAAACTCAGGTCTTACCGGTGAAGTTGAAATTGAAATCTTGTCAAAAACAGTTTTCAGTTTTGTTACCTGAACCATCAGCTCGTCAACAGCAGGGTTACCCTTGCTGCTCTCAAGAAGATTCAGAAGGATGCCGATTGACAATTTCTGGTCGATAATTCTGCCAACAAGTTTGTTACCGTTAAAATCGTTCATATCTACGAGTTGGGTTGAGATATATAACCCTTCAAACCAACCACCTACAAGAACCATAGCTGCAACAGCAGGTTGTCCGTTATCTTCCAGGTATGAATTTGAGTTCATAAATGTTTCGCTGACAATCTCCATTATAACCTCGCTGTTGTTGATGTTCTCCTCAAGACGATCAATAGTTGACTGCTCGATAGCTTTAAGGATACCAAGTCCGTCGGCCATTTTTTTAGCAGCATTCATATAATCAATAATCAGCTGGGTCTGCTCATACATACTTGCAAAACTCAGATCGCAGGTATATATTCCGAGATTAAGAGCCATGCTTTTATTAGTAACATAAGAATTTACATTGTTTACATTATTAAGAAGAGCATGGTCGAACCTGGCTCCGGCTGATTTAATAAGCATTGCTGATTCGAGTGGAGAAGGCAGGGCATTAAATATCTTTTCTGCCTGCTTAATGTCCTCATATACAGCTGCATTGTCTTTAGGAACATCAACCGATACTTCGTCCTTCTCTGCTTTTGGACCACCTTTACAGCCTATAAGCAAACTGGCAAAAAGAAAAACTACCATTATGATCCCTGAACTAAATCCATATTTTTTATTCATGATTTAAATATTTAAGTGTCTAACCTAATTCCCGACTAAATTACTATAATATTTTTATTTTTCAAAAACAGCTTCAAGTAATTGACTCTATTTATACCTTTGGATCAAATTTTCCATTATGATCAAATCCGAAAAAAAGCTCAAAGATCTTTCAGCATTACTCAATAAAGATAACAATATTCTGATTAACGAAGCTATCGGATTATTAAGAGATGAATTACCTTTCGAGGGTGCTATCGGTGCAATCATCTCCTATTACGACCGATGCGATGATTTCGCAGTCCGGAAAACGATTGAGGGTTTCATGAACGACATAAAAGATCAGTCGGCTTGCACCGAAGTTATAACTGAAATCAGGAAACCATGGAAAGATGAGACGATAAGCATGCTGGTTTCATCCTGCTGGCAATCAGGACTGGACTACTCGGAATTTTCAACAGATTTCGCAGGTGTGTTTGTAAGAGGCGACTATATTACTGCTATTGAATGCCTTACAGTCATAGAAGAGTCTGCTTCTGAGTTAACAACAGTTGTAAAAGATGAAATAAAAAAAATAGTCACAGAAAGTTCTTCTGCCTTTTCGCATGAAAAGAAATCACTTACCGACGAACTGATGGTAATACTTGACAGATAATTAATCTACTGAAGAAAAATATTTCATAAACTGCGTCCTTTCAAAAACAGTAGGCTTTTCGTAGTTTACCCAGTTTAGTTTACCTCTGAATTCATCTGTGTTCTTAAAATTGTTTTTCGTCATCCAGTCACTTAATTCCAGATTCAGCTGCTTAAGATATCCGATCCCTTTCTGATATAATACAGAGCACACCTGAACTGTATCAGCTCCCGCCAGAAGGTATCTGACAACATCATCACCGCTATGCACACCTGTCGATGCCGAGATATTAATCTTAATATCCTGGGCACTCGTCATGGCGATCCACCTCAGCACATCCCTTCTTTCTTCACTCTTGCTGAAAATAGAAGCAGGTACTATCTCAAGTTTCTTAACATCAATATCAGGTTCATAAAACCGGTTAAACATTACAACTCCTTCAACACCTCTCATATAGAACTGATCAACCATATACAGAATATTCGAGAACCTTGAACCGATCTTCAATACAAGCGGGATTTTAACTTTGTTTTTAAGCTTCTCGATTAGTTCAAAATATACTTTTTCTGAATCTGCGGATGATATTTTTCTGTTGACCGGCATGAAAAACATGTTAATCTCAAGGGCATCAGCACCCGATTCTGCGATAATTCCGGCAAAATCGATCCACCCCTCCGATGAAAAACAGTTGATACTTGGGATAACGGGAATGGTTAGCTTCTTCTTTGCATTTTTAACAAGTGCCAGATATTCATCAACAGAATGTGATTTAGTATAATACGTAATATAATCATCAGCTTCAGGGTAACCGGTTGACGATGGCAGACTGTTTACATGATACATGATCTGCTCCTCAAAAAGCGACTTGAGTACCACTGCACCTGCACCATTTTCCTCTGCTTCAAGCAGTCCCTCAACTGTTGAAGTAAGCCTGCTGCTGCTAAGAATAACCGGACTTTTTAATCTAAGTCCCAGATAATTTGTTGTAAGCTTTTCCATTTATTAAAAGTTTATTTTTTTATTCTTTCTCCAAAAATGAGACTGCCAATTCTTACCATTGTGCTTCCCTCTCCGATAGCCGCTTCAAAATCGCCCGACATTCCCATTGAGATCTCCTTAAAATGAGGCGATGATGAAAAGTATTTCTCCTTAAGTGTTTTAAAGCAACCTGCAAGAAAACCAAATTCTTTACGCACCTTATCCATGTCAGAGGTGAAAGTAGCCATGCCCATTACACCGCAGATATTTACATTTTTTAGTGTTGTAAAACCATTCATATCTCCAATATCGGTAAGTTCCTTCAAACTGAATCCGAATTTCGTTTCTTCATCAGCAATATATATCTGAAGAAGACAGTCAACAATTCTGTTAATCTTCTGGGCTTCCGAATTAATTGCAGTCAGCAGCCTGAGGGAATCAACCGACTGTACCATAGCTACATAAGGGATAATATATTTCACCTTATTCCTCTGCAGATGTCCGATCAGGTGCCATTCAATATCTGCAGGCAACAGATCCTTTTTGTTAAGTATTTCCTGAACCCGGTTCTCCCCAAAACATCTTTGTCCAGCGCTGTAAGCCTCAAGAATATCAGAAACTGGTTTTGTTTTTGATACAGCAATCAACTTAACAGATTTAGGAATCTGTGACTTGAAAAAAATAATATTTGATCCAATTTCAGCCATCTTTTTCTGCCCACTACCCCCTAAAGGGGGTTTAAAATCCAATAGTGATATGTAAAATTCTTAATGTGAATAACTTAGCCCCCCTTTAGGGGGGTTGGGGGGCAATAAATCAGTCAAGGAGGTGTATAACCAAACCACTTCTTAACTTAGGTTCAAACCAGGTTGTTTTCGGAGGCATGATATTACCCGAATCAGCTATTTTAATGAGCTGATCCATCGATACAGGATAAAGTGCGAAGGCAACCTTCATCTCACCACTATCAACCCTCTTCTTAAGCTCTCCGAGACCTCTTATACCCCCAATAAAGTCAATACGTTTCGATCTCCTCAGATCCTGAATGTCAAGAATTGGACTGAGAATCTGATTTGTCAGAATAGTAACATCCAGAACACCTATAGGATCGTTGTCATTATATGTTCCTTCCTTAGCTGTCAGACTATACCATTTCCCTTGGAGATACATTGAAAAATTATGCAATTTATTGGGTTTGTAGGTTTTAACTCCTTTCTCTTTGATTATAAATCCCTTTTCAAGTCTCTTAAGAAGATCATCTGCCGACAATCCGTTAAGATCCTTAATGGTTCTGTTATAATCAATTATCCTCAACTGATTATCAGGAAAATGCACCGCAAGGAAAAAATTATACTCCTCTTTTCCATTGTGTTTCGGATTCTGCTCTCTCTTCTCTTTGCCTACCAGTGCTGCAGCTGCAGTACGATGATGTCCGTCAGCAACATATGTATAAGGGACTTTTTTTGCGAAAAGCTTCTCAATCTCTTTATTGGTTTCCGGGTTCTTAACCACCCAGAAATGATGTCCAAAGCCGTCTTCAGCAACAAAATCATATTCAGGTTTATCTTCTGTAACGATCCTGGCCACAATATCATCTAGCTCTTTAACAGCAGGATAGGTAAAAAATACAGGTTCTATATTTGCATTATTCACCCGAACATGCACCATTCTGTCCTGCTCTTTATCAGGTCGTGTAAGTTCATGTTTCTTAATAACACCATTCAGATAATCATCAACTGAGGCACAACCAACAATTCCGTACTGTGTCCTTCCTTTCATCGTCTGGGCATAAATATAGAAATGCAGTTTACTATCCTGTACCAGCCACCCTTTTTTCTGCCATTTTGAAAAATTCTCAACCGATTTTTTATACACTTCATCTGAATGAGTATCAGTATCTGCCGGAAGATCTATTTCAGATCGTGTGATATGAAGCAACGAACATTCTTTTCCTTCAGCCATCTTAATGGCTTCTTCGGTATTCATTACATCATATGGCAGACAGGCCAGATCTTTAGCAATTTCATGAGGAGGTCTTAACCCCCTGAAAGGTTTAACTATCGCCATCTTTAAATTAGAATATGTATTACTTGTTCAGTTTATATTTATCAATGCCTTTTCTGAAGTAGTTAATAACCTGTCGTGCCGCAGCCACACCGGCATTGATATTGGCTTCTTCGGTCTGGGCACCCATTTTTTTTGCGGTAAAAATATATCTTCCCTTATACTTTTCTTCAAATACTGCTTTGCAATCGGGCTCAATATCTGAAAGATAGCAAAAGTCCGACCGCTCCTCAAAGACTTTAAGCAATCCGTCTTCATCTATAACTTCTTTCCTGGCAGTATTTACAAGTACAGCATTCTGAGGCATCCTTTTCAAAAGATCATAACCAATCAGTTTACTTGTCCTGTCATTATACGGCATATGTATTGACATATACTGGCATTTTGAATAGAGCTCTTCGATAGTAATAATTTGTTTTGCCCCATTGTTTTTCATCACCCTTTCGCTTACGAAAGGATCGTAAGTGTAAGTATCCATACCAAACCCTCTGGCAATATCGGCAACATATTTTCCAACGTTACCGAAGCCATGCAATCCAAGAGTTTTCATTCTGAGTTCACTCCCCGACACCTTCCCGCTAAAGCCTCCCCTGATCTGATAGAGCAGTAATTCGAAGACCAGTTCTGCTACTGCATTTGAATTCTGACCCGGAGTATTCATTGCAATAACATTATGTTCGGTACATGCTTTTACATCAAGGTTATCATAACCTGCACCTGCCCTTACAACAATCTTTAATTTTTTTGCTGCATCAAGCACTTCAGCAGTGACCAGATCACTTCTGACTATCAGGGCATCTACATCAGATACGACTGATAGCAGTTCTGACTTATCTTTATAATTCTCAAGTAACTCAAGCTGATAACCAGCGGCTTCCGTAACTTCCCGGATCTGTCGGATAGCAATAGGGGCAAATGGTTTTTCAGTTGCAACAAGGATTTTCATAATTCTTTATATTTTGGTCAATTCTTTGATTCAAATTCTTTCATTGCACTAACAAGAGCTTCAACACTCTCTTTTGGCAAAGCATTGTAGGTGGAAGCCCGGAAACCTCCGGTTGAACGGTGTCCCTCAATACCTAGCAGACCCTTACTCTTTGCAAAATCGGCAAATGGTTTCTCGAGCTCCTTGTAATTATCTGACATTACAAAACAAATATTCATGAGCGATCTGTCTTCCGGATCTACAATTGTGGGTCTGAATAGTTTATTTCTTTCAATCTCATTATAAAGAATGTTTGCCTTTTCAATATTCATTTTCTGGATAGCCTTTACGCCGCCAAGGTTCTTTAACCAAACAAGTGTCTGCTGAGCTGCAAAAACAGCAAACACCGGAGGAGTATTGAACATAGACTCTCCTTTTATGTGCACCCTGTAATCGAGCATTGACGGAAGGGGACGGGTTACTTTCCCTAGAATATCTTCCTTAACAATAACAAACGCCACACCGGCTGGTGCCAGATTCTTCTGCGCCCCTCCGTAAATGAGAGCATATTTTGAAATATCTACCGGACGGCTGAAGATATCTGATGACATGTCTGCCACAAGCGGAACCTTCGAATCCAGATCCTTCTTTATCTCAGTACCATAGATTGTGTTATTAGTAGTAATATGAAAATAATCTGAATCGGCCGGTACTGTATAGTTCTTTGGTATATAATTGAATATTTTCTCTTTTGATGATGCCACTTCAGCAACTTCACCAAACAGTTTAGCCTCTTTCAGAGCTTTTCCTGCCCATTCACCGGTATTCAGGTAAGACGCTTTTTTCTCGAGCAGGTTCATTGGAACCATTGCAAACTGCATGCTTGCGCCGCCACCGAGAAACAATACCTGGTAACCTGCCGGGATATCAAGCAATTCTTTGAAGAGAGCAATAGTGTCGTTCATGCATGCTACAAATTCCTTGCTTCGATGAGATATCTCAAGAACCGATAGTCCAGACCCTGCAAAGTCTTTTATTCCTTCAATAGTCTTGTCAATAGTGTACTGTGGAAGAATTGAAGGACCTGCATAAAAGTTGTGTTTTTTCATACTGAAATTTTTATCGTGAATTAATAATTGACTTTTTTAATTATACCATTACAAATCTATAAAAGGCTGCACTGTTAATAAAATAACAGAACAGATACAAAATTACGAAACATTATCTATAAGGATGCCATTTTTTATTACCGGTATCTTCCTGGTAAAATCAGCTGTAATACAGAACTGTAAACAATCATCAAGACCTTTATCCCGCAGTCTTGTTCTCTGTGCAGCTTTTTCGATGTAACCCGGAAGGTCATTCTTTGCCATTTGCCAGAGATCCATGGCTGCCAGGGTTGAGTCACAGATAGTCGTGAACAGACCACATTTCATGAGTCTCTCAGCTATTGCACCTGCACAAACAGTATCTTCAAGATTAAACCTGTTCTTCCATCCGGCACAAAATAGTACTACATCTCTGTCCTGAGCCACCAACCATTCTGACAGTGCACTGAGATTAAGAAAAGATCCAATGACAGTACGAAAAGCGGAGGAAGCGATATTTATAATGCCGGTTCCATTTGTTGTGCTGTAAACAATCGTTTTGCCCCCGACTTTATCACTTGTGAAATTAAAGGGAGAGTTTCCGAAGTCAGCAAAATCCAGAACGAAACCATCGCGTTCAGCTGCAACAAGATAACCACGCGACTTATACTCCCTTGCCTCAGAAACTTCAGCAACAGGTATTATCTCCCGGGCACCGTTCTCAAAAGCAGTGCATATGGCTGAGGAAGCCCGCAAAATGTCAATAATAACCACTATTGAATCATTATGGGTATCCTTTTCATACAATGCCGGCGAGAAACAGGTCTCAAGATTTCTTTTGCCATAAAAGGTTAAGTTTCTTAGTGTTTCTTAGAGCCTTGGAGTCTTGGTGGCATTTTTAGCCACAAAGGCACGAAGACACCAAGTAACACAAAGAGTTTAGTAAAGCAACCAAAGACAGTCATTAAATTCTAACTCGCTTTATAAATGGGTAAATCTACAATCTGAGCTTTGAGATCTTTATTTCTGATGCGGATGAATATTTCCGTTCCGGTTTTCCAGTATCCTTTATTAAGGTAAGCCATTCCGATACCCTGCTTCATCATTGGTGACATTGTTCCGGAAGTTACCTCCCCTATTATCTCACCTGAGACGTTTACAACTTCGTAATGTTGTCTTGGAATTCCGCGGTCGATCATCACAAATCCTTTCAGCCTTTTGCTCACACCCTCTTCCTTCTGATTGAAAAGCAGTGCTTTGTCAATGAAGTTCTTTTCATTTGTGAACTTTGTTATCCATCCCAAACCTGCTTCAATAGGAGAAGTCTCATCATTAATATCATTACCATACAGGCAGAAACCCATTTCGAGACGAAGTGTATCCCTGGCTCCCAAACCAATTGGTCTGATGCCAAACTCTTTTCCGGCTTCAAAAACGGCCTTCCAAAGTTTCGGGCCATCTTCATTCTTAACATAAATCTCACATCCGCCTGCTCCGGTGTAGCCTGTGGTAGAAAAGATTACATCTTTGATACCTGCAAATTCGATAACTTTGAAAGTGTAATACTCCATATCCTCAACAGAAGATGTCGTAAGTTTCTGCATTGCTTTAAGCGCAAGCGGTCCCTGAACAGCGAGCTGGGCAAGTTCATCTGAAGCATTTATAAGCTCCTTCCCTGCTGAAATGTTAAATTTCGGAGCATTTTTAACGCACCAGTTCCAGTCTTTTTCAATATTTGCGGCATTTACAACAAGAAGATACTTCTCCTTATTATACCTGTATACAAGAAGATCATCAACAATGCCACCTTTTCCGTTGGGGAAGCATGAGTACTGGATCTTGCCGTCGAAAAGAGCTGACACATCATTGGAAGTTATATGCTGAAGATAATCAAGAGCCGAAGGACCTGTCACCCAGAATTCTCCCATATGTGAAACATCGAAGACACCAATTTTTTCCCTTACAGTTATATGCTCTTCATTTATACCGAAGTATTCAACGGGCATGTTATATCCGGCAAAAGGCACCATTTTGGCACCTGCTTCCTGATGAAATTTAGTAAATGCTGTGTTTTTCATTAATATCTTTTTAAATAATACAAAATTCAAGGGCACTCAGAAATAGATTTTCCACAAAGCAAACAAATAGTTTCCTAATAAAATCTGATGATTATCAGAATTCGAGAATTTTGAATTCAACCCTTCTGTTTTTTGCTCGTCCCTGGGGTGTGGCATTTTCTGTAACAGGCTGGAGAGATCCGAATCCTTTGTATTCCATTCTCGTTCTGTCGATACCTTTCTGAACAAGATACTCAACCACTGCCTTAGCCCTGTCTTCAGACAGCTTAAAATTAATCGGCTCACTGCCAGTTTTATCTGTGTGCCCGGATATTTCAATCTTCATTTCAGCGTTTTCTTTCATTATATTCAAAAGTCTGTCAAGTTCAGCATATGAACCTGCAGTCAGAATTGACTTGCCTGTCTCAAAAAGGATATTATTCAATACTACTTTTTTCCCTACCTTGACCTTTATGAGGTCTATATTAAGATTGTATGTATCCTTCATCCAGTTTGCCGGAACATCAATCCTTTTCATATCTGAAAGAAATCCTGAAGCACGCAGCTCCAGCTTGTATGATTTCTTTTCAGGAAGCTTAATCCTGTAACTTCCGTCAATATCAGAACTCGCACTTGTCACGAGTACAGAATCAGTCTTCATGTCGACAATATCCATTTTAGCCATTACCGGTTCCCCGCTCTCAGAGTCAGAAATCTTCCCCACAAGATAGAGGCCGGTTTCCTTAACCGGCTCAGGCTGAACAACGGGAACTACAGGTGGCGGCGGCGCAACCTCTTTTACAACTACAACAGTATCTCTTATTACAATAGTATCTTTTACCGGAGGAGGTGGCGGAGGGGGTGGTGGTAAAACTACTGCAACCGGTTCCGGAGGAAGTAATTTACCGGAGTAAATGTCGAGGCCTCCGATACCTCCGCTGCGGTTTGAAACAAAATAGAAGGTACTGTCTTCTGCAGGTGCAGGGTAAAAAAACAATTCATCCCAGGGTGTATTAACCGGATAACCGAAATTTTTGACACTATCCCACTCACCCACAGGATCTTTTACGCAATAAAAAATATCAAATCCGCCAATTGAGTTATGTCCCTTTGAACTAAAGAAAAGGGTATCACCGGTTCTTGAGAACCTTACTGATTCTTCGTCATAAATTGTATTAATTTTTGGACCAGCGTTCTGTGGTTTGGACCATTTCCTTTCCGACATTCTCTTAATGAAATAGATATCCTTTCCACCGGCATTATCTTTCCTGCTGTCAGTAACAAAGTATATTTCATTTCCTGACGGACTAAACGAAAATGATGTCTCAGATCCATTGCTGTTTATCGGATAAGGAAGTGCCACAGGAGCCCGCCATTCGCCTTTCCTGTTTGTTGTCACCATTTTAATGTCGCCACCATTCTCGTACCCTGCATAAATAAAGAGCCGGGTTCTGAGAGGATCTATATACAACGGGGTTTCACAATATTTTGTTACCAGGTTTTTACCGGCAGGAAGTGCCTGACTCCATGTCCCGTTAATTATATTGGACACAAAAATATTCTCATCAAATTTGGTATCATCGTATCTTTTTCCCGACCTGGGGATCTGACGTCTCGATCCAAAATAAATAATATTTCCGTCTGCAGTAAAAATCTCAGAATAATCGTCAGCATTTGAGTTAATATTGGCTCCGGCATTCTCAATTTTAACCCTCAGGGTGTCCTGTGTAATACTTATTGCATTATTGGATTGCTCTGCAATTATTTTTGCCAGGGCAACATCCCTCTTGTCTTTCTTACCGGCTGAACCAACAAAAGCATTCAGTTTTTCAATAGCATCTGTGTACCTCCCGGCGTAATGCAGAGCCCTTCCGGCATAAAACAAAATATCATCGGTTACATCCGGTTTTACTTCAAGTGCTTTCAATAAAAAACCTGCAGCTTCTTCCTTATTGTCTGAAAGAAGCGCCGATACACCTGTTTTATAGTTTAACTCAGGATTTGAATTATTATAGACCAAAGCTTTAATATATTCATCATAGGCAAAAGAGTACCATACACCTCCAATCTGAAAATAATCATCCCCGTCTTTTACATGCTTCCATGCTTCCTTATAGCCTTGTTTGTCAGCTTTGAATTCTCTCTTTTTGATCGAGACATCCGTTTGTGCATCTAAAACCAGTGTATTAAATATTAAGAAGATAAGCAGGTATTTCAAAACATTTCGCATATTCTCCGGATTTTATCACTATAAAAGTAGCACTATTTCGGTTATTAAAAACAGATGTATAATATTTTAGGTAGGGTATCTAATTCCCTTCTTTGGAAAATATTTTATTAAAATTACTATATTTGTTTCATATTCTTTGCGATCTGTATTGTACTTAATCTAATCCCCCGTAGGTTATGAATTACAAGTTCATAAACACTGACTATCTTAATTCTGTATCAGGCGGCGATCGTGACATTTCCGGCGAAATCATAAATATGTTCAGGGATCAGGCTATAGAGATCCATGAGGAAATGATACTTAATTTATCCAAAAAGAATTATCCATACCTGGGTCAGCTCGCTCACAAAGCTAAGTCGTCTGTAGCTATAATGGGAATGAACGACCTTGCTGCAATGCTAAAAACATTTGAACTTCAGGCAAAAGACGGAAGTGAATCAGATTTGTACGAATCTTATATTGAGAGGTTCAAATCGGATACAGATGCAGCAGTGATTGAACTGGATGATTATTTAAATAAACTGTAAAACAGAAATTGAATGATCAGTATTGAAAAAAAGGATAAGATTGATGTTATATCCTTCTCTGTCAATAGAATAAATGCACTCATAACTGATGAAATCAGAGATGGCATAACAAAAGTCTTTGATAATTCAAATTCAAAAGTAATTATAGATCTTAAAGGTGTTGAGTACATCGACAGTTCGGGCTTTGGTTGTTTCCTGTCGGTAATGAAAACCGCCAGAAATAATTACGGAGTCCTGAAGTTTGCCAATCCCGAACCAAATGTGACAGAGCTTTTCCATACGCTTCATCTTCATACTGTTTTCCAGATCTACGATGACATGGATACCTGTATAAGATCATTCAAATAAGTATCATGGCGTATTCCGGTTGGTAAATTCAAGCTGGTCATTCTTTACTCCGATTATTACATTACCATCCTTTAGAACAGTACCCCCTATTATCTTTTTTGATAGTTCATTTACAATTGCCTTCTGTATTAACCTCTTAACCGGTCTGGCTCCTGATTGCGGATCGTATCCCTGCTTTGCCAGCCAGTCAATGGCATCGTCAGTTACGACGATTTTCACTTTATATTCTTCAAGCGTCCGCCCTATCGAGGAGAGCTGAAGTTTAACAATCTGCCTTATCTGGTCATATGTCAAGGGTTTGAACATAACTATTTCATCAACTCTGTTAAGAAACTCAGGACGGAGGGATCTTCTTAGCAACAGAAAGATTTCCTGTCGAAGCTCCTCTGCTTCTTTTTCATTCAATTCATTGTTTAAGCTATCCATTCTTTCTCTGATGATGTCTGATCCCAGATTAGAGGTCATAATAACTATGACATTTCTGAAGTTAACAGTCCGCCCCTTGTTATCAGTAAGCCTTCCTTCATCAAGAACCTGAAGCAGGAGATTAAATATGTCGGGATGGGCTTTTTCAATTTCGTCAAGAAGAACAACAGAATATGGTTTATGTCTTACAGCCTCAGTGAGCTGTCCTCCTTCATCATAACCAATATATCCCGGAGGTGCGCCTATAAGCCTTGAAACAGAGTGTCTCTCCTGATATTCCGACATATCAATCCGGGTCATAAGGTTCTCATCATTAAAAAGAAAACCGGCAAGTGCTCTTGCAAGTTCAGTTTTTCCAACACCTGTAGTTCCAATAAAAATAAATGACCCAACAGGCCGTTTCTGGTCCTGCAAACCGGCACGTGATCTTCTTACGGCATCAGCAACAGCCTCAATTGCTTCATCCTGACCAACTACCCTCTTATGTAACTCATCTTCAAGCCTAAGTAACTTTTCCTTTTCACTCTCAAGCATTCTGGTTACCGGAATCCCAGTCCACTTTGATACAATAGCAGCAATATCTTCAGATCTTACCTCTTCCTGGATTAAAGATCCTTTTTTTCTTTTTTTCTCTATTTCATGCTTCAGTGAGTTAATTTCCTTTTCGACTTCAACTATTTTACCATACCGTAACTCAGCAACCCGTCCATAATCACCAGTTCTTTCTGCTTGCTCTGCTTCAAATCGCATTGATTCCACAGCCTCTTTTTTCGACTGAACCTTATCAATCATCTCTTTCTCTGCTTTCCAGTCGGCTTTAAGACTATCTCTTCTGGATTGCATATCAGCAAGTTCCCGTGAAATCTTATCAAATTTAATAGTATCACCATCTCTTCTGAGAGCTTCTTTTTCAATTTCAAGACGGGTAATAGTCCTCTCAGCCTCATCAATCTCTTCGGGGACCGAGTTCATTTCAAGTTTCAGTCTGGAAGCTGCTTCATCAATAAGGTCTATAGCTTTATCCGGAAGGAAACGATCAGTTATATATCTTGTTGACAGATCTACAGCAGAAATAAGTGCCTCATCCCTGATAATGACCTTATGATGGGTTTCATATTTCTCCCGTATACCTCTGAGTATAGATATGGAATCTGCTCTGTCTGGTTCATCAACCATTACAACCTGAAATCTCCGTTCAAGAGCTTTGTCTTTTTCAAAATATTTCTGATATTCATTCAGAGTAGTTGCTCCGATTGCTCTAAGCTCCCCTCTGGCAAGAGCAGGTTTTAGGATATTAGCTGCGTCCATTGCTCCATCGGATTTACCCGCACCTACGAGAGTGTGAATCTCATCAATAAACAATACAATCTCTCCGTTTGATCCTATGACCTCATTTACAACTGCTTTTAACCGTTCTTCAAATTCACCTTTATATTTTGCACCAGCTATCAGGGCACCCATGTCGAGCGAGTAAATAACCTTTGATTTTATATCTTCAGGTACATCCATCCTGATTATCCTATGTGCCAGTCCTTCCGCAATAGCTGTCTTTCCTACTCCAGGTTCACCAATAAGCAGCGGATTGTTTTTGGTACGTCTTGTCAGAATCTGTAAAATTCTTCGAATCTCATCATCCCTTCCTATAACGGGATCAAGCTTGCCAGACCTGGCTCTCTCATTCAGATTAATAGCATACCTGTTAAGTGAGTCGAAAGTATCATCAGAGGTCTGTGATTCCACTTTAGCACCTTTTCTTAATTCAGTTATGGCAGCCATCAGCATTTTTTGTGTTACTCCCCGATCCTGAAGAATATGGGATACCCTGTCTCCGGTATCAAGTATGCCCATTATAAGATGTTCTGCTGAAACGAATTTATCTTTCATCTTAGCTGCATGATCCGATGCTTTTCTTAAAGCCTCAGAAAATGCTGCAGATACATATGGCTCGGCTCCTGATACTTTTGGGAAAGTCAATATAAGTTTATCTGTCTCCTTTTGAATTACTGATGGATCAACACCTGATTTTCCAAAAAGAAAATCAGTAATACTTTCCGCTTCATTCATGATTCCTTTAAGAAGATGAGCGCATTCAATTGTCTGCTGACCATTTGCCCCTGCAATATTAAATGCCTGCTGAACAGACTCCTGTGCCTTTAAAGTAAAATTATCAAGATTCATTTGAATATGTTTTACAACACATATGCAATTTTTTTGCCATTGCCATTATCTGCATTAAAATTGCCTTTTTGACATCTATAAAACTACATAAAGTGTCAAACTGACAAGTTAGCTTTAGTCAAATGGTTATACTATATTTGAATCTGTGATTTAAGGTGTCAGTAAATCAGTCAAAATAGTACACGTAAATTGAACAATTATGAGTAAGGTAGTCTGGAAACCGGGAACAATGATCTATCCCCTTCCTGCTGTTATGGTGAGCTGTGGATCTGTATCTGAAGAGTACAATATTATAACTGTCTCATGGACAGGCACTATCTGCACTGATCCTGCAATGTGTTATATTTCAGTCAGGCCTGAAAGACACTCATATGAAATAATAAAAAAAAATCGTGAATTTGTAATTAACCTTACCACAAAAGAGCTGGCATTTGCAACCGACTGGTGCGGTGTGAAATCAGGCAGTAAATTCAATAAATTTAAAGAGATGGGCTTAACCCCGGTACCGGCTTCAAAAATAAAGGCACCTTTAATAAAGGAATCACCTGTGAATATTGAGTGCATTGTAAAAGAGATTAAAGAATTAGGCTCGCATCACATGTTTATCTCTGAAGTAGTTGCAGTAAATGCTGAAGAAAAGTATATTGACAGTAAAAGTGGCCTGTTTAAACTAAATGAAGCTACTCCGTTATGCTATTCACACGGCAAGTATTATGAAACTGGTCCACTGGTAGGTAAATTCGGATTTTCTGTTGAGAAGAAAACAAAAGGCAAAGGTTAATAATAAGGTAAAAACTATATCATTGATTTTTTGTACCAAATAACTAATTTCATATCTTCATTGCCGGAATTTAAAGTGACTAACTATGAGTGAGAAGATCCTAGAAACCCTGATGCAGTTGTTTGCGATAATTGCAAAACCTCAGAGCAACGACAGTGAAAGAAGAGGTGTTGTAGAAGCTTTTCTAAAACGAATGCTTAACCAGGAACTGGTAAAGGAATACCTGTCTACTTATGATAAGGAGTTCGAAGAGGCACGTAAAAAACTTGAAAAAAGCAGCGCTGAAAGACGTGAAGGAGCTATTGCAATCAGAATCAGGAAGCTTTGCAAAGAGATAAATGAACAGGGCCAGCTCGACCAGGAACAGAGGATTGTGGTGGTTATTCAGGTTCTTGAATTCTGCAAATCAGGCGGACAGGAGGTTAGTCAGCTTGAACTTGGTTTTATAAGTACACTTGCTGAGGGACTAAATATTACTAACGAAGAATACGAGTATATTGAAAAATTTGTGCTGAACCAGTTTACATCAATTCCAGACACATCCAACCTTCTTATAATAAATGGGATAAAAGATTTTGATCCCAAAGGCGCAAAACATGTTTTCAAAGATTTGCTTAAGGGACATATCTGGATCCTTTTCGTTTCATCAGTAAATAAATACTTTGTAAGGTTTACAGCTTCCGGTGAACTTTCAATGAACGGGCAGTTACTACAGGAAGATAAGGTTTATCCTTTAAGTCAGGGTTCTTCAATAAAAGGCTATAAGATCTCCCCGATATATTACTGGGACGTAACAATGCAGTTCCTGAAAGAGGAATTTAAAGCATCCCGTGTTGTATATGAGGTAAGTAATCTCGAATACAGATTTAAAAATGGAAAGGTCGGTATCCACCATATGAGTTTCATGGAGGAGTCGGGCAGAATGGTTGGGATAATGGGAGCCAGCGGTGCGGGAAAATCAACTCTTCTGGGGGTTCTGAATGGTACAAACGATCCATATGATGGTGAAGTATTAATAAACGGTGTAAGTATACATAAGGACAAAGACAAAATCAAGGGACTTATTGGTTATGTGTCTCAGGATGACCTGCTTATTGAAGAACTAACTGTCTTCGAGAATCTTTACTATAATGCGAAACTCTGCTTCGACAATCTTACAGAAGAAGAAATTGTTGCCCGGGTTGACAGTGTTTTAAAAAATCTCGGCCTCTACGAAATCAGAAATATTCAGGTTGGAAGTCCGCTTAACAAAAAAATAAGCGGCGGACAAAGGAAAAGACTAAATATCTCACTTGAGCTGATCAGGGAACCGGCAATAATGTTCCTCGATGAACCAACTTCAGGGCTCTCCTCAAGAGACTCTGAGAATATTCTTGACCTCCTGAAAGAACTTGCGAGGAAGGGTAAACTTCTGTTTATAGTAATACATCAGCCCTCTTCAGAGATCTTTAAGATGTTCGACAAACTGATAATCCTCGACACAGGAGGATACCTTATATATAATGGTAATCCTGTTGACTCTATCGAGTATTTCAAAAGAAAAATTGAACAGGCCAACTATAACGAAAGTGAATGTTATGTCTGCGGTAATGTTAACCCTGAACAGATCTTCAATATTGTAGAGACAAGGGTATTTACTGAGAGCGGACAGCCGACAGACACCAGAAGGATCTCACCGGCTGACTGGAGCACTCACTATAAGGCTGAACAAAAGAAAGAGATGCTTGAACGGGGAACAAGTATTCCGGAGATCAACTTTAAAACTCCCAATAAGCTGAAGCAGTTTATTGTATTTGTCAAACGCGACCTGCTTTCTAAAGTTGCGGATACTCAATATCTCCTTATAACACTTCTTGAAGCCCCTATCCTTGCATTTTTCCTTGCCATACTAATCAGGTATTTTGATGAGAGTGCAAAAGATGCGCATTATACTCTTTACGATAACAGTAACCTGCCTGTATATATTTTCATGTCGGTAATTGTTGCAATCTTCATGGGATTGACTGTGAGTGCAGAAGAGATTATTAAGGACAGGAAAATCCTGAAGAGAGAGGCATTTCTGAATCTGAGCTGGAACAGTTATCTTATGTCCAAAGTATTTGTGCAGTTTGCTATTTCAGCTATTCAGGCACTGACTTTTGTGATTGTAGGAAACAGCATTACCGGAATCAGAGGAATGTGGTTTGAATACTGGCTTGTGCTATTCTCCTGCTGGGCCGGCGCAAATATGCTTGGACTGGTTATCTCAGACAGCTTTAAAGCAGTGGTAACTATTTATATATTAATTCCGTTCCTTGTTATACCGCAGATTATTCTGAGCGGAGTAATGGTAAAATTCGAAAAACTAAATCCAAGCATTCCTCTTACTAATCCCGTAGGTATTCCTTTTTATGGCGAATTTATTACTGCAAGATGGGGATATGAAGCGCTGGCAGTAAATCAATTCATAAACAACAGATACGAGAGTCAGTTCTATGTATATGATAAGGCGATGAGTAAAGCCAAATTCAAGAAGGACTATTGGAATGTTGAGGTAAAAGGGAAACTCGATAATATTCAGAATGATCTGAATAAGGGCACCAGAAGCGCCGACTTCAACGAAAAGCTAAGTGTGGTTTATAATGAATTTCAGAAAGAAAAACTCTTAACACCTGATATCCCTTTTGAAGGGATTGAATCGTTGAAACCCGACAAGATTACGAAGGAACTAGTAGCTGATGCGCTGTTGTATGTTGAAAAATTAAGAAAATACTACATCGCTTACTCTAATAATGCAAAAGACAGGAAAGATGCACTTGTTACCAGGTTGCAGGCAGAGGATAATGAAGGGTTTCTTAAAACAAGGGACAGGTATGCCAATGAATCCCTCGAAGAATTTGTGACTAACAAAAATGAGACTGTAAGGTTTGTTGAGTTCAACGGAGAAATTATCCAGAAGCTTGAACCTATATTCATGGAACCAAAACACTCTTTTATTAAAGCTCACTTCTATTCTCCCACAAAACAGGTGTTTGGATGGAAAGTCGATACTTATGTTGTCAATGTCGTTGTTCTGTGGTTTATGACAACATTGCTTTATCTGGCTCTCTATTTCAGACTTCTCAAGAAACTGCTTGACTCAGGCGAAGTTATGATGGGCAAGAAGCACAAAGGATCAGATTGATGACAAGTATATATAAAACAAGAGGCTGCCTCAGAAGAGACAGCCTCTTTAGTTTTTGGAACAACCGATCTGATTAATAATACTTAAAGGTATTATTCTACAATCTCAATCATCTTGAACGGGACGCGGATGATAGATTCGTAATCCTCACCGGCTTCGAGCATATCCTCATCGTCCTCCTCGTAGTACCAGTTAACTTCAACTTCATTCTTGGCCTTGTGTATTGCCTCAAGCTTCTTAAAAACATCGAGTATACACTTGGATGAACTTGTGTTGAAATATTCGAGACGAATATTAACAACTGTTTTTGTCAGAGGTGCTTCTTTATAGCTGTCAAGCCAATCAACCAAAGGCTTGTAGAATTCCACTGAGTTTTCAGGAATTGAACGTCCTTTAATTTCAAATACACCTTCTGAAGAATCAAATTTTACTGTTGGAGTTTTCGGGGTTCCCTCGATGATGATCGGTTCCATATTTGTCAGATTTAAAAGTTGTTTTATATTTCTTCGTTTACTAAAATATCAAGGTAAAAAAATGAATAATTACTGTCATATTGTTTAAAAGCATATTCAAGCTTATTACCGGTTTTTCTTGCTATATCAACCAGTCCCAGTCCACCACCTCCTTTTGCAGATATTCTCTGGTGATTTAGGATAAATTTATATAATTCTTTTATCTCCTCATGACTCGACCTGTTGATTCTTTTTATCTTTTCCTCAAGCTTTTCCATATTTTCGGCCTGAACAAAATTACCGGTAATAATCCGATAGCCGCCTGTTACTTTTTTAACAACAAGCAGTCCGTATTTTTCAGCAGTCTGATCTTCAAAATCAGATGGCACACTATCAACATGGTGGTAGAGATTCTGAAGGCTTTCCACCAGAACATTATAAACTTTTTTCCTCAGTTTAGGCTGTTCATCCACCTGCACCATCTTATCCTCGACCGTATCAAGAACATGGTTAATGACATCCGAATCTACATTACCCTTATAGATAAGGATAGTATCTCCCTCCGGCTTTTCTGAAATGTAATTCTCTATATCAAAGCTCATGTAAGCTTCCTTTTAGATATGGTCAAGTAATTCCAATAACAAATATAATAAAAATATGAAGTTACCAAATTATAACACACCCACTTTCGGGATTTTTAATTTATGTCATACATTTTGATAAACATAACAAAATTTTATGATCAACGGCTCAATTACTGTGACATCAGGATTTCACCGACTTCTTTGTCCCCTGGTACATTTCGTATTTCAGAAGGGTACATTCAAGTGCGCCATTAAACAAAGTGTGTTTTTCAGCAGGTTTCAATCCAACTTTTTTTAACGATTCCCTGTTCGAAGTAATAAGCCACGCTGTATTACCCTGAAAGCTGTGCTTGAGTGTTGTACCAATCATCCCATAAAGACTATCAAGTTCATCAGGATTAAGCCTTTGTCCATAAGGTGGATTGAGAAATACATATCCCTGACTATCAGCGCTTTTAACATCCTTAAAATCAGCCAATTCAAGGGAAACCAATTCTCTCAGACCGGCTTTCATAAGATTATTGCCAGTCTGTAATATAGCATGTTCTGAGATATCGCTTGCATAAATTTTTACCGGAGAAGATCTGATTTCATTCTCGCAATCTTTTTTCAGCTTATCGAACAATTCTTCATCATAATCTTTCCATTTCTGAAATCCAAAATACTTTCTGAATCTGCCTGGTGCTATATTGCAGGCAAGTAATCCTGCTTCAATCGGAATCGTTCCTGAACCGCACATTGGATCAGTAAGCGATGAAGATGCATTCCAACCCGATATGAGTAATATTCCGGCAGCCAAAACTTCGTTCAGAGGAGCAACAGCCTGTTCAACTCTGTATCCGCGTTTAAAAAGCGGAACAACAGATGAATCTATAGATACTGTTACCTGATCGTTGCTGATATGAAGATTAATCAGAATAACCGGATCATTGGTATCTACAGATGGTCTCCTGCCCGACTTGTTTCTGAAATAATCAGCAACCGAATCTTTGAGAAGAAGCCCCGCATATCCTGAATGGTCGAAATGTAGCGAATTGACAACAGGGACAACTGAAAATGTATCATCGGGTCCCATATATGAGTCCCAGTCAAGTTTCAGACTATTTTTATAAAGATCATCCTTTGACCTAATTCTGAAATCGCCAACCGGCATCAATACTGAAAGTGCAGTTCTTGCGCAATAGTTAACCCTGTATAACAATTCTTTCGATCCGCTGAAAGTTACGGCACGGTTTACAGCCTTAACATCAACAGCCCCAAGCGCCAGCAGTTCGGAAGCTAGCACTGGTTCAAGGCCATAAAGAGTTTTTGCAACAAGTTTCATAATTGAAGATTACCCTTTGTTACTGAGATCCCAGAATGGCATTATAAGCTTTCTTATCAGAAATAACCTTAAGAGCTTTTTCAATCAATTTATCGTTTTGATTTATTATCTGGAAATATTCGTTTGTCTGCCAGAGATTAGTGGCCACAAGTGCTTTCATAACGAGTTTCATTTCAGTCTCAGATTTCCTGAATTCCTCCTCATTGTATTTAATTCCCTCCGCTTCTCCTTTCTCTATCATTGCTTTCATTTCTTCGGGTGAAAACTCAAATTTCAACCTGAAATCCGCGAAAGTCTTATATCTGGCAGCAAGATCCTTTCTGTTCTTATCACAGTAGTCGAGGGTAAAGGTATTTATTACATTTCTTCCAAATAACCTGTTAAAGTAGGGTGTATTATATGAGGTATCAACCGATACGAATACGTCAGGCATAATTCCTCCTCCGCCGTAGACAACTCTCTTATTTACAAGTGTTATATATTTCAGGGAATCGGGAAAATGAATGCTGTCAGCTGAAATAAGCTCTCCGTCGGTATATCGCTTGTAAAAATTCTCCATGTATTTTTCATAACCATCCTTATAGGAGCTTTGAATCGATCGTCCGGTGGGTGTGTAATAACGTGCAATTGTCAGCCTGATCATTGAACCGTCGGTTAAGTAAAAACCATTCTGAACCAATCCTTTACCAAAAGTACGCCGGCCCATAATCACTCCTCTGTCCCAATCCTGAAGAGCGCCTGCTAAAATCTCACTTGCAGAAGCCGAACCTTCGTCGGTAAGTACAACCACTCTTGATAATGCGAGTGAGCCCGAACCTGCTGACTTATAATCCTGTCGTGGTGTTTTTCTTCCTTTAAGATAAACAAGAAGCTTCTGATCTGAAAAGAATTTTTCGGCAAGAGCAGTAGCAGCAAGCATATATCCGCCACCGTTTCCTCTTAAGTCGAGCACCAGATGTTGCAGATTGCTTTTTTTCAGTGTTGTAATCGCGTCTGAAAACTCTTTTTCTGTTGTAGCTGCAAACTTATTAAGTTTAATATATCCTGTTTCCTTATCAAGCATATAAGCCGCATCAAGACTATAAATTGGAATTTTGTCGCGGATTATGGTGAAGTCAAGCGGATCTTTGTTTCCCTTTCTGAATACAGTAATATTTACCTTTGTTCCTTTAGGCCCCATGAGTCTGCTTCTGACTCCTGCTGTCGTGATTTTTATACCGGTTACCTTTTCATCATTGATAGTGAGGATCCTGTCGCCAGCCTTAACTCCAACCTTCTCGGAGGGTCCGCCGGCAATGGGCTCAATAATAATAATTGAGTCACGCAGTAGATTAAACTGCACTCCGATTCCATCAAAATTGCCATTAAGAGGCTCATTCATATCTTTCACATCTTTAGCAGAGATATAAGTAGAATGCGGATCAAGGTTCCGGAGGATCTCGATGATAGCTTTTTCAGCCAGCATATCCATATTGGCTGAATCAACATAGTAAGCATCTATCAGACCAAATGTCCTTCCGATCTTGAAGGTACCTTCATTCAAAACCTGTGAAGAAGCTGATATTGTGAACAGGAACAGGATTACTGCCACTATTGTCCTGCTTAATAAGATTCTTTTCATATAAGATTTGTATAAAATTGCGTTGTATTCTGTTAAACAATTATAAACACTGAAAGTTATTTCAAGTTTCAGATTCCAGATTTAATTTTGAATTTTGAATTTTGAACCTTGAATTTTGAACTCTGAATTTTGAACTCTGAACCTTGAACATTGTCATTCCCACTCTATTGTCGATGGCGGCTTAGAGCTGATATCATAAACCACTCTGTTTATTCCCTTTACCTTGTTTATTATTTCATTTGAGATAAGTCCAAGGAATTCATACGGCAGATGCGACCAGTCGGCAGTCATACCATCGGTTGAAGTTACTGCCCTGAGAACAACTGCATTTTCATAAGTCCGTTCATCACCCATTACTCCGACTGACTGAACCGGAAGAAGTATTACTCCTGCCTGCCAAACAGAATCGTAAAGCCCGTGTTTTTTCAACCCTTCAATGAAAATATCATCAGCATTTTTAAGTATCTCCAGTTTTTCCCTGGTCATTTTACCAAGAATACGGATTGCCAGACCTGGTCCTGGGAAAGGGTGTCGCTTAAGAATATTATCAGGAACCTCAAGTGCCTTGCCAACCCTCCTGACCTCATCTTTAAATAAAAGCCTTAATGGCTCAACTACTTTAAGGTGCATCTTTTCAGGCAGACCACCTACATTATGATGAGATTTTATTGTTGCTGATGGTCCGTTAACAGAAACAGATTCAATAACATCGGGATAGATTGTGCCTTGCGCAAGCCACTTAACATCTTTTACTTTGTGTGCCTCTTCATCAAATACTTCAATAAAAACCCTGCCGATAATCTTACGTTTTGTCTCAGGGTCACTTACTCCTTCAAGCTGGTTGAGAAATCTGTCTTCAGCATCAACACCTATAACATTAAGTCCCATGCCAAGGTAAGAATCAAGTACTTTGCTAAACTCATTTTTTCTGAGTAATCCGTTATCAACAAAAATGCAGGTCAGGTTTTTTCCTATAGCCTTATGCAACAGAGATGCAGCAACAGTTGAGTCAACTCCCCCTGAAAGACCAAGTATAACTTTATCATTTCCAAGCTGGCTTTTCAGACCGGCAATTGTTGATCCGGCAAATGAGTCAGGTGTCCAGTTCTGCGAACATCCGCAAATACCAAGTACAAAGTTCTTCAGCATTTGAGTGCCCTCAGTAGTATGATATACTTCAGGGTGAAATTGTATTCCCCAGGTATTCTCACCTTTAATATGATAAGCACCTGCTTTCACATCTGCTGTAGAACCAGTAATTTCATAGCCATCGGGAATTGAGGCAATTGTATCAGCATGAGACATCCAGACCTGTGTACCGGGTTTAATGTTTGTGAAGAGAGGATCGCTGTTGTTTACAGAAATCAGGTTTGCTCTGCCGTATTCCCTTGAATTGGACGGTAATACTTCTCCGCCAAAATTATGTACCAGATATTGTGCCCCGTAACAGACTCCCAGCAAAGGAATTCTCCCCTTAATCATTGTCAGATCAGGTGAAGGTGCATTTTTATCACGGACAGATGATGGGCTTCCAGACAGTATAACACCTTTTACATCCTTATCAGGTAAAGGGAAATGGTTAAAAGGATGAATTTCACAATAAACATTTATCTCTCGTATTCTTCTGGCAATCAGCTGTGTGTACTGAGAGCCGAAATCAAGTATAAGAATTTTTTCCTGCAAGACTTGTAGATTTTAATAAGATGGTCACAAAGATATATATTCTTTTCTTAAGGTCCAGCAATTTTGCCCACCTCATAACTCTTTCCGTCTATGGCAGCATAAGTATCCGGGAATATTTCCCTGGACTCTTCCACAAGGAATGAAATTGTCTTGTAGCGCGATGAGAAATGGCCAATAATCAGAGTTCCGGCACCGGCATTAAGTGCAGTTTTTGCTGCATCCAGAGTTGTCGAATGGCCTGTTATCTCTGCCAGCTTGTTTAAGCTTTTATCAAAAGTAGCTTCATGATAAAGAAGAGATACTCCTTTAATAAATGAGGCCAGTCTTTTAAAATAGCTTGTATCGCTGCAATATGCATAAGATAGCGGTTCAGGTGGCGGTAATGTAAGTTCGGAATTCGGGATTACCGATCCGTCAGGCTTTATGAAATCCTCTCCTTTCTTAATTGCGGGTATCCTGACAGAGGGTATCTGATATTCATCAATCTTTTCTTTTATAATGTTCCTGTCTGATAATTTCTCCCGAAAAAGAAACCCAAATGCAGGAACCCTGTGCTGCAGAGGGAAAGCTGTTACAGTCAGATATTTATCATCCAGAATTAAAAAAGGATCTTTCCCTTTAAGCGGTATAAAGTCGATTTCAAAACTGAGGTTGATATCAAAGTCGCTGAGATGTGACCTCAGCATGATCTGATAGTTTTCAGGGGCATAAAGATGAATCGGGGTCTTTCTTCCCATAAGGCTGAAAGATGATAAAAGGCCGTATAGTCCGAAGATATGGTCGCCATGCAGATGGCTTATAAATATATGGTTAATCTTTCCGAATCTGATCTTGTTTTTTCTGAGCTGCATCTGGGTTCCTTCACCGCAGTCTATTAAAAATAAGCGCTCATGTGCGTTGAGCACATGAGCGCTGGGATATCTTTCTGATGTCGGCAATGCAGAACTACTACCAAGTATGGTTAGCTTCATCGCACTCTGCAAAGCGATCTGTTTTAAGATATCATTTTCTGAGCATCATCAACCGTTCCTGTAATCGTGAGAACGGTATCGAGCTGAGAAATAGTGATAAGACGTTCTACTGCTTCATTAAGTCCGCAGAGAACGAATGTACCACCAGCATTTTTGCAAAGTCTGTTGGCTACCAGTATGGCACTTAGTCCCGATGAGTCGCAGTACTGACATTTTTCAAGATCAAGGATGATATTCTTCTCTCCCTTGCCTGAAACAAGCACAAGCTCCGACTTAAGTGCAGGAGCAATGTGCGTATCAAGTTTTTCCGACTGTATCTGAATTACAGTGCTGTTATTCCGGCTTTCAATATTGAAATCCATAGTTGTAGTTTTTGATAGCCTAAATTTAAGAAATATTTCTATTTCTTGGAAGCTTTATTCTCTTTTTCTTCCATTTCATCTTTTAAAGCCTGAAGCTGAGAGATATCACCAAGTGTTGTTTTCTCTGAAGCTGACTTCTGCTTTCTCGGAGCTTTCTTAGGTGAAGATGACTCTGACTTGGCTACTGGAGCCTCGGCAGCTTTCTTCTCATCTTCAAAAACTCTGCTGTGTGAAACGATGATTTTCTTGGCTGACTTATTAAATTCAATCACTTTGAACATTAATTTCTCATCAACCTTAGCCATCATTCCGTCCTCTTTCACAAGATGTTTTGGAGTAACAAAACCTTCAACACCATAAGGAAGAGCTATAACAGCACCTTTGTCGAATACTTCAACGACGGTACCTTCATGTACTGAATCCATGGTAAAGAGATTTTCGAATACATCCCATGGGTTCTCCTCGAGTTGTTTGTGACCAAGGCTGAGACGTCTGTTTTCTTTATCAATTTCAAGAACAACAACTTCGATCTCGGCATCAATAGCTGTAAATTCAGCAGGATGTTTGATTTTCTTTGTCCATGAAAGATCAGATATATGAATTAAACCATCAACACCTTCTTCTATTTCTACAAACACACCGAAGTTGGTAAAGTTCCTGACTTTTGCAGTATGTTTTGAACCAACTGTATATTTGTCATCGATATTCTGCCATGGATCAGCTTTAAGCTGTTTGATACCCAGTGACATTTTTCTTTCGTTACGGTCGAGTGTAAGTATAACTGCTTCAATCTCATCACCAACTTTCAGGAATTCCTGAGCACTGCGCAGATGCTGTGACCATGACATTTCAGAAACGTGAATAAGACCTTCAACACCAGGTGCTATTTCAACAAAAGCACCATAGTCAGCCATAACAACAACCTTACCTTTAACTTTATCGCCGATATTCATGTTCGGATCAACTGAATCCCATGGATGAGAAGTAAGCTGTTTCAGACCAAGAGCGATTCTCTTCTTGTCATCATCGAAATCGAGGATAACAACATTGAGTTTCTGGTCGAGCTGAACAATCTCTTCAGGATGATTAACCCGGCCCCATGAAAGGTCAGTAATGTGAATAAGACCGTCAACACCACCAAGATCGATAAATACACCATATGATGTGATATTTTTAACAGTTCCTTCAAGAACCTGTCCTTTTTCGAGTTTTGCAATAATCTCTTTCTTCTGCTGTTCAAGTTCAGCTTCGATAAGAGCTTTGTGAGAAACAACAACGTTTTTGAATTCCTGATTGATCTTTACAACCTTGAACTCCATTGTTTTTCCAACAAATACATCATAGTCGCGGATTGGTTTAACATCTATCTGCGAACCCGGAAGGAATGCTTCGATGCCAAAAACATCTACTATCATACCACCTTTTGTACGACACTTGATGTAACCTGTAATGATCTCGTCTTTTTCGAGTGATGCATTAACCCTGTCCCATGAGTTGATAGCGCGTGCCTTCTTATGAGATAGCAGTAACTGACCTTTTTTGTCTTCCTGGCTCTCTACATAAACTTCTACTTTATCACCAACTTTCAGATTAGGGTTATAACGGAATTCGTTCAAACTTACAACACCTTCCGATTTGTATCCGATATTGATAACAACTTCGCGTGATGTCATCTGAATAACGGTACCTATTACTACCTCATCAACGGCAACAGTTGAGAGCGTCTCATCATAAAGTGATTCTAACTGCTTGTACTTGGGAGATGTACGTTTTTCTTCACTTTCAAAAGCATCCCAGTCAAATTCCTCAGCAGTTGCCGGAGATTTGTGTTCTGCTTTTATTGTAATTTCTTTTTCGTCAGTTTCCGGTGCTGGATGAGATTTTTTAGGTCTCTTTTCCTTCTTTTCTGTTTCCAGACCGTAATCTTCAACTTTTGCAGGTTGAGCTGCCTCTGCAACAGCTTCTTCAATTGCTGTTACTTCAGCTACTTCTTCCAGAATTTCCTTTGTTTCTTTAGCTTTTGCCTTTTTTACCTGTTTTACAGGTGCTTCACTTTTTTCAACAACCTCCTTTTTGGTTGCTTTTTTCTTGTTTTCAGTCATAATTTTGATTTAAAAGAACTAGTAATTAATAAGTTAGACATTATCTTGTATAAAAAATTGGTTGCAAAGATATGGTTTTCTTTTAAATTGACATAATATATTGTAGAATTTCACCGACTTAACAATGCGGCATTAAGCCGGAAGCCGCATGCCTTTTTTCATTTTCATATTTAACTTGTTATATTATCTTTGCACAAGTGATGTTGTTTAAGTAAAAAAATACCTGATATATGAGGATTATTGTTGTAGGTACAGGCTATGTTGGATTAGTTACCGGAGCCTGTTTCGCGGAGAGTGGAGTAAATGTAACATGCGTTGACAATAATCTCGAAAAGATAAGGCTATTACAGGATGGTGCTGTTCCAATATACGAACCCGGACTTGAGAGCATAATCAGAAGAAATGTTGAAAAGAAGCGACTTAACTTCACAACTGAACTAAAAGAGGGACTTGACGGAGCCGAGGTTATTTTTGTTGCAGTAGGCACTCCTCCCGGAGAAGACGGATCTGCTGACCTGAAACACGTTCTCGAAGTTGCACGCGAGATTGGAAGTGTAATTACAAATCACATTGTGGTGGTAACTAAGAGTACTGTCCCTGTAGGTACATCAGAAAAAATAAGAAAAGCAATTAAGGGGGAACTCGAAAGAAGGAAAGCAGATATCCCTTTCGATATGGCATCAAATCCCGAATTTCTTAAAGAAGGAGCTGCTGTTGAAGATTTTCTTAAACCCGAGAGAATTGTAATCGGGATAGATAATGATAAGACAGCAGAAATAATGAAGCGTCTGTACATGCCATTTGTCCTGAACAATCACCCGATTTTATTCATGGATATAGCTTCCGCAGAAATAACCAAATATGCTGCCAATGCTATGCTGGCTACGCGTATCAGCTTCATAAACGAAATTGCAAATCTATGTGATATTCTCGGTGCTGATATTAACCATGTGAGGAAAGGTATCGGAAGTGATTCAAGAATCGGAAGCAAATTTATTTATCCTGGTTCCGGTTATGGTGGATCATGCTTCCCAAAAGATGTTAAAGCTATAATTAAGACTGCTCATGATAATGGCTATGAACTGAATGTCATTAAAGCAGTTGAGAAGGCTAACGAATATCAGAAGAACATCATCTTCAGAAAGATGAATGGTTATTTCAAAAATGATCTTAAGAATAAAGTGATTGGCATTTGGGGTATAGCGTTTAAGCCAAAAACAGACGATATAAGGGAGGCTTCATCACTTGTACTCATCGAACAGCTTCTCGAAGCCGGTGCAAGAATCAAGACATATGATCCGGCTGCGATGAATGAAGCAAAGAAACTGCTGGGAAATAAAGTTGAGTTCTGTTCAGATCCTTACGAAGCTGTTGAAGGCGCTGATGCTATGGCGCTTATGACTGAATGGTCTGAGTTTCATCTGCCGGAATTTGCAAGGATGGCTGATTTAATGAAGAACAAGGTGATATTTGATGGAAGAAACATATATGATCCTGCCGAATTAAAAAGGCTTGGGTTTATGTATTACGGAATTGGGAGACGTTGATTAATTGGTAGAGACGCGATGCATCGCGTCTTGTAAACCATATAATAAATGATGGAGACACGATGCATCGCGTCTCTACATAAAATTAAAATTTTTATGAAAGGAATTATTCTTGCAGGAGGCTCGGGAACGCGACTTCATCCGATTACGAGCGCTATTTCAAAACAGATGCTGCCGGTATATGATAAGCCAATGATATATTATCCATTATCTGTGCTTATGCTTGCCGGGATCAGGGAAATACTTATTATCTCAACTCCCCGCGATCTTCCGGGATTCAGGAGTTTATTGGGTGACGGAAAATCTCTGGGTCTGAATTTCAGTTACAAAGAACAACCTTCACCGGATGGACTGGCACAGGCATTTATCCTTGGTGAAGAATTTATCGGGAACGACACAGTATGTATGATACTTGGGGATAATATTTTTTATGGTCATGGCTTTGGCGATGCACTCCTGAAAACAGCAGAACTGAAAAAAGGTGCTTGTGTATTTGGATACTATGTAACAGATCCTGAGAGATATGGAGTTGTTGAGTTTGATAATACAAGAAAGGTTATAAGCATTGAAGAAAAACCATTGAAACCAAAGTCAAACTATGCTGTTACCGGACTGTATTTTTATGATAATACTGTTGTAAAAAAGGCAAAAGCGCTCAAACCATCACCACGCGGAGAACTCGAAATAACAGATTTGAACAGGGTTTTCCTGGAAGAAGGTACACTTGAAATAAAACTGATGGGCAGAGGAATGGCATGGCTCGATACCGGTACTTATGAAAGTTTATTACAAGCTGCTAATTTTATTGCCACACTCGAACAGAGACAAGGTCTGAAAGCATCATGCATTGAAGAAATTGCTTACAAAAGAGGATTTATCAATAAGAATCAGCTGCTTGAAATTGCTGAACCTATCAAAAAAAGTCAATATGGTCAATATCTCATAAGGATAGCAAATGAGGATATAAATGTATTTGAAGGGCTTAAATAATACTGGCGATATGAAGATTATAGAAACAGGATTTAATGGCCTGGTAATACTAAAACCAACAATTTATAAAGATAGCAGAGGATATTTTTTTGAAAGTTTTAATCAGGTAGTCCTTAAAAATGCAGGAATTGAATTCAATCCGGTTCAGGACAATGAATCAAAATCTTCAAAAGGAGTCATACGAGGTTTACACTATCAGTTAATGCCTTCTGCACAAACTAAACTGATCAGAGTCGTCGAGGGTAAAATATTTGATGTAGCTCTTGATATTCGTAAAGAGTCTCTCACTTTCGGAAAATGGTTTGGTATTGAACTTGATTCCGAAACAAAAGATCAGTTCCTGATTCCAAAAGGTTTTGCTCATGGATTTTCCGTATTAAGCGATGTAGCTGTTATACAATACAAATGTGACAATGTCTACAATCCGCAGCTAGAAAGAGGAATATCCCTTAATGATCCGGAACTTGATATTAACTGGAAACTAGGTTCAGCCACTCCTGTAATTAGTGATAAAGACCTTAAACATCCATCTTTCAGGGATGCTGAATATAATTTTTAAAATTAAGTTAGAATGGCAGTAATATTGGTTGCTGGTGCAAATGGTCAACTTGGTAATGAACTTAAAGTTGTATCAAAAAGCTATTACGGGTATGATTTTATTTTTACCGATATTGACACTTTGGATTTATCAAGTGCCTCTAAGACATATGAGTTTATAAAAGACTCAAAACCAGACTGGATAATAAATTGTGCTGCGTACAACCTGGTTGACAAAGCTGAAAGTGAGCCTGATGCTGCTGTCATTGTAAATAGCACATCTGTTAAGAATATTACAGATTCTATAAAGGAAACTGAATGCCGTTTCATTCATATTTCAACTGACTATGTCTACGATGGATTATCTAATGTTCCTTATAATGAAGAATCAGTTCCAAATCCTTTATCAGCCTATGGTAAATCAAAACTTGCAGGTGAAAAATATGCACTGCTGCACCCCGGCTCAATGGTTATAAGAACTTCATGGCTATATTCATCATTTGGCAATAATTTTGTTAAAACAATTCTCCGCCATGGGAGAGAAAAGGAATCGCTCAGAGTTGTTTTTGATCAGACTGGCACTCCTACTTATGCAGCCGACCTCGCTACTGCTATTATGAATATAGTGTCAGGAGTAATAAGAAATCAGTTTGCCCTGAAAGCGGGTATCTATAACTACTCCAATGAAGGAGTATGCTCATGGTATGACTTTGCTGTTGAGATAATTAAAGAAGCCGGTTTAAACTGCAATATCCAGCCAATACTTACAAAAGATTACGTGCTTCCGGCACCAAGGCCTGTTTTCTCCGTTATGGATAAAAGCAAAATTAAAGAAAACTACGGACTCACTATACCTTACTGGAGAGATAGTCTGACCAGATGCATGAAACTACTGAAAGAATAAACATAATAATCTTTTACATTATGCAATCAACCGATCAAATAAGGGAAAAAGCCGGAACCTGGCTAAGCGAAGAATTCAATCAGGAGACCCGTAATGAGGTTCGTAACATGCTTGATAACGATGAAAAGAGATTAATTGACGCCTTTTATCAGGATCTGGAATTCGGAACCGGTGGACTAAGAGGTATAATGGGTGCCGGAACCAACAGGATGAATATCTACACCCTGGGGATGGCTACACAGGGATTAGCCAATTATATTATTAAACAAAAAGGGAATTCAGGAATAAAAGTTGCCATAGCTCACGATTGCCGCAATAACAGCCGATACTTCGCTGAAACCACAGCAAATATCTTTTCAGCAAATGGTTTTGAGGTATTTCTTTTCAGTTCCCTACGACCTACACCAGAACTTTCCTATGCGATCAGGAAATACAAATGCCATAGCGGTGTTGTTATAACTGCATCACATAATCCTCCGGAATATAATGGTTATAAAGCTTATTGGGACGATGGAGGACAGGTTGTGGCTCCACACGATGAGGGCATTATAGATGAAGTCAGAAAGATTACTTCTATTAGCCAGATTAAGTTCGACGGAAAGAAAGAGAAAATCAAAATACTCGGAAAAGAGACCGACGACCTATTCCTGGCTGAAGTGCAGAAGATGAGCCTCAATCCTGACATTATAAAGAAATTCAGTAATATCGGAATTGTCTATACCCCGATTCACGGAACCGGAATAACGCTTGTTCCCCAGGCACTGAAGAACTTTGGTTTTACTAATATTATCAGTGTACCTGAACAGGACATTGTTGATGGTAATTTTCCAACAGTAAAATCTCCCAATCCAGAAGAACCTGATGCTTTAAAACTTGCAATTAAAAAGGCAGTGGAAACAGGTGCTGAACTTGTAATGGCCACAGACCCTGATGCTGACAGACTTGGACTGGCAGTAAAAAATAAGAACGGAGAATTTATTCTCCTTAACGGGAACCAGACTTGTGTTCTTCTTGTCTGGTATATTCTGTCTCAATATAAAGAAAGAAACAAATACAAGGGTAACGAATACATTATCAAAACAATAGTAACCTCCAACCTTCTGGAAAAAATTGCTGAAGGTTATAAAGTAGAATTCTATAATGTGTTAACCGGATTTAAATTTTTCGCTGAACTCATACGGAAGAATGAAGGAAAAAAACTTTACATAGGAGGAGGGGAAGAAAGCTATGGCTTCCTTCCTGGCGAATATGTAAGGGATAAGGATGCCGTTGCTTCATGTGCCCTCGCTGCTGAAGCTGCAGCCTGGTCAAAGAGCAGGGGTTTGTCACTTTATGAACTGCTGATTGATATCTATGTTAAATATGGTTTATACAAGGAGAAACTAATTAACATTGTCAGAAAAGGGAAAGAGGGTGCAGATGAGATTAAGGCAATGATGACAGGCTACAGGAATAATCCTCCTAAAGCGATCAATAACAGCAGAGTATTAATGATCAACGATTATGAAATGCAGATCTCTCATGATTTCATTAAAGGGACAAAGTCACATATTGATCTTGTTAAATCTGATGTTCTTCAGTTCTTCCTCGAAGACGGATCCAAAATATCAGTAAGACCATCCGGCACTGAACCAAAAATCAAATTCTATTTTAGTGTAAATACTACACTTAAATCAGCAGATAAATTCGAAGAAACAGAAAAATTCCTCGATGAAAGAATTGATGGCATTATAAAAGATATGGGATTAATTTAATGTATCGTAGGGACGCAAAATTTTGCGTCCCTACAACATATTTTTTCCCCAATTGGTTGGGTTTGTTATGATGTAATTCCTGATGCGTTCTAATTCTGAATTGTTTCTTATGATGTGATCGTGATACCTGGATTGCCAGTAAAATTTCATTTTATTTATTCTGGCAAATTTTGTTATTCCAATTTTAAAACCTCGAACTATTGATGCCAGATTTTGCGATTGTGGTCCAAATTTATTTTGTTGTTGTTGTTGTTGTAGGGAAGCAAAATTTTGCGTCCCTACTGAAACAACATTAATATTTTGTTTATTTATAAATAAAATCCCGTGAACATGATCTGGCATAACAATAAATTCATCCAATCTAACAAAAGGGAAATGCATTGGAATGTCTAACCAGCATTTGTGAACATATTGACCAATTTCAGAAAATTCTATTCTATCCGGGTTCAAAATTTCACCAAAATAATGTTTTTTGTCTTTGGTGCAAATAGTAATAAAATATGCACCATCTGCAGAATAATCCCATGTGGATAAACGAGCCGATTCGTTACGGTATTTATTTTGATATTTTCCCATTCGGATAGTACACTCCAAATAGTTAATTAGGGGTAATTTCTACTCGCCGATTATCTTAACCAACACTCTTTTTTTACGTTTTCCATCAAATTCACCATAGAAAATCTGCTCCCATGGTCCAAAATCGAGATGCCCGTTTGTAACAGCAACAACAACTTCCCTTCCCATAAGAGTGCGTTTGATGTGTGCGTCAGCATTATCCTCAAATCCATTATGCTGATACTGCGAATATGGTTTTTCAGGTGCCAGCTTCTCAAGCCAAACTTCAAAATCGTGGTGGAGGCCTGATTCATCATCATTTATGAATACACTGGCACTTATATGCATCGCATTGACAAGCACTAAGCCTTCCTTAATATCACTCTCGGTGAGACATCTTTCAACCTGACCGGTAATATTTATAAAAGCTCTTCGTGTTGAGGTTTCGAACCACAACTCCTTTCTGAACGATTTCATATCTGAAGGTATAATTAGTTATCCTGAAAATCTGCTTTCTTTCTTCTGATCATATTTATAAGGTTGTGAACTAATAGTGTCACGCACACCCCACTTATGAAACCGATTATTAAGGTCAATATAATCAGCATTGTAGCCGGAACTGAATAAAAAAGCAGCACTGTTATTATCAGGCATATCAGTACAGCCAGAAACGACATAATGATTATCAGATTTTTGTTTTTCATCTTTTAATGGTTATCAGGTAAAATTACGACAGGCGAAGAATAATGCCAAAATTATTTCACTTAAACCATTCATCTGAGAAATTAACCAGATATACCTTATCGGTGGAACGTGTAAGGGCAGTATAAAACCAACGGAGATAATCAATTGTAATCTCATTCCTGTTAAACATACCCTGATCAATGAAAACCCTTTCCCATTGCCCTCCCTGTGCTTTATGGCAGGTTACAGCATATGCAAACTTGATCTGAAGAGCATTGAAATAAGGATCTTTCTTTACTGCATCATATTGCTTGCTTCTTGACTTAATATGCAAATAATCAGAAAGAACATTTTGAAAGAGTTCCTTGTTTTTTTCCGAAGGGAGGGCAGGTGTATCAAGATGCAGAACATCCAGCATCACTTTCGATTCAATCTCGAGATCATAGTCTGAAAATTTCAGAACCATATCAGCAAAATGAAAACCATATCTCTCCTCATACTTCCTTATCTTCCTCACTTCAGCAATATCACCGTTGGCAATAAATCCCGCTCCCTCCTCATCTTCTTCAAGAAGAAAATAATTATTCTTTACCACCATAACCATATCACCAGAGCTTATCTCCTCTTCCCTGAAAAAAATGCGGTTGCGAATACCCTGATTATAACGGTTTGCCTGCTTATTAGAGTTAACAACTATTATTGTCTCTTCCAGACCGCATGTGCCATAGGCTGTTGAGATCTCATCTATAAGTTCTTCACCTGATATTCTGATTGTGTCCTTGTAATTAATACAATCGAGAGTTGGATGTACCAGATCACTTTCTGCAACCTGAAGCCGCACCCTTGTGGCATTCATCAGTACACCGGATGTCTCACTCTGTCTTACAACCTGCTTAAGTTCACATGACAACAGGCCAAAACCATAGCTGCCAAGAGCAGACTGATCGAGTGCCGGACTTACTACAGAACCTACCGGTGGAAGCTGTGCTGTATCTCCAACAAGGATAAGTTTACAGTCTGTGCCGGAATAAACATATTCAATAAGATCATCGAGTACTCTGCCACTGCCGAATAAAGATGAATCTCCTGAACTGTTCGAGACCATCGATGCTTCATCAACAATAAAGAAAGTGTCCTTATGAAGGTTCCTGTCAAGAGAAAAAGTACCTAACCCATCTTTCGATGATTTCTGTCTGTAGATCTTTTTGTGGATTGTGAAAGCCTGTTTTCCGGAGTATGATGAGAGGACCTTTGCAGCCCTGCCTGTCGGGGCCAGTAATACCGACCGCATTCTTAATATATCCAGAGTTTTAACTACTGAACTTATAACACTTGTTTTGCCGGTTCCGGCATAACCAGTCATAAGAAAAATAACATCATTGTTATTATCACAAATATATCCGGCAATTTTTTTTAATGCTGCAGACTGGTCATCTGTAGGAATATTGCCCAGATTTTTACAAAGGCTGGTATATATTATCGTATCACGCATCTTTTCAGTCACAAACCAAACAGAGTTCACGCAAAGTACGCAAAGGTTTAAAATATACCAATAAGATTCTTCGTGATGTTTCTGAAACTTTGCGACCTTTACAGTTACCTTTTTTAATTATATTTGTATTAAGAATCTGGTTTATGCCCTTCCTCGAACTCTTTGATGAGACACTTGATATAAACTCGACTGAAAACTACGAGCTTGCTCTTCAGATTAGTCCTGATGACTTGTCTTTCTGCCTGCTCGATACTATCAGAAATAAGTTTGTTCTTATCAGGTCTCATAAACCTGAGGATAATAAGTACTTTAATGCGGATGCATTAAAGGATCTTATAAATAATGATGATTTTCTCACAAAAAAATTTAAAAAAGTAAGCATTGTACTTCCTTCAGCAAAATTCACAATTGTCCCGGCACCACTTTTTGATCCCGGTAAAAAGGAGGAGTATTTCACTTTTAATCATCAGAAAGGCGGGGACGATTTAATTTTTGTCAACAAACTCACTGATCCTGATGCGTTTATTGTTTTTGCTGTAAACAGACAGTTGTACGAAATGGTAAATACATATTACAGGGGTATTAATCCGGTTCATCATCTCAAGCCGCTCTTCAATCAGGTTTCCCACATAAGAAAAAATGAACATGATAATTATATACATGTACATATTGAACGTGATTATTTCAATCTGATAATATATAACAATCATACTTTAAAATATTGCAACACATATAATTACAGAAATATCTCCGACATTCTTTATTATGTGCTTAATGTTTTCAAAAAACTGGATATCAGGCAGGAGGAAACAATTTTCTTTAGCGGAAATACAGAGAAATATGACGATATTTCTTCAAATTTTTCGATGTATATAAGAAATATAAAATTTGCCGAACCTGTTGGCAATTTTACTTTCAGTTATGTATTTAACGATACTGATCTCCATAAGTTTCTTAATCTGTTTACAATAGTCAATTGCGAATAATAGGCGGAACACACAGAGGCAGGAGGATTGAACCTCCTTCAAATTTCAAAGCGAGGCCTACAACTGACTTTGCTCGGGAGGGACTTTTTAATATCCTTAACAACCGTATTGACTTTGAATCATCATATGTACTTGATCTTTTTTCGGGTACGGGAAGTATAAGCTATGAATTTGCATCGAGAGGGGCTGCCCAGGTACACCTGATCGATAAAGATCCGAAACATATTGCCGGAATAAAACGTATAATAAAAGATATCGGCTTTGAAAACATAAGGACAATACATATAGATGTTAAGGCATATCTTAAAACCTGCTCAATAAAATATGACGTCGTCTTTGCGGATCCGCCTTATGATCTGTCGTGGTTAAAGGAACTCCCTGATCTTGTTACCAAATCGGGTGTTATAAAAGAAGATGGCTTTTTTATTCTGGAGCATCCGAGAGCTCTGAGTTTCAGTAACCATGAATTTTTTTTTGAGCACAGGAATTACGGAGGAGTTAATTTTAGTTTTTTCAAACCATTAAAGTCCTCATAATCTTTTCATTACAATAACTTACAACAATACTAATACAGAATAAAAACTTTAAATATTTTCATAAAATATTTTGTGGAGTTAAAAATTAGCTTAATTTTGCAACTCGTTTTACAATTGGTGCGGTAGTTCAGTTGGTTAGAATAACGGCCTGTCACGCCGTGGGTCGCGGGTTCGAGTCCCGTCCGCACCGCAAACGAAAACAAAAAGCCTCGCATTTGCGGGGCTTTAGTATTTTATATAAGCAGCCTCAACAGCTATCTCGTAAACTGCCATCCTGTACTATAAACTGTCCCCAGTGCATTTACTGCCTTAATCCTGTAGTAGTAGGTTGTACCGGGTATCAGTCCTGTAATCCTTGCATCAACATTCGTAACAAGATATCCTAATAGAGGGCTTTGAGTTGCCGGGATTGAATTTTCATAATTTGTGGTTGTCCCGTACTCGAAGGTAACAACAGTACTTAATGAGTTTGGATTAACCTTGCCGTTTAATGTTGCCCCTGAACTATTTATATTCGTAACCCACTGATTCCATGCTACAGGTAAAGCTGGTTTCAACGCCATATACGCAAGGAGATATTTTTCAAATTCCGGAATGGCTGCTTCAACACCCAGTTCCTGGTAGCGATTCACAAGGTTTTTTCGAATATTTAGAGGGTTAATCTCCAGCATCTGGTTTCTCAGATTTGTTTTAATATTCTCGTCATTTAAAACACCATCTTCCCTGATATCATTTGAAATATTTGTAAGCAATGCTGAAAGATCAGGGGGATATCTTTTTCCCTGCAGAATCATAGATATTGCAATTAAGACCGCATTATTCTGACTAGACTGAGATATATTAAGATTTTCAGAAGGATCAGAACCTTCTTCTTTTAAGCCAAACATTGCCATTATCTCAGCCTGTGCAGAATCTTTAGCCTCGGAAAACTTCTTACCCTGACTTACCAGATATTTTACCCGTTCCTTCTCAAGATGTGTAAGGATATTAATATTTACAGTCGTTTTATCTCTGATATCTGAAATTGCACTAAGATCAAGGGATGCAACAGGAATACCTCCTGCCACCTCATCATAATAGGTCCCGTTTGCAAAGAACTCAACATATTCCGAGGATAGATTTACATTATTGATCTCAAAAAAACCTGAGTTGTCACTTACCTGTGTCCTGAATACCTTTCCTGTCTGCTCCATGAAAGAATTCAGTTCATACATTTCAACAGAAGTACCCACCAAATAAGGACCTTTCTGAACATTACCGGAAATTTTTTCTTTCTTAATAACAGTATCCCTATTACATGAATTTAAAAACAAGAGTGATATAAGCATCAGTAGGATAATTCCATACAAATTTTTGATTTTCATAACTCAATCTTGAATTAAACAATAACCAATACCGTAAAGTTATAAAATTACCTGTCAACGGGATACAGGAAAACTTAAAGTTCCCAAAATAAAAAATGCCGCCGGGGCAGCATTTTTTATTCAGTGGGCTATTTACACTCTGGACAGGTAAGCGACTCTTTTACTGTGGTTCCTGCATCAAATACTTTTCCGCATTTATCACATTTGATCTGATTCTTCGCATCAGCAATCATCCTGGTGATGATAGCCGAATTAAACTCCTGAGCCTGTAAATCTCTTTTAAGTGCATAAGTGTCTCTGCGCTTGTTGGCAGCAACAAAATCTTCCTCTTTAAGAACCGGAATAATTATTTCATCTTTCATCCGGCAAAGATACAATAAAAACCGGCATTTTTCTAAATTACTTAATTACTTGTATATCAACATATTATATTATCCGGATATTAACTCTGAAGTTTATGGCCGCATTTGAAACACTAAACCATAATCATCTACCGTCCAGAATACATATTTCATTTCCACTTCTACAGAGTGGGTTCCCACCCCTTTTCGTATTCTCTTGTCCAGAATTTCATAGCTTCAGAATCGGCAATGATATGACCGTTTGCAGGATCAATGTTTATAGTATGCCCAACCCGCTGTGCTATGTTTCCAAGCTGCATCCACAGCGTACTTTTGTGGCCGTTTAGTGCGTCAGCAAATGGTTTTCTGTTATTTCTTATATTCTCAAGAAAATCAACAACATGTAAAGCATCGAGGGCTTCACCCGGACTGGTAGTATTGAGTCCTTCTGTAGTGACAACTTCTGATTTTACCTCTTTGACAAGTTTGTTTTTGTTGTCGTAGATCATATAACTGTTATCGCCTGTATGAAGTGATCCGTTTTCGCCATGAAAAATCACACCCCTTCCACGATTATCGACGTTGCTTCCATTACAGCTTCTTCCCTCCCATAATACTGTAATTCCGGGAGCTTCATAAGTTATAACCTGTGTATCAGGAGTCTCCCAGTCATCTTTAAAATGGTATCTTCCACCTACAGAATTTACTTTTGTGGGATAATCGAGTCCAAGTCCCCACCTGATAACATCGATATCATGGGTTCCATTGTTCAGGGCTTCTCCCGTACCCCAGTTCCAGAACCAGTGCCAGTTATAATGAATAACATTATCCTTATAAGGACGGCGTGGAGCAGGTCCCTGCCAGAGATCATAATCAAGATTGGCAGGTACAGGAACAACCTTACCAACACCAATTGGCCCCCTGGTATTTGCATACCATGCTTTTGCCATATAAACTTTACCGATTACGCCACCATTAAGTTCTGCCAGACCCTGAGTAAGAACCGGCCAGGAACGACGCTGTGTTCCTATCTGAACTATCTTTTTATATTTTCCGGCAGCCTCTACAAGCAGTTCTCCTTCCCGTGGATTATGACTAAGTGGTTTCTCAACGTAAACATGCTTACCTGCTTTAAGACTCAATATGGCCGCCGGCGCATGCCAGTGGTCAGGAGCCGCTATATAAACAGCATCTAAAGCCTTGTCATCAAGGGCTTTTCTAAAATCCCGAACTCCCTTTGGTTCTTTTCCGGTAATATCCCTGACATACTTTACTGTCTTGGCAGTTGCGAGGTCATCAACATCACAGATATATGTAACCTCAACGCCAGTCTGTTTTGCAAATGTACCTGCCATCGCATTACCACGGCTGTTGCATCCGATAACTGCAACACGGATAACCTCACCTGACCCCGGAATGCTCTTATAACTAAGGGCCCCTGAAGAAAACAGATTGCCGCCAACTGATAACCCTACTGTACCAGCAGCCGCTTTTCTTATAAATTCACGCCTTGAATTAGTCATATCTCTAATATTTATTATTTTTCTCTTTAAACTGTGCTCTGTATGCTGAGCGAAGCCGAAGCATGCCTTGTGCTATTCGCTCTACGCTCTACGCTCATGCTACTTACAGGCCATCACACCCTTAAAATATCCGATCGATTCTGCTATTCCTGCCAGCGGGTCATTCATATCCTTCTCAAATTCCAGGCTGCAGCTGCCTGAATATTTTATTTTTCTCAGGGTAGCGATAACTTTCGGAATATCAATAATACCTCTTCCGATTTCAACTGTTTTACCCTCTTTCGCAGCTTTGTCAACATCCTTGATATGAACATCATAAATTCTGGCTTTATACTTCAAAATGTCAACTGAAGGATCCTGTCCGTCGCGTGTTGTGTGCCCGATGTCAATACAAATACCGATGCGGGAATCAAGATCTTTAATATGATCCCAGATGTCGGTTGCATTTGGGAAAAGAGGATTATCAGGACCATGATTATGTATAGCAAGTTTAAAGTCGTAACTTTTAATCTTCTCCTCAACATAGGGAAGAAGTTCGTAATTCGGAGCACCAACTATCATTTTAACACCAGCCATTTTTGCATACTCAAAAGCCTGATCGACAGACTCCTTTGTTTTCATGTAGATAACTCCCACAGTATAAACATTTATCCCGGCACTCCTGAACTTGTCCAGAATAGATGAAATCTGTTCCTGAGTACTGTTCATTGGCATGTGGAAATCTTTAAGCGACAGGTTTGTAACACCCACCCTTTTCATAATCTCTATTGTTTTTTCCACATCGAATCTGAGGAAGGTATATCCTGCCATTCCGACAGTAAAGGTATTTTTTGTCTTGTCGGTCGATACCGGCAATGCAGGATAAGCATATAATGTTGATGCTCCGGCGGCAAGCACTCCTGTTCCGGCTAACTTCAAGAATTGACGACGTGATTTCATATTTCTGTGTTTTAGGTTTTTCAACACAATTAAAATAATACTATTTTTCTTTTCTTATAATCATATTGTTATCGATAAGCCGGCTGTTATAGGTCTGAATTATTGATTTCAGTTTTTCTTCCATTTTCATCTGCAAATCAGGTTCTCCACCCAAAACATTTTTCTCCAGGAAAAGGTCGGTCTTGTAATTAAACAATCCAATTGACTTATTATCAATCATTTCAAGTATATGGTCAGCCATATAAAGATGATATGTACTTCCATTTGTGTTAAAGGCAAAAGATTCTCCTGAATTATCGAGGAGATTATTCCCGAATGCTATATAATCTTCATCATAATTAAGATAGTGAAGAACTGTTGGCATAATATCTATCTGCTGGGCAATCCTGTTTTGAATTCCCTTCAGGTCGCTGGCAGGCTTATAAAAAATAATCGGAATGCAATATGCCCCGAAATTATTCTGAAACTCCTTATGTATAGATTCATTGGTATGATCAGCAGTAATGACAAAGAGGGTATTTTTAAACCATGGCATTTCAGATAACTCAGAGAACATTTCTCTCAGAGCAAAATCAGTATAACCTACAACTTCCACAATAGGGGCCGGACCTTTTTTAAATTTTCCTTCATATTTTTCAGGGACTTTAAACGGATGGTGTGAGGAAACAGAAAAAATAGATGCAAGGAACGGTTGTCTGAAGCTGTTAAGTTTCGAAGCAAAAAAATGGAAGAATGGTTCATCCCATACTCCCCACATGCCATCAAAATCTGATTTATCAGGATACTGATCAAGACCAAAATAGTCATCGAATCCTGCCGTTTTGGCAAATGAATCGAAACCCATAGACCCATTTGGCGCACCATGAAAGAAGGCTGTGTAATATCCCTTCCTTTTAAGCAGCTCAGGCAATCCGTTTATCTGATTATTTGCATAATGTGATATTGTATAAGGAGTCTCAAGTGATGGAACAGAAGCCAGTATTGATGGCATGGCGTCAATTGATTTCTTGCCGTTTGCCACCGACACATCAAAGGTAAGGCTCACACTAATCAGAGAATCAATAAACGGGGTATAACCTTCATATTTGCCGTCCTCAAGCCCGGGATTTAAAGCCCCAATATATTCCCTTGCGAAGCTTTCAAGAATGATAACCACAACATTTTCACCGGAAAAAGGCTTTGTAACTGAAGGAACAACATGTGGATTATAAAGACTAAGAAGTTTCTCATTATCAAAGAACTCATACCTTTCCAATGGCTTCTTGCCGAATGTGCGGAATATACTGAAAGGAGTGTTAAGTACTATTGCAACGTCGCGTGGAGATTCCACATAACGTGTAGCATTACTTATGGTTATAGGTCTTGTTGAATGCTTATATCCGCCCCGTGCAGCACCAATTACAAGTGCAATAACAAGAGGAATCATAAGGACGTTCACCGAGTAATAAATGATCTTGTTTTTAGGGACAGGCTTTATTGGTTTAACTTTATTATAAAGGTATACCATAAGAAACCACAGAAAAATTGTGAAAAGAGTCGCCGGCCAGTAGTCTGTAAGAAACTTGAAAAAGAGTTTCACCATATTAGACTCATTTTCAAATGTTTTAAATACATCAGCTGTCGCTCTTTTGTCAACAAAACGGTAATATACAAAGTCCATACCGTTCATAGCTATGGCGATACCATTTGTAATGAAGAAGATATATTTTACAACTGACTGGTATAATTTATCATAACGAAAATCAAAAGGAACTATCAAAAGCAGGATAAAAAGTATATTGATATAAACTACAGCTGAAAGGTCGAAGACCACACCTCCTCTGAGAATTGTAATAAACTGACTGAAAGTTACGCCCGGGAACATTTTGTAGTTAAACAGGTAAAAACCGATCCTGCACAATGAGAAGAGCAGCATGATCAGTAAAAACCAATAGGCCAGTACCACAAAAATATTTCTGGAAGAAATCCAGGTTTTAATCTTATTATCAGACATATCTAACTACTCCCCCTCTAAAATGATTTACTGTTATTTTATTCACAACTAAAAGCCAGGTTTTGAATTGAAAAATAATTCATAAACCTGGCTTTAAAAGATTAATAATAATATTATTCTTTTGGAAGATCTTTCATCATCTCCTTGAAATCTGAATTATTGAATTCTTTCATAAAATCATTTGCTTTCTTCTTGGCTCCAAGTCCAACCAGCATGAATATAACAAACAAAGCAACCAGAATATACATCAATATTTTGGTTGTACCAGGATTTGACTTAAGTGCTTCAATTAGACCATTGTATAAAAGCCACAAGGAAAAAAGATTAATAGCAAGTCCTACGGCAACACCAAGATAAATATTCAATCCGCCTGCAAATCCGAATAGTGCACTTATTGGCATAATAACCATAACAGCTGCAGTTACCCTGACGTTAGCTTCAAAATCGGTACTCCCTTTGCAAATTGCTGAAATTACAAGCAAAATAACTCCTCCGATAAACAAACCGATAATTGCTCCGATAATAGACCAAATAAAGGCCATAATGCCTATTGCACCACCAAATAGAGAACTGGTTGATGCCCCAATATGCAGAACACTCCACAGAAAGGTGAAGAGCCCGGCTACTGCGCCATAAATCACGGCTTTAATCAATGGTTCTGCAATTCCACCGGTTGTAGCCATAGTGGAGAAGTAAGACTTAGGATTTACAAGGACTTCTTTTGAATCCTTGATAAATACGTTAAAATCAAAGGTTCCGTTGCTCATAGTTTAATTGTTTAAAAGGGTTACTAATTAACTACAGAATACTTATAATAAAGATCCAAGTTAAAAATTATTTCTTCAATCAAAAACTAAACATGATGAATTTTAGCTTTCGGATTATTCCAGGTATGTATATCCATACAATCCGGAACGGTAATTTGAGAGAAATTCCTTACCCTCCTCGAGAGTTATTATTCCGGCTTTAACTGAAGATGTAACCCACGATTCCACGGTTCGTACCATTTTCTTGGAGTTGTATTGCACATAATCAAGAACCTCAGCAACTGTCTCACCATCAATTATCTGATCAATTTTATAACCTTCACTATCGACTGATACATGCACTGCGTTGGTGTCACCGAACAGGTTATGCAAATCGCCAAGTATTTCCTGATAAGCACCTACAAGGAATACTCCGAGGTAGTATCTCTCCTTTCCCCTTAAGGAGTGAACAGGAAGGTGATGAGATGAATTACGTGTTGAAATGAAATTATCTATCTTACCATCTGAATCGCATGTCATATCCTGTATTGTAGCAGTGCGGACCGGTTCCTCATTAAGACGGTGGATGGGCATTATCGGGAAAATCTGATCAATAGCCCAGGCATCAGGTAAAGACTGGAAGAGTGAGAAATTACAGAAATATTTATCAGAGAGTATC